>NZ_MQVS01000003.1 GCF_001907235.1 Buchananella hordeovulneris
ACGAAGAGATCGCCCAAATGGAATACCTCCTCAACATCCGCCCCCGCCAAACCCTCAACTGGCTCAACCCCACCGAAAAACTAGCTGTTGCACTCACCACTTGACACCACCTATACACCACTTGTGGCGCGTGGAGAGCCAGTTAGGGCGGTGGGGTGACTGGCGCCAGGTGGTCACCGGCAATCATGTTATGGATCGTAACAATATGTTACGATCCATAACATGGAAGAGCTGAAGCTACAGGTAGCAGGAGGAGAGCTTGCTATATCTGTAATGGGCCCACCAGCAGGTCAGCTAGTGGTATGCGTGCCAGGAATGGGAGAGTCGCGGAAGTCATTCCGTCATCTGATGCCGATGTTGGCGGCGCAAGGATGGCGTGCTGCGGCGTTTGACCTTCGGGGGCACGGAGACAGTGACGCAGAGTTTCCGTCCTACGACGATCCCGCTGCTGCCGCCGATATCCTGGCCGTGATTGGTTACCTTGGGCACACCTCTGCAGTATTGGTAGGCAACTCTATGGGAGCTGCAGCGGCAGTCATTGTTGCAGCGCAGCAGCCACAAGCTGTGGATGCACTGCTTCTCCTTGGGCCGTTCGTGCGGAACCGGGTTGGGGCTTTAGGTAGGTTCGCAATGCGGGCTGCTTTGCTTCGCCCCTGGGGGCCAACAATATGGCGACACTACTACCGTTCTCTATTTGGCTCAGTATTGCCAGACGATCATTACACCCATGTGGAACAATCGCTGGCATTGTTGCGGAGGCCTGGGCGGTGGCGGGCATTTCAGCGAACCGCAGCTACCTCGCACCAGCCAGCTGCCAGCTCTCTCGCTCAAGTATCAGCCCCTACGCTGGTGATAATGGGAGATAGAGATCCGGACTTCCCAAACCCGATTGCCGAGGCTCAATGGGTGGCGGGCGTACTGGACGGAGATTGTGCGGTTGTTCCTGACGCTGGGCACTACCCGATGGGGGAGCAGCCTGACCTGGTGGGCAGAATGATTATCAACTTTTTGCGGGAGGCAGGGTAACGTGGGGGATAGGTTAAACCGAAGTCAAGTCGTGAGCCGGGCGGCCCAGTTGGCGGACGAGATTGGCCTCGAACACCTCACCATTACCAGGGTCGCCCGGAACCTAGGCATCGTTGCACCCGGGATATATCGGCACGTTCGCGATCAGGCTGACCTGGTGCGGGGGATCTCCCAACTTGCCTACCAGCAGGCAGCGACAGAACTGGCAGCCAGCTGTGTCGGATTGGCGGGAATGGAGGCATTGACGGTACTGGCCCATGGTCTGCGCCGATGGGCGCATAAATACCCGGGACGCTACGCGGCTTTACAGATTGCCCCTCATCCCACTGACGCCCGCGGGCAACACGCCGCCACGCCTCTGCTGGAAGTGGTTCGGGCGGTCATCCGCGGATATGACTTGTGTGGTGATAGCGAGATTGATGCGATCCGGATTGTGCGAAGTGCACTGCACGGATTTATATCCCTGGAGCTCAACGGCGGATTTAGGTATGAAAGAAGTGTTGATGCAACATTTCAGCAAATGCTGGTGGGGCTAGATCTGCAACTGTGCAGTATGGGGCGCGGTGCCCCCGGGTGAGGGACAGGGCGCACCAACCCCACCGCCCTAACTGGCTCCCAGGGGCGCACAAGCGCCATATACACCACTTGTGGCGCGTGGAGAGCCAGTTAGGGCGGTGGCGCCGGACTGCTCAGTACGTCATCTGCATGGCCGCTTGCACGTCAGCCAGCTTGGCGTCGGCCACCTCGCTGGCGCGCGCGCAGCCGTCCCGCAGCACCTGCAGCAGGTAGTCCTCATTGGCTGCCAGTTCGGCCCGCCGCGCCCGGATCGGCGCGAAGTACTCGTTGACGGCCTCGGTGACGACCTTCTTCAGGGCCCCGCCGCCGCCGTCGCCGATCCGCTCCGCGATGGCCGCCGGGTCCTCACCCGTGCACATCGCCGCCAACAGCAACAGGTTGGAGACCTCCGGGCGAGCGGCCGGGTCATAGGTGATGACCCGATCCATGTCGGTCACGGCCTTCTTCAGTTTGGCGGCCGTCTGATCGGCGCTCATCCGCAACTCGATCGTATTGCCCTTGGACTTGCTCATCTTCTGCCCGTCGGTGCCGAGCAGGAGCTCGGCCTCGGACAGCAGCGCCTCCGGGCGGCGGAACACCGGTTCGCTCGGCCGCACCCGCCCGTACCGCTTGTCGAACCGCTGGGCGATCACCCGCGCCTGCTCCAGGTGCGGCAACTGGTCCTTGCCCACGGGCACCAGGTTGGCACCGCAGAACAAAATATCGGCGGCCTGATGCACCGGGTAGGTCAACATCAGCCCGGACAGGGCCCGGCCCCCGGTAGCCTCCTGCTCCGCCTTGACAGTCGGGTTTCGGTGCAGCTCCGCCTCCGTCACCAGCGACAGGAACGGCAGCATCAGCTGGTTGAGCGCCGGGACCTGCGAGTGCGCAAAGATAGTGGAGCGGGCCGGGTCGATGCCCACCGCCAAGTAGTCGCACACCAGCGACAGCACCCGCTCGCGCAGTTCGCCGACGCTGTCCCGGTCCGTGATGACCTGATAGTCCGCCACCAACACCCACGTCTCGACCCCCGCCTCCTGCAGACGCACCCGGTTGCGGATCGTGCCGAAGTAGTGGCCCAGGTGCAGGTGACCGGTCGGGCGGTCGCCCGTCAGCACCCGAAAGCGGCTCGGGTCGGTGGCGATCTCCGCCTCGATCTGGGCGCTGCGCTCGCGGGTGCGGGCCAGGGAGGCAGCATCGGTGGAGTGGGCCAGGCGGTCGGCCGCGGTTTGCTCAGTAGTCATCTCTAAATCCTAAAAGGCATGGATGGGCGGGGCGGCAGCGGTCACTGCGCCGGGGCGGTGAAGTAGATCTGCATCGACAGGCTGTCGAGGACCACCCGGAATTGTTGCAGCATCGGATCGTATTCCAGCTGCCCGCCGTTACCGTTGCTGGGCTTGGTCGGGCTGTCCCAGGTGGAATCCCACTGCAACTCGTAGGGCAGGCCGCGGCCGTGGGGCAGCACGACGGTGACCGGATCCAAAGAGCCGTTAATGAGCACTAGTAGATCGCGATCGCCCACGTTCCAGCCCGAGCGCAGCATAGACATGACGCGGGCGTGTCCGTCGTGCCAGGCGCCGTCCGCCAGCGGGCGCCCGTCGGGGCCGTACCACGAGGTGTCCGCGATGGCGTCGGCCCGGCCCTCGCGCATGCGCGGCACCGGGATGGGGAACTGGGTCGGGCGCAGCACCGGGTGCTCGCGCCGCAGCCGCAACAGGAACGCCGTGGTATCCACCAGTTGTTCCTGCCAGGCCTCCCATTGCCAGTCGAGCCAGGAGATCTCGTTGTCCTGGCAGTAGGCATTATTGTTGCCCTGCTGGGTACGGGCCATTTCGTCGCCCGCCGTCAGCATCGGTACGCCCACCGAGACCAGCAGGGTGCCCAGCAGGTTGCGCATGGACCGGGAACGGATCGACCGGAGCGGCGCCGCCTCATCGCCGTCGCCCGCCACCCCGTGACTCCACGAGCGATTGTTGTCGGTCCCGTCGCGATTCTGCTCCAAGTTCGCGTCGTTACGTTTGTGGTCGTAAGTCACCAGGTCGCGCAGCGTGAAACCGTCGTGGGCGGTGACAAAGTTAATCGACGCCAGCGGCCCGCGCCCGCCCGGCAGCTCCCCGCGGCTGAACAGGTCGGCGCTGCCGGCGATGCGGGTGGCGAGGTCCGCCAACCCGGAGCCGGGCCCGCCGAGTGCCAAGGAACGGGCGTCGGCCAACCAAAACTGGCGCACCGTGTCGCGGTAGCGGTCGTTCCAGTCCGCGAACGGCTCCGGGAACTCCCCGGTGCGCCAGCCACCCGGCCCCACATCCCACGGTTCGGCAATGTGTTTGACCTGGCTGAGCACCGGGTCGGTCCCGAGAGCCACCAGGAACGGGTGGAAGGAGGAAAACTCGCCCAAGTTACGGCCCAGCGTGGTGGCCAGGTCATAGCGAAAGCCGTCAATGCCGACCTCCTGCACCCAGTAGCGCAACGAGTCCAAGGCGAGGCGGACAACGGGCGGGCGGCGGAAGTCCAGCGAGTTACCGGTCCCCGTGAAGTCAGCTAAACGGGCGGGCCGGGAGCCGTCGTGCGCGTAGTAAAAGACATTGTCAAAGCCCCGCCAGGACACCGCCAGCCCATCCAGGCCCCCCTCGCAGGTGTGGTTGTACACCACGTCCAGCAGCACCTCGATCCCGGCGTCGTGCAGGATCGAAACCATTCCCTTGACCTCGTCCAACACTGCCTGGCCGCCCGCGGCCTGCGCTGCCTTGGTGGCGTAACGCGGCTCGGGGGAGAAGAAGTTCAGGGTCGAATACCCCCAGTAGTTGTCCAGGCCCTTTTCCACCAAAAACGCCTCCGACATTGCGGCGTGAATGGGCAGCAGTTCCACCGCCGTCACCCCCAGGCGGTGCAGGTGGGCGATGGTGGCCGGGTGCGCCAGGCCGGCGTACGTGCCCCGCAGCTCCGGGGGCACCTCCACCAGTTCTTTGGTCAGGCCCCGCACGTGCGCCTCGTAGATGACCGTGTCGCGCCACGGGGTCTTCGGGCCGGGGTGGAAACCACCGCTGCGGCGCGTTACTACCCCCAAGGGCGCAACGGGGAGGGAGTCGCGCAGGTCGGGTTCGAAGCTGACGCGGTAGAGGTCCTCTCCCGCTTCGTGCGGGTAGAGCTCGGGGCAGGGGACCGGTACTTCCTGCACCCCGGTCGCGTACGGGTCCAGCAGGAGCTTAGCCGGATTGTGCAGCAGGCCCGCTTCCGGATCCCACGGCCCGTAAACCCGGTAGCCGTAAAGCTGCCCGGCTCCGATGTCAGGGACGAAGCCGTGCCACACGCCGTGGCTGGGGCCCACCAGTTGCAGCCGACGTTCCTGCCGCTGCCCATCGCGGATGTCAATGAGGCAGAGGTCGACGGCGGTGGCGTGGGAAGCGAACACGGCAAACGTGGCTCCGCCGTTGGTCAGGTGGGCGCCGAGCGGAGGTACAACGGACAACGCCTGCGCCACCTGGTGAGCGGGCACGAACGGAGAAGCATGGGGTACCACCTCCCCATTGTCCACACATTGACACCCTCCTTGCCGTGGGCCAGGACACGTTTGCTTGTTTTTCTGCGGATTTTTGCGCCCCAAGGTGAGGGGACTAACGTCCCGATCTGGGGTGGTAGGGGGTTGCCGTATCGTCTACCCGCCCGGTTATGGCAAGGTGGAGGCTATGAAAATTGTGGTCCTGGTGAAGCACGTCCCTGACGTGCAATCACAACGGCGCCTAGCCGACGGCGTGCTGGTGCGTGGAGAAGATGACGTTCTAAACGAATTGGACGAAAACGCGGTTGAGGCGGCGGTGCAACTGGCCGAGGCGCACGGTGGGGAAGTGGTGGCGGTGACCATGGGGCCGGAGGACGCGGCCGATGGTCTGCTGGCGGCCCTCCAGCGTGGTGCCGATCGGGCCCTGCACGTGTGCGACGACCGCCTGGCGGGCTCGGACGTGGTGAGCACCGCCAAGGTGTTGGCGGCCGCCATCCGTTCGTTGGGCGAGGTCGATTTGGTGCTCACGGGGATGGCCTCTTTGGATGGCTTGACCTCGATGCTGCCCGGTGCCCTGGCCGCGGTCTTTGGCTGGCCGTCCCTGACGTTGGCTTCCAGCCTGGAGGTGGCCGCCGGGCGGGCCACGATCGTGCGCAGCGCCGACGGTTTCACCGATCGCTTGTCCGCGCCGCTGCCTGCCGTCGTGTCGGTCACCGACCAGGTCAACGAGCCGCGCTACCCGAACTTTGCGGCCCTGAAGGCCGCCCGCAAGAAGCCGCTGGACACCGTCGACCTAGACGACCTCGGCCTGGCCCCCCAGGGTCTGGGCTCCGCCACCGCTCACGTGGCCGCCACGGAGGCCGCCAGCCGGGGCGGTGGGCCGGTGTTGTCCGGCCCCACCGCGGCAGCCGAATTGGTGGCCTTCCTGCGTGAACGTGGCCTCGTGGCCAAGGAGAAGTGAAGATGCTAAACGAAACTCTGCTCGTGGTGGTGGATCACATCGGGGACCAGGACGCTGGCTACACGCTGACGGCTCCCTCGGCGGAACTGTTGACCCTGGCCCGCACCCTGACCACCGGTGAACTGGTGGCCGTGGCCCTCAACCCGGCTCCGGACGTGGCCGCGCTGGCCCGCTACGGCGTCAGCGTGGTCTACACGCCCCGCCTGGCCGACTATTCGCCGCGCGTGCCCGCGGTGGTGGCCGACGCGGTGCGCGCCTGCATCCGGTACGCCGGGGTGGGCACCTCGGAAGGGGGAGGGGAACCGGCTGCCGTCATGTGCGTGTCCAACTATCGGGGCAAGGAGGTGGCCGCGCGCCTGGCGGTCGGTCAAGCCTCGGGCGCGGTGGTGGATGCCACCGCCGTGCAGGTGGTCGACGGGGAGCTGGTGGCCACCAAGTCCGTGCTCTCCGGTACCTGGACCACCAGCTACCGGGTGGCGCAGGGCACCCCGATCATCGCGGTGCGGCCCTCGTCCATCAGCGCCCAGCCGGTGGCGGAGCCGACGGACCCAGTGGTGGTGGAGGTGGAGGTGGAGTTCTCCGCCGAGGCCGCGGCGGTGCAGGTTGAATCCTCTGTCCACCAGGGCACCGGCGGGCGGGTGGCCTTGACGGAGGCCCGCACCGTCGTGTGCGGTGGGCGCGGCACTGACGGGGACTTCACGCTCGTCGAGCAACTCGCCGACGCCTTGGACGGGGCGGTGGGTGCCACCCGGGTGTGCGCCGATGAGGGCTGGGTGGAGCGCAGTCTGCAGATCGGTCAGACCGGCGTGTCCGTGGCGCCCCGCCTCTACATCGGATTGGGGGTGTCGGGGGCCATCCACCACACCAGTGGCATGCAGTCAGCGGGCACCATCGTCGCGGTGGTCGACGACGAAGACGCCCCCATCGTGGAGATCGCCGACCTGACCATCATCGGGGACTTGCGGGAGGTCGTGCCCGCGGTGCTGGCCGAGCTCAAGTAGCGCCCCACCGCGGACGAGGAGGGGGCCGGGCGGTACGACCGCCCGGCCCCCTCGCGCTGCCCGTCAGTAGTGCGAGACCACCGTAGTTCCCACCGAAGCCCAGTTGTAGAACCACTCGGCGTCAGAGACCGGCAGGTTCACGCAGCCGTGCGAGCCGGCGTCCCCGGCGTAGCCGAATGAGCCGCGCCAGTAGGCCCCGTGGAGCGCGTAGCCGGAGTAGAAGTACAAGATCCACGGCACGTTTTCCGTCTCGTACTTGGTGCCGTCGGCGTTATCGCCCCGCATCGTCTGAGTCGCCACCTTGGACTGCACCTGGTAGGTACCGGTGACCGTCGGGGTAGCCGGGGCCCCATGCACCATCGAGATGGGGCCGTAGACGACGGTGGAGCCTTCGTAAGCCGTGGCCGTGTGGTTGGACAGGTCGACGTCGATCCACCGCTCGCCCGCCGCTGGCGTGTAGGGCAGCCCGGCGGTTTCCGCCGCGGGCAGGGTGTCGACCACGGTGTCGTCAGTCTCGGCGGCCACCGTCTCCGTGACGAATTCGCCCGCGTAGTTCTTCCCGGCACCGAGTGCGTCGGCCAGCTGGGTGACCACCTCATCCAGGTTGGTGACCTTCTGCCCGTCAACCGGCTCCACCTCTACCTTGATGACCGAGCCGTCCGACTTCCGGACGGTCCGCTTGCCAAGGACCGGCTCGGTGTTTAGGTCCGCCGCCTGCTCCATCACCCAGTTCTTTACCGCGTTGGGGTCGACCGTCAACTGGGCGGAGCCGTCCTCGTTGAGCTTGATCGACACCCACTTGGCGCGCTCCGCCGGGCTAGCGGAGACGAGCTCGCCGTCGACCATCACCCCGATATCGGCCGCCAGGGTCTGCCGGGTGCGCTCGGCGGCCTGCTCAGCGGCGGTAGTCGTGATCTTCGGTTCCACCGGCGTGAACTGCACCGCCAACTGTTGATCGTCCAGGCTGCTGGCCGCCGTCCGCGCGGCGGCCTGCAGGGCCTGCGCATCCAACGCCACGCCCGACTGACCCGGGGTCACCACTACCTGCCCCTGCTCATCGATCTGCAGCGCCGCGTTTTGGGCCGCCGCCTGGTCCTTGGGGACCAGCGATTGGGCGGTCTTGGCGAGCTGTTCCTCATCCAGGCGGAAGACCGGCGTGATTTCTGCCGACGACCCGATGGCCGTGATCCGGGAGAAGAAGCCCTGCGAGCGGGCGAGCGTCGCGTCGGTCGTGGCCTCCACGTCCACCGTGATCCCGAGGTCGGCCAGGCTGAGCGACGCCGAGGCGTCCCCGGTCAACTGCACGCGGGTGTCTGCCACCCGCTGGCTCACCAGCGCGGAGACCTCCTGCCGATCCATGCCCGCCACACTCGTGCCCGCCACACTCGTGCCCGGCAATGCCTGCCCGGCGTAGGCCACGGAATAACCGCCAAACCCAGCGAGCACCAGCAGCACAACTAGGGCAGCGACCAGCGCCAACCACCAGCGACGCCACCACGGACGGCGGGCGGCTAGGGAACCAGAGGCAGAGTTCGACAGCACGGGCTTATCCTTCCAGCAGGGGACAGCTGCTAACGCCAGGGGCGTGGTAGTCATCGTAATAGTCAAAAAGCGAAAGATAATCATCCTGTGATCTATCTCGACCATGCGGCCACTAGCCCTCCAGGGGGAGACGCCCTCCAGGCCTATACCACCGAGTTGGCCCACCTGGCCGCCCAACCGGGCAACTCCGCGGCCCTGCACGCCGGGGGGCGCGCTGCCCGTGGACGCCTGGAGACCGCCCGCGCACAGCTGGCGCGCCTGTTGGGCGCCGCGCGCCGCGCCGTGCTATTCGTCTCGGGGGCCACCGAAGGCAACCTGTTGGCAGTGGCTGGGCGGGTGGCCCACTGGCGGGCCGTCGGACAACCCACCATCGCCCTCTGCCTGACCACCGATCACCCCTCGCTACGCGGGGCCGTGCGGGCTCTGCCCGGGGCCCACGGACTCATCGAGGTAGAGCGGGCCGGCCAACCCCGGGCCGGGTGGACCCAGGCGGTGGCTGCCGCTGCCTGGCGCGCCCTTGGCAACGACGGCCCGCCACCATCCCTGCCGGAGCTGACGTCCCGTTTTCGGCTCGTCGTCGGCTTCGCCACCGTCAATAACGAGACTGGGGCCTACCTGGATCCGGCCGCCGCAGTGGCCGCACTGCGGCAGGCCGGGGTGGACTGGATTCACGTCGATGCCGCCCAAGCCATCGGGAGTCAACCGGTCGACTGTGAAGCCACCGGCATCGATTCACTGACCTTCTCCGGTCACAAACTCGGCACTCCCCCCGGCTGCGGGGCCCTGGTGACGCGACGCGACGCGTTGGCGCCCGTCTATCCGGGCGCCGGACAGGAGTTTGGACTGCGTTCCGGCACCGTCGATGTTGCCAGCGCCCGGGCCCTGAGCGCTGCCGTGGCCCAGGCCCTGCGCGACCAAGCCGTCAACGTCGCCCACTGGCAGCAGCTGGCCGCGCGCCTGCGCCAGGCCGCCACCGCGGAGGGCTGGCGCCCCACGCTGGCCTCCAGCGCGCCCAGCAGTCCGCACATCGTCAGCCTCATCATTCCCGGTGCTCCCTCCGAGGCCCTGCTCACCGCCCTGGACATGGCCGGGGTGGCGGTGAGTGCCGGTTCCGCCTGCCAGGCCGGGGTGGTCGGCCCCAGCGAGGTGCTGCTCGCCATGGGACACGCCGACGCCGACGCCCGCTGCGTGGTGCGCGTCAGCTTCGGGCCGCACTCCACCGCCGCCGAAGTGGAGACCCTCATCACCAAGCTGCGGGCCGCCGCGCCCGCCGCTGCGCGCTTCGGGGCAGGCACACGGCCCTGATGCACTATCGTCAGTGCCAGACGCCCCGAGTGACCCAACTGGATGAGGAGAGTGTCTGTATGTCCTACCAACCTGAAGACCCGTTCCGCAGCCCGAGCGGACAGGGCCAGCAGGCCGCCCCGCTGCCTGCGTATGGGGCGGGCGCGGCGAGCGGTGGCCCGTACGGCGCAGGCCCGTACGGCGCAGGCCCGTACGGCGCAGGCCCGTACGGCGCGGCCCCCTATGGTGGCGGGCCGTATGGTGGCTATGGCCCGGTCGGCAAGGTGCGCCACACCGGCGTCGTCTTCCTGCTGGGCATCATCACCTTCGGCTTTTACGGCCTGTACTGGTGGTATGCCACCCACGCCGAGCTGCGGGACCACACCGGGGAGGGAATGGGCGGGGGAGTAGCGCTGCTCGTCGCCATCTTCTTCAGCCCCATCCTCAGCTTCACCCTGCCCGCCGAGATCGAGCGGGCCTACCAACGGCGCGGCCTTTATCCCCCGGTCAGCGCCGCCACCGGCCTGTGGGCCATCCCCGGCTTCCTCATCCTGGTTGGCCCCTTGGTGTGGCTGATCAAGGTCAACGGGGCACTGAACGCCTACTGGCGCTCCCTCGGCGCGGTGGGTTAGGGTCCACCTGCGAGCCAGGGGCGGAAAACCACACGAGTTTTCCGCCCCTGCTGCTGGTAACGCGGGAATGACCCACGCCCGGGCCGCGTTGCGTCAGGGGAGCTGAGCAGAGGGGGAAGAATGCGCGTACTAGCGGCATTGTCCGGGGGAGTGGACTCCGCCGTGGCGGCGGCGCGCGCCGTGGACGCTGGGCACGACGTCGTGGGCGTGCACATGGCGCTATCGCGCTCGCGGGCCGCCACCCGGGCGGGCGCGCGGGGCTGCTGCACGATCGAAGACGCCGACGACGCCCGCTATGCCGCCCACGTGCTTGGCATCCCCTACTACGTGTGGGATCTGGCCGACTCCTTCGAGGAGACGGTGGTCAGTGACTTTCTCGCCGAGTACGAGGCGGGCCGTACCCCCAACCCGTGCGTGCGGTGCAATGAGTTCGTGAAGTTTTCGGCGCTCCTGGAGCGGGCGGTGGCGCTCGGTTTCGATGCCGTGTGCACCGGCCACTACGCGCGCGTGATGCCCGGTGCGGCGGGGCCGGAGCTGCATCGCGCCGCCAACCTGGCCAAGGACCAGAGCTACGTGCTGGCGGTGGTGGGGCAAGCGCGGTTGGGGCAGATGGTTCTGCCGCTCGGAGACGTGGACACCAAGGACGCGGTGCGGGCCGAGGCCGAGGCCCGGGGACTGAGCGTGTCCAACAAGCCCGACTCCTACGACATCTGCTTCGTCGCCGACGGCAACACCCGCGGTTTCCTGCGGGAGCGACTGGGGGTGCGGCCGGGCAACATCATCGACCAGGACGGCAACGTGTTGGCCCAACACGAGGGCACCTACGGTTTTACCGTCGGGCAGCGCAAGGGCCTGGGGGTCGACGCCCCGGCCCCGGACGGGGCGCCGCGCTACGTGCTAGAGACCCGCCCGCAGACAGGGGAGGTGGTGGTCGGACCGTTGGCCCTGTTGACGGTCGACGAATTGAGCGCCGACCAAGTGGTGTGGCTGGCCCCTGATGTGACTTTGCCTACGCCCGGACAGCCGGGCCTGCCGGTCGGTGCCCAGTTCCGGGCCCACGGCGCGGCCCTGCCGGGGCGGGCCTGGGCCACCGCGGACGGCGGAGTCGTGGTGCAGCTAGCGGGCACTACCCGGGCGGTGGCTGCCGGGCAGAGCCTGGTGCTGTACGCCGATACCCGCGTGCTCGGGCAGGGCACGATCACGGGCGCTCGGCGGAGGGGCTAGACTCTACGCACAGGCGCGAGTGGCGAAATTGGCAGACGCGCTGGATTTAGGTTCCAGTGTCCTAGACGTGCGGGTTCGAGTCCCGCCTCGCGCACCGGCCCGGTTGCTACGCAGCCGGGCCATTGGCTTGCCCGGGTGTTAAGGGGCGGTGGCGCCGCCGAAGTGCCGCCACCAGTCCTCGTCAATCTCGGCCGCCTCCAGGGCTGCGGTCACGCGGTGGACGTGCGCCACGAAGTCGGCGGGCACGGGCCAGCCGGGAGGCGTGTGCGGACCGTCCCGGTAGCCGAGCAGAATCAGCTTGCGTGGCAGGCGCATGGGCCTCCCCGTCACCCGTTATTTTCCGCCGTCCTGGGCGGCTGGTCGCCCAGGTAGCAGTGCGGGTGGGCGATTAGGTCGGCCAGGGCGGCATACGACGCCCCCACCGCCACCGTGGTCGGCCCGAGGCGGGAGGGAGCCAGGGTGACGCGGCGGCGGCGGGCACCCATCGAGCGGCGCTCCAGGGTGGCGCGGATGAGAGGCTCGTGGGCGGACAGCAGCTCGGCCAGGTGCCCGCCGAGCACCACCTGCGGGATGTCAAACAAATTCACGAGGGCGGCCACCGCGATGCCGAGGGCCTGCGCACAGTCGCTGACGGACCGCGGATCCAGGGGGCGCCCGGCGGTTGGGGGCGGGACGATGGGGGAGGGGTGGGTCAGCAACGGCACCAGCGCCTCGGCCCCCACGTACCTCTCCAGGCAGCCGGTCGAACCACAGCGACAGTCCGGGCCCGCCGGATCGATCGTCAGGTGCCCGATCTCACCGGCCCAGCCGTGTCGCCCGCGCATGACTTGCCCGTCGGCCACCAGCGCCGCGCCGATACCGATGGAGCCGGAGAGAAAGGCGAAGCTTTGGTTCGGGCTGGGGGCGCCGGGGGCGCGCTGGGCGACGGTGAGGGCCGCCAGGTTGGCTTCGTTGTCGACCGTGACGGGCAGCGGGAGGGGCAGGCGCTGGGCGAGGGCCGCCGCGAGGTCCACGTCGTGCCAGCCGAGGTTGGGGGCCTCCAGCAGGCGGCCTTGGGCGGTGTCTACCAGGCCCGGGACGGCCACCGTCAGGCGCACTAGGCGCGCGGTGGTGGGCAACGCCTGGATGACCTCGGTGAGCAGGCGCGCCAGCGGGGTGAGGGCCTGTTGGGGGGAGGAGCCGACCAAGTTGTGGGCCTGGCTGTGGCCCACCAGTTCGTGTCCGGCGAGGTTGGTGGCCACCACCCGCAACCCGTCAACCCCGATTTCGGCTCCCAGCCCGACAATGTTGGGACTACCAGTCAGCCCGAGGGCAGGTCTACCGGGACCGTTGGCGCGCGGGCGCGGCATCTCTTGCAGGAGTCCGCTGGCGACCAGCTCGTCGACGAGGGAGGTGGCGGTGGCGCGGGTGAGGTTGGTTTGGGTGGCCACCTGCGCCCGAGAGGGGGCGGCGTATTCCCCGGTCATGAGCACGTGGGAGAGCACTAACCGCATGTTCATCGCCCGCAGGTGCTCGGCCCGCATGGCATCACTGCCGGGTTTCATCCCCTCGCCTCCTCGCGCGTGACGTTACTCACGCGGATTAGTTTAAGGCATCGCCAAATTTGCGTCCGGGGCCTGCAACGGCGCGGATTGTCCACGGCAAGGGGCCGGTAACGGTAGGCGAAAGTCGACTCGGCCAAGGCCTTGTCGCGCCCGCCAATTAGGTTAGCCTCATCTTTCTAAATCTGTGCTCGTGTGAAAGGTACTCCATGCGTCTGCGTACAAGCGCCCTCCTCCTGGCCACCGCGTTGGCCACCGTCGGCTGCGCTAGCCAAACCGATTCCCCCGCTGCTCCCACGGCTGCCGCTGCCTCCGCTGCTGCCCCCGCCACGATCAAACACGCCTTCGGGGAGACGACGATTCCCGCCCAGGTGGAACGGGTGGCCGCGGTCAACTGGGCCAACCATGACGTTCCCCTCGCCCTCGGGGTCATGCCCGTCGGCTTTGCCGCCCAGTCCTGGGGAGTGGAGGACGGCTCCGGCATGCTGGCCTGGACCAAGGAAGCCGTCGAGAAGCAGGGGGGCAAGCCCGTGCTGTTCGACGAAACGGACGGCATCGACTTCGAGGCGGTGGCCGCGACCGAACCCGACGTCATCCTGGCCGCCTACTCGGGGCTGACCAAGGAGGACTACGACAAGCTCGCCAAGATCGCCCCGACCGTCGCCTACCCGACAATCGCCTGGGGCACCCCGTGGCGGGACTACATCAAGATGAACGCCACCGCCATCAACCGGGCGGAAGACGGCGAGAAACTGGTGGCGGATTTGGAGAAACAAATTGCCACCGCGACGGCCAAGTTCCCCCAGATTGCGGGCAAACGGGCGGCCTTCTTCTACGGCTCGCCCCAGGATCTGTCCAAGATCGGCTACTACACCACCGCAGACCCGCGCACCGCTTTCCTGGCGGACCTCGGACTGGCGGTGCCGCCGTCGGTTGCCCAGGCTTCCAAGGCCAGCGACTCATTCTTTGTCCAGCTCAGCGCCGAGCACGCTGACCAACTGGCGGACATCGACCTGATCGTCATGTACGGCACCGAGGCGGACCTGCCCGCCTACCAGGCCGACAAGCTGCTGGGCACGATCCCCGCGATCAAGAACGGTGCGGTGGCCTTTGTCGGGGACAACAATGCCCTGGCCGCCTCCACCAACCCCAGTCCGCTGTCCATCCCGTGGGGGTTGACGCAGTACCTGGAGAAGATCGCCGCCGCCGCCGATAAGGCCAAGTGACCAAGCGGGCTTTCCAGCGTTTTGGCTGGTGGGTCCTCCTGGCGATCGCCTGCCTAGGCCTGAGCGCCCTCGCCTCCATCGCCTTTGGGGCGCGGGTGGTCGGCCTGGCGGAGATCTGGGCGGGCATCAGCGGCCAGGGCTCCGACATTGGCGCCCTGGCCGTCGCTGAGCGCCTACCCCGCACTGCCATCGCCCTGTGCTGTGGGGCCTGCCTCGGGGTCTCCGGGGCCCTAATGCAGGCGGTCACCCGAAACCCCATCGCCGATCCGGGCATCCTCGGGGTCAACACGGGGGCGTCGCTGGCGGTCGTCAGCGGCATCGCCTTTGCCGGGCTCAGCTCCCTGTTTTCCACCCTGTGGGTTGCTCTCCTGGGCGCTACCCTCGCCGCGGGCCTGGTCTACACGCTCGGCTCGCTCGGCCCCGGCGGCACGACCCCCATCAAGCTCGCCCTGGCCGGGGTGGCGACCACCGCGGCCCTGTCCAGCGTCATCACCATCATTCGCCTGCCGCGCGCCGCCGGGCTGGACGACTTTCGCTTCTGGGCCATCGGTTCCCTCGGGCGCGGCACCTGGCAGACCCTGCTCACCGTCGCCCCGTTCATGCTCACCGCCCTACTGGTGGCCTGCGCCTGCGCGAGCGCGTTGAATTCGTTGGCGCTCGGCGACGAGATGGCCACCGCCCTGGGAGTGTCAGTGGCCCGCACCCGGCTGTTGGCGGCCGGGGCGGGGGTGACATTGTGTGCGGTGGTGACGGCCGTGGCCGGTCCCATCAGCTTCGTGGGCCTCCTGGTCTCGCACGTGGTGCGGCTGGTGGTGGGCCCCGATCAGCGACGAGTCTTGCCGCTGACCGCGCTGGTCGGGGCGGCCCTGCTGACGGGAGCCGACACCATCGGGCGAATTGTTAATAGACCAGACGAAATCGCCGTGGGCATCATCACCGCCTTCCTGGGCGCCCCCGTGCTCATCTACATCGTGCGGACCACCAAGGTGCGAGAACTATGACAACTACCCTCGGCATCGAACCAGGACGCCGCGCCCGCCGGCGCCGCTACCTGCTGGTCACCTGCGGGCTGGGGTGCCTGGCCATCGCCCTGTGGTGGACCATGCTGCTCTACGGGGACCAGACCTTCCACCCCGGCCAGGCCCTAGCCGTGCTGCGGGGGGAGCAAGTGCGGGGGGCCTCGTACATCATCGGGGAGGTCCGGCTCCCCAAGGCCATCCTCGGGCTAGCGGCCGGGGCGGCCTTCGGCTTGGCGGGGGCCACGAGCCAGACCCTGCTGCGTAACCAACTGGCTAGCCCCGACCTCATCGGCATCTCCTCCGGAGCCAGCGCCGCGGCCGTGTTTGCCATCCTCGTCCTGGGGTGGAGCGGCATGCGAGTCAACCTGCTGGCGGTGGCATGCGGCCTGGCCACGGCCCTCCTGATCTACCTGCTGGCGGGGCGCGGCTCGGCGCTGGGCGGCCGACTCATCCTCATCGGCATCGGCATCGCGGCCATGTTCACCTCCTTTATCGCCTATCTCCAGCAAAAGGCGGAGGTGTACGACGTTGCCGACGCCCTGGTCTGGCTGTCTGGTTCCCTGGCGCACGCCGACTGGCAGCAAGTCCCGCTGCTGCTCCCGGTCTTGGTGCTCGCGGGCGGCTGGCTGCTCAGCGCCCGGCGCCAGCTGCGCCTGTTCTCGCTCGGGGATGAGGCCGCCATCGGTCTGGGGGTAAAGGTAGAGCGGTTGCGGCTGTGCCTAGTGTTGGCGTTGGTCACCTTGGTGTCCTTCGCCACCGCCGCCACCGGTCCGATCGCGTTCGTGTCATTCCTGGCCGGTCCCATCGTGGCGCGCCTGGTGGGGCGCACAGATCTGACCCTGCTGCTGCCCGCCGCCTATATGGGGGCCGTCCTCGTGCTCGGCGCCGAGCTCATCGGCCAGCACCTCCTGCCCACTCGGTTGCCGGTCGGGGTGGTCACGGGCCTCGTCGGCGCCCCCTACCTGCTGGCCCAACTCATTCGTTTCAACAAGCAAGGAAACCTCGCATGAGCGCTAAAGCCGCGACGGCTCGCACTTTGCGCACCACCGATCTGGTCTCAGGATACGGGGCAGTTAAGGTGGTGCGCGGGGTGGATGTGGACATTCCCGCTGGCAAGGTCACCGTGATCGTGGGGGCCAATGCGTGCGGTAAGTCCACGTTGTTGAAGACTATGGCGCGGGTGCTGCCTGCCGCCGCGGGCACGGTTTTGCTCGACGGGCGAGCCATAAGCGAGCTGCCCACCAAGACCCTGGCCACCCAGTTGGGGCTGCTGCCCCAACAGCCGCTGGCGCCGGAAGGGATAGCGGTGGCAGACCTGGTCAGCCGGGGCCGCCATCCACACCAGCGCCTCTTTCGCGCCTGGAGCGCCACCGATACCGCCATCGTGGAGGAGGCGCTGCGCTCCACCCAGACGTTGGCACTGGCGGATCGCGCCGTTGATGAGCTATCCGGTGGGCAGCGGCAGCGGGTGTGGATCGCTTTGGCGCTCGCACAGCAGACGGATGTGTTGCTGCTCGACGAGCCCACGACCTTCCTCGACCTGGCGCACCAGATCGAGGTGCTGGACCTCCTGACTGACCTCAACCGGGAGCGGGGAACCACCATTGCGATGGTGCTGCACGACATCAACCTGGCCGCCCGCTACGCGGACCACATGGTGGCGATGCGGGCAGGCAAGATTGTGGCGAGCGGTCCACCGACCGCGATAGTCACTGCCCCGCTGATCGCTGAGGTCTTTGGATTGGCGGCCACCGTGATCACCGATCCCGTGGCGGGCACACCGCTGCTGATCCCGCAGGGCCGCCACCACGCCGCCGGGCAGGTGGCCCATGCGTGAGGTATATCGGCCGTTCGTGGTGCGCGTGGCGGCAATCACGGAGATAACCCCGTCCTTCCGCCGGTTTACTTTCACCGGGCCGGATGCGCACCACTTTGCTGACGCACACTTCGATCAGCGCATCAAACTGGTGCTACCGGGAGCCAGCGGCGCGGCGGGCGTGCGGGAACTTGCCGCTGCGGAGCAGTGGTATCAAGCGTGGTTAGCCTGGGCGCCTGCCACGCGCCCCGTGGTGCGGACCTATACGGTGCGCGATGTGCGCGCTGATGCGGGGCAGATAGACGTTGACATGGTGGTGCACAGCCCGCTCGGTCCGGCGGCCCGGTGGGTCAACGCGGCGCGGGTGGGGGATGAGGTGGCTTTGGTCGGGCCGGTGCGCGGCGCGGCTAGCCCGGGCCTAGGGGTGGACTTCGTGCCGCCTGCCCAGACTGACGCCTTCCTCCTCGGAGGCGACGAGACCGCGGCCCCCGCGATCGCCGTCATCCTGGAGCAGTTGCCCGCTGGTGCCCGCGGCATCGCGGTGGTGGAGGTGCCACAGGCGCGCGACGCGGCCTATCTGCCGCACCACCCGGGGCTAGAAGTGCGGGTGTGCGCCCGCGCCGGGCAACGCCACGGGGAGTGGTTGACGACCGCGGTGGCGCAGGCCGCTGCCGAGTTGGTGCCCCCGGGGGTGCCGCACGCGGTCGCCGAGATAGACGTCGACCGGGACCTGCTGTGGGAAGTGCCGCGACATGCCAAAGGTGGGGCGGCACTCAGCTACACCAGCCTGTACACCTGGCTGGCGGGAGAGGCGGGGGCGGTCAAACAAATGCGCCGCCAGTTGGTGGGGCAGTGGGGGATCGATCGGCGCAGCGTGGCTTTCATGGGCTACTGGCGGCAGGGGCGCGCGGAGAACTAGGCGGCGACCGCGGAAAACTGTCCCCCGCCACCCCTTGACATGACGCACATCACCTCTTTAGTTTAGGCAATGAACAAAAAGAGTGGCACGAGTCACTCATGCCGAGCAAAGGGGCCCCGCCATGACAGTAGAGTTCACACCCCAAAAGTCCGACAAATTCTCCTTCGGGCTATGGACCATCGGCTGGCAAGCCGCCGATCCCTTCGGCGACGCCACCCGGCCCGCGCTGGA
Organism: Buchananella hordeovulneris; assembly: GCF_001907235.1. GTDB lineage: Bacteria > Actinomycetota > Actinomycetes > Actinomycetales > Actinomycetaceae > Buchananella > Buchananella hordeovulneris. The sequence continues at coordinate 18,474 of NZ_MQVS01000003.1, forward strand.
GCCGGAGGAATACGCCACCAGGCTCGCCGAACTCGGCGCCTGGGGCATCACCTTCCACGACAACGACGTCTTTGCCTTCGACGCCTCCGAGGCCGAGCGCACCGAGCGCACCTCCCGGCTGAAGGCAGCGTGCGACGCCGCAGAGCTGGTCATCGAGATGGTGACCACCAACACCTTCTCCCACCCCATCTTTAAAGAGGGCGCCCTCACCAACAACGACCGCGCCATCCGCCGCTTCGCCCTGCAAAAAGTGCTGCGCAACGTCGACCTGGCCGCCGAGATGGGGGCCACCACCTTCGTCATGTGGGGCGGCCGCGAGGGGGCCGAATACGACAGCTCCAAAGACCTAAACGCGGCCCTGGACCGCTACCGCGAAGGCCTGGACACCGTCGCGGCCTACATCAAGAGCCAGGGCTACGAGCTGCGCATCGGCCTCGAACCCAAGCCCAACGAGCCCCGCGGCGACATCTTCCTGCCCACCGTCGGTCACGCGCTGGGACTCATCGCCGAGCTGGAACACGGGGACATCGTCGGCCTCAACCCCGAAACCGGACACGAGCAGATGGCCGGCCTGAACTACACCCACGGCCTCGCCCAAGCCCTGCACGCCGGCAAGCTCTTCCACATCGACCTCAACGGCCAGTCCGGCATCAAGTACGACCAAGACAAGGTCTTCGGGCACGGCGACCTATCCTCGGCCTTCTTCACCGTTGACCTGCTCGTCAACGGCTTCCCCGGCGGCGGGCCGCGCTACACCGGCCCCATCCACTTCGACTACAAGCCCTCCCGCACCGAGGGCATGGAAGGCATCTGGCAGACGGCCGCGGCCAACATGGAGATGTTCCTGCGGCTAAAGGCCAAGGCCGAAGCCTTCCGGGCCGACCAGTACACCGAGCGGCTCCTGACCGCCGCCGGAGTCTACGAACTAGCTAACCCGACGCTGGACCCAGACGAAAGCATCGAGGACCTGCTGGCCAGTCCCGCCCCGGACATCGAGGCCCTGGCCGAGCGGGAGTACCACTTCGTGGAGCTGTACCAGCACGCCATGCGGCACCTGATCGGCTAGCCATGAGCAGCAAAGTGGCGGGCGTGGACACCTCCACGCAATCGTGCAAAGTCATCGTCTGGGACCCGCAGACTGGCCAGGTCGTGCGGGAGGGCACCGCGCCCCATCCGGAGGGCACGGAAGTCGACCCGCAGGCCTGGTGGGAGGCGTTTTGCGTCGCCGCGCAGGCGGCCGGCGGCTTGGACGACGTGGCGGCCCTGTCGGTGGCCGGACAGCAGCACGGACTGGTGCTGCTGGACGCCGACGGTGCCGTCATCCGGCCCGCGCTGCTGTGGAACGACACGCGCAGTGCCCAGGCTGCCAGCGAGCTGGTGGCGGAGCTGGGGGCCGACACCTGGATACAGGCCACGGGCTCGGTGCCGGTGGCGTCCCTGACGGTGGCCAAACTGCGTTGGATCGCCACCCACGAACCGGAGGCCCTGGCGCGCACCGCCGCCATCTGCCTGCCCCATGACTGGTTGAGCTGGCGACTGCTGGGCAGCCAGCAGCTGACTGACCTCTACACGGACCGCTCCGATGCGTCGGGCACCGGCTACCTCGACGTGCACACCGCCACCTACCGCCACGATCTGCTGGCCCACGCCCTGGGGAGCAGCCCGACCGCCGTGACTGCCTTGCAGCTGCCGCGCGTCGTGGCGCCCGCCGCCGTGGCCGGGCAGGTTGCCCGCGCCGTGCCCGAGATCGGGTTGCGTGCCGGCACACTGCTGGGCCCGGGCTGCGGCGACAACGCCGGGGCCGCCCTCGGCCTGGACTTGCAACCCGGGCAGGCCTCGGTCTCCCTGGGCACCTCCGGGGTTGTGGCTGTTGTCTCGCGGGAGCCGGTATTAGACCCCCACGGGGTGGTCACCGGCTTCATGGATGCCACCGGCCACTACCTGCCGCTGGCGTGCACCCTGAACGGGGCCCGCGTGATGTCGGCGACGGCCGCCCTCCTCGGGGTCAACCTGGCCGAGTTCGACGAACTCGCCCTGTCCGTGCCCGACACCGGCGGCCTGCAACTGACTCCGTACTTCGAGGGGGAGCGCACCCCCAACCTGCCCGATGCCACCGCCAGCCTGACTGGCATGACGCTACAAAACTGGCGCCCCGCGCCCCTGGCGCGCGCCGCCGTGCAAGGCCTGTGCGACCTGCTGGCGGGCGCCGCCGCGGCCATTCAGGCCTGCGGCGTGGAGCTCGACCGGGTCAAACTCGTGGGCGGCGGAGCCAATTCCCCCGCCGTGCGGGCGCTGCTGCCGGCCGCGCTCGGCGTGCCCGTCGACGTTCCCGCTCCTGGCCAATACGTGGCCTTGGGTGCCGCCAAGCAAGCAGCTGCTGTGCTGCACCACCACTGACCCCCGCGCGGGCCCATCGCCCACGTCGGATATACCAAAGGAGAAACCCATGCAGCGTGCCATCGCTCGCCCCCTGGCGTTTATGGCCTCCCTGTGTCTGCTGGCCGGCCTGACCGCCTGCTCTGCCGAACGCAGCTCCGCCAAGACCCAACCCGCCGCTGACGGCTCGGCCGCCAGTGCCCCCGCCGACGCCGCCCCCGGCAGCAAACTCGTCGGCATCTCAATGCCGACCAAGTCCCTGGAACGCTGGTCGCGCGACGGGGAGCACCTGGTGAAGGAACTGGAGGCCCTCGGCTACGACACCACATTGCAGTTCGCCGACAATAAGGTCGAACAGCAGATCTCCCAAATCCAAAACATGATCAACGAAGGCCCGGCCGTCCTCGTTGTCGGTTCGATCGACGGCTCGGCGCTAGCGCCCGTGCTCGACCAAGCCGCCGCTGCTGGCATCAAGGTCATCGCCTACGACCGGCTGATCCGGGACAGCGAAGCCGTCGACTACTACGCCACCTTCGACAACTACCAGGTCGGCAAGCTCCAGGGCGAGTACATCGTCAAAACCCTCGACCTCGCCAACAATAAAGGGCCCTTCAACCTCGAACCCTTCTCGGGATCGCCCGACGACAACAACGCCAAGTTCTTCTTCGCCGGGGCCTGGGATCAGCTCAGCCCCTACGTTGAATCCGGGGTACTGGTGGTGCCCTCCGGGAAGGCCCCGAAGAGCGTAGATGATTGGCAATCCATCGGTATTCAGGCATGGATGGCCCCCGCCGCCCAGGCGGAGATGGAAACCCGGTTGAACTCCTTCTACCAGGACAAAAAGGTCCAGGCGGTGCTGGCCCCCAATGACGCCCTGGCTTTGGGTATCACCCAGGCCCTGGAATCCGCGGGCTATTCCGCCACCGACTTGCCGGTCATCACCGGGCAGGACGCCGACCTCGCCAACGTGCAAAACATCATCAACGGCAAGCAGACCATGACGGTGTGGAAGGACACTCGCAAGCTCGGCACTCAGGTGGCCAAGATGGTCGACCAGATCGTCAAGGGAGAAGAAGTCACCGTCAACGACACCAAGTCTTACGAAAACGGCAAGAAGGTCGTGCCGTCCTTCCTGATCGAGCCGCAGGTGGTAACCAAGGACAACGTCAAGGAGTTGCTGGTCGACTCCGGTTACTACCAGGCCGAGGAACTCGGGCTGTAAGGACCAGTTATGACCGGGGTAGACACCATTTTGCAGATGCGTGACATCACTAAGGCCTTCAGCGGCGTGCGGGCCCTAAGTGAGGTCAACCTGACGGTGCGCCGCGGGGAGATCCACGCCATCTGCGGTGAGAACGGCGCTGGAAAATCCACGCTCATGAACGTGCTGTCCGGGGTCTATCCCGCAGGCAGCTACGACGGCACTGTCGAATACCGCGGACAGGAATGCCACTTCAAAAACATTCGGGACTCCGAGCGGCAGGGCATAGTCATCATCCACCAGGAGTTGGCTCTCTCGCCCTACCTGTCCGTGGCCGAGAATATTTTCCTCGGCGCAGAAAAGCAGCGCCGCGGCATTATCGACTGGGCCGCCACCAACGCTGCAGCCCGCACGCTGCTGGACCAGGTGGGGCTGCCGCTGGACCCGGGCCTCTTGATTAAAGATCTAGGGGTCGGGCAGCAACAGCTGGTGGAGATTGCCAAGGCCTTGTCCAAGGACGTCGAGCTGCTCATTTTGGATGAGCCGACGGCGGCGCTCAACGACGAGGATTCTGCCCACCTGCTGGGGCTGATGCGCCAGTTGCGGGACGAGGGCGTGACCATGATCGTCATCTCCCACAAACTCAACGAGATCGAAGCAATCGCCGACTCGGTGACCGTGCTGCGCGATGGCCAAACCATTGCCACCCGTCCCATGCGGGGGCCGCAGCCGGTCACCGAGGACGAGATCATTCGCATGATGGTGGGCCGCCCGCTGGCGGGGCGGTTCCCCACCCGCACTCCCCAAATCGGCGAGCCACTGCTGGAGATCGAGGACTGGTGCGTCAGCCATCCCCTCGACCCCACCCGCCGGGTGGTGGATCACGCCAACCTCAGCGTGCACGCCGGAGAGATAGTCGGGGTGGCCGGGCTCATGGGCGCCGGGCGCACCGAGCTCGCGATGAGTGTCTTTGGGCGCTCGTGGGGTACCGGCATCAGCGGCCGGGTCAAGATGCACGGCCAGGTCGTCTCCACCGCCACGGTGCCCAAAGCAATCGCCGCGGGCCTGGCATACGTACCGGAGGACCGCAAGTCCCTGGGGTTGAACCTGATCGCCAGCATCGCCCGCAACATGACGGCCGCTGCCCTGGGCAAGGTCTCCCGCTCCGGGGTCCTGAACCAGGGGAAGGAACAACAGGTCGTTGAGAAGTACCGCGACGAGCTGCGGATCAAGGCGGCCTCCCTGGAAGCGCCGGTGGCGTCGCTGTCCGGCGGCAACCAGCAGAAGGTCGTGCTCGCCAAGTGGATGTTCACGGACCCCGAGGTGCTGCTGTTGGATGAGCCCACCCGTGGCATCGACGTCGGCGCCAAGTACGAGATCTACCAGATCATCCAGGACCTGGCCGCCGCCGGGCGCGGGGTGTTGGTGATTTCTTCCGAGCTGCCCGAGCTGTTGGGGCTGTGCGACCGCATCTACACCCTGAGCGCCGGACGCATCACCGGCTGCGTGCCGGGGGCAGGCGCGACCCAGGAGCAACTGATGCAACTGATGACAAAAGAAAAGGAAAGGGCGCCCCAATGAAAAGCGCGACCACGCCCCGGGCCTGGGGCGTCAACCTGCAGCAGTACGGCATCCTACTGGCCCTATTCGCCATCGTGGTGCTGTTCAACTTCCTGACCGCCGGGCGGCTCTTGGCCCCCAACAACGTGGCCAGCCTGATTCAACAAAACGCCTACGTGATGGTGCTGGCCATCGGCATGACGATGGTCATCATCGCCCGCCACATCGACTTGTCGGTGGGTTCCGTGGTGGCATTCGTGGGTGGGGTGGCGGCCTTGGTGATGGCCAAGGCCGATTGGTCCTGGCCCGCCGCCGTTGGCCTGGCGCTACTCCTCGGCCTGCTAATCGGAGCCTGGCAAGGCTTTTGGGTCGCCTACATTGGGGTGCCCGCCTTCATCGTCACCCTGGGGGGCATGCTGATCTTCCGCGGGTTAGCCATCGTGCTAGTGGAAGAGACGACGACGGTGCGGTCGGCCGACTTTGTCAAGATCGCTAACGGTTCGGTGCCGAGTCTGCTGGGTTATGTGGGCGACCTCGACGTTTTCACCCTGCTGGCGGGCGGAGTGGCCCTGGCGGGTATTGTCTGGGCGGCCCTGACCAGCCGCGCGCGCATCGTCAAGACCGGGCAGGTGGTAGAGGCCAAGTGGGCGTTCCTGGCCCGCACCGCCATCATTGGCCTGTTGGTGGCCTACCTGACCTACCGGCTGTCCCTGTCCAACGGGGGCACCCCGATCGTGCTGCTCATCATCGCTGCCCTGGTGCTGCTGTACACCTTCGTGATGAACCGCACCGTGTTTGGGCGCCACATCTACGCTGTCGGCGGCAACCTGGCCGCCGCCCGCCTGTCCGGGGTGAAGACTAAGCGGGTCGACTTCCTGGTGTTCGTCAACATGGGGCTGCTAGCCGCGGTGGCGGGCATCATCACCACGGCCCGGGCGGGAGCGGCCGTCGCCACCGCCGGGACCGTCTACGAGCTGGACGCCATCGCGGCGGCGTTCATCGGCGGGACGGCGGTTTCCGGCGGCAAGGGCAAGATCTCCGGCGCCATCATCGGGGCCCTCATCATGGGGGTACTGAATATGGGGCTGTCGATCATGAGCGTGGACTCGGCCTGGCAACAGTCCATCAAGGGGCTAGTGGTCCTGGTGGCCGTCGCCGCCGACATGTTGGCCAACCGGAAGGAACGCTGAGACGACGGTGGGGGTACCAAGGTGGGCGAGTTGCGGGGAAGTAAAGCACCCCGCAACTCGCCCACCTAGTTAGCTGCGGCCACCTTCCCAGCGGAAGAAATACCAGGCGGCCAGGGCCCCAAGCCCCGTCCACACCGTGCACACCGCCAGCCCCGCCAGCCACGAAAACTGCAGCGCCTGCCCGGTCAGGCCCGCCCGCAGCCAATCCCCGACGTAGGTAAAGGGCAGGAAGCGCGCGACCGTGCCCACTGCGGCGGGCAAGATGTGCAGCGGCAGGAATACTCCGCACACCATGAGCAGCACTGGGCACGCCAGCCCCGAGACCGCGCCCACCAGTTGCACATTGGTGGTGCGGGCCGCAGCCGCCAGGCCCAGCGCCAGGCTACAGGCCAGCCCCCATACCAGGCCGAGTACCGCCCACCACCAGCGCCCCAGGTCCAGCACCCCGGTCCCGGCCGCCACGGCCACCAGCAGCAGGGCCATCGCCACGGCCAGCACGGCCCGGCCCGGCACCTGTCCCAGCAGGTATACCTCCCGCCGCAGCGGGGTCATGCCGAGGCTGCGCAGCGCCCCATCCTTGCGGGTCTGCGTCAGCACCGCCGCCGTCCCGATCGTGCCGAGGTTCAACAGTGCGAACGTCAACACGGCAGGCACCCCGAGGGCGATGCCAGACACGGGCCGCCCCATCGCATCCGGGGAGGAGGGCAGGAACCAAAACATGACGAGGAAAAACAGCGGGAAAATCAGCGAAAAGAACGTTGCAAGGGGATCGCGCCGCAGTTCGGCAAAGCTGGCGCGGGTGACCGCCCAAAAGCTGCTCATGCTTCCTCCTCTAGTGCGGACTCGTCCGGGGCACCCACCAGGGTGAAGAACACATCGGTCAGGGACGGGGCGGTCTGCCGGTACTGGGACGCCCGGAACGACGCGGTGGCCCGCACGGCGCGGGCGGTCGCCTCCTGATCGCTGGTCACCAAGCGCACCGAGGTCGATTGGCCGAAGCTGCGCGCCGACGCCCACGTCACCCCCGGCAGCGCCAGCAACCGCTCCTGGCTCACCTCGGCATCGGCGGTGAACGCCACCCCGCCCTCGTGCGCGTGCGCGGCCAGCAGCTCACTGACGGTGCCGTCGGCGACCACCCGCCCGGCGTCCAGCACCACCACCCGGGAACACAGCGCCTCGGCCTCGTCCATCATCTGGGTGGCCAGCAGCAGCGCCCCTTGCCCGCTGCGGTGGCGCACGATGTCCCAGATGGCCTGGCGGACCGTCGGGTCCAGGCCAACGGTCGGCTCGTCCAGCAGCAGCACCGGGGTGTTCGCCACCAAGGCCAACGCTAGGCGCAGGCGTTGCATCTGCCCTCCAGACAGGGTGCGGGTGGCCCGCTTAGCCTTGGACTGTAGGCCCACAGCGGACAGAATCTCGGCCACCGGCAGCGCACTGGGGTATTGGGCGGCGTACAGCTCCAAGTGCTCCCGCACCGTCAGGTACTTGAACAGGGCCGAACCCTGCGGTTGGACCGCCACCTGCGCTGCGGCCTGCGGGCGTTGCCGCTGCGGATCGTAGCCCGCCACCGTGATCTGCCCGGTGTCGGGGGTCCGGGCCCCGACGATCGACTCGATCAGCGTGGTCTTACCCGCTCCGTTGACCCCCAGCAGGCCGACTACCTCACCGTCGGCCACCTGCAAGCTCACCCCGTCCAGGGCGGTGGTGGGACCGTAACGTTTGACGACTTCGCGGACCTCAATTAAAGGACCAGCAGGAGGAGAGGACATAGCCCCATTGTCTCATTGCGATGTTAACTGCCCGGAGATTTAGCGCGAGGTGTTTCCGGGAACGGCGACGATCTCCACCTTTTCCGTCCGGATTGGCACCATAAAACGCGTAGACATTGGGACCGCCCGCGTGGGGAAATCTCTCTGGTTAAGCTCGCGCACGCCGTGGGCAGATCACTCACATAGACCTCGACGTGGCTGAGCATCACCACAGCGTGCCAGAGAAAAGAAAACCCCGCCAGGCGGGGGTGGTGCGCCATCAGGGACTCGAACCCCGAACCCGCTGATTAAGAGTCAGCTGCTCTGCCAATTGAGCTAATGGCGCGCGGATGGTTATCCATCCTGGTGCGCCATCAGGGACTCGAACCCCGAACCCGCTGATTAAGAGTCAGCTGCTCTGCCAATTGAGCTAATGGCGCTTGGTGCCGGTGCGGCACGAGTGGAAACTGTACACGCCCGGCCGCCTTCCTGCCAAGTCGTGCCCGTGTGAGGCGCGCGACACGCGGCGGGCGGGGGCGGGGCGACGAATTTGGCAGACTTAGGGGGCGGTCCGGGAGGAACCCGGGGCGCCGGTCGCGCCGGGCGCGGGAAGGGATTGGTGTCGTGAGCAAGCCAGAAGAGTCGGGTGTGGAAGAGGAATACCGGGACCCAGCCGCCCCCACCGCCCACCAGTTGGCGGGCGGTGCGGGCCGCGAGTTCTCCGTTGTGTTGCTGGTGGCGGCGCTGCTGATCGGCTTTGCCTCCCTGCAGCTGGCGCTTGCCGAGCTGCAGGTCTACCGCGATCCGGCTGGGCACTTGGCCTGCGATGTTAACCCCCTGATCGGTTGCTCCACGTCCCTGACCACCCCCCAGGCCCACCTCTTCTTCGGGATCCCCAATTCCCTGCTCGGCTTGGCCTTCGCCGGGGGGCTGCTGGCCCTGGGTCTGGTGTTGGTGGCGGGTGGGCGCCTCCCGCGTTTGCTGTGGTGGGGACTATGTCTGGCCGGGGGAGTGCTGCTGGCCTACATTGTCTACTTCGCCCACCAGTCCGTCACCGTGTTTGGCACGCTGTGCCCGTGGTGCATGTTCATCTGGGTGGCGTCCACCGTGCTGGCGGCGCATATCTTTGCGCGCGCGGCCCAGGCCCGGCACCTGCCACTGGGGCCCGGCCTGACCCGCGCCCTGACGCTCAATCGGTGGCTTATTGCCGTTGGCCTCCTGCTAGTCCTGTTCGGCACCGTGCTGGCCCTGCTGTGGGACCGGGTCATGCTGGTGCTGTAGGGGCCCGGCCTAGTAGTTCTCCGCCAGGCGCTGGATGCGGTTCAGGCTCACGGTGCGGAAGAAGGTCAGCACGTGCGCCAGACTCAGGCAGAACATGCCCGCGCCCCATGAACCCAGGCGCAGATTTTCCTCCGTGTTCCACGTTAGTGTCCAGGTGTAAAACCAGAGCAGCACCAAGCAGCTAGCCTGCAGTCCGAGGGTGAAGTTCACCCACTTTTTGCTGCCCGACTGGCGGGGCGGGTGAGAGACGTCCTGGGGAGTTAGCAGCAGCACAAGCGGCAAGAAGAAGGCCAGCATGGCTGTCGCCCAGAAGAACCAGTTGGGTTCGGGGTCGGTGGCCCGGAGATACTCGGTGGTGGGGTTATAGAGCACCTCGGCCAGGTGAATGAACTCCACCGGCCGGTCCCGTCGGGACGGGTAGCCGATGAGTAGCGGCTGGAACAGCGAGCCCAGCAACAGGAGCGCGATTGTCACGTTGAGGTAGCCCCGTAGCTCAAAGATCAGCTGGTTGGTGGTCGGAGAAGACTTGTCCATTTTGTCCTCAGCTCTCTGGCTGCCGTCCCCGGGCGCAAGCCCGGCCGTTGATTAGGGAGGGGGAAGCAGTAAGCAAGGGCGGCAGCCGCAAGACACGGGTGTGCATGCTCCCAGTCGTGCCCGAACTCGGCGGGTTTATGGCTGGGACATCCAGCGCAACAGGCGTCCCAGGAGGTTGATGCGCAGGGCTACCAGCAAGTGGGCCGCCGTCAGACAAAACATGCCCGGCCCCCACGAGACGATAGACAGGTGACCGGATTCGTTCCACGTCAAGTGCCACGTGTAGAGCCAACACAGCGACAGGCACACAAACTGGAGAAAGAGCCCCACTGTGATGCTGGTTGCAGACGCAGCCCTGTCGGTGGGGTGAGAAACGTATTGGGGGGTCAGCAGCAAAGCCAGGGGGATAAGAAGCGCGAGCGCGGCCGCCACCCGGATGGCAATGTTTGTGTCCGGGTCGGAACCGGGGACAGGGTACAGGCCATCCAAATTGAAGATCAGTTCCAGTAAATGGACGGCCTCCAGGCCCCCGTCCTGGCGCTTCGAGTAACCGGTGATTAGCGGCAGGGCGAGCGCACCCACCAGCGCTAAAACAGCGAATCCGGCCAGGTAGCCTCTGAGCTCGTGCAACAGCTGCCGGGAGTATTGCATAGGTGTTGCCATCCTTAGCTACCCCGCCACTCGGGTGGCGTCGGCGGGCACGAACTCGCCCCACCCGGCGGCCTGCAGCGCCGAACGTACCTTGTCTACCGCCGCCTGTATCTGCGCGGGCGGCACGTCTGTGCGGGCGCGGGCTAGCGTCAGTTGTCCCTCCTCCCATAGGGGCACCACGTGCACGTGCAGGTGTGGGACTTCGAACCCGGCCACCACGATCCCCGCGCGCAGGCAACCCAACGCCTCCTCCTGCGCCCGGCCGATACGCCCGGCGACTACCGCCAGGTGAGCCAGGGTGGCATCGTCGGCCGCCGTGTAGCGCTCCACTTCGGCGCGGGGCACCACCAGCAGGTGGCCATCGGTCACGGGGGCGATGGTGGCAAACGCGACGCAGGTCTCGTCTGCCCACGCGAAGTAGCCGGGAATATTACCGGCGATGATTTGGGAGAAGACAGTGCTCATGCTCACAGTGTGCCATTGCGGGGCTGGACACTGTGCGACCTTTGGGCCCGCCACCGCCTAGGATGCTGCTCCAAGGCCGAATAGCAAGGAGAAACGATGACTGTCTCGGAGCCGAGTGTGCCCGCCTTCCGCTACACCGCGCAGTTGGCCGGGCAGCTTGAGCAGGACTGGCAAGAGCGGTGGGAGGAGCGCGGCACGTTCCACGTCGAAACCCCCACAGATCCGGGCACCGAGCAAGAGAAGTTCTTCCTCCTAGACATGTTCCCCTTCCCGTCGGGCAAGGGGCTGCACGTGGGGCACCCGCTGGGCTACATCGCCACCGACGTTGTCGGCCGCTACCAACGTATGCGCGGCAAGAACGTGCTGCACACGCTCGGCTACGATGCCTTCGGCCTGCCTGCCGAGCAGTACGCGCTGCAGACCGGGCGGCACCCGCGCGAGACCACGGAAGAGAACATTGCCAACATGCGGGCCCAGCTACGGCGCCTCGGCTTGGCCCACGATCCCCGCCGCTCGCTGGCCACCACCGACCGCGAGTTCGTGAAGTTCACCCAGTGGATCTTCCTGCAGATCCGCAACTCCTGGTACGACTCCCAGGCGGGCAAGGCCCGCCCCATCAGTGAGCTGGAAGCCGAGTTTGCCAGCGGGCAGCGTCCGGTCCCCGGTGGTTGGCAGTGGGACGAGCTGGATGCCACCCAGCGGTACAACCTCTTGGAGGAATACCGACTGGCCTACGTATCGTCGGTGCCAGTCAACTGGTGCCCGGGCCTGGGCACCGTGCTGGCCAATGAAGAGGTCACGGCGGAGGGCCGCTCCGAACGCGGCAATTTCCCGGTCTTTCAGCGGCGCCTGCGCCAGTGGATGATGCGAATCACGGCCTACGGTGATCGGCTGGTAGATGACCTAGACATCCTGGACTGGCCCGACAAAGTCAAGATGATGCAGCGGCATTGGGTGGGGCGCTCCGAAGGCACCGATGTCGACTTCAACATCGACGGCGACGGCGTAAACGGCAGCGAGGTGACGGTCTACACCACGCGGCCCGACACCCTGTTCGGGGCGTCCTTCTTGGTGTTTTCTCCCGAGCACCCGCTGCTGGGGGGCACGGTCGCGGGGCGCAGCGACGACGCCGCGGCTTTGGAGGTGCCGCGCCAGTGGCCCGACGGCACGCGGCCGCAGTGGACCGGCGGCTTTGCCACCCCGGTCGAGGCCGTGGCCGCCTACCGGGCCACCACCGCCACCAAGACGCCACAGGAACGCATCGAGGGGGCGGGGGATAAGACCGGGGTCTTTACCGGCCTGTGGGCCACCAACCCGGCCACCGGCAAGCAGCTGCCGGTCTTCATCGCCGACTATGTGCTGATGGATTACGGCACCGGCGCGGTCATGGCGGTGCCGGGGCACGACGCGCGGGACTGGGCGTTTGCCACCAAGTTCAACCTGGACATCGTTCGCACCATCGGCCCGGCCGCCGACCCGTACGGTCCCGACCTCACCCAGGGTGCCTACACCGGCGACGGCGTGGTGGTCGATTCCGCTAACGCCGAGGTCAGCCTCAACGGACTGGACAAGGACGCGGCCAAGGCGGCGATGACGGCCTGGCTGGAGACGAAGGGAGCGGGGCGGCCGACGGTGACCTACCGCCTGCGCGACTGGCTCTTCTCCCGCCAGCGGTACTGGGGCGAGCCCTTCCCCATCGTCTATGACGCGCAAGGACACGCCCACAGCCTGCCTGCCGACATGCTGCCCGTCGATTTGCCCGCACTGGCCGATCACGCCCCGCGCACCTTCGATCCCCACGATGCTGACTCTGAGCCGGAGCCGCCGCTGGGGCGGGCCACCGACTGGCTGGAGGTGCGCCTGGACCTGGGGGACGGCGAGCAGACCTACCGGCGCGAGACCAACACGATGCCGAACTGGGCCGGTTCGTGCTGGTACGAGATGCGCTACCTCGATCCCACCAACCCCGACCGGTTCGTGGGGGCCGCCGAGGAGGCCTACTGGATGGGGCCGCAGCCCGCGCGGGGCAACGTGTCGGGCGGGGCCGATCTTTACGTCGGCGGCGTGGAGCACGCCGTGCTGCACCTGCTCTATGCCCGGTTCTGGCACAAGGTCTTGTTCGACCTGGGGCACGTGACCTCCTGCGAGCCCTTCCACCGCCTGTTCAACCAGGGCTACATTCAGGCCTACGCCTACAAGGACGAGCGGGGACAGTACGTGCCGGCCGACGAGGTCGAGGGCGACGAAAGCACCGGGTTTACCTGGCAAGGCCAGCCCGTCAAGCGCGAGTACGGCAAGATGGGCAAGTCGCTGAAGAACATCGTCACGCCCGACGAGATGTGCGCCGAATATGGGGCCGACACCTTCCGGCTCTACGAGATGTCCATGGGGCCGCTCGACCAGTCGCGCCCGTGGGAGACCCGGGCCGTGGTCGGCTCGTTCCGATTCCTGCAACGGTTGTGGCGCAACATCATTGACGAGGAGACGGGCGCGGTGACCGTCACTGACGAGCCCGCCGACCTAGCCACCACCCGGCTGTTGCACAAGACGATCGCCGGGGTGGGCCAGGACCTGGACGGCCTGCGCATGAACACGGCGATTGCCAAGCTGATCGTGCTCAACAACCACCTAACGGGCCAGAAGCGGGTGGCGCGCCCAGTCGCCGAAGCGCTCGTGCTCATGCTCGCTCCCTTCGCGCCGCACGTGGCGGAGGAACTGTGGTCCCGCCTGGGCCACACCCAGACCTTGGCTTACGTGCCCTTCCCGCAAGCCGATCCGGCCTACCTGGTCGAGGAGCTGGTGACCTGTGTCGTGCAAGTGGCGGGCAAGGTGCGCGCCAAGCTGGAGGTGGCGCCCGGCATTAGTGACGACGAGCTGACGGCGCTGGCGCTGGCCGAGCCGGGGGTCGCCAAGCTACTGGACGGCCGGGCCCCGGCGAAGGTCGTGGTGCGTGCCCCGCGCCTGGTCAACATCGTCCCACCCAAGTCTTAGGACGCTGCCCGGCCTCCGCCGCCCTCGTGCTGGGCCGGCGGAGGCCGAGCGGCGTGCGCGGAAGCATCCAGGAGGGGCCACCGCCCAGTAGGCTGGGGGCATCAAACTCGACGAGGAGGAGCCGTGGCCGAGCGGGGCGACTGGAAGAACGAAACCTGGATCATTAGGCACGAGGGTGCCCGCTTGGAGGTTGCCGCCCGGGGCGCCACCGTGGTGTCGTGGCGGGTGGCAACCCCGGCCGGGCCGCGGGAACTTATTGACGGCTACCGCGACGACGCCGAGCTGGAGGCCGGGCATGGTGCCCGCAGCGCCGTCATGGCCCCCTGGTCCAATCGGATCCACGACGCCTGCTACACGTTCGCAGACCAGCACTACGATCTGGGGCCCGCCGCCGACGGCTCCCGCGAGGCCATTCACGGGTTGGTCAGCGACCAAGACTTCACCCTGACCGAGGCCACCGACAACTCGCTGACGCTGGCCACCTCGGTCGCGCCCCAGGCGGGCTATCCCTTCCCGGTGACGGTGGCGGTGACTTATCGCCTTGCTGTGGGCCCGCGCGGCGGGCAGCGCCTGGAGGCACACCTGGTGACCACCAATGTGGGCACGCGCCGCGCCCCGGTGGGCATCGGCTGGCACCCGTATGTGCAGCTCGGCAACGTGGACGAGTTGCGGGTGGCAATCCCGGCACGGGCCCGGGTAGCGGTAGACGACGCCCTCATCCCGCTGCTGGGCGACGACGCCTACGTGCCCACCGCCCTGCCGGTGGAGTTGGCGCCGATTGGGGAGGCGATCATAGACACCGCCTACACCGACCTAGTGGCCGACGCCGATGGCCTGGTGCGCTCCCTGCTGGTGGGGCCGGACGGGGCCAGTGTCACGCTGGAGCAACGCACCGCCACCCAGCGGCGCGGCCAGGGGATCGTCCACATCTTCACGGGCGACACCCTGCAGGTGCGCCGCCGCCAGTCGCTGGCGATCGAACCCTGCCAGTTCGTGACCAATGCCTTCAACCGCGCCGAGACAGGCCGGGCCGTGGCGTTGGCGCCCGGGCATTCGGCGGTACTAGATGCGGCCCTGGTCTACCGCGGGGCGTAAAAATGGAAGCGGGCGGGAACACTGCATCCCGCCCGCTTCCACTGCGGTTAGCGGCGGCGCCGTCGGGTGCCGAAGATGCTGCGGGTGATTTCGCGCCCGAGCTGGGAACCGACGGACTTCAGGAAATTCTCGATCGGCCGCTTCCGCTTCTCGGCGGCCTTAGCCCGTTCCTTCTCGGCCTGCTCGGCGGCCTTGCGGGCCGCCTTCTCCGCCTCGGCTTGCCGCTTGGCCTCGGCCTTCTCCATCGCCGCCAGTTCCTTTTGCGCCTGCTTGGCTAGCTCGGCCTGCGCCTTGGCTTCGGCAGCGGCCCGGGCAGCCTCCTCCGCCTGCTTGGCCCGTTCGGTGGCCATGTCGGCCAGCTTCTCGTAGGCGGAGACGTCGTCGACGGCCGTGCCGTAGCGAGCCTGCAAGGGAGAAGCCGCGACCACCCGCTCAGCCACCCCCGGGGAAGCCACCCCCATGACGGCTTGCGGGGCGTACAGGCGGGTGGGGGCCACCGGCGTGGGCACCCCCTTGGCGTTCAGGACCGTGACGATAGCTTCCCCCGTGCCCAGGGACGGCAGTATCTCGTTCAGGTCCAGGGGGGAGGCCGGGAAGGTGGCCACCGTTTCCTTGAGCTTCTTCGCATCGGCGGGGGTGAAGGCCCGCAGGGCGTGCTGCACCCGGGCCCCTAACTGCGCCAATACCTCGCCGGGCACATCCCCCGGGGTCTGGGTGACGAACACGATGCCGACCCCCTTGGAGCGGATCAGCCGCACCGTCTGCACCACCTGGTTCAAGAATTCCTTCGAGGCGTCCTTGAACAGCAGGTGGGCCTCGTCGAAGAAGAAGACCAGCTTGGGCTTGTCCGCGTCGCCCACCTCAGGCAGGCCCGTGAAGAGATCGGCCAGCAACCACATCACGAACGTGGAGAACAACGCCGGGCGGTCGGTCAGACTGGGCAGCTCCAAGGCCGTGATCACGCCGCGTCCGTCGGCAGTGGTGCGGAGCAGATCGGCGGTATCGAACGGAGGCTCGCCGAAGAAATCGTCCGCCCCCTGGGCCTGCAACGCCGAAATCTCCCGCAAGATCACCCCGGCGGTGGCAGAGGAGATGCCGCCGATCTCGGCCAGATCCTCCTTGCCTTCGCCCGTGAGGTAAGTGACCAGGGCCCGCAGATCCTTTATGTCGTCCAGTTCTAGGCCCTGCTGGTCGGCCCAGTGGAAGATCATGGACAGGCTGGATTCCTGGGTTTCGTTCAAGCCCAGCACCTTCGACAGCAGCAGCGGCCCAAAATCGGTGACGGTGGTGCGGATGGGGGCACCCAGTCCCTGCCCGCCGAGGCTGACAAGTTCAACGGGGAAAGCCTGGCCCTGCCACTCCTGCCCCAGCGCCCGCGTGCGGGCCAGGAGCTTGTCCGAACCCTGCCCAGCCTCCAGCAAGCCCGTCAGGTCCCCTTTGATGTCCGTCAGAAACACCGGCACGCCGGCAGCGGACAACCCCTCGGCGAGCAGCTGCAGGGTGCGGGTCTTACCGGTACCGGTGGCCCCGGCCACCAAGCCGTGGCGATTAAGCATGGCCAGCGGTAGCCCGATGGGCACGGCAGCCACCGGTTGCTCACCATCCAGGAAAGCCCCCAGCGGCAGCACCCCACTGGTGGGATAGCCCGCCTGCACGGTGGCGGCATAGCCCGTGACCTCCGGGGCGGGCGGCTCCGCGGGCCCTGCGGGGGCGGGCGGCTCCGCGGGCCCTGCGAGGGCGGGCGCGTCGGCAGCAGGTGACGCAGCGGGCGGGGCGGCCTCACCCGCCGCTGGGGTCTGCTCTGCGGCCTGGGGGGTGGGGGTTGCCGCCTGCCCAGCCAACGCCGCCGCGAGCGCGGCCTTCTTCGCCTCCGCTTCAGCGCGCAGGGCCTCGGCCTCAGCCGCGGCAACCTCGGCGCGCAGGCGGGCAATTTCCGCAGATTGGGATTCACTCATGCGTCCAGTCTATTGATCGCTCACCGTCGGCGCAGGAAAGTTATTACCGTTAGTCCTGTGCAAACCGTTGCCGTGTTAACTGATTCGACTGCGGGTCTCGACCCGCAGGTGGCGGCCGCCTGCGGAATAGGGGTGGTGCCGCTGGCGGTGTTGGACGAGACGGGACAAGCAGTAGCGCCCAACACCGGGGCGGTGGTGGCGGCGCTGGAAGCGGGGCGCACCCTGACTACCTCGCAGCCGACACCTGCCCAGTTCGAGGCGGCGATGCGCGCTGCCCGCACGGCCGGGATGCGGGAGATCGTCAGCGTGCACATGTCCGCCGACATGTCGGGGACATACGAGGCCGCGCTGCGGGCGGCCCAGGCGGTGGGGCAGGGCGTGCGCGTGCTAGATTCCCGCACCCTGGGGGCCGGGCTGGGGCAGTCGGCGCTCGCGGCGGCGCGCCTAGCGCAGGCGGGACAGTCGGCCCGCTTGGTGGAGGCGGCGGCCCGGGCCGTAAGCACCCGCTCGCAGGTCTTCTTTCTGGTGGAGGACCTGGGACACCTGCACCGGGGAGGACGGGTGGGGGCGGCCAGCGCGCTGCTGGGGGCGGCGCTCGGGGTGCGTCCCCTATTGACCATCGCGGATGGGCGCATCAGTGTGCGCGAGTTGGTGCGGGGCAGGGTCCGGGCCCGGCGGCACCTGGTGGAGGCCGTGGCGCAGGCCGCAGGTGGTACGAAGAAGGTGCCGCGCTCCTCCCCGGGGCCGGTGCGTTTGATCGTGCACCACGTGGCCGCCGCGCAGGCGGCCGCTGACCTGCGGGAAGAACTGCAGGCCCGGTTGGTGGATACGCCCGCCGAAGTGGTGAGCATCGAGATTGCTGACCCCGGCCCGGTGATCGCGGTGCATGTGGGGCCCGGAACTGTCGGCGTGGTGGTCACCCCGGTGCTGGCCGCGCCGCACGGCGGCTGACAACCGGTAGGTTTCCACAGGGACATAGTTATCCACCGCTGACAGGGCCGCCTTGGCGGCGGGGCGCCCCGGCTTTAGCGTGCCGCCATGGCAAGTACCGCGGAGCGTGTCTCCGAACTGAAAGCCACCGCCTTGCGCGCGCTGGCCATTGAACCGGTGGCGGAGGAGCCCCCGCCCACGTGGTGGCTCCCCACGGCCCGGCAAGCCGTGGCCTTCGGACTGGTGGCGTTGCTGCTGGGCGGCGGCTTGTTGGTCTACCTGTGGTGGCGCCCCGCCCCGGCCGCCTATTACGCACCGCGCCCGGCGGCCACCACCCAAAGCGCGCCGCAGGAGGCGCCCCGGGCTGGGCACTCTGCGGCGCCCGACCCGGCCACGGGCAGTGGTCCTCCGGCGCAGGCAGCGCCAGGCGCGGGGAGGCCCGACCCCGCGGTGGCGCCCGCGGGCGGGGAGATAGTAGTGCACGTGGCAGGGGCAGTGCGGCGCCCGGGCCTGGTGCGCCTGCCTGCGGGAGCCCGGGTGGCTGACGCCCTGACCGCCGCCGATAGCGCCCTCCCCGAGGCCGATCTCGACTCCTTGAATCTCGCCCGGCCCCTCACCGACGGGGAGAAGATCTATGTTCCCCTGCCGGGGCAGACCCCGCCCCCCGCCGTTGACACCGGCGCGCACGACGACGGCAGCCCGGCGGTCGACGGCACCACCCCGCGCGTCGACATCAACACCGCTGACGCCGCCACCCTGCAGCACCTGCCCGGCATCGGCCCGGCGCTGGCCGCCCGCATCGTCGACTTCCGGGCCGCCCACGGCCCATTTAGTGCCGTCGACGGGCTCCTGGACGTGCCCGGCATCGGCCCAGCAAAGCTGGCGGCGTTAGCTGAAGTGGCCTACGTGCCGTGAAGATTCGCGACCTGCGCCTCACCGCCCCGGCAGGTGCCGCCTGGCTCGGCAGCGGCCTCGGCCTGCAGGCCTCCCCGCTACAGTCCCTGGCGGCGGCGGCCCTCGCCAGCGCCGCCGCCCTGGCGTGCCTGCGCCACCTGCGGCGCCCACCCCGGGCGCGGCACGTCGCCCCGGGGCCGCGCCTGGCTGCCCTGGCGCTGCTGACCTGCCTGGCGGCGGCCCTCGCCTGCGCCAGTGCCGCGCGTGCCACCCAGGCGCGCACCAGCCACCCGCTGACGCAGGCCGCTGCCCGCGGCCAGACCGTCGGCCTGGTGGGGCGAATCTGCTCCCACCCCACCGCCCTGCCCACCCGCTTCGCCACCGAACGGTGGCAGGTACGACTCTGCGTGGACCAACTAAACCAACGCCCCGCCACGGGCCTGGTGCGGGTGGTCGGCCCCGCCGCCTGGCGGGCCAGCCAACGCGGCCAACAGGTGCGGGTGGTCGGCAAGCTGCGCCCCACCGCCAACCAGAGCCGCTACGAGGCCGAGCTTTCCACCCGCTCCGGACCGCAGCTGTTGACTCCCGCCACCGGGCCCGCCGCCTGGCGGGCCCGCGTCACCGCGCAGGTCCGGCAACGCGCAACCACAAACCCCGACACCCTGATCGCCGCCATGGGCTGGGGGCAACGCACAGACGTGCCCGCCGAGCTAACCGCCGCTCTGCGCGCCACCTCCCTCACCCACCTGTCCGCCGTCTCCGGCACCCACTTGGCCATCGTGGTCGGCGCCGTGCTGGCGGTCGGCAACTTCCTGCCGCGTGGCGCCCGCCTGACCCTCACCGTCGCCGCCATCCTCGCCTTCACCTGGTTCGTCGGTCCCAGCGCTTCCATCCTGCGTGCCGCCACCATGACGCTGCTGGCGGTGGCCGCGCTCGCGGCCGCCCGCAGCGCCACGGCTAGCGCCAGCCTGGCGGCCACGGCCTTGGCCATGTTGATCGCGGATCCCCGTAACGCGCTCGACTACTCCTTCGCGCTGTCGGTCCTGGCCACGGGGGGCATCGTGTTGCTCTCCCCGCCGTTGACCCGCGGCCCGGCCCGCTGGCTACCGCGACCGCTGGCCCAGGCGCTCGCCGTCCCGGTGGCCGCCCAGCTGGCGACCCTGCCGGTAGCGGTGCTGCTGCAACCGGCGTTGCCGACCTGGGCCGTGCCTGCCAACCTGCTGGCTGCCCCCGCCGTGCCGGGAGTGAGCATCGGGGCACTGCTCGCCTGCGTCGGTGGCCCGGTGGGGCAGGTGGGGTGGTGGATCAGCCGCCAGTGCGCCCGCTGGGTCGCGTGGCAGGCTACCTGGTGGGGGAGTCTGCCCGGCGCGGCAGTCCCGTGGCCGTCGGGGCGGGCGGGGGTGGCGGCCGCCGTCGGACTCCTGCTGCTGCTTGTCTGCCTGGGCGGCGGACGGCGGCTTCGCCAAGGCCGGGCAAGCCGGGCCGCCCGGGCAAGCCGGGCCGTCCCGCTAACTATCAGGCAACAGCGGCGCGTTGCTGCGCGCGTCGGGCTTCCGTGGCGCCGCGGGCCTGCCGATACTTGCGCGGTGCGTAAACTCCGCCGTCTTGGGGCACGGCTCTTGATGCTGCTGTTGGTGGTGGCCCTCGGCCTGGTGGGCCTGTGGTGGCTGGCTTTGCCGCCCCTGACCGTGGCCAGCGACTGGGAGGTGGTGCAGTGCGACGTGGGGCAGGGCTCGGCCCTGGCCGTCCGGTCAGGTCCCTCCTCCGCCGTGCTGGTAGACACCGGCCCGGCGGGCGCCGACGTGGTCGGTTGCCTGCGTTCCGCCGGGATCACGCACCTGCACCTGCTCGTTATCTCCCACGTGCACGCTGACCACATTGGGGAGCTGGCGAGCGTCTTGGCCGCCTTCCCCGTCGAGCAGGCGCTTGTTGGGCCCAGCCGGGAACCGCAAAAGACTGTCTCCCGCGTCGAGTCGCAGCTGCGAGCGGCCACCGGGCAGGTGTTGTTGGCGCAGAGCGGGCAGACAGGGCAAGCGGGGGAGGTCAGCTGGCGGGTGCTCGGCCCGGCAGCTGCCACCACGGCACAGTTGGCCAACGATCCGGACTCGCTCAACGATCTGTCGGCCGTGGTGCATCTGGAGCGGGCGGGCCTGGATGTGTTGGTGCCGGGAGACGTGGAGTACGTCGGCCAGCTGGACCTGCTGAATGCCCTGTGGGCCGGGCCCGGCCCGGCGGACGGGCACTGGGATGTGGCAGTCGTACCGCACCACGGCAGTCCGCGGCAGGACGATAGGCTCCCGGCGGAATTGGCCGCCACCACCTGCCTGATCTCGGTGGGCAAACACAACGACTACGGGCATCCGGCCCGCCGCACCCTGCGCATGTACCAAAAGGCTTGTCCGGTGCTGCGCACTGACGAGTGCGGACAGATCTCCCTGGCGGGCCAGCGTGATGCCGCCGGGCTGGTGGCCGGGGTGCGGGCTGATTCCCGCTGTGGAGCCCAACCTTAGGTACCGACACCAGCCGGGGTGCCGAGTGGGAAAGTGTCAGCGGCCCGTGGCAGGCTGTAGCCATGCCACCTGCCAAGAAAACTGCTGCCCTCACCTGGGATACCGCGCGCCTGGCCCCCGTCGTGCTGATCCGCAGCGGGGAACCCGTGCTCGGTGACCGGGCCCAGGCGGAATTGCTGCGCCAGGCGCGGCAGGCCGACCCGCAGCTGGAGGTCACCAACCTGGATGCCGCCACCTACGAGCCCGGACACCTGCAGGTGGTGACCTCCCCGTCACTGTTTGGGGAAGCACGCCTAGTGCTCGTGCGGGAACTGGAGCTACTCAACGACGCCCTCCTGACCGATCTGTTGGCCTACATGGCGGCCCCCGCGGACGACGTGTGGGTGGTGTTGCGTCATAACGGTGGCCTGCGCGGCAAGAAGCTGCTGGACGCCGCCCAGAAGCAGGCGGTGGTGGTCGCGTGCGACGCGGTAAAGAACGCCAAAGACAAGGCCGCGTTTGTGCGGGCCGACGTGGCGGCCGCCAAACGCAAGATGGAGCCGGAGGCCGTGGGCGCCTTGGTGGATGCCCTGGGTTCTGACCTGCGGGAGTTGGCGGCTGCCACCAGCCAACTGTTGGCCGACACTTCGCCGACCCAACCGGTGCGCCTGGCCGACGTACAGCGCTACTACGCCGGGCGCATCGAGGCCACCGGGTTTTCCGTGGCCGACGCGGCGGTGGCCGGGCGGCGGGCGCAAGCCCTAAAGCTGTTGCGGCACGCGCTGGCCACGGGCACCGATCCGGTGCCGTTGGTGGCGGCCCTCGCGATGAAGGTGCGGGCGTTGGCCAAAGTCTCGGCCGGACCGGGACGCAGCGCCAAGGAACTGGGGATGGCCCCCTGGCAGATCGACAAGGCCCGCCGGGAGTTGAACGCGTGGACGCAGGCTGGGTTGGCGGCCGCTATCCGGGCGTGCGCGGCCGCCGACGCCGAAGTCAAGGGCGCGGGCCGCGACCCAGTCTTCGCGGTCGAGCGGGCGGTGCTGCGAATCTGCGACGCCTACGGGCGCCACCGGTCCTGACTGGTAGCTCGGGCGGCGCAAACGCGGACAGAAAGAGTGAGGCCCGCAGCCACAGGGCTGCGGGCCTCACGCAAAGCAACTCAGAGCGCTGCCACCTGCCGGGCGAGCTTCGACTTGCGGTTCGCCGCCTGGTTGCGGTGAATGACGCCCTTCGAAACCGCCTTGTCCAGCTTCCGCGCCGCCACGCGCAGGGCGGCCTCGGCCGCCTCCTTGTCGCCAGCCGCAAGCGCCTGGCGCACCTTGCGCACGAAGGTCTTCAGCTCAGACTTGACGGCCTGGTTGCGCAAACGCGACTTCTCGTTGGTCTTGATGCGCTTGATCTTCGACTTGATGTTTGCCACTTCGGACTCTCTTGTTGCTCGTACTTCGGTCGGTGAGGGCAGTGCCTGATGTGGACTGCGGACGTGGGGATGCCCGGTGGTTTCATCAAGGCCGGACCCTAGCCCGACCAGGCCAGAAGTCCAAGGCGAAACACTACCAAATGGCGCAGTGGCGCCCCAGGCGTGGCGGTGTGTTTCGGCCCACGTGTCTTACTTGGCTGCCTGCTTGAGGAGCTCATCGCTAAAGGCGTGTAGTTCTTCCAAGCTACGCAGGGAACTGTAGCTCTCCAGGTAGTGGCCGGAGTTGGCCGGAAACTCGAAGATGCAGGCGGCGGCACCGGAGGTGTAGGAATAGCAGAAGAACCGGTCGTTGTATTCCTGGAAGGGGTCGCCCGAGTCGCGGGCAAGTTCCCGCTTGAACTGGGCGTTTTCTTCGGTGTAGCTCGCCAGGGTGATGACGGAGTAGTCGGTGGCGTGCGCGTAGTAGCCCAGTCGGCCGCTGTGCGCGTACTTGTATTCCCCCACCTGCGGGGGCAGCTTGATGTCCTGCGGGGTGAGAGGGGCCAGCGAGGTGGAATCCTCCTCGTCGGTGGACAGGGTCGGGGAGAAGTCGGTGGGATCTGGCTCCAGCTCCGTCTCCGGGGCCTGCGGTTCCGCCGGGACCGCGTCCCGGGTGTCCGCTGCCGCGGGTGCCTCAGACGCTTGAGTCGGGCTGGGCAGGGGGGCAGGGGCCGCCGAACTCGTCGGCGGTGGGGCAAAGGTCAGGTATAGCAACGAGCCGAGAGCTGCGGCTATCACCCCGATGAGCATCGTCAACGTGAAAACGGTGTTACCTGACATGCCCGGTGGGGGCGGGCCGTAGGGGCGGGGCAGACCAGCGGGAGGCGAGACGTGCATGACCGAACCTATTCGTGGTGGGCCTGGATGGCGGCGACGACGCGAGCGAAACGGGACTTGGCCAGCGTGGCCCCCTCCCGGCGAATGGCCTGCGGTTTGACGGCCAACAGCCGGTCGATCCGCACCTCCGACTCGCGCCCCCGCGGATCCCACGCGCCTGTGCCCACGTCAACGTAGACGCGGCCCGCCCGGTGGCCGCCCCCGCGACCGTGATCTTTGGACGTCATCTGGGCCACGGCCAACCGCTTGCCAGCCCAGCCGAGCACGAGGACGGGCCGGTCTTTGCCTTGGGAGGCGTCGTCCTCGTACGGGATCCAGGTCCACACCACCTCGCCGGGATCGGCGGCACCGTCGTGGTGGGGGGTGTAGGAAAAGTCCGGCAACTCGGTCAGCACTATTACGTCGGCCTGGCTCTCCGGCCCGGGCTTACCGCGCGGCGGGGTGGGATAGGTGCGCGAGCCGCGGTCTTGCGCCGGGGCGGGACGGGAGGTGGGCTTGGCGGCGGTGGGCCGCGGCGCGGACTTGGTGGGGCGAGCGCTGCGGCCGGTTTTGCTGCGAGCAGGGGACCGGCCCGCGGAACCGCGGGATTGTGACTTGGTCTGGTTGCGCAAAACCTCTAGCGCGGCATCACGCAAAATCCGTACCGCTCGCTGCCAAAAACTCATGCGGTCTAGGCTAGCGTGCCACAGCAAACTTACGGGCCAGACTCAGCGCAATAAAAGGTTTACGCCGGTCACGAGCGCGGCGAATAGCGCGAACGGGATGGTGGCGACGGTCGCGGCCACTGCCGTGGCCCCCACACGCCAATCCTGTTGCAGGAGCGGGGCGTCGAATTGGTCGCCAGCCAGTTGCTTGGCGGCCCGCTGCGCGGCCTCCACCCGCGGCAGGTGGCGGGCGTCGCGGCGGGCGTATTCACTGGCAGCGGCGGCCAGGCGTTGGCCGGCGGCGTTAGCCAGGTAGACAGCGCCGCCGGAGGCGGCCTCGTCGCTGGGGTGCTGCGCGGGGTCGGGGACGACAATAACCTGCCGGGCGGCGTAGTGCTTCTTGGCTCGGGCGTACTTGAACAGTTGCCAGCCCAGCACGGTGGGGGCAATCAGCAAGCACACCGCTAACCCCAGGGGCACCCAACTGGTCCAGCTGGCGGCGTCCTGGGCGGCCAGCACCCCCAGGAACAGCAGCAGTCCGATCGCGGCAAAGCTCAGCAGGGCCAGGAACCGGCCGGGGTAGCGCAGCGGCGCGGGAACCTGTGAGACGGCCTGCTGAGAGGCGAACGAGCCAATTGATGACTGCATGGCACCAGCCTGGCCTACAACCCTGGTTTGTTGCTGAGATTTGGCAGTGGCGCGGGTAACGCTTGCGGGGCGACGGTGCAAATGGCGCCCGGTTCATGGGACGATGGGCGCAGTTTTGTCCCGCTTCGTATGCAAAGAAGGTAGTTGCGTGCCCATCGCGACCCCGGCCCAGGCCGCCACGATTCGACCCGCTGCCACCCCCAGCGACAAGCTGCGCAATTTCTGCATCATTGCGCACATTGACCACGGCAAATCCACGCTGGCTGATCGCATGCTGCAGGCCACGGGGGTGGTGGAAGAGCGGCAGATGCGGGCCCAATACCTCGATCGCATGGATATCGAGCGGGAGCGCGGCATCACGATCAAATCGCAGGCGGTGCGCATGCCGTGGGTGGTGGACGGGCAGCCCTTTGCGTTGAACATGATCGACACCCCCGGCCACGTCGACTTCTCTTACGAGGTGTCGCGGTCTTTGGCGGCTTGCGAGGGCGCGTTGTTGTTGGTGGACGCCGCGCAGGGCATTGAGGCTCAGACGCTGGCAAATCTCTACATGGCGCTGGAAAACGACCTAACTATCATCCCGGTGCTCAACAAGATCGACCTGCCTGCCGCCCAGCCGGAGAAGTACGCCGAGGAGCTGGCGGGGCTAATCGGGGTAGAGCCGGAGGATGTGCTGCGGGTCTCTGGTAAGACCGGGCAGGGGGTCAGCGCACTGCTGGACCGGATCGTGCAGGACATTCCGGCCCCGGTGGGGCAAGTGGATGCCCCGGCCCGCGCCATGATCTTCGACTCGGTGTACGACACCTACCGCGGCGTGGTCACCTACGTGCGGGTGGTGGACGGGCAGCTCAACCCGCGCGAACGCATCTCCATGATGTCGACCGGGGCGATCCACGAGCTGTTGGAGATCGGGGTCATCTCGCCGGAGCCGCAACCGAGCGCCGGCTTGGGAGTCGGTGAGGTGGGGTACCTGATCACGGGGGTCAAGGACGTGCGCCAGTCCCGGGTGGGGGACACGGTAACCGTGGCGGCCCGCCCGGCGGCCGAGGCGCTGGGCGGCTACGAGGACCCCAAACCGATGGTCTTTTCGGGGCTCTATCCGATTGACGGTTCGGATTTCCCGGTGCTGCGGGAAGCGCTCGACAAGCTGAAGTTGAACGACGCTGCGCTGGTGTACGAACCGGAAAGTTCGGCCGCGCTTGGTTTCGGCTTCCGCACCGGTTTTCTCGGGCTGCTGCATCTGGAGATTGTGCGCGAGCGGCTGGAGCGCGAGTTCAACCTGGACCTGATTTCCACCGCCCCGAACGTCTCCTACACGGTGACCATGGAGGATGGCTCGGTAGTGGAAGTCACCAACCCGAGCGAGTTTCCGGGCGGGAAGATCAAAGAGGTCCGCGAACCGATGGTGCGGGCCACGATCCTTACCCCCACCGAGTTCGTGGGGGCGATCATGGAGCTGTGTCAGACGCGCCGCGGCACCATGCACGGCATGGACTACCTCAGCGAGGACCGGGTGGAGATGCACTACTCGCTGCCGCTGGCCGAGATAGTCTTCGACTTCTTTGACCAACTGAAGTCCAAGACCCGGGGCTATGCCTCGCTGGACTACGAGCCGGAGGGAGACGCCGCCGCCGAGCTGGTGAAGGTAGACATTCTGCTGCACGGGGAGCAGGTCGATGCCTTTAGCGCCATCGTGCATAAGGACAAGGCGTACAGCTACGGGGTGATGATGACGGCCAAGTTGAAGGAGCTGATTCCCCGGCAGCAGTTCGAAGTGCCGATTCAGGCAGCGGTGGGCTCACGCATTATTGCGCGCGAGACGATCCGGGCGCTGCGCAAGGACATGCTGGCCAAATGCTACGGCGGTGACATCACCCGTAAGCGCAAGCTGTTGGAAAAGCAGAAGGAAGGTAAGAAGCGGATGAAAGCCATCGGGCGGGTGGATGTACCCCAGGAGGCCTTCATCGCGGCCCTGACCTCGGACGCCCCGACGGGCAAGAAGTGACAGAGCAACCGGCCGCACAACACGGCGCGGACCAAGCAAGCGAGCAGCCAAGTTTGGCTCCGGCGGCGGCCGTGGCGGCCTTCCCGCACCTGGCGGGCATCGAGATGCCAGACTTGGCCGGGCGCCTGCCGCAGCGCACGACGTCGTTTGCGCGCCGCTCAGGGCGGCTGCCCCAGCGGCGGCAGCGGCTGTGGGACGCCCACGCCGCTGACCTGGTGGTGCCGGTGCGGCGCGGGCCGGGGGAGACGACCGTGGCGGGTGACTTCCGGCTGGACGTCGTGGCCGCTTTTGGGCGCTCGGCGCCCCTAGTGGTGGAGATTGGTTCGGGCGGCGGCGAGGCGCTGGTGGCCCAGGCTATCGCGCATCCGGACCGCAACTATTTGGCGCTGGAGGTGTGGCGGCCGGGAGTGGCGCAGCTGGTGGCGCGCGCGGTGGCGGCGGGGGTCAGCAACGTGCGGGTGGTGGAGGCCGATGCGGCCCAGGCGCTGCCCGTCATGCTCCCGCCGCGCAGCATCCACGAGTTGTGGACCTTCTTTCCGGACCCGTGGCGCAAGGCCCGCCACCACAAGCGGCGCCTGGTGCAGGAAGCCTTCGCCCGGCAGGTGGCGGAGTTGCTCGCCCCCGGGGGCGTGTGGCGCCTGGCCACGGACTGGGCCGACTACGCCGACCACATCGAGGCGGTGCTGACGGCTTGCGGTGACGTCTTGGCGGGCGGCAGGAGCGAGCGTTTCGCGGGCCGCGTGCGCACGCGTTTTGAGGCCAAGGGGGTGGAGGCGGGCCGCGCTATCGTCGACTTCACGGCCCACCGCCGTTAGCTTTCGCGCGAGTTGCGCGGCACCAACGTCCAGGCCAGGCCAGTGCCGATGGAGACGATGATGCCGATGATCAGCAGCACCTGCGGGGCGGCCAGCACCCCGTAGCAGGCCCAGACGGCGGCGCAGATGAACGTGAGGATGAGGGCGAATTCTTTGGAAACTTTCAGGTTCATGTGAGGAATCTAACATTGGCTTTTTGGGGTGGGCAACAGGTTGCGAGCAGGAGGACGCGGTGAGTCCAACTTTGCCCCTGGGGCAGCAGTGGCCGGCAACAGGGGTGCTGCCTCCGGAGGTGGCCCAGAGCGAGGCGCAGCGGGCGCTGTCGCTCTACGTGCACGTGCCGTTTTGCGCGGTGCGGTGCGGCTACTGCGACTTCAACACCTACACGGTCGGTTTCGGGCCGGGGGCCGAACCGCAGACGTACGCCACCTCGGTGCTGCGGGAGGCAGACCTGGCGGCCCGGGCCCTGGCAGATTCGGGCCTGCCGCCCCGCCCGGCCACCACAGTCTTCTTCGGGGGCGGCACACCGACCGCCCTGCCGGTGGCTGCCCTGAGCGAAATGCTGGCGGGCTTGACCACCCGCCTGGGGGTGGCGCCGCACGCCGAGATAACCCTGGAAGCTAACCCAGACTCGGTGGATGCCGCAGCATTGGACGCCTTGGCGGCGGCCGGGTTCACGCGGGTGAGTTTCGGCATGCAGTCGGCACAGCCGCACGTGCTGGCGACTTTGGAGCGCACCCACGACCCAACACGGGTGGGGCAGGTGGTGGCCGCGGCCCGTGCCGCAGGTTTGAGCGTGTCGGTGGACCTGATTTATGGCACGCCGGGGGAGAGCCTGGCCGATTGGCGCGCCTCGCTGCAGGCCGCCATCGCCACCGGCGCGGACCACATCTCGGCCTACTCGCTGGTTATCGAGGAGGGCACCAAGATGGCGGCCCAGGTGCGGCGGGGCGAGTTGGCGCTGCCCAGCGATGACGACGCGGCCGAGAAGTATGAGCTGGCAGACGAACTTTTGGGGCAGGCGGGTTACCGCTGGTACGAGATATCCAACTTCGCCCGGGCGCTGCCGGGGGAGCGGGGCTTGGCCACGCACCTGACGCACGCATCGCGGCACAATTTGGCCTACTGGCGGGACCACGACTGGTGGGGGTTCGGGCCGGGCGCCCACAGTCACGTCGGGCGGGCCAGGTGGTGGAACGTCAAGCATCCGCGCGCCTACGCCGACCGAGTCGCCGCGGGCCGCAGCCCGGCCGCCGGGGGCGAGGTCCTGGATGCCGCCACGCGGGAGCTGGAACGTGTCATGCTGGGTATCCGCACAGCTGAGGGGTTGGCCAGTGGCGACTTTCCTGCCGATGTCGTTGCCCGCCTCGTGGCGCGTGGCCTAGTGGACGCGGCGGCGGCTTTGCGTGGCAGGCTGGTGCTGACCCTGGCCGGGCGGCTGTTGGCAGACGACGTGACCCGGGCCCTGACCGACTGAGAGGACCGCTGTGCGCATCTGGAGTTTGCACCCGAGTTACCTGGACGCCAAGGGACTGGTCGCCTGCTGGCGGGAGACCCTCCTGGCGCAAAAGGTGCTCGCGGGCGGCACCAAAGGTTATCGAAACCATCCGCAACTGCTGCGCTTCCGGGAGGCGGACGAGCCGTTGGCCGCCATTGGTGCCTACCTGGCGGGGCTGGTCGAGCAGGCCGACGCCCGCGGCTACCGCTTCAACCGGGACCTCATCTTGCAGCCCGCCTCGCCTGTGCTGGCCCTGCTGCCGGTAACGAGCGGACAGTTGGCCTACGAGCTGTCTCACCTGCGAACCAAGCTGGCCGCCCGCTCCCCGGCGGACCTGGAACGGTTGCCCGCCGTGGCCGAAGCGGTGCTCGCCCACCCGCTCTTTGCCGTCGTGCCGGGGGAAATAGCGTCCTGGGAGATAGTCGGCCCCTAGTGCGCCCCGGGGTGTCTGGCGCAGCTAGTTGCAAATTCGGGGCGCGCCACCGCCCCAAAGTTGTGTTGGCGGCCTCACAATGGGCGGGTGCGCGATGTGGAACAGAGGCGGCAGATACGGGAGGGGACACAAGTGGCAGCTGCGGAGGCGATGCATCCGACCACGGTCAGGTTCCGCGCCTGGGTGCGGATCGTGGGCGTCATCGGGTGTTTGGTGGCGGGTGGCGGTGCGTGGTTCCTCCTAGCCAATGCCGACCGGGCCTTGGACTGGGCGCTGGGGGTGCTGGTGGCCGCCTTGGCCGTCGGGTTCCTGGCCGCCTCGCTGGCGATGCTGGGCTACCGGCTTGATATGTGGGACGACGCCCTGGAAATCTCCACCTTCGGGTTGGGCAAGCGGCGGGTGGAGTTCGCCGACGTCACGCGGGTGGACCGGCTGCGGGTGGGCAAGCATGTGGCCTTCTCGGTGCACGCCCCCGGCGGGGACGCCATTCGCCTCGACCCGCAGTTACTCCAGATGGGGGAGCTGCTGCCGCGGGTGGAGAAAATGGCGGGCTAGGTCCGCTGCGATGGGGACGGTCTTGCGGCGCGCCGCGGCCCGGACGGCGGACGGCTTTTCCCCCAGTGAAGACCCGCTGGAGTGGCGCCAGCCCCGGAAGATCAAGTGGGTATTGACGGCGCTGGCGGTGGTCAACGGGGGCATCCTGACCGCCGTTGCGGTGCGCAGGGAGTTTGCCCACCCGGTGCTGACGTTGCTTTTTGGGGTCGGCACCTTGTTGTGCGCCTGGGGTGCCCTGTGGGCACACCGGTACCGGGTGCAGGTTGGCCAGCGCGGGTTTGCGGCGGGGGCGTGGCGGCGCCCCTATGTGCCGTATGCCTGCATCACGCGGGTGGAGCGCCAAACGCAGGCAGACCGCGCCTATCTGGTGCGCTGGGCGGGCGGGCGCGCGATCTACCTCAGCTCGGCGCACCTGGACCTAGACATCTTTCTGCAGCGTATCTGGTGGCACCTGCCGCTGACCGAGCGCAAGTTCCTGGCGCTGAGCCCCGGATTTGCCGAACCGCCGCCGCTGTGGCAGCGGCGGGTGGATGACCTGCGCTGTCCCGCGCGCAGTGGCGACAATGAAAGCTCGCAGCACGCTGGGGAGGGTCACGCCCGCGGGAGAAGAGGGGCACCCGAGCAATGACAAGCAAATTGCTAGGTTGGCTGCTTGGCGCCGTGTTGGTTTGGCTTATCACCCGGATCGAGGGGTATCCGCGGCGCGGGCAGGTGTGCCAGGCACAGCACCTGCCCCGGTTAGTGCGGGGACTGATGCTGCTGGTGGCCGGCGGCTACACCTGGCACGTCCTCAACCTGGTCCTCTTTCCGCCGCCGGGCTTTGAGCGAAACAACATCCGCATCCTGGCGGCCTCCGTCTGCGTGGTGTGGACAGGGGTGGCTTGGTTCCTGCTCTACCGGGTGCGGATTGACGAGCAGGGAATCACAGTGGCGGCCTTTCGCTCGCGCTGCGTGCCATACCAGACGATCACCAAAGTGCGGGTGCTGCGCGACACTGCCTTGAGTTACCAGATCTACTCCAGTCTGGGGCACTCGGTGAAGGTCTCAACCTTGATCACCAACCTGCGGTTGGCGGTGCCGCATCTGTTGCCCTACCTGCCGCCCGCCGAACAAGCCCGGCTCGTTGCCCACTACCAAACCTAGGGGGCGGTGACATAGTCGATGAGTTCCTCCACTCGGCCCAGCAACGCCGGATGGAGGTCCTTGTAGGACGTCACCCGGGACAGGATGCGCCGCCAGCCATCGGCGATGTCGGCCTGTGTGGTGTGGGCCCACCCGAGCGCCTGCAGGGTGCCGACCTTAATGTCGGTGGCGCGGGGGATCTGCGGCCAGGCGGGCAGGCCGAACAGGCGCGGGTTGACGGCCTGCCACACGTCGACGAACGGGTGGCCGACGATCAGCACGTGCGCCCCGAACTCCTGCCGCACCTGGGCGGCCAGCCGGGTTTCCTTCGAACCCTTGACGAGGTGATCCAGCAGCACCCCCGCCCGCCGCTGTGGTCCGGGCGCGAACTCCCGCAGGGCGGCCTCCAGGTTGCCGACCCCGTCGAGCAGCTCCACCACCACCCCCTCCACCCGCAGGTCGTCGCCCCACACGCGCTCCACGAGCTCGGCATCGTGCTTGCCCTCGACCCACAAGCGGGAGGCGCGCGCGGTGCGGGCCCGGACGTTGTCCAGCTTGAACGAGCCGGAGGCGGTCAGGGCGCGGCCCCCCGCGCTGCGCGGCGTGGCCGCGCTCACCCCGCTTGGGAAACGGCTGGGGCGGGCCATCGGGGTCAGGGCGACGGGTTGGCCCTCCAGCAGAAAGCCGGGGCCCAGAGTGAAGGACTTGGTGCGTCCGTGCCGGTTTTCGAGCACCACGACGTAGCGGCCCCCGATCTTCTCGGTGCGCAGCACCGCACCGGTAAAACCGGTGGCGGCGTCCTCCACCACCATGCCGTATTCGGCCTGCACGGGCCGGGTCTTGGCGGGGGCAACGTAGGCGGCGCCCTTCTCGGGGCGGGACAGGACATCGCGGCCGTATCGATCAAACACGGCGGCAGACTAAACGCTGGCGGGCCCCACGGCGGGCAGGCGGGCCGGGGTGGCGGGCAACTGCCCACCCCGGCCGCAGGCGGGCGCGGGCGGGGGCCTAGTTCACTCTCGGCCCAGCGCCGTGGCTGTGTGGCAGCCGGGTGCCCGCGATACCATTAGCACTCGCCACCTGCGAGTGCGAACCGTCCCTGCCCGCCTGCCGAAGGAGCCGCCATGAGCGACGCGATCAGCGACCGCCGCCTGGACGTGCTGCGGGCCATCGTCTCCGATTACGTCCACACGCGCGAACCTGTCGGCTCCAAGGCCATTGTCGAGCGACACGGGCTGAACGTCTCCCCGGCCACCATCCGCAACGACATGGCCGTGCTCGAAGAAGAGGGATACATCCACCAGCCGCACACCAGCGCCGGGCGCATCCCGACCGACAAGGGCTACCGCCTCTTCGTCGACCGCATCGCCAGCCTCAAGCCCCTCTCGCCTGCCGAACGGCGAGCGGTGCGGGCCCTGTTCACCCAGAACATGGACATCGACGAACTGGTGCATCGCACCGTGCGGCTGCTGGCCCAGCTCACCCACCAGGTCGCCGTCGTCCAATACCCCACCTTGCGCTCCACCGCCGTGCGGCACGTCGAACTCGTGCCCCGCAGCGACACCCGCCTCCTGGTAGTCGTCATCACCGACTCTGGCCGGGTCGAACAACGCCTGGTTGATGTGGAGGCGCCCGTAGACGAAAACCTAGCCACCGCCCTGCGCACCCACGTCAACGCCACCTGCGCCGCCCGCTCCCCCCGCAGCCTGCGCGAGGCGCTGCAAACCCTCGACGAGACCGTCGCCCCGCCGCTGCGCTCCCTCACCCGTGCCGTGCTGGGCGAAGTCATCGAGGTCCTGGAAGACGAGGTCGAAGACCGCATCGTGGTCGGCGGTACCGCCAACCTGGCCCGCGCCGGTATCGACTTCCGCCACACCATCACCCCGGTGCTGGAGGCCCTCGAGGAGAACGTGGTGCTGCTGCGCCTCTTCACCGAGATGGACGAGACCGCGCTCTCGGTCCGGATCGGGGCCGAGACCGGGCGCGAAGAACTAGCCGAGGCCGCCCTGGTGACCTCGGTCTACGGCGGGGAGGAGGCGATCGCCCGCTTGGGGGTGATCGGCCCGACCCGCATGGATTACCCCGCCGCGATGACAGCCGTGCAGGCCGTCGCGCGGTACCTATCCCGCTTCCTGGGCTCCCAGGGCGGCAACGAACCACGAATATAGGTGCGATGAGCGACTACTACGAGATTCTCGGCGTGAGCCGTGACGCGACGGACGCAGACATCAAGAAGGCGTACCGCAAACTGTCGCGGCAATATCACCCAGACTTGGCAGGCAGCGAAGCTGGCAACGACGAGCGCATTAAAGAAATCAATGCCGCGTACGAGACGCTTTCCAATCCCGAAAAACGTCGTATGTACGATCTCGGCGGCACGGGCGCGGCCCAAGGCGGTTTCGGCGGCTTCACCGACATCTTCGAGACGTTCTTCAGCGCCGCTGGGGGCGGCATGCGCGGCCCCATCCCGCGGGGACGCCGCGGGCAGGACTCGCTCACCCAGGTGACAATCACGCTGGCGGAGGCCGCGTTCGGGGTGGAAAAGGAGATCACCGTCAACACGGCGGTGCGATGCGCCACCTGTGACGGCACCTGCTGTGCGCCGGGCACCAGCCCGCTCACCTGCACCGTCTGTAACGGGGCCGGTTCGGTGCAGCGCGTCGCCCGCTCGTTCCTGGGCAACATGGTGACCACGGTGCCGTGCAGCGCCTGTCAGGGGCACGGCACCATCATCCCGGAACCGTGCCCGGAGTGCGCCGGCGAAGGCCGGGTGCGTACCCGCAAGACCATCACGGTGCAGATTCCGGCCGGCGTCAGTGACGGCACCCGCATGCGGTTGTCCGGGCGCGGGGAGGCCGGGCCCGGTGGAGGCCCGAACGCGGACCTGTACGTCGAGATTCGGGAAAAGGCCCACCCCACGTTGCTGCGCGACGGCGACGACCTCTACGCCAAGATCACCCTGCCGTTCACGGCGGCGGCCCTGGGCACCGTGTTCACCCTGGAGACGCTGGACGGCCCGCAGGAGGTACCGATCGCCGCCGGGACGCAGAGCGGCGATGAGGTGCGCCTAGCGGGCCTCGGGGTGGGACGATTGCAGCGCGACAGCCGTGGTGACCTGTTCGTGCACGTGCAGGTGGCCACCCCCACCGATCTGGACGACGCCCAGCGCGAGCTGCTGCAGCAACTGGCGGCCCTGCGGGGCGAGGAGATGGTTGAGCCCGAGGTCGAACACCGCAAGGAGGGCTTCTTCTCCCGCCTGCGCGACGCCTTCCAGGGGTAGGGCATGAGCCTGCCGGTTTTTCTGGCCGCGCCCGCGGAGCTGGCCGCCGCCACACACACCATTTGCCTGACCGGGGCCGAGGCCAAGCACGCCGCGACGGTGCGTCGGGTGCGCGTGGGGGAACACATCGACGTCGCCGACGGGCAGGGCAACCGGGTGCGCGGCGAGGTCACCAGCGTCGATAAGCAGACCGTGTGCGTGCGCATCACCGCGCGCGGCACCGACCGGCGCCACGGCCCGTGCCTGACCCTCGTGCAAGCCCTGGCTAAGGGCGGGCGCGACGAACAGGCCGTCGAGACCGCCACCGAGCTGGGGGTGGAACAAATCGTGCCCTGGCAGGCGCAGCGGTCGGTGTCGGTGTGGGCCGACGGCCCCAAGGCCCGCAAGGGCGTGGCCCGGTGGCAGGCCATCGCCCAAAGCGCCGCCAAGCAGGCCCGCCGCGCCCTGGTACCGCAGGTAACGCAGGCCCGCGGGCACCGCCCCCTCGGCGAGTGGATCCGCGCCGTGGTGGACGCGAGGGGCGCGGTGATCCTGCTGCACGAAGAAGCCACCGCACCCCTCGCCGACATCGAGCTGCCCAGTTGGGATGGGCACGGCCCGCGCCCCACGCTGGCGGTCGTTGTCGGTCCCGAGGGGGGTATCGGTGCCACGGAGACGGCGGACCTGGTGGCGGCGGGCGCCCAGCTGGCCCGGCTGGGGCCGCACGTGCTGCGCACCTCCAGCGCGGGCCCGGCGGCGCTGGCGGTGCTCGGGCAAAAGCTCGGCCTGTGGGCGGGCGGCGCCGATACGATGGACCTGCAACCTGCAGACATGAAGGAGTGACGGGAGGCGACTCCCCATTATGAATAATCCCGCGAACCCCGGTGCCGCCCTCGGGGCGGCCATTCCCGGCCCGGCCGCCCACGCCCACGAGCTGCCCACCCCACCGGTGACTCGCAGCATCGAGGTCCCCAGCGACGTCGATCCCCTGGCGCTGTTCGGCACCCGCGATGAGGTGCTGCGGGCCATCGAACAGGGATTCAACCGGTTGACGGTCTTCGCCCGCGGCACGGAACTGAAGTTCACGGGCCCGGCTAGTGACGTTGCGCTCGCCTGCGACCTGGTGGGGGAGCTGATCGAGCTGGCGCGGGCCGGGCAGATGCTCACCCCGGAGGCCGTGGCCCGGGCTGCCTCGCTGTTGACGGCGCACGCCAAAGACCGGCCCGCCTCCGTGCTGGGCCAGGACATTGTCTCGGTGCGCGGGAAGACGATCCGCCCCAAGACCCTGGGGCAGAAACAGTACGTCGACGCGATCGACGACAACACCGTCGTCTTCGGTATCGGTCCCGCCGGGACCGGCAAGACCTACCTGGCGATGGCTAAGGCCGTGCACGCCCTGCAGGCGGGGCAGGTGCGGCGCATCGTCCTGACCCGTCCCGCCGTCGAGGCCGGGGAAAATCTCGGCTACCTGCCCGGCACCCTGACCGACAAGATCGATCCCTACCTGCGGCCCCTGTACGACGCTCTGCACGAGATGATGGATCCGGCCCAGATCCCTAAACTCATGGCGGCCGGCACCATCGAAGTCGCGCCCCTGGCTTATATGCGCGGCCGCACCTTGAACGATGCCTTCATCATCTTGGACGAGGCCCAAAACACCACGGCCGCCCAGATGAAGATGTTCCTCACCCGCCTGGGCTTCAACTCGCGCGTCGTGGTCACCGGGGACGTCTCGCAGATTGACCTGCCGGGCGGGCAAAAGTCCGGGCTGCGGGTGGTGCAGGAGATCCTGCCGGGCATCGACGGCATCGCGTTTTGCACCCTGACCAGCGCCGACGTGGTGCGCCACCAGCTGGTCGGGGAGATCATTGACGCCTACGAAAGATACGACGCCCGGCAAGTTGCGGCCGACGCGCGCGGGCGGGATGAACGGTGGCGGGACCAGCACCGCGGACGCAGGGAGCGATAGATGAGCATCGAAGTCAACAACGAAACCGACTACGAGATCGACCCGGCCGAGTTCGCGGACCTCGCCCGCTACGTGCTGACGGCCCTCCACGTCAGCCCGCAGGCGGAACTATCGATTCTGCTGGTCGATCCCGAACCGATGGAGGTGCTGCACGAGCGGTGGCTGGACCTGCCCGGCCCCACCGATGTCATGAGTTTCCCCATGGACGAGCTGCGCCCCGGCAGCCCCGACGCGCCGACCCCCGCGGGGGTGCTCGGCGATATCGTGCTGTGTCCGCAGGTGGCCCGCGCGCAGGCACGGGCCGCGGGGCACTCCACCGTGGAGGAGCTGCTGCTGCTGACCACGCACGGCATCTTGCACCTACTGGGCTTTGATCACGTAGAAGCCGAGGAGGAGAAGGTCATGTTTGACCTGCAGCGCAAACTGTTGCTGACCTTCCTCGCGCACCGGTGAGCCTCGACCCCGCCCCCCTGCTGTTTGGAGCCGCCGCCCTGCTTTCGGGGCTGGCGGGTCTGTACAGCGCCGCCGACGTGGCCGTCGATCGCCTGACCCGCGCCCAGCTAGCCGAGGCGGAGACCAACGGGGAGCGCGGCACCGCCCGGCTGGTGGAGTTCGTGGAGCAGCGGGCCGTCGCCTTGGCTGGGGTGGCGGGCGCCCGCTACCTGTGCGAAACGGTCGGCGCGGTGGCCCTCGCCCTGGCCTTTGGACGGGTGCTGGACGAGTGGTGGCTGGCCGGGCTGGCCACTTTCGCGGTGCTCATCCTGCTGGCAGCCCTCTTCAGCCTCATCGGGGTCACCCGGTGGGGACGCCGCCACCCGGTGGCGGTGGCGCGGCGGCTCCGGCTCGCCATCGCGGTGCCCATGCGCTTTGTCACCGTGTCCGCCATGCGGCTGGAGAAGTTCTCCCCACCCGCCACCACCGACGTCGAGGCGCGGGAAGAGATTGCCGACGACCTCCGCGAGCTGGTCGACCGGGTGGGGGAAGCCGAGGGTTTTGCGGAGGAAGACCGCCAGATGCTGCGGGGGGTGTTCGAACTCGGGCAAACCCTGGCCCACGAGGTCATGGTGCCGCGTCCCGACATGGTCAGCGTGGAGAGCGAGACCTCGCTGACCGAGGCCCTGGGCGTCTTCGTGCGCTCGGGTTTCTCGCGCCTGCCGATGGTGGATGCGGCCGCCGACGTCGTCGGCCTGGTCTACTTCAAAGATCTGGTCCACCACCTGCACTACCACCCCGAGGCGCATGCGCGGCCGGTGCGGGACATTGCCCGTACTCCCTTCTTCGTGCCCGAGTTTGTGCCCGCTGATGACCTGCTGCGCCAGATGCAGGCCAATGCCCGGCACGCCGCCGTCTTGGTCGACGAGTACGGGGGTGTGGCCGGGCTGGTAACCATTGAGGACCTGCTGGAAGAACTCGTCGGCGAGCTGACCGACGAGCACGACCGCGCCGAACCCGAGGTGGAAGACTTGGGGGCGGGTACCTGGCGGGTGCCCGCCCGCCTGCCGATCGACGAGCTGGGGGAGTTGTTCGGTCTGGACATCGACGACGACGACGTCGAGACCGCCGGCGGACTGCTGACGAAGGCACTGGGGCGCCTGCCCTTGGCCGGGGACCGGGCGTGTGCCCTCGGGGTGTGCCTAGAGGCCGAGGCGCTCGGCGGGCGCCGTCACCAACTAGTCTCCCTATTGGCCACCCGCGACGAGGAGGAAGATGATGCGGTTTCCGTCTGATGATGAGCTGATGGCGGGGCCCAATGCGTTCGCTGACGAGGCCTACGTCGACCTGGCCGACTTAGCTACCGAGCGCCTGGCCCAGTACGGCGAGAACTAC
Organism: Buchananella hordeovulneris; assembly: GCF_001907235.1. Lineage (GTDB taxonomy): Bacteria > Actinomycetota > Actinomycetes > Actinomycetales > Actinomycetaceae > Buchananella > Buchananella hordeovulneris. The sequence goes on from NZ_MQVS01000003.1 coordinate 56,905, forward strand.
CGCGCCGGCTTCGTGTCCCTGGTGGGCCGCCCCAACGCGGGCAAGTCGACGCTCACCAACGCGCTGGTGGGGCAGAAGGTGGCCATCACCTCCATGCGTCCCCAGACCACGCGCCACACCATTCGCGGTATCGTTCACCGCCCCGACGCCCAGCTCGTGCTGGTTGACACGCCGGGGATTCACCGGCCCCGCAACCTGCTGGGCAAGCGGCTGAACAGCCTGGTCAAGGAGACAATGGCCGAGGTGGACGTCGTCGTCATGTGCATTCCCGCCGACGAGAAGATCGGCCCGGGGGACCGCTACATCGCCGCCGAGATTTCCCACCTGCGTGCCACGAAGGTGGCCGCGGTCACCAAGAGCGAGAAGGTCTCTCGCGAGGCGTTGCTGGCCCAGTTGCTGGCGGTGCAGGAGCTGGGGATCTTCGACGAGATCATTCCCGTCTCGGCGCTGGCGGGGCGGCAGATTGATGACCTAGCGGACCTGCTGGCCCGCCTGGTGCCCCTCAGCCCGCCGCTTTACCCGGCCGACTCGGTCACCGACGAGACCGATGACAAGCGCATCGCCGAGCTGGTGCGGGAGGCGGCCCTGGAGGGGGTACGGGACGAGCTGCCCCATTCGCTGGCGGTGACCGTCGACGAGATCATTGAGCGAGAGGGCACCGGGGGCAAGCCCGGGGTGCTGGCGGTGCACATTTCCATCCATGTGGAACGCGATTCCCAAAAGGCCATTGTCATCGGCAAGGGTGGGGCGCGCCTGCGAGAGGTGGGCACCGCGGCCCGGCGGGAAATTGAGGCGTTGCTGGGGCGCCGCATCTACCTGGACCTGCACGTGCGCACCGCCAAGGACTGGCAGCGCGACCCTAAGCAGCTCGGCAAACTCGGTTTCTAGGCCGCCGGTGTCACATAGTGAAATGTGACGAAGCTCAGGGTGGGGCGCGCTACACTGCCCGACATGGCACGGCTGCTCCTTACCGGCCGCGTCGGGGTCTGACGGTTCGGCTCCCCGACGCGGGTTTGCGTTGTCCGAACTCCTCAGATCCCACCGCCTCAGGGAGAGCCCATGAAGACCGCCGCCCGTCCCGCCCCGCAAAATCCCTCCGGCATGCCGTACCGCAAGTACCGGCCCTTCCTGGATACCAATCCGGTTGATCTGCCGGACCGGACCTGGCCCACCAAGCGCCTGACGCGGGCGCCCCGCTGGCTCAGCACCGACCTGCGGGACGGAAACCAGTCCCTGATGGAACCGATGGATCCGGCCCGCAAGCGGCAGATGTTCGACATGCTGGTGCGGCTGGGGTTCAAGGAGATCGAGATCGGTTTCCCGGCCGCTTCCCAAACGGACTACGACTTCGTGCGGGACCTCATCACGACCGGGGCGGTCCCACCGGATGTGACCATCTCCGTTCTCACGCAGGCCCGTCCCGACCTCATTCACCGCACCGTGGAGGCGCTGATCGGCTGTCCGCGCGCCACGGTCCACCTGTACAACGCCACCGCGCCCCTCTTTCGCGACGTGGTCTTCCGGATGAGCCCTAGCCAGGTCATCGACCTGGCCGTGGCCGGGACCCGCGAGGTGATGGCCCACGCCGAGAAGGTTCTCGGCGAGGAGACGCTCTTCGGCTACGAGTACTCGCCTGAGATCTTCGTCGACACCGAGCGAGACTACGCCTTGGAGGTGTGCGAGCACGTCCTGGCCACGTGGCAGCCCGACCCCCAGCGCGAGATCATCCTGAACCTGCCCGCCACCGTTGAGCGGGCCACCCCCAACGTGTATGCCGACCAGATCGAGTGGTTCTCCCGCTCCATCTCCCACCGGCAGCACGTCTGCCTGTCCATCCACCCGCATAACGACCGCGGCACCGGGGTAGCCAGCGCCGAGCTGGCGCTGCTGGCCGGGGCCGATCGGGTGGAGGGCTGCCTGTTTGGGCACGGGGAACGCACCGGCAATGTCGACCTGACCACCCTGGCGCTCAACCTGTTCAGCCAGGGCATCGACCCGCAGCTCGACCTGTCGGATATCGATGCGGTGCGCCGCACCGTCGTGCACTGCACCCAGATGGACGTGCCCGAGCGCCACCCCTACGTCGGCGACCTCGTCTACACCTCGTTTTCTGGCTCCCACCAGGACGCCATCAAGAAGGGCTTCGAGGCGCGCGCCGCGGCCGTGGCGCAGGCGGGCGGCGACGAGCTGGCGGTGCCGTGGGCGCTGCCGTACCTCCCGATCGACCCGCACGACGTCGGCCGCAGCTACGACGCGGTGGTGCGGGTCAACTCCCAGTCCGGCAAGGGCGGGGTGGCTTACCTGCTGAAGACCGTGCACCACATGGATCTGCCGCGCCGCCTGCAGATCGAGTTCTCCCGCATCGTGCAGCAGCACACGGAGGCCAGTGGCGGGGAGATCGATGCGGCAAGCCTGTGGCGCCTGTTCGTCGACGAGTACCTGCCCTACGACCTGGCTGACGACCTGCAACCGTGGGGCCGCTACCACCTGCAGTCCTCGTCGTCCTCCAGTCCGCGCGGGGCCGACACCCACGTGGAGACCACGATCACGGATGCTGGGCAGCCCGTAGTGTTGCGCGCGGCCAGCAGCGGGCCGCTGGCCGCCTTCATCAACGCGTTGGAGCAGGTGGGGGTGCACTTGACGGTGCGCGACTTCGCGCAGCACGCCCTCGGCTCGGGCCGGGAGGCGCAGGCCGCGGCCTACATCGAGGTGGAGGTCGACGGTCAGGTACTGTGGGGCGTCGGCATCGACACCTCCATCATGACCGCCTCGTTTAGGGCGGTTATCTCCGCCGTCAACCGAGCGGTGCGGTAGCGCGAGGCAACTGCCGCGGATAAGGAGCGCAGGGTGGAAACGTCGAGCGGGCAGGCCGACTGGTTTGCCGATAATCAGCGCAATTGGGACGATCGTGCCGATCTGCACATGGCCGGGGGCTACCAGGGGGTGGAGGAACTGGTGGCGGACCGGGACGCCATCAGCGCGGAGCTGGCGCCGGACATGCACCGGTTCGGGGACCTGACGGGCAAACATGTGCTGCATCTGCAGTGCCACGTGGGCACCGACACCATCGGTTTCGCCCGGCGGGGCGCGGGGCGCGTGGTGGGGCTCGACCTTTCCCCCAACTCGCTGGTTCACGCCCGCAGGCTGGCCGCCCGCGCGGCCGTCGACATCGAGTTTGTGCAGGCCAACGTCTACGACGCGCGCACGGCGGTGACGGGCGACTTCGACCTGGTCTACACCTCGCTGGGCGTGTTGTGCTGGCTGCCCGACATCGCCCGGTGGGCCCGCGTGGTGGCCTCCCTCTTGCGGCCCGGCGGGCTGTTCTTCATTCGGGACGACCACCCGATGTTCCTGGCCGTGGGCGACGACACGAGCACCGGCCTGCAACTCGCCTACCCCTATTTCGAGACTCCGCTGCCCGTCTCGGCGGACAGCGCGGGCAGCTACGTCTCGGCTCCCGACGCTCCTGTTATCGCCCATACGCGCAGCCACCAGTGGAACCACGGGCTGGGCGAGATCATCACCGCCCTGATCAAGGCGGGGCTGACGATCACGGCCGTGGAGGAGTTCACCTCCGCCGCCTGGTGCCGGTGGCCGGAGCTCATGCAACAACTGCCGGACGGGACGTGGGCCCTGACGCAGGCTCCCGAACGGTTGCCGCTGCAGTTTGCGATCACCGCGCGCAAGCAGTGAGAAAGTCGAGCCTGCCCGCGGCGCCCGCCCGGGCAACGCAGGTGAGCAGGGCGGCCTGTGGGACACTGGGGGCGTGACGAGCAGGCTGTACCGAGACGAGGCGGTGGTGTTGCGTACCCACCCGCTCGGCGAAGCCGACCGCATCGTCACGCTGCTGACCCGGGGCCGTGGCCAGGTGCGGGCGGTGGCCAAGGGGGTGCGGCGCACCAGCTCCCGGTTCGGGGCGCGCCTGGAGCCCTTCGGCGTCGTCGACGTGCAGCTGCACCGGGGCCGCACCCTGGACGTCCTCACCCAGGCCGAGACCATCGCACCGTATGGCCGGACGCTCATGGCGGACTATTCGCTCTACACGTGCGCCGCGGTCATTGCCGAGACGGCCGCCCAGTTGACAGCGGACGCCGAGCACGCGCACGTTGAGTACGCCCTCGTGATCGGGGCCCTGGCCTCCTTGGCCACGGGTCGTCATCCCGCCGGGCTGGTGGTCGATTCCTTCCTGTTGCGTTCCCTGGCGGTGGCCGGGTGGGCGCCGAGTTTCCATGCCTGCGCCCGGTGTGCCCGCCCCGGTCCGCACGCCGCCTTCGATACCCCCAGCGGGGGAGCGGTGTGCGAAGACTGCCGCCCGCCGGGTGCCAGCGCCCCCCAGCCGCGCACCCTGCAGCTGCTCGGCGAACTCCTGTCGGGCGACTGGCCGGGGGCGGTGACCGCCTCGCCTGCCGTGCGGGCGGAGGCTTCCGCCTTGACCGCCGCCTACTGTCAATGGCACCTGGAGCGGCGCCTGAAATCTCTGCCACTTGTGGAGCGAGCATGAAGTATCAAGATCCACCCCCGCACCCCTCCGGCGCGCGTGCCCCCGCGCTCGCCCGCGAGTTTGTGCCGCGGCACGTGGCCATCGTGATGGACGGCAACGGGAGGTGGGCCAACGAGCGGGGCCTGCCCCGCACCGAGGGGCACAAGGCGGGGGAGGCCGCGCTGCTGGATGTGGTGGCTGGTGCCATAGAGCTGGGCATCACCCACGTCAGCGCGTACGCCTTCTCCACCGAGAACTGGAAACGTTCGCCCGCCGAGGTCAAGTTCCTGCTTGGTTTCAATCGGGATGTCATCCGTCGTCGCCGCGACATCATGCACGCCTGGGGGGTGCGAGTGCGGTGGGCCGGGCGGCGCCCCCGCCTGTGGGGCAGTGTCATCAAGGAGCTGGAGGCCGCCGAGGAACTGACCGCCGCCAATGACCGCCTGACCCTGACCATGTGCGTCAACTATGGAGGACGGGCCGAGATCGCCGACGCGGCGGCGGCCCTTATCGCCGACGTCCACGCCGGGCGGGTCAAGGGCTCGCGCGTCACCGAGGAACTGCTGGCCAAGTACCTAGACGAACCCGACCTGCCGGACGTGGACATGTTCTGGCGCACGGGTGGGGAGAAACGCATCTCCAACTTCTTGCTGTGGCAGTCGGCCTACGCCGAGCTGGTCTTCACCGACGAGGCCTGGCCGGAGGTGGATCGGCGCCACCTGTGGCGAGCGGTTGAGCGTTACGCCCGCCGCGACCGCCGCTTCGGAGGGGCCTTGGACCGGGTCAGCCAATAGCGACATCGGGCGGGCCGAGCAGCAGGCTAGGGCAGCTTACGCGCCTGCGCAGCGCGGGCGCGGGCGCGGCGCCGGGACCAAACCACGGTCGCCACCGCCACCGCCACACCCCCGGCCAGGGCCGCGATGCCCCACCAGGATCCGGCGGCGGCCGCCAGGGCCGCCTGCCAAGCGGCTAACCCGATGGTGGCGTAGATGACGGCCCACGCTGGGCACCCCGGGAGCATCGCCAGGGTGTAGCGCAGCCACGGCATGCGCAGCACCCCCGCCCCCGCGTTCACCACCGTCTGGAAGCCGACGGTGAGAAACGACAGCGGGATGACCACCCATCCCACCCGCTCGATGGCGGTCACCCCGCGGGCCTGATTGGCCTGCACCCAGTCGTAGGCCCGCCTTCGCCAACCCGCCGCGGGTAGGCGGGCCGCCAGGGCGGCACCACTGACCCACCGGGCCACCCAGTAGGTGCCCTGGGCGCGGCAAAACACCACGCCGGTCAGGAAAGCCACCAGCAGCGGGAAGGGGCCATTGGCGATGAAGCTGGGCATTAGGAGTCGGCCGCTTCTTCGGCGTCGGCGGCGGCCCGGGCGTAGCAGGCATTGCAGGTGCCCAGCAGCTCCAAGGTGTGGGAGACGTTGACGAAGCCGTGCTCGCGACCGACCGCGTCCAGCCACTGCTCGATCGGGTTGCCCGCCAGTTCGACGGTGTGCCCGCACAGGCGGCACACCAGGTGATGGTGGTGCGACTCCAGGGTGCACAACCGGTACAGGGCCTCACCGTCCTCGGCGCGCAGCACGTCCACGGCGCCCTCCGCCGCCAGCTTATTGATGGTGCGGTAGACGGTGGCGAGGCCGGTGGACGAACCGGCCGCCCGCAGCGCCTCGTGCAACTGCTGGGCGGAGCGGAAATCCGCCGAGGCCTCCAACAATTCGACGATTTCGGTGCGTTGGCGGGTCATACGTGCCACGGCGCCTCCTGTCAGTCTCCTTGGTGGGGGGAGATTTTCTCGCGACGGTCGGGTGAGGTTTCCAGCCCGCCGGGAATAATGCCGCCAGCGCGGCGGCGACGGCGCGCCGCCACCAGGGGAGCGAGCGCCGCGGTGATGGCGTAGAGAGCCACAGCGAGCACGACGATGGTAGCACCGGGCGAATAGTTCTTAACCGAGGTGATAAACAGGCCGCTGACGGTCACCAGCACCCCGATCGCCATGGCCAGGCCCATCGCGGAGCGAAACGAGCGGGCCACCAACTGGGCGATCGCCACGGGGACGATCATGAGGGCCGAAACCAGCAAGACCCCCACCACCCGCATGGCGACAGACACAGTGAGGGCCGAGACGACGGCCAAGAGTATGTTGAGCAGCGGCACGTTCAGCCCGGCTGCGCGGGCGTATTCCTCGTCGTGGGCGACCGTGAAAAGCTGGCCGCGCAGCCCCAACCCCACGCAGACGATGATGGCCGCCAGCGCCGCCGTCAGCCACACGTCGGTGCGTGAGACGGTGGCGATGGAACCAAACAGGTAACCCGTCAGATTGCCGGTGGTGCCCCCGGCGATGCCGATCAGCAACACGCCGCCGGCGATACCGCCGTAGAACAGCAGGGCCAGCGCGACATCGGCGGAGGTGCGGCCACGTGAGCGCACCCACTCGATGGTCAGCGCCCCGGCCACCGAGGCCAAGATAGCGCCGGGCACCGCGAGCGCGTCCTTCTCGGCCAGGTCGGCGCTGACGCCTGCCAACCAGCCGAGTGCCACGCCGGTGAGGGCGATGTGGCCAATGCCGTCCCCGAGGAGGGCGAGGCGCCGTTGCACCAGGTAGGTGCCGACGACGGGGGCACTTAGGCCCACGAGTATGGCGACGAGCAGGCCGCGCTGGAAGAGGGCGGAACCGAGCAGATCTAGAAACACGCATCCTCCTGGAGGCGGGGCAGCATTTCGACGCTGTGGATGTGTCCGCCCGCCAGGCGCACCGCCTGATCGATGAGCGGGCCGAGTTCTCCAGGTTCGTGCAGCACGCACAGGATCGCGGTGCCCCGCTGCCGCAGCCGGGTCAGGGTGGCCGCCAGGTTCTCGCGCGAGTGGGCGTCCATGCCGGTCAGGGGTTCGTCGAGCACCAGGAGCTGGGGCTGGCGCACCAGGGCGCGGGCCACCAGCACCCGCTGGGCTTGTCCGCCGGAGAAGATCGAGACGGGCTCGTGGGCCCGGTGGGCGAGGGCCACCTCGGTGAGGGCCGCCATGACCCGCTGGCGCTTTTCGGCCCGGCCAAGGCGGGCGAAAAGCGAGCGGGTGCGCAGCCCGCTGGCCACCACCTCGAAGGCGGTGGCGGGCAGGGCCGAGGGGGCAGTCTGGCGCTGGGGCACGTAACCGACCCGGTCCAGCGGGGAGCGGTTGGCGGCCAGGTCGGAACCGAAGAGTTCGACCCGGCCTTCCTGACAGGGCAGGATGCCGACGCAGGCCCGCGCCAGGGTGGACTTGCCTGAACCGTTGGCGCCCAGTAGGGCGACGAACTGGCCGGCCGCGACGGACAGGTCGATGCTGTGGAGGATGACGTTGCCCTCCAGGGCGACCGACACCCGGTGGGCAGCCAGGACCGCGGCCCGCCCTGCCTGCGGGGCGGGCGCGGAGAGGGAAGCGGCGGGCATTACTGGCAGCCCAGTCCGTCCCGCAGGGATTGCAGATTGGCCTGCATAACTGTCAGGTAGTCCTGGGCCGGATCAACCTGGGCTTCGAGCGGGTCGAGCACTCCAAGCTTTACCTGCAGCTCGTCGGCCAGGGTCTGCATGGTCTTATTGGTGCCCGGCTCGGCGAAGATGGTCTTAATGCCCTGGTCCTTTACCTGCTTGGACACCTCCTGCAGGCGCGCCACCGAGGTCTCGGCCTCCGGGTCGATACCGGCCACCCCGATGATTTGCAGGTCATAGGCGCGGGCCAGGTAGCTAAACGCCTCGTGGGCGGTGACCAGAGACCGCGACGAGCAAGTCTTGAGCCCGTCGTGGAAAGACTTGTCCAGGGCCTGCAGCTGCTCCATCAGCTGCTCGGCGTTGGCGTGGTACTGCTCGGCGTGGGCGGGGTCTGCCTCGGCCAGCACGTGCGATAACTCGTGGGCGGCCTCGGACATGATCGTTGGGTCGAGCCACACGTGGGGATCGAGGCCACCGTGGTCGTGGCCGTGGCCGTGGTCGTGGTTGTGGCCCTCGTGGTCGTGGTTGTGGCCCTCGTGGTCATGGTCGTGCCCCGTCTCGGTGGGGCGCGGGGTGGCGGTGGCGGCGTGCTCGTGGCCTTCGTCGCCCCCGTGGTCGTGGCCGTCGTCGGCCTGCAGGTTCGCCACGCTGGCAACATCCAGAACGTGGGCGGGCTTGACCTCCGCCACCGCGGTGTCCACGGACGGCTGGAAGCCCTTGATGTAGACGACGGCGTCGGCCTGCTCCAGGCCCGCGACGTCTGCCGGGGCGAGCTCTAGGTCGTGGGCCTCGGCCCCGGCCGGGGTGAGGGAGGTGACGGTCACTTGCTCCCCGCCGACCTGCTCGGCGAGGTAGACCAACGGGTAGAAGGAGGCGACTACCGTCAATTTGCCGTCTGCCCCCGCGGCGGGCGGGTTGGAGCTGGGCGCGGCGGGATCGGTGGTGGAGGAGCAGGCGGCGAGCGTCAACAGGGCCGCCCCGATGGTGGCAATGATCTTCCGTTTCATGAAAACGATTCTCAGCTGCGGGTTGGGTCGAGTCAAACGTGTTCGCTAACAAAGACACGCACCCGGCCCGTGTCAGCCAGCAAACGCGCCGGGCGGGGCCCGGGCGGGCCGCGTTAGGCTTACCCCGGCATTGCTGGCCCGACCCCGAAGGAACGTCATGTTCGCATCCCCTGCCGAAGCCTTAGCGTTCATCGAGGCGCAGGACATCCAATTCATCGATGTGCGCTTTTGCGATCTGCCGGGGGTGCAGCAGCATTTCACCATCCCGGTGGCGGAGTTTCGGGACTCTGCCCTAAACGACGGCCTCATGTTTGATGGCTCGTCAGTGCGGGGCTTCACCGCGATCCACGAGTCGGACATGAAATTGGTCGCCGACGTCTCCACCGCCTTCGTGGACCCCTTCCGCCTGGCCAAAACCCTGGTGATTAACTTCTCCATCGTTGATCCGTTTACGGACGCGCCGTTCTCCCGCGACCCGCGGCAGGTCGCAGTCAAAGCGGAGGCCTACCTGCGGTCCACCGGCATCGCGGACACCTGCTATGTGGGGGCCGAGGCCGAGTTCTACGTCTTCGACTCGGTGCGCTACGCCACCGCCCCGCAGGCGTCGTTCTACGAACTGGACTCGGATTCGGGCTTCTGGAACACCGGCCGGGCGGAACCGGGAGGCAACCTCGGCTACAAGACCCCCCAGAAGGGGGGCTACTTCCCGGTCACGCCCGCCGACAAGTACGCCGACCTGCGCGATGTCATGAGCCAGACCATGCAGGAGGTGGGATTGGTGGTCGAGCGGGCCCACCACGAGGTGGGGTCCGGCGGCCAGCAGGAGATTAACTACCGGTTTGCTTCCCTGCTGGCAGCCGCCGACGACATGCTGAAGTTCAAGTACGTCATCAAGAACGAGGCCGAGCGCTTCGGCAAGTCCGCCACGTTCATGCCCAAGCCCCTGTTCGGGGACAACGGCTCGGGCATGCACTGCCACTTCTCCCTGTGGAAGGACGGAACCCCCCTGTTCTTCGACGAGCGGGGCTACGGTTCGCTGTCTGATACCGCCCGCTACTTCATCGGCGGATTGCTGGAGCACGCCCCGGCGTTGCTGGCCTTCACCAACCCGTCGGTCAACTCCTACCGGCGGCTGGTGCCCGGCTTCGAGGCCCCCATCAACCTGGTGTACTCGGCTCGCAACCGCTCAGCCTGCATCCGCATCCCCGTCACCGGCACCTCCCCCAAGGCCAAGCGCGTGGAGTACCGGGTGCCGGACCCGTCGGCCAACCCGTACCTGGCGTTCTCGGCCTGCCTCATGGCCGGTCTCGACGGGATCCGCAACCGGATCGAGCCGCGCGAACCAATCGACAAGGACCTCTACGAGCTGCCGCCGGAGGACTACCGCGACATCGCTAAGCTGCCCCACAGCCTAGAAGCGGCGCTGGCGGCCCTGGAGGACGACAACGACTTCCTCACCGAGGGCGACGTCTTCACCACCGACCTCATCGACACGTGGCTGAAGTACAAGCACGACGCCGAGATCGCTCCGCTGCGGCAGTTCCCGCACCCGTACGAGTACGAGCTGTATTACGGCCTGTAACGCCGGGCCGTCGGGGGTACCGGCGGGCAGCGACGTTAGGCCGCTCACCTTGCCGCAACTAGGCCAGTTTTGCGCCGAAGCCCGGGGTAAGGTTGCGCCTTAGTGGCGCGCCACCCAGGTGTGCCGACGCACAAGGAGTGGTATTCATGGCCGAAGTCTCGAAGCTTGACGCCGTCATCAACCTCGCCAAGCGGCGGGGATTCGTTTACCCGTGTGGGGAAATCTACGGCGGCACCCGCTCGGCGTGGGACTACGGGCCGCTCGGGGTGGAGCTGAAGGAGAACATCAAGCGGCAGTGGTGGCGGGCGGTGGTGCAGGGCCGGGAGGACGTCGTCGGGCTCGACTCCTCGGTGATCCTGCCCCGGCAGGTGTGGGTGGCCTCCGGGCACGTCGGGGTCTTCTCCGATCCGTTGACCGAATGCACCAGCTGCCACAAGCGTTTCCGGGCGGACCAGCTGGAGGAGGAGTTCGAGGCCAAGAAGGGGCGCGCCCCGCAGGGGCTGGCGGAGATCGTCTGCACCAACTGCGGCACGCGCGGGCAGTGGACCGAGCCGCGGGACTTCAACATGATGCTGAAGACCTACCTCGGTCCGGTCGAAGACGAGTCTGGGTTGCACTACCTGCGGCCCGAGACCGCGCAGGGCATCTTCGTTAACTTTGCCAACGTCATGACCACGGCGCGTAAGCGTCCGCCGTTCGGCATTGGCCAGATCGGTAAGTCCTTCCGCAACGAGATCACCCCGGGTAACTTCATTTTCCGCACCCGCGAGTTCGAGCAGATGGAGCTGGAATTCTTCGTCGAGCCGGGCACGGACGAGGACTGGCACCAGCAGTGGATCGACGAGCGGACCCAGTGGTACGTCGACCTGGGCATCCCGCGCGCAGACCTGCGCCACTACGAGCACCCGCAGGAGAAGCTCTCGCACTACGCCAAGCGCACGGTCGACATCGAGTTCAAGTTCGGTTTTGCCGGCGGGGAGTGGGGCGAGCTGGAGGGCATCGCCAACCGCACCGACTTCGACCTGGGCACGCACATTGAGCACTCCGGCAAGGACCTGACCTACTTCGACCAGGCCAAGGGCGAGCGGTGGGTGCCGTACGTCATCGAGCCGTCGGCCGGGTTGACCCGCTCGCTCATGGCGTTCCTCATCGCCGCTTATCACGAGGACGAGGCCCCCAACGCCAAGGGCGGGGTGGACAAGCGAGTGGTGTTGAAGCTGGATCCGCGCCTGGCCCCCGTCAAGGTGGCGGTGCTGCCGCTGTCGCGTAACGCCGAGCTGTCGCCGATGGCCCGGCAGGTGGCGGCCCGGCTGCGCAAGTTGTGGAACGTGGAGTTCGACGACGCCGGCGCGGTCGGTCGCCGCTACCGGCGCCAGGACGAGATCGGCACACCATACTGCGTGACCGTGGACTTCGACTCGCTGCAAGACGACGCCGTGACGGTGCGGGAGCGGGACACCATGCAGCAGGAGCGAGTGCCGCTGGCGGAGCTGGAGTCCTACCTCGCGGCCCGGCTGGTGGGCTGCTAGCCCGGTCAGGCAGCACCGGGGCACGCGACCTGTTGGTCGCGTGCCCCGGTTGCTAGGGGTGGGAGCGGTGTGAGGTAGCTCCGGTGGCCTGCCGCGGTCCGGGTGTGGCAGGATGCGCCGGTGACTTTGCAGATCGGCCCCTTGCAGTTAGGTGTCCCGTTGGTGTTGGCCCCGATGGCGGGCGTGACCAACATGGCGTTTCGACGCCTGTGCCGCGAGCAGGCCCTGAGCGCTCTGCCGCCGGGGGGCCCGCTGCCCGCCCCCGGGGGTGGCACGACGGCGCCGGCCGGTTTGTTCGTCACCGAGATGGTTACCTCGCGGGCGCTGGTGGAACGCCACCCGGGCTCGCTGCGCATGACGGAGTCGGATCCCACCGAATTCGTGCGCTCGGTGCAGCTGTACGGGGTCGATCCGGCCACCATCGCGCGGGCGATCGACTTTCTGGTGCGGGAGGACCGCGCCGATCACATCGATTTGAACTTTGGCTGCCCGGTGCCGAAGGTCACGCGCAAGGGTGGAGGCAGCGCCCTGCCGTGGAAGCGCGATCTGTTTGCCGCGATCGTCACGCAGGCGGTGGCGGCGGCCGAGGCGGCCTCGCGTGGCCGCAGCCACCAGGTGCCGGTGACGGTCAAGATGCGCATGGGCATCGACGATACGCACCTGACCTACGTGGAGGCCGCCCAGACTGCGGAGCGGGCCGGGGTGGCGGCCGTCGCCCTGCACGCCCGCACTACCGAGCAGTACTACTCGGGAGCCGCCCGGTGGGAGCATGTGGCCCGGCTGGTGGAAGCGGTAAACATCCCGGTGCTGGGCAACGGAGACATTTTCGCGGGTGACGATGCCGCCCGCCTGCTGGCCGAATCCGGGTGCGCCGGGGTGGTAGTAGGGCGGGGCTGCCAGGGGCGCCCGTGGCTCTTTGCCGACCTGGTATACGCCTTGACGGGCAGCGAGCAACGCATGCGCCCGCACCTGCGGGACGTGGCGGCGATGATCGTGCGGCACGCCGAGCTGCTGATCCCAGAGTTCCGGTCGGAAGAAAAGGCGATGCGGGAGATGCGCAAGCACATCGGCTGGTACTTGAAAGGCTTCGCGGTTGGGGGACCGCAGCGGCGTGACCTGCAACTGGTCTCCACGCTGGCGGAGCTGCGCCAGCGCCTAGCGGCACTCGAGCTGGACCAGGTTTTCCCGCCGGGGGCCGAGGGGCCGCGGGGGCGGGCGGGGACCGCCAAGACCCCGCACCTGCCGCACGGCTGGTTGGCCTCGCGGGAGCTGGCGGCGACGGACAGGCAACTGCTGCTGGGCGCCGAGGTAGATACCTCGGGCGGCTAGCGGACGGCTAGGCGGCCAGGGGTGGCGGGGCGGTCGAGCCACGGACCACCAGCTCCGTGGGCAGGACGAGGCGGCGAGTGCCGTCGGCCAGGCCGTGCTTGACCTGTTCCAGGATGAGGCCGACCATCGCGCTGCCGGCGGCATGGAAGTCTTGGCGCACGGTGGTCAAGGGTGGGGTGGTGAACTCGGCCAGCTCGATGCCGTCGAACCCTACTACTGACACATCGGCGGGGACGCGTTTGCCGTGCTCGGCCAGGGCCCGCATCACCCCGATCGCCACCTCGTCGTTGGCGCAAAATACGGCGGTGACGGTGGGGTCGGCAGCCAGTTGGTGTCCGGCGGCGTAGCCGGCGTGGGCGCTCCAGTCGCCGTCGATGGGGGCGGGCGGGGTGATGCCGGCCGCCTGCAAGGTTTCGGCCCAGGCCGCCTCGCGTGCCAGGGCCGATTGGGAATCGCGGGGCCCGGTGACGTGATGGACGGTGCGGTGGCCGAGAGACAACAGATGGGTGATCGCGGCGCGCACGCCCCCCACCTGGTCAGCTGAGGCGCTCGGGTGCAGCCCGACGAGGGTGGAGTCGGAGACCGCGATAGGCATGCCCGCGGGCAGCGCCAGGTGTTCGGGGGAGGCGGTACCGGCCTGCACGATGACTAACCCGTCGATGGCCTGGTGCGACAGGCGGGCTACGGCACCGGAGACGTCGTCGACCTCCGGGTGTTCCACCTGAATGGTGCATACCGAATACCCGGCGTTGGAGGCCGCCTCGATGACGCCCCCGGCGGTCAAGGTTTCCCCGGTGCGTTGGATCTGTTGGGTGAGCATGCCAATGAGGCGGAAATGGCCGGAGCGCAGGGCCCGGGCGGCCCGGTTGGGGGAGTATCCCAGCTCGGCCATGGCGCGCTGGACGCGGGCCCGGGTGGTGGGGGAGACGTGGCGGGAGGCGTTGGCTACGCGCGAGACCGTTTGGGCGGAAACGCCCGCCAGTTGCGCGACGTCGGCTATCGACGGGGCGCTCAGGGCCCGAGGTTTGCTCATGTCTCGAGGCTAGTCGGCGCGCGGGAGCCCTGCCACGCTGCCGCGCGCGGGAAGACGATTGCCAACGAGCAAGCGAAACGATCTGCGCGTAACCGGCACTAAATGAGAGGAACAGTAAGTGGGGCTTGGCAACGATGCCATCGTTGCAACTGTGGGCAGGGGGAGGTAGATCGTTATCTAACTGTGACGCCTGAAGTGACCCTCTGGAAGACCGCATTCACTACCTTGTTAACGTCACCATGTGGCCTGCATCACGACGGTGTGGCGCCCAACCGACGGGGAGTGACGCGAAGTGGCTGGGACGCCACTGGGCGGCACCGCCCCACCAACGCGATAAGGAGTCTCGAAGATGAGTACCCGCTGGAGCAAAGCCGCGCTCGCCCTGGCCCTGCCCCTGTCTCTCGCCCTGACCGCTTGCGGCGGCTCCGGTGGCGACCAGCAGGGGGGCGGCGACGGCGGTGGCAAGGGTGGCGACGCCAACACCCTGACCGTGTGGACGTGGGACCCGGCTTTCAACATCTATGCCATGCAGGAAGCCGAGAAGATCTATCAAAAGGATCACCCCGACTTCAAACTGGAAATCAAGGAAGTCCCGTGGGACGACGTGCAGGCCAAGCTCACCACGTTGGCCCAGTCGCAGCAATACGATGAGTTGCCAGACATCTTCCTGATGCAGAACAACGCCTTCCAGAAGAACGTCATCAACTACCCCGATGTCTTTGCGGACATGAAGGACGCTGGCATCGACTACTCCCAGTTCCCGCAATCGATCGTCGACTACTCGACCGTGGATGGCGTCAACTACGGGGTGCCCTTCGACTCGGGAACCGCCATTACCGCTTTGCGTACCGACATGCTGGAGCAAGCGGGTTTCACCATCAAGGACTTCACGGACATCACCTGGGATGAGTTCATCGAGAAGGGCAAGGTCGTCAAAGAAAAGACGGGCAAGCCCATGTTTGCTACCACCACCGGCACCTCGGACACCATCATGATGATGTTGCAGAGCGCGGGCGGCAGCCTCTTCGACGACAAGGGCAATCCCACCATCGCCAAGAACGAGATCCTTCTGAAAGCAGCCGACGTCTATAAGCGCCTTGCGGACAGTGGTGTGATGATGCAGGTCAACTCGTGGGACGAGCTGGTTTCCTCCTTCGTCAACGAAGGGGCCGTGGGCACCATTAACGGCGTGTGGATCTCCGGCTCGATTCAAACGGCCAAGGACCAGTCCGGCAAGTGGGCTGTCACCAACGTGCCGTCCTTGCCGGGAGTGGAAGGGGCCACCAACTACACCGCCAACGGGGGTTCGTCGTGGGCCATCAGCTCCACCGCCAACGTTGAACTGGCGCAGGACTTCCTGAAGAGCACCTTCGCTGGCTCGTCCGAGCTCTACGACACCATCCTGCCGACCTCGGGAGCGGTGGCCAACTGGATCCCGGCCGGACAGTCCAAGGTCTACCTGGAACCGCAGGAGTTCTTCGGGGGCCAGGCGATCTACGCCGACGTGGTGAAGTACGGCGAGAAGGTTCCCTCCAACAACACCGGCGTCTACTACTACGAGGGCCGGGATGCGGTCTCGGCGGCGCTGACCAAGATCATCAACGGAGAAGATCCGGCTAAGGCCTTCGAGGAGGCGCAAGCCACCGTCGAGTTCGCCATGAAGTAAGCCGCGGGAGGGCGGGGCTTTGCCCCGCCCTCCACTGGCAGTATCCGTAAAGGAGAAGATAGTGGCAACGATGTCTGCCCCCGTGACGATGCCGCAAAAAAAGGGTCTGTTCGCCCGCCGGAACAACCACGCCAGCCTCGCTACCCGTCGACGCAGCTTGACCGGTTGGGCATTCCTGCTGCCGGCGGCCATTCTCATCGGCATCATGAGCTTCTATCCAATGATCGAGGCCTTCATCTTGTCGTTGAAGACTGGGCGCGGCAGTCGGCTGAACTTTGCTGACCCGCTGTGGTTCAACTATGAGCGCTTAATTAATGACGAGATCTTCCTGCTCACGCTCCGCAACACGTTCATCTACTTGGCGATCCAGGTGCCGATAATGCTGCTCACAGCACTGGGATTGTCGGTGCTGCTCAATGATCCGCGCCTCCGCTTCAAGGGCCTGTGGCGGACCATGATCTTCCTGCCGTGCGCGGTGGGGTTGGTGTCCTACTCGCTGGTGTTTCGCACGATGTTCGCCAGCGATGGCTTTGTCAACGACGTGCTGCTCGGCCTCAGGATTATCGATGCGCCTATCAACTGGCTGGGACAGACCGGCACCGCGCAATTCGTCATAATTCTGGGGTTGCTGTGGCGGTGGACCGGTTACAATATGGTCTTCTTCCTGGCCGGTTTGCAAAACATCGAGCGCAGCACCATTGAGGCGGCCTACATTGACGGCGCCGGGCCCATAAAGACCTTCTGGTACGTGATCGTGCCGCAGCTGAAACCAATGATCATCTTGACGGCCATCATGTCCACAAACGGCACGCTGCAGCTATTTGACGAGTCGTGGAACCTGACGCGGGGCGGGCCGGCCTACACCTCGATGACGATGTCCCACTATCTCTATGAGTTGTCGTTCCTGAAGAATCCAAACGTCGGTTACGGTTCGGCGATATCCTACGCCATCCTGCTGATGGTGGCGGTATTGGCTCTGATTCAGATGAAGGTGGGTGACAAGCGTGATTAGCACCTCGCGCCGCTGGTTCAGCTATATAGTTTTGTCGATATTCTCCCTATTTTCGATCTTCCCCCTTTATTTCATGCTGGTTTCGGCCACCAACACCAGTCAGGACGTGTTGGCGTCCCGCATGGTGCCGGGGAGTAACCTGCTGGAGAACTTCCGGGAGCTGGTCACGCAGCAGAACCTGGGTGGGGCGATGTATCACTCCACCGTGAACGCGGTCGTCACCACGGTGTTGGCGCTGCTGGTTTGCTCGATAGCCGGTTACGGCTTCGAGGTCTATCACTCTCGCGGCAAAGACTTCGTGATGAAGATTTTGCTGCTGGCTATGATGATTCCCTTCGCCGCCACCATGATTCCCCTGTTTAGAATGTTTGCCAAGGCGAACATGATTAACTCGACACTGGCCGTGGTTTTGCCCGCCATCTCCACGCCGCTGCTGATCCTGCTGTTTAGGCAGGCCTCGCGTTCGTTCCCGCACGAGATATTGGAAGCCGCCCGCATCGACGGGCTGGGGGAGATATCTATCTTCCTGCGCATCTACCTGCCCACCATGAAATCCACCTTTGCGGCGGCCGCGGTCATCACCTTCATGGCGGCCTGGAACAACTTCCTCTGGCCCAAGGTGGTGCTCGTGGACAGCGCCTATCAAACGATGCCCATGCTTATCTCCAACCTCAGCGCCGGTTACGTGACAAACTACGGCGTACTGATGTTGGCGGTGCTGCTGGCTTCGCTGCCAGCCATGGTTATTTTCTTCTTCCTGCAGCGTAGTTTCGCTGAAGGCCTGACAGGATCCATCAAATGAGCTTCGACTATTCCCGACTGGCGGATCCCGAGTTCTTTGCAGAGAATCGCCTGCCCGCCCACAGCGCCCACCGGCATTACGCCACCGAGGCGGAGGCTGATGCGCAGGAATCCAGCCTGGTGCAGTGTCTGTCTGGCGTGTGGCGCTTCCACTACGCCCCCCACTTGGACGCCATTCCCAGTGATTTTGCCGATCCGCGCACCGATGTCAGCGGGTGGGACAAGATTGCGGTGCCGGCGCACATCCAGTTGCACGGCTACGACCGCCCGCAGTACGTCAACGTCCAGTACCCGTGGGACGGGCACGAAGACATCGATCCGGGGCAGATCCCCACGCGCTTCAATCCAGTGGCGACCTACGTCCATTCCTTCACCCCGGCCCGCCCGCCGCAGCCTGGACAACGCAGCGTGCTGCGTTTCGACGGGGCGGAGAGCGCCGTGGCGGTCTGGCTCAACGGCCACTACATCGGCTTTGCTGCCGACTCCTTCACGCCGTCCGAGTTCGACGTCACCGACTTCCTGACGCCGGGCAGCAACCACCTGGCCGTGCAAGTCTTCAAATGGACGGCGGGTTCGTGGTGCGAAGACCAGGACTTCTTCCGTTTCTCCGGGCTCTTCCGGGACGTGTGGTTGGTGACCCAGCCGTCGGCCCACGTGCGAGATGTGCGGGTCACCTGCCAGGTCAGCCCGTCCGGGCAGAGCGCCACCGTGACGGTGCGGGCCGATGCGACTGCCGGGGCGCGCCTGGAGGGGGAGATACTCGGCGTTGGGCCGGGGGAGGCCGGAGCGACCGGGGAACTGACCTGGCAGTTGGTTGCCCCCCAGCTGTGGAGTGCGGAACATCCCCACCTGTACGAGCTGCGGCTCCGCGTCTACGACGCCGCTGGCGAGCTCACGGAGGTGGTGCGCCAACCCGTGGGGGTGCGGCAGGTGGCGCTCGTGGATGGGTTGCTGCGCCTCAACGGTCAGCGCCTGGTCTTTCGGGGCGTTAACCGCCACGAGTTCGGTCTGCAGGGCCGGGTGGTGAACCGCGCCCAAACCGAGGCCGACGTCCAAGCCCTGAAAGCGCTCGGCGTTAACGCAGTCCGCACCAGCCACTACCCGAACTCCACCGATCTGTACGAACTGTGCGATGAGTACGGCCTGTACGTCATCGACGAGATGAACCTGGAGTCGCACGGCATGTGGGACGCTATTCGGCACGCCGGGGCCGACATCGACCAGGCGGTGCCGGGCGACAAGCCGGAGTGGCGGGCGGTGCTGCTGGACCGGGCCGCCGCCATGCTGCAGCGGGACAAAAACCATCCCAGTGTCGTCATGTGGTCCTGCGGTAACGAGTCTTTCGGGGGGCAAGTAATCGCCGACGTGGCGGACTATTTCCGCAGCCAAGACGCGCGGCCGGTTCACTACGAGGGCATTTTCTGGGATCGACGTCACCCGGCCACCAGTGACGTGGAGAGTCAGATGTACACCTCGGCCGCCGGGGTGGAACAGTTCCTGGCCGAGCACCCGGACAAACCGCTAATCCTGTGCGAGTACGCCCACGCGATGGGCAACTCGTTCGGGGCGGTGGACCGGTACTGGCGCCTAGTGGAGCGTCAGCCGCGTTTCCAGGGAGCCTTCATTTGGGACTTCGCTGACCAGGCGGTGGTTTGTCGCACTCGGACGGGCCGCGAGTTCTTCGGCTACGGCGGGGACAGTCAAGAGGCCCCGCACGACGGCGATTTTTGCGGTAACGGCATTTTCTTCGCCGACCACTCGCCGAGTCCCAAAGTGCAGGAAGTCAAGTACCTCTACCAAGGGCTGGCCGTGGCGGTGGAGCCGGAACGGGTGACGATCACCAACCGGCTGGCGTTCACGAATGCGGCAGCCTACGAGTGCTGGGTGGTCCTGGCCCAGGAGGACCAGCGGTTGGCGGCCGAGCGACTGGTGGTCGACGTGCCGCCGGGGGAGTCGATCAGCTACCCGCTGCCGGTGGCCATCCCCGACGCCCCCGGGGAGTACACCGTCACCGTCTCCTTCCATCTGGTAGCGGCAGAGAAGTGGGCGCCAGCGGGCCACGAGGTGGCCTACGGGCAGGGCGTCTTTACTGTGCCGACCCCCACGGTGGAGGAGCCGGTGCGGCCCCGACCGGAGGTGGTCGATGGACGGCACAACATTGGGGTGCACGGCCCGACCTTCTCGCTGCTGTTTTCCAAGCTATACGGCCGACTGCTGTCCTACCGCATCGGGGCGGGCCCGGAGAAGCGCGAATTATTGGCCGGGGCGCCGCATGCCAACTTCTGGCACGCGCCCACCGCGAACGAGCGCGGTTGGGGTGCGCCCGGCGAGGACGGGCAGTGGCTGCTGGCCTCCCGGTATGCACGGCCGGAGCCGGGGTCGCTGACCTGGAGCTGGCAGGGCGAGCGGGTGCGGATCAGTCAGCGCTACCTGCTGCCTTCCAGCCCGGCTGGCACGTGCCAGATCAGTTACACGATCGACGGGGGCGGCCGGGTGGAGGTGCAACTCGACCTAGAGCCTGGTGCGGGGCTGGCAGGCCCGCCGGAGTTCAGCATGCTGTTGCCAACGGGGCCGGAGTTTACCAATCTGCAGTGGTACGGCCATGGCCCGGCCGAGAGCTACGTCGATCGCTGCAGCGGAGCCCGGCTTGGGGTCTACAGCGCCGACGTGCGCGGCGAGTTGACGGCCTACCTCAAGCCGCAGGAGGCCGGTAACCACACCGGGGTGCGGTGGGCGCAGGTGACCGACGACGGTGGGCTTGGGTGGCGCCTGGAGGCGCTGGCGGGGCAGGAGCTGGAGTTCTCGGCCCTGGCCTGGAGCCCGTTCGAGGTGGAAAACGCCCCGCATCACCACGAGTTGCCGCCAGTGCATCGTACGTGGCTGCGCCCGGCGTACAGGCGGCGTGGGGTTGCCGGGGATGACTCGTGGGGCGCGCGCCCGCACCCGGAGTACCTGCTGCCTGCTGGGCCGCTGAGCTTCACCTTCGCCTTCGTGGGGGTGCTGCCGACGGAGGGTTAGCGGTCAGGGGGAGCCGGACCGGGCGTCCGGCTCCCCCTGCTACCTCGAGAACGTCACCGGTGGTTGGGGTGTGGTGCCGCGGTCTGTCGGCTATCTCCCCGGTGTCCAGAACGCCCCCGGTGGCTGGGGCCTGGCCACCAGCGCCACCATCATGCCTTTGGTGCACCGCCATGTTCTTAACCATCATGCTCTTGGCGCACCATCATGCCCAAAACTCACCATCATGTTCTTAACGCACCATCATGTTCTTAAAACAGGGAAATAAGGGCATGGTGGTGCCACAGGGACATGGCGGTGCGCTAGAGGTGGGATGGTGCCGCAAAGACACCGCGGCGAGTCCGGCCTGCGGGGCGGGTCAGTAGGGTTCGGTGTATATGTACTGCGCACCACGCTGTGCCAGCAGGGTGGTAGCGTCGGCGACCATCGCTGCCGAGCCGCACAGGAAGAACTCGGTGTCTGCCACGTCGCAGGCAAGCTCGGCCAACACCTCGGTAACCCGTGCCCGCCGTGCTCCCGGCACTTGCTCGCCCGTGATGCAGCGAATGATGTTGGCGGGCAGCGGGTCGTCGAGCAATTGGGTGAGGTCGTCCTTGGCGAAACGGCAACCGAAAAGCAGCAGGTCATCGGTACGCGGGGCCCTCGCCAGCATTGGCAGAAGGGGAGCCAGGCCCGTGCCCGTGGCCACGAACACGCGGCGCCGCTTTGCGCCGGTGCCGGAGAACTGACCGAGTGGCAGCTCCACCACGAGCGCGCTGCCCGGCATGGCCGTGGCGACGAAGCGTGATCCTGGTCCGCCAGTGTGGGTGCTGATCAGCAGCCGCACCTGGTGGCCGTGGATACCGACGATGGAGTAGTCACGCCAGATCGCGGGCGCCACTTCAAGGCGGGCAAACTGTCCCGGGGTGAAGGATTGGACGCCCGGGACATCCAGGACTAGCTCCCAGACGGTGGCGGTCAGCCGCCGAGTGCTGGCCACTCGGCCGTGATACTTGCCTTCTGGCAGCTGCGAGGTGAACGGGCGGGGCGGTTTGCGTAGCCTGGATGCAATCAGCGGGTATCCGTGCGGTCCCAGCACCTGGCTGGCGGCCGCCACCCCACCCATAAGGGCCCCGGCGATGCCGCTGGCCACTACGTCCTGGCCGGTGAGGAATAAACCGGGGACGGGAGTGCGGGGCCCGATGGGGCCCGCTGCTACCCGCTGCGGGGTGCCAGGCAGGCCGTAACACGCACCGCCTGGTTGGGCGGTGTAATGCTCGAAGGTGAGTGGGGTGGAGACATCTACATAATCGATTAACTCCCGCAGGCCCGGTAGGGCTGTCTCAGCTAGAGCTATGAGGCCTGCGGCGAGTCTGTGCTTGAACTCTTCGTAATCCGCTCCACGGTTGTGCGGTGGCCGGTCGGCCCAACGCGCGAAGGGCTCGGGGCCGGTGAAGCTCACGATTTCGGCGGTGTGGTGGGACTCGCCGGATTTCGCGGCAGAGAAGGAGACGAAGACAGAGCGCGGCTGGCCGTGCAGGAGGGCGGCGTCCTGTGGGGCGTCGTGATCGGTATCGCGATAGACCCAGATGTTGCCACCGGATGCCCCGATAGTACGGGGATGCTCTTTCAGTTGCAGATGCACTGAGACCGCTGAGGAGCTGCGCCCAAGTGCGGCCAGCTGCTGGCGGAGCGGGGCGGTAGCTGTGCCGACTGGCGCGGCGGTAGGCAACAGGCCAGTTAGCGTGCTCAGAGCGCCGATGCCGGAGATGATGACCGGCGCCCGATACTCGCGTTGGCGCGACTGCGCGCTGCGCCGGTCGCACACGCGCACACCAACTGCCCGGCCCTGCTCGATAAGGATCTCGGTGACATCCTGCGCTACGCGGACGGCCCCACCTTTCTCCTCGATGCCCTTTTCAATGGTGCGGGCGATCATGGCGCTCCCGCCGGTCGGGAACCATGCCCCGTCCAGGTAGTGCTCCACGATCAACGCGTGGCTAGCGAACGCGCTCTGGTGGGGAGGGAGCCCATAATCGCCCCACTGGCTGGCCAGGAGTGCCTTCAGCTCTGGGGAACGAAACCGGGCGTCTAGAACGGAGCGGGTAGTGGTGGTAGCCAGTGCGCTGGTGCGCCGCTGGAACCACCGTATTGCGGCGCCGATCGGTCCCGGAGTCATGGTTTGTATATAACTGAGCGTCAACCAGTGAGCGGCGCGTCGGGTGTCCCGAAACCAGCGGCGGATAGCGTTGGCCTCGGTTGGGAACAGGGCGGTGAGTTCGGCGATCTGGTTGTCTCTCCCGGTGGGAGCGGCAAAGTCGAGGTCCGGGTAGATGAAGCGGTCATAAGGCGCAGGGATGGGATTCCAGGCCAGTTGGCCGCCGGACAGGAGATCGAAGTAGCGCCTTAGTGGCTTCCCCGGGGCCAGTTGCCCGAGGTAGTGGACTCCGGTATCCCAGGTGGCACCGTTGCGGCTGAATGTGTGGGTCAGGCCGCCCGGAGTGAGGTGCTTCTCCAGCACTAGCACTCGTTGGTTGGCTACCTGCGCGAGTAATCCGGCGGTGGTCAGTCCACCGATTCCCGAGCCGATGACGATGGCGTCGTACATGCTTACCTCCTGACAGTGTCTAATAATTGTGAGGCGGAAAATAGACGGTGTCAATTAAATGGGGTTCGGTTACAGTGGGGGAATGGCGACGAGGGGAAGGGGTAGGCCACGGGCCGCCGAGGGCCGAGACCTGCGGGCGGAACTGCTGCAGGCCAGTCGTCGGCTGTTAGACGAAAGCGGGCCGGCGGCCCTCAGCCTGCGTGAGGTGGCCCGCCGCGCCAACTGCACCCATCAGGCGCCCTATCATTACTTCCCCAACCGGGAGTCCCTCCTGGCCGCCCTCGTGGTGGAAGGATTCACGGAGCTAGCCAACCGTCTCCGCCAGGCCCGGACGCAGGCCGACAACAGGGTGACGGCGCTGGAAAACAGCGCCAATGCCTACGTTGAGTTCGCTTTGCGCAACCCGGGAATCTTCCGGCTAATGTTCCGGCCGGACTACTGCAACCCGGAAGAACATCCCGAGGTCCAAGAGTCCGGCAGCGCGGCCAGGCAGGAGCTCACCCTGATCGCCGCCCCGCCCCAGGCGCATCGGAACGCGGTACTTGAATCAGTGCGGTGGGCGCATGTCCACGGCCTGGCAACTTTGCTGCTGGACGGACCGCTCGCCCTGGAATACGTGACGTTTGAGGACAAGATGGCCCACGCCGCCGAGGTGAATCGCGTGCTGGCGGCGGAGGCGCAGTCCGACCTGGCTATCTAAGCGGGCGCGCCAGCGCGCCAGCGCCATCATTGTCTCTGCGGTATCCGCTGCGGTCTTCGTGAGGGCACCCCCGGCGCGCCAGCGCCACCATCATGCTCTTGGCGCACCATCATGTCCAAAACGCACCATCATGTTCTTAAAACAGGGAAATAAGGGCATGGTGGTGCGTTAAGGACATGGCGGTGCCATAGGGGCATGGTGGTGCCCCAAGGGCATGGCGGTGCCATAGGGGCATGGCGGTGCCCCAAGGGCATGATGGTTGCGGCGCCGTCGCCCCGGGCAAGGCGGTGGCACGCGATCGGTTCGGGTGCGCAGCCGCCCCGCCCCCGGGGCATCAAGCCTGTCGCGGGTTAGGCGTCCCGGCGCGCCCACACGGTGGTGTAGGGCGGCAGCTCGCCAGCGGCCAGCGGCCCAGACTGGGCCAGCACCGTCCAGCCGTCCGGCAGCGTGCTCGGCGCAGCGAACGTCGTGAAGCACAACAGGTCGGCGTCCCCGGCGTGGTTGACGAACGCCAGGGACTCGGGCCCCGTCTCCAGCCACTCCAGGTGCCCCCGGCCCAGCCGCAGTGCCCGGCGGGTGGCCAGGGCCGTGCGGTACATCTCGTACGTCGAGTCCGGCTCGCCTACTTGCTTGTCACGCGCCAGCTGCGCGTACACCGGCGGCTGGGGCAGCCACGTCTGCCCGGTGGGGGAGAAGCCGAGCCCCGGGGCGGTCGAGTCCCACGGCAGCGGCACCCGGCAGCCGTCCCGCCCCAGCTCGGCTCCAGCCGTGCGGAAGAACGCCGGGTCCTGGCGCACCGAGCGCGGCAGCTCGGTGTGGTCCGGCAGGCCGAACTCCTCGCCCTGATACACGTAGGCCCCACCCGGCAGCGCCAGCATCAGCAGGGTCGCGGCCCGGGCCTTTTGCAGACCCAAGGCGGCGTCTGGCTGCGGCATACCTGCCTCGATCCCGTTCGGGTTAGCGCCGTAATATTCCCGGTCCAGCCCCATCCGGGTGGCGTGTCGCATGACGTCGTGATTCGACAGCACCCACGTGGTCGGCGCGCCAACCGCATCGTTCGCCGCCAGCGACTTGGTGATGTCGGCCCGCAGGGCCGCGGGGGTGAACTCGCACACGAGGAACGAAAAATTGAACGCCTGGTGCATCTCGTCAGCCCGCACATAGTCGGCGAGGCGGGCCAGTGGCTCCACCCAGGCCTCTGCCACCAGCATGCGGTCGCCCTCGTACTCGTCCAGGACGCGCCGCCAGCGACGGTAGATGTCGTGCACCCCGTCCTGATCCCACATCGGCGAATCGCACGTGTACTTGGTGCCCTCGGTGCCATCGACCATGCTGGCTTGGCCGTCCCAGTCTGGCAGGGCTGGGTTCTTGACCAGGGCGTGGGCCACGTCGACCCGGAAACCATCCACGCCGCGCTCCAGCCAGAACCGCAGGATCGACTCGAATTCGTCGCCGACCTCCGGGTTGGCCCAGTTCAGGTCCGGCTGGGAGGAATCGAACAGGTTTAGGTACCACTCGTCGTCATCCTGCCACGGCGAACCCGGGGCGTCGGCCCGGTCGCGCACTCGGGTCCAGGCGCTGCCGCCGAAGACGCTCCGCCAGTCGTTGGGCGGTTGCGTCCCCCCGTTCTTCCCGGGCCGGAAATAGTAGCGCTCCCGCTCGGGGCTCCCCGGGCCGGCCGCCAGCGCGGAGCGGAACCACGGGTGGTCGTGCGAGGTGTGGTTCGGCACCAGGTCGATGACGACCTTCAGGCCGCGCGCGTGCGCGCCCGCGATCAGGGCATCGGCGTCGGCCAGGGAACCGAAGAGGGGGTCGACGTCTCGGTAGTTGGCCACGTCGTAGCCGGCATCTAGCTGCGGGGAGGGGTAAAACGGGGAAAGCCACAGCGCATCCACCCCCAGGTGGGGGAAGTGGTCGAGCTGGCTGATGATGCCCGGCAGATCCCCGATACCGTCGCCGTTGGCGTCCTTGAATGAGCGGGGGTAGACCTGGTAGACGACGGCGTCGCGCCACCACTCAGTTTTGCTTGCCATTTTGCTCCTGTCGCGGTGCGGTTGCGGTGGTACCCCGAACGATCAGATCAGGGGCGAAGAGAAATTCGCCGTGACTCGGCTCGGCGCCCGCGATCTCCTCCCGCAGGGCCGCAATCGCGGCCCGGCAGATCGCGGCCACTGGTTGGCGCACCGTGGTCAGGCCGGGGCGCATGTGCAAAGCCAACGGGGAGCCGTCGTAACCGATGACGCTGACGTCCTCGGGAACGGAAAGGCCGAGGGAGTTTGCGGCCTGGATTGCCCCGATCGCCATGAGGTCAGACGAGGCGATGATCGCGGTGGCCCCGGCTTGCAGGGCACGGGTCGCGGCGTTGGCTCCGCCCTCCAGGGTGTAGAGGCTCTGTTCGATGCGCACCGGGGCCTCCGGCAGGCGGGTGGCCAGTGCCTGGGTGAAGGCGGCGGCCTTGCGGGCCGAGGGCACCAGGCGTTTGGGGCCTGTGACCAGCGCGATGTGGGTGTGGCCGAGGTGGCGGAGGTGCGTGAGGGCCAGGCGGATGCCGATGGTGTCATCAGTGCTGAAGTTGACCGCCGGGATGCGGGGATCTAAACCGTTGATGGTGACAAAGGGCAGGCCACGTTCCAGCAGGCGCATGTAGCGGGACTGGTCCCCGGAGACGTCGGCGTGGCGTCCCGAGACGAAGACTAGGCCCGCCACGTTCAGCGTGGTGAAGGTGGTGAGGTATTCGTCCTCACTGATGCCGCCGGCGAACTCGGTGCCCAACAGCGGGGTGAAACCAGTGCCGGTCAGGGCCGAGGCGAGCTCTTGCGCGTAGAGCGGAAAGATGGGGTTGGTCAGTTCCGGGAGAATGATGCCGATCACGCCATTGGTGGTGGGGGCAATGGTTTCGGGCCGTTCGTAGCCCAGCAGGTCCGCCGCGGTCAGGACTGCGCGCCGAGTTTCCTCCGCGACGTGTTGGTGCCCGTTGAGCACCCGCGACACGGTGGCGGTGCTTACCCCCGCCTGCTTAGCAATATCGGCCAGACCAATCCGCCTGCTCATGCCTGCCTCCTTGCAACCGATGCAGCAGTCACCCAAATGTTATCGCAATATTTCTGAAACTCGTTGCAGAATGGGTTACAGTCAACTACGGTTCCCCTCAAGGTCGTCGGCAGCAGTTGCCCCGACCACCAACATCAAAGGAGATTCCCAGGATGCGTCGCAGTATTGCCACGATCAGCGCCGTGGGACTGGCGTTCACCATCGCCGCCTGCGGCGGCACCGGTGAGGCCAAGACCGAAACCGCTGCCCCCTCCGAAGCCGCCACCACCGCTGAAAGCGCCGCCCCCAGTGACGACACTGCGGGCGCCGAGGGCGGTATCACCATCTGGGCCGACGACACCCGGTACGAATCCATCACCGAGTTCTCCAAGGGCTTCACCGAGAAGTTCGGCGCCCCGGTCGAGGTCGTCAAGAAGTCGCCGGACGACATCGCCAAGGAGTTCATCGCCGCCGTGCCCACCGGTAAGGGCCCGGACATCGTCATCACCGCGCACGACCGCCTGGGTGGCTTCGTGACCAACGGCGTGGTCGGTACCGTCGACATCACCGGCATCAAGGACAACTTCCTGAAGTCCGCCGTGGACGGCGTGACCTACGACGGTCAGACCTACGGCGTGCCCTACGCGATTGAGAACATCGCCCTGATCCGCAACAACAAGCTGACCCAGGCCGAGCCGAAGACCTTCGACGAGATGGTCGCCGCCGGCAAGGAGTCGGGCGCCAAGTTCCCGTTCATGGTGCAGCAGGGCGAGAACTCCGACCCGTACCACATGTACCCGTTCCAGTCCTCCTTCGGTGCCTCCGTCTTCAAGCAGAACGCGGACGGCTCCTACTCCCCCGAGCTGAACATGGGCGGCGAGGCCGGGGCCAAGTTCGCCACGTGGCTGGGCGAGCAGGGCGCGGCGAAGAACTTCGACATCTCCGCCGACGGCGAGATCGCCAAGCAGGCCTTCCTGGCCGGCGAGACCCCGTTCATCGTCACCGGCCCGTGGAACCTGAAGGCCTTCCTCGAGGCCGGCCTGGACGTCTCCGTTATCAACGTGCCGCAGGCCGGCGACCAGCCCGCCCAGGCCTTCGTCGGGGTGCAGGCCTTCTTCCCCTCGGCCAAGACCGACAACCCGCTCGTCGTCAACCAGTACCTGACCGAGTACGTCGGGAGCGAAGAGGGGGCCAAGGCCCTGTACGAGCTCGACAAGCGCATCCCGGCCTACAAGAAGCTGGCCGACTCGCTGGACGACAAGCACCTGGCCGGGTTCGCCGCCTTCGGCTCCAACTCCGCCCCGATGCCGGCCCTGCCGCAGATGGACGCGGTGTGGGACCACTGGGGCAAGGCCGAGGCCGCCATCATCAAGGGCACCGCTGACCCCGCCGCGACGTGGGAGCAGATGGTGAACACGGTCGCTGAGGCGATCAAGAAGTAACCATGAGGAACGCAGTGGGCGAGGCCAATGCCTCGCCCACTGCCCACACTCAGTCACCAATTTGTCTCAGCACACAACCCAGGGTGAACAATGACGTCACAAACCTCTTCGTCGGCGCCTCCGCAGCGCGCCACCGCCCGTTCGTCGCATGCCCGCGACTGGGGGGCCGGTTTCTTCGTGAAGCTCTTCCTCATGTGCCTGGTCAACGCGCTGGGCATCTATGGGGCTCTGACCGCCTACCAGGTAGGCAACCTGCCGCTGGCCATCTCGATGGTGGTGCTGCTGCTGGTTGTCAACTACATCTACTTCGCCCGCAAGCGCATCGCGGGTAAATACCTCATTCCGGGCTTGGTCTTCCTGCTGATCTACCAGGTCTTCGTCATGGGCTACACCGGGTACGTGGCCCTCACCAACTACGGGCAGGGACACAACTCCACCAAGGACGACGCGATCACGCAGATTCTGCGCCAGAACGAAAAGCGCGTCGAGGGCTCCGAGTCGGTGCCCGTGGTGCCCATCGACCGGGACGGCGAGATCGGCTTGGCCCTGCTGATCGACGGCAAGATCATGGTCGGGGACGCCCAGACGCCGCTGAGCGAGGCTCAGGGCACCATCGACGGCACCCGGATCACCGCCGTAGACGGCGCCACCTTGATCACCGGCAAGACCTTGAACCAGCGGCAAAAGGAAGTCTTTGCCGTGCGTGTGCCGGTCTCCGACGAGGTGGACGCCCAGACCTACCGCACCGAGACCGGGGCCACCGCCTTCCTCTCGACCTCGATCTACCGCTACGACGAGGCCGCTGACACCCTGACCAACACCGAGACCGGGGTGACGTACACCGCGGGGAAGAACGGGCAGTTCGAGGCGCCCGGGGAGAAGCCCTTGACGCCCGGTTGGCGCGTCGTGGTGGGCTTTGAGAACTTCACCAAGATGTTCTCCGATTCCCAGCTCGCCATGCCGTTCCTCCGGGCTTTCCTGTGGTCGCTGGCATTCGCGTTCCTGTCGGTGGCCTCCACCTTCGTCGTCGGCCTGGTGCTCGCCGTCATCTACAACGACCCGCGCGTGCGGGGACGGACCATCTACCGGTCCCTGTTCATCCTGCCCTACGCCTTCCCCGCCTTCCTGTCGGCGCTGGTGTGGCGTGGCATGTTCAACCAGGGGCACGGCATCATCAACCAGGTGATCCTGGGCGGCGCCGACATCGCCTGGCTGGACAACGAGTGGCTCGCCAAGGGCGTGATCCTCCTGGTCAACATGTGGCTCGGTTTCCCCTACATGTTCCTGGTGTGCACCGGTGCCCTGCAGGCCGTGCCTGAGGACGTCAAGGAGGCCGCCGTCATCGACGGGGCCGGAGCGATGCGGATCTTCCGCTCCATCACCGCGCCCCTGGTCTTCGTGGCCACCGCGCCCCTGTTGATCGCGTCATTCGCGTTCAACTTCAACAACTTCTCCTTGATCTACATGCTCACCGACGGGGGACCCAACTATGAGGGCCTGCCCTACGCGGTCGGCAAGACCGACCTGCTGATCTCCATGGTCTACGGCATCTCCTTCGACGGTGCCCAGAAGCAGTACGGTCTGGGGGCCGCCATGTCGATCATCATCTTTGTCGTGGTCGGTCTTATCTCCTGGTTCGGTTTCCGGGCCACGCGGAAGCTGGAGGAAATCTAATGAACAGCACTTCTTCTCCTGCCCCCGAAGTCTTCGACGAAACCGTCGAAGTTCACGAACCAGCCTGGGATGCCGCGCTGCCCGAGCCCACGGTGTGGCGTTGGCTGCGGACCGTGGGATGGAAGCACTTCTTGGCGTTGATCATCATCGCGATCGCCTCCTTCCCGCTGCTGTATGTCCTGTCTACCGCGTTGAACCCCAACCCGACGCTGGCCGGCTCCAACCAGTTGTTCAGTGACTTCACGGGCGACAACTTCGTGGCGTTGAACAAGACGTACTACTGGAAGTGGGTGACCAACTCCCTGGTGGTCTCCACCGCCACGGCCATCGGCACCGTGTTCATGGCGGCCTGCGCCGCCTACGCGCTCTCCCGCTTCCGCTTCCGCGGGCGGCGCCCCACGCTGACCTTCCTGCTGCTGGTGCAAATGTTCCCGCAGATGCTGGCCTTCGTCGCCATCTTCCTGTTGCTGCACTCGCTGGCGGAGGTCTTCCCGGTGCTGGGCACCGACTCGCTGATCGCCCTGATCTGCGTCTACCTCGGGGGCGCGCTCGGCTCCAACACCTTCCTCATGTACGGCTTCTTCAACACCATCCCCCGGGAACTGGACGAGGCCGCCATGATCGACGGGGCTAGCCACTCGCGCATCTTCTTCACCATCATCCTGCGCATGGTCACTCCGATGCTGGCCGTGGTCGGCCTGCTGTCCTTCGTCAGTTCGCTCGGCGAATTCATCATCGCCAAGCTGGTGCTGCAAAGCGAGTCGCAGTGGACGCTGGCGGTGGGCATGTACGTGTGGGGTTCTGACCAGCGCACCGCGCCGTGGGGCATGTTCGCCGCCGGTGCCGTGGTGGCGGCCGTGCCGGTGATCCTGCTCTTCATGTACCTGCAGCGCTACATCGTCTCCGGCCTGACGGCAGGGGCCGTTAAGGGCTGAGCGTTACGCAAAAGGGGCGGCCCGGGCACGAATTGCCCGGGCCGCCCCTGCCGCGTCTGGGGCTGCGCGCTACAGGTCGTGGTCGTCGGCCACATCCAGCCAGATGGTGGTTTCCGGCGGGACCACGATGCCCTGCGTATCGGCGTCGACCGGGCCGGAAGCCGCCAGCACCTGGGCCTGGCTGGGCACGAACAGCTCACTGGTGCCGAAGTTGAGGACCCCGAGCACGTCCCGGTTGACCAGGGCCAGGGTGTCGGCGGTCTGCCATTGTCCGCCTTCCACCAAGGCGAGTGCTCCGGTGCCCAGGCGACGTTCGGCACGCAGGCGGAGCGCAGCGCGCAGCCGCGAATAGGCCGACTCGGGGTCGGGACGCTGCTCCAGCAACAGGTGCGCCAGCTGGTCGACCAAGGCGTGGGCCGAAGCGGGACGCTTAGTGTTTTCTAGGCCCACCTCATCACCCTGCCGCAGATACACCGCGCCGGGCAGCAGGAGCACCAGCAGATTTAACGCCCGGCCGCGCTGCGTCGGGTCGGCGGTAGTGGCAAACCACGAGTCGGCGCCGAGGGGGCCGAAGTGGTCGTAGGGGAAGGGCGAGTTGGGGCGCCAGGCCAGGCAATCGGACCGCTGCGCGCGCTCCCGAATGTCGGCCGTGATGGCCTCGGCCACGCCCTGCGGGCTCCAGGGCGCCAACAGGAGGCGGTCGTCACGGAGGTGGGCCACCCGGTCCCGCTCCAGGTGCCGCGCCAGCGCTGCCGGGAAACGCGAAGCGGCCGATGCTCCCAGCACCACCTCCGTCTCCCGGGCGGCGATCAGTTGCTGGAGGGCGACGAAGACGTCGTGCAGCAGTTCAGCTTCCTGGTCTTGCCCCGTCAGCTCGGGCTCGACGATGAACCCCAGGTCGATACCGTCGGCCCCGCACGCCAGGAAAGCCTCCGCGCGCGCCACCAGCTCCAGCCCCTCGACTTCCTTGTCGCGAATCGGCCGGGGAATCGGGCCCTCGGCCGCCGTCCGCGGCCCGGGAGTGTCAGCACCGGAAACTTGCACCACGGCTTTCAGCCCGTGCGCGTGGGCCTTATCCACGAGGCGGCGCGCCAGGGCGGCGTCCGCAGGGGTACGGGGATCGAGGTGCGAGGGGCGGAAGGACACCGCGCTGACCCCTAGGCGCGCGGCCGCCGAGATGCAGGCAAAAGTGTTGTCGAGGGTGGCGTCGTCCAACTGGGCGGCGTAAATGTCGTAGACCGTGGCGTCTCGCCACCATTCGCGGGGCCCCCGAAACGATCGATAGATCAGCGTCGTGGTGACCTGGAGGGAGGGCAGGGCGGGGGCAACGTTGTTGGACATTGCCCCATTGTCTCCCATCCGGTGCGGGATGGCAGCAGCGAGCTCGCGCGGACCGATAGGGTCGGACCGTGAGTTTTGAAGTGGCACAAGTTGTGCGACCGCAGTCCCGTAGCTACGACACCGAGGCCGTGGCCCGCCGTCTGCCGGAACCGGACAAGAAACCTGGCCGGGGGGCGTTCGAACGCGATCGGGCGCGGGTGCTGCATTCGGCGGCCCTGCGCCGCCTGGGAGCCAAGACCCAGGTGCTGGGGCCGGGGGCCGACGACTACGTGCGCACCCGCTTGACCCACTCCCTGGAGGTGGCACAGGTGGGGCGGGAGTTGGCCATCAATCTGGGGTGCGACCCAGACGTGGTCGAGACGGCCTGCCTGTCTCACGATCTGGGCCACCCGCCGTTCGGGCACAACGGCGAGCGGGCGCTGGCGGCGGTGGCGGGCCCGTGCGGCGGCTTTGAGGGCAACGCGCAGACGTTCAGGCTCCTGACTCGGCTGGAGCCGAAGGTGGTGGACAGGCAGGGGACCAGTTACGGCTTGAATTTGACGCGCGCCACCTTGGACGCCACACTCAAGTATCCGTGGGCTGCCGCGGCGGCCCCGCTGCGGGCCGACGGCACCCCGTCCGCCAAGTTTGGCGTCTACGGCGACGATGCTGCCGCCTTCGCCTGGGTGCGGCACGGGGTGCCCGCGGGGCAGCGGTGTTTAGAGGCGCAGCTGATGGACTTGGCGGACGACATCGCCTATTGCGTGCACGACGTCGAGGACGCGTTCGGCACGGCCCGCGCCACCCCGGACGCCGTCGTGGCGGACGGCGACCAGATACTGGCCGCCACCCGGCAGTGGTACGGCGAGACGTGGAGCGAGGCGGAGCTGGCGGACGCCCTGCGACGCCTGGTGGAGCTGCCTGCTTGGCCGTCAGGGTTTGCCGGATCCCGGTCAGACTTGGCGCGCTTGAAGAATTTCTCCTCGGCGGTCATCGGACGCTTCGTGGGCCAGACGGTGGAGGCCACCCGCGCCGCGTGTGGGCAGGGGCCCCTGGCGCGCTACGACGCCTCCTTGGTGGTCCCCGCGCAGGCGCGGGCGGAGATAGCGGTCATGAAGGGAATTGCGGTCCGGTACGTGATGGCACCCCGCGAAATCGAGCCGCTCTATCTGTCCCAACGCACGATCCTGTTCGATCTGGTGGCGGCGCTGCAGGAGGCCGGGTGGCGGGCGCTGGAGGCCCCGTTTGCGGCCGACTACCGGCAAGCGGACGACGACGCGGGGCGGCTGCGGGCCGTCATCGATCAGGTGGCGAGCCTGTCCGATCTGGTGGCCCACCAGTGGCACGCCCGTCTGTGTGGGATGCTCTCCTCCTTCAGCTGACGCGGCCGGGTGCGCCGGGCGCGGGCTCTAGACTGGCGGCATGGCCGGACGCATTCAGCGCGCAGACATTGACTTGGTGCGCGAGCGGGCCGACATCGCCGAAATCGTGGGGGCGCACGTCACGTTGAAACCGGCCGGTGTCGGCTCGCTGAAAGGTCTGTGCCCCTTCCACGACGAACGCACCCCGTCGTTCCACGTGCGCCCGCAGCTGGGTTTGTGGCACTGTTTTGGCTGCAACGAGGGGGGTGACGTCATCTCTTTTGTGCAGCGCATCGATCACGTGTCCTTTGCCGAGGCGGTGGAGTTTTTGGCGGGCAAGGCCGGGGTGCAGCTGCACTACGAGGAGGGGGGCGGCCCGGCCCGCCCCGGGGAGGAGCCGGGGCGGCGGCAGCGACTCCTGGACGCCCATCGCCTCGCGGAGGAGTTCTATATCGCGCAGTTGGCGACCCCCGAGGCGGCCCCCGGCCGCCAGTTCCTTGCCGCCCGGGGTTTTGGGCGCGAGGCCGCCCGCCACTTCGGTGTCGGCTACGCCCCGGCCGGGTGGGACGGGCTGCTGCGGCATCTGCGGCAGGCCAACTTCACCGACGCCGAGATTCTGGCCGCCGGTCTGGTCTCGCAGGGGATGCGAGGCATCTACGACCGGTTCCGCGGGCGGCTAATGTGGCCGATCCGCGATTTGACGGGGGCGACCATCGGGTTTGGCGCCCGCAAGTTGCTGGATGACGACCCGGGGCCGAAGTATCTCAACACCCCGGAGACGCCTATCTATAAGAAGCAACAGGTGCTGTACGGGTTGGACTTGGCCAAGCGGGATATTGCCGCCCAGCGCAAACTGGTGGTGGTCGAGGGATACACCGACGTGATGGCCGCCCATTTGGCGGGGGAGACGACGGCGGTGGCCACCTGCGGCACCGCCTTCGGGGAGGGACACATTCGCGTCGCGCGCCGCCTGCTCGGCGACAGTTTTGACCCGGCAGCAGGCGTGATGTTCTCCTCCGGAGCCATCCACGGGGCGGAGGTTATTTTCACCTTTGACGGGGATGAAGCGGGGCGCAAGGCCGCTTTGCGGGCCTTCGATCAGGATCAGCGGTTCGCGGCCCAGACTTTTGTGGCCATCGAGCCCAATGGGCACGACCCGTGCGACGTGCGCCGCCTGGGAGGCGACGCGGCAGTGCGGGCATTGATCGCTTCGCGCAAGCCGTTGTTTGCGTTCGCTATCGAATCGGTGTTGGCGGGGCTGGACACGCGAACTGCGGAGGGCCGGGTGGCGGGCCTGCGCGCCGTCGCCCCGGTGGTGGCCCGGATTCGGGATCGGGCGCTGCGGATGGAATACGCCCGGGAGGCGGCGGGCTGGCTGGGCATGGAGGAAGCAACCGTGCGGGCGGCGGTGGCCAGTGCGGGCAGGCAGGCGGCGGGCCGTCTGCCGGGGACGGGCGAGGAGGCGGGCGCGCCGTCGGCGCCGCCGCTGCCTGCCACGTTCGTGCCGGGGGGACCGGGGGAGGACCCAGTGACCCGGTTGGAGCGGCAGGTATTGGAGGCGATCTTGCAGTTCCCGACGGCCGCCCCCGATTTTGACAGGTTGCCGCCCCAGGCCATGCTGGTGCCGGCTTACCGGGCGCTGCACGAGGCGGTGCGGGCCGCGGGCGGGGTGGCCGCGGCGGAGGCAAGCGGTCCGCGCGCCTGGCTGGCCAGCATCAAGGACTATTTGGAACCAGAGCTGGTGGGGGTGTTGTCCACCCTGGTGGTTAACCCGCTGCCGGTGGGCAACGAGCAGCAGGCCGTGGCCTACGCGCGGGGCTTGGTGGCCGCTTTCGAACGTACCTGGTTGGTGCGGCAGATCGGAGATTTGCGGGCCGCGCACCGGCAGCTGCCGCCCGAATCTGCGCAAGCGCTGGAAGTGTTGGCGCAGGTGCTGGAGCTGGAGGCCCGCCGCCGAGATTTAAGCGAGCAAAACTAAGACAAGCTGTTACTAAGTGCTTAGAATCACTCACGTTGGATCAATGAGGTTCCTACCGAAAGGACGTGAGGATGCGTCTGAGCACTTTCCGGCGGGTCAGTGGAGCTTCCGCGATAGCGGTGTTGTTGGCTCTCGGTCCCACCACCACCTACGCTGACGAACCGGCGGTGATCCACCTGGATGTGGGTTTCGCTGGCTCGATGGCCACGGACAACCAGTACACGACCCAGGGCGACGAGGTGATGCGCGGCGGGCTATCCGTGCACCACGGCGCCACCGTCGAGGAGGCAGCCGACGGGCTGGAGAAACACCTGAAGGTGGACGGCGGCAATCAGCGCCTCGAGTTCGCGGCCGCCAGCTTCGGGGCCGCGGAAGGGCAGGCCCGCACGGGCTTCAAAGCCGAGATGCGGTTCACCCCCAGGGATAACCAACAAGAATTGGGTACCGTCTTCTCCTACGGGGGCAACCTGTTCGTGCGCTATCAAGGCGGGCAGCTGAAGTACGGTTTCTCCTCCCACGCCAACGGGCAGTGGCAGGACCACGCACAAAGCGCGGCTCTGCCGCGGGCCGGACAGGAACACATCCTGCAGTTGGCGTACTTGCCGCAAGACAACGGTGCCACCTTGCAGGTGCGCCTGGACGGCCAGGAACTCCCGGCGGTCACGGCTAACGCCTGGGCCCACAACAGCCAGGGCAATGCCAACAAATTTGCCTTCGGGGGCGAAATTAATGCCGACGCCTCGAACCGGGGTTTACGGGGCGAATACGCGCGCATTCGGGTGACCGACCCGGGCGCAGATTTTGTGCTCACCCCCTCCACCCCGCCGGGGGAAAACCCGGGTAATCCGGACTGCGAGTTCGAGCCCTTCACGCCGGCAAACTTTGTCCCGGTAACGTCGGCCGACTGCCCGCAAAAGATTCTGGCGGCAGCCAGCGCAGCGCGCCCGAATGACAAGCAGGTGCGTTTCCACGAGGCCGGGCTTACCGCCTTCCTGCACTTCGGTATCAACACCTTCTACGGACAAGAGTGGGGGCACGGCACCGAGGATCCGGCTCGCTTTAACCCGAGCCAGCTCGACACCGACCAGTGGGCGCGCACGCTAGCCGCGCAAGGCTTCCGTTACGCGATCCTGACGGTGAAGCACCACGACGGCTTCATGCTCTACAACTCGCGCTACACCGACTTTGATGTCGCCAGCTCTCCCTGGCGAGACGGCCAGGGCGACGTCGTGCGTGACTTCGTCAACTCCGCCCACCGGTATGGATTGAAGGTCGGCATCTACCTGTCCCCGGCGGACTCCAGCATGGAACGCAAGGGCATCTTCGGTAACGGCTCGGA
This sequence comes from Buchananella hordeovulneris, assembly GCF_001907235.1. GTDB lineage: Bacteria > Actinomycetota > Actinomycetes > Actinomycetales > Actinomycetaceae > Buchananella > Buchananella hordeovulneris. The sequence continues at coordinate 94,194 of NZ_MQVS01000003.1, forward strand.
GCGCACCGCGCGGCAAATTCCGACCCTAGTAGAAAACGACGACCGCGCCGCCCGCGTCGCGAGCGGCGACTTGCCTAGCTTCACCTACCAGGCGACCGACTACGGCACCCTCTTCCTGAACACGCTGTACGAACTGCTCACCGAATACGGCCCCATCGATGAGGTGTGGTTCGACGGAGCGGCAGGCAACACGGCGGGCACCGAACGCTTCGACTACGACGCCTTCTACGACCTGATCGGTAAGCTGCAGCCCAATGCCGCGGTGGCAGTGGCAGGCCGCGACGTGCGTTGGGTCGGCAACGAAGGTGGCCTGGCACGCGAGGCGGAGTGGAACCCGCAGGCCGTCCACGAGGCAGTGCCCGGCGGGCGGATCTACCCCAAGCCGAGCGACACCGCCCGCGACCTAGGCAGCAGCCAGTCCATCATTGGCGCCGTGCAATCCGGGACCGCCAACTACCTGCACTGGTGGCCGGCTGAGGCAGACACGTCCATTCGCGGCGGTTGGTTCTGGCACGCCTCCCAGGGGCCCAAGTCTCTGGCTACCCTGCAAGGGGTCTACAACCGTTCAGTGGGACGCAACTCGATCCTGCTGCTAAACGTGCCGCCGGACCGCGCTGGACGCATCGATGGTCGCGATGTGGCGCGGCTCCTGCAGCTGCGGCGGTGGGTGCGCCAATCGATGCCTTACGACCTTGCGGTGGGACGACCGGGAGCCGTGGGAACCACGCAAGCCACGGTGGCGGCCCCAGAGCTGACCGACGGTAACCGCTACACCGCCCCCGCACCGGTACAACTGCCCGCCGTTTTTGAAGTCGACCTGGGTGAGACAACGGAAATCTCCCGGATCGGCCTCGGGGAGGAGATCAAGGGCGGCGGCCAGCAGGTGGAGGCCTACACCGTCGAGGCGCTGACCGAGTCCGGATGGGTCGAGGTCTCCACTGGTCCGACCATCGGCTACAAGCGCCTGGACGTGCTGACCGAGCCGGTGCAGGCCTCCAAGGTACGGTTGACGGTCACCGCCGCGCGCGGTCCGGTGCACATCTCGGCCCTGGAGGTCTTCCGCGCGGACGCCGAGTTCGAGGTTCCGACCGATTACTACCTGGACGTCACCGCCCCGCAGGCGGGCACCGGCCTGAGCGAGCAGTCGCCGTTCAACACCGTCGAGCAGCTCAAGGCGGTGACCTTCCTGCCCGGGACCACCCTGCACGTCAAGCGGGGCACCACCGTCGGCGGCGACCTCGTCTTGTGGGGCTACGGCTCGCAAAGCCGGCCAGCCAAGATCGCGTTCTATGGCACTGGCGCGGACCCCGTGGTGCAAACCGGGGCCGACACCACGGTGACCTGGGAACAGTATTTGGAGGCCAACGCCCTGCGCGCCCGCGGGTTCGTGGTAGGCAACCAGGCCCCCGCTGTTACCGACGGGGACGACCCCGCGCTGGAAGAGGTGGCGCCCCCGTCGTACCCCAACACGATTAATCCCCGCACGATCAGCGTCCAAGCCTCCAGCGAGGAGACCCAGCGGGAAGATGGGCGCGCCAGCAACGTGCTGGACGGTGACGGGGAAACCATTTGGCACTCCCGGTGGTCCGGGGCACCCATCGGCACCCCGCCCAACGAGCTGATATTCGATCTGGGGAAGGAATACGACCTCACCGCGCTGCGGTACACCGCGCGGTCGCAAAGCGACGCCCTGAACTCGAAGATCAAGGACTACGAGATCTACGTCTCGGCGGAGGCCGGGCAGCGGGGCAAACTCGTTGCCAGCGGCGAGTTTACGGAGAGCGCCGACGAACAGCGGGTCACTTTCGCGGCGGCGCGGGGACGGTACGTAACGTTGCGGGCGGTGAGCTCGCAGTCGACCCGGAACGGGTCCTTCTCCTCGGCCGCCGAGGTGCGGCTGGAAGGCACCGTGGGGGGTGGGCAGGCCACGCCGACCCCGACGCCGACGCCGACGGTCACACCGACGCCGACGCCGACGGTCACCCCGACCCCGACGCCGACGGCCGCGCCGCTCGCGACAGAACGTACGGCGGGGCGCAACCGGGTGGAGACGGCGCTCGCGGTAGCTTCCTCGCTGCCCGGCAACTGGCCGACGGTCGTGTTGGCATCGGGCACTAACCACGCCGACGCGCTGGCAGCCACTCCCTTGGCGGCCACGCTGGACGCCCCCATGCTGCTAACCACCGGGGAAAAGCTGGAACCCGCACTGCGGCAGGCGCTAATGGACAAGCAAGTGCAGCGGGTCTACCTGATCGGGGGGACCGGTTCCGTGCCCGAGGCGAAGGTGCAAGAACTCCGGCAGCTGGGGATGCAAGTAGAGCGGGTCGCGGGCCGGAACCGTTTCGCCACGGCCACGGCGGTGGCCGAGACGATGGTTGCCGCCGGGATGCCCATCGAACGGGTGCTGGTAGCCGACGGCCTGAACCACGCCGACGCGCTCGCGGCGGGGGCGGTCGCGGCCGCCGCAGATGCCGTGGTGGTGCTCACGGATGCCCGCGGCGTACCGGCCGAAACCAGGCAGTTCCTGGCCAAGCACCAGACCGACGTTGTCGCCGTCGGCGGGCACGCTGACCGGGCGTTGCGGCAGGCGGGGCTGTCGTCCACCAAGACCATTGTGGGGAGCAACCGCTACGAAACCGCTGCCAAGCTGGCCGACGAGTTCCTCCCGCGCACGGGGGTAGTGGTCTTGGCGTCGGGCGAAACCTATCCCGACGCGTTGGCCGGTGGGACTTTGGCAGCGCGGCTGCAGGCGCGGCTGCTGCTGACGGCGGGCAACCAGCTGTCGGCGCCCACTGCCGAGTTGCTGCGGCGCTCGCCGGAGGTAGGCAAGGTCATACTTGTGGGGGGCGAAGGCTCGCTCTCCGCGCAGGTGACGGAGGCGTTGCGCCAACTGCGTAACTGAGGCCAAACGGTGGGGGCGGTTCCGGCAGGCGCCGGGGCCGCCCCCACTCGTTTTTGTGACGGTGGGCGACGGGCGCACTGCCCTGCGTGCGTTGGTCCCCCGACTGGGACTTGAACCCAGGACCGACGGATTATGAGTCCGCTGCTCTGACCGACTGAGCTATCGGGGGTGGGAGCCGCGAGGCGTTCCGGGCAGAAGCCTACACGGCCTGGGATACGGTGGTGACATGTTCTTTCGACGCCGTCAACGTCCCCCGGCTGCCGTGGCCGCTCACCTGGGAACCGATAGGCGGGCACCGGCCGTGGCGTTAGTGGGGGAGCGGTGGGCAGCCGTGGGGCGCGCCGCCTTAGTGGTTGTTGGGCAAGACGGAGTGGAGCTCTCGCTGCCTTTCCACGCCATCCAGCACGTGTCCTGGCAGGAGGAGAAGGGACGATGGCAGGTGCGGCTGGTCGATCCGCAGCTGGTGCCGCTGGATTTGGTGCCCGCCACTAGCGAGATTGACGACTTTGCCCGGGCGCTGGTCGATGCGGTGGAGCATGCCACGGTCTACTCGCTCACGCGCCAGTTGGGGCAGGGACGCTGGGTGCGGGTGACGGTGCGGCAAGACGAGGCGGGACGTTTGGCGGTCGATGCCGTGGGCACGGCCCAGCCCGGGGTGGACGACGCCGCCGTCGCGGCCGTGGTCAGGCAGGCGCGCGGCCATGTGGGGATGGACACATGAGGTCGTTTTTTGGCAAAAGTGGTGCGTGAGCTGCTGCGGGCCTGGTAGAGTCTTGCCTCGCGATCCTGCGTAGCTCAATGGCAGAGCATCCGACTGTTAATCGGACGGTTGTTGGTTCGAGTCCAACCGCAGGAGCTGGTTCCCCCTCGGGGAGCCCCTAGGGCCCCGTCGTCTAGCGGCCTAGGACACCGCCCTCTCACGGCGGCGGCGCCGGTTCGAATCCGGTCGGGGCTGCTAAAGCGGCTCGGAGTTATCCTCCGGGCCGCTTTGTTGTCTCCAGGCACCGGGTGTGGATTCCTTTCGGGTCCGGCTGCTGCGCGGCCTGCGCCGACAAGTGTGAGGAGAAGCACGCCCGAAAAACGGGGTGGTGGTTCGGCGGTTGTTTGTGGCGGACTTGCAGGCAATGGTGCTGCAACGGTGTAGCGGGCCGGGGTGGTGAGCGGCGGGCCGCTGCTTGCGCGATATTGCAGAGGTAAGGCTGGCCTTACTAGGATCCAGGACGCATCGTTAAGAAGGCAACTATGGCCTAACCTGAGGAGAGCCTGTATGAAGCCCAGTGCTCGACGCACGATTCTTGCGTCGACTCTGTCGGTGCTGCTAGTTGCTGGTGGACTAACCACTGGCACCGCAGCATTGGCAGTGGAGAACCCGGATGCGCCGCCGACAGTGAGCAGCGAAGCCTCCGAAAGTGAGACTGCCCAGCCCGGCAGCGGTGACGAGTCCGAGACGGCGCCGTCGCCCGCTGAGTCGGCTCCGGCAGAGCCGCCGACGAGCCCGGCGGCAGACAGCGAGGAGCCGAGCCAGCCGACGCCAGGTGAGACTGCCCCGGCGGCTCCGGAGGCGTCGGCTGCGCCGGAGGCTCCGAGCGCGCCAAGCGATGGCGGCAACGGCGCGCCGGAGGATGCCAGCTCCACGCCCCCGGCCCCCGCGCCGCGCGTCGTGGAGCTGGCCAAGGGTGTTGCTAACTGGGACTACGTGACCTCGTTCCGCCAGTATGTGGGCATTGAAAACGAAGAACGCTGGGGGATGGGCCTGGTTAAGGAATCGGGCAACCTCGGTTGGTACTTGAAGTCTGGGCAGAAGGTTGACCTAGATAACCTCACCACCGTGCGGTTCGGGGGAGAGGTCGAGTGGAAGAAGTATGAAGGCATCCTTGATGTCAGCATCTCTAACCCGACCGTTGACCTGGCTAACAAGAAGCTCCTCGTGGATGCCAGAACCAAAGGCACGATGGCTGGCGGCGGGGAAGCCGAATTCAAACAGCAGGCAATTCTGGAAATGCCCGACCTGGAATGGGAGGTGCGGCAGGGCTACCTGGTCATCTTCTCCCACAAGCCGCGGTTGACCGACTTGTCGGGCAAGCTGGTGGGATTCTATGCGGGTACGGTGCAGGCCCCCTTCCTGGCGACCGTGAAGATTTACGGGCAGGACGGCGAAGCCCCGGAACCAAACTTGTGGGAGGTTTTCCCGGACCGCTTTCCGCGGCAGGATAATGGCCCCAAGACGGACCCGTCGGTGCCGATCCAGGATGTCACTATCCCAGACAAGACCTTGGAAGCCTGCATTCGCAACGAACTCGACCTGGACGCGAAGGTGCCGATGACCAACAAGGTCATCGAGAAGCTGCAGTCCCTGCAGTGCATCGGGGTGCGCCTGCAGCCTGGGGAAAAGATCAAGGATCTGTCGGGGCTGGAGCACGCCACCAACTTGGGGCGGGTGCGATTGAGCTACCAGGCGATCACTGATCTGCGACCGCTACGTAACTCGGTGCTGTTGAAGGAAATTGACGTCGACCACAACCAGCTGCGGAGCCTGGCGGGGTTGGAGAAGCTGACCAAGCTGCAGAACATCAGCGCGGTGAACAACCAGCTGACTAATGTCAACGAGTTGGCCGGGTTGAGCGAGTTGTCGCTGATCGACGTGGAGAACAACCGGTTGACCGATCTGAGCGGCCTGCCGCAGCCAGGCGAGTCCTTCTACACGTTGCGGGCGGCGAACAACCAACTGCGCGACATCACCCCGCTGGCCAAGCAGCTCTACCTGCGGGAAGTTGACTTGACCCGCAACCACTTGGTCGATCCGTCCCCGTTGGCCAAGCTGCGGGGGCTGGAGAAGGTCAAGCTGGCCCACAACTTCATCACCGACCCCTCCTCCTTGAACCAGTGGGCGAAGACCGCGTTCCGCCTCAATGGCGTGTGGTTGACCAAGAACAAGTTCCGTGACTGGAGCGTAATTACGGAGATCAAGGACAAGGTTCGGGACTGGCCGGAGCCTGGGCAAGAGGATGAGGCGGTGAACGAGTCTGACTTGCCCACCCCGCCCGCGGAGCCGACGGCTGCCCCGACGGCCACGCCGACCACTGCCCCTACCCAGCAGCCGACTACTAACCCCCGCGATCCGCACGCCCGCTTTACGGCCGAGCTGCGGTGGGGAGTGAAGGAATCTTTCCGGAACTACATCAAGAACGGTGCCGCCCGCGGCAAGTGGGAACTGAGCGATGGAGCCACCGGTGAGTTTGTCTTCCCGCTCGCTGAGGGACAGAGTCTGACGCAGGGCCGGTTTGACGGCGCAGCGTTCCGAGGCCAGGTCCGTTTCACCGGACACCATGGGCTGCTCGACCTGCGGGTGGGCGCCCCCACTGTGGAAAAGCGGGCAGATGGCTGGTATCTGACAGCACTGGTGGCCTCCAAGCCGCTGGGCGGCGCGCCGAAGCCGGGATCGGTGCAGGCTGCGGCCGATCTGACTCCGCAGCGGGTGACGGTGGCCAAGCTTTCCGACCCGGTCTACTCCCGCACGCCGGAGATCTCGCTGCACTTCGCCGAGGTGTTGTTGCACGCCGACGCGGTGGCTGCCTTCAGCAGCTTCTACCAGGCGGGGGAGAAGCTCGACCCGATCACGGTCGTCGTGCGACAGGTCGCGCCTGATGGCGAGCCCACCCCCGCGCCGACGACGGAGCCGACGGCCCAGCCAACGACGGAGCCGACCACAGCACCGACGGCCCAGCCGACGGCCGCGCCGACGACGGAGCCCACCCCCGCGCCGACGACGGAGCCTACGGCCCAGCCGACCGCCACGCCCACGGCCCAGCCTGCGCCGCAGCCCACCACCAAGCCAACCAGCCAGCCGACGCCGCCCCCGACGGCCCAGCCGACCGCCACGCCCACGGCCCAGCCGACGCCGCAGCCCACCACCAAGCCAACCAGCCAGCCCACGCCGCCCCCGACGGTGCAGCCTCCGGTTGCCCCGCCAGTGGCCCCGGGAGAGCCGGGCTACCTGAGTTGGGGGCTGAAGGACACGTTCCGCAACTACATCAAGAACGGTCCCGCCCGCGGCAAGTGGGAACTGAGTGACGGAGTCACCGGCGAGTTCAACTTCCCGCTGGTTACCGGGCAGCAGCTGGACGGGGCCAACTTCGCAGGCGCCAAGGCCCGGGGGCGGGTGCGCTTCACCGGGCACGGCGGCAAGCTAGAGATGGTTCTGGCCAACCCGGAGGTCGTCAAGCAGGCAGGCTCCTGGTACCTGGTGGCAGACCTGGCCTCTAAGTCGCTCGAACCGGGGGCCCAGTTGCCGGGCATCCAGCGGGTGCGGCTAGCCCAGCTGTCGGAGCCCGAGCGCACCACCGCCGGGGAGACGACGCTGCGTTTCGCGGAGGCCAAGCTCACCGCGGAAGGAGCCCAGGCATTCGCGGGCTTCTACCAGGCGGGGCAGGCACTGGATCCAGTGGTGGTCAAGCTGGGGGCCAAGTTGCCCGCCGACCCCGCTCCGGGCACACCGGGCACGCCGGGCCAGCCAGATCCCTCGACGCCGGGTGGCTCTACCCCCGGGGGCGCAACGCCGGGGGGTACGAACCCGGGCAAGCCTGGCGGGGGCGGTAGCAAGGCTCAGCAGTGCTCGGCCGACCCGAACCAGAAGGTCATTACTGCCGGCACCCTCAAGTGGGCGCTGCGGGAGTCCTTCACCACCTACATTCGCGGGTCGATCGCCAAGGGCAGCTGGGAACTAAACGGCGCCCAGTGGGACGGCACCCAGTTTGCCTTCCCGGCCGCGGACGGGAACTTCGACGTGGCGAAGAAGTCGGGACGGATCAACTACTCCGGCTCGGTGCACTTCACCGGCCACAACGGCATCTTGGATCTGAAGATCTCCAACCCGTCGCTGGTGGTGAACGGAAACAGCGGGGAGTTGTATCTGACGGTCTCCGGCTCCGACATGAGCGGCAAGAAGTTTGACCTCGGTAACGTGCGGTTTGCGAACGTGAGCTTCTCGGAGGTCAAGACAGAGGGCGAGACCCTGAAACTGGCGGGGGCAGAAGTGACCCTGACCGATGAGGGGGCCAAGGCCTTTGCCGGCTTCTACAAGGCGGGGGAGAAGCTCGCGGGCCTGACTTCCGAGCTGAAGACCGCCCCGGCCTCCTCGTGCGACCCGGCCACCGGCAAGTTGACGCGGCACCCGCTGGCGAAGACCGGAGCCGACGCGCAAGGCCTGGCCCTGGTTGCTTCCTTCCTGCTGGCATGCGGCGCGGCCCTGGTCGTGGCGCAACGGAAGGCTAAGCGTTCCTAGTGCGCTAGGGCGCGTAAGCGGTGCGGGACAAAGCGAACTTTGTCCCGCACCGCCCCGCCGTTGGCGGGAACTATTCCACCAACGGAACCGTGGTTCCGTCCCATCTCACCTAAGCACTCGTGATAATCATGCGACTAAAGAAACTGTTGATTCCTGCCTTTGCCCTGTTGGTGGCGGCGTGCGCGAGTGGCGAGCCTGCGGCCGCCCCGTCGGCCGCCCCGTCGGCGGTGGCCAGCACCCCGGCCGCCAGCCAGGCGCCTGCCACCGACTCCGCCGCCCCCACGCAGGCGGACACTCCCGCCCCGGTGGCCCTGCCAGACCCACGCACGCTGACCGGGCTCAGCGAGGTACCGGAGCTGGCTGACCCCCTGCCGATCGCGGGGACCTTCGCCCAGCAGCTCCCGGTGACGCTTACCGACTTCGAGGGAAACCAGGTGACCGTGGCGGACACGTCCCGCGTGCTGGCGTTGGACCTGTCAGGCACGTTGTCCCGCACGGTCATCGCCCTGGGCTATGGCGACAAGCTAGTGGGGCGGACGGTGTCGTCGACGGAGACCCAGCTGGCTGAGCTGCCGGTGGTCACGAAGGACGGCCACTCGCTCAACGCGGAAGCGATCTTGTCGCTGCAACCCACGCTGATCCTGGCCGACCGCTCGGTGGGGCCGCCGGAGGTTATCGATCAACTGCGAGCAGCTGGCGTGCCGGTGGTGCTGCTGGATCCGGAGCGAAATTTGGAGGCCACGGGCCCGCTGATCACCTCGGTGGCCAACGCGCTGGGGGTCCCGGACGCAGGCAAGGCGCTGGCTGACCGCACGCAGGGGGAGATCGACGCGGCCCTGGCCCAGATCAAGCAGTGGCAGCCAGCCACGCCGCTGGAGGCGTCGTTCCTGTACGTGCGGGGCACGGCAGGCGTGTTCTTCATTCTGGGGCAGGACGAGGGTGCAACGGCCCTCATCACGGCCTTGGGGGCGCAGGACGCGGCCGCCCGCAACGGCATCACGTCCACCACCCCGGCGAATGCGGAGGCGCTAGTGGCCTTGAACCCGGAAGTCATCCTGGTGATGAAGTCGGGCTTGGAGTCGACGAACGGGTTGCCGGGCTTGCTGGAGCGGCCGGGGGTTGCCCAGACGCGGGCGGGGGCCACACAGCGAGTTGTCGCCATTCCGGACGGGGTGGCGCTGTCCTTCGGGCCGCAGGCTGGCGAGGTGCTGCTGGCGGTGGCGCGGGCCCTGTACGGGGTGCCTGCCGGTTCATGAGCCGGGCAGTGCGCACCGGGTTTGCGCACCGTCAGGTGCGCATAACCGTGACCTTTTCCCTGCTGGTGCTGTTGTTGGGGGCAGCGGTGCTCGCCTCCGCCATGCTGGGGCAGTACCAGGTGGCCGTAGCTGACATCGGGCGGGCATTGGGATCCCAATTGCAGTTGGCCGACCCACCGCAAGACCCGTTGGCCTTCTCCACGCTGTGGAACATTCGCTTCCCGCGCATCGCCCTCGGTCTGCTGGTGGGCGGGGCCCTGGCAGTGGCAGGCGCCGTGATGCAGGCCCTGTTTTCCAACCCGCTGGCGGAGCCGGGCATCATTGGGGTGTCATCGGGAGCGTCGGTAGGCGCCTCGCTGACTCTCGTGTTCGCCCCGCACGCCCTGGGTGGACTGAGCGTGCCCTTGGCGGCGTTTGTCTCGGGCCTGGCGGCGGCTACCACCGTCTATCTGCTCTCCCGCTCCCGCGGGCGAGCCGAGGCCATCACGCTGGTGCTCACCGGCATTGCGGTCACCGCGGTGTGCGGGGCGCTAGCGTCCATCGCCACCTATCTGGCGCCCACCACGGCCCGCGACCACATCGTGTTCTGGCAGATGGGTTCGCTCAATGGTGCCTCCTGGCAGCAAGTGGGATTGGTGGGGGTAGTGACGCTGGTGGGCTTAGTGGCCGCCTGGTTCTTGGCCCGGCCTCTGGACACCCTGTCCCTCGGAGAGCGGGCGGCCGGACACATCGGCGTTAACGTGCAGCGGCTGCGGCTAGCGGCCATCACGGTCTCGACGTTGTTGACGGCGGCCGCGGTGTCTTACGCCGGGGTCATCGCGTTCGTCGGGCTGATCGTGCCGCACGTGGTGCGCTTGGCGATGGGCCCCACCAACACGGTGCTGCTGCCCGCGGCGTTGCTGGGCGGGGCACTCTTGGTGACGGTCTCCGATTTGGCGGCTCGCACGCTCGTGCCCTTCGCGGACCTGCCGATCGGCATCTTCACGGCGCTGGCGGGCGGTCCCACCTTCTTCTTCCTGCTGCGAGCCCGGCTGCGAAGGGGGATCGCATGAGTGAGCAATCTCCGTGGGCCGTGCAGGCCCGCGACGTGTCCTTCGCCTACGGCAAGCGGCAGATCTTGGCCGGCGCGAATCTGGCGGTGGAGTTCGGCGAAGTCGTCGGCCTGCTCGGCCCCAATGGGGCAGGTAAGTCGACGTTGGTCGGGGTCTTGTCGGGAGACCTGGAGGCCGCTGGCGGACAGGTGGAGTTCTCGGGGCGCCCCTTGTCCGCCTATGGCCGCCAGGAGCTGGCCCGGATTCGTTCGGTGATGCCGCAGCAATCGACCTTCCCCTTCGCCTATTTTGTGCGCGACATCGTGGCCATGGGCCGACGCTGCTGGCCTGCAGATGCCGCCCGCGATGAGGAGATCGTCGGCGAGGCGATGGAACGCACTGATGTGGCCCACCTGGCCGACCGGGAAGTGACGCGCCTGTCGGGCGGGGAGAAGGCACGGGTGACGTTCGCCCGGGTGTTGACCCAGCAGGCGGGCGTGGTCTTCTTGGATGAGCCCACCGCCGCGCTGGATATCTCCCACCAGGAACGCATCATGGAGATCTGCCGGTCGCTGGCCGCCCAGGGGCACGCTGTTGTCGCTGTCATGCACGAACTGCAGCTGGCGGCCGCCTACTGCGATCGGGTGGCCCTCTTGGAACAAGGAGTGGTGGCAGCCTGCGGGGCGCCGCGGGAGGTGCTGACCGGACCGACATTGTCGCGAATCTACGATTGGCCGATCGAGGTGATGCACTTGGCCGACGACCGGCTCGTGGTGCTACCCGAGAGGAAGCAGGCGCGCTGAGCGCCAGGGAAGGGGGCAGGCGGTGGGCCTGCCTTCTTTCTTTTGCCCGCCGCAGGGGCAACACTGGGCCCATGCGCATCGCCATGATCTCGGACTGCTACCTGCCGCGCCTCGGCGGCATTGAAACCCTGGTGCGGGACTTGTCCCACCAGTTGCAGGCGGCGGGACACCAGGTGCTGGTGTTTACCGCCACCCCCGATCGGGACGCCGTCAGCCCCGCCGAGCCGTTCGTGGTGCGGCGCCTGACCGCCCGCCTGCCCGGCGAGCTGCCGGTGGTGCCGCGGGCGCGGGCACGACTGCGGCGGGAGTTGGCGGCCGCGCGGCCGGATGTGGTCCATGTGCACGCGGGCGTCGTCTCGCCGTTTGCATGGTCCGGTATCGCCGCCGCGCAGGAGCTGGGTCTGCCCGTGGTGATCACTTGGCATTGCACGTTGGGGCCGGTGGGAGCCTGGGTGGGGGCGCGGTGGGGGGCGCCCCGGCGGTGGCAGGAGCGCGGCGCGGTGCTGTCGGCGGTCTCGCGTTACGCGGCCGGGTGGGTGGAACGGGCCGGGGGGCATCAGGTGCGGGTGGTGCCCAACGGGATTACGGTGGCGCACTGGCAGCCCGCGGCGCGTGCGCCACGACAGGGGCGGCCGGTGCGGTGTGTGGCCGCGATTCGGTTGGTGCGCGCGAAACGGCCGCAGGTGTTGGTGGCGCAGTTTGCCCGCGCGGTGGCCGCCGTGCCGCAGGTGGAGGCCGAGTTGGTGCTGTGCGGGAGCGGGCCGCGGCGTCGGGCGCTGCAGCAGCAGATCGCGCGGGCGGGCATAGCGCACCGGGTGCGGTTGGCGGGCCGGGTGACGCGCGAGGAGTTGGCCGCACTGTATCGGCAGTCCGACGTTTACCTCTCGGCGCGCCTAGACGAGGCGTTCGGGATTGCCCCGTTGGAGGCGCGCACGGCGGGGCTGGCCGTGGTGGGGCGGGCGGGCACCGGCATGGACGACTTCATCACGCCCGGCCGCAACGGACTGCTGGCAAACAGTGACGACGAACTGGGGGAGCACCTGGCTTGGCTGCTGGCCAACCCGGGGGAGCTGGCGGCGATTACCGCGCACAACGCCACGACCCCACCGACCGAGGACTGGCCGACGGTGGTCGAGACGGTGGTGGCGGCCTACGCCGCGGCGCAGGGGGCGGCCTCAGGCGGAGGTTTGCTGCAGTAGCTCAGACAGCCGGTTGGCGGCCGCGGCCACCATTTCTCCGTAGATGCGGCCGGGTTGGCGCCCCATGCGCTCGATGGGTCCGGATATGGAGGCGGCCGCGATGACGCGGCCGCCCTTGCCGCGCACTGGGGCCGAGACGGAGCACACGCCGATCTCGCGCTCGGAGACCGATTGCGCCCAGCCGCGGCGGCGCACGCCAGACAAGGTGGTGGCAGTGAAGCTGGCGCCCTTCAGGCCAGCGTGGAGGCGCTCGGGATCCTCCCACGCCAGCAGCACCTGGGCGCCGGAGCCAGCCAACATCGACAGGGTGGCGCCCACCGGCACGGAGTCGCGCAGCCCGGCGGGTCGTTCGGCGGTGGCCACGCAGATGCGGTGGTCCCCTTGGCGGCGGTAGAGCTGGGCGGATTCGTCGGTGTGATCGCGCAGCATGGCCAGCACGGGCCCGGCGCAGGCCAGCAGGCGGTCTTCCCCGGCGGCGGCGGCCAGTTCGGTGATGCGCGGGCCGAGCACGAAACGGCCTCGGGTATCGCGGGTAACTAGCCGGTGGTGTTCTAGTCCGACGGCAAGGCGGTGGGCGGTGGGGCGGGTTAGGTGGGTCGCGGCCACGAGTTGCGCTAGGGTCGCCGGGCCTGCCTCGAGGGCATCGAGGAGGGCGGCGGCCTTGTCCAGCACGCCGATGCCGCTTGAAGTCTGCATCTCGTCCATGCGATGATATTGCCATCCTACAATGTGAGATGCAAGTGGCGGGGCGGAGAGCCCCCCATGGAAAGGACGGCTGACGGTGGGCAAGACGCTGGCCGAAAAGGTCTGGGAGCAGCATGTGGTGTGCAAGGGCCGCGATGGCCAGCCGGACCTGCTCTACATTGACCTGCACCTCGTCCACGAGGTCACCAGTCCGCAAGCCTTCGACGGCCTGCGACTGGCGGGGCGGCCGGTGCGGCGGCCGGACCTGACGATCGCCACGGAGGACCACAACACCCCCACCCGGGACATCGACCAGCCGATCGCCGACCCGATCTCGCGCACCCAGATCGAGACGCTGCGCAAAAATTGTGCCGAGTTCGGGGTGCGCCTGCACTCGCTGGGGGACAAGGAGCAGGGCATCGTCCACGTCGTCGGCCCCCAGCTGGGCCTGACCCAACCCGGGCTGACCATCGTGTGCGGCGACTCCCACACCTCGACCCACGGGGCCTTTGGGGCCCTGGCCTTCGGGATCGGCACGTCCGAGGTGGAACACGTGCTTGCCACCCAGACCCTGCCCCTGAAGCCGTTTAAGACCATGGCCATTAACGTCGACGGCCCCCTGCACCCGGGCACGAGCGCCAAAGATGTCATCTTGGCGGTCATCGCCAAGATCGGGACCGGGGGCGGGGCCGGGCACGTTATCGAGTACCGGGGGCAGGCCTTCGCCGAAATGTCGATGGAGGAGCGCATGACCGTGTGCAACATGTCCATCGAGGCCGGGGCCCGGGCCGGCATGATCGCCCCGGACGCAACCACGTTTGCCTACCTGCAAGGGCGGCCGCACGCCCCGCAGGGGGAAGACTGGCAGGCGGCGGTGGCGGCGTGGTCGCAGTTGCATACTGACGACGACGCCCACTTCGACACCGAGGTCCACCTAGCGGCCAGTGACATCCGCCCCTTCGCCACCTGGGGGACCAACCCCGGGCAGGGCGTGCCGCTGGACGCGGTCGTACCCGACCCCGCCAGTTTCACCGACGAGACCGAGCGGGCCGCCGCCCGCCGGGCGCTGGAATACATGGACCTCCAACCGGGCACCCGCATGAAGGACATCGAGGTGGACACTGTCTTCCTCGGTTCGTGCACCAACGGACGTTTGGAGGATCTGCGCGCCGCCGCCGCCGTGCTGCGCGGCCGCCGCATCAAGGAGGGCCTGCGCATGCTGGTGGTGCCGGGCTCGGCCCGCGTGCGCCTGGCCGCCGAGGCCGAGGGCCTGGACCAGGTGTTCACCGCGGCCGGCGCGGAGTGGCGCAACGCTGGCTGTTCCATGTGTCTGGGGATGAACCCCGATCAACTGGTCGCGGGCCAGCGCTGCGCCTCCACCTCCAATCGCAACTTCGAGGGGCGCCAAGGCCCAGGCGGGCGCACGCACCTGGTCTCCCCGTCGGTGGCCGCCGCCACCGCCCTCACCGGGCGGCTGACCGCCCCCGCCGACCTCGAACCTGCGCGCTGAAAGGCTTCCGATGGACAAGTTCACCACCCACACCGGCATCGGCGTGCCGCTGCGCCGCTCCAACGTAGACACCGACCAGATCATCCCGGCCGTCTACCTCAAGCGCATCACCCGCACCGGTTTCGAAGATGCGCTCTTCGCCGCCTGGCGGCAGGATCCCGCCTTCGTGCTCAACCAGGACGCTTACGCGGCTGGCTCCGTGCTCGTGGCCGACACGGACTTCGGCACCGGTTCCTCCCGGGAACACGCGGTGTGGGCGTTGCGCGACTACGGTTTTCGGGCCGTGCTCGCGCCGCGGTTTGCCGACATTTTTCGTTCTAATGCCGGCAAACAGGGGCTGCTGGTTGGCATCATCGACGAAGCCACCCGTGATGCGCTGTGGCAGCACCTGGAAGCCACGCCCGGCGCCGAGGTGACCGTCGACCTGCTCGAGCGAGAAGTGATATTCGGCCCGCACCGGGCCGCCTTCCAGATTGACGAGCACACGCGTGAGCGGTTGCTGGCAGGGGCCGATGACATCGCCATCACCCTGCAAAACGCTGCCGCCATCGCCCAATATGAGGCCGAGCGGCCCGCCTTTAAGCCGCGGACGCTGCCGGCCCGCACGTGAGTAGCTGGCGGTAGCTGCCCCGGCGGCGGCAACGCTGGGGCCGGGGGCCGCCGCCGACTCCACCCGTACGGCGGGCAGCTGCGGGGTGCGCGCTGGCCGCAGAGGGCGGTCGGTCCACGTATCCTTGGGCGAGCGAACCGGTGAAGGAGAAACATGAGCGTCATGCGAGTGGAAGGTGGGGTCCCCCTCCAGGGGGAGATTTTTGTGCGCGGAGCCAAAAATTTGGTCTCCAAAGCCATGGTGGCGGCACTACTAGCCGACACCCCCTCTCAGCTCTCCAATGTCCCGCTTATCCGCGATGTCGACGTGGTTACCGACCTGCTGCGGTTGCACGGCGTCGAGGTGGACTTCGACCAGGACTCCGGACAGCTCTACATGAACCCGGCGGTAGTCAGCCGCCCCGATGTGGCCGACATGGGGGCCATCGTCGGGGCCTCCCGCATCCCAATCCTCTTTTGTGGTCCGCTGCTGCACCGGCTGGGCAAAGCCTTCATTCCCGACCTGGGCGGCTGCCGCATCGGCGACCGGCCCATCGACTTCCACCTGGCGATCCTGCGACGCTTCGGGGCGGTAGTAGATAAGGTGCCGGACGGCATCGAAATCTCCGCCCCGCGGCGGCTGGAGGGCGCCATCATCGAGCTGGAGTATCCCTCGGTGGGGGCCACTGAGCAGACCCTGCTGACCGCCGTGCGGGCCAAGGGCCGCACCGTGCTGCGCAACGCGGCGGTGGAACCGGAGATCATGGACCTGTGTGCCATCTTGCAAAAGATGGGGGCCCGCATCTCGGTGGCCACCGACCGGCAGATCACCATCGACGGGGTCGAGTCGCTGCAAGGCTACCGACACACCGCCCTGGCCGACCGCATCGAGGCGGCCTCCTGGGGGGCGGCGGCCCTGGCCACCGGCGGTGATGTTTTCGTGCGGGGGGCCACGCAGCCCGAGATGATGACATTCCTCAATGTCTTCCGCAATGTCGGCGGCGCGTTCGATGTGCGCGATGACGGCATTCGCTTCTACCACCCGGGTGACGACCTGCAGGCCATCGCCCTGGAAACCGATGTCCACCCCGGGTTCATGACCGACTGGCAGCAGCCCCTCGTCGTCGCCCTCACCCAGGCCAACGGACTGTCGATCATCCACGAGACCGTCTACGAAAACCGCTTCGGCTTCACCAAGGCACTGCGGGGCATGGGGGCCCACATTCAGGTCTACCCCGAGTGCCTCGGGCCGTTGCGGTGCCGGTTCGGCGCCCGCAACTTCCTCCACTCGGCGGTCGTCTCCGGCCCCACCCCGCTGACGGGGGCCGACATCACCGTGCCCGACCTGCGCGGTGGCTTTTCCCACCTCATCGCCGCCCTGACGGCCACCGGCACCTCCCGGGTGCGGGGCATTGAGCTCATCAACCGGGGCTACGAACACTTCAACGCCAAACTTCGGGCCCTGTCGGCCCGCTGCACAATGGAGAACTAGGGACAATCCGTGAGCCGTTCCTTCACCCCCACCTACCGCGTCGCCGCCGCCATTGGCCGAGGCGTGATGCGCCTAGTGACCCGTCCCACCTGGCTGGGACTAGCAAAGCTCCCGCCGAGCGGCGGCTACCTGGTAGTAGGTAACCACGTATCCAATGCTGACGGGCTCACCCTCATGCACATGCTGTTGGCGCAGCAGATACCCGTCAAGATCCTGGCCAAGCACGAACTGTTCAAAGTGCCGGTGCTCGGTTGGCTGCTCAAACGCACGGGACAGGTGCCCGTCTACCGCGGCTCGGCGCGCGCCACCGAGGCCCTGACCTCCGCCCGGGCCGCCCTGGAAGGAGGCGAGGTCGTCGCCCTCTTCCCCGAAGGCACCCTCACCCGGTCACCACGCATGTGGCCGATGACGGCCAAGACCGGGGCGGCGCGGCTCGCGCTGGCCACCAACGTGCCCGTCATCCCGGTCGGACAGTGGGGCGCTCACGCGCTGCACCGCCGTGCCGGGGGGATGGTGCGTTTCTGGCGCCGTCCGCGGGTGGCCGCGCTCGTGGGGGAGCCGGTAGACCTCAGTGCCTGGCACGGCCGCACCGATAAGGAGGCCTACCAGGAGGCCTCGGTGGCAATCATGGCGGCCATCACCAAGCTGGTGGAGGAGCTGCGCGGTCAACCGGCGCCGGAGCAGGTGTGGGACATGCGCACCGACGGTGATCACCTGGACACGCCGCCGGACCTCGACCGCGGCTGGCAGCCGCGCCCCATCGTCGTCGCTCCCCGCCCGCTGGGAGACAACCCGCCGTCGGAGCTGTCGGCATGAGCGGGCACGTCGCCGTCATCGGCACCGGGTCGTGGGGGACAACCTTCGCTCAGGTCTGTGCGCACGCCGGCCAGGACGTGGTGCTGTGGGGGCGCGACGCCCAAACCGTGGCAGGTATCAACTCCCACCGCAACGACCGCTACCTGCCGGGTATCGAGTTGGACAGCCGCATTCGGGCCACCGGTGACATGGCCGCGGCGGTTGCCGGGGCCGACTTGGTCGTGGTGGCCATTCCCTCCCAGATCGCCCGCGCCGCGCTGGCACCCATTCGCGGCACCCTCGGGCCGGACACGGTGGTGTTGTCCCTCATGAAGGGCATCGAGCTGGAGACGAATCTGCGCATGAGCCAGGTGCTAGCCGCTGCCCTTGCCGTGCCACCGCCCCAGGTCGCGGTGCTCTCCGGCCCGAACCTGGCTAAGGAGATCGCGGCCCAGCAACCCACCGCCACCGTGGTGGCCGCCCCCGAGTTGGAGGTGGCCGCCGCCGTCGCCCACCGGTGCGCCGCCCCCTACTTTCGCCCCTACACCAACACCGACATGATCGGGGTCGAGCTCGGCGGCGCCGTCAAGAACGTCATTGCCCTGGCCGCCGGCATTGCGCGCGGGCTCGGCTTCGGACAGAACACGGCGGCCACCATCATGACGCGGGGGCTGGTGGAAACCAGCCGCCTGGGCCTCGCCCTGGGGGCCAATCCGGAGACCTTCGCGGGCCTGGCCGGGATGGGGGACCTAGTGGCCACCTGTGGTTCGCCGCTCTCGCGCAACCAGTCCTTCGGACAGGCCATCGGGGAGGGGCTGGACCTTGCGGCCGCCCAGGCGCGCACTGGCGGTACCGCCGAGGGAGTCAAGTCGTGCCTGTCTATCAAGGCCTTGGCCGAGAGCGCCGGGGTGGAGATGCCGATAGTCAACGGCATCGTGGCGGTGCTCCACGGTGGGCGCGACCCGCGGGAGGTCACCCAAGCGTTGCTGGCCCGCCCCCGAAAAACCGAGGGCGTGGCGGGCGAACAGCACTAGTCGAACACGTCAACGACGATCCGCAGCGGGTCTTGCAGCAGGAAAGTCCGGAACTTGCGCTGCCCGTCGACGCCCAGGTACAGGTGGCGTTCGGTGCCCGCACCGGTATCGACGTAATAGCCCAAAACCGGCCCGCCGATGGGCGCGCCGCTGCCAGTAAGCCGAGCGGAGCGCTCCAGTTGGGTGGAGGACTGTGCGACTTGGAGCCGCGTCAAGTGGAGGTGCAGCACCGCACTGCCTGGTAGCTCCAGCTCCGCCCCCGCGGCCGTGTTGCTTATGGGGGCCGCGACGTACTCGGCAGTGACTGCCGGCAAGCCCCCGGCAAACTCCAGCACCAGGCGGTCATAGCCCCGGTGGCGCCCGACCCGCACGTGGGTCAGCCACGCCCCGCCTGTGCCCTCCACCACGCGTCGCTCCACCGCCGGTGGCGGCAGGTGCCCTTCGACGATGTCGTCGTCCTGGGTCGAGGAGTCCGCCCGCAGCGGAAGGGTCGTGACCGTAACGGTGGGCTGCGGGGTGGGCGCGGGGGCCTCCTCAGGGATGTGCAACGGGGCGTGCCGCGGATCGGGGCTGTGCCCCGCGGTTGGGGGCGCGGTCGACGTCTCGGCGCACCCCACGGCGAGAAACGCGCTCACACCGCAGGCGAGGGTCAGCCAGAGGTGGCAGGATGGGGCACGCGTCATGGGCCAACAGCCTAGCCCGTGGCAGAGCAATCGAGGAGGATTTTCGTGGGCGAACAGCACAATGTCCAGGCCGAGCGTAAGCCGCGCGTGGCAGTTATTTTCGGAGGCCGCAGCGGGGAACACGGTATCTCCTGCGCGACCGCGGCCAATGTGCTGGCGGCTGTCGACCGGGACCGCTTCGAGGTGGTGCCGATCGGTATCACCCGAGACGGGCAATGGGTGGTGGCCCACGACGATCCTCAGCTGTACGAGCTCCGGGCGGGCCAGGTGGCGGAGATCCTGCCCGCCGAGCACCAGGTGGTTGCCACCCTGGGGCAGGGACCGGCCTCGCTCCTGCAACTGGACCGCGCCGGGCAGCGGCTGGCGCAGCTCGGTGAGGTAGACGTCGTCCTGCCCTTGCTGCACGGCCCATTCGGTGAGGACGGCACGCTCCAAGGCCTGTGCGAAATGGCGGGCGTGCGCTACGTCGGCTGCGGGGTGCTCTCTTCCGCGGTGGCGATGGACAAGCACATCGCCAAGCTGGTGTTGGCAGGACACGGCCTGCCCGTGGGGCGTTCGGTAGGCATCACCGACGCACAGTGGCGCCGAGACCCAGCCGTCTGCCTGGACGCCGTGGCGGCCCTCGGGCTGCCAGTTTTCGTCAAGCCTGCCCGCGCTGGCTCCTCCTTGGGCATCAGCAAGGTGACGCACGCCGGGGCGCTGCGCGACGCGATCGAGGCCGCCCGCGAGCACGACCCGAAGGTGATCGTGGAGGCCGCGGTCGACGGACGCGAGATCGAAGTAGGGGTGCTGCAGGGGCGGGACGGCCAGCGGCCGCGCGTGTCCGTGCCCGGCGAGATCGTGCTGCACTCCGATGGGTTTTACGACTTTTCCACCAAGTACGTAGACGGCACCGCCCAGATGCAGGTGCCTGCCCAGCTGTCCGAGGAGCTAGTTGAGCGGTTGCAAGAGTTGGCGGCGCGGGCGTTCGAGGCGCTGCAGTGCGAGGGCCTGGCGCGGGTCGACTTCTTCGTGCGTGACAACGGAGACGTGGTCATCAACGAGGTCAACACGCTGCCCGGTTTCACGCAGTTCTCCATGTACCCGGTCATGTGGCAGCACAGCGGAGTGGAGTATCGCGAACTAGTCACCGAGCTGCTTGAGCTGGCGCTATCTCGCCCCGTCGGGCTGCGGTAGGCGACGCTGTCGTTTGGGCCAGCTCGCCCAGAATGGGTGAGTTTTGAAACAGTTTGGGGCAGTTGCTGCGGTAGCCTGACGAGTGTTAAGGGTCACTAATCCTCAGGAAGGTATCGACATGGTGCCTAGTTCTCGTCGAGCGCATTCGGCTGAGCCTGCCGGAGTGGAAGTGTCGTTAGCATCCCTCCGGCCTGGCCAGGTAGCCCGGGTGGAAGGACTCGCCCCCTCCGTGCCCCTGCGCCTAGCCCAACGGTTGAAAGACCTCGGTTTTGCCTCCGGCAACATGGTGGAAGTCGTGCGGCGGGCACCCTTTTGGGGACCCACGGTGTTTCGTATCTTGGACTACGAGATCTGTCTGCGGCGGCACGACGCCAAAGCTATACGGGTGGTGGCCCGGTGAGCGGGCAGTCCGGGGCCTGCCACGCCCAGCCGACCGCCGTCGCCGCCCCGGGAGCCAAACGCATCGCGCTGTTGGGCGCTCCCAACTCGGGAAAAACCACGCTGTTTAACGCCCTGACCGGTTTGAAAGCGCGCGTGGGCAACTATCCGGGGGTGACCGTGGCCCGCATCAGCGGCAAGGCCTGGACACCGACGGGCTACGTCACCATCGACGACCTGCCGGGCACCTACTCGCTGTACCCGATCAGCCCCGACGAAGAAGTGGTTATCGACCATCTGGCAGGCACCCTCGATCCCGAGTCCAAGCCCGACGCCCTCGTGCTGGTCGTGGATGTCACGACCCTGCGGCGGTCGTTTGCCGTCATTGTGCGGGCGTTGTCCTACCAGTTGCCCACCTTGCTGGTGCTGACCATGACCGACGAATTTGCGGTCCGCGGCGGGCAGATCGATGTCCCGGCCCTCGCCCGCGCGCTCGGCCTGCCGGTGGTGCCGGTTGTCGGCCACCGGGCACACGGCATTCCGGCGCTCCAAGAACTCCTTGGTGAACCTGAGACGTGGCGTCGTCCGCCCCTGCCGCCGCCCACCGACGAGCGGGAGCAGGAAATTTGGGTCGACTCCATCCTCACCGCGGCCCGCTACGAACCTGCCCAACCCGACCGGCGCACCTCCCGCATCGACTCGGTCCTGCTGCACCCAGTGTTCGGGGTCGTGGTTTTTGCCCTGGTCATGTTCGCTTTCTTCCAGACCATCTTCCGCCTGGCTGCGCCACTCCAGGACAAAGTGGAACAGCTCTTCGGCTGGCTTGGGGAAATGGCGGGAGCGCACATCAGCCACGAGCTGACTTCGCGCTTCGTCAGCGAGGCCCTGATCGGCGGCGTGGGGGCCGTACTCGTCTTTGTGCCCCAAATCTTCCTGCTATTCCTGCTCATCTCCATCCTGGAAGGCGTGGGCTACCTGGCGCGCGCGGCGTTCATCATGGACCGCGCAATGTCGGTGGTGGGGCTAGAAGGGCGGGCGTTCGTGGCCATGCTCTCCTCCCTGGCGTGTGCCATTCCCGGCATCATGGCCACCCGTACCCTGCCGCGGGCCGCCGACCGGGTGGCCACCATGTTGTCCGCCCCGCTCATGACCTGCTCGGCCCGCCTGCCCGTGTACGTGCTGCTGGTATCAATGTTGGTGCCTGCCGACGCCCGGGTGGGGTTCTTCGATGCCCGCGGGGTGGTCATGTTTGGGCTGTATGTGCTGGGGGCAGTGGCCGCCATGTACGCTGCGTGGGCGGTCAAGCGAGGTCTGGCCCACCGGCAGGCGGCGGCCCCGTTCTACATGGAGTTGCCGCCCTACCGGATGCCCACTTTTAAGTCGTTGCTGCTCTCAGTGTGGCGCCCCTGTTCGGGTTTCGTGCGGCGGGCTGGCACCGTGATCCTCCTGGCCACCGTCGTGGTGTGGGCGTTGGTGACGTTGCCGTTGCGGGGCGATGAAGAATTGCTCGAAGCGGGCGTTAATCCGGCCGATCCCACCGCGGTGGCCGCCTACACCACCGACCACTCCTACGCCGCCAGCGTCGGCCGGTTCGTTGAACCAGTTTTCTCCCCGCTAGGTTTCGAATGGCGCACCAACGTCGGGTTGCTGGCTTCCTTGACGGCCCGCGAGGTGTTCGTCTCGACCCTGGGCACCATCGTTAAGGCCTCCGACCCAGAAGACCCGCAGGCGGAACTGGCCAACTTGAAGTACACCGACGGGCCGGACGCTGGCAAGCCGATCTTCACCGTGCCGACCACGGGGGCCCTGATCGTGTTCTTCGCGTTCGCCATGCAGTGCATGGCCACGTTGGCGACGATGCGAAGAGAAGCGGGCAGCTGGCAGATGCCCATCTTCGCTTTCCTGGCCTACTTTGCGTTGGCGTGGACGGCGGCGTGGGCCACCCGCATGGTGCTGGGATTGTTCTGGTGACGGTTGCCTTTCATCCCGAGAGCGGCCGGCGCGCCGCGGAGATCGTGTGGGTGGTGACCGCCGGGCCCCTGCCGCTGGCGGCGGACCTGGCGGACGATCCCGCCCTGGCGGCCCTGCGGACGGGCGGGCAGCTCACGGCGGTGCAGGTGGAGGCCAGCCGGGTCACGACCGTGGCCGCGCCCGCACACAGTTGGGCCACCCTGGCGCCGCTAGTCCGCGCCGCCCTCACCGAGGCCCTGACGCGGGCGGGCCAAGGCCCGGAACTCGCCGCCGCCCGCCGCCGGGCCTTGCTGCGAGAGACGGAGGCCCTGCTGGCGGGGGAGCTGGGAGACTATCTGCGCTCGCACGGCGGACAAGCCACCCTGCGGCAGGCCGGGGAAGACTGGATAGAAGTCGAACTGACGGGCACCTGCCGCAATTGTCCCGCGTCGGCGTTTACTTTGCGGGGGCGGCTGGAACGCCAGTTGCAGGCCCGCTGCCCGTGGCTGAAGAACGTGCGGCAGGCCACCAGCCGCAGTCGGCTCCGCCGCTAGCCCTTGGGGCGTCGGGCCCGCTCGACACTGGCCTTCTGGCGGCGGGCCTTCTTCGACAATTGCGCAGTGGCAGGGGTGGGCGCCGTGGTGGTTGCTTGTTGCTGGCGCGGCGGCCGGGGCTGCGCGGCCTCCTTGGCCTGCGGGGCCGCCGCCCAAATGCGGGGCCGCTGCCCGCGGTGGACGGCCCGCATGCGGGTGAATACCTCGTAGGTGAACAATGTGATGACCGCCATCACCGAGGCGCCCAGGAAGCTACTGCGGTGCGCCAACACACCACCCAGGACCACGGCGGTTACGAACGAGCCGACAAAGAGACCAGTGACGGCCAGCCGGTAGGAACGTCGGGAACGCAGATCGATACTCATCAACTTTGCCTCGTCGCTAAGGGATTGCCTTCCATGGTACCCGCCCGCCCCCAGAGAGCCGAAAGCAGACCGCAGGCCCCGCGCCTCGCCCGGATACCGAGGCAGGGCCGCGGGCGCGCTAACGTAGGGGGGTGGACAAGCCTGTAGTTACTTTTGCAACCAGTGCCGACCGGCCCACTCTGGCCACCGAGGAGCAGCCGCTGCTCGCCGAGGTCGCCAGCCGGGGCATCGACGTGCGGGTGGCCGTGTGGGACGACCCAACGGTCGACTGGCAGCAAGCCGGTATCGTCGTCGTGCGCTCGGTGCGGGACTACGCCCAAAAGCCCGACGAGTTCCTAGCCTGGACCCGCCGCGTGCCGCGCCTGCTGAATCCGGCCCCGGTGGTCGGGTGGAACATCGATAAGCACTACCTACAGGACTTGGCCCAGCGCGGCCTGCCGACGATTCCCACCATCTGGCTCGAACCGGAAGACAAGTTCTCCAAGCACCAGTTGCACACCCGCTTCCCTGCGCGGGGCGACTTTGTGGTCAAACCCGCGGTCTCTTCCGGGGGACGTGGCACCGGCCGCTACACCTCGACCGACGCCCAAAGTCGCATGGAGGCCATCGCCCACGCCCAACGGCAGCTGGCCAAGGGACGCAGCGTCATGGTGCAGCGGTACTTGGAGGCCATCGACACGGCCGGGGAGTTGTCCCTCATCTTCTTCAATGGCCTGATTTCGCACGCCGTTTCCAAGCGCGCCATGCTGCATCCGTCGTTCCGCAACCTTGACGAAGTGGTGCAGGACGAGGAAGTCCAGGCCCGGGAAGTAACCGAGGCCGAGCGGGCCTTTGGGGAGCGAGTCCGCTTAGCGCTCCACGGCTACATGAAAGAAGCATTGGGCCGTGACATGCTGCTGTTGTTTAACCGCATCGACATGGTGCCCGACGGTCGTGGCGGCTACTACGTCATGGAAATCTCGCTGGTGGACGGCTCGCTCTACCTGGACACCTGCCCGCAGGCCGTCACCAATTTTGCCGATGCAATCGCGCAACGTACCTTCTGGTAGGTCGGCCTAGTCCGCGAGCAGTGGCTTGCAGATGGCAAGGTCATTCTCAGGTCCCATGCAGCTTGGGGTTCCAACTGCGACACTGGGACAGTTGTTTTCCCCCGTTGGGGCTTGTTGCGCACTAGGTAAAGGACTGGCAAGTGGCTAAGCCAGACAGGCTCACCAAGGAACCAGTCTTCGTCAGGTGGATTCCGCGCCTGATGATGACGATCGCTTTGTTTTCCCTCCTCAGCGGACTAACCCAACCGCACTCGGCCCTGAACCGAGTAATGAACTTCGTTGAGTTGTGGCTGATGCCACTGCCGATCTATACGTTCTTCACTTTCTGTGTGTGCGCCATCCTGTCGATTGCGCTCCTGCGCCGAAAGTCGGTGGCCTGGCTGCTCCTCGTCGGCTTCATGACGCTCCAGACCACTGGGTATGTCTACGCATTCGTGCTCACGGTGCGGGGAGAGCTCGATTTTGTAGAAATTGGGGTATCGCGCGGCTATTTCTTGTGTCTAATTAGCGTCAATCTGGTGGAACTGGGCCTGCTGCTCTTCGGCTTCATCTGGTACCGACGCTGGTATTGCGCCCGAGTGCGGCGAGGCAATCTGTGGCGGGCGCTCGGTGCGTTGCTCATCGGTTTGACGATTTCCGCCCTGATAGTTGTGCTGCTACACGGTTTGACCCGCGGGCTCACGCCGCAGTCGCTGTCGCACCTCGCCCACGGTTTGCTGCTGCCGGAAGGAAAATCTTGGGAGATAGCCCCCTGGCTGCCTCGTGTCTACGCCGCCTGCCTGGGGATCTCTTGGTTGGCGGCCCTCAGCACCTTGATGACCTCGCAACGCGGCGCGGAACTGATGACCCTGGCGGACGAGGCGCGGGTGCGCGAACTTTTGG
Source organism: Buchananella hordeovulneris (assembly GCF_001907235.1). Classification (GTDB taxonomy): domain Bacteria; phylum Actinomycetota; class Actinomycetes; order Actinomycetales; family Actinomycetaceae; genus Buchananella; species Buchananella hordeovulneris. The sequence continues at coordinate 119,806 of NZ_MQVS01000003.1, forward strand.
CCCGATACGGAGGGGACTCGCTGTCTTACTTCGCGACCCGCCGCGACAAATCGGTGGTGTTCGCGGGCGAGGCCGCGGTGGCCTACCGGGCGGTGCTGGGCTGCGCCCTGGCCTCCGGGGACCCCATCGGTAACCCCAGCGACTGGCAGCGGGCCGCTGAAGCTTTCGTGGACGTCGCCAACAGTTACGGCTGGGCCCCGGCCGTCATCGGCACGTCCCGGCGCGGCGCGGCCGTCTACCACGCGGCCGGGCTGAAGGTCCTGCAACTAGGGGACGAGGCGGTGCTTTCCACCACCCATTTCAATCTCGCGGCGCTGCCCGAGGTCCGGCGGGCGGTACGCAAACTCACCGATGGCGGCTACACCCTGCGGGTGCGTCGCCACGGCGACATCTCCGACACCGAAATGGCGGAGATAGCCAGCCGGGCCGACGCCTGGCGGCAGGGGGAGGACGAGCGCGGCTTCTCCATGGCGCTGGGACGGCTGGGCGACCCCGCGGACCGCGACTGCGTCCTGGTGGAGGCCCTCTTCGCCGACGGCAAGTGCGCGGGCCTGTTGTCCTTCGTGCCGTGGGGGAGCGACGGAGTCTCGCTCGACCTGATGCGACGCAGCCCGCTGGCAGACAACGGAGTGACGGAGTTCATGGTCGCCGGCCTGCTGGAGCAAGCCACCAGCTGGAGCATCGCCCGGATCTCCCTCAACTTTGCGGTCTTCCGCGCCACCTTCGCCGAGGGCGGTGAGCTGGGAGCCTCGCCGCTCAAGCAGTTCAACCGCCGCCTGATGCTTTTTGCGTCGCGTTGGTGGCAGCTGGAGAGTCTCTACCGGTCAAACGCCAAGTACGATCCGCAGTGGTTGCCGCGGCTGATCGCCTTCCGGGAAACCTCAGACCTCGGCAATGTCGCCCTAGCGATGGGGGTGGCGGAGGGATTCGTTAAGCTGCCCGCCCGCTTCACGCTGGACGTCGAACAGCCGCGCCTGACCCCCGAGCAAGCCTTGCCGATGCTGCCCGCCCGCCCGGAGCCCGCCGCGCCGACCTCGGCGGTGCCCGAACAAGTGCGCCACCGCCTGGAGCGTCGCACCCAACTGCTGAATGCGGGGATAGAGCCCTACCCCGTCGACTTCACCCCCGACACCACCTGCGCCGCCCTCGCGCAGGGGCAAAGCGGCACCCTGGCCGGGCGGGTGGTGGCACTGCGGGATCACGGCGGCGTCGTCTTCGTCGACCTGCAAGACTGGACTGGCGAACTGCAGCTGATACTGGAACGCGACCGGTTGGCAGACTCTTTCCCCCAGTTCGCGGACACGGTGCAGCTGGGCGACCAGATCGGGGTGCACGGTGTGCGGGCAGCGTCCCGCACCGGGACGGACAGCCTGCTCGTGGACACCTGGCGGTTGACGAACAAGGCCATGCGGCCGCTGCCGAGCCGCTACTACGGCTTGAAGGATCCCGAGGCGCGGGTGCGGCAGCGCTACCTGGACCTGGTGCTCAACCCGGAGGCCCGCGACCGGCTGCAGGCGCGTTCGCGGGCGCTGCAGGCGGTGCGGGAGCAGTTGCTGGAGCGCGACTATTTGGAGGTGGAGACCCCAATCCTGCAGGCGGTGCACGGGGGGGCGAACGCGCGCCCCTTCATCACGCACATCAATGCCTACGACATGCGCCTGTACATGCGTATCGCCCCGGAGCTATACCTCAAACGGCTGCTGGTGGGCGGGGCGCCGCGCGTGTTCGAGATGGGGCGCAACTTCCGCAACGAGGGGGCGGACGCCACCCACAATCCCGAATTCACCATGCTGGAGGCCTACCACGCCTACGCGGACTACCACGTGATGGCCGCCACCGCGCAGGATTTGGTGCGTAATGCTGCGCTGGCGGCTTTGGGGACGACGGTGGTGCGCGGCACGGTGGCCGGCCAGGTGCACGAGGTCGACTTGGCGGAGCCGTGGCGGCGCGTGTCGGTGCACGACGCCATCGGCCAGGCGGTGGGACAGGAGATCACCCCCGACACCCCGCAGGCGGAATTGGAGCGCTTGGCCGACCGACTCGGCATTAGCCTGGACCCGCGCTGGTCCCGGGGGGCCGTGCTGACGGAACTGTACGAACACCTGTGCGAGGCAACGACGGTGGCCCCCACGTTCTTCTACGACTTCCCGGCCGAAACTTCCCCGCTCACCCGCCCGCATCGGCAGGACGCGCGGCTGGCGGAGCGGTGGGACCTGGTGGTGTTCGGCTCGGAGCTGGGCACGGCCTACTCGGAGCTGGTGGACCCGGTGCTGCAGCGTCAGCGGCTCACGGAGCAGTCGCTGCTGGCGGCGCGCGGGGACGCGGAGGCGATGGAGCTCGATGACGCCTTTTTGACGGCCCTGGAATACGGCATGCCCCCGGCCGGCGGGCTGGGCATGGGGCTGGATCGGCTGGTGATGTTGCTGACTAACACCTCGATCCGCGACACGATCGCCTTCCCGCTAGTGAAGCCGAACCGATGACGCGGCGATGGTGGGCGCGGGCGGCGGCGCTGTGGGTGTTGGTGGTGTACAACTCGTGGGTGACCGCCCCGTGGCTGAGCCCCAACCCGCAGGCGCTGCTGGGTTACCTCTCGGAGCTGGCAGCCACGGATCAGCCCGCCAGCGGGTTCTACCGGGTGGCCGATTCCCTGGCCGCCTGCGGTCTGCTGTTAATCGCGGCCCTCGGCTGGCGGGGCTGGCGGGCGTGGTTGGGGCGGCGCGGCGCGCAATGGACAGCCGGTTTGCTGGCTCTGGTGGCGCTAGCCACCATCGCCGACGCGATCTGGGCGATGCCGTGCGCTGTCACGTTGGATCCGCTCTGCGCGGCGGCCTATCAGGCCAATCCATTTGGCATGGACCATTTCCCGCACGTGGTGGCATCGGTCACGGTGGGGACGGGGCTGGTGGCCAGTGTCGCCTCCGCCGCGCTCGCCCGGTGGCGGGGCGGGCAGCGGCGCAGTGCCCGGCGTTTGCTGCTATTTGGGGCCTTGTTGGGGCTGTCGCTGCTGGGATCGGTTGCGCTGGAGGTCACGGTTGGTCTGGGCCAAGGCGTCGTGCAGGCGGGCCAGGTACTGCTGGCAACAGCCTGGGCTGGCTATTTGGCTTGGCGCGTTGACCGCCCGGCGGGCGCGGAGGGAGCAAACTAGGGGGCATGGACAACGTGCGTGACGAGATATGGCGCAACGGTACCCGCCAGCTGCGGGTGGCTTGGCGGGACGGGCAGACGCCCACCACGGTGCTGCTGGCCGGGGCGAGCCTGGGGGTGGAGGTGTGGCGCGAGGTGCTGCCCTCCCTGCCGGGCCGGGTGGTGGCCTACGACCGGGCCGGGATGGGGGGCACTCCCTGGGAGGGCGGGCTGCCGCACCTGGACGACGTGGTGGAGGACCTGCACGCCATCGTCCAGCGGGCGGGCCAGGGGCAGCCCGTGGTGTTGGCGGCCCACTCGATGGCTGGTTTCCATGCTGAGGCATTCACGCGCCGCTACCCGGAGCTGGTCAAGTCGGTGGTGTTTGTCGACTGCTCCGTGGAGTTCGAGCCGTTGTCTACCGACCACGTGCTGCTGGATCGCTTCATGGGGTGGCTGCAGCCCGCCTACGAACCGATCTTGGCGTTCTTCCACGGCAAGGAGTGGCGCGAGCGGCATCCGTCGCACTCCCGGCGCGCGGCCGGAGCCGAGGTGGCCGCCTACAACGAACAGGCGAATGCGCTTTTGGAGATGCGGCAGGCACTGCCGTGGCCGCCGATCAAGTCGGTGATGTTGACGGCGTGGGCACCGTTCTTTGGTGGCGGGTGGCTGGCTAAGCAGGCGCAGTACGCCGAACTGCTGGGGGGTAAGCAGGTGCGGATCCGGTCAGGGCACAACATGATGCTGGATCGTCCCGAAGTGGTGCTGGAGGCCATTCGCCAGGCCCGGGTGACCGGCTGAGCGCAAGATTGCGGGTGGGGGCACCCCAGTAGCCCCCACCCGCCAGGCAAGTCCTCGATCCAGGCGTGTGGCCCGGCGGCACTATAGCGCGTTAGTACCAATGTCGCCGATGTGGCCGCCGATGGCAACCATCTGGCCGCCCGGGAGAGGTGATTAGGGGTGGTCTTTGGGGCGGGTGGCCCGGTGGGGGCGCTGGTCGGGGCGTTCGCCATCCAGGCCGGGCAGCTTCCCGGTCAGATAGTGGTCCAGAGTGGGGCCAACAAGCGCCGCCACCTGGGGAATCGGCAGCTCTGCCAGGGGCGACATACCCAGGATGTAGCGCGACGTCAGCAGGCCCAGCATCTGCGCTCCAAGCAGGCCCGCCCGCACCGTGGCGTGCGGGCCGGGCAGGTGCGCCACCAATTGGGGGAGGAAAACCTCGCGAGCCACGTGCAGCAGGAGTTGGCGGGAGGGCTCGTGGGTGCCGACGGCGCGCAGCAGTGCCAGGTAGCTCGGGCCGAGCTCGGGGTTTTCTATGGCGTTCAGGGCGGCGTGGACGTAGGCGGTGCCGGGGGAGGCCTCGGTGTCGGTGGGGGAGAACAGCAGCGTGGGCAGCCCCAGGGTGGTGAAGGCATCGGCGACGGCGGCGGCGAACAGCTCTTCCTTGCTGCCGAAGTAGTAGTGGACGAGCTTGCTGTCTACCCCCGCCGTCTGGGCGATCCGCCGGATGGAAGCCCCCTGGTAGCCGTGCGCACCGAAGACCTGGCGGGCGGCGGCCAGGATGGCGGTGTCGGGTTGCCCGCCGCGGGGACCGCGGCGGGCGCCGGGTTCGGGAGACTGCACTTCTTTTTTCATCACCCCAGCCTATTTCATTGAGTGAGGAAACGCGCTACAGTGTATTTCACTGGTCGATGAAATATGGAGGTGGGGATGCTCGCCCTGATCATCAAGGAGTTCCGGGAGCTCGCCCGGGACCGCCGGACGCTCGTGCTCCTAGTGGCGCTGCCCGTCGTGCTGCTGACCGTTTTCGGCTACGCGGCCAATCTGAATGTCTCCCAACTCAAGGTCGCCGTCGTCGGGCCCGACGCGGCGGGCACCGCCCGCCAGCTGGAGGCCCACCCCAGCGCCGCCGAGCGTTTGCGCATCGTCGGCCAGCACCCGGCGGGCACCGACCCCGTGCCCCTGCTGCAGCGGCAAGAGGCCGACGTCGTGTTTGTCGCCGACTCAGCCAATCCGCATCTCCCGCTGGCTATGCGCAGCCATGTGCACGTCGACGGTGCCCGCTTGCTGGCCGCCGAAGCAGCCCAGGGCATCTTCGCCCGCCTGCTGGCGGCCGACCTTGCCCCCCACCTGGCGGCAGACCCCGACCTGGCGAGGCTGGCGGAGCTCGGCACCGCGGGAGCGCTGCCGCTAACCGTCCACTTCAACCCCGACCTGCGCACCTCCTGGGTCATGATCCCTGGCCTGATCGGCCTGGTGCTGTCGTTCGTGGGTACCATCATCACCTCCATCGGTTTGGTGCGAGAACGCGAGGCGGGTACCCTCGAACAGCTCGCCGTCATGCCGCTGCGGCCGAGTGCCATCATCCTGGGCAAGATCACCCCCTACCTGCTGTTGGCCCTCGCGGACATGGTCGTCATCACCGTCGTCGGCCGGGTGCTGTTCGACGTGCCGTTCGTCGGCAGCCTCGCCCTCTTCGCGTTCACCGCCGTCGTCTTTTGCTTCCTGGTGCTCGGCATCGGGGTCTTCGTCTCCTCGGTGTCGGGCACCACCGGGCAAGCCGTGCAAAGCGCCATCATGTTCGTGATGCCGCAGGTGCTCCTCTCCGGCCTCGTCTTTCCGCTGGAGGCCATGCCGCTTGGCATCCGGGCGCTCGGCTACTGTTTCCCCCTGACCTGGTTCATTGAGGTCGCCCACGGCCTTATGCTGCGCGGCGCCCCCGTCGGCCACCTGGCCTGGCCAGTGGGCGTCCTGACGGCGATGGCGGTCGTGTCCTTCGGGGCCGCGACGGTGCGCATGCGCTGGCTCCTCACGCACGGTGGTGCCCGGTGATCGCCGTGCACGGCGCCACCGTCCGCTTCGGTCGCCAGGTGGCGCTGACAGCCTTCGCAGGCGCCTTTCCGGCTGGACAAGTCACCGTCCTCGTCGGTGCCGCCGGGGCGGGCAAGAGCACCGTGCTGCGGCTGCTGGCCGGGCAGGTCCTGGCCGAGGGGGAGCGGTGGCGACCGCCCAGCGGCGTTCGGCTTGGTTACCAGGCTGCGACCGGGGCGGGGTGGTCCCACCTGACGGTGCGGGAGAATCTCGAATTTGTGTCCCGAATCCACGGCGTTGGCACCTCGGCCAGCCGCACCGCGGACCTGCTGCAGGCCGCCGGGCTATCCCCGTTTCGCGACCGCCTGGCCCGGCAGCTGTCCGGCGGCATGCGGCAGAAATTGGGCTTTGTGCTGGCGAGCCTGCATGCCCCCGAGCTGTTGCTCCTAGACGAGCCGACTACGGGGGTCGATCCCGCCAGTCGCAGCCAACTGTGGACCCTGATCGCCGCGGCGGCAGCGGAGGGGGCGGCCGTGGTTCTGTCCACTAGCTACTTCGACGAGGCTGAGCGGGCCCACCAGCTCTTCCTCCTCCACGCCGGGCGCACCCTGGCCGCAGGCACTCCGGCCGAGGTGTGTGCCGCCAGCCCCGGCCAGGTGCGGGGCGGGATCGGGGCGGAAGGCGTGCCGTCCGGCGTGCCCGCCCGCTGGCGTTGGCAACGTGGGGCGCGCCAGTACTGGTGGCAGCCCGTCGGCACCGGGGCTACGGAGGTGCCCGACCTGGAGAACGCCGCCATAGCTTACGCGCTGCACGCCGAAGAAGAGGCCGGCCAGGGCGTGGCGGGGCCTGGGGTTGCGGATGGCGGCCAGTCCGGGAACACGATGCGCACGGCGGCGAGCGAGGCGACCGGAGCGGCAGCTGGGGCGGGGGACTATACCGGGCCAACACCTGCTCCGGTGGCCGGAGGAGGGGCGGAACGTGACGAGAGTAGTCGTCCGCGCTCCAACGTGGCCACGCGGCCGGGGCAGGTGCTGGTGCGGGCCCGGGGCATCACCCGCCGCTTTGGTAGCTTCACCGCGCTGCAGGAAGTGGACATCGACGTGCAGGCGGGCGAGATAGTCGGCCTCATTGGCGGCAACGGCGCGGGCAAGTCCACCCTCATGCGAATCCTGCTTGGTCTAGACCAACCGACCAGCGGTGAAGCACAGCTACTCGGCGCCCCGCCCGGCTGGGCCGAGCGGCGTCGCCTGGGCTACGTCGCTCAGGGGCTGGCATTGGCCGGGCAGTTGGGGGCCCGACAGAATCTGGCGTTCGTGGCGCGAGTGCAGGGGGTGCAGGTGCCCGCCGCGGCCCGCGCCTGGGTTGCCCGGCTGCCGGAGAGTCCGGTGCGGGAGCTGCCCCGCGGGACGCAACGGCAGCTGGCTTGCCTGGCCGCCCGCCTGCATCGCCCCGCCTTGCTCGTGTTGGACGAGCCGACCTCCGGCATGGACCCCCTGGCGCGGGCCCGCCTGTGGCGCGACCTGCGGGCTGAGGCCGCCGCGGGCGTCGGCATCCTCGTGACCACCCACTATATGGAGGAGGCGCGGCACTGCGACCGCCTGGTGCTGCTGCGCGGCGGCCGGGTGGCGGGAGAGGGAAGCCTGCGGGACATCGTCGGGCGGCGTACCGCGGTGCTCGTCAGTGCTGCCGATTGGCGGGCGGCCTTCCGGTGTCTGCGTCGCGCCGGGCTGCCCGTGCTGCTCGCTGGGAACCAGCTGCGGGTGCCCGGGGTTGAGCCCGAGGAGGTGGCCGCGCTGCTGGAAGATCTCCCGGGTGGGGCCGAGGTGGCCCAGGTGCCCGCGCAGCTAGCGGAGGTACTGGCCCGGGTTTAGGGACAGCCAACGCGGAACTCGAAGGCGGTAGACCGAGAATGCGTGGCCAAAGCGTGTTCGCAGCGCTTGCTCTTCGGCGGGAATCTGAAGCTGGTCGAGCACAACCACGAAAAGCCCAACAGGAAGAATCCCGGCCCCTGAACGTCGTAAAACGCTGTGGGCCAGGAGGAAACCTGCCATGCCGACATACATCGGGTTCCGGGTCACATTGAAAACACCAGTGGTGACCAGCGACTCGGCCCGCTCCACCGCCAAAGGATCCACGGTCGTGCCTGCATTACGGAAGGCGGCGACGGAACTCCAGATCAGTCCCGCAGAAGCTGTGGCCAATGCGCCAGCGGCCAATAGCGCCCCAGGGCTGGGGCGCCGCCCCCGAGCCAGTGCCAGCTGTGCCAGCCCAGCCCCCACTGCCAGCGCTGCTGGGGGTACTCGCCTGTACGAAAGCAATTTGGACAACATGCTGGTAAGCATAATGGGGGGGCATGGGAGTCGCCCTAGATGGTCACCAGACCCAACCGCCTAGACGGTGGGGTCTACGAGGTTTCTCAATGTCCCCAGGATACCGCTCCGAAGGATGATCGTGGCCCTGTTGTGAGGACTGTCGAGATGGCTCAAACTCTTCTCACCGCCTCCGAGGTGGACGCGCTCGTCGGCGACTACCTGGTCGGGATAAGCGTTAAGGTGCTCGCTGAGAGGTACGGCCTCCACCGCGCAACGGTGTTCTCTCACCTGCGTCGCCGCAACGTGCCGAGCCGACGGCTGGGGTTGGGGATCGACGAGAAGGCCGTGCGTCTAGCCCGAGCAGGCGTCTCGATGCGTGCGATTGACCGCCGGATGGACGTGGACCGCAAGACCGTACGCGCGGCGCTGGTCAAGGCTGGACTCATTGCGGATGGGTCTGCTGGCGGTTCGTAGCACCGCTCTGGGCCGCTGATCACCCAGAGGACTTCGGCGGACATCGTCGCTCCCGACGTGTCTCAGCCCGGAGACCAAGGTGTGCGGCTACCGTTGGAGACGAACGACTGCTCTCGCCAGTTCGGCACCGAGGGCGTGGGTCGCCGGACGGAGCACGAGAGCAGGGTTGGATATGGCTTACGAGCAGCTACCGATAGTTGAGGTCGACCTCGACCAGCTCCTTCTCGACCTGGAGAACTACCGCATACCGACGCGCCGCGACGATGAAGCAGGTGCGCTGAAGTACCTGTTTGCATCCGAGGACGTCCTCGGAGCGGCGCGCCTAATCCTCCGTGATGGCTACTTCGACAACGAAGTCCCGATCGTGACGTCGGCATCGGCGTCCGGCGGTAGCTCCCCATACACCGTGCTGGAAGGCAACCGGCGAGTCAGCGCGCTCAAGGCGCTCCAGGACCCGACGATCGTGCCCGGCCATGAGGCAGAGATTCGCGCGCTGCTGAAGCGATACGCAGTGGAGGCGGAGAATCTCCCCGAACGAATCCGTGTCATCGTCGCTCCCGACCGGGCGACGGCTGCACCCCACGTCGCGAGGTTGCACACCGGTATCTCAAAGAGGCGCTGGAGCCGCGATCAGCAGGCAACCTTCTACTATTCGCTCGTCGACGATCAGACTACGGTCAACGATGTGAAGGCACAGTACCCCGACGTCGAGGTTACCAGGTTCATGCGCATGGCCGTCATGCGACGCTTCCTCAGCGCAGCGCCATTTTCCGATCACACCCTCCGGCAGTACGACGCGAGTGACGACCTGGCGATGTCAGCCTTCGAGTACGCCTACCGGCGCAAGGAGATTGCTTCCGCGATCGGCGTGGAGTTCGACAAGGACGGCATGCTTCTGCCGCGGGCCTCGACACCTGAGAAGATCGCTTCGAAGTTGCCGAAGAAGAAGCTCAGCGCTTTGGAGTACCTCGTTAGCGAGTTCCGCGCAGGCCGTCTCAACACACGCTCACCAGAGTTCAAGAAGCGCAGCCAGGACTATCAGCCCCTGGTGGATCGCCTCAACGGCGTATCGACTGCGCCTCCGGTCCAACCAGCGGCGCCAACTCCTCCCGCGCAACCGACGCCATCCGGGCCATCCCAAGGCGGCGCGTCCGGCGCGCCGGGTGGCTCCAACACTGGCAGAAGTGGTGCTGTTCCGAACCCACCCGGCCCTCCTGGCGGCACGGGCAGCCGTGGGCCCAACCATCCAGACACTAAGGACACGCTTGATCTGTCGGGGTTGGACTACGAGAACGCGCCGCTGAATCTCAAGCTGCGATACTTCGAGTTGCGCAAGATCAGCCTCTCCAATTTCCCTATCGCGGCCGCGATCCTCATGCGCTCAGTGCTGGAGACCACCATCAAGGTCCATTTCGAGGAGTCTCCAACCCCCGCCACTGGTCAGTTGAGCGATGTATTCAAGCGCGTGGTGCAGGCCTATGGACAAGAGAAGTCGCTCAAGTCAGGCATTAGTGCAATCCAATCGGGTAATGCGCACAAGCACGGATCGATCCAGTGGTTCAACCTCATCGCTCATAGTGCCGATGCTTCCGTGAGTGCGGATGACGTTCGCAAGGCGTGGAGAGTCGTGAACCCGCTGCTTAGGCGCTTGTTGCGCCCGTCATCGCAGGCGTCGTCTGCAACGACTTGATCGCCCGCGCGACCGAGGGGGACGCCACGAGCAGCTCCTCCGCCTGTCCCGGATACCTGGCGGAATAGGTGAGTTCCAGTTGGCACTGGAACTGATCTCGGTACAGCTTTTCGATCAGCGGGGCTGTGTCATAGGTCATCAACCAATGTGCACTTTCAACGGAGTTGACGATCGTCGAGAGTGCCTTGTGGTCTCTTCCGTCGAAGGCGTTGAGATAGAGTTGGGAGCCTGCTTGCACGTAGGGCGGGTCGATGTACATGAATGACCGGTCATCGTGAGAGTACCGCTGGATCACAGTTCGGCCATCCAGATCAGAGACCGTGATTCGATCCGCTAGAGCACCGATCGCAGTCAACCGCTCGACGAGTGTCAGCCGGTTGAATCGTGCATCAATCTTGTACTTTCCCTCCTGACGCTGACCACCGATAACGCCGGCGTTCAAAATCCCGGAGCGATTGGTTCGATTCAAGAAGAAGAAAGCGAAGCCCAGGCGCAGTGCATCGCGCTCGTCCCGTGAGCGATATATCTCCCGCTGGCGTTGCCACTCGTCGATTGTGAGTGGCGTTGACACGACCATTTCCACGAACTCTGCGTTGTTGCCAACGACGGACTTCCAGAAGGCGTGGACGGCTGGGTCGATGTCGTTGACTACTAGGTGTTGGACGATGCCCTCGCGCAGAAGCGCGATCCCTGCGCCCACACCTCCGGCGTAGGGTTCGATGTAGCGGGCGTCCTTGATGCCAAGAATGTCGATAATGTCAGCGAAGAAGCCAGCGAGCGCAGCCTTTCCGCCGGGGTATCGCAATGGTGAGAGGGTGCCGTATCGGCGTGACCCGATGACACGCAGGCTGTCAGTCATTGGAGTCCTTTCTCGCCCGGTGTGCGGCAACACGGCAGCGGGCTGAGCAGAAGCGAGCATCACCTCGTCCGAGGAACGCTTGGTCGCAGTGCTCGCAACCTCGCCATGCCTCGCGGCGGCGTAGGCGTTCATGGCGCAATGCGCGATCAAGCTCGGTGAGCCCCACGTCACTCAGGTTGCCTAGACGCTTCATGTTACGGATAGTACCCGTTACAGATCACCTCGTGGTTCGCCACGCGGACGCTCCCGCGAATAGGTCGTTCTTCGGAGTCCGCCGGGTGAATCTCTGTAGCTGCACCCGTGTCGCCTCACGCGGGAGAGGACCGCTGAGCAGGGTGGGTGTCCGTGAGGCTCGGTTCGCGCACCCCGTCGGTAACGAGCACCGAGAGGAGCCGATGATGGCCAGGTTGAGTGATGTCGCGAGCGACGAGCGCACCGCGAGGGTTGCGCTGTCCTTGCTCGTCGAGCCCAATGACCCGGTGACGGGATGCATCTTTTCCAGGCTCGGAGCAGTCGAGACGCTCTGGCTCGCTGAACGCGACGGTGCGGTGGTGGGGCTGAGCTCCGTAGACGCGTAGGTCTGGCGCGACCGCCTCAGAGTGCCAGGTGTGAAGGAACTGACGGGGCGTATCGACCAGATGCAGCAATCGGGGGTTCGAGCACTCTTCCCAGGCGATAGCGACTGGCCTACCGCCTTCGACTATCTTGGTGAAGTTGCGCCCTACCTGCTTTGGACTCGCGGCGCGTCATCCTTCCTCTCCCGTACGATGAGCGATTTCGTCACGATCACCTGCGCTCGGGCATGCGCGTCCTACGGCGACTACGCGGCTCGGGAACTCGCTAGTTCCGTTGACACAGACGAACGAGTTGTCGTTGCGGGAGGCAGAAAGCGCGTCACACCTGGCAGCCCTCGCGGCGGGTGGCGACACGATCGCCATCCTCGCCAACGGAGTCGATCGTCCGTACCCCGTCGGCCATCGCGACCTGCTTGATTGCGTCGCTGATGTCGGTCTTCTCGTAAGCGAGGTTCCGCCCGGCATCGTTCCGACTCGGCACCGGATCATCGTCCGCGCCCGGCTGATGGCTGCACTGTCCTCTGCCTCGATCATCGTCGAGGCGGGCGGTCGGTCAAGTTCACTGGTGGTTGCCCAGTGAGCTGCCGAACTCGTCCGACGTGTCTGAGCCGTCTCTGGCCCGGTCACGAGTACCGCGAGCATCTGACACCACCTATATGGCGGATAGCGCCTCCCAGTAGCCAACTAGGGCGCGAGGCGGCGCGCCACGCGGTCCGGTGCGCGGTGCCACCGGCCCGGGAGAGTCGAATAGGGGGAAGGCAAGCAAAAGGGGCCCGGACCTGTCGGTCCGGGCCCCACCCGGGTGAGCAACGGGGCTTGAACCCGCGACCTCCTGGACCACAACCAGGCGCTCTGCCAACTGAGCTATGCCCACCATGTGCACCTTGCGGCGCAACGAGAGCTAACAATAGCGGGTTTTGCCGCAGAGTTAAAATCCGTGGACTGTCTGCCCGCCCACATTTTCCACCACGGCCAATCTGTCCGCAGCAGGGGGAGGTGGTTATGCCAGCAGACACCCCATAAATCAGGGTCGGGCTAGTCAATCCGCCTCGGGGTGCCAGCAGTGGCAGCCCCTGTCGCTGGGGCGGCCTCCGCCCCGGCGGCGTCTGCGCCGACTTGCTCCCCCTGGTCCCCGGCCACCGCGCCCGCACCTGCGGCCTCCGCCGCCGGGCCGCCCGCTGCCAGCGCCCGGGCGGCTGCCCCGGCCACGGCCGCTGCGGCCCGGCGGCACGCCCCCGTGCGCGGTTGCTCCAGCGGGAAGAGCACCGCCCGGTAGTAGGCCAATTCGTCGATCGACTCCAGAATGTCGGCCATCGCCAGGTGCCCCCCGGCCTTCTTCGGGGCCGCATAGTAGGCCTTCGGGTACCAGCGGCGCGCCAACTCCTTAACGGAGGACACATCGACGATGCGGTAATGCAGGTGCTCCATCAACGTGGGCATGTCTCGGTCCAGGAACGCCTTATCCGTGTGGACCGAGTTTCCCGCCAGGATCGCCTTCCGCGGTACGGGTGCGAACCGCTTAACGTAGTCCAGCACCTCAGCCTCAACCTCGGCCAGGGGACGCCCCTGGGAGGCCACCACCTCCAGCAGCCCCGACTTGGTGTGCATGTTGCGCACGAAATCGTCCATCTGCTCCAACGCCTCCGGTGGGGGAGTGATCGCGAAGTTCAGGCCCGGCGCCAAGGGCACCAACTCGGAGTCGGTGACGACCACCGCGATCTCGATCAATGCATCGTCGCGCAATGACAGCCCTGTCATCTCGCAATCAATCCACACCAAAGGTTCGTTGTCCAAGTTCATGCAGTCAGCATAGGACCGCTGGACGAAACTGCGACATTGGCCGCCAAGACGTATCCTGAGCGCGGCAAAGCTCCGTTGCGGAAAGGAAAACCCGTGCCCCTCGATTTTGCTGGTGCCCGTTCCCGCCTGCGCGGAGTGCTCAAGCACACGCCGTTAGAGCCATCCGAGCGCTTGAGCGACCTGCACGGTTTCCCAGTGCTGCTCAAACGCGAGGATCTGCAGGTGTGCCGCTCCTTCAAAGTTCGTGGCGCATTTAACACGATTGCCGCGCTGCCTGCGGCCGAGCGCACCAAGGGGGTGGTGGCGGCCTCCGCAGGCAATCACGCCCAAGGGGTGGCCTACGCCTGCCGCGAGCTGGGGGTCGACGGCCGCATCTTCCTGCCCTCCAACACGCCCCGCCAAAAACGTAACCGCATCGCCGAGATCGGGCGCGGCTGGGTCGATCAAGTCATTGTCGACGGGACTTTCGACGTTGCCAGCGCCCAAGCGCAGCTGCACGCCATCGAGGCGGGCGCGGTGTGGGTACACCCCTTCGACGACGACCTCGTCATTGCCGGGCAGGGCACCATCGCCCCCGAAATCGTTGCTGCGCTCGGGGACCAGGAACTAGACACGGTACTCGTACCCGTCGGGGGCGGGGGGCTGCTGGCCGGTATCGCCGCCTGGTTCGCCGAGAATCAACCCCAGGTGCGGGTCGTGGGGGTCGAGCCCGAAGGTGCGGCTTCCATGCAGGCGGCGCTGGCCGCCGGTCACCCGGCGTTGCTACCGAAGGTAGACACCTTCGTGGATGGCACGGCGGTGGCGCGCGTCGGCAAGCGCAGCTTTGAGATCGTGCGGGAGTTGCACCTCGACTTCGTCACCGTGCCGGAAGGGGCGGTGTGCTCGGAGCTGCTGGACCTCTACCACTCCGAAGGGGTCATCGCTGAGCCGGCCGGGGCGTTGGCGTCGGCCGCGCTGCGCATCGGCTTGCCGCACACCCCGACCGGAGCGGTGGTGGCTGTAGTCTCGGGCGGCAACAATGACCTATCCCGCTACGACGAGATCGCCGAGCGGGCCGCCCGCTACCAGGGTCTGCGCCACTACTTCCTTGTCGCTTTCCAGCAGCAGCCGGGGGCGCTGCGCCACTTCTTGGATGACGTGCTGTCGGCTGACGAGGACATCATCCTGTTCGAGTACACCAAGAAGAACAACCGCGAGACCGGCCCGGCCCTCGTCGGGATCGAATTGGCCGACCCCGCCGACATCACCCAGCTGCGGCGCCGTATGGACGCGAGCCCACTGCATGTGGAGGAGATCCCGGCCGACTCCGACCTCTTCGGCTTCCTGATCTAGCTAGTTGGTGCCTTGTCGCAGCGAGCCCTGCTGCGGCGTCGTGGTTCCCGTGCCGACGACGCACGCCACCGTGCGGCTGCCGTCGCGCCACTGTTCGGCCGTGGGGGCGAGCCAGCTGAGTGCCAGGTCGCTGTCCGGATAGGACTGACCCACATAGTCGGCGAACGGCGCCATGCAGGTTTCCTCCGCCCACTTGCTGAGCTTGTTGTTGTCCGGGAGCGCCGTACCAGAGACCTCCGTCAAGAAGACGACTTCCCAATGGTGGTCAGCGGTGCAGTCGACCTGACTGGAGCCACCGGTCGTGGGATCAGCCAGCACGCAGTCGCCGACGGCGAGATCGCGCGGGTCCACTGCGGCGGTCGAGTTGCCGAACCACCCCAGTAGGTACATGACCCCCACGGCCGCCCCCACCAGTGCCAGGACGGCGAGGACTCGCCCTCCCCACTGCCGCCGGGTAGGTGAGCTGGGGGTGGCCTGGTCCGTCTCCGCCTCGCCGGGAAGCAGCGGCTTGAGAGGGCGATTGTCCGGCCGCCGCGCCGCAGGACCCAGCGGGGGCCGACCTGGTCGAGGCGAACTCGGTTGTGGGATTACGGGGGCGCTGGGGTGGACGGGTACGCTCGGTCGCCGCACCCGCGCGGTGTCTGGGGTTGCAGGCAAGCGCAGCGACTTGACGGAGAACGGCCGCAGCCCCGCCCGGGCGAGAGCCTGATCAGCGGCGGGTGCCCCCGTCACACTCGCCGGGTATGGGTAGGGACTAGCCACCGGCGTCGCCCCACTAGCGCCGGGCACCGTGTCGGAATCCGATTCTCCTGATTCCGGGGGCACCGGTGGTTTGGCGGTCCATGGGCCTACCGGGCGCCGTAGGCGTCGCACCGAGAACTTTCGGCGGCCCGCCGGTGCTTCTGCCGCCGGGGCGGAAGCTGCTGGTTTTGGGGCTGGGGCGGTGATCGTCAAGACCGTGTCTGCAGCGGGTGGGACAGTGTCCGTGGGTGCGGGCGAGGCAGGGACTATTGTCAGCAACGGGGCGTCGGATGCGGGTTCCGGCTCGGGTGCGGGTTCCGCTTCGGTTTCTGGTGCGGGTTCCGG
This sequence comes from Buchananella hordeovulneris, assembly GCF_001907235.1. Taxonomy (GTDB): domain Bacteria; phylum Actinomycetota; class Actinomycetes; order Actinomycetales; family Actinomycetaceae; genus Buchananella; species Buchananella hordeovulneris. Next base: position 135,871 of record NZ_MQVS01000003.1, read on the forward strand.
CTCGGATGCGGGTTCCGGCTCGGGTTCCGGCTCGGGTTTGGGTTCCGGCTCGGGTTCCGGTTCGGGTTCGGGTTCCGCTTCGGTTTCTGGTGCGGGTTCCGGCTCGGGTGCGGGTTCCGCCTCGGGTTCCGGTTCGGGTTCGGGTTCCGCTTCGGTTTCTGGTGCGGGTTCCGGCTCGGGTGCGGGTTCCGCCTCGGGTTCCGCTTGCTGCTCTTCCGCAGCCTCCGGTTTTGCCTTGGACTCCGGCTCTGTCTCAACGTGCGCCCCTGCTTGCAGCTCAACGGCGCGGGCCTTCTCCGTGTCCTGGGTATCTCCGCCGGAAAGGTTGTCCGGCAGAGAAGCGCTCGCGGGTAAGCCTTCCGGCTCGGCACTTGCTGCGCCTGTGGCGGCAGACGCGGCCGGTCCCTCCGCCTCGGCGATTATCCCTCCCGCGGTCTCGGTGGCCAGGGAACCATAGGTTCCCTCGTCATCCCCGTCTGCTGCTTCCATGTGGTTAGCGGGTGTCGTCGAATCTGCCAACTCAGTTGCGGCATCGTCTTCGTTCTTTAGCGGAAGAGCGAGGGAGGATTCTTGGCCAGGGGGAAGCGACAGACTAGGTTCAGGTTCCGGTTCGGATGCGGGTTCGAGCTCGGCCTTTGGTTCTGGCTCAGGTTCGGGTTCGCGTTCCGGTTCTGGTTCGGATGCGGGTTCCGGTTCCGGCTCAGGTTCAGTTTTGGGTGTGGGTCCAGGTTCCACTTCCAGCGCGGTCGCCGGTCGCGGAGCATCTTCAGGGCCCGCCTTCGGCACAGCTGCGGACGCGGGTATGGTCTCACACTCCGTGGCACAGAAGCCGGTTGGTTCTGGCGCAGGGGAGTGGGGTTCCTCTACCTTCCCGTTGTCCCCTTCGCGCTGTGCCTCCGCTGAAGCTCCTTCACCGGGGCCCTCGGCCTCCGCCGGTGGTGGCGTATCGACGGATAGCTGGCTGGCCCGGAGGGAAGCGGAGACAGTTTCTGCTTGCTGGGGCGTCGGCGGGGCGGCAGCACTTCCTGGTTCTGTCGCCCCGGCAGGGGGAGGCAGGGACGGCAAAGCGGCCGCAACTGATTCCTGGGCGGCCGGAATAGCGCCAGGCAAATCATCGGGGGCGGGCAGCGGCAAGGCCTCGGTGTGGGGACGCTCCGGCTGGCCAGACGGTGGTGGTAAAGGCACAGGCGTAGACGTTTCCATCCCCGGGGCGGGGTGCTGCGGATGGGCCGAGGGGCGGCCGATGGGGAGGCGCTCGGTCAACTCGGCGGAGCTCTCTTTGGCAGCTCCTTCGGCGGTGGTGGCCCCGCGCGGCTTGGGGCGGGTGATTGGGTGCTGTGGGTGCCGCACCGGGCGACCGGTGGGGAGGCGCTCGGTAAACTCGGCAGACCCCGCGCGCGGGGTGGCGGATCCAGGGGCGCCTGCCTGCGTCCTGGCGCGAGGGTGTCGGGGATTGGGGCGCGGCGGTCCCATCAGGAGTTTTTCGGTGACGGCGATGGTTTCGATACCCGCCGTCACGACCGAGACCACTGGCGCACGCCCCACCCTTGGTGGCGTGCTAGCAGGCGCCGTGGAATCCGCCTTGGCTGCAGGCGCGGCAGCCGCAGTGCCGTCAGGAATAGCCGCGGCAGGCGGCGGTGTCTGCGAGGGAGGGGCAGGTACCGGCTCGTTACTCGGTGGCGGCAGTGAGACGGCAGCGGAGTCGGGGTGGGGGAGCGGAGGCGGGGTGGGCGACTGCGTGGGGGGTGGCAGGGGCATGGACATGCCAGCGGGGCGCGGCAGATCGCTGGGGAGGCCATGCTTCTCAGTCATGCAGTTATCCGCCTTCCTTAGCGTCAGGGGCATGCCGAAGATTACCTAGCCATTATTGCCGCCGAGGGCAAGAAATACTGGGAAAACGCCGGGCAGTGTGGCCCCTATTTGTGTCAGCGACACGAGGGCGGAAAAGGGGTAGCTGGCCCTGCTGCGCCTGTGGTTTGTCACTGTAAGAGCATGCGGTGGTGCCCCCAGCAGGACTCGAACCTGCAACCTGCGGATTAGAAGGCCGATGCTCTATCCATTGAGCTATGGGGGCTCGGGCAGCATCGTACCGCCTTCCGCTGCCCCACGAAGCCACCCTCTTGGTATCCCCAGTGGGTGGCACAACGGAGTGTCATCCACAGGCGGCGGCCGACGTTTGTGTGGTAGCGGACAGCGGCAGACAGTGGGGTTTGTCCACCGGAGGCAGGAGGAGTAAGGAGAGCACCATGTTTGATGCGTTCGAGGTCACAGTGCACGGGTACGTCGCCAGCGACGCCGTGCTGCGCGAAAGCCCCGATTGGGCCCCATTCGCCTACTTTCGGATCGGGGTTACGCCCAGATTCCGGACGGCGGACGGGTGGCGGGAAGGCAATTCAGAGTTCGTCACCTGCAAGGTCTGGCGGGACTTGGCTTTCGACGTGGGCAGGTCGATTAGGCGCGGCATGCCGGTGATCGTGCGCGGTCGCCTGTCCACGGAAGAATTCGTGCGCAAGGACGGCTCGCGGGGCTTTGCCAACGTCATTCACGCCCACTCGGTGGGGGTGGAGCTGCGGCGCGGCATCGTCACCTTCACTAAGGTCGACCGACGCGAACTGTCGGAGGCGGAGGCCGCCACCCATATCGACGCCCCACCCGCAGCGGCCGTGGGCCCCGAGAACGCCGCCGACCCGTGGGAGCTCACGGCCCCCCAGTCGCAGCCCGACGACGCGGCTTCCGCCCCGCAGGATGCCTCGCCTTCCTCCTCACAGGCGCAACACAGCGAGCGGGCCTACGAGCTGGCCCCCTTCTAGGAACCCGCGTCGGAGCGGGCAATGCTCGCGCCAGGCATCTCACGCGTCGCGGCGGTGGGATTGCGCCCGGCGGTGGCCTAACCTAGGCAGCAGGTAAATGGCCCTGGAGCGAAAGGCAATCGTGGCTGAGTACATCTATTCGATGATTAAGGCGCGCAAGGCGCACGGGGACAAGGTGATCCTCGACGACGTGACGATGATGTTCCTGCCGGGAGCAAAGATCGGCATGGTCGGCCCTAACGGGGCCGGGAAGTCGACGATCTTGAAGATCATGGCCGGGTTGGAGACGCCCTCCAACGGGGAGGCCCGTCTCACCCCGGGCTACACGGTCGGGATCCTGCAGCAGGAGCCGCCGCTGAACGAGGAAAAGACCGTACTCGGCAACGTCGAGGAGGGCGTCGCCGAACTGAAGTCCAAGCTCGATCGCTACAACGAGATCTCCGAGCAGATGGCGGACCCGGACGCGGACTTCGATGCGCTCATGGACGAGATGGGCAAGCTGCAGGAGTACATCGACGCCCACGACGGTTGGGAGCTGGACTCCCGCCTAGAGCAGGCTATGGACGCGTTGCGTTGCCCGCCCCCGGACGCCGACGTCAAGGTACTCTCGGGAGGTGAACGGCGGCGGGTGGCCCTGTGCAAGCTGCTGTTGGAGGCCCCGGACCTGCTGCTATTGGACGAGCCCACCAACCACCTGGACGCCGAAAGCGTGCTGTGGCTCGAGCAGCACTTGGCTTCCTACCCGGGGGCTGTCATCGCGGTGACGCACGACCGCTATTTCCTGGACCACGTCGCGGGTTGGATCGCCGAAGTGGACCGGGGGCGCCTCTACCCGTACGAGGGCAACTACTCGACCTACCTGGAAAAGAAGGCCGCCCGCCTGGAGATCCAGGGCAAGAAGGACGCCAAGCTCGCCAAGCGCTTGGCGGAGGAACTGGAGTGGGTCCGACAGTCCGCCAAGGGCCGCCAGGCTAAGTCCAAGGCCCGTTTGGCCCGCTACGAAGAAATGGCCGCCGAAGCCGAGCGCACCCGCAAGCTCGACTTTGAGGAGATTCAGATCCCGCCGGGCCCGCGCTTGGGCAACGTGGTACTGGAAGCCACCGACCTCAAAAAGGGTTTTGGGGACCGGGTGCTAATCGACGGGCTTTCCTTCTCGCTGCCGCGCAACGGCATCGTCGGCGTGATTGGCCCCAACGGGGTCGGCAAAACCACCCTGTTCAAGACCATGGTGGGGTTGGAGCCCCTGGACGGCGGAGAGCTGAAGGTCGGGGAGACGGTCAAGGTCAGCTACGTCGACCAGACCCGTGCAGGCATCGACCCGAACAAGACCCTGTGGGAGGTCGTCTCCGACGGCCTGGACCACATTCAGGTCGGGCAGGTGGAGATGCCGTCCCGGGCCTACGTTTCGGCGTTCGGTTTCAAGGGCGCCGATCAGCAGAAGCCGGCAGGCGTGCTCTCCGGTGGGGAGCGTAACCGCCTCAACCTGGCGTTGACCCTGAAGCAGGGTGGCAACCTGCTGCTGCTGGACGAGCCAACCAACGACCTTGACGTCGAGACCCTCGGTTCGCTGGAGAACGCGCTGCTCCAGTTCCCCGGTTGCGCCGTCGTAGTCACCCACGACCGTTGGTTCCTCGACCGGGTCGCCACCCACATCCTCGCCTGGGAGGGCGACGACGAAAACCCCGCCAAGTGGTACTGGTTCGAAGGGAACTTCGAGGCCTACGAAGCCAACAAGATCGAGCGGCTGGGCCCGGAGGCGGCTCGTCCCCACCGGGTGACCCACCGGCGCCTGACGCGCGACTAGGTCCACCAGACGGGTGGGGGCCGAGCACTTGCTCGGCCCCCACCCGTCTGCGCAGCTATCCCTCCAGGAAGTTGGCGCGCTCGACGTGGGCGGCATCGTCGCCCGGCACCCGCACCATGCCCTCCTGCGCGATGCTGGCCACATGCTGCCCAGCAGTGTTAAACACCTCGGCCCGGCCCAGGCCCCGGCCCCCCACGGCAGAGGGTGCCGACTGCACGTACAGGTGCCAGTCGGTGATGTCGATGTCGCGGTGGAACCACATGGCGTGGTCCAGGGTGGCGAGCGACAGCCCGGGCGCCAGCCAGCCCAACCCGTGTCCCCGCAGCACTGGTTCTAGCATGATTTGGTCGCAGGCGTACAGCATCAGGGCCCGGGCCACGGTCTGACCCAACCCCTGCGGCACCTGCCCGCGCGGGCGCATCCACAGTGCCTGGCTGGTGGCAGGTGGGCAGCTGTGGCGCACGTACAGGGCCTCGTCGATGTGGCGGGTATCGAAGGCCGCGGTCTTGCCGAGGAACTTGGCTACCGGATGGTCGATGGTGCGGAAGATCTCCAGCGCGCTGGTCAGCTCCTGCGGCCCCGGCACCTCCGGGGCCGTCAACGCAAATGACGGCCCCGGTTGTGTCTCTTGGAACGAGGTGATCATCGACAGGATCGGCTCGCCGCCCTGTAGGGCGTGGGTGCGGCGGCGCGTGAAACTGCGGCCGTCGTGTAACCGTTCGACTTCCAAGGTAATCGGCTGGTCCAGCTCCCCTGGGCGCAGGAAGACCGCATGCACCGAATTGGGCAGCCGCGGGCCGTCAGCGTCCTCCACGATCGTGGCCGCGGCAGCCAGCAGGCCCTGCGCCAGTACCTGTCCGCCGTACACCCGTCCCCCCACCTGCGGCAGCGAGGTGGCGGTGAATGCATCAGTCGGAAGCCCCACCGGGCGCACGCCGCTCGCCTCCGCGGCGGGCGGCGTGGCGGCAGGGGTCAGCTGCAAGACCCGCAGCACGGAGGCCAAAGGCTCGGTAAGTCCCGCCTGGACCGGTAAAACCCGAGTCATAGGCCCAGTTCTTCAAGGACAGGAATGAGGGCGCGGGCTGCCGCCTTGGCGTGCTCGGCGTCGGCCGCCTGCAACGCCACCTGGGCAATGTGCTGGCACTCGGCAAGCGTCAAGGATTCCAACACCATGGCCACGTCAGGCAGAGCGCGCGACGTCATGGACAGGGACTTCACCCCCAGTCCGACGAGCACTACCGCCAGCGCTGGGTCCGCGGCAGACTCGCCGCACACCCCGACGGGCCGGTCGTTCTTGCGGCCGCCCTCGCAGGTGGCGGCAATCAACGACAAGACACCTGGTTGCCACACGGTCGACAATTCCGCCAGCGAGCCAAGCATGCGGTCGGCAGCCATCGCGTACTGCGTCAGGTCGTTGGTTCCAATCGACGCGAATTGGGCCTTGGCCAGCAGCCGGTCGGCGGTCAGGGCCGCGCTCGGCACCTCGATCATGATCCCGGCGGTCGTCAGCCCCACCTGGCTGCACAGCTCGATGAACTGCTCTGTTTCCGGCAAAGTGGCGATCATCGGCGTCATGACCCAGACGTCGGCTTGTTCTTCTTTTGCCGCCGCAGCCAGGGCCGCCAACTGGTTGGTCAAGACGTGCGGGTGGGTTTTCGCGGTGCGGAAGCCCCGCACCCCGAGTGCCGGGTTTTCTTCCTCATAATCCGTCACGAACGGCAGGGGCTTGTCCGCACCGGCGTCCAGCGTGCGCACCACCACCTTCTTCCCGGGGAACTCTGCAAAGACCGCGCGGTAGGCAGCCACCTGTTCGGCGTGGCTGGGCTCTTCGGCCTTGTCGAGGAAGGCGAACTCGGTGCGGAACAGCCCGACCCCCTCGGCTCCGGCGCTCGCGGCTGCCTTCGCGGAGGCCGCGTCGCCGACGTTGCCAAGCAGCTGCACGTGATGCCCATCTTTGGTCAGGCCCTTGCCGGAGAAGGTGCGCTTTATCCCCTTCAGGGCGGCGACGCGCTCCATGTCTTCGACGCTCGGGTTTGTTTTTACGGTGCCCTTGGAGCCGTCCACCAGCACGTAGGTGCCGTTGGGCAGCGTGGCTGCCGCCGCCCCGCCGACGCCGACGATTGCCGGGATCCCGAGGTCCCGGGCGAGGATCGCGGTGTGGGAGGTGGGGCCGCCCTCGGCTGTGACGATGCCGATGACTTTCTCCGGGTCGAGCAGGGCGGTGTCGGCCGGGGCGAGGTCACGCGCCACTAGCACGAAGGGCTCGGGCAGGTCGGGGATACCGGGCAAATCCTGCCCGGTGAGGCGGGCGACGATGCGGTCGCGCACGTCCGCAACGTCGCGGGTGCGTTCAGCCATGTAGCCGCCGAGCGACTCCAACTGTTCCCCGATGGCCAGAGCCGCCTGCCACACAGCACGCGCCGGGGTCAGGTTCTCGTTGGCCACCAGTTTGGCGGCGTTCTTGATCAAGGACTTATCCCCAGCCATCTGGGCCGTCATCTCTAGCACGGCGCGCCCCTCTCCGGATGCACGCTCGGCCATGGCTTCCAGCCCTGCCTTCGTGGCGGCCGCCGCTTGGGCTATTTGCTCGCGGGCGAGTTCGGGGTCGCCGTCGTAACGCACCGTTGCGCTTGGTTCCTTAATCCCTTCCCCCATATGCGCTACCGGGCCGACGACCAAGCCCGGGCTGACCCCAATTCCGTCAATCTGCGCGTTCTCGGCGTGCTGGTTCACCTGGTCCTCCTTGCTGTGGGATGTCCCAATTGTGCCTGTTGTGGTCGGCTATTGCAGGGACTCAGGCCAGTGCCCTTGCGAACCTGCATCTGTGACGCATGCCACCGTCGTGCGGTATGCTATCGGCTGTGTATGTATTCCGGACGAACGAATGGGTAGGGGGATGATGATTTCAGGGAAAGCCGGGGAGGTTCTGTCGGCATTGGGGGGTTTGCGCAACGTCGTGGATGTCGAGCCGTGTATTTCCCGGATTCGGGTGACCGTGCGCGATCAACGGGCGGTGGACTGCCGGATGCTGCGGGAATCCTCCAAGGCGTTCGTGCAATCCGGTGATGTGGTGCAGGTCATCCTGGGGGTGGAGACAGACGAGGTCACGCAGGCGATTGTGGACGCTGGAGCTCAACTGCGGCCTTCCCAGTAAGGTGTGGTGCGCGGACCGGCACCGAAAAGTGGCAAACTTGGCCGCAGCGACATTCCTTACGAGAACGGATAAACATGCAGGCCTCCGAAGTTGTCACCCCCAATGATGTTGATGCGTTGCGCGGTTTGGCCTACGAGTGCGGCGTAGCTACGGAGTTTTGGGACTACTCGGGCAACCATCGAATGGTCTCGCCTGCGGCCCTGGTAGCGGTGCTGGAGGCGCTCGGGGTCGACGCCACCTCTGACGAGGCCGTGGCCAAGGCCCGTTGGGAACGGGATATCGCTCCCTGGCGGTTGACTTTGCCGCCGAGCGTGGTGATGCGCGCGGGCTATAACTACGAGCTGGCCGTCCACGTGCCCCACGGCGCTGGCGTGACTCTGCGGGTGGAGCTGGAGGATGGTGGGGTGCGGCACGCCCCGCAGCTGGATAGGTATGTGCCGCCGCGCCACGTCGACGGGCAGCTGGTCGGGCGGGCCACCTTTGAGCTCGCCCCGGACCTGCCACTCGGTTGGCACGAGATTGTCGCCACGGTTGAGGGGGCCGATGTGGCGCGTGCCGTGCTCGCCGTTACCCCGTTCCGGATGGAACTGCCCGCGGGGCGTTCCTGGGGACTGATGTCGCAGATGTACTCCGTGCGGGGGGAGGAATCCTGGGGGGTGGGCGACTATGTTGATCTGGCCGACTTCGCCTCTTTCGTGGGCGAGGAGGGCGCTGACTTCGTACTCATTAACCCTATGCATGCCTGCCAACCGGTCGCACCCCTGACGCCGTCACCTTATCTCCCGGTTTCGCGTCAGTTCCTCTCCCACCTTTATATTCGGCCGGACCGGATCACTGAGTATGCACTTCTTAGTGGGCGGCAGCGGCGGCGAGTGGATTCTCTCGCCTTGGCGATGCGCGCCCGCAACCGGGACGCGGCCGCCCTCGACCGGGACTTGGCCTGGACGGCAAAATTGGAGGCTTTGAGCGTCATCTTCGCGGCGGGGCGCTCGGCAGGGCGGCAACGAGAATTTGCGCGTTTCCGGCGCCGGGGTGGCCAGCCTTTGGAAGATTGGGGCCTGTGGTGCGCTTTGGTTGAGGCCCGCAAGTCGGCGGAGGATTGGCCGACGGAGCTGGCGAACATTGAAGCCCCGGGGATTAGCGCCGCGCGGGTGGAGCACGCTGACCGTATTGAGTTTTTCATTTGGCTGCAGTGGATTGCTACGCAGCAGTTGCAACAGGCGCAGCAGGTCGCGAAAGACGCCGGGATGCGGTTGGGGCTCATGGCGGACCTCGCGGTGGGGGTGCACGCAAACGGCGCCGACGTGTGGACGATGCCGGATGCGTTTGCCAAGGGCATCGGGGTGGGGGCGCCACCGGACATGTACAACCAGTTGGGGCAGAACTGGAACCAGCCGCCTTGGCATCCGGGAGAGTTGGCTCGCACTGGGTATCAGCCGTTGCGGGACATGGCCCGGACGGTATTGGCCAACGCGGGCGCCTTGCGGGTGGACCACATTATCGGTTTGTTCCGTCTGTGGTGGATTCCTGAGGGCCTGGGCGCTGCGGAGGGCACCTACGTGCGCTATGACCACGAGGCCATGTTGGGTGTGTTGTTACTGGAGGCGCACCGGGCGGGAGCAATCGTTATCGGGGAGGACTTGGGGACAGTCGAGCCGTGGGTGCGGGATTACTTGGCTGATCGGGGGGTATTGGGAACCTCCATCATGTGGTTCGAGAAGGACGAATATGGACAGTTCCTCGCTCCGGAGAGGTACCGGCACTTGGCATTGTCGACGGTAAACACGCACGATCTGCCCCCGACGCCCGGATACCTGGCGGGGGAGCATGTCGAGCTGCGGCATCGGCTGGGGTTGCTGGAAAACACGCTGGAGGAAGCCCGGCAGGAGGCGCGTACTGAGCAGGAGTTCATGGTCGAGACGCTTATTCGCCGTGGACTGCTGTTGCCTGCCGCCAACCACTCGGAGCAGGACATTATTGAAGCGATGCATCGCTATGTGGCAGCTACCCCGTCGCAACTAATCGGGGTGGCGCTGGTCGATGGCGTGGGAGAAAAGCGCACCCAAAACCAGCCGGGTACCGACAACGAATACCCGAACTGGCGTATTCCGCTGGCGGACGGTCTCGGAGCGGCGCAGCTCGTGGAGGACCTACCTGCCAACGAGCGGTTGACTGCGCTCATGGCAATTATGCGCGAGACTGTGCGATAACTACTGCCCAGGGGGCGGTGGTCGGAAGGTAGTCGACCACCGCCCCCTTTGCTGTGCCTGCTCCCGGAGGAGGGAAGTGTGATTTCGCCAAAGTGGCAGTGAGCTGCTTCGCGATTATCGTCCATACCTGAACTGACGATGCTGTTAGTTCGGTCTAGTTGACGTTGCTGCATGTAGGTCGACGCCGGTGTTTGTTACATAAACAGCCGGTAACAAATTTTGATTTATTCTAAAGTGCGGGTAGATTCCCTCCGCTGAGTTCTGTCCGATAAATGATCAAGGAAATTAGGGGGGATTGTGTCTAATGTCGCATTTTGGCGGCGGGCCTTACTGAAGCTCGGGTCGTTACTGGTTGCTGCGGCGCTGGTGTGGGCGTCCGGGGCAGCGGTGGCGCAGGCTGGCGAGTCGTCAGGTGGGTATCCGCGGGGAGCGGACGGTGATGCTCAGGGGGTAGCGCCTGCTGGGTTTGGCAAGGTGACCTTATTTGCCTCCACTTATAGCCATGATGACGTGAATGTGCCGAAGGACACCGCATTCGTGGCCACCGTGGTCTACCAGCTGCCGCCCCGTTTCCAACCCAGCGACCATCCGCAGTGGCGGCCCCCGGTGGCGCCCGATGCCACCGGGCGGGGGGAATTTCCGATAGACCTAACTTTTGCGGAAACGGTGAAAACGCTGGGGGTTTTCCCGGTGGGAACGACGTTATCGGTGCGAGCAGACCTCAATGCCCAGCAGGTGCTCGCCGGTGCCGTTTACTGGTCGTCACCGCAGCTGTACGGTCCCGGCGGCCGCGGGAGGCTCAGTCTTGTCGTCTCGGAGCCACTCGTCGCCGGCGAGCTGTTCCTGCAGGCCCATGACCCGTTGGCGGACCTAGAAATAAAGGCGCATGCAGAGGAAACAGCCCCTGCTGTCAGTAACGTGCAAGTCCGCTACGACTGCGGGGAACAGACCGGAGTTGTTGAGGTGCCTATCGGCGGTAAGACGGTGACCGCCGCGAGCAAGGTACGCCGCGGGGAAGTCTGCGAGTTGTCGGTGGAACGTGATGGCTTGGAGGTGCCGGGGTACGAACTAGAGATTGTGGGGGCCGGGCCGCGCAGGAATGGGGAACTGCCATGGACCCGCCGGGAAATTGTGTTGCGCTATGTGGCTGATGCGGCCAACGGTGGCGGCTACGGAAAGGTTTCGCTCACCACGGCTAGCGAGGGTATTCCCGCGGTAGGCCAATGGGAAAATGAATACGTGCTTTACTGCACTAACCGGCACATCAACGAGAGAGTTTTGCTGGTGCGTGATGGTGGGCACTGGGAAAGTAAACCGCTGCCCGCTGGCTCCGAGTGCTTCATCAGGTACATCGGCAACCATCCCGGTTTGGCCGACCTAGACGAGACTGTTGAAGTCACGCCGGAGGAATTCACCATCGAGAAGGACGCCACCGTTGCAGTTGCTGTGCGACACAACGTCACCACGTTGCAGGGCGCGTTGCAGATTGTAAAAAACGTGCGGGGTGACAACGCCGAGGTGTTCGCGCGCGACAACTTTGAGATCTCTTACTCTTGCACGTCTGGGCAGCAGGGGACCGTGAGCGTGCCTGGTTCCGGGACCGTGACTGCGGGGCCACCGCTGTATTACGGTGCACACTGTACTTTCAGTGAGAGTGATGAGACGCGCCAGCGCCCCGGCTACACGGTCGAGACGACGATCGAGCCGGAGGAAGTGCGATTGCCGGACCCACCAATGCGGCCGCCTATGCCAGTGATGATGCCTGGGCCGATTGCCCAACCTTTGTTGTTGCGGCAGCTCCAAAACGAGCAAAATTCGACAACGGTCAAGGTGACGGTGACCAATACGTATCGCCGCATTGAGGAACCGCCGCCACCGCCGGAGACAGACTCGCCGCAGCCACCGGAGACGCAGCCACCGCTGCCGCCGGTCGAGCCGGAGCAGCCGCCCGCGCAACCCGAGGAACCGCAGGACCCGGAGACTCAGTCGCCGCAGCCGCCGCCGGTCGAGCCGGAGCAGCCGCCCGCGCAACCCGAAGAGCCGCAGAACCCGGAGACTCAGTCGCCGCAGCCACCGCCGGTCGAGCCGGAGCAGCCGCCCGCGCAACCCGAGGAACCGCAGAACCCGCCGGTGGATCCCACGCCGGACCCGAGCCCGTCGGCGACCCCCACGCCGACGCCATCGGCAAGCCCGACCCCGTCGGCTACCCCCACACTATCGCCATCGGCAAGCCCGACCCCGTCGGTCACACCCACGCCGACGCCATCGGTCGTACCGACTCCGACCCCGTCGGTAACCCCGTCGGTCACACCCACGCCGACGCCATCGGTCGTACCGACTCCGACCCCGTCGGTAACCCCGTCGGTCACACCCACGCCGACGCCATCGGTCGTACCGACTCCGACCCCGTCGGTAGCCCCTTCGGCGAGTCCCACGCCGACCGTGTCGGCCGGTGTTCCTCCGGTGGTGGGTTCGCCGCGGCCCACGGCTCAGCCGACAGCCAGCCCGACGCCCGGGCCGGGCCGCCCCACCCTGCCCCGCACCGGGAGCATGGCGAGCACATTGCTGTGGTGGACCGCGGTAGCGCTGCTTGGGGGCATCGGAGCCCTAGTAATAGCTAGGCGCAAGGCCTGAGCTGTAAGGGGGCCAGGACATCCTGGCCCCCTTACAGCTATCTGCATTGCTATCCCAAGGGCAGCAGCTCGGCCGGGGTGGGGACAACCAGATCCGCCCCCGCTGCTTGCAGAGCCTGTGGCGCGTGGGAGGTGGCCAGACCGATGAGAAAGCCGCAGCCGGCCTGCCGCGCTGAGTGCAAACCGGCCGGAGTATCTTCCACCGCCAAACAGCGAGCGGGCGGCAAATTAAGCGCAGCGGCACCCAACCGGTATGGCTCCGGATCCGGCTTGCCCAAAGTGGTGGTTTCTGCGGTCACGAACTGCAAGTTTGTTGGTTCCAGGCCCACCGCGCGGACGCCGCGTTCGGCCCAGTGGCGCAGGGCCGAGGTGACGACACAGACCGTGCTAAAGGACTCCACCAGTTCCCGCGCGCCCGGGACAGGTTCGGGGTCCGGTTCGCGCGGCAGCATGAAGGCGTAAGCGGCAGCCTCCAGCTCCTGAGGGTCTTGGCCCTGCCACGGTCCGGGAAGGAGCCGAAATGAATCGGCGGCTCGGCGACCGGAGAATTGGCGGCGAAGCTCTGCCGAAACCTGCCAGCCTTGGGCAGTGAAGAACTCGGCGTACAACGCTTGGTGCCCGGCTTCGGAGTTGATGATGGTGCCGTCCAGGTCGATGAGGAGCCCCCCGGAGCGGGCAAATGAGGTGAGCTTGGCGAGCGTGGCGGTGGGCAGGGGAAGGTTCTGCATGGGCAGCATTCTTCCAGTAGCCCTTGGCGAAGAAAGCGGTCTTAGGGCCAGATTGCCAACAGGTCGCCGGTCTGTACCACCTGGCCGGGTTTAGCTTTGCGCCGCAATTTGCTGCCGTCCAGGGCCACGACGGGCGTGAGCGGTGACAGGCCGCGGGTGCGGGCCACGGCGGTGTCCCAGGTGACAAGTAGCTGGCCTGCGGACACCGCGTCGTCTGCTGCCACATGCAGGGTGAATCCCTCGCCCCGTAAATGCAGGGTATCTATGCCGAGGTGCACTAGCACGAGCCGGTCGGCGGTCGCCAGCACGAAGGCGTGCGGGTGGAGCTTGAAAACCCTACCAGCGCACGGGGCACGAACCGCGTGCTCGCCGGGGGAAGGGGCGATGGCAAGAGTGGGGCCGAGGAGCTCGTCGGCAAAAGCCGCGTCCGGGACTTCGGGCAGCGCCACGATAGTCCCGGACAGCGGGCTTGAGAGCCGCAGACTCACTGCAAGTCTGCGATCTCTTCTGCGATCGCGTCGGCGTTGGGGCCCACGATCACCTGGACGACGTCCCCCATGCGCATGAGCCCGTATACCCCAGCTTCCTTCAACATGGCCTCGTCGACCTTGTCGCCGTCGTGGAGCTCCACCCGCAATCGGGTGATGCACGGCTCGAGGTCGATGATGTTGGCGCTGCCTCCGAGGGCCCCCAGTATCTGCTTTGCCTGGCTCATTGCTCACTCCTGTGTGCTTGGTTTGCCTTCATCCTAACTGTGATCGCACCCTTGGGCCACGCTTGCCTGCCCCGTCCTGGAATTAAAACGCTCTTGAGCGGGAGCGAGGGCTTGCGCTGTTGCTTAACTGTTGCAAAACAATGCTTGGGGAAGGGGCGGTGGATGCTTGACACCCCGTGGTCGGTAGCCTATGTTCACTGCGTGATCGTCCCGATTGGCGACGTTCGTCAATGGTGACGACGCATCTAATCTGTCGGGTTAGACGCTCAAAGAGGAGCTTCAGTGGAACAACGGACCGGAACAGCGCTTCCCGCACCATGTCTAGGTGGTCGGGTGCGGGGCTGTGCTGTTGTGGTCGGCCGCTCCCCGCTGGAGCAGCTCCCCCGCAGCACCGGCTACCAAAATGCTAAGTGGATCACATTGCCGCTGCGGCTTAGTGTGCGGCAACCGGCAAAAAGTCGGACTAGACTACAAAAGCTGGATGGAAGCTGGAAGGCTTGTGGCGCGTGCGTCCCTGTCCGATCAGCTGGCGCTGCCGTGTCGTCCATCTGTTTGCATCCCTCACGAGAATCAAAGGAGTTCCTGTGAAAGACACGATTATGACGAGCCTGCAAAGGCTCGGCAAAGCATTGATGGGGGCTGTGGCAGTGATGCCGGTGGCCGCCATCCTGATGGGTGTTGGGTACTGGCTTGACCCGACAGGGTGGGGCGCCAACAACATTGCCGCCGCCATCCTGATCAAGGCCGGGGCCGCCGTTCTCGACAACCTGGGTTGGATCTTCGCCATCGCGATCGCTTTCGGGCTGGCCAAGGATAGTAGTGGTGCCGCGGCACTCTCGGGCTTCCTGGGCTACGCCACTGTCAAGGCGCTTATCTCTGAAACGGCTGTGGCTGGCTACAAGGGCGTCGATGTGGCCGCTCTCGAGGATGGAGCCCTCATTGATTGGAAGTCGCAGGGTTGGGACAAGATCAATGACAAGAACGTCCTGATCGGTATCCTGGTCGGTATCCTCGCGGCCTACGTGTACAACAGGTTCTCCAGGACCAAGCTGCCGGACTTCCTGGCGTTCTTCTCGGGCCGCCGCCTGGTGCCGATCCTGACCACCCTCTTCTCGATCGTGCTGGCGGGCATCCTGTACTTTGTCTGGCCGTTCCTGTTCCACGGCCTATTCTCGTTCGGGCAGATGATCCAAGGTATGGGTGCCATTGGTGCCGGTATCTACGCTTTCTTCAACCGCCTGCTCATCCCGACGGGCCTGCACCACGCGCTGAACTCGATCTTCTGGTTCGACACCATCGGTGTGAACGACATCGGCAAGTTCCTCGATGGCTCGGCCACCATTGATGCTGCCAAGGCCGCCACCGACGTCGCCAGCTGCCCGGGTGTTTGGGCTGATGGAGCCTGCACCGTCGTGGGTGAGGTCGGTCGCTACCAGGCCGGTTTCTTCCCCGTCATGATGTTTGGTCTCCCGGCCGCCGCCCTGGCCATGTACCTCCGGGCCGATTCCAAGCGCAAGAAGGCCGTGTACTCCCTCATGATCGCCGGTGCTCTGGCCTCGTTCTTCACCGGGGTCACCGAGCCTCTCGAGTTCGCCTTCATGTTCGTTGCGCCGCTGCTGTACTTGGTCCACGCCCTGCTGACTGGTCTGGCGGTGTTCATCGCGGCTACCTTCAAGTGGACCGCCGGGTTCGGTTTCTCGGCTGGTTTCGTTGACATGCTGCTGTCCACGCAGAACCCGATCGCCAACCAGTGGTGGATGCTGCTGGTGCTCGGCGTGATCTACGCAGGCATTTACTTCGCTGTCTTCTACTTCCTCATTGGGGCACTCAACCTGAAGACCCCGGGACGCGGTGACGACACCGACGAGGGCGCCACTCTGGCGGCCGATGCCTCGATGACCGCGGTGGCTTCCCAGATTGTCTCCGGCCTGGGTGGTGCTGCCAACATCGTGTCGGTGGACTACTGTGCTACGCGTCTGCGTGTCATCACCGAGGACAACGTCGCAGTGAAGGAAGCTGAGATCAAGAAGGCTGGCGTGGCTGGGGTTGTGCGTCCCTCGCAGAAGTCCGTCCAGGTGATCGTCGGCCCGCAGGTGCAGTTCGTGTACGACGAGGTGGCCCGTTTGCTGGCCTCCGAGTCGGTCGAGTTGCGCGGCGAGCAAGAAGCCTAAGGAGGCGCCCATGTTCGGTTTGGGGAAGCAAAAGCTGGATGTTCTCCCGCCGTTTGCTGGTGAGGTGGTGACGGTGGACCAAGTTCCGGACCCTGTGTTTGCGCAGCGAATGCTGGGAGATGGATTTGCGGTCCGGCCCGCTCCGGGGGTAACGACTGTCGAAGTCTGTGCCCCGATTGCTGGCAAGTTGCTCAAGGTGTTCAACACTCTGCATGCGTTTGCGCTCGAGGGGGAGAAGGGCACCGAGATGCTCGTGCACATCGGCTTGGAGACCGTGGAGCTCGGCGGGAAGGGCTTTGAGGCCCTGGCCGCTACGGGTGACGTGGTGGAGGCTGGTCAGCCGATCATCCGCGTGGATCTTGCGGTGTTGCGTGAGCAGGGCTGTGAACTGATTACTCCAGTGGTCTTCACCAAGGCCGGACAAGTCTCCAGCGTAAAGGTAGCTACAGGCAACGTGTTGGACGTCGACCAGAAGGTCTGTACCGCCACACTCGCCTAGGAGCCTGCCGGGTGGCCCCTCCCGCTCCAGCGGGAGGGGCCACCGTCATTAGACGGGAAGATCGGTAGAGGTTAAAGGAGAAAAACAGTGGGGCTGGACATGTCGTGGTTCGCCGTAAACAAGCTTGAGATGGTGGATATTTGTGATATTTCTGCGGAATTTTCGCCGGTGCTCATGGAAAATGAGCGAGTGGTTTTGGGGTTTAAGGGCATACGTGACGCTGTAGTGTTCACCGATCGTCGGGTATTGTTCATGAACCGACAAGGATTGACTGGGAAGAAGACGGCTTATACCACGATTCCCTACACGCGGATTCAAGCCTTCGAGCTGGAAACCGCGGGAACTTTGGATATCGATAGCGAGGTCAAGATGTGGGTGGCCGGACTTGGGGCGGCAAGGTTGTGTTTCACTCCAGGGACCTTTATATACGGGATAGGTGAACTTTTGAACGAAAAATGTCTCAATTATTAACTGTGGCACCGTGCGAAGAGACAGGGGTGAACAGCTAACAGCGAGCACGGACGTCCTTCTAATAGTAGATTCCCAACGCACCGGGGGCCCCAGAGAGTCACTCTCTGGGGCCCCGGCTATCTGGCTGAGCTAGCGCACGTCAGCTGCCTGCGCACGCACCGCTCGCTCGGCCCGGTCCAGCCCTTCTACCACGAGGCGGCGCAGGGCGGGGGCAGCGTCGGGATTGGCCGCCAGCCAGTCGCGGCCCGCCGCAACAACGTCGAAGCCGAGCTCCTCGCCCCAACCGGCCAGTTCCACTGGGAACAGGGCCTCCACCAGGGTCTGGGCCATCTCGCCGGTGCGCTCGCTCCACCACTGCGACAACAGGGTGAAGTACTCCCGCCCGCCGGGCACCAGCAACGCCACGTCGGCGGTGTCGCGGTAGCCGGGCACCATGTGCTCGACCATGCCGTTGGGCAGCGTGTCGTCGTGCGCCAGAGCCTTGAAGGCGGCCTCCTTGGCGGCGGCCGTCGGCAGGCTGGCGCGCGCCTGCGCGGCCTTTTGCTTGCCGGTGACGGTGTTGTCGGCCGCTTCAAACTCGGCGATCTCGGTTTCGCCGAGCGCTCCGGCAGCTGCCAGACCGATGACTAGCGTCCACTTCAGGTCGACGTCGATCTCCAGTCCCATCAGCGACTGTTCACCGTGCAGCAGCGCGGCGATCGCCTCAGCGTGGTCCGGGGTAGCGATGTGACGGGCGGCCGCCGAGACCAGCTGCAGCTGCGCGTCCGAGCCCGCCGGGGCGGTCTGTGCCAGGCGCAGCAGGCGCTCGCCGACCTCAACCGCGGTGGCTTCCCGGTTGGCGGGCGCCACGTACTGCGTCAGGGCCGTCTTGAGCTGGCGCAGCGACATCATAATGACCGTCGAATCGGTCTCGGTGCCGAGAGCCCCCAGCACGAGGTCGATGTAGTCGCGCGCCGACCACTCGCCGTCCCGCGTCATGTCCCACGCCCCGGCCAGAATCAACGCCCGGGCCATCGAGTCGGACAAGTCAGCGACATGGGCGCGGGCTGTGGCTAGCGACTCGGCATCGAAGCGGACCTTGGCGTAGGCCAGATCCTCGTCGTTGACCAGCAGCAGGGCAGGCCGGGGCTGCCCGACCAGGTCACCTAGTTCCGTCACCGCACCGTCGACGTCGAGCTCCAGGCGACCGGTGCGCTGCAGCTGGCCGTCGACCAGGTTGTAGGAACCCACCACGAGGCGGTGCGGACGCAGCGACGCCCCCGGGCTGAAAGCCTCCTGGTGCAACACCGCGCGGGTGACCACACCGTCGGCGTCCGTCTCGATTTCCGGCCGCAGCAGCGTGATACCCGCCTCCTCCAACCAGACGGAGCTCCAGGCCTGCAAGTCCCGTCCCGAGGTGGCCTCCAGCTCGGTCAACAGGTCCGCCAGCACCGTGTTACCCCAAGCATGCTTCGCGAAGTAGGCCCGCAGTCCGGCAAAGAACTCCTCCCGGCCGACGTACGCCACCAGCTGGCGCAGTACAGACGCGCCCTTGGCGTAGGTGATGCCGTCAAAGTTGACCTCGACGTCTTCCAGGTCGTTAATGGTGGCCACGATCGGGTGGGTCGAAGCCAACTGATCCTGGGCATAGGCCCACGCCTTCTCCAGCGACGCGAACGTGGTCCAGGCCTGGCTCCAGCGGGTCGCCTCCGCGGTGCACAGGGTGGAGGCAAACTCGGCGAACGACTCGTTGAGCCACAGGTCGTTCCACCACTTCATGGTCACCAAGTCGCCGAACCACATGTGCGCCAACTCGTGCAGGATCGTCACCGCCCGGCGCTCGACCATGGCCTCCACAGGCTTGGAGCGGAAGACGTACTGATCGCGGAACGTTACGCACCCAGCGTTTTCCATCGCACCGGCATTAAATTCGGGCACGAAAATCTGGTCGTACTTCCTAAACGGGTACGGGCAGGCGAAATGCGACTCGTAGAAAGCAAACCCGGCCCGGGTGATGTCCATGATCTCTTCGGCATCCAGGTGCTCGGCGAGCGAGGCGCGGGCCCACACCCCGAGCGGGATCTCGCGCCCGTCTGCCGAGGTCAGCGAGCCGGTTGCCCCCTGGAACGGGCCGCCCACAATCGCCGCAATGTAGGAGCTCATCTTCTCCGTCGGCGTGAACTCCCAGCGAGCCACCCCGTCGCGGACCGGGAGCGGCTGCGGGGTCGGGGAGTTGGAGAACAGCTGCCAGTCGGCGGGGGCCGTGACCGTGAACTGGAACGTCCCCTTGAGGTCCGGCTGCTCAAAAACCGCGAACACGCGCCGCGAATCGGCGACCTCAAACTGGCTGTAGACGTAGGCCTGCCCGTCGGCGGGGTCCACAAACCGGTGCAGGCCCTCGCCGGTGTGCGAGTAGACGCAATCCGCTTCCACCACCAGGGTGTTTTCGGCGGCCAGTTGCGGCAGCGGCAGGCGCGAATCGGTGTAGCTGGCCAAGTCCAGATCCGTGCCGTTCAGGTTGGCCGCCCGCAGCGAACCCGCGATCAGGTCGATGAACGTCTCGGCGCCCGGGGTGGCGGCGAAGGTCACCGTCGTGCGCGAGAAGAACGTCTCCTCGCCTGCGGTTAGATCCAGTTCAACCTGGTAAGCGGCAGAGTGGACGAGGCTAGCGCGCTCTTCCGCTTCCACGCGAGTGAGGTTTTCTCCAGGCATTTGCACTTCTTTCCCTCAGGTATGCCAATAGGTGCAATCCCCGCATCATGACAGATGGACCGCCCGCGCGTCATTTTTAGCCCGGCACAGAGGCGGCGACGCGGGGGCAGGCCCTCCTCGGGCCCGCTCCCGCGTCGCATGTCGCTGCTACCAGATGCGCACCCGGTCTGCGGGGTCCCGCCACATGCCATCGCCCGGCTGCACGTCGAAAGCCTCGGCAAACTCGTCGAGGTTAACCACGATGCCATTGCACCGGAACTCAGTGGGGGAGTGGGGGTCGGTGGAAATCTGCTCGATCAGCGCCTCGTCGCGGGCCTTCAGCCGCCAAATGCGGGCGTAGGCGTAGAAGAATCGCTGCACCGCGGTCAGGCCGTCGATGACCGGGGCGTCCGCCAGCGAGGCGATGCCCTCCTTGGCCAGCGCCAAGCGGTAAGCCTTCAAAGCGATGCTGGCCCCGCCCAGGTCCCCGATGTTCTCGCCCACCGTCAAGGCGCCATTGACGTGATGTTCGCTGCCCGCCAGCTGGGCAGGCACAAAGGCGTCGTACTGCTCGATCAGTTTGCTGGTGCGGCGTTCAAACTCGGCGCGGTCTTCCGCCGTCCACCAGTCCTCCAGCTTGCCATCGCCGGAGTACTTCGAGCCTTGGTCGTCGAAGCCGTGTCCGATCTCGTGGCCGATCACGGCCCCGATCGCGCCGTAGTTCAACGCGGGGTCCGCTCCCATCTCGAAGAATGGCGGGCGCAGAATCGCGGCGGGGAAAACAATCTCGTTGCGCAGCGGGTGGTAGTAGGCGTTGACGGTCTGCGGGCTCATCAGCCACTCGTGCGGGTCGACTTCCTGGCCGATGCGTCCGAGCTGGAAGTCGGTCTCGAAGGCGCTGGCCGCCCGCACGTTTTCCACCAGTTCGCCGCCCAGGGTCAGGGCCGAGTAGTCCCGCCACTGGTCCGGGTAGCCAATCTTGGGCTTGAAGGCCGCGAGCTTGGCCAGGGCCTTAGCGCGGGTGGCCTCACCCATCCAGTCGAGGGCCGAGATGGACTCCTCGTAGGCCGCCACCAGGTTGGCCACCAGCTCCTGCATAGCCTCCTTGTGGGTGGGCGGGAAGTGCGTGGCCACGAAGACCTTGCCGACCTCTTCCCCGATGGCTCCTTCCACCAGGCCCACGCCGCGCTTCCACCGGTCGCGCAGTTGCTCGGCCCCAGTCAAGGTCCGGCCGAAGAAATCGAAGTTCTCCTCCACGACGGCCGCGCTCAAGTAGGGGGCCCGGGACCGCACGACGCACCAGCGCACGTAGTCCTGCAAAATCGCCAGGTCGGTATCCGGCCAGAGCCTGGCCAGGTGCGCAAAGTACTCAGGTTCGATGACGATGAGATCCTGCGGGAAGTTCGCGTCGGGGCTCAACGCGGCCGCGTACCCTTCCCAGTTGAAGCCCGGGTGGGCGGCGACGAAGTCGCTCCAGGTGAACGGGTTGTTCATCTTCTCTGCCTGCCGGGCAGTGACCTGATCGCGGTGGCCCTGCGCCAAGGCAGTTTCGAAGTCCACCACCCGGGCGGCGAACTGAGCGCCCCCCAGCCCGACGTTGGTCGCTTGGCGGGCGACGTGCTCGCGGTACTTGGCCAGCGTCTCGGCGTGCTTTTCTTCCCGGTAGTAGGCCTCATCCGGCAGCCCCAGGCCGCTTTGCGACCAGAAGAGATAGTAGTGCTCCGGGTCGGAGAAACCGGCCTCGGCACCGAAGTCGACGACGCTGGCCACACCCGTGCGGGCCAGCGCCCCCAATGCTGCCGCCAGTTCGGCAGCAGAGGTGGTCTGCTCGATGAGCGCGAAGTCGCGGTCCAGGGGAGCAGTCCCCAGCTTTTCCACCTGCTCGGTGTCCATGAAAGAGCGGTAGAGGTGCCCGACGCGCGCCTGGGCCCCGGTGGCCGTGCCTGCGCCCGCCGCCTCGGCGCATTCCTCCACTATCTCTCGGACCTGCGCCTCAGCTAAGTCGCGCAACTCGTGGAAGGAACCGTGCATGGCCCGGTCGGCGGGGATCTCAAAATCCCGCAGCCAGGTGCCTTGCACATGCCGATAGAAGTCGTCCTGGGGACGGATGTTGGGGTCGTAGATGGTGGGGTCCGAGAAGTCAGTCATGCACGCGATAGTAGTGGTGATCACCCTGCGTGGGACGGTGGTTTCGCTGGTGGACTAGCCGGGCGTGTCCGTCTGTGGTCAGCAAACAAGATCACGCGCCTGGTTGGCGGCCCGGCGGAGCTGGCAGGCACAGCAAAAGGTGGTATGGATTGACCTATGCGCATCCATCTAGCAACTGACCATGCCGGCTTTGAAGTGAAGAACGCGGTAGCTGCGCATCTGCGCGGCCTCGGCCACGAGGTGGTGGATTACGGGGCGCATGTTTTTGATGCCCTGGATGACTATCCGCCTTTCTGCTTCGAGGCGGCCACCGCCGTCGCGGAAGACCCGCAGTCGTTGGGGTTCGTCTTCGGGGGCTCGGGGAACGGTGAACAGATCGCGGCCAATAAGGTCACGGGGATCCGGGCCGCGCTGTTGTGGAGCACACAAATCGCGCAGCTGGCGCGGGAACACAACGACGCCAACGTGGGGGCCATCGGGGCGCGGCAACACCCGTTGGCGGACGTGCTGGCCATGGTCGAGACCTTTGTGGCCACCCCGTTTAGTGGCAATGAGCGCCATGCGCGTCGTATCGGCTTGCTAGACGAGTACGAAGCGGGCCGCTAGCCGCCTGCGTCCGCCCGTCAGCCTTTGCAGCGCGGGCGGGCGCAGGGTGCTACTCGACCGTCGCAAAGCCCAAGAACTCGTACAGGCGGAACGCCTCGGAGGCCGTGTGCATATCCACCCGGAGGGAGAGGGTGTCCTGGCCTTGGCGGGAACAGTTCTCGGCGGCCAGCGACAGCAATGCCGTGGCCACGCCCTGGCTGCGGGCGTCGGGGGCCACAAAAAGTTCGATGATGAAGGGGCCGGGGGGAACGTCGTCCCACGGCGGGTCCACCACCGTCATGACGGCGCCTATTAACCGGTCGCCGTCGAAGGCCCCCAGCGTGGCCTCCGGAATAAGCTGACCAAAGCCACCGTCGAAGGCTAAACGCATTTCTGCCTGCGCTTCTTCGAGGGAGCCGGCGGCCACGCCCGGCGGGTAGGAGTCTAGATACAGCTGGGACAGCTCTTCGCAGTCGCTTACTTCCAGCTCGCGCACCTGAACCAGGGTGGTTCTTTCAAGTCCGGTCAGGCCCGTGGCCTCGATCCGCATTGTTCGAGTGCTCATGTCCACATTCTGGCACGCGGGCCTCGGCGAAGTAGTAAACCGGCGGATTAGATAAATAACGTCGGGTCGACAATCAGTTCGACACTCTGGCATTGCTTGGTCAACGGGCGATTCTGGGCGGGAATGCCGATTGCGGAATGGCAGTCCGGCACCGGTTTTACCACCACCGCGTTCGCGCCAACACGCACGTCGTTGCCGATGGAGATGGGGCCCAGAATCTTTGCCCCGGCCCCCACCATCACCCGGTCGCCGAGGGTGGGATGCCGCTTCCCTGGGGTCATCGACACCCCGCCCAGGGTTACCCCGTGAAAGATAACCGCGTCGGTGCCCACCTCGGCGGTCTCCCCGATTACCACCCCGGAGCCGTGATCGATGAACAGACGACGCCCCAAGGTGGCGGCCGGATGAATCTCGATACCGGTGAACGTGCGGGCCAGCTGGGCCAGCATCAACGCCGATAGCTTGCCGCGCTTGGTGTGCCACAGTCGGTGCGCTAAGCGGTGGGCCCACACCGCATGCACTCCGGGGTAGGTGATAGCTACCTGGAGACGGGAGCGGGCGGCTGGATCAGAATTGCGGGCGGCCTCGAGGTCTTCCCGCATGAGCTGGCGCAGTGATATTCCCGAAGAGTGCATATCACCGAGTTTAGAGCCAGTGGGCGGGGGAAGCAGCTGGTGCGTCCCCCGCCCATCTTTCACTCGGCTAGGTCAGCCCACAGCGGAGTAGAGATGTAGCGCTCGCCGGTGTCGGTGAGCACCGTGACGATGGTCTTGCCCTGAGATTCGGGACGCTGCGCTAGCTGCAGGGCGGCCCACACGTTGGCGCCACTGGAGATGCCCCCCAAGATGCCCTCCTGGGCGGCCAACGCCCGCGCGGTGGCGAAGGCATCGTCGGCGGAGACGTGCAGGATCTCCCCGAAGACCTCGGTGTCGAGAATCTCGGGCACAAAGTTGGCACCAATGCCCTGGATTTTGTGTGGCCCGGCCTGGCCGGTAGCCAGCAGGGGGGAGTCGGCGGGTTCCACGGCAACGATCTGCACCTCGGGCTTGCGCTCCCGCAGCACCTGCCCGACCCCCGAGACGGTGCCGCCGGTGCCAATGCCCGCTACGAAGATATCGACCTGGCCGTCGGTGTCTTCCCAGATCTCGACGGCGGTCGTCTCCCGGTGCGCCCGCAGGTTGGCGGCGTTGGCGAACTGCCGGGCCTTTAC
This sequence comes from Buchananella hordeovulneris, assembly GCF_001907235.1. Classification (GTDB taxonomy): domain Bacteria; phylum Actinomycetota; class Actinomycetes; order Actinomycetales; family Actinomycetaceae; genus Buchananella; species Buchananella hordeovulneris. The sequence goes on from NZ_MQVS01000003.1 coordinate 160,244, forward strand.
GACTCCCGCGTGCTGGGCGGCGTACTGGTCGATGGCCGCTACCGCGCCCCGCATGCCCTCACTGGGCGGGGTGAGCAACAGTTTGGCGCCGAAGGCACGGGCCAAGGCGCGGCGCTCCTTCGACATCGATTCGGGCATGGCCAGCACCACCTGGTAGCCGCGGGCCGCGCCGAGCATGGCCAGGGCCACGCCAGTGTTGCCGGAGGTGGCCTCAGCGATCGTGCCCCCTGGCTGCAATTCCCCCGCCTCCTCGGCGGCCTCGACGATGGCTTTGGCGATGCGGTCTTTGACGGAGAAGGCGGGGTTGCGCGATTCGAGTTTGACATAGACGTCGACGCCCGCCGGGGCGAGCCGGTTTAGGCGCACCAGCGGGGTGCGGCCGACCAGGTCCGTGATGCTGTGCACGAGAGTCATGGGAGGCAGGATCCTTAACAGCCGAAATAGTTAATCAGTGAATCAGTCTAGGGGGTGGGCGGGCCGCCTGCCAACCGGTACCCGGTGCGGGCCGAGGCTAGCTCCCCAGTGGGCGCCACTGCTCGCCCTGCACTAACAATTCCACCGCCCCCGCCGACAGTCGTGAAACCAGTTCCTGGACTTGCGCTAGGGCTGCGGGGGCGAACGCCACCTGCAAAATTGCCTGCTGGGCATAGTCCACCTGCATTATCTCCACCCCGCGCCCGCGCAGCTCGGATTCAAAACGACCCGCCACCGCGAAGTCCACCGCCAAATTAGCCACCGTCCGCACCTGCCAGTCCACCAGCGTCGCGACGGCCAGGGCTGCGCGCACCGCCTCGCTATAGGCGCGCACCAGGCCACCGGTGCCCAACAGCACGCCACCGAAATAGCGGGTGACCACCGCGGCCACATCTGTCAAACCCGCCCCGCGTAACACCTCCAGCATGGGGGTGCCCGCTGTCCCGGCCGGTTCGCCATCGTCCGAGGAGCGCTCCACGTTTAGTGCCCCCTCGCCAAAGAGGATGAAGGCACTGCAATGGTGGCGCGCCGTGGGAAACTGGGCCCGCGCCTGCGCAATATGCGCGCGTGCCCCCTCCTCCGAGTCGGCGTGCGCCAACCGGGCAATGAAACGGGAACGCTTAATCTCGATCTCTGCCTCCCAGCTGCCCCCCGGGGCGGGGGAGCGACGCGGGGGCGGGGTAAGCTGCCTGTTCACCGAGTGATTTTCTCACCCCGCAACGTGGGCGACGCCACGCCGCCCGGGCAGGCATGGGCGAATTGGGCTGTTAAGATTGCCTGGTTTGCCGCAACGGACACCTAGTCCGGGGCCCCAACCGGGGCTGTGGCGCACAGTCTCAAGAGTTGGAAGGAGCGGCAGGGCTCATGGCAGTTCCCAAGCGCAAGATGTCCCGCAGCAACACCCGCGCTCGTCGGTCGCAGTGGAAGGCTGAGCTCACCGGGCTCGACAACGTCCGCGTCCAGGGGCGGGAGCTGCGTATTCCCCGTCGGCTGCACAAGGCGTACAAGCTGGGTCTGATCAGCATCGACTGATCGACGACGCGTAACTATTTGGGCCCCGCCACTGGCGGGGCCCAAATTGCTATGCGGGGCCGGGGCGGGACGCGGGCGCTGCCTGGGTGACCGGGAGGTGTTTTTTGCTTGCGGGCCGCCGAACGCTATACTGCTGCGTTGTCAGGGAAACCTGATCGCGGGTGTAGCTCAATGGTAGAGCCTCTGCCTTCCAAGCAGATTGCGCGGGTTCGATTCCCGTCACCCGCTCTGTGTCGGGCAAGTAGGCCCGTCGAGACGGGCTGTGGCGCAGGTGGTAGCGCGTCCGCTTTGGGAGCGGAAGGCCGTGGGTTCGAGTCCCGCCAGCCCGACCACTGATTCCGATCCAGCTTTCGGTGACTTTCAACACTTTTTTCAGTTCGGGCGCATAGCATCGCCGCATGACTGAGCCCAATCTGTCTCGCGGACCTCAGGTGGCAGTTGCCGCCACGGCGACGTCGTTGACCCCCGGCTTGGCGATCGCTGAACTTTTCGAATGGTCCACCCCCGTCACCGTTGTCACCACCAACCCCCTAGCGTTGGGGCTGGCCGTCGACTACACCCGGCACATGCTGGCCGCGGTCGCGGATGTGGCTTCCCGTTTCGATCCCACTTCCGAGATAAATCGCCTGGCCCCGCACCTCGCCACCGGCGTGACCCCCAGCGTGCTGTTGGCTCAGCTCATCCGGACCGCGCTGGAAATCGCTGAAAATACTGACGGCGACGTGGATGCGGCCATCGGCCCCACCTTGGCGCACCTCGGCTACGACGAGGACGTGGCAAGTCTGCTCTCCCCGACCCGTGTGGCCGAGACCCAGGTAGCGGTGGATCCGCAGTTGACCACGCGCGGTTGGCAGCGTCCGGTTGACGCGCGCCAGTTCCAGACCGAATTTGCGCGGCGGGCGAGCCTGCCCACCTGGCGGAGCCTGCGGTGGCACGACAGGCAGCTATATGGCCCGGCGGGGCTAGTGCTGGACCTGGGGGTATGCGCCCCGGCCTTCACCGCCGACAAACTCGCCAAGACCATGTCGGCCGAGTTTGGTTGCGGGGTGCTGGTTGACATCGGGGGAGACCTGGCGACGGCCGGGCCAGCCCCCGCCGACGGGTGGCGGGTGCGCCTGCCGGGGGAGGCCGGCGGACGGGAAGTGACCGTGCCCGCCGGCATGGCGCTGGCCACCACCGGCACTCACTCGCGCCGCTGGGCGCACGCCGGGCGTATCCTGCACCACATCGTTGATCCCCGCACCCGCCAGCCAGTGGTGGATCCACCGCGCGCCGTCACGGTGTTGGCCGCCACCTGTGTGCAGGCAAACGCAGCGGCTACCGCCACCGTGGTGCGGCGCGGTGCCACCAACGTCTTGGCGGGCCTGAGCGCCCAGATCGTGCACGCCGACTCCTCGGTCACCCTGCACGGCCGTTGGCGGTAAATATCACGCGCACGGCCAAAACCACACGCGTGAATGTGCCTGAAAGGTGCTACTACGCCTAGACTGGCCCGGATGAAAGCGGGAGCACACCCGCCCGTACCGATCCACTGACTGGAGTCCACCAAGTGAAGAGCGCTGTCGAAAAGCTCGACCCGACCCGCGTCAAGCTGACCGTCGAGGTGACGGCCGAAGAGTTGGAGCCGCACCTGAAGGCGGCCTACGCCGAAATTGGGAAGCAGATCTCTGTCCCTGGTTTCCGTAAGGGCAAGGTCCCGGCCCGCATCATTGACCAGCGCGTTGGCCGCGGCTACGTGATGCAGGAGGCTGTCAACCCGGCCATCGACGAGGCGTTCCGGGCGGCCTTGGAGGAGAACGAGCTGTTCCCGATGTCCCGCCCCGAGGTTGACGTCGTTGCGGTGCCGGGCGTGGAGGACGCCACCGAGCTGAAGTTCACCGCTGAGCTGGACGTGCGGCCGGAGATCAACATTCCGGATCTGAGCGGCCTGGAGTTGACGGTCGATTCGCTGGCCGTTGACGCCGAGAGTGTCGAGGAAGAGCTGACCCGCTTGCGGGAGCGCTTTGCTTCCCTCACGGGCGTCGACCGGGAGGCCCAGGCGGGCGACTTCCTCTCCCTGGACCTGCAGGCCACCATCGACGACAAGGTCATCGACGAGGTCTCTGGCGTGTCGCACGAGATTGGGTCCGGTAACCTGCTGGAGGGCCTCGACGAGGCGGTCACCGGTGCAAAGGCGGGCGAGACCGTCAACTTCACCACCAAGCTGGCTGGGGGTGAGCACGCCGGGCAGGAAGCCGACGTCCAGGTCACCGTCACCGCGGTGAAGGTGCGGGAATTGCCGGAGGTGGACGACGAGTTCGCCCAGCTGGCTTCCGAGTTTGACACCGTGGAAGAGCTGCGCGCGGACCTGGAGAAGACCGTGCGGGAGCGGGCCGCCGCCGGGCAGGCGATTACGGCGCGCGACAAGCTGGTCGACCACCTGCTGGAGACCGTGACCTTCGATCTGCCCAAGACGCCGGTGGAGGAAGAGGTCAAGCGGCACCTGGCGGCCGAAGGCAAGGAAGAGGACGACGAGCACGCCGCGGAGGTGCGCGCGGACGTCGAAAAGGCCCTGCGGGCCCAGCTGTTGCTGGACGTGCTGGCCGAGAAGAACGAGGTGGAGATCACCCAGGGTGAGCTCATCGAGTTCCTGCTGCAGACCGCGCAGCAGTACGGTGTGGAGCCCGGCCAGTTCATTTCCGGGGCTGACCGCGCCGGGCAGATTCCGGCTTTCGCGTCCGAGGTGCGCCGCAACAAGGCCATCGCCCTGGCCCTGCGGAACGTGACCGTTAAGGACAGCGACGGCGAGGTGGTGGACCTGGAGAAGTTCGTTGGGTCCGACGCCGCCGACGCCCAGGCGCAGGTGGAAGCGCTGGCGGCCCAGGCCGCCGAGCTGGTGGAGTCTGACGAGGCGGCGGCCACCGTCGACGCCGAGATCGAGCGGCTGGCGGCCCAGGCGGCGGCAGACATCGAGGCGGGCGACGGCGACGAAGCCTGAGGATAGAGTCCGGCGGGGCGCATGGCAGTTGCCGTGCGCCCCGCCGCCTTTTGTACTTGGGTGCGCCTACCGCGAAAAGGGGTCGAAACGGTCTGTGCGCCGTACCCGGGGGCACTAATGTTCGAGGCAGCAAACATGGGATGAGGAGGAAACCGTGGACCTGCCTGTTTCGGAAGGTCGAGGCAACGGCCTGGCGCTGAACGACCACATTTTCAGTCGGCTGTTGAAGGAACGGATTATCTGGTTAGGTGCGGAGGTGCGAGACGACAACGCCAACGCCATTTGCGCCCAGATGATGCTGCTGGCTGCGGAAGACCCGAAGCGCGACATTTACCTGTACATCAACTCTCCGGGCGGCTCCGTGACGGCGGGCATGGCGATCTACGACACCATGCAGTACGTCGAGCCGGACGTGGTCACGGTGGCCACGGGACTGGCGGCGTCGATGGGGCAGTTCCTGCTGTCGGCGGGCGCCCCGGGGCGGCGCTACATCACTCCGCACGCGCGGGTGCTCATGCACCAGCCGTCGGGCGGAGCCGGGGGGAGCGCCACCGATATTCGCATCAACGCGGACCTGATCATCAAAATGAAGCAGGAACTGGCGGAGATCACGGCAGCCAACACGGGGCACACGGTCGAGCAGATCATCGCCGACTCGGATCGAGACCGCTGGTTCAGCGCCGCCGAGGCACTGGAGTACGGCTTCGTGGACCACATTGTGCGCTCGGCCCGCGAGATTGACGGCAAGAACGGAGAGAACTGATATGGCGAGCACTCGTCCCTACTTTGAGGCGGTGGCCCGCCAGCTACCGCAGGCACGCTACGTCGTGCCGCAGTTTGAGGAGCGGACCGCCTACGGGCACAAACGGCAGGATCCGTACGCCAAACTGTTTGAGGACCGGATCGTCTTCCTCGGTGTCCAGGTCGATGACACTTCGGCAGACGACGTCATGGCCCAGCTGCTGGTGTTGGAATCGATGGACCCCGACGGTCTGATCACGATGTACATCAACTCGCCGGGGGGTTCGTTTACGGCCCTGACCGCGATTTACGACACGATGCAGTACATCAAACCGCAGATCCAGACGGTGTGCCTGGGGCAGGCGGCCAGCGCCGCTGCGGTGCTGCTGGCGGCGGGCTCGCCGGGTAAGCGTTTGGCGCTACCGAACGCCCGAGTGCTCATCCACCAGCCGGCGATGGAAGGCATGCACGGGCAGGCCTCGGACATCGAGATCGTGGCCAACGAGATTGACCGGATGCGGGCCTGGTTGGAGGACACGCTGGCGGCGCACACCGGGCAGGATCGACACAAGATTCACCAGGATTTGGAGCGCGACAAGATTCTGACCGCGCCCCAGGCCCACGAGTACGGCATCGTCGATCAGGTGCTGACTTCGCGCAAGAGCCCGACCCTGGTGCAGAAATAGTCGAACGCTGACGGCATAATTGGTGTGGGTGAGAGCTATCTCTCACCCACACCCTTTTGTCGCCGCGAAGGGAGCCTGATGCCGAGAAGACGGTCCGAGTCCATGCAGAAGCCCCCTTTCCCGCTGGTGCAGGCGCTGCTGGGATTTTCATTCATCCTGGTGTTGCTGTCGGGGCTGGCGTGGTGGCACCTAGGGCAGGCTGCGGCGGGGGACGTGGAGGCGTGGAAGACGTGGGACTTTCTCGCGGTTGGAGCCAACTACAGCATGCCCGCCTGGTGGGGGCGGTTCCTGCGACTGGGCGGTGGCTGGTTCTGCTGGAATGCGGCGCTGGGCGCCAAAAGGATGCGCTGGTGGTGGGGATTGATGACGTTGGTGCTGCTTTTCTCCGCGGTGAGGTCGGTGGAGGTTGACGAAGTATGGATAAATTTCGGGCAGACCTTCTTTGACCTGACGGAGGCAGAGTTCTATGCGTTGCGTGACCTGGTGGTGGGCGCGTTGCGGGTGGCGCTGCCGCTGCTGGCTGGGATCGGTATTGTCCTGCGGCGGTGGCCGCAGCGGCTATTGCTGCCGATCGCGATGGCGATGTTTCTTTACTTCGCTGGATCCCTGGGCTTGACTACGTTGCTGGGCGAGCCAGGAGCGAACCTACGGGCATACTCCGCGGACACGATCGTCCTGCTACACGTGAAAGAACTGCTGGATTTTACCGCCGTGACGCTGCTGCTATGGGTGGCAAGGTCCACGGTTAAGTGGGTTTGGTTGAACCATAACCGCCAGGCGGTAGTGCCAGCGGACGACGAGTGAGGCGCTTGGCGGCAGCCGCGGGGCGGGCCAGGGGCGCCGAATGGCGAGTCCTACTTTTGGTCCGCGGATTCGCTTACTATCGGCTTGACCTGTTTAGTAGCTGTTTAGTGACTTGGTGGTTTACGCCGACTGGTAACTCGCCATGGAAGGAGCCAGCATGCGCCCCACAGATTGGTCTGCCCTCGGTCTGACGGGTGATCCCACTCCGGGGGATCCGGTGGTCATCCGAGGCGGGGCACAGAAGATGCGCACCGTCGCCGACATGATTAACCGGTGCGCGGCGAACCTGCGCGCGCTGGAGGTCGGGAGCTCGCAGTCCGAGAGCGTCAAGGCGCTGATGGAAAGCAAGAAGGTGATTGTCGACGGGGCGCTGGCGGCCGAGGGCCGCTACCGGGCCACCGGCGAGGCGTTAGAGAGCTACGCGTTGGTCCTGGACGGGGTGCAGTCTGATACCTAGGACGACCTGGTTGCGGCCCGCGCAGAACGCCGAAGCGGACGAGGTGACGCGGCTCGGCAAGCTGCAAAGGGGCTACGAGGAAGACCTGAACGCCGCCAACGAGCGGGTTGCGGCCCAGGTAACTGTCGTCGAGGAAGCGCGGGCGCGCCGCGATCGGGCGGCGCAGGATGCCATCGACAAGATCCGGACGGCCGGTGAAGACGGCCTGCGGCACGGTTGGTGGGAGAACTGGGGTTCCAAGGTTGTGGCCCTGGTGACCACGATCGCCGAGTGGGTCTCGATGGTCGCCCAGGTGGGGCGCCTGTCCAGGAACGCGAGCATGTCGGGGATCGGGCGGTTATTCATGCACACCCTGCTGCGGCCTGGCGCGGTGAAAGCCATCACCCGGGTTAAGGGTTTTAACTTCCTGACCGGGCGCCTAGGGGAGGAGATCCTCGGCATCGCCTCGAACGCGCTGCACAAGGCTGTGCCGGTGGTGGGCGGCTTGGGGAAGTTTCGGCGGCCGGACGTCTTTTGGGGCCTGGGGCGGTTTCGCATCGTCGGGGATATCAAGTTTGCCAAGTCGGCGCTGCCCTACAGCGAGGCCTGCGCCCAGCAGCTGGCCGACCTGACGCAGATCGCCAGTTCACGCGGTCTGTTGGGCGGCGGGCGGGTACACATTTGGCGGCCCAACATGTACAACATCGACTTTCCTGTCACCTCCGCGCTCGGTAAACCCATGTACCTGGACTCCCGTTTCGTCTTCCACAGCCTCGAGGAGGTGCTGGGGCGGCGCCTTGGCGGCTGGCTCAACGCGATTGGCGGCGGGCGGGCAGGTGGCCGGGGAGTATGCCGGGTGACGGGGCGGATGGGACCGGCCCTCGGCGGGACGCGCCGCCGCAGTGAGCGGAGAGGAGGGCTGGATGTTGCTGGTTAGCCAAGTGTGGACGCGCCGGGAGCTGACCGAGGCGCAGATCGGCCAGGCCTGCGGGGCCGCCCAGGTGAGGGGAGACCTGCTGGCAGGGTTGATGTTGCTGGTGGATGGCCTCGAGATCGACTGCCGACGGCGGGCGGACCTGCCCGCGACCGTTGCCCGGGAGCTGCTGGCGGCCGAACAGCGAGTGGAGCCGTACGGCTGGTGCTACGACTTCTCGGCCGAGGCGTTGGACTTTCCCGCCGCCGTCCACCAGGGGCTGGTCAAGTTGGCGCAGGCGGGTGATGGCGTCGTGGCGGGCGAAAACGTGCTCCAGTGGCCCGAAACCGCCGAGCCGCAGGACTACCTGGCGCTGGCTCAGGCGGCCCGGACCACCGAGCCGGGCCTGGTGCTCACCTGGTTGGTCGCGGGCGTCGACCGACCAGAGCTGCGCTCCGACTGGGAGCGTGGACTGCTCGCCGAGCCGCGCTACGCGCAGCTGCCGGACCGGCCGCAGCCCCAGGTGGTCCAGCTCACCGCCGAGGGGGCCCGCCCCCTGTGGCACGTCGGCCTGGGACTGCCCCTGCCGTTCGTGGACGTCGACGCGGTGCGGGACCTCTTCGGCCAGACGGCACGCCACCTCCAGCCTGTGCTGGCCACCTGCCAATACGTGCCGGGCATCGCCACGGTGCGGGGCAAGTGAAGATCAGCCCGGAGGCTGACGTGCAGCCCATCGGCCTGTACCCGGTGGGGCTGCTCGGCCTGCCGCGGTGGCCCGCCTGGCTCGTGTGGCTGGGACCCGCCTACCTGCCGTTGGTGCGCCAGAACCTGGTAGAGGAGGCCCGGACGGGGCAATGGCAGGTGGATGGGTACGACGTCGGCGCGCTGGTTCAGACCTCATCGACGCCGACGCAAACCTCCCGCCGGTGGTTTGCTCGCCAGCTGTGCGCGCGCCGCAGCTGGGTGTCCAAGCATCTGCGCCCCGCCCGGCTGCTGCCGCCCCTGTAACTAAGTGGAGTAGGTGGAAACATGGGTGACGTTTCGCGCGATCTCACCCAGCAGCTGCCCGCAGCCGCGCAAGACGACTTGCGGCGCCTGGCCGATGCGCTGGGGGAACACGCCGCCGTGCAGGTGGATCGGGGCCGCACGATGATTCCGGTGGCGGCAGGGTTCGACGTAGACGGACAGTGGCATTTCTTCATCGCGGACCTGGAGCAGGTCACCGACGACAAATCGGCCGAGGAGGCGCTAGCGCAGGAGCTGGCGGGCCGCCGGGACGAACTGCGGCTGCGTGCGGTCTGCCTGGTGGCCGACACGAAGAACTCGGAACTGGGCGACACCCTGGAGTTTCACTTCGACTTTGCCGAGACCGTGCACGGGATAGTGGCGCTGCGGCCCTACCAGCCCGGCGGGTTCCTGCGCCGGGCTCGCTTCGGGCAGACACACATCGCGGCGGGCCCGCGCTTTGTGTTCGGTCTCTAAAGCTCGGCGAGTGGGGCGAAGGGGCCGCGCCGAGGCAGGGGCGGCTCCGCAGTGTCGGCAAGGATGACGGAACGCCTAAAGAGGTGCTCCCCGGGAGGGGCGGCTCAGCTGCCTGCCGGGCGAGAGCCAGGGGCCTGGCTGGCGTGCTGCTCGCGAATGTGCTCGTGGTGGCGAATTACTTCCTCCACAATGAACGCCAGGAACTTCTCGGCAAAGACGGGGTCGAGGCCCGCCTGCTCGGCCAGGGCCCGCAGCCGCGTGACCTGTTCGGCCTCCCGCGTGGGGTCGGAGGGGGGCAGACCGTGGCGGGCCTTTAGGTGCCCGACGTGCTGGGTGCAGCGGAAACGCTCAGCGAGAATGTGCACCAGGGCGGCGTCTATATTGTCGATGGTGGCGCGGGCAGCAGTCAGCTCGGCGGGCAGGTCAGGCAGGCTCACGCGCTCTTAACCCTTTTGACGTGCCGCACCAGGATCGGGTCTTCGCCCTGCTCGACCACGGCGCGGGTGACCAGCACCTGCTTGACGTCGGTGTGGCTTGGCACATCGAACATGGCAGGGGCGAGGGCCTTTTCCATTATGCTGGCCAGCCCGCGAGCCCCGGTGCCGCGGGCGGCGGCCTGCTCGGCTATCGCCCGGATGGCGTCGCGGTCGAACTTCAAATCTACCCCGTCGATTTCGAACATGTACTGGTACTGCTTGACGAGGGCGTTCTTCGGTTCGGTCAGCACCCGTACCAGGGCCGCCACATCCAGTTCCGAGACGGTGGCCAAAACGGGCAACCGCCCAATGAACTCCGGAATCAATCCAAATTTGTGGAGATCCTCGGTGGTGACCTGCGCAAAGAGGTCACCCATCTCGCTCTTGCTCTTCAAATCCGAACCAAATCCGGTGGAGCGGTGACCCAAGCGATGCTTAACAATCTCGTCTAGGCCCGCGAAAGCCCCCGCCGCAATAAACAGAATGTCGGAGGTGTCGATCTCCGTAAACTCCTGATGCGGGTGTTTGCGGCCCGCCGTGGGCGGAACCGAGGCCACCGTCCCCTCGATGATCTTCAAAAGTGCCTGCTGCACCCCCTCACCCGAGACGTCCCGGGTGATGGAGGGGTTGTCGGACTTCCGGGAGATCTTGTCGATCTCATCGATGTAGATGATGCCCCGCTGGGCCTTGGCGACATCGCCGTCGGCGGCGTTAATGAGCTTGAGCAGGATGTTCTCGACGTCTTCTCCCACGTACCCAGCCTCCGTGAGGGCGGTGGCGTCGACGATGACGAAGGGTACATCCAGCAGGCGCGCCAGCGACCGCGCCAGGTGGGTCTTGCCGGTGCCGGTCGGGCCGAGGAGCAGCACGTTGGACTTGCCAATCTCGACGGTCTCGGCGTCCTTGCCGAGCGCCTCCTTCACCTTGACCCGCTTGTAGTGGTTGTAGACCGCGATCGACAGGGCCCGCTTGGCTGATTCTTGGCCGATGACGTGCTGCTGCAGAAAATCAAAGATCTCCTGCGGCTTCGGCAGCGCCCGCTCCTCCTTTTGCGCCTTGGCCGAGAGTTCCTCCTCCATGATCTCGTTGCACAGTTCGATGCACTCGTCACAGATGTATACGCTCGGCCCCGCGATCAGCTTGATGACCTGCTTCTGGCTCTTGGAACAAAAAGAGCACTTGAGCAGGTCGACACTTTCAGGAGAAGGACACACAGGTGAGCCTTTCAAAGGAAGCAAAATCCAACTCAGTCACCTTAACCCGCGCGGCGAGAAAAATGGAGCGCTAGTGGGGCGCGCCTTGCCAAAGCAGCAACGCACCCCGCTCGGCCTCAGCCCTCCGCCGGGCCGGTGGTGACACCGGCGTACAGCTGCTCGATCTCGCTGGCGAACTGCTGGTGCACCAGGTGGCGGCGGACCTTCATCGACGGCGTCAGCAGGCCGTTGGCCTCAGTGAAGTCCGTGTCCAGCACTTGGATCTTGCGGATCGATTCGGCCCGCGAGACCGCTTGGTTGGTGCGCTCCACCGCCCGCTCAAGGGCGGCCAACACCTGCGGATGGTTGGCGGCCGCCGCCACCCCCATCTCGGGCAGGCCGTGGTTCTTCAACCAGCCGGGCAGCATCTCCCGGTCCAGGGTCACCAGTGCCGCGACGAACGGGCGATTGTCGCCCACCACCACGACTTGCGAGACCAGCGGGTGCCCCCGCAGGCGGTCCTCCAGCACCGTGGGGGCCACATTCTTCCCGCCAGCGGTGACGATCAGTTCCTTGGCGCGGCCCGTGATCCGGATGTAACCGTCGGCGTCCAGCGTGCCGATGTCGCCGGTGCGGAACCAGCCGTCGTCGAACGCGGCGGCGGTGGCCTCCGGGTCATTGTGATAGCGCGCAAAAACGGTGGGGCCCTTCAACTGGATTTCCCCCTCGGGGGAGATGCGCACCGCCGCCGAGGGAATCACCGGGCCAACCGTGCCAACCTTGTTGAGCGTTGGCGTGTTGACCGAGATGGGGGCCGTCGTCTCGGTTAGACCGTAGCCCTCCAGGATCTGCAAGCCCATGCCGCGATAAAAGTGGCCCAAACGCTCCCCGAGCGGGCCGCCGCCCGAGATTGCGTACTTGGCGCGCGGGCCCAGCAGCCGGGTGATCTTCTTCAACACCAAGACGGTGGCCAGCTTGTATTGCGCCCGCAGGGCCGCGCTCGGCCCACTCGGCTTGTCCAGCGCCCGCGAATAGGCGATGGCGGTCTTGGCCGCCCACCGGAACAGCTTCAGCTTCACCCCCGAGCCAGCCTTGGCGTCGGCGGAGTTGTAGATCTTCTCAAAGACGCGGGGCACGGCCAGCACATAGGACGGGCCGAAGCCCGCGAGGTCGTCCAGCAGGGTGGCCGGGCCGGGAGTGTGCCCCAACACACCCGGCCCCAGCAACGCCAGCACCTCCAAGAGCCGGGCGTAGACGTGGGCGAGCGGCAGGAACAACAGCAGACGCGAATCGCGGTGGTTGATGACGTCCGCCAGCCACGGCAACCCGTTTAGGCACAGCCAGGCAAAGTTTCCGTGCGTCAACTCCACGCCCTTGGGGCGCCCCGTGGTGCCCGAGGTGTGGATGATAGTCATCAGGCTGTCGGTGGTCAGGGCGGCGGTGCGCGCCGCCAAGTCCTCGTCCGTGACGGCCTGCCCGCGCTTGGTTACCGCCTCAATGGCGCCCTGCTGTAGCTCGAAGACCTCCCTGACCTGCGGGTTGTTGGCCCGCGCGAGTTCCACCACCGCTGCCGTATTGGCGTCCTCGACAAACACCAACCGGACCTGGGCGTTGGACAAGATCCACTCGACCTGTTCTGCGGAGGACGTCTCGTAGATCGGCACCACCACCAGGCCCGCATACCAGCAGGCCACATCGATGAGGGTCCAGTCGTAAGAGGTGTGCGCCATGATCGCCACCCGCTCGCCGGGACCTGCCCCGGCGGCCAGCAGGCCCTTGGCTAGCGCACGGGCCTGCCGCTGGTATTCCGAGGCGCGCACTTTCTGCCAGCCTCCCACCGTGGTTTTGCGTTCCACGATTACCCCATGCGGGTCGCGGGCGACGCGCGCGTCGAGCAGGTGCGGCAGTGTCTGGTCGGCACTGACCTCAACGAGGGCGGGGGAGGAGTGTTCCTGCAGGGTAGTCATGGGGCAATTGTGGCAGGCCCTGCGGACGTGTGGCCTCCGGGCCAGCCACGACCCCAACCGGCAGCGTTTGGAGGGTCGATACAAAGGCGCGGGGGCGAGTCAGCCGCGCTGCCCCGCCCCCGCCGTCGTTAGCCAACTAGCCTTTGGCCGGTGGCTCGTCCAGCTCGCTGTCGGTGACCGCGGCCCGCTCCAGTTCCGCCTGCTCGACGACAGTCAGCTCCCCGCGCACCTTCCCGGCGTCCCGCACGTCCGGCAGTGCCGCCTGCAACACGGCGGCGCTCCCCGTCGGCACGGCCAGCGTCACGTGCGCGAAGGACGTGCGTTGCGAGACCTTCGCCTCCGACTTGACTTTGCGCAGCGCGGCCAGGGCCGCGCCCGCCACCGTCAACAGTTCCGGGTCGCCCGCCAGGTCCAGTCCTTCGGCCTGCGGCCAGGCGGCCCGGTGCACCGAACCGGTGCGGTACCAGGACCACACTTCCTCCGTGGCGTAGGGCAGGAACGGTGCCAGCAGGCGCAGGATCGTGTCCACCGTCAGCGCCAGCGTCGTGCGCGCCGACTGGGCCAGGGCCGGGGAGTAGTCCCCGTCCTTGTTGTAGGCCCGCTCCTTGACCAGTTCCACGTAGTCGTCGCAGAACGTCCAGAAGAACGTCTCGGTGACCTCCAGGGCGCGCGTGTGGTCGTAGGTGGTAAACGCCGCCGTGGCCTGCTCCACCACCCGGGCCAGGCCCGCCAACACCGCCCGATCCAGCGGTTCGGACACGTGCCGGGGGTCCAGATCCAGGCCCGCCTCCCCGCCCATCGTGAGCGCGAACTTGGAAGCGTTGAGCAACTTGATGGCCAGGCGGCGCCCGATCTTCATCTGCCCTTCGTCGAACGCGGCGTCGGTGCCCAAGCGTGCCGAGGCTGCCCAGTAGCGCACCGCGTCGGAGCCATACTGCTCCAGCAACGCCATCGGGGTGACGACGTTGCCCTTGGACTTGCTCATCTTCTTGCGGTCCGGGTCCAGGATCCAGCCCGAGATGGCGGCGTTGCGCCACGGCGAGCAGTCGAACTCCAGGTGGGAGCGCACCATGGTGGAAAACAGCCAGGTGCGGATGATGTCTTGGCCCTGCGGCCGCACGTCCATCGGGAAGGTGCGGGCGAACAGGTCCGGGTCCGTGAGCCAGCCGCAGGCAATCTGCGGGGTGAGGGACGACGTCGCCCACGTGTCCATGATGTCGACCTCGCCCACGAAGCCTCCGGGCTCCCCGCGCTGGTCCGCGCGGTAGCCGGGCGGCACATCAAGCGACGGATCGACCGGCAGCGCGTCGGGAAGCGGGGTCAGCACCTGCTCGTAGTTGACCTCGCCGTCCGGCCCGACCTGGTACCACACCGGGATCGGCACCCCGAAGAACCGCTGGCGGGAAATCAGCCAGTCGGAGTTCAAGCCGCCCACCCAGTTTTCGTAACGCACCCGCATGAAGTCCGGGTGGAAAGCCAGCTCGTGGGCCCGCGCCAGCAGCTCCTGGCGCAGCTGCGGTCCGCCCGCCTGGCGGGTGAATTCGCGCCCTCCGTTGCGGATGTACCACTGGCGGGAGGTGACGATCTCCAGTGGCTTGTCACCCTTTTCGAAGAAGTTAGTATTCCGCACGGTCGCCACCGGCTCGCCCAGCATCTCACCACTGGCCCGCGCGGCCTCGACCACCTTCTTGCGGGCCGTAAAGGTGGTGGCGCCGGTGATGTCCGCCACCAGCTGGCGGCCCCGCTCGGAGGTGACCCACTCCTGCTCACCAGTGATGCGGCCGTCGTGCCCGATGATGGAACGGATGGGCAGGTCCAACTCGCGCCACCACTGCACGTCGGTGAGGTCCCCGAACGTGCAGCACATGGCAATACCGGCCCCCTTGTCCTGCTCGGCGGCCGGGTGGGCGAGCACCGGCACCTCGACGTCGAACAAGGGTGAGGTGACCGTGGTGCCGAACAGGTGCTGGTAGCGCTCGTCGTCCGGGTGCGCGATGAGGGCGACGCAGGCCCCCAGTAGCTCCGGGCGGGTCGTCTCGATGACGACATCGCGTTCGGCGGCCCCCGGTGCCATCCCCGTCCGGTGGAAGGTCAGCTTGTGGTAGTGCCCCGGGTACTCCCGGGCCTCCAACTCGGCCTGCGCCACGGCCGTGCGGAAGGTGACATCCCACAGGCCCGGGGCCTGAGCCTGGTAGGCCTCGCCGCGCGCCAGGTTCGCCAAGAATGCCGCCTGGGCCACCCGCTGCGCCTTCGGGCCGATCGTCTGGTAGTGCTGCTCCCAGTCCACCGACAGGCCCAAGAACCGCCACAGCGCCTCGAACTGTTTCTCGTCCTCCTCCGTCAGGCGTTCGCACAGCTCAATGAAGTTACGGCGCGAGATCGGCTGCTGGTCCGCCGCCTTGATCGACTTGCCGTCACCACCTTCGTGCGGAGGCACGAAGCCCTCCACATACGGCAGGGAAGGATCGCACCGGACCCCGAAGTAGTTTTGCACCCGGCGCTCGGTGGGCAGACCGTTGTCGTCCCAACCCATCGGGTAAAACACGGACTTGCCCTGCATGCGCTGGAAACGAGCCAGCACGTCCGTGTGGGTGTAGGAGAACACGTGACCCACGTGCAGCGAGCCTGAGACCGTCGGCGGGGGAGTGTCAATGGAAAACACGTCCGCGCGCTCCGCCGTCCGGTCGAAGGCGTAGACACGGTCCGTTTCCCACCGTTCCATCCAGCGGGCTTCCAACCCGTCGGTGCTCACCTTGGCGGGCGCCGACGGAGCGGGCAAAGAGGTCTCAGGGTTAGTCATGGCAGCGATTGTCCCACGAAACCCGGGCCCTGCCCTGTCCGCCTGCCGGGCGAGGGCGGCGTGACAAACGCAACGTGGGGCGGCACCCGGCGCCACCCCCACGTTGCGTGCCACCAGCTACTTGGTCAGTTGGCCGGTCTTAGCGTCGACGTAGTACACCTCGGCATCGTCGATGACGTCGATCTTCCACACCAGGGTGCCGTTGACCATCGCCAGATCGACGTCGTCAACCTGGCTGACACCGGAGGCACGCAGCGCATCGGCCAGCGTGACGGCGGCGGCCCGGAATTGACCGTCCTCGTGCTGGTCGAGCAGCTCGCTGTCATCCTCCGTGTGGGCCACGGTGCCGTTCAGGTCGACGTGCACGTCCTTGGTGGCCTTGTCCTGGTTGACGAGTGAGACCTCCCAGCGGCCGTCGTCGTAATCCAGCTCGTAGGCTTGGAAGCCACCGTGCGCCGTCTCCGCTGCCGTCAAGGCAGCCAGTGCGCTATCCAGCGGGCCGGAGTTACCGCTCGGTGCGGCGGACTGCGGGGCGGCCGACGTGGCCGCCGGGGCAGGGGCCTGGCTGGGGGCCGCGCTTTGCTCCGCCGGGGCAGAGGACTGCGGGGCGGGGGCGGTGGCCGCCTGTGAGGCCGGAGCGTTGTCCAACGGGGTCTCTAGTGCCGTGGGGGCACCACCGTCTGCCTGCTGGCTGCAGGCAGCAAACAACAGGGGCAGAGCAGCGGCCATGGCCAGCAGTTTGACAGTCTTCTTCATGCCCCCACCCTGGCAGGCCTACATTTGAAGAGCATTAAAAAGGTCTTAGCGATTACTCGACGAGCTGCCCGCTCTTGGCGTCCACGTGCACCGCGGTCGCCTCGTCCGCCGCGATGCGCCACACCTGCTGGTTGCGATACACCGTCAAGGAGGCCTCCACCAGGCTCTCGCCCCCCGCCGTGCGCAAAGCGTCGGCCAACGAGATGGGGGTATCGGCGAAGGTGGCGGCCGCGTGCGGGGGTGGCGGCAGCAACTCGGAGGCGATAATCTGCCCGGCCGCGTCCGTGCGGTACTCGCGGGCCGCGCCGTCAGCGTCGAGCAACTCCACCCGCCAGAAGGCCGTGGTGTGCTCCAGCGCCAACGCGATCGACCCGCCGTTGGCAGCCAGCACCCGCTCCAGCACCACCAACGCCTCGCTGGTGGGGCCCGGGGTGGGGGAGGCGGAAGGAGCGGCCGAGACGCCCGGGCCACCCCCAGTCTCGCCAGACAGAGCCAAGCTCGCCGACGGCGCCGCACTACTGCAGGCTGCCAGCAGTACGGCAGTGGACAGGGCGGCAAGGCAGAGAGACAAACGCTTCATGGCCGCAGACGCTAAAACGTGTCAGTGCGCCGGAGTGAGGCCCAAAGTCACGGTTTCGCTGGCGGCTAAGCAACCTATTAATTGGCCAAGAAAACCCTATGTGCTATTTGGCATTTAGCTCGGCATCTCGGGTCATGACCGCGCGGGCGGCGGCCAGAATTGCCGCCCGGAAACCGTGCGCGTCCAGGGCGGCCATGCCGGCCACGGTCGTCCCGCCCGGTGAGCACACCTGGTCCACCAGGGTGGCCGGGGAGCGGCCCGCGGCGTCGGCCTCGGCCAACACCAGCTGCGCCGCCCCCGCCAGGGCCTGCGCGGCAAAGACCACGGCCTGGTCCTTGGGTATTCCGGCAATCACTCCCGCCCGGGCCAGGGCATCCACGAACTCGAAGGCGAACGCCGGGGAAGACCCCGCCAACGCAGTGAAGGCCGCGAAGTGGGCCTCCGGGACCTGGGCGGTGCGGCCAACAGCCGCGAACAAGTCCTCCGCGGCCGCCACCTGCGCGGCGCTCGCATGCTGCCCCCCGGCCACCGCCGTCATGGCCTCGCCAAGCGTGGCCGCCAGGTTCGGCATCACCCGCACCACCGCCACACCCGGCCCCGCTGCCTCCTCCAACTGCGCCAGCGGCGTACCCGCCGCAATAGAGACCACCACCGGAGGACGCTCTGCCCACTGCGCCGCCAAGGAAGAGAGCACCGGCAAAATCACGTGCGGTTTGACCGCCAACACCAGCAGGTCACAGGCCCGCGCCACCGCGGCCGCGCTGGCCAGCGCCTGCGCCCCCACCGCGGCCGCCAGGCCCGCGGTCTTGGCTGGGGCGGTGTCGAACAGGAAAATATCGCCCGGCGCGTACCGCCCCGACTGCACGGCCCCGCGCACAATCGCCGTCGCCATCACCCCGGTACCCACAAAACCTATCCGCATACCCTCACCGTAGCGCCCCCGCCGGGGCAGGCGCTATACTCCGCCCAGGCGTTGATCCGGCCATCACCGGGGAGCTTCCGGAAGAACAGGCCCGCGGCCCCAGTAGAACCGGACGGGTGGGCCCGTAATCGCCCTCGATGAAGCGGCCCTCCGGGGCAAGCGAGGTGGTACCGCGGCTGGCAACAGTCGTCCTCGCAGCCGAACCAAGCAGCATCGAGGAGCAGCAATGACCCAAGGTCACTATCCCCTCCACCGCGCCGAGCCCGTCGTCAGCTCGCCGTCCTTCCCCGCCCTGGAGAAGGAAGTGCTGGCGTACTGGGAAAAAGACAAGACCTTCGAGGCCTCGGTCGAGCAGCGGCCCGCCGGGCCGGACGGCAGCAACGAGTTCGTCTTCTACGACGGCCCGCCCTTCGCCAACGGCCTACCCCACTACGGGCACCTGCTGACCGGCTACGCCAAAGACCTCGTCGCCCGGTTCCGCACCCAACGCGGCCAGCGGGTAGAGCGGCGCTTCGGGTGGGACACCCACGGCCTGCCCGCAGAACTGGAAGCCGAGCGAATCCTCGGCATCGAAGACAAGTCCCAGATCGACGGCGAGGGCGGCATCGGCATCGCCGCCTTCAACGACGCCTGCCGCTCCTCCGTGCTGCGGTACACCGACGAGTGGGAACGGTACGTCACCCGACAGGCCCGGTGGGTCGACTTCCCGGGCGGCTACCGCACCCTGGACCTGCCCTACATGGAATCGGTCATCTGGGCCTTTAAACAGCTCTACGACAAGGGCCTGGCTTACGAAGGCCACCGGGTGCTGCCCTACTGCTGGAACGACCAGACGCCGCTGTCCAATCACGAACTGAAGATGGACGACGACGTCTACCAGGACCGGCAAGACAACACCGTCACCGTGGGCTTGCGCCTGGAGAGCGGCGAACTGGCGCTCATCTGGACCACCACGCCGTGGACCTTGCCCTCCAACTCGGCGATCGCAGTGGGGCCGGAGATCGACTACGTCGTGGTGGTACCGCGCGCCGGGGCGCTCGCGGGCGAGCGGGTGCTGCTCGCCGAGGCCCTCGTGGGCGCCTACCAGCGGGAGCTGGGCGAGGACCCTGAGGTGGTCAAGCGGTTGACCGGGGCGCAGCTGGCCGGGCGGCGCTACGCCCCGATCTTCGACTACTTCGACACGCCGCAGGCGCGGGCGGCGGGCGCCGCCCCCGGGCCGGAGGCCTTCCAGATCATCACCGCCGACTTCGTCACCACCGAGGATGGGACCGGTCTGGTGCACCTGGCCCCCGCCTTCGGGGAAGACGACATGCAGGCCTGTTTCGGGGCCGACATCGGCACCGTCATCCCGGTGGACGATGCCGGGAAGTTCACCACCGAGGTGAGCGATTACGCCGGGCAGCACATCTTCGCCGCCAACAAGCACATCATCCGCGACCTGCGCGACGGCACCGGGCCGTTGGCGCGGCGCGCGGCAGGCGAGCGGGCGGTGCTGGTGCGGCAGGCGTCGTACGTCCACGCCTACCCGCACTGCTGGCGCTGCCGCCAGCCACTGATCTACCGGGCGGTCGGCTCGTGGTTCGTGGCCGTGACCAAGATCCGCGACCGCATGGTGGAGCTGAACCAGGAGATCAGTTGGGTGCCGAGCCACCTGCGCGACGGGCAGTTCGGCAAATGGCTGGAAAACGCCCGCGACTGGTCGATCTCCCGCAACCGATTCTGGGGGGCGCCCATCCCCGTGTGGGTGAGCGATAACCCGGACTATCCCCGGGTCGATGTCTACGGTTCGCTCGCCGAGCTGGAGGCGGACTTCGGAGTGGAGGTGCATGACCTGCACCGGCCGTTCATCGACACCTTGACGCGGCCCAACCCGGACGACCCGACCGGCCAGTCTACGATGCGCCGCATCCCGGACGTGTTGGACTGCTGGTTCGAGTCGGGCTCCA
Source organism: Buchananella hordeovulneris (assembly GCF_001907235.1). Lineage (GTDB taxonomy): Bacteria > Actinomycetota > Actinomycetes > Actinomycetales > Actinomycetaceae > Buchananella > Buchananella hordeovulneris. Next base: position 180,429 of record NZ_MQVS01000003.1, read on the forward strand.
TGCCGTTCGCGCAAGTGCACTACCCGTTCGAGAACCGCGACTGGTTCGAGGACCACTACCCGGGCGACTTCATCACGGAGTACATCGGGCAGACCCGCGGCTGGTTCTACACGCTGCACGTGCTGGCCACCGCCCTGTTTGACCGGCCCGCGTTTTGCACCTCCGTCTCGCACGGCATCGTGCTGGGCGACGACGGCCGCAAGATGAGTAAGTCGCTGCGTAACTACCCGGACGTGAACGAGGTTTTCGACCGCGACGGGGCTGACGCGATGCGCTGGTTCCTGATGTCGTCCAACATTCTGCGGGGCGGCAACCTGGTGGTGACGGCCGACGCGATCCGCGACGCGGTGCGGCGGGTGCTGTTGCCGCTGTGGAACACCTGGTACTTCTACTCGCTGTACGCCGGAACCGTCAATGGCGGGGCGGGCTACGTCTCGCCGGGCGTGCAGGAGGTCGAGGGACACCTGGTGGCCGCCGACGGTAGCGCCCTGCCGCGCGCCGACCGGTACGTGCTGGCCCGCACCCGGGACCTGGCGGACACGGTGGGGGCCCAGCTGGAGGCCTACGACATCATGGGCGCCACCCAGACTGTCGAGGCCTACCTGGACGTGCTGACGAACTGGTACGTGCGCACCTCCCGGCAACGCTTCTGGGACGAGGACCTGGCGGCGTTCGACACGCTGCGTACCTGCCTAGAGGTGCTGGTGAAGGTCATGGCGAGCCTGGCGCCGCTGGTCAGCGAGGAGATCTACCGAGGCCTGACCGGGGAGCGGTCGGTGCACCTGACGGACTGGCCGGTGCTGTCTTCCGCCTATGCCGACGACGCCCTCGTGGTGGCAATGGATGAGGTGCGAGATGTTGTCTCGGCGGCCCTGGCGTTGCGGAAGGCCGAGCAGGTGCGGGTGCGCCAGCCGCTGCGGCTGCTGGACGTTATCAGCCCGCACCCGGAGCGGCTGGCCCCGTTCACCGAGCTGATCGCCAGCGAGGTTAACGTCCGCCAGGTGCGGGTGCGGGACGTGGAAGGCTCCGGCATGGCCGTGGTACAGAACCTAACGGTCAATCCGCGGGAGCTCGATCCTGCCAAGCGGAAGCTCACCTCGCAGCTGTTCGCCGCCGTGCGCGCGGGGGAGTGGGAGCTGGTGGAGAGCGAAAGCGGGCCACTGGTGCGTTTCGGAGGCGTGCACGACGGTGGGGCCGCCATCACTCTGGCGCCCGGTGAGTACACGCTCACCACCGCGATCGATGCCCCCGAGGGGCAGGCCGCCACGGCGCTCGGCTCCGGGGCGTTCGTGCTGTTGGACACCTCCCTGGACGACGACCTGCGCGCCGAAGGCGCCGCCCGGGACCTCGTGCGGGCCATCCAGGACGCACGCAAGGCCGCCGACCTGCACGTGGCCGACCGCATTCGGCTTGAGCTGACGGTACCCGCCGACGTCTACGCGGCGGCGCAGCGCCACCAGGACATGCTCGCCAGCGAGTGCCTGGCCACCGAAGTGGAGATCACCGAGGGCGAGGACCTGGAAGTCAAGGTCGCGAAGCTGTAGGTGCGGAGGTGTGGGCGGGGCCGGGGGATTGTTCCCCGGCCCCGCCTCCTTGCATTCCGTAGCGCGGCTGCGGCCCCGTCGCCGCTCTGCGACGGGGCAGGTGTGGGCGTAGCTGGTCAGGAGAGGACGGGGACGTTGGGAGAGGGGGATTGTGTCCACTTGGCGGCGAGGATGGCGGCGCGTAGCTGTGGGGGGGATGGGGGTGGAGCGGGGAGAAATGATGGAGAACTCTCATAGGCCGTCAGAGCGCAGGACAAGGTAGCGTTCGCATCGTTGGCCCGTGGTTTGGTCGCCCACTTCGAAGTAGTAAGCGCGGGTGTCAGCATTGTCGATGCTTATGGTCTGCAGGTCGGTTAGTGTTACCCGTCCGCCTTTTTCGTCTCGTTTTCTGTAGTAATCCTCTACGAATTTTAAGGCCTGTTCCGACGTTAGGTCCTGTAGGTTAAAGAAGAATCTGGTCTGGCTGGGAAAGCCGATGTAGAGGGTGGCGCTGTCGCGTGGGCTGGCGTCGGTTTTTCGTACGGTGGCTACGTGCCAGTTTGAGTCGTCTTCGTCCCATTCAATGTGCCATCCAGCGGGTGGTGTCAGCTCAAGTTTGTCGCGGACGACCATCTTGCCGTCCGTGAGCACGCGGGGGAGGCTGAGACCGCAGGAGCCTGGGTCTTGGTGGGGCCGTCGCCGGTGCAGCCAGATGCCCCGAGGAGCGCGGTTAGTGCGAGGATGGCCAGGCGGCGCTTTAGTTTCATGGAATTGCTCCTAGGGCGCTGCGGATGTGCGAGTTGTCAGTTGCTAGTCGGAGACGCGGTACGGAATGGGGATGTTTGGTTCCGGGGCCTCGTTCCATGTGGCACTAAGCACCGCCTGGCGCAGCTCGGGCGGTATAGCCTCACCCTCAGGGGCATATATCGATAGCTCCCACACCCCATCGGAGCGCAGAATAAAATAACGTTCGCTTGTGAAGTAAGTTGAGGTTGACGAGTATGCGCGTGTCGGGTTGTTGTCGATTCGTAATGGGTTTCCATCTGCAGTGTTTTCGTTAAGCCTGATATTATCCTCTGCGTTTTCGATTCTGACCGCGAAATCAAGAGTTTTCGTCAGGTCGTGAGTCAGTGGCGAGCGATAGATTTCCTTCTGGCTCAAGAAGGTTACATCCAGCCAGCCTTTCTTCAGCTGGGGGTCGTCTTTTCTGGTTATCCTTACTGTTTCTTGAGGGTCGAAGAGAGTGGTTTTCTTTTTTTCCCAGCCTGGTGGAATGGCGATGTTTATATCGTCGCGTACTATCAGGCCCGCGGCCTCCGTGACGCGGAGGTCGGCCGCGCCGGGGGTGGGGGAGGTGCCGGGCACTATGTTCAACGGCTCTGCGGTGCATGCCGTGGTAACCAGGCAAGTGGCGATCAGGGTGATGGTGAGGAATTTGCGCTTCATGCTGGCTTTTGTTATGGATGGTCTAAGGGTGGCAGTCTGTAGCTGGTAGGACAAGGTTTGTTTTCGTATTTATAGTACGAGTTCTTCTTTGGGGCCAAAGTATGATACATTGGGTTCGGTCACCTCGGCCCACGTGGAATTGAACACGGCCTCATGGATTTCTGGGGCGATAGGTTCATCGATAGGCGAGTATAGGGAGAATAGCCAAATTCCGTCACTTCGGTATATGCAGTAATTCTCAAGGGTGTGGGTCAAATCGTTTCCCGATAGCGTGTAGTGGTGTCCGATTGCGGGATCGCCGTTTATTTCAGTAATGTCCAGTCTTTTGACGGGTATCCCTGGCGGTGGACCGGCTGCTTTAAGGGCCATTTCTAACAGTTCCGATGGTGGGACGACTGCTTGCTGCCTATACTTTGGGAGTTGGCTGAGAAAGTCAACTGTTAGAAAACCGTCGCCAAAGTTGTTTTTTCCTCTCCTGTGTGCCTTAGCGACTCTTCTGTTATCGGGATTGTTGACGTATTCAATTTCCCAGCCGGGTGGAAAGTTAAGATGTAGCTCGTCGCGGATGACCATGCCGTCGCGTGCGAGGAAGCGGGTGGGGACGGGGCTGGGCGCTATATTCAACGGCTCCGCGGCACAGGCCGTGGCAACCAGGCAAGTGGCGAAGGTAAAGGAGAGTAGAGTTTTGTTATTGGCCATGGGTTTTCCCGTTTACCTGCTCGTTCGCTTCGGTGGAGGCGACCTGATTTAGTAGGTGACCGTCGAAAAGCTCAACTAATGCGGGGCTGAGAGTGGTGTTTTCGAGAAGGAATTTCTGGAATACTGCCTTTTGTTCAGCGGTTTGCTGAATAAAAGGTATTAGTTTGCCGGTAGCAGGGTCTATCAATGTATCTTCGGGGGTGACGACATCGCCGTTATTGTTGATGAATACCTCTTCTTCGGCTGCCCGGCTTAGGAAGGCTAGGGTGAGGTCTTGCAGGCTGTCTTTGCCGGCCACTGGTAGTAACTTGGAGGCCTCGGTCATGGCGTCGGTGCTGGGTGGGGCGGCCAGGTAGCTGGAGGTGAACTGTTTGAGAAAAGGGATGGCGGCAGAAGCGAGCGGGTTTCCCGAGGTTAGTGGAGTGAGGCTGGCGATCTTGCCGTGTAACTTGCGGATTTTTAAATCCTGGCCGAAGTCTTCAACCGCATCGTTATAGACATTGGTTGCCGGGGCGCGGTAGATGGTTTCGTGTAGGCGCTGCCACTTGCTAATGGCGGTTTGCAGGTTGGTCGGTTGTTGCTGGTCAGTGGGCAGATCGAAAGCCGCTTCCATATCCCGGCGAAAACCGGTGATGGTGGCGTTTTGTAGCACCTCTAGTGGAGCGGGCGGATCGGTGGGGTCGGCAGTCACCGGTACCCGCGCCAGATCACTGAGGAAACCGCCGTGCACTACCAGGCGTGCAGCCTGATTGGGATGGAGCAGCGGGAGGGAATGCTGTCCCTCCTGCATCCTGGTGGGCAGTACATACTGGCCCTCTTCAGGATAGTGATCGGACATCAACGAGTACGCCAAGCCTTCCACCTGCGGGGCGGTGATGTGGGCGGCCCAGTGGCGGAGGGCTTGGTTTTGGTCGCCGAAGTTGTGTTTGGTGAGGTAGGCGGTTGCGTTGTGTTCGCTCAGGCCGGTGGAGTTGTCCATGCCGTCCATGTAGCCGACGAGGAATTCCCCGGCGACTTGGGCGCGGGTTTTGTCTACTTCTTCCCAGGCGGCGGCCTGGGCAGGGTTCATGCCCTCGGGTGGGGGCAGGGGTGCGGTGGCTTGGGCCAGCAGGCGACCAAAAGCGTCGCCGCCATCGCGAAAACCCATGGTCAGACCACTGTTGAGTTGTTCGACGCGGTGGCCGGTCAGGTAGCGGGTGGTGCTGATGTCGTGGCCGGTTTTGGGGTCGGTCAGGGGTGAGTCGGACAGGAGGAAGTCGCGCAGGGCCGCGCGGCGGTGGTATTCGTGCTGCACGCTGGGGTCGGCCTGGCCCAGGGCGGCATCGGCGTCCTGGTCGATGACGGCCTGTAGCGTGCTGTGCGGCCCGTCGGAGGCCAGGAAAAGGGCATGCAGCGGGTCATGCAGTCGAGGATCGGCAGACGAAATTAGTGGAACTAGCGTGTTGGAGAGCCCAATTTCGTGCTGAATGTTATTTCGCTCCCGGTGTTCCCACTCAATGAGGGCACTGGCGGTGGATTGTTGTCCGTCGCTCGGGCTGTAGAACTCTGGTCCGAGGGCCAGTTCGGGATTGTTGGTTGCCGCGTGGCCGACTAGTTGGGTAAAGATCTGGAAGTTAGTTATGCCCGTAAAAGCAGGGACAGGGCTGGTGTGGGTCTGCGCCCCGGTATCGCGTAGTCGGTCTAGGAAGTGGTCGGTGAGTTGGGCGGGGGTGTTGCCGTCTCGGTCATGTAAAGCACTGGAGGCCAGGTCGAAGAGGGACTGGGTTTGGGCATCGGTGAGGTTTTGCCCGCCGGTGGCCAGCACGAAGGTGGTGCCCAACAAGTCCAGCATTTCTTCTTTGCTGCGGCCCCAGCCGCCGGTGTGGCCCTCCACGGTGAGGTCTTCTTCGGCCAGGTCCAACGCGAAGCCAGCTAACTGCTGGGGCGTGATATACCGGGTCAGGGCGGTCACCACAAACGGGTCACGCAAACTCGCCCCATAGGTATCAAAAAACTCATTCAAATCCGTGTTGCTGTGGTGGCGACTACGCAGGAAGTCAGCAATCAGCGGGGCCTGCGCGTCGGCCTGCTCCCAACGGGCCTGGGCCGCCACCAGGGGAAAATCAGTGGCCGGGAACAAGTGCTGGGCCAGGGCCGCTCGCCCCCGCCCGGTCACACTGGCCGGGGCAATGGCCTCACACGCCCCGCCTATCTGCCCCGCGGCCTGACCGATAGCCTCATCCAGGCCCTCAAGCAGCCGCTCATACCGCCCAACAATGGCCTGCAACTGCCCATCACGCTGCTCCTCTAGCCGCCCGGCCTCTACCGCGGCCTCCATCACGGCCTGCGTGGGATTAGCGCTCAGCACTACCCGCTGGGCCACCTCGGTGTGCACCTGGTCAATCAAGCCCGCGTAATGCGTGACCACCTCCCGATACTCTTCCCACAAGTCCGGAATATCGGTGTCAACCGCCTGCTCATAAGCCGCCGCCACCGAATCAATAACCCCCGCCAAAGGCCCGATCTGGGCCGCCACCTCCCGCACCCGGACCCCCCCAACGCGGTAATCTGCCCCGTATACGCATCAGCTGCCTGCCCCACCCACCCCGGCACCCCACCACCCACATGCCCCCACACCTGCGTAGCCTGCAAACGCCCACGCAACCGATCCACATCCGCCACCAACTCCGCCAACGCCCCCCGCGGATCCTCCGGCAAAGGCATCAACACTACCGGGTCAGCCACCATCGCCCGCCCCTTCCCTTTACGGCCGCAGCCCGCCACAGCACGGGCCAAACACCGCCAGCCTAACAACCCCCACCCACCCCGGTCCCCAAAATGTAAACCGGATTTGCTAACCAAGTGGGCAGAGCGGGCTCGCGGGCGTCGCCAGCCTGGTGGTCGCTAGCCGATCCAGCCTTGGGTGCGCGCGATGTCTGCGGCCACGTGCCGGTTGGGGGCGCCCAGCTTGGTGGCGGCAGCCGACAGGTAGTTGCGCACGGTGCCGGGGGAGAGGTGGGCGCGGGCCGCGATCTCCTCGATGGGCGCGCCGTCAGCGGCCAGCTCTAGCACGTCGGCCTCCCGGGGAGTCAGCGGCGAGTCCCCGGCGGCGATGGCTTCGGCGGACAGGGCGGGATCGACGTACCGCTGCCCGCTGTGCAGGGTGCGGATGACGTCGCCGAGCACCCGCGCCGAGGTGGTCTTCGGTACGAAACCCCGCGCCCCGGCCTGCAGGGCGCGCTTCAAATGCCCGGGCCGGGCGTGCGAGGTGAGGATGAGACAACGGGTGGTCGGCACCCGCCGGGTGACGGTCTCGACGACCTCGACCCCGTCGGCGCCCGGCATCTGCAGATCCAGCAGCGCCACATCCGGCTGATGCTTCTCGATCGCGGCGATGGCTTCGGTGCCGTTGGCTGCCACGGCCACCACCTCTAGGTCCGCCTGCAGCCCCAACACCTCCGACAGGGCGTCACGCAGTAGCGTCTCGTCGTCCGCCACCAGGATCCGGATCATGGCGCCTCCACTCGTCGCACCTCAGCGGTCAACTGAAACTCGTGACCGGTGTGTTCCCACGTGACCTTACCGCCCAACCCCTGCAGGCGGGAGGCCAGGCTCGTCAGCCCCGAGCCGCGCGTGGTGCCGGGCGTGGGGGCGGCGGGCGCGTCGTTGGTCAGGGTCAACCGCACCACTTCCCCCACCTCGACGACGAACTTGGCCCAGCTAGCGTCGGAGTGCCGCACCAGATTCGTCGCCCCCTCCCGCACCGTAAGCGCCAACGGCTCGACGGCCCAGACGGGCACGGCAGCGGGGTCGCCAATGAGCCGAGCCTCCACCCCCGCAGACGCCAGCAGCGCCCGCGCGCCCGCCAGTTCAGTGCCTAGGTCGGGGCGACGATACTCAGCCAGCACGGCCCGCACCTCGCGCAGCGCGTTGTCGGCCACCGTCTTCACGGCCTGGGCCTCGGCGGCCGCCCGCGGCGCGCCCTCCAGGTCCGCTAACTCCGCCACCAGGTCGCTCTTGACGGCCACCGCCGTCAGGGTGCGGCCAAAGACATCGTGCAAGTCGCGGGCGATGCGCAACCGCTCCTCGGCCACCGCCAGCTGGGTGCGCACCGCATCCAGCTGCTCCTGCTCGACCACGGTGTCTAGCACCGACAGCGTCCACCTGTACGAACCGACCAGAATTAAACTGGCGACCGTGGCCGAGATGGTGGTCGGGACAATCACCGCCAGCGGGGAGGGCAGCGGGGAAATGTCTTGGGTGGTGGCGAAAACGGTCATCACTACGCTGGCGGAGACCGGGACGAAGACCGACAACAGGTTGCTTTGCCAGGTGCGCAAGCCCGGCAGCAGCGGCATCACCAGCAGCAGTCCCGCCCCGATGGCAACGAAGCCGGACACCTGCGGGCTCAGGCCCGCCGTCGGGATACTGCCCAGCGCCGCCAATGCGGAGGCCACCAGCGCGGTGATGAGGGGCAGACGGTAGCGGTGGGCCGAGCCGTGGCGCAGAGACAGGTGCCAGACCACGGCCCCCAGGGCACACAACACGAAGTACGCCGCCACCACTGTGATCAGGCTGGGACTCCAGCGCTCTGCGTCCGCGGCGGCCGCCAGCACTCCCAGCGGTGCGACCGCGAAGGACAGGTCTCCCGACAGCGCGGTGTAGCGGCGAAAGCGCACCGAGCCGGACAAACGTTGTGCCATACCAAGATTCTCCCCACAAAAAGCGGGCGGGGCCGACGGGCCCCACCCGCGAGTCGTCACCGGCGCGGCAAGAACCGCATGTAGCGCGGAGCGAGGTACCACACGAGGGCCGCCCAGAGCGCCAAACAAGCCACGTCCTGCCCGATGACCGAGAACGACTCCAGGAACGTCAGGGGCGCGCCGGTGGCCGGGTGCGTGCCCAGGGCCGCCGACAGCATGTCGTTGGTGGCGTGCAGCGGCGTCCAGGCCGCGACCCGCTGCACCGCCGCCGGGAACAGGTGAATCGGCAGCCCCATGCCCGACAGGAAGAAGCTCACCAGCAGGATCGGGGTGGAGGTGTATTGCGCCGAGTCCGTGGTGGCCGAGAACGCTGAGGTCAGCACCGCCAGGCCCGCGAAGACGACGGCCGCCCCGGCCAGCGCCAGCAACAGCAGCAGCGGGTTGCACAGCGGGAACCGGCCGTCAAGCACGGTGGCGATACCCAACCCGAGGGCCACCTGCAGCAAGACCACCACCATGCTGGGAATGGAGGCCGCGAACAGGGTCTCCCACTTGGTGGCCTCCCCGGTGTCCATCCGGTGGAAGACCCCGTCCTCGCGCCGGGTGACGTAGATGACGGTTAGGTTGTAGTAGACCGCGAAAACGAAGCCCCACGTGATCAGCATCTTCACCAGCAGCGTCGCGAACGAGACCGGGGAATCAGGCGTCTTGACCATCGGCGCGTAGGCCAGCGCCATGAGCGGGGCCATCAGCAGCCCGGTAATCATCACCGTGCGGTTGCGCAGAAACAGGCTCACTTCCGCCCGGGCGATGGACATGATGCGCTTGAACGGGCGCGAGGCGGCGCGCGGGGCCGGGACGTTTACGGTGGCGGTAGTCATTTTCTTTCTCCTTTACTTCAGCGACGACGCGGGGGACTAGCGGGCGGGCGCGCTCTGGCGGCGCGCCGGGTTGGCGGACGACGGTGGGGCGGCGGGGGAGGCGTCGTGCTCCGCGATGTTGGCCGACAGCTGCAAGAACGCCTGCTCCAGGGAGGCGGCCCGCGCGTCGAGCTGATCCAGGTGCAGCCCTTGCGCGTCCGCGGCGGCCAGTAGCGCCCGCAGTGTGGTGTGCAGGTCGACACTGCGCAACTTGGTGTGTCCGCGCTCGTGCACGATGTGGCCGGTGCGGGCCGGTAGGGCCGCCAGCACGTCGTCCGGCAGGGCGGTGTCCGCGAACTGGATGGTGGCCGGTTGACTGGCCACGATCTGCGACACCGTGCCCTCCGTGCGGATCTTGCCGCCCGCCATGATGAGCACCCGGTCGGCCAGCTCCTCGGCTTCCTCCAGGTAGTGCGTTGTCAACAGGATCGTCGCCCCGCGAGACAGCATGCCCCGGATCAGCTCCCACGTGCGGCGGCGCGAGGCCGGGTCCAGGCCCGTGGTTGGCTCGTCGAGGAACAACAGCTCGGGCCGCCCCAGGGTGGCCAACGCCAGATCGAGGCGGCGCTTCTCCCCACCGGACAGGCTCTTGATGCGCACGTGCGTGCGGTGGCTCAACTCCGTCAGCTCCAGGGCTTCGGCGACCGGTCGCGGCTGGGACAGCGTGCCCGCCCACATGCGCAGCGTCTCCCCGACCGTCAGCTCCTGGGCAAAGCCCGCCTCCTGCAGCATGATGCCGGAGCGGGGCCGGATGGCCTGCCGGTCCCGGATCGGGTCCTGGCCGAAGAGCTTGACCTGCCCCGCCGCGGCGGGCGCCGATCCTTGCAGCACCTCCACCAGGGACGTTTTGCCCGCCCCGTTGGTGCCGAGCAGGGCTACCAGCTCGCCCTTCGCCACCTGCAGCGAGACCCCGTCGACGGCCACGAACGCGGCCGCGCCCTTGCCGTAGACCCGGGAGACGTTTTCTGCCTCGATCGTGTACATCGTTTCTTCCTTCCCTCGGAGCAACTAACTGCCTCCAGTCTCCGGTGGGCGGCGAGGTGGCAACAGTGTCAAGGCGCATGAGCTTTTGTGGCAGGTGCCTGGGCGGGCCATGACATATGTCAGGGGCGGGTGGCAACAGCCACCCGCCCCCGGCACACCGAGACGGAACTACAGCACGGCCCGCACGCCGTCGAACACGGCCTGGTTCAGGGCACCCTGCCCGCCGGTCAGCCAGACGTTGGCAATGTCGCGGGCGGCCAGGAAGTCGGCGACACCGGGCGGCAGCGCCCCGGGTGGGGACAGCAGTACGACGCCGTCGGTGTGCGCGGCCAGCGCGCCCCCGGCCAGGGCGTCCGGGAACGAGACGCCCGAAGCCAAGACCACCGTCTGCGGGCTCTGCGGCTGGTGCAGCGCCGCCTGCAGCGCGGTGGCGTACCGGTTGGGACCGGCCAGCGGCGTTACCTGCACCTCGGCGTCGCCCGTGGACTGCGCGGCGCGCACCGCGCTACCGCCGATAGCGATGAAGTTCGGCGAGTACGACTTGGCGGCCGCCAGCGTCTGCGGGTCCAACTTGGGGCCGCTGGTCAGCAGGAGCACACCGTCGTGCTTGGTGGCGACGGGGCCGCCTGCTAGGGCGTCGGCGAAGTTCAGGCCGTCGACCAGGACGACGGTGCGCACCTGTTTGCCGTTTTCTGTTAGCACCTGGCGGGTGGTGTCGGCTACGGCGCGGGCGGTGGCGAAGCGGTTGGGGCCGGCCAGGCGTTCGACTTGGAAGCCGCGTTGGCGGAGTTCTGTCAGGATGTTGTCGCTGATGGCGGAGGTGCCGCCAACGGCGTAGATCTTGGTCACGCCGCGTTGTTTGGCCAGGTCCAGGCTGGCGCGGGTGGGGGCGGGCAGGGACTTGGCGGCGGTGAGCAGCACGGGGCTGCGTAGCGGGCCTGCTAGGGCGGTGGCGGCCAGGGCGTCGGCGAACTGCTCGCCGGAGGCCAGTACCAGGTTCGGGCCCCAGGTGGCGCGGCTGGCGTAGACGGCGTGCGATGTGGCGTAGCGGTTGGGGCCCGCCAGGCGGTCGGTGAGGCGCGCCGTGGTCTTCTGGGGCAGGAGCAGGGTGAGCGGGTCGAGCTCCACCCCGGTCGGGTAACGGTCATCGAAGGCCTTGTTGCCTTCCGCGCTCAGCCGCACCGTGGCGAACTGCACGCGCGTGTGAGTGCCCTGGTGCTGCACCATCGGCTCGCTGAGCGTCGCGATCGAGAAGCGCCGCAGCGGCGGCTTGGTGTCCGAATCGATCGGTTTGGAGGCGACCAGGGCCGTCAGCTGCCAGCCCGCGTCCGTGCGGATCACCTCCGGGTCGGCGATCGTCAGATCCAGCACCCCGTTGTGTCCAGTGAAGTCAACGCGCCCCTTGAACTGGGCGCCCGTGAACGGTTCCGTCTGCGGAGCCTTTCCGGCGGCCAGGGGGAAGGAGAACTCTCCGGTGGCGCCCTCGCTCAGCTGCCACGAGCCGTGCGCGATGGTCTTGATGTAGCGGCGGAAGGACGCCTTGACCCCCCAGTCGAGCCGGACCGAGGCGGCGGCCGCCTCCTGGGTGCCGTCCACTGGCGTCGACGTGGCCGCCGCGTCCTCCTCCAATTCACCGACCGGTTCGGTGGACTCCGGGGCTGACTCGGTGGTCTCCGGGGCCGACTCGGTGGTCTGCGGGGCTGACTCGGTGGTCTGCGGGCCGGGCGCGGCGGGGTCGGCTAGGGGCGGAATGCCCGGGGCCTGGCCGTCCGGCAGGGGCGCGGGGTCGGCCGGAGCGGGTGCCGGGGTGGCGTCCTGGTCCGGGCCGGGGAGGGCGTCGGTGGGCGCGCTGGGAGCCGCCGGAGTTTCGGTCGACGGCGTGTCATCGGTCGGCGGGGCCGCACTCGGTGCCGGGGCGGGCGCGGGATCGGCGGGCGCGGCGAGCGCGGCGGGCGCGAGCACCGCCGAGCTGAGGCTGAGGGCCGCGGCCACCAGCAGGGCGGCGCGGCGGCGACGGCCAGGAGAGCTGGTCATCTGCATCCTTTCGTCGGGTGGCACACCAGCCACCGGTTCAAGTAAGGGCAGCCTAACTAAAGAGGGGAGTGGGGCGGGGGAGGCGGAGCGTGACCACCGCCACGGGCCGGGCGTCGGCCGGCAACGCGCGGGAAATATGGCGCACTCAACCTGGTTATGCGACGTCTACCAGGCGTGGGCTGCCAACGCGCGGGAAATATGGCGTCCGGTGGCGGGGCGGTGGGGTAGCGTGACGGCAAGGAGGGGCCATGTTGGTGTCGATCACGGTTTTCACCGACCCGGTGTGCACCTGGTGCTGGGGGAGCGAGCCCATGCTGCGGGCGGTGGCCGAACGCTACGGGGCGCAGGTGGAAATCCGCCAGGTCATGGGCGGGCTGGTGCCGGACATCCGTAGCTTCCGTGACGACGCCAACGGGATCGGGGGAGACCCCGAGCAAGCCAACCTAGACGTCGCTGCGCACTACGCCGCCGCGGCGGGCCGCCACCAGATGCCCGTCACGCCCACCGGGCTGCGCCTATTCGACGCCGAGCACGTCTCCACACACCCCCAAGGCATCGCCTATCACGCCGCCCGCCAGCAGGGCGACGAGCTCGCCGAGCGGTTCCTGCGGCGGATGCGGGAAGCAGGCGCGGCGGAGGCCCGGCAGACCAACCGCCCCGAGGTGCTGGTGGAGTTGGCCGCCGAGGCGGGCCTGGACGTCGGCCGGTTCCTGGCGGCCCTGGAGGACGGCACGGCCGCCGACGCCTTCGCCACCGACCTGCGCCTGGTCGCCGAGACCGGGGTACGGGGCTTCCCCGCGTTCCTGTTCACGGTGCCGGGCAAGCACCCGGTGCTGCTGCCCGCGTGGCAGCCGTACGGCACGTTCCGGCAGGTAATCGGCTTCCTCACCGGCCAGCGGGCCGTGGAGGCGCAGCTGGAACCGACGGTGGAGCGGGTGGCCGAGTTCGTGCGGCGGTGGCGGTCCGTGGCTGACGTGGAGGTGCAGACCGCGTTCGAGCTGAGCGACGACGCCTGGTCCACCCTGGCCCCGCAAGTGCTCGCCGACCCGCGCATCGTCGAAATGCCCGCCGAGAGCGGGCGGTTCCTGCGTTGGCAGGAGCCGAGCGGGGCGTGCGCGGTAGCGGGCAGCGGGGTGTGTGGGGTGTGAGAGCGGTGGGGTGTGCAGTGGACGGCGGGGTGTGCGAGCTGTGGGGCGTGCGGCGGGCGGTGGGGCGTGAGACCGGCGGGCTGGCCGGAGGCTGGGGGCGGCGATGGCTGACTGCCTAGGGTCCGTGGTGCCTGAGCGCGCGGGGACTGTGAGCGTGGGGGAGGGCGCGCCGTGGCCGGGACTGGGGCCCGGCGGACTGGGTGAGCTGACGCTGTGGACGATGCAGCCGCCCGAGATCTGGGCGCAGCTGCGGGCCGGGCGGACCGTGCGGGCGGAGGTTGACCGGTGCCACGCGGCCGCCGGGCCGGAAGGGCTCGATGCGCGCCGGGTGGCCGCCTACGACTGGATCGCCGCCCAACTGGCGCGGCGTGACCCGCGGCCGGAGGGGGTGCGCTGGCCGCTGTGGGCGTGGTGGTGCATCGGCGAGGACGGGCCGGTGCGGCCCGACCTGCGGCGTTACCGCCAGAACGGGCCGGGCGTCATGCTGGAGCTGCGCGTGGCGGCCCGCCGCGTACTGCTGACCGACTTCGACGGCTGGCACAACGTGCTCAACGACGAGTTCAGCGGACGGGGACTTACGTGGTACTGGGCGGAGAAAGAAGCCGCCGCAGGCGACGTGGCGCGGTTGAGGTGGTTGGAACACCGCAAGCGGCACTCGTGGCGCCGCTGCCTAGCCGTCCATCCGGCACGGCCGACCCAGGCGGTGCTGTGGGAGATTCAGCCGGAGGATGTGAAACGGGGCTGGAATTTTCAGGGTTTTGTGCAGGAATGACGGTTATTTAACGGCCGCGCAGAAGAGCTAAAGTGTGTTGCGTCACGTGCTGTTTGGGTGAATCTGCTCAAGTTCTTAGCGGTTGAAGCCGGGTGCTGCGTTTCCCAGGTGAGGTTTGGAATTGCAGGCGCTAAAAGTGTCAGTAGCCACTGAGACCTTTCCTGTTGTCCGCCAACACGGGTGGATTGACTGAACGGAAGGAGTTTCCCATGGAGATTGAGATTGTAGGTGTTCGCTTCGAACAGTGGACGCGGTCGGAAGAAGCGATCACGCATTGAACAACCCGGTGAGCCTGCCGCTCTGTTGACGAGGTTGAAATGCCGAAAGGATCTTGCACAGGGGGCGCTGCGGCTTATATATTTGGTACACTTGGCTGGCATTGTCTGGTTTTACGAAAGGGGGTGAAGCATGGCTAAAAACAGCAAACAAACATCTGCAGCGGTAGCGAAGAAAGCGTCCGCTGTACTGCGTGATGGCAGATCGTCTGCGCGTACTAAGGCGGTGGCTGGCTCCGCTCTAGCGCAGGCCAAGCCGTCCAAGCGCGGAAAATAGCTAGCAGCTATCTTCCAATCCTGACGTTTGTCAAGCTAGCCAACCCGGCATGGTAAGTGTTACTTCCGCAGATTCATGTAAATTCTGCTGATGGTGATACATTGCCGCCGTAAGGCTTGTTGACTTAATGTCTACTGGGTTGCTCTGCCCGCTATTCTAGATGGGCAGAGCAGCTCAACACTGAAGGTCATTCAGGGAGCTTGTTTGAGTTTTGGTGTGTTGCGATAGAGTGACAGCTCGTTTCTTAGGACAATTTGTGAACCGTCCTGGGTTTGGTTCGGGTGGTCGGCCTGAAAGGATTGACCTATGCCGAAGCGTTTCTCCCCAGTGTTCAAGTCGCGTGCTGTTCGTCTTGTCAGCGACTGTCTGGCATCGGAACAGACAGTCTCCCTTACCAGTGTTCTACGCGAGGTGGCCGTCAATCTCGGGGTGCGGTATGAGAAAATGCGCCGCTGGTATCGCGATCCCAGATTGAGACAGGATCTTGAACAAGCACTGCTAGAAGCCGAGGTGGCCCGCCTGCGGCGGGAAAAGCTCAGCTCCGCCAGGCTGGCGAGATCCTGAAGGCAGCCTCGACTTTTTCGCCAAAGAACTCGACTCTCGGTACCCGAAATGATCGCTTTCATCGACGCCCACCGTGCTAGGTTCGGCGTTGAACGCATCTGCAAAGTTCTATCCGAACACCGCCAAGGCGGCCTCATCACTTGCCCAGGGGTATCACAAGGCCAAGAACCGTGCGCCCTCTCGGCGCTGCTTGCGAGATGCCGCTTTGATCCCCGTCATTGAGCACATCCACCGAGAGAACTACTCGGTGTACGGAGTGCGCAAGATGTGGCATGCCCTCAAACGCGAAGGCTAGGACGTGGGACGCAATCAAGTAGCCAGGCTGATGAGACTTGCAGGGCTCAGGGGCGTTGTGCGTGGACGCAAGGCAGTAACAACCAGGAGCGCTCCTGGGACCGATACACGCCCAGATCTGGTTGAACGCCACTTCGCGCACAGTGCCCCTAACCAGTTGTGGGTTGCGGACATCACTTACGTTCGCACCCGCAGCGGGTTCGTTTACACTGCCTTCGTAACAGATGCCTTCAGCCGCAAAATCGCTGGCTGGGCAGTGAGTAACACACTTAATGCCCAGGCTCTGCCCCTGCAGGCCCTGGAACAAGCTATCGCCACCGCCAAGGCAACTCTAAAGGGATTGGTCCACCATAGCGATCACGGCAGCCAGTACGTATGTGTCGCCTACCACGAACGCCTGGTCGAAGCAGAAATTGATGCCTCTGTCGGCACTGTGGGAGATTCCTACGACAACGCACTGGCCGAGACCGTCAACGGCTTGTACAAGAGCGAATTGATCTACTCCCAGCACTGGGCGGGACTAACCGAAGTTGAATGGGTGAACTGGTGGAACAACACCCGCCTGCACAGCGAACTGGGTTACACCACACCCCAAGAAACCGAAGACCGCTACTACCAACACCACACCCACCAAATGAACATCGCCTAGGAACCAAACCCGGGACAGTTCACTTGGGCATCGGCAGGATTGACGCCAATCATCAGGAGCTGTGGTAGGCTAGTCGAATGAGTGAAATCAGCCCTTTTCTGGTTCAAGCATCCGTTGCTGGACTCTTCGGTGAATATGATCATGAGATAAGTATTGATCCCCAGTATGGATACGTAATTATTTATGGTCCGAACGGCGTTGGAAAAACAAAATTTCTGGAAATAATACACTATGCAAGTAAGTTGAGTGGGGATAAACTAATGACGTTGCCGTTCAGGGGCGCATTTCTTCGCTATTCGGACGGCAGTGAACTTGCGGTTGAACGCGTCTTCGGGTCCGCAGATAACACCAAGGAAATAAGGTGTCGTGCAATTGTATTTACTTTGAGTCTTCCCGGAGGCAGGTCAGTTGAATGGAGATGCGGTCGAAATCTGGAAATAGATAGTGGTCGAGGTCCTGGCAGGCTGCTTGGCCGCGGATATGGCCCTATATATGCGGAAGATGGATGGGAGGATTTAGACGGCGACTTGATGTGTTTAGTGGACTCAGGTTTCTCCGACGTGATCTCAGGGGGACAGCGGGACCATCGGCGCGCACCAAAAGAAATGCGAGACTTCTTAGAGGCTGTCCCAAGTTACTTGATTGAAACGCAGAGGCTGAGGGCGAATGGAAGTATAAGAAGGCATCCGCGTCGTCCAAAGTCTGTGTCAGAGCGGTCGCGAATACGCGAACAATCAGAGCACATTCGGAGTCTTCTTCGTAAGGCGCAAACAGAGCACTCCCGGATTACTCAGGGTCTAGACCGAACCTTTCCAGATCGAGTTCTAAACAAGGCACGTAGTGAATCTGTCATTGATTCAGATCAGATCAGGGATCGCTATAGTAAGCAAAATGCCCTTCGGGAGCGGTTAAGTAGGGTGGTATCTGTAAAACTACAAGAAGAATTACCTCTGCCGGAAGAAGAGTTGGAGCCGTGGGCTCTCGCCTTGTTGAGTCTCTATCTTGATGATGCCGAGGAAAAACTGAAGCCTTTCGGGGACCTCCTGGAGAAGATTGAGCTCTTAGAAAAAATAGTCAACAAGCGTTTGATGAACAAAACTCTTACGGTGACTGCCGAGGAAGGCTTGACTGTTAGGCACTCCACCTCATCCCTCTCCATTGATCTTGATTCTCTATCTTCGGGTGAACAGCATGAAATTATTCTTCTTATCGACCTGCTGTTTAATGTGCCGCCCGGTGCAGTGGTTCTCATAGATGAGCCAGAAATTTCCCTGCATGTGGCATGGCAAATTGCTTTTTTGCCGGATGTGATTAGCATCGCAGATTTGGTGGGGTTTCGATTTATTGTGGCGACACACTCACCTCAAATAATTCATGACAAGTGGGAGCACGCATGCTCTCTAGGGCGAGGGAACACGGGGTGCTCTGGCTCATGAAAGATCACTTGGATGAACACACACTCTTCAACACAGTTGCAATGCAATGTAAAGCCACAGGGAAGATGGCTTTAGTTGTTGAAGGTAAGACTGACTATCTTTTGCTTTATAGGCCGTTCGGGGGCCATATATTGTTGAAGCACGCAACGGGCGGTAAGACGCAGGTTTTGCAGGCAGCTAAGTTGGCTTTGGATCGGAACTTTGACTCTATCCGGTTTCTTGTGGACAGGGACTACGATAACTATCGAGAAGCTAAATCTTATGGGTCAAATGTGCTTGTTAGTGTTTCTCACGACTGTGTTATCGATGTTGTTGCAAGGGCCCGAGATGATCTTCATCATGTCATCTGTGTTAGGGTGGCTAGGGTGTCGCCAAGATTCTCAGACGAGTCGTGCGTCCCCGAGGATATAGCTCGTGAGGCATATGATTTATGTGCACGATTTTCTGCGACTAGAATAGTTGCAGCAAGGCGTTCTTTGGACCTGAGGCTAAGTGAATTTAAATTTGGCGGCCTTAAGAAATGCCAGCTCTCGCCGGAAGAAATTGCCAACCAGGCACTTGTGCGCAGCAGGTATCAGGGCGATGATCGGGAAAGGATAGTTCAAGAATCTTTGAAAGAATATGAAAGGATTAGAATATCCCCCCTTTTGGAAATAGGAGATCATGACTTTTTTGACGCCCTTGCTTATGTGCTTAACGAAAGATGTAGGGTGAAGGTCAAGGGTGATGATCTTCAATATGATGTGTTGGGCGCGATTTCCTCCAAGGCTGTATTTGAGACGCAATGGTGCAAGGAGATTATGGCGTGGTTGAAGCGTTCTGGGTTTGGTTCCGATCTGTTGTTGAGAGGATTCGATCATAACGAGGAAGTATCCAGAAACGTTTCGTGCTCGGGCGGTACGGATGGTGCGTGAGCGCATCGAGCAGGAGGAAGGAGTCAGTCAGTATCGGGCGGTGTGTGACATCGCGCCGAAGTTGGGTGTGTCGTGGAGGACGTTGCAGCGGTGGGTCAAGCAGGCTGACATCTATGCCGGTGTCCAGCCAGGGGTGACCTCGGATGCTGCTGGCGAGATCAAGCGGTTGCGGCGGGAGAACGCCGAGTTGTGGCGGGTGACCGAGATCCTGAAGACCGCGTCGGCGTTTTTCGCCGCGGAGCCAAACCGCCCCTAGACGCGATGATCACCTACATCAACACCTATCGCGATCAGTTCGAAGTCGAGCCCATTTGCACCACGTTGCAGGACACTGAGGACGGGTCCATCACCTCTCGTGCGGGTACCGGGCCGCGAAACGTCGTGCTCCCAGCGCTAGGACGCTGCATGACGGGGTCCTCATCGCCGAGCTGAAACAGATCCATGCAGCCAACTACGGCGTCTACGGGGTACGGAAGATGCGGGTATGCGATGCGTCGGGCCGACTGGCAGATCGGCAGGGACCAGGTCGCCCGGTTGATGCGCAGGGACTGCGTTACCGCGTCAAAGCCCCACCTCAACCGGGAATCGGTCGCACGGCTGACCTGCTCTTCACCCGTGTTCGCGTCGCCGTCTTCATCGATGGCTGCTTCTGGCACCGTTGTCCGGCGCTCTTCACGATGCCAGCCACCAACACGGACTTCTGGGACGCGAAGATCGGCCACAACCGGCAACGGGACGCGGATACGACTGCCGCACTGGGGGATAGAGGCCGGGTTGTGCTGCGCTTCTGGAAGCGCGAGAAGCCCCTGTCGGTGGCCTATCGTATCGTCGAAGCAGTACGGGATGGGGCCCATCCGCAGACCGCCGAGTGACCTGAGTAACCGGGACCAGACCGGTCGGGCAGAGGCAGATTCAGCGATCCGCCACGGCGTGGGTCAGCCTTCCTCGCCCTCGCGTACCGGTAAAGTGGGAACAGGTGACATGATGGCTTGGTGAGCTGTGCACCATGACGACGTTGTTCGTGTTCTCCTGGAGGTGGACATCTAAGCGGGAAAGGAGCGCTGGAGCTTGGCAGCATACGCAGTGAAGCTGGAGCGTTCAGCACCGCTCGTCCTCCCCAGGCACGCAGATGCTCCGGACGACGACAGCTTCGATGAGTGGTGTCGGCTGGAGAGATCGTCTGGTCGCCCCCTCGCCGTCGACCTTTTCTCGGGAGCTGGCGGCCTCGGTGCTGGTGTCGAAGCGGCAGGCTGGACCGTCGTCGCCGCGGTCGATCACGATACGGCGGCGCTGGAGACGCATCGGGCCAACTTCCGAGGTCAAGCGCTCGACGTCGACATGGCTGACTCTGCCCAGGTGAATGCGCTCATCGAGCGACTCCGCCCGCTTGGCATCGACCTCGTCGCCGGAGGCCCGCCCTGCCAGCCGTTCAGCCGCGCCGGACGTGCGAAGATTCGCAGTCTCATCAACGACGGCGTTCGTGATGAGGTCGACTCACGCAAGGAGCTGTGGCGATCCTTCATCGACGTTGTCCTGGCACTGAAACCACGTGCAGTTCTGATGGAGAACGTGCCCGATATGGCCATTGGCGATGATCTCGCCGTTGTCAGGGCGATCGCGGACATTCTCGAAGGCGCCGGATACGTCGTTGACTACCGACTGCTTGATGCATGGCGCCACGGCGTACCACAGCACCGCAAGCGATTCATCCTCCAAGCACGCAACGATGGGGCTTTGCCGGATTGGCCTGCACCGATGGAGTACCGCCCCACTGTCCGTGATGCGATCGAAGACCTTCCTTCACTCGACGACACCACCGGTGCGCGCGAGTTGCCCTACACGGGCCAACCATCCAGTGCACTGGCCAAGACCCTTCATGGCGACGACGCTGACATCATCTACGACCACATGACGCGTCCGGTGCGGGACGATGACCGCGAAGCGTTCGAGATCATGACGTCTTCGACCCTGTACTCGGACCTACCTGAGCACCTGCGCCGATACCGCTCCGACACCTTCAACGACAAGTACAAGCGCCTCGACTGGGACGATCTCAGCAGGACGATTACCGCTCACATCGCCAAAGACGGGTACTGGTACATCCACCCGGAGGAACACCGCACACTCACCGTCCGCGAGGCGGCACGTATTCAGACCTTCCCAGACAGCTTCCGCTTCGCAGGGACCCGCAGCGACGCCTTCCGGCAGATCGGCAACGCAGTCCCACCAGCACTGGGGCGGACCGTCGCAGAGGCGATCCTGCCCCTCGCGGAGCCACGTCAGGAGCAGCCCAGACTTCCCGATATGCGCCGGAGGCTGTCGCTGTGGGCCGACGAGCATAGAAAGACTGCATGGTGGCTCTACCCTGGGGCAGATATGACTGTCGCTGCTGCCGCGGTCGCTGCTCTGCTTGACATGCATCGACTTCCCGTCGCAACCGCCACGTCACTCATGGAGCCACTCCGAGGCGTTCCGAACCTTTCCATCGAGTCGCTCCAGCACATCGACGTGCACACGCTCAGCAAGACTCGCAAGGACGCCGTAAGACGGCTTCGAGGCATCGTCCGCGAGAGCCCGTCGGGCGACTGGACACCGCGCGTTGCAGCCATGTTTGGCGACGCGCAGCACCGCGTGTTCTCGCTGCTACGTGGCGGCAACGAGCTTCTTGTCAACGAACACGTCCGCAAAGTCGTGACTCTCTTGATGGAGCTACCCGAAGGGCACACCGGGCTGCGCACTGACATCAAGGTGGCTCTCGCCCAGTTGGTCTCCAGCGGCGACGAAGCTGCATTGCGGATGTGCGCAATCCGTTCTATCGCTGTTTCAGAGGCGCGAGCCCGAATCCTCGGCCCCGCCACTCCCCACCCAGCAGAGTCCAAGGGAGAGCGAGTTTCATGAGCGCCGATGCCCAGCAGCCCGTCAGCTATGAGCCCTCGGGCAGTGGCGCTCTCCGCCCCAAGGCTCGGCTGCTCCGGACACTCGGCAGCGACCTGATCAGCAGCGACAAGGTTGCCCTGATCGAACTGGTCAAGAACTCCTACGACGCCGACGCCAGCGTTGTTCTGATCTGCTTCCATGGTCCGCTGGAGGAAGGGAAGGGTCGCATCGAGGTGTGGGATGACGGCCACGGGATGGACGTCGCCACGCTACAGCGCTCATGGCTCGACATCGCGACCGACACCAAGAGACGACGCCCTCGCAGCGACGGAGGTCGGCGAGTGCTTGGCGAGAAGGGCATCGGTCGACTCGCCGCAGCCCGGCTCGGTCACGAGATGATGCTCGTCACGCGGATGACCAATGCCGAAGAGGTCAAACTCCTGATCGACTGGACGGACTTCGATCGTGAGGACGCGTACCTCGATCAGATCGAGGTCGCCTGGGAAGTCGGAGCACCCGACGTCTTCTCTGACTCCGGCGCAGCCGTTGACACCTTCTCTGCAGCCGAGAACGAGACCTGGCATCACGGCCGGGGGACCGTGGTCCAGATTGACCGCCTTTCTCGTGCGTGGGATCGTGACGACCTTCTCGAGCTACGCACGGCACTGACGCGGTTGATACGGCCCCGTCCT
The DNA here is from genome assembly GCF_001907235.1 of Buchananella hordeovulneris. Taxonomy (GTDB): domain Bacteria; phylum Actinomycetota; class Actinomycetes; order Actinomycetales; family Actinomycetaceae; genus Buchananella; species Buchananella hordeovulneris. The sequence goes on from NZ_MQVS01000003.1 coordinate 202,615, forward strand.
GGCGCAGGCTCAATTCTCGCGATCGCAGAAGATGCCGAGCCTGACTTCCAGGTGATCCTGGAACTGGTCGATGTCGAGGAGGGTCTAGAAGACCTCGCTGGCCCTATCGAGCCATCGTCTGAACTCCAGACCCCTCATTACTGCCTCACCGGCTCCGTGGATGCACAGGGGTCCGCGACGCTTCGCTACATACAGCAGTACCCTCCACTGGAGGAGGATATCGGCGTCAAGCAGTTGTGGACCGATGAGAAGCGCTCCCCGCAGGCAGGACCCTTCGACTTCGAGATCAATGTATGGGACCGAGACAAGACAGCCATCCAAAGGACCCTCCAGGAGACCGGTGCAGAGAGCGCAGCTCCCAGCGCGAAGGATTTGAAGGGGTTCCGCGACACGCTCAGCGAGGTTGCCGGAGTCAGCATCTATCGAGATGGCTTTCGAGTCCTGCCATTCGGTGAAAGCGGCGATGACTGGCTAGGCCTTGACCTGCGACGCGTCCAGACACCGACCCGTCGGGTGTCGAACAACCAGATCATCGGTCACGTCTTCATTGGCGCGGACACTAACGAGGGGCTCAAGGACCAGTCGAACCGCGAGGGCATACTCGCTGGTACCGCGTACTCGGATCTCCAGACGCTAGTGAAAGCCGCGCTCGTTGAGCTTGAGACGCGGCGTTATGCCGCACGCCACCCCAAGAAAGAGCCTAGAGAGAGCAAGGGAGGCCTATTCGAGCGCTTCGACCTTGGGGAGATTCGCACCGCCTTGGTCCAGAGCTACCCCGGAGACAAGCTCCTCATCGAACTCATCGACGACAAGAACCGCGACATCCAAGAAGGAGTAACCAATGTTCAGAACGTCCTGTCGCGATACTCCCGACTGGCCACTCTCGGGGCACTCATCGATCGCGTCCTCCACGACGGTCGAACCGTCGTGACACGACTCAAGAACATTGCGCGGTTCGGTGCCCGTGACCTTGAGAAGACAAAACTTACTGACAGTGAGAAGATCACAATCGCCGCGAAAGCCATGTTGGACACGACGGCTCAGGCTGATTTGCTCTCCTCTCTCTTCAAACAGATCGAACCCTTCGGCGGCCGCAAACGCGGACGCCCCAAGGAAATCAGCACCAGCGACGTCATCGACAAAGCAATCTCAATCCTCCAACAGGAAGCCGAAGACCGCGGCGTCGAACTGGTCAGAGAGGGTGACCCAGTCGCCGTGAAACTCGACGAAGCTGAACTCTTGACGGTCCTCATCAATCTCATCCAGAACGCCATCTACTGGACATCAACTCAGTCAAAGGGTACCGAGCGGAAGGTGATCGCTGCCGCCCGGCTTAACGACGACTCCTCATTGAGCGTCGTTGTAAGTGACACTGGACCTGGAGTGGCGGAGGGCGTTCGCGCGCACATCTTCGATCCCTACTTCTCCAGTAAACCGGAAGGCGTTGGACTCGGTCTGAGCATCGTAGGCAACCTCGTCGAGGACATTTACGAAGGCCAGCTTATTCTTGTTGACGAAGGTCCGCTTGACGGGGCGACCTTCGAGGCTACCTTCAGGAGGAGGGTCCAATGAAGGAGAAAGTACGTGTCCTCATCATCGAGGACAAGGCTGACCTCGCCGCAGACGCGAAGCGCGAAATTGAAGACGCTTTCGAGGAGAGCAATGAGATCGAAGTCGATGTCTCGATAGAGACAGATTTTGACAGCGGATTCGCGCGCGTCCGCGAGCGTGAAAGCGACGTGGTCGTGTTGGACGTCCGTCGCGACGCCTGTGAGTCTGTGACAGAGGACGACACTGCCGGGCAGGCCGTCTATCGTGACATCAAGGAAGCCTGTTTCGCGCCGGTCGTGTTCTGGACGGCTCTACCCGAAAAGGTAAATCATGAGCAGATGAGCCCTTTGGTCACCGTAGTGACCAAAGAGGAGATGGTCAAGCTTCCGGATGCTATTAAAGCAGCCGTCGCGAGCAGAGCACTGACCACGATCAGAGATATCGAACAGCATGCCACGGACGTGCTACGCAAGCACATGTGGACGGAACTTGCCCCGAACTGGGCGGAGTACACCAGAGACACTGACTCGGCGGGCATCACCCAAGTGCTACTTAGCAGGCTCGCTCGAATCCTTGACGAGGATCGCGACCAGAAGTTCACGACTCACCCGAGCCATCGCTACGTGTATCCGCCTGCATCAGACCGCCGATCACCCGGTGACGTACTTTGCGCAACAGACCAGACCTGGTGGGTAGTTCTCACACCTGCATGTGACTTTGAGCAAACCAAAGTGGATTACGTTCTTCTCGCCAAGGCCAGCCCGCTGGCGGAGCATCCTAAGTATCAGAGGTGGAAGAGCGCTAACCCTGGAACTAACAACGAGAAGAACAGTTGGAAGAGCCTAGACCAGGATGTCCTCAGGGCGACTCACGGAAGGTTCCACTTCCTCCCTGCGTTCCGCGAGATCCCAGACTTGGTGATCGATTTAGAGAAAGTGAGGGCTGTGGAGGTTGACGCGCTGGACGACTTCGCCTGGGTTGCATCACTCGTCAGTCCGTTTGCTGAGGCATTGCTGGTGCAGCACAGCCACCTCCGTGGACGCGTCGGAGTGCCCGACCTCGATTCTGAACGTGTCAAGCAGCGCCTACTTGGTGACTGAACCGTCCTGGGTTTGGTTCCATTCCAGTTGAAGGAGGATTGGAATGTGCCCTAAGAAGTACACCCCTGAGTTGTGTGAGCGCGTGGTTCGGATGGTTCTGGAATGTTGAGCAGCTCAGGCAGGTCCGCGTTCACACTCGGTACGGGTCATTGCCCCGTAGGTTGGCGTGGGCGAGGAGTCCTTGCGGTTGTGGTGTAACCGATACGGCCACGAGGTAGAACCAGCGCCTGCGGGCCAGCGCCTGCAGGAGCAGGACAAGCGTCTCAAGCGGGAACTTGCCGAAGCCCGCCGGGCCAATGAGATCCTCAAGGCTGCGTCGGCTTTCTCGCCAGGGAACTCGACTGCCCCACGACGAGATGATCCGGTTCATCGACGAACACCGTGACCGTTTCGGGATCGAGCCAATCTGCCGCACACTCAGTGAGACGGAGTGGGGGGCATCACCTGTCGCGGTGACCGAGCCGCCAAAACCCGCCCAGCTTCGGCACGGGCTGTGCGAGATGAGGTCCTGCTACCTGAGATCAAGCGGATTCACCAGGAGAACTACAGTGTCTGCGGGGTAGGCAAGATGCATCACGCCATGCTGCGTGTCGGCTGGCAGATCGGTCGTGACCAGGTCGCCCGCCTGATGAGGAACATCGGCCTCCAGGGCGCAGGCCGCGACCGCAAACCATGCACCACAGGCCTTACCGGGCAACTGGATACCCGCCTGGACCTGATCGAACGCCGGTTGGCCGCCAAGCGCCCGCATTAACTGTGGGTTGCTGACATCACCTACGTACGTGTGCTGACGGGATTGTGTTACGTCGCGTTCATCACCGGCGTCTATACCCGCCGCATCGTGGGCTGGGCCGTCCGGGCAAGTCTGCACACCACAGGACTACTGCTGCTGACTCTCGAGCAGGCCCTGCAGTACACGGGCGCCAGCCACGTCTGTGAAGGCTTGGTCCACCACATAGCGCCTCGGCGCGGCAGGCCCGGGGTGTCCGGCTCGTAAATGCGAGCTGGGCCCTTCCGGAACCAGGGCTCTCTTCCGTGGAGGCCGACGGAATTAGGCCACGCGAGCCGGGCCCCTCCGGCATCGTGCCTACGGCGCGATCCGGCGCACCAACTGCGCGGGCAGCGGATACGGCCGCTCCAGCGGCAGCAGCCGCTTGGCCTGCGCGGCCCGGCCGCCTTGCGCCAGCTCCGCTATCTTGCGTGCCCGGTCCGTCAGGTCCGTGATCTCCAGCACCCAGTCGTCGACGAACGTGCGGATCAGGTGGCGGCTAATGCCGACCTGGATGCTGTAGTGATTCAACGCCGCGCCCCGCAGCGACCGCTCAGGATCCCACTGCACATGGACTTCGGCCGTCGCCAACACGTCCGGGTGCCCGTCGGTCAGCACCGCCCGCGCCAGCGCCTCCTCCCAGCCGCTCCGCGAGATGCGCACCGCCAAGATCCGCTCCTGCCCCGCTTTGCGCGCCCAGTTGCTGCGATGCATCAGCCACAGGAAGGACGGCTTGATCCACGTCATCCGCTGAAAGCTGAAAGGCGCGACGAACCGGCCCGCCCGCACGGCCGCGTCGGCGATGGCGGGGGAGTAGGCCTGGTAGACGACGATGCTCTCCCGATCAAAGTCCGCCCGCACCTCGTACAGCTCGCCCATCGCCGTCCCTTCCATCGTCGCCGAAACTCCGGCAGTCTAGGGCCCGGCACCCCCTCACCCATACCCACAGTCACATCGGAGGCCGAGATGAACAGCAGCCCTCGCCCCCGCCGCCTTCTGGCCAGCAGCGCCTGCGCGCTGGCGGCCATCATCTGCCTCGTTCCCCTCGGTCTCGCGCTGCGCACCGGTACCGGCCACCTCGGCCAGGGCCTCTTCGCCGCGGCCGCCACCATTCTGGCTGCCGAGCTTGCGGCCGCCGCCTGGCTGCTGCGCCCCCGCGCGTCCCGTGCGGCCGACGCGACCCGTCCGTCCCACCCGGACTCGCCGCCGTCGACCCCGGCGCGCGCCCAGTGGCGGCCCCTGACCGTGCTCATCCTGCTGGCTGCTGTCGCCTTCCTCCTTCTCGGTGCCTACGCCGCCTGGCGCCTGCCCGAGCTGCGCGCCTCGGCCGCCGCGGCGGGCAGCCGGGCGGCGCGCGGCGTGCCGTTCTTCCTCGGCCTACCCTTCGTTCTCGCCCTGGCGCACGCCGCCGTCAGCTGGCGCGCCTGCCGCCGCCCGCCCGGGTAAACACCAGAGCCCGTGCCCGTACGCGGGCGGGTGCCGGGATGGCAACCTGCGGATTAGAAGACCGCAGGTTGGTGGCCCCGTGCCCAGGCGGCAGAGAGCGAGGCCACGGTGGGCGACCCCGCCGAGCCCGATGCGGCCCGCGCCTACCGCGCCAGTAAACTGGGCGCGGACACTGACAGAGAGGGCGCACGTGACCAACCAACACCCGGGGGCCGCATTCGGTCTGCCCGACCCGCACGCACACCACCCGCTGGCCCGCACCCCGGGCGGCTGGGAGGAACCCGCCCCCGCGCCGGAGCGGTTCGACGAGATGGCCGAGTACTTCGCGGCCGCCGCCGCGGGCCCGGACACCGACGCCGCCGACGCGGCGGCCGACCCCGACGGCGCTGCCGACCCGCAGGCCGAGTTGACGGCGGCCCTGCAGAACCTGGCGGCCGCCCGCCTGGCCGACCCCGAGCTGCTGGCCGCCCTGCTGGCCGATGCGGACCTGGACGAGTACGAGGACGACTTCCCCTCCGCCACCGAGCCCGAGGTGGACGAACAGTTCGCGGCCGCCGAGGCCCGCGCCCGGCAGGCGGGCCTGACGCCGCGCGAGGCCCGCGCGCACGCCGTCGCTCTGGCGGCCGCCGCCCGCGAGTCCGAGTTGGAGGCCGAGGTCGACGCCATCTACCAGGCGATCCTGCGCCGCGCCCCCGAGCACGACGTGCAGCCGTCGCTGCAGCGCGTCCAACGCGCCTGCGAGCTGCTGGGCGACCCGCAGCTGGCCTACCACACGGTCCACGTCACCGGCACCAACGGCAAGACCTCCACCGCCCGCATGATCTCCTCCCTGCTGCGGGAGCGGGGCGTCAGCGTCGGTACCTTCACCTCCCCGCACCTGCACACGGTGCGCGAACGCATGCGCATCGGCCTGGAGCCCCTCAGCCGGGAAGCGTTCCTGGAGGCGTGGGAGTCGGTCGGCCCCATCGTCGAGCTCGTTGACGCCGAATCGGTGGCCGCCGGGGGCCCGGCGATGAGCTTCTTCGAGGTCTTTACCGTGCTCGGCTTTACGGCGTTCGCCAACGCCGGGGTGGAGGCCGCCGTCATCGAGGTCGGCATGGGCGGGCGCTGGGACGCCACCAACGTGGTGCAGTCCGCCGTCCAGGTCATCACCCCGATCTCCCGCGACCACACGCAGTGGCTCGGCACCACCCTGGCCGACATCGCCCGCGAAAAGGCCGGGATTCTACGGCCGGGCGGCACCGTCGTCGTCGGCCCGCAGCCCGAAGAAGCCGCCGCCGTCCTGGCTGTGGCCGCCGCCGAGCTCGATGTGACCGTGCGCCAGTACGGCCCCGACTTCCACTACGCCGACCGTGAGCTGGCCGTCGGCGGGCAAATGTGCACCCTGGTCACGCCCGCCGCCCGCTACGAGGACGTCTACCTGCCGCTGCACGGCGAACACCAGGCCCTCAACGCCGCCACCGCCCTGGTCGCCACCGAGGCCCTCTTCGGGGGCGGGGCGCTGCCGCCCCTGCTGGTCGAGCACGGGTTCGCGGCCGCCTCCTCGCCCGGTCGCCTGGAGGTGGTGCGCTCCAGCCCGACCGTCATCGTCGACGGCGCCCACAACCCCGCCGGGGTGGCCGCGCTGCGGGCCGCCCTGGAGGAGGCCTTCGGCTTCAGCAAACTCGTCGGGGTGTTTGCCGCGATGGCGGACAAGGACGTCGAGCCGATGCTGGCCGAGCTGGAGCCGCTGCTGGAGTCCATCGTCGTCACCTCGCTGTCATCGGGGCGGGCCATGGATGTCGACGAGCTCGGCGAGGTTGCGGCCGACGTCTTCGGCCCCGACCGCGTCACCGTGCACTGCGCCCTGCCCGAGGCCCTGGACGCCGCCGTCACCCTGGCCGAGGCGGGAGACGACCCAGCCGCCTCCACCGGGGTGCTGGTCACCGGGTCGCTGCTGCTGGTGGCCGAGGCACGCTCCCTGTTCGGAAAAGCCACCGCGTGATGGCCAGCGCATTATGATGCCCAAAATCAGCCTGAGGGCCTTTGGGCCCAGACTTTAGGGGAGAAGATATGCCTGGCACCGAGACCCAGCCCGTCGAACACTCGCTCGTCCTCATCAAGCCCGACGCCTACGCCCGCGGCCTGACCGGCGAGATCCTGCGCCGCATCGAGCTCAAGGGCTACAAACTGACCGCCCTGCGCATCGTCGAGGCCAGCCGGGAGGACCTAGAGCGCCACTACGTCGAGCACAAGGACCGCTTCTACTTTGCGGGCCTGGTGGACTACATGACGGAGGGGCCGCTGGTGGCCGTCGTCGCCGAGGGACACCGGGTCATCGAAGGCATCCGCACGATGATGGGCGCCACCAACCCGACCCTGGCCGCTCCCGGCACCATTCGGGGCGACTTCGGGCGCGACTGGGGCACCGGCCAGATGCGGAACGTGGTGCACGCCTCGGACTCCCCGGAGTCGGCCGACCGCGAGATCGCCATCTGGTTCCCTGACCACGACTGAGGCAACCCCACCTAGATGCACCTTCGCACGCTGACGCTGCGCGGATTCAAATCCTTTGCATCCGCCACCACGTTGACCCTGGAACCGGGCATCACCTGCGTGGTGGGACCCAACGGGTCCGGCAAATCCAACGTGGTCGACGCGCTGGCGTGGGTGATGGGGGAGCAGGGCGCCAAGACCCTGCGGGGCGGGTCGATGGCCGACGTCATCTTCGCCGGCACGTCGGGCCGCTCCCCGCTGGGGCGGGCCGAAGTCGAGTTGACCATCGACAACTCCGACGGCGCCCTGCCCATCGACTATTCCGAGGTGACGATCGCCCGCACCCTGTTTCGGGGCGGGGCCTCGGAGTATCGCCTCAACGGTGCACCCTGCCGCCTGCTGGATATTCAGGAGCTGCTGAGCGACACCGGCATGGGGCGGCAGATGCACGTCATCGTCGGGCAGGGGCAGCTGGATGCGGTGCTGCGGGCCAGCCCGGAGGAACGGCGCGCCTTCATTGAGGAAGCCGCCGGGGTGCTCAAGCACCGGCGCCGCAAGGAGCGGGCGCTGCGGAAGCTGGATTCGATGGCGAGCAACATGGCGCGCGTGCGGGACCTGACCGGTGAGATCCGCCGCCAGCTCGGACCGTTGGCGCGCCAGGCGCGGGCGGCTCGCTTGGCGGCCACCGTGCAGGCCCGGGTGCGGGACGCCAAGTCGCGGCTGCTGGCCGACGACCTCGTGCAGCTCGGGGCGCTCGTGGAGTCCGTGACGGGCGAGTTGGAGCAGTTGCGGGGCCGCCGCGCCGAGCTGGAAGAGCTACGCGGAGGCGTCAAGGGACAGCTGACGCAGGCCGAGGCCGCCGCCCACGCCTCCGCCCCGGCGCTGCGGGCCGCCGACGAGCTGGTGGCCACGCTGGCGCAGCAGCGCGAACGGCTGGTGGGGTTGGGGCAGCTGGCGGGGGAGCGCGCCCGTACCCTGGCCGCCCCGGTGGGGGCCGCGCCGGGCACCGACCCGGAGGAGCTGGAGGCGCGCGCCGCCCAGGCCGCGCAGGAGGAGGCCGCCCTGGCGGCGGAGTTGGACGCGGCCCGCGCCGCCCTGACGCAAGCCGAACAGGCCCGGGCGGCGGCCAGCGACGCCGACGCCGCGGCCCGCCACGCCCAGGCCGAAGCGGCGCGCCAGCGTGCCGACCACCGCGAACACTTGGCCCGTCTGACCGGGGCGGCGGGTGCCGCCGCCTCCCGCCTGGAGGCCGCCGAGGGGGAGCACGCCCGCCTGACGGGCGCGGTGAGTGAGGCCGCCGCCCGCCTGGCGGCCGCCCAGGCCGAGATAGCAGCCGCCGGGGATGGCGCCCTCGCCGCCGATTCTTCCTTCGCCGCCGCGCGCGAGCAGGCCTTGACCGTGCTGGCGGACGCGGAGGCCACCGCCCGCCAGGCCGCCAGCGCGGTGGCCGCGACGCGGGCCGACAAGGCCCGTTGGGACTCGCGCCGCGACGCGCTCGCCCTGACCCTGGACCCCCAGGACTCCACCGGTACGGTGGCCGCCGCCTCCGCTGCCTACCGGGGGCGCTTCGCCGAGTTCGTGGCCATCGCGGCCGGGTGGGAGGACGCGGTCGCCGGAGCGCTCGGGGCGGTGGCCGACGCCGCCGTGCTTACCTCCCTGACGGCGGCCGTCGACGCGGTGCGTGCGGCCCAGGCCGACGACGCCGCGGCCCGGCTGGTGGTCGCCGAGCCGGAGACTGGCGGGGACCCAGACACGGCCGCGGATGCGGCGGGCGGAGCCCGGACAGCGGGCGGTACGGACGGGGGCACGGAGGCGGCCGGGCCGGAAGGCGCGCAGGGCCGCGGGACCGGCGGGACGTGGGGTGGCGCAGTGGCCGGGCCGGACGGCGCGTCGGCCGAGGGAGCGGCAAATGCGGGAGCCCAAGCGGGGCCGACCGAACTGCCAGCGCTGCCCGCCGGGGTGAGTCCCAACGAGGCCTGCTGGGCGCTGGCCGCCGTGCGGCCCGCCCCGGCGGTGGCGGGCCTGGTCGGCGAACTGCTGGCCGACACCCTGCTGGTGGCAGACCTCGCCACGGCCCGCGACCTGGTGGCCGCCGGGCAGGTGCGGCGCGCAGTAACGCGGCGCGGGGACGTCGTCGGCGTCCGCTTCGTGCACGGGCAAGGTGCCCAGGCGGGCTCCTCCGCCCTGGCCCGCCAGGCCGCCTACACCGAGGCCGGGCGGGAGGCAGAGCTTGCCGCCACCCGCGCGAGCGAGGCACTGGCCGCGCAGACCGCCGCCAACCAGGCCCTGGAGGCGGCCCGCGCCGCCGCCGAGGAGGCCCTGCGGGCGCTGCGGGCCCACGATGCTGCCCTGGCCGCCCAGGCGGAGGCCGCCGCCAAGCGCGGGGCGGCCGCCAAATCCGCGCAGGCTGAGCAGGAACGTGCGGAGGCCGCCGCGGCGCGCTCGGCGGCCCAGTTGACCTCCCTGCGCCAGGCCGCGACCGCCGCCCGGGAGCTGCTTGCCGAGGCCGAGGCCCACCCGCCGGTGACCGACGACGCCACCGACGCCCACCGGGAGCACACCCGCGCGGCCCTGGCCGCCGCCCACCAGGCCGAAACCGAGGCCCGCCTAGCGCTCCGCACCCTGGAGGAACGCGTCGGGCACTCCAGCGGGCGCGCCGACGCCCTGCGGGCCGCCGCCCGCAAGGAACGCGCCGCCCGGGAGGAAACCCGGCGGCGCGAACAGCTGCGCCTGGCCCGGCTGTCGGTGGCCCAGGACGTCGCCGAGCAGGCGGGCCTGGCGGCCGCGGCGGCAGAAACCTCGCTGCAGCTGGCGCAGGCCCGCCGGGCCGAAGTGGAGGCCGCCACCGCAGGCACCGGCGCCGAAATCGAACGCCTGCGCCGCGACCTGGAGGCCGTCAACGAGGAACTGGCCGCGGTGACCGACGCCGTGCACCGGGACGAGATCGTGCTGGCGGAGCATGCGCTGCGGCACGAGCAGCTGGTGGGTCGCGCCCACGACGAGCTGTCCGTCACCCCCGAGGTGCTGATCGAGGAGTACGGCCCGCATACCCTGGTGCCGCTGCTGGCGGACGAGGGGGCGGAGGAACAAAAGGGCCAGCCCTACGTGCGCAGCGAAGTGGAGGCCATGCTGACCAAGGCCGAGAAGCAGCTGGCGCGCCTGGGCACCGTCAACCCGCTAGCCCTGGAGGAGCACGCCGCGCTGGAGGAACGGCACACCTTCCTCACCGAGCAGCTAGCGGACCTGGAGCGTTCCCAGGCCGATCTAATGCGCATCATTAGTGAGGTCGATGCCACTGTCCAAACGATCTTCGCCGAGGCCTTCGCCGATACTGCTGCCGCCTTCGATCAGGTCTTTCCCCGCCTCTTCCCGGGCGGTAAGGGCAAACTCTTTCTCACCGATCCGGACGATATCTTGACCACCGGCGTCGAGATAGAGGCCCGCCCGGCGGGCAAGCGCGTCGGGCGCTTGTCGCTGCTGTCCGGCGGGGAGCGCTCCCTGGCGGCCGTGGCTCTCTTAGTGTCGATCTTCATGGCCCGCCCCAGCCCTTTCTACGTCATGGATGAGGTCGAGGCCGCCTTGGACGACGCCAACCTGGGGCGCCTTTTGGACATCTTTGGCCAGCTGCGGGAACGCAGTCAGCTCATCGTCGTCACCCACCAAAAACGGACGATGGAGATCGCGGACGCCCTGTACGGGGTGACCATGAAAGAGGGCGTCACCCAGGTCGTTTCCCAACGCCTGGCGGCCCGGCCCGCCCCGGCCGCGCCCGGCGAATAAAGCCCCTAAGCGGCCCCAGATAATTCCCAGTTTTTGCATTTCGGCGCGGATATATCGAACTCGGGTCGCTAAAGATGCGATTATGTATTCATGCCACACTGGTTATGGATCCTGCTTGTGTTGGTCGTGCTCGGCGTTGTCGGTCTGCTTGTTTGGCGAGGCCGCCGGGTGGAAGACACCACCGCCGGACACGTCCCCAGCGGGCTGCTGGACTCTCCGCAGCCCGAAGAATCTGCCGTCCCTGCGGCCCCCGCGGCCCCGGCAGTAGTCGAGGAAGAGGCCACCGAGTCGCAGCTCGGTGATGACTTCGGCGACGATCTGCCGCCCGTGCCCATCACCGGGTCCATCGACACCGAGTCGGTGCGCGAGCGCCTTGCCACGGCGTTGACCGCGTCGGAGGAAACCGACCACAGCGACCATTTCGCTCCCGGGCGGCGGTCCAGTGGGCGCGTCGGCGTGCACGCCGCCGGGCGGGCAGCTGACAGCGAGCCAGAAGAGGAACCGGAAGTCACCTCGCTCAGCGAGCTGCTCGATGCGAATGTGGAATACGGTTCCGGTTACCTGGGCGGGGAGTCCCTGGAGGTGCGGGCATTGGCGGCACGCGAGGCCTTCGCCCGGCGCAAGGCCGAGCGGGCCGGACTGGCCGCGGCCCGCGAGGAGGCAGCGCTGCGGGCCGCCGAGCAGGAGGGTTCCTCAGCGGCCGCGCGTCTCGCCGAGCGCTACCAGGCCGCCAAGCAGCGCGCGGAGGAAGCCGCCGGGAAGGCGCGGGAGGCCACTCAACGCATGCTGCACGCGCGCTCCAAGCTGGATGGGGTGCCCGCCGACGCCGCCCAACCCACGTTCGAGACGGAGGACGCTTCCGACGCCCCGCCCGCCTGGGTGGACAGCGAATCGGCCGCGCGGCTAGCTGAAAGGGGCAAGGAGCTCGCGGAGAAGGGGCGGGAACTGGCGGCCCGGAGTTGGGGGGCCACACGCCGCATCAGCGGCAAGGTCGGGGAACTGGCCACCGAAACGGTCGGCATGGTCCGGCCCCGGGGGCGGGACGGCGATGACGCCCTGCGGGAGAGCGCGGGGGCAGCGAAGAACTCCCAGCAGCCCGCCAGCATCGATCCGCCCCGCACGCGACGGGAGATGAAGGCCCGCGGGGAGGGCCCCTTCACCCCACCGATCGGGGTGGCCGTGCCCGAGTTCTCGGGCCTGCCACTGCCGGTGGTGCCCGCGGTGCCGCTCACCCCGGCCCAGGCGCGGGCCGCCGAGGCGCTGCTGCAAGCCAGCGACAACAACCTCCCGGCCACCACGCGGCGGGAGATGAAGGCCCGCGGGGAGGGCCCCTTCACCCCGCCGGTGGGAATGCCGGTGACCGTGCTCGAACAGGGGGCCGCCGACGCCCCCAGCTCGGCTCAGCTCTTGCCCGTCCGGTTGACGGCGGGCCAGCTGGCCCGGGCCGCGCGGGCCGCGTGGGAGGCGGGCGATGTCGAGCCGCCGCTGCGTGCGGACGGCCGCAACGGCGGGCGCAAGCGGGCGCTGTTGGTGCGGCACTTGCGGCGCCAGGCCCTCACCCAGGAACTCTTGACCTGGTAGGGGCAGACAAGCGAGTGGGGGTGCGGCTGGAGGGCCGCGCCGCTGGCCGGGCCCGCCGGGCGGCGCGGACCAGTGATGGCATGATGGAAACATGACGACTGAACTCTGGATTGGCCTCGGGATCCTCGTGGCGCTGGTGGCGGTGGCGCTGTTCTTCTTCGCCCGCAAACGTTCCACCCCACCGACCCGGCCCACCACCCCGACCTCGCCCACCCCGGCCGCGCCGTCGCGCCCCACGCCCGGCACCGAGCCCGCGGCGGGCCCGGAGCCCGGCTCCGCGCCGCTGGTGGAGCGGCCTGAGGCACTGCCCACCCGCATGCAGCGCCTGCGCGCCCGCCTGGCGGGGGCCGGGCCGCTCGGCACGGCCATCCTGTCGGTGCTCTCGCGCGGCAACCTGACGGAGCGCGACTGGGAAGAGATCGAGGAGGTGCTGCTGACGGCCGACGTCGGCCTGGAAGCCACCCAAGAGCTCATGGCCACGCTGCGCACCCGCGCCAAGGTCATCGGCACCCAGGATCCGCAGGTGGTGCGGGCGGCGCTGCGGGAGGAGCTGCTGCGGCTCGTCCAACCCGAGATGGATCGCTCCCTCAACCTGGAGCCCGTGGTGGACGAGACCGGGGCGCGCCACCCGGCCACGATCCTCGTCGTCGGCGTCAACGGCACCGGCAAGACCACGACCATCGGCAAGCTGGCGCGCGTCCTGGTGGCCGACGGTCGCAGCGTGCTGCTGGGGGCGGCCGACACCTTCCGGGCCGCCGCGGCCGAGCAGTTGACCACCTGGGCCGGGAGGGTCGGGGTGGACGTGGTGGCCGCCGACCGTGACGGCGCTGACCCCGCCTCCGTCGCCTTCGAAGCGGTCAAGCGGGGCCGCGAGCAGGGCGTGGACGTCGTCGTGGTGGACACCGCCGGCCGGTTGCAAAACAAGAGTGGGCTGATGGACGAGCTCGGCAAAGTCAAGCGGGTCATGGCCCGCCAGGCCCCGGTGCGGGAAGTGCTGCTGGTGTTGGACGCCACCACCGGGCAAAACGGCATGCGCCAGGCGCAGGTTTTCTCCGAGGTGGCGGAGGTGACCGGCATCGTGCTGACCAAGCTCGATGGCTCGGCCAAGGGCGGCATCGTGGTCTCGGTGCAACGGGAGCTGGGGGTGCCGGTGAAGTTTGTGGGCCTAGGGGAGGGCGCCGACGATCTGGCCCCCTTCGACCCGGAAGCGTTCGTCGACGCGCTTATCGGCTAAGAGTCCAGTTGGCGGGCAACGGTATCCTTACAGATGCCCCTGCCCCTACCTAGCGAGGTTCCTTTCAAGTGTTCGACAAGTTTTCTGACCGGCTGACAGAAACCTTCCGCACTCTGCGCGGCAAGGGCAGGCTCTCGGAGGCCGACGTTGACGCCACCGTGGCCGACATTCGGCGGGCCCTGCTGGACGCCGACGTCGCCCTGCCCGTGGTGCGTGACTTCACCGACAAGGTGCGTGAGCGGGCCTACGAGGCCACGCGCTCCAAGGCGCTCAAGCCCGGGCAGCAGGTCGTCAAGATCGTGCACGAGGAACTCGTGGAGATCCTCGGTGGCCAGTCCCGCGACCTCAACCTCGACGGCCGCCCGGCCATCATCATGCTGGCCGGTCTGCAGGGTGCCGGGAAGACGACCCTGGCGGGCAAGCTGGCCCACTGGCTGCGCGGTCAGGGTCGCAGCCCGCTGCTGATCGCCGCCGACCTGCAGCGCCCCAACGCCGTCACCCAGCTGCAGGTGGTTGGTGAACGCGCCGGGGTGGACGTGTGGGCCCCCGAGCCGGGCAACGGCGTCGGCGACCCCGTCGCCGTGGCCCGCTCCGGGCTGAACCAGGCGTGGGTCGGTGGCAACGACGTCGTCATCGTCGACACCGCCGGCCGCCTCGGCGTGGACGAAGAAATGATGGATCAGGCGCGCCGCATCCGCGACGCCGTCCAGCCGCAAGAAATCCTCTTCGTGCTCGACGCCATGATCGGGCAGGACGCCGTCAACACGGCCACCGCTTTCCGCGACGGTGTTGGCTTCACCGGGGTGGTGCTGACTAAGCTTGACGGCGACGCCCGCGGTGGGGCGGCCCTGTCCGTGCGGGGCGTGACCGGCGCCCCCGTCCTGTTCGCCTCCACCGGGGAGGGCCTGGAGGACTTCGAGCGCTTCCACGCTGACCGCATGGCCGGTCGCATTCTCGACATGGGGGATATCCTCACCCTCATCGAGCAGGCCGAGGCCAAGCTCGACCAGGAACAGGCCGCCGCCGACGCCGAGAAGCTGGCCCGCGGCGAATTCACTCTGGATGACTTCCTGCGGCAGCTGCAGCAGATCCGCAAGCTCGGCTCGATGAAGAAACTGCTCGGAATGCTGCCGGGCATGGGGCAGGCCCGCGAGGCGCTAGCCAACTTCGACGAGCGTGAAGTTGACCGGGTCGAGGCCATCGTGCGCTCCATGACACCCGCCGAGCGTGCCGACCTGTCGCTGCTCAACGGCTCGCGCCGCGCCCGCATCGCCCGCGGTTCGGGCACCACCGTGCAGGAAGTCAAGAGCCTGGCCGAGCGCTTCGAGCAGGCCAAGAAGATGATGCAGGCCATGGGGCAGCGCGGCGGCGGCCTGGACGGCATGGGCCCGATGCCCGGGATGGGCTCCATGCCCGGCATGGGTAAGAAGTCCAAGGGCCGCATGGCGCCGAGCAAAAAGAAGTCGGGCGGGTCGAAAAAGGGCCGCTCCGGCAACCCCGCCAAGCGCGCCCAGCAGGAGCGCGACGCGGCCGCGCGCCGGGAGCTGAGCGGCACCGCCCCCCAAGGGGCAGCCTTCGGGTTGGACGCCCCGACCGGCTTCGGCAGCGGGGACATTCCCGACGACCTCGCCCGCTACCTGGGCCGCTAGTGCGGCCGGGCGGCGTCCCGCACGTCGCACACCGGCTGGGTCCCGAAGTCGGGGCGGCGGGCTAGGGCCAGCAGGGCGGCAGCCGCGGCGGCCGCGCTGGTCAGGCCGCCGGTGGCGTGCAGCTGCGTGAAGCGCTCCCGGTCCGGGAAGTCGCTGGCGCGCAGCGTCTCCTGCATCGCGGTGTCCACCACGCCCGGCGCGATCGAACCCACCCGCACCCCCGGGAGTTGCTCGGCGGCCAGGGTGGCGGCGTGCGCATCGAGGGCGGCCTTCGTGGCGCAGTAGGTGGCCCATTCGGCGACGGGGCGGCGGCCCGCCCCCGAGGAGACGTGCACGATAGTCGCGGGGACACCGGGGCGGCGCGCGGACAGCACGGCGGTGGTGAGCACGAGCGCAGCGGTGACGTTGAGGTGGACGGCGGCGGTGACGTCGGCGGCCGCCAACGCGGGACTCGGGCCGACCGGGGTGACGGTGCCCGCGTTGTTAATCAGCAGGACTTCCGTGGCCTGCCCGACGAAATTGGCCAGCTGCCCGGTGGCCAGCCAGGCGGCCAGCGCCGCGCCGTCGGCCAGGTCTACTTGCACTGGGCCGGACCGGGACAGACCAAGCACCTGCCAGCCCTCGGCCGCCAACTGGGTGCACAAGGCCGCGCCCAAACCGCGACTGGCCCCGGTGACGAGGGCGGCCCGGCTCACCGGTTCTCACCCGCCGGGCCAGCAGCCAACCAGCAGCGGCTGCCCGCCAGCTGCCGGGCGGTAAAGCCCGCGGCGGCCAGCTCGGCGAGCACCGTCGGCGGCGGCGGATGCTCCACCTGGGTGCGCATGGTGGCGCGCTCGATCACCGTTTCGCCCGCGCAGGTTTCGTACGTCATCGTCCACTCCATAGTGTGCGGTCCGACGGGGGTGCCCGCGGCAGTGCCGCGATAGGTAAGCTCGCCCAGGCGGGCGCGCGCGAACTCGTAGGCGGGCACGGCAACTGGACTGTCCGGGGCCTGCAGGTCGAACAAGAACGGTCCAGCCAGCCGCGGCGCGAGCGCCCGGAACAGGGCAGGCCGCTGGTCTGGGTGCAGGTGCCCGAGCACGCCGAAGGCCAGCGCCCCGCTGAGTCGGGGTGGCAGGGGCGCGCTGGTGGCGTCCTCGGGGCGGATCGTCACGCGCGCGTGCAGGGCGGGCAAGCCCGCGAAACGGGCCAGGGCCAGGGCCCGCATCGCCGGGCTCGGCTCCAGACCCAACCCGTGCAGGTCCGGCACGGTCTGCAGGGCGTGGGCCAGCAGGTGACCAGAGCCGCAGCCGATATCCAGCAGGGGCCCGACCGTCGGGTCGATGACCGCCAGCAGCTGCGCCAGCGCCTCCTCCTGAGCGGGCCGGAAGGCGGCGGTGAGCAGGTCGTAGGTGGCGGCGGTGGCCGCGTAGTCGTCAACCATGTTTCCGACCCTAACTTGGTGACCACCCCGTAGGGTGAGGACATGCAACGGATAGGAATCACGGGCGCCAGCGGGCTCATAGGCACCGCGGTGCGGCAGGCCCTGCAGGCGCGCGGGGACGAGCCGGTGGCGTTGGGGTGCCGCCGCGACTGGCAGCCGGACGACCTCGCCACCCTGGACGCGGTAATTAACCTGGGGGGAGCCAGCCTCGGCGGGCGCCGCTGGAATGCCGCCTACAAGCGGCAGATCCGCGACTCGCGGGTGCTAAACACCGCCTCCCTAGCGGGGGCCATCGCGCGCAGCGACCGGCCGATCCGGCTGGTCAGCGCCTCGGCGGTCGGGTTTTATGGTGATCGGGGCGAGACCGTGCTGGGGGAAAGTGCGGCCGCGGGTGAGGGCTTCCTGGCCGACGTGTGTCGCGCCTGGGAGGCGGCGGCCGCCGACGCCGTCCCGACGGCGGCGCTGGTGCGCACCGGCATCGTGGTCAGTGGGCGGGGCGGGGCGCTGGCACGGTTGGCCCCGTTGGCCCGCTGGGGACTGGCAGGCCCGCTCGGATCCGGCAGGCAATTCTGGCCGTGGATCGCGCTGGCAGACCACGTGCGCGCCCTGCTGCACCTGCTAGATCGCCCCGAGTTGACCGGACCGTTCAACCTGGTCGCCCCGCAGCCGGTGCGGCAGCGCGACTTTGCGCGCGCGCTCGGGCGGGCCGTGCGACGGCCGACGGTGCTGCCGACTCCCGGCTGGGCGCTGCGGTTGGCCGCCGGTGAGTTCGGGGGTGAACTGTTGGCCAGCCAGCGAGCGGTGCCCACCGCCCTGGCAGGCAGCGGTTTTACCTTCGCCCACCCGGAGCTGGGGCCGGTGCTGGCCGCCTGCGTGCGGCGTCGGGCACGGGCAGCGGGGAAGGACTGACCGAGGGGGAGATGGCGGGCGGGCCACGTCTCCAGGGGCTTCGCGATGTACCGGTGCCGCTAGGACGATGACGGTGCGGTGGGCTCCGGGCCGGGGGCCGCCGCGTCCCGGCAGCGGGCGGTGCCCGTCTGGCTCCAGTTCACGCCAAAGCAGCCGCTGAGCGGGCAGTGCGAGTTAAGCACTGCCCGCTTTTGTGTCCCCACTTGACACCTCCTCGGTTCTGTGGTTAATTAGTCGAGTAATGAACCGAGGAGGTGAGGATGTTTGAAGAAACAACCCCGATCTACCTCCAGATAGCCGCCGAGCTAGAGCAAAAAATCCTCTCCGGCGCCCTGACGGAAGGTAGCCAAGTCATGTCCACCACCCAGTACTCCGCCCTGTACCGCATCAACCCAGCCACCGTCGCCAAGGGCTTCGCCCAGCTCCTAGACGCCGGGCTGCTGGAGAAACGACGCGGCATCGGCACCTTCGTGGCGCCCGGGGCCCGCGCGCGGCTCGCCGCCCGCGAGCGCGCCGACTTCGTCTCCCAACAACTGGCCCCCGTGCTGGCCCGCGCCGCCGACCTCGACATGTCCGCGGCAGACGTCATCGCCCTAGTCACCGAGCATTTCCCGAAGAAGGAATCATGAACGCCACCCACCTGCCACCCGCAGGCGCCCAAGTTGTCAACCTCAGTCACCGCTATGGCCGCAAATACCCGGCCCTGACCGACCTGACGTGCACGATCCCGGCGGGCAAGATCGTCGGCCTGTTCGGCTCCAACGGCGCAGGCAAATCCACCCTCCTGCACCTGCTGTCCGGCCTACTGCTGCCCCAAAGTGGCCGCATCATCGTCGGGGATGAAAGCCGACCCCACTACTTCTCCCGCCTGGCCGCCCTGACCGGCGGCAACAACGAGGCCGCAAACGGTTTCTCCCTCGCCGACAGTCTCGACTTGCACGCCGCCACCCGACGCACCTTCGACCGGGCACTCGCCGAGGACTTCCTTGCCTCCGTCGGCGTCAACCCCAAAAAAGACCCCGAAAAGCTCTCCCGCGGGCAGCGTTCCGCCGTCGCCGCCGCCATCGGCCTGGCCGCCCGCGCCCCGTTGACCCTGCTCGACGAAGTAACCCTCGGGATGGACGCCCCCACGCGGCAAAACTTCTACGACCTTCTGCTGGCCGACGTCGCCGCTCACCCGCGTACCGTCGTCCTCGCCACCCACCTGATCGACGAAACCGAACGCGTCATCGACGAGACCCTCATCATCGAAGGAGGCCGGGCGGTGGGCGGCGGCACCGCCGACGAACTGGTCGGCAGCATGTACGCAATCTCCGGGCCCGCTCCCGACGTCGCGGCCTACAGCCAGGCGGCCGACGTCGTCGCCCGCCGCAGCCTCGGCCCCTACGAACGAGTCATCATCCGCGGCCAGCGCCCCGCCACCATCCCTGCAGCCCTGACCACCGAAAGTCTCGGCTTCGCCGAATGCGTCATCGCCCTGACCGGCAAACTCCTGGAGAAGAACCAAAATGACTAAGCGCTCCAATCCCCTCTTTGTCCTCGCGCCTGGTGCCACCGCCACCGTGCTGGTATCAGGCATCGTCCTCGGCCTGGCCGCTCTGGTGCTCAGCAGTATCGGCTACGGGGTGCTGCGCGCCAACGACCTCGGCCTGACCCTAAACGGGCAACCCATCGACTCGTGGCCCACCTTCCTCGGGCAAATCGGTGGCTTCAGCCTGCGGCTGGTCAGCTCCACCGTTGTCATAGTCAGCGGCATCTACTCAATCGTCATGGCCGGCTCGTGGCTGCGGGTGTGGGTCTCGGCAGGCGGCACCCGCATGGAAGCCGCCCGCGCCTTCCTCGTGGCCATCGTCACGGCGACCCTGTCCGCGGTCGCTCTCGATCTGCTGGCCCACTTCCTCAGCCCGCTGACGGTGCGCGAAGGGCTCGGCGGCTCCGGGATCATCGGCTTCGCGTTCGAGGCCGAACGGGTCGGGGACAGCGTGGAGATCGCCACCCGCTACGGGCCCCTCGGCAACGTCATCTTCGCCACCGCGCTCGTCGTGCCCGGCGTGATGCTGCTCGGCGGCGTGATCGGTCTGCTCTACCAGCGCTTCCACCCGGCGCTGGCCACCATGCTGCTCTTTGGGAGTGCCAACCTGGCGCTGCTGGTCGGCTCCCTGCTCGTCCACAGTGGGGTGCTGCTCGAGGCGTTGGTGGCGGTGGGGGCGGCCCTGCTGCTGGCCTGCGGCCTGCTCCTCCTCAAGGACATCAATCTCGCCAAACGGCCCGCCTAGCGGGCGTGGGGCGGGGGTGCGGGCGGCCGGACGCTGGTTCCGGCCGCCCGCGCCTGGTGGGCGGGAGGCTGCGGGGTGATGCGCGGGACGCTGCGGGGTGATATGCGGGACGCGATTACTGTGAACCCGTGGGGTGCGATGGCTTTACCACAGGTCGGGTGGAGCACGGCGGCGGAGTGCATGAATGACCGTCATGCTTTTGCCGCACCATCATGCCCTTGATGCACCGTCATGCCTTTGTCGCACCATCATGCTCTTATGGCACCGCCATGTCCTTAAAACAGTGAAATAAGGGCATGATGGTGCGTTAAGCACATGGTGGTGCGTTAAGGACATGATGGTGACGCAGAAGTACGGGCATGACGGTGCGTTAAGGACATGGCGGTGCGCTACGCACATGGCGGTGCGCCAAGGACATGGCGGTGCGTTAAGCACATGATGGTGACGCAGAAGTACGGGCATGGCGGTGCGCCAAGGACATGGCGGTGCGCTACGCACATGGCGGTGCGCTAACGGCATGGTGGTCATGCACAGGCAAGAGGAGTGCAGGCTGGGCGCTCGCCCCGCTCCGGCGCTAAACGTGCGCCGTTCCACAACTTGCACGCGAGCCGGGGCTGGGCGAGCGCGCCACGATCTGGCAGAATATGGCGCTGTACCCGGCCCGCCTGGCCCCTCTCTCTAGGCGGAAGCCGCGTCCAGGATTCCGCTTGTGGCCGTAACCCACCGGAGACAAGCGTGCGTCCACCCCAATTTGATCAGGAGTGACCACCACAGTGGCAGTGAAGATTCGTCTCAAGCGAATGGGCAAGATCCGTTCGCCGTTCTACCGTGTCGTCGTCGTTGACAGCCGCAAGAAGCGCGACGGCCGCGTGATCGAAGAGATCGGCAAGTACGACCCCATGCAGGAGCCCTCGCTCATTCAGATCGTCTCTGAGCGGGCGCAGTACTGGCTGGGTGTCGGCGCGCAGCCGTCCGACCCAGTGCTGAACCTGTTGAAGATCACCGGTGACTGGCAGCAGTTCAAGGGCCTGCCGGGGGCCGAGGGCCGTTTGAAGGTCAAGGAAGGCGCCGAGGAGATCGCCGCCGCCCGCGCCGAGGCCATCAAGAAGGCCGACGAGGCCGCCGAGAAGGCCAAGGCCGCGCAGTCGGCCGCCAAGGCTGAGGCAGAGGCCGCGGCCGCTGCGGAAGCCGCCGCCGCGGAGTCCGCCGCCGACGAGGCCGCCGAGGCCGCCGAGGCCCCGGCTGAGGAAGCCTGACATGTTGGCTGACGCGCTCGACCACCTCGTGCGGGGCATCGTCGACAATCCCGACGACGTGCGGGTCACCTCCCGCTCGTTGCGGCGCGGCGAACTGCTCGAAGTGCGTGTAGCGCCAGCCGACCTGGGGCGGGTCATTGGCCGCTCTGGCCGCACCGCCCGCGCGCTGCGCACCGTCATCTCCGCCCTGTCCACTTCCGGACCGGTGCGGGTGGACGTGGTCGACACCGACCGGCGCTGAGCCGCACCGACAGTGCCCCGCCGCAACTATGCGGCGGGGCACTTTGCGTGCCGGGCCGACCGCGCCCCGCCGCCAATGGCCAGCGCCGAGGGCGTTCCGGCTGGCAGGGCCGATGGACTAGATTGACTAGTAGGGACAGGAAGGAAAACAGGGGGAGTAATGCTGTTGACGGTGGCGGTAATCGGGGCGGCGCACGGGCTGCGCGGCGAGGTCAGGCTTGATGTGCGCACGGATGATCCGCGTGGCCGCTTGACGGGCGGCGCGGTGTTCGCCACCGAGGACCCGCGCCACCCCACTTTGACCCTGCAGCGGGTACGCCGCGACGGGCCGCGCACTTTCGCCAGCTTCGCGGGCATCACCGACCGGACCGCCGCGGAGGGCCTGCGGGGCATCGCCCTGCTGATTGACCCGGCGGGCGAAGAACTGGAGGCTGACGAGTTCTACCCGCACGAGCTGCGCGGCCTGGCGGCCCTTGACCCGGAGGGAAGCAGCCTCGGCACCGTTAAGGATCTGCTGCCCGGGGCCGCCCAAGACATTTTGGTGATAGACACCGGCGCGGACGAGGTGCTGGTGCCATTCGTCGCCGAACTGGTGCCCGAGGTCGACCTAGCGGGCGGACGCGTCATCATTGACCCGCCGGGGGGATTGTTTCCGGACCGCGGGCAGGCCGTGTCGTGAGGATCGACATCGTCTCGATCTTTCCCGCCTACCTCGACGCCTTGCAGCTGTCACTCGTCGGCAAGGCCGCGGAGGCCGGATTGGTGGAGTTGCACGTCCACGATCTGCGCGATGTGACCACCGATAGGCACCGCACCGTCGATGACACCCCGGTGGGTGGGGGAGCGGGCATGGTCATGCGGCCCGACGTTTGGGGCCGCATGCTCGACCCGCTCCTCGGGCTGGGCCCGGCCGCTCCGGCCCCCGCGCCCGCCGCCCGCGCTAGCCTGCTCGGCCCGCTGGCGCCCGACGCCGGGCAAACAGCCGACGGCCCCCGTCACGTTAACCTCCCCGGGCGCCCACGCCGGATCCTGGCCATCCCCACCCCGGCGGGCACCCCCCTCACGCAAGCCACCGCCTTCGACCTGGCGGGCGCTGACCAGCTCGTCATCGCGTGCGGCCGCTACGAAGGTATCGACGCGCGGGTGGCCGACCACTACGCGGCCCGCGGGGTGGAGGTGCATGAGTTCTCCCTCGGCGACTTCGTCCTCAACGGCGGGGAGGTGGCCGCCCTGGCCCTGGTGGAGGCGGTGGTGCGGCTGGTGCCCGGCGTCGTCGGCAACCCCGAATCCCTCGTCGAGGAATCCCACGGCGCGGCCGGCCTGCTCGAATACCCGGTCTACACGCGTCCCTTGCAGTGGCACGATCAGCAGGTGCCGACCGTGCTGACGTCCGGCAATCACGCCGCGATTCGTCGCTGGCGGCGAGATCAAGCCTTGAGTCGCACCGCGGCTCGGCGCCCCGACATGCTCAGCCGCCTGCAGGCCGACCAGCTCGACCGGGCCGACCGCCTGCTCCTGGCACACCTCGGCTGGTACGCCCCCCAGGACGGACACCCCACCGAGCTAGAGGTGCGCCCGGCCCGCCCCCAGGAAGCCGACGCCTTGGCCACCCTGGCCGCCGTCACTTTCCCGGCGGCCTGCCCCCCCGAACTGCCGCAAGACGCCATAGCGCAACACATTGCCACCCACCTGACGACCGACATCTTTACCCGCCTCATCGCCGACCCGCAGGCCGACGTCCTCGTCGCCGCCACTCGGGCGGGGTTGGTGGGCTACAGCGTCTGCCTGCTGCTGCCGGGCGGGCAACCCCACTGGTTCGGGGAGGAGCTACCGCCTGCCCTGGCCCCGCTGGCGGGCCAAGACCTGGTGGAGATGTCCAAGTGTTATGTGCTGCCCGCCGCCCGCGGGACCGGGGTGGCGGCCCGCCTGATCGAAGCCAGCGTGCAGCGGGCACGCGAGCGGCATGCTAGCCACATGTGGCTCGGCACCAACAAAGCCAACCGCCACGCCCGCAAGGCCTACGAGCGCGCCGGATTCGAGTACGCGGGCCGACGCAACTTCGAGGTCGCTGGCCTGCCACAGTCCGACGTCGCCTACCTGCGGCGCCTCTAGCAGTGGCCGACACCACGCCCGGCGCAGGGCGCCGATATGGCAAACTATTGCCTTGGTTCACGGCCGCCGTGCTCTGCCCCTGGGGAGGCGGCAAAAGCGCCAGTGAACACCAGCCATATCCCGGCGCCTCGCGCCGCTGAACAGGCCGGGCGTGACCAGAGGCGCGCACGGAAGTGAGAAGCATGAGCATCGTTGACGAAATCGGCCAGCAGTCCCTGCGACAGGACATCCCGGTCTTCCGCGCCGGTGACACCCTGAAGGTGCACGTGAAGGTCGTCGAAGGTAACCGCAGCCGTATCCAGGTCTTCCAGGGCGTCGTCATCGCCCGCCGGGGCGCCGGGGTGGGCGAGACCTTCACCATCCGCAAGGTGAGCTTCGGGGTGGGCGTGGAGCGCACCTTCCCGGTGCACACCCCCTCGATCGACCACATTGAGGTCGTCACCCGCGGTGACGTGCGGCGCGCCAAGCTGTACTACCTGCGCTCGCTGCGCGGCAAGGCAGCCAAGATCAAGGAAAAGCGCACCAACGCTGGCTGACGCCAACACTGATACGCACCGGCCCGGTCTGCGGGCCGGTGCGTTGTCGTGCACGAATGTTGCGTAGGATGAACCCTGATGTCTGAAAAGCCCGACGAAGCTCCCGCCCACGCCGGCGTCTTCACCCCTGTGTCCGCGGGCCAGTCCCGAAAGGACAGGCGGTCGCTGGAACGGGCCAACAAGGCAGCCCGCACCAAGCAGCGGCAGCACAAGGCCGGCAGCGCCCTGGTGGCATACGCCCGTGAGGTAGCCATCGTGCTGACCGTGGCGGTCGTGATGGCGGTGGGGATGAAAACGTTCATCACCCAGGCCTTCCGCATTCCCACCGGGTCGATGATCTCCACCATCGAACCCGGAGACCGGGTCATGGCCCGGCGCTTTTCCTTGGGGGAACAGGACCTCCGACGCGGTGACATCGTCGTCTTCAAAGACACCGAGGATTGGCTGTCTTCGGCTGCCGTCCCCGCCCCCAACCGGTTCACCCGGTTCTTCCAATGGATCGGCCTGATGCCGCAAGACGGCGACGATCACCTCGCCAAACGGATCATCGGCCTGCCCGGTGACCGGGTCAAATGCTGCGCCAGTGACGGACGCATCGAAATCAACGGGGTCCCGGTCACTGAGCCGTACCTGCAGCCCGGGGTGGTGCCGTCGGCCATCGACTTCGATGTCACTGTCCCGGCCGGGCGCATGTTCGTCATGGGGGACAATCGTCCCCACTCCGCCGACTCCCGCGCCCACCTGGACTCGCCGTTCTTTGGGACCGTGCCGATCGACGACGTCGTGGGCGTGGTCTACCTGACCATGTGGCCCTTTGAACGGTGGCACGTGCACACCAACCCCGGCAACTTCAATCAGGTCCCCCGCCAGTGAGCCCCACCCGCGCGCTGGAAAGCGCGCTCGCGGCCAGCCACGGGCTGGTGGCCGGGATCGACGAGGTGGGGCGCGGCGCGCTAGCCGGGCCGGTGAGCGTCGGGGTGTGTGTCATTGGCCCCGACACGGGCCCCGCCCCGGTGGGGTTGCGGGACTCCAAACAGTTGCGACCGGCCGCCCGGGCGGCCCTGTGCGGGCCGGTGCGCGCCTGGACGCTGGCTAGCGCCGTGGGGCACGCCTGGCCGACCGAGATTGACCAGGTGGGCATCGTGGGGGCGCTGCGCCTGGCGGCGCTGCGGGCCTTGGCCAGCCTGCCGCCGACGGCCCGGCCTGGCTACGTGCTGCTCGACGGCGTGCACGATTGGCTGGCCAGCCCGAGTGATCTTTTTGCCGCCGACGCCGCGGAGCGTCTGTGCCAGGAGTCCACCGGCCGGGCACCGCACGAAATTCTCACCGCCCCGGTGCGCACTGTCGTCAAGGGCGACGACTCCGTGTCCGTCATTGCCGCCGCCTCTGTCCTGGCCAAGGTCGAGCGGGACGAACTCATGGCCCGGCAGAGCGACCCGGGTTACGGCTGGGCGCACAACAAGGGCTACACCGCCCCGGCCCACGTGGCAGGGTTGCGGCGCCTGGGCCCCAGCCAGTTCCACCGCCGCTCCTGGCGCCTGCCGGGTGTCGGCGGGGCGTGAGATTACCAACCGGCGCGGGGCGTGGGCCCACCTGACGGCCTTTGGCATGATGGAGGGCGTGAGTATCGAGGACCTGGAGAATTACGAGAACGAGCTGGAGCTCGCTCTTTACAAGGAATACCGCGACGTGCTGCCCATGTTTAAGTACGTGGTGGAGACCGAGCGGCGCTTCTACCTCGCCAAGACCGTCAACATGCAGGCGCGTAATGTCAGCGGCGAGGTGTACTTCGAACTCACCCTCACTGACGCCTGGGTCTGGGACACCTACCGCACCTCCCGCTTCGTGGACCGCGTCCACGTGGTCACGTTCAAGGATGTCAACATTGAGGAACTGCCGCCCTCCGAGTTTGGCTTGCCGGACGTCTAAAGCAGGCCCGGCGGGCGGCAGCGGCGTCGGCCGCGCACGTCCCACAGGCCGGTGATGCCGCGCTTCCAGGTGCCCACGAGGTTGGTGTCGACCACGCCGATGGCCTCCATGAGGGCAAACAGGGTGACAGGGCCGACCCGCACGAAGCCGCGCTCCCGCAGGGCCTCGGTCAGGGCACGGGACTGGGGGCTGGCCGACGGTACGTCGGCCGGGTGCAGCGGGACCGGCGTGACCGCTGGTTGCTGGTCCCACACCAGGCGTGCCAGCCCGCCGCCGCGCCGCAGCTCGACCGTGGCCCGCGCGTTGGTTACCGTGGCCGCGATCTTGGCGCGGTTGCGGATCAGGCGCGGGTCGGTCAGGAGGCGCTCGACGTCGGCGGCGGTGAAGGCGGCCACGGCGTCCGGCGCGAAGTCCGCGAAGGCGGCGCGCAGGGCCGGGCGCTTGCCCAGGACGGTGCGCCAAGCCAGACCCGCCTGGAATACCTCCAGGCAGAGTCGCTCGAAGATTGCCGCCTCGGTGACCTGGCACTGGCCCCACTCCTCGTCGTAGTAGCGGCGCAACAGCGGATCGGTGGCCGCCCAGGCGGGACGCACCCGGGCGTCCCACGCGGGCGGATCGGTGGTGGACATGGCGCCCTCCTCCCTTCTCTGCAGTTGCGGCCAGGCTGGCACGGGCTGCGGGTTTTGCCAAGGTCAGCCGGGGAGCCTGTGGGCGGGCGGGGACAGACCGATCCTGGGGATAACTACCGCCACTGATTTCCACAGGGCGTGGCCCGTCCACAGCTGCCAGGCCCGCCTGGACACCGGCGCGCCGCCGCCGTCAGGCTGAGGACATGGATACCCCAGCCGAGCGGGGCCGCCGCGGCGAAGACATTGCGGTCCAAATGCTCACCGACCGCGGCCTGCACGTCCTGGCGCGCAACTGGCGCGCCGGGCGCCGCGGCGAGTTGGACATTGTCGCCCACGATCCCGCCGCCCGCGCCCTGGTGTTTGTTGAGGTCAAGACCCGCACCTCCGACGCCTACGGTTCGCCCGCCAGCGCTGTCACACCCCCCAAGTATCGGCGGCTGCGACAACTGGCCGCCGCCTGGCTGGAGTGCCACCCGCAGCAGGCCCCGCACGTGCGCATCGACGTCGTCGAGGTGCGGCTGCGGGCAGGCAACGTGCCGCTGGTGACCCACCTGCAGGGGGTGTGACATGCCGCTGGCCTACACCCGCGCCGTCGCGCTGAGTGGCATCACCGGTCACCTGGTCGAAGTCGAGGCGCAAACGACGGCCGGGCTGCCTGCCGTCGTGCTCGTCGGCCTGCCCGACGCCGCCCTGCGCGAGGCCCGCGAGCGCGTGCGCGCCGCCATCGGCTCGTGCGGCCTGGAGTGGCGGGAGCGGCGCACGACCGTCAACCTGTCCCCGGCGGGCCTGCCGAAGGCGGGCACCGGGTTCGATTTGGCGTTGGCGGTGGCGATGCTCGCCTCGCAGAGGTTGGTGGAGGCGGAGCGGGCGGCCCGGGCGGTCCACCTGGGGGAGTTGGGGTTGGACGGGCGGGTGTTGCCGGTGCGCGGCGTGCTGCCTGCGGTGCGGGCGGCGGTGGCGGCGGGGCACTGCCGGGTGGTGGTGCCCGCAGCCAATGCGCCCGAGGCGGAGCTGGTGCCGGGGGCGCGGGTGCACGCGGTGGAGCATTTGGCGGACCTGGTGGCCGACTACGGTGGACATCCCCAGGCGCGGCCCTGCCGCAGTGTGCCCGCGTCCCCGGCGCCGTCGGTGCCGCCCGCGGCCGACAAGGACTTGGCGGAGGTGGTGGGGCAGGCAGAGGCCCGGCGGGCCCTGGAGGTGGCGGCCGCGGGCGGCCACCACCTGCTGTTGATCGGCACCGCCGGGGCGGGCAAGACGATGCTGGCCGAGCGCCTGCCGGGCCTGCTGCCGCCGTTGGAGGACGAGACCGCGCTGGAGGTCACAGCCTTGCACTCGCTGGCGGGCGCATTGGGGGAGGCCAGTGACCTCGTGCGCCGCGCGCCGTTCCAGGCACCGCACCATTCGGCCACCGCCGCCGCCATCCTCGGAGGCGGGGCGGGTCTGCCGCGCCCGGGCGCGGTCAGCCTGGCCCACGGCGGGGTGCTGTTCCTCGACGAGGCCCCCGAGTTCGCCGCCCGGGTGCTCGACGCGCTGCGCCAGCCGTTGGAGAGCGGGCAGGTGGTGTTGCATCGCGCGGCGGGCAGCGCCACCTATCCGGCGCGTTTCCAACTGGTGTTGGCGGCCAATCCGTGCCCGTGCGGCAACGCCCTCAGCCTGGTCAAGACCTGCACGTGTTCCCCGCAGGCGCGCCGCCGCTACCTGACCCGCCTGTCGGGGCCGCTGCTGGACCGCCTGGATTTGCGGGTGCGGGTCGAGCCGCTGCAGGCCGCGGACCTGGCGGCCGGCGGCGGGCAGTCCAGCGCCGAGGTGGCCGAGCGCGTCGGGGCGGCCCGCGAGCGCGCCGCCCACCGGTGGCGCGGCACCCCGTGGCGGCTCAACAGCCAGGTGCCCGGTTGGCACCTGCGGGACTACACCGAGGGCCTAGCCCCGGGCGCGGAGCAACTGCTGCACGCCGCGTTCGCCACCGGGGCGATCTCGATGCGGGGCCTAGACCGCATCTTACGGGTGGCTTGGACGCTGGCGGACCTGGCGGGTGCCGCTCGGGTGGAGGTCGAACACGTCGGGGCGGCCACCGCCCTGCGGGAAGGAGTTTTCGATGAGCTCACCAGTAGTTGAAGACGGCCTGGGGGAGCCGGGCCCGGGCGGGGCCGGGCGCGAGGCGGCGGGTGGGACCAGTGCCGGGCAGACGCTCCAGCCTGCGGGGCCGGAGATCGGGCAGGGGCGCGGGCCGGGGACCGACGCCACCGACCCGGACGCCACCGGCCTGGCGGTGGCCGCCTGGTCCCGCTTGACGGAGCCGGGGGACCGGGCCGCGCACGCGCTCGTGGGGGCCCTCGGCTACCGGGAGGCTTGGCGGTGGGTGCAGCGCCAGCCGGACCCGGCGGCGGCCTGGCAGCTGACGGGGGCCGCCACCGTCCGCCAGTGGGCCACTGCCCTGGCGCGGTGGCGCCCGCGCCTGGCGACGGTAGAGCCCGCCCAGGAGCTGCACGCCGCCCGCCTGCTGGGCGCCACACTGCTGTGGCCTGGCCGCCCGGGGTGGAGCCCTGCCCTGGCCGATCTCGGCCCGGACGCGCCCCTGGCGCTGTGGGTGCGCGGCGAGGTGGAGCTGTTGGAGCGGGCCGCGGTGGGCGGGGTGGCGCTGGTCGGGGCGCGGGCGGCCACCAAGTACGGGCAGCGCATCGCCACCCACCTCGCCGAAGGTTTGGCGGGCCAGGGCGGGGCCGTCGTCGTCTCCGGCGGGGCCTACGGCATCGACGCAGCCGCCCACGCCGGGGCCCTGGCCATCGGCGGGGCCACCGTCGCCTTCCTCGCCGGGGGCCTGGACCGCCTCTACCCGGTCGGCAACCGGGACCTGCTGCAGCGCATCAGCCGCGCCGGCGCCCTGGTCAGCGAGTGCCCGCCCGGCACGTCCCCGTCCCGCGTGCGCTTCCTGCTGCGCAACCGCCTGATCGCTGCGGCCACCCGCGCCACCATCGTCGTTGAGGCGGCGGCCCGCTCCGGGGCCCTGAACACGGCCCGGCAGGCCACCGACCTGCTGCGGCCCGTCGGGGCGGTGCCCGGCCCGCTCGGCAGCGACCTGTCGGTGGGCTGCCACGGGTTGATCCGCGACGGCGCCACCCTCATCGGTTCGGTGGCCGACGCCCGCGAGCTCCTCGGCCCCATCGCCGTCACCGCGGCCCCAGGCAACCCCGACGACGGGGTCGTCGACGGACTGCGGGACAACGAGCGCCGCGTCTACGACGCCCTGCCCACCCGGGCGGCCCGCCCCGCCGACGCGCTCGCGGCGAGCGCCGGGTTGAGCGTGGCCGAGGTGCGCGCCAGCCTCGGGGTGCTGGCGCTGCTCGGCAAGGTCGAGCGCACGCAGGCGGGCCAGTGGCGCCGCACCTGACCGAGCGGGCCCGGCGGTCCGGATCGATGGAGGCAGCACGGAAGGGTGGGCACGCAGCGGGGCGAGACCAGCGGGTCGGCGGGCAAGCCGAAGCGATCACCTCGAATCTGTCGCGCCCTCCGCCACGTAGGGTTGCGTCCAAGTCACCGGCTGGAAACCCAGTTTGGTCAAAATCGGTGCCGAGGTTGGTAGCGCGTCCACCCACAGGGTCTCGGCCCCCGCCTCAATAGCGGCCGCTATGCGACTGAATACCGTCCGGGTGAAGTGTCCGCGCTGTCGCTGCGCGGGGATGGTGCGTCCCCCGGCCAGCTCCGCTGCAGCGGACGGATGGTCTAGGTGAAGGCGGCCGCCCGAGACGGGGACGCCGTCGACGTAGACGATGTGCACTTGGAGGCGGTCAGTATCGGCGGTCATGGTTTCAGCGAGTTGGGCCCGCTCGACTTCGACGTTGCGGCGGCCGCTGTCCCTGGAGATCCGGGCGTAGTCAGCGAGTTGCGTGATGCTGGCGCGGACCGTCGGCAAGGCCGCGGCCAGCCCGTCCTTGACGTTTTCTGGGAGCTGGTGGATGTCGAGAGCCAAGACCGTCTCCCGGTCCCCGGCGATCAGCCCCGCCTCCTGCAGCGCCGGGCCGAGACAGGTGGGTTGGTCATGCCCGTAGAGTTTCCATTCGAACCGTGCCCCCTGCGCGTGTGCCAAGCAGAGCTCGCGCCGGATGACGTTCGGCAACGCGGACGCGGGACACGCGCTGTAGGCAATCCTGACTTCCGAGCCGTCAGCACTGGTTTGCCTGACGAGCGGTCCGGGAGCGGGAGTTCCTGAGCGTCGTCGGATCGCATCAAGCGTTGCCAGTAGCGGTAAAGACATGGTTTTCCTCCTCCGTGGCGGCCTCTGGCAGGAGTTGATCTCCGCTGAGGGCAACTGTCCTTTCACTGGCGGTGCCCGGCCGCCGCGCCGGTGCCCTAGTCTCGACCCATGCATCCTAAACAAGCGCGGGTAGCTCAAGCCCAGGAGACCGTGGCGGCCCTCACCAGCGGCAGCTACGTGACGGCTAGCGGGCAGCAGGTGGATATCAGCGCCCCGCTGGCGGCGGCCGTGGCGGGCACCTGCGAGTACGCCCCCGACTGGCAGCCCCCGGCGCCCCGGCCGCGGGGGGCGGCCACTGAGCTCGTGGTGGTGGGTCTCGATACCTTGGCCGCGGCCCGGGACCTGCCCGATCCGGTGGTGCTGAACTTTGCCTCGGCCCGCCACCCGGGCGGCGGCTTCCTGAACGGCGCGCAGGCGCAGGAGGAATGCCTGGCCCGCGACACCGGACTGTACGCCTGCATCAACGGGCGGCGCATGTACCAGCACAACCGCGGCAAGGACTGCCTCTACACGCACGCCCTGATCTACAGCCCGGCCGTGCCGGTGCTGCGCGACGAGACCGGGCAACTGCTGGCCGCCCCGTGGACGACGGCCATCATCACCGCCCCGGCCCCCAACGCGGGGGTGGTGCTGCAGCGCGAGCCCCACCGGGTTGCCGACATCGAGGCCGCCCTGACCGAGCGGGCCCGGCGGGTG
Organism: Buchananella hordeovulneris; assembly: GCF_001907235.1. Taxonomy (GTDB): domain Bacteria; phylum Actinomycetota; class Actinomycetes; order Actinomycetales; family Actinomycetaceae; genus Buchananella; species Buchananella hordeovulneris. Next base: position 234,458 of record NZ_MQVS01000003.1, read on the forward strand.
CTGGCGGTGGCACACGCCCACGACCACCAGCACCTGGTGCTCGGGGCCTGGGGCTGCGGCGTCTTCCGCAACGACCCAGCTACCGTGGCCCGGACCTTCCACCAGCTGCTGGTCGGCCCGTACGCCGGGGTCTTCACGCAGGTGGTGTTCGCGGTCCTGGACTCCTCCAGCAAACGCCGCACCCTGCAGGCCTTCCAACACCAGTTCGCCGGTGAGTGAGCTGACCTTCGCCCGCCTCCTGACCAGCGGGGCCTTCCCGGAGGCCCAAAACGCCACCCGGGCCTGGCAAGGCCGCGACGCGGTGGCAGTGGCAGGCAGCTGGTCGGGTCAGCACGAGGGGCGCGAGACCGGCACCGGCGGCGAGGCCCTCTACCTCTACCGGCGCGCCGATCTGGCCCTGGCGGGGGAGCGGGTGTTGCCGGACACCGTCAACGCGGTGGCGTTCCATCCGCACGCCCCCGTGGCGGTGGTTGGTTACGGCGGCTACGACGGCGGCACCTTCTTCACTGGGGGCGCCCTGTGGTGGAACTGGCAGACCGGGCAGGCCCGGCCGCTGCTGCGCGACGACCGGGAGGTCGTCGACGTCAGCTTCAGCGCCGACGGCAGCCAGCTGCACCTGACCTGCTCCCCGCCCGACGATGAGGCCCACCCTTTCTTGCACACCACCTACCTGCTGCCCCTGCCCAGCCCGTCTCCCGTGGAGCTGGCGCAGCTGACGGTGCTGGCCACCTTCCCGCCCCCGCCGCTACCGCAGGCGGCCTACCAAGCCCAGCAACGCGCCGAGCTGGCGGACCTGGCGGCCCTGGCCACCGCGCACGGGGCCGACTTCGCGCCCGCCCCCATGGTGTGGGACCTGCTGTTCCTGCCCGACGGGCGGCTGGTCAGCGCCCACGAGCGCGCCACCGTGCGGCTGTGGCAGGTGGAGGAAGGCAGCTGTCAGCAGTGGCAACTGGAGGCAGGCAACCGCTGCGTGCAACTATTCGCCACCGGCCCGCGCGAACTGGTCGTGGTCGTCGAAACCAACCGCTGGCACGCCCCAGACAATGCGCTCACCACGTTCTTCCGCCTCGACCTCGCCGACGGTGCGTCCCGCCTGCTCGCCCGGCAGGCCCACCTGCTGTCTCAGGCGGCTGATGGCACGTTCCTGGCCCGCCAGGTGCTGGACGGTCAGGCCCGCTACCGGCCCGCCGACCTGCTGCTCACCGACCAGCTCCAGGTGGCGAAGAAGCTACGGCTGGGCAGCTATGACATGCTCAACCACTACCTGCGGCTGGACGGCGCACCCCACCACTACTGCCTGCTCGGCGCCTCGCCGCCCACCCGCCACAAGTCCCTGTGGCGCCTGCAGCCGACCACCGGCGAGCGCGAGCACTTCGCCCCCCTGGACGGCCCCGCCGAGCAGTGGCTGAACACCGCGGCCGTCTACCACCCCGACCGGCTGGTGGTGGCCGGTGCCATCCTCCACCAGCAGACCACCAGCTACTGCTTGCAGGCCTTCACTCCCACCGGGCAGGTGGCTTGGCGCCACCACCTGCCCACCCGGATCGTGGCCGCCACCCGCGGCCCGGGCGGGCGGCTGGTCACGGCCACGCGCGACGGGCAGCTGGCGGTGTGGCGCCTGGCCGACGGGCAGCAGCGCTCCACGCAGGCAGTCTTGCCGACCCCCACCACCGCCCAGCCCTTGTCCCTGACCAGCAACGACACGCACCTGGCGGTCGGGCTGAGTGACGGCCGCATCGCCGTCTACCGGTGGGCGGCGGCCTAGAGCAGGCCCTGCTCGTAGGCCACCCGCACCGCGGCCGCCCGGTCGGCCACCCCCAACTTGTCGTAGATGTGGCGCAGGTGCGTCTTGAACGTCGCCTCCGACACGTGCATGCGGGCCGCCGCCACCCGGTTCGGGCCCCCCTGCGCCAGCTGGCGCAACACCTCCACCTCCCGCGCCGTCAGCTCCGGCACCGCCTGCCCGCCCGGTTCGCCCGCCAGCAGACGCAAAACCGCCGGGTCCAGCACCGCTCGCCCGGCCGCCACCTCCTGGACGGCCCGCACCAGCTCGGCGCGCGGCGCGTCCTTCAACAGGTAGCCGTCGGCGCCCGCCGCCAGGGCCGCGCGCACATCGCCCTCGGCGTCGTACGTGGTCAGCACCAACACCCGAGCCCGGCTGCCGCGCCGCCGCAGCTGCGCGATGGCGCTCGGCCCGTTTCCGTCCGGCATCCGCAGGTCCGTCAGCACAACGTCTGGGTCCTCCCGCAGTGCGACCGCCACCAGCTCCCGCCCGCTGGCCGCCTCGCCAACCACCTCCACCTCGGCGGAGCGTTGCAGGATCGCGGCTATTCCGTCGCGCACCAACGGATGATCGTCCGCAATCACCACCCGGATCATCCCTGCGTCCTTTCCGGCAGGTCGGCCACCAACTCCACCCCGCCCATCGGTCGATTCTCCACCCGCAGGCGCCCGCCGTGCTGCGCCACGCGCTCCCGCAGACCCCGCAGTCCATACCCCGGCACCGCTTGGGGCCCGAGGCCCACCCCGTCGTCGCGCACCACCAGGCGCACCCCCGCGCCGTACTCGAGCGCCACCTGCACCCGGCGGGCCCGCGCGTGGCGCGCCACGTTCGCCAGCGCCTCCTGCGCCACCCGCATCAACGTGGCATCCCCCGCGTGGGGGCGGCGCCGCCCAGCCACCGTCAACTCCGCCGCCAGGCCCGTGCGTGCCCGCCACTGCGCCAACAGGTCATCCAGCGCCAGCGGCAGGTCCGCGTCGTCCAGCCGCGCCGACGCCAGCGCCGCCACTGCCCGCCGGGCCTCGCTTAAGGCCGAGCGGGCCGTGGCGGACACCACCGCCAGTCGCGCGGTGCGGTCCTGGTCGCGCTCGTCGTGCAACACCTCCAACTGGGCGATGATGGCCACCAAGTCCTGCGCGACAGTGTCGTGAATTTCCCGGGACAGGCGCGCCCGCTCCTCACTCACCCCCGCCTGCCGGGCCCCCGCCACCAGCTGCGCCGTCAACCGCGCCGAACGTTCCTGCTCCCGCCGCAGCTCCTTGTTGGCGGCCGCCAACGACGCCACGAGCTGCCGCTGCCTAAGCTCCACCTGCCGCATCGACAGCGAGATCACCAGGTTGATAACGAAGAAAGCCAGATAGAAACCCGGCTGGAACAGCCACGAAAACCACCCGCCCGCGGTCGCCACCGAGATCGCCGCCGCCGTGGCCACCGTGCCCGCCACCTGCTCCCGCCGCCCCGGCAGGGCCTGCGCCTCGTAGTAGGACAAAAACAGGTAGATCCCGAAACACGGGGACAGCAACTGCGCCGGGACGCACACACAGATATTGCCCCAGTAGCAGGCCCGCGCCGCCGCCCCGCCCGACTCCGCCCGACTCCACCCCCACCGCAAGACCGCCAACACCCCGGTCACCAGGGCCAGCCACGGCACCAACCACGGCGGGGCGATGGCCGCCCCCAGGTAAGTCAGAAACAGAGCGGCGCTCGCGGCCCCCGCCAACAAGCCCAGGCTGACAGACAGGGGGACGACGGGTGGCGGGCTAGCCCCTGCGTCACCGCGCCCCGGCGGGGCGGGGTTGGGGGAGCACGGCTGCCGGTCCATCACTCGACCTTGAACGACCGGGTCGCGGCCCAGCAAGCTATCGCGGTCCATACCAGCAGGATAAGCAGCGGGCGCACCACGGAGGCCTGGGGGCCACCGGTCAGCTGCATCGTCTCCGCCGCCGCCCCGCCCGGGGTCAGCTCGGTGGCCAGGCGCAACCAGGGAGCAAACTGTGCGCGCGGAAACCACATGCCCGCCGCGCCCCACACCAGCACCGCCAGCACGTTGCCGATCCCGGCCGCTGCCTTAGCGCTCGGCACGAGGGCAGCCAACCAAGCGCCGAGCGCCACAAACGTGACGGTTGACAGTCCCGCCCCGAGCGCGAACCAGCCCGGCGCGGGCGGCCATCCCGCCCCCGCTAGGGCCGGAATAAGCACGAGCAGCAGCTCCACGGCGGTCGCGATCAGCAACACGAGGACAAACAGGGCCGTCAGCAGCGCCCCCGGGGTCGAGGGAGTGGTGGCCAGCCGACGCAGCACGCCCCACTGCCGGTAGTTGCCGAGGATCGTGGGAATGACCGTCAGGCCCAACACCGAGCCCGCGAACAACACCAGCACCGGCGTGTAGGCGGCCACCACCGAGCGGCCGCCCATGGCTGACGTCGGGGTACGGGCGGCCGGCAGGGCGGCCATGACGAGCATGGCCACCACCGGGATGACTACCCCGAAGATGAGGGCCGCGCTCTCCCGGCTCAGCAGCCGGGCCTCGTTCTGCAGGTGCGCCCATAAGGGGCGAGTCCGCGTGTTCATTTTTCCTCCTCAGGGCGGGTCAGGGCGAGAAAAGCGTCGTCGAGACTGGGACTGGTCACCCGCAGGTCGGTCAGGGGATAGCCGACGTCTGTCAAGGCCCCGATGACCTGCTGAGGGGAGGCAGGCCCACCGCGCACCACCACCCGGTCGCGCGCTACCGCCACCTCGTGAACATCCGGCAGGGCCCGCAAGGCGGCCAACGGCAACTGCGGCAAGGCCGCAAACGACGTCTCCTGCCCGCCGACCGCGCCGGTGAGCGCCGCGGGGCTGCCGCTGGCGATCACCCGGCCGTCGCCGATCACAAACAGCTGATCGCACAACCGCTGGGCTTCCTCCATAAAGTGGGTGACCAACACCAGCGTCACCCCATCGTCGCGCAACGCCTCCAGGTAGACCCAAATATCGCGACGCGCGGCCGGATCCAGGCCCGTAGTCAGCTCGTCCAGAAAAGCGATGCGCGGGCGACCGATCAGCGCCAATGCCACCGACAGGCGCTGCTGTTGGCCACCAGACAGTGCAGAAAACCGCTGCTCGGCCTGCGCGGCCAACCCGAAGTGATCCAGCAACTCGCCGCTGGGGCGCGGGTGGGGGTAAAAGGCCGCATACAGCTCCAGGGCCTCGCGGACCTTGATCTTGTCCGGCAGGCGACACTGTTGCAGCTGCATCCCCAGCAACTCCCGCAGGGCAGGCGGGTTGGCGGCGGGATCCAGGCCCGCCACCCGCACCTGGCCGCCGTCCCGCTGCCGCAGCCCACCGATGCACTCAATCGCGGTGGTCTTACCCGACCCGTTCGCGCCGAGAATGCCGACGATCTGTCCCGCCTGCACGGACAACTCCACACCCCGCAACACCTGGCGGGTGCCGTAAGACTTGGTCAACCCGGATACCTCTATCAGTGCCATGCCTCCAGCCTCGGCCCTGCCAGGGCCGCCCACCTCACCCGCTCGCCTACTTTCCCCTCATCCGATCGGATGAGGAGGCCGCCCCCGGGCATACTGGAGCCATGGACAGTCCGAACCCGCACTGCCCCGCCGGACGGGTGCGCGACGCTTTTGCCCGGCACCTGCGGGCCGGGCGCGGCCTGTCGGAGCACACCGTGCGGGCCTACCTCACCGACCTGCAGACCGTCTACACCGCCTGCGATGTCGACGAGGACGCCCCCCTGCGCCTGACTTTGGCCCAACTGCGAGCCTGGCTCGCCCACCAAGCCGCCGCCGGACTGTCCCGCGCCACCCTCGCCCGCCGCGTAGCCAGCCTGCGCACCTTCACCGCTTGGCGAGCCCGCGTCGGCTACGCCACTGACGATCCCGCCGTGCGCCTGCGCGGCGGCAAAACCGAAAACAAACTGCCCACCGTGCTGAGCACGGACGCCGCCCACGATCTGCTCACCCACGCCAGCGCGGCCGCCGCCAGCCAGGACCCGCTCGCCCTGCGCGACCTCGCGATCCTGGAGGTGCTGTACGGCACCGGCATCCGGGTGTCCGAACTGACCGGCCTCGACCTCGGCAGCGTGCGGGCAGGGGAGCAGCTGCTGCGGGTGCGCGGCAAGGGCAACAAGGAACGTGTGGTGCCCTACGGGCAGCCCGCGGCGCGGGCGCTCGCGGCCTACCTGGAACGCGGCCGCCCGGCGCTGGTGGCGCGCCATACCGACTCAGCCTTGTTCTTGGGGGCGCGCGGGGGCCGGATCGATCCGCGGGCCGTGCGACGGCTGCTCGCCGCGGCCACAGCCCGGGCGGACCTACCGACCGTCGGCCCGCACGCCTTGCGGCACAGCGCGGCTACTGCCCTGCTGGCCGGAGGAGCGGACCTGCGCAGCGTGCAGGAGCTGCTTGGGCATTCCTCGTTGCAAACCACCCAGCGCTACACCCACGTCTCGGCCGAACGATTGCGGGCCGCCTACAACCAGGCCCACCCGCGGGCGTGACGGAACCGTCGCCCGCCAGACGAGCAGGCTCTGGCGGCGGGCGGGGCACAGGGCACCCAGACAGGGCTCGCTTGGGCTGCGGCTGCCTGCGTGGCTGGCGGGCCGACGCCAGTTCCTAGGGCGGTTTGAGCACAATGAGCTCGCGCAGCAAAGTCAACGGGTCGAGGTAGCGGTCGCGGCCGCGGCCGCGGCGCGCTCCCCAGTGCAGGGCATCGCCGTCCGGCAGATGACCGGGTTGCAGGATGCCGATCACCTGTCCCCGGCGCACCGCCTGTCCGGCTTGGACGCTGGCGACCACCGGCTCGTAGGTGGTGCGAATGCCGTCAGCGTGATCAAGGGAGACCACCGGTTTGCCCGCCACCACGCCCGCGAAGGCCACGGTCCCGTCTCCCGCCGCGTGCACGGGACTGCCCGCCGCCGCCGCGAGATCGACCCCGCGATGCCCGGGCAGCCAGCGGTGGGCGGGGAGGGAAAACGGGCGAACCACGCCTCCCGGGACCGGTTTGCGGTACCGCACGCGCCGGGCCGGGGCGGGCAGGGGCGGCAAGTCCGGACCGGGCTGCTCCCAGGTGCCGCCGGGACCGCGCGGGGCCGCCCGTCCCAAAGGTGCCAACGCCGGGCTGGCCCGGGCGGGGACCCGCAGCCCGACTTCCGGCGCCTCGCCGCTGGCTCCGGGTGGTGCCAGGCTGCCTCCGCCGGGCAGCAGCAGCCCAGCGATCCCCAGTACCCCGAGCCACGCCAGCACCTCCCCACGGAAGATCTGCATACTGCGCCTCCTCTCGCTTGGCCGCGGGCGCCAGCCTGCCTCACCGTCAGGCGGCCGCGGTAACGGGGTTCGCCCGCCTGTGGATCAGCCGCGGCTTCGGGATCCTGTGGATCACTAAGTGAGCCACCTCCCAGACAGCCACCGGCAGGGGGCGCTTGGTCTGCGCTAAACTGTGCGTCGCACCTGACAGTCGTCGGGTGACATCGCGTGCCCGCTCATTCCCTGCGGGGCGTGCGCAGCAAGGTCCCTGCGGGGTGCTGCGGGCGGTGGGCACCAGGACAGCCACAGCCGTGGCGGACAAACCGAAACGGGCCGTAAGGCCCCAGAACGCAGCGCCTGCCTTAAGGGCTGCACGAAAGGACGAGCAATGGCCGTCGTGACCATGCGTCAGCTCCTGGAGTCCGGTGTCCACTTTGGGCACCAGACCCGCCGGTGGAACCCGAAGATGAAGCGCTTCATCCTCACCGAGCGCAACGGCATCTACATCATTGACCTGCAGCAGACGATCGCCGACATCGACCGCGCCTACGAGTTTGTGAAGGAGACCGTCGCGCACGGCGGCACCATCCTGTTCGTGGGAACCAAGAAGCAGGCGCAGGAGGCCGTGGCCGAGCAGGCCCAGCGGGTGGGCATGCCCTACGTCAACGAGCGGTGGCTCGGCGGTATGCTGACCAACTTCTCCACCGTCTCCAAGCGGCTGCAGCGCCTGAAGGAGCTCGAGCAGGTCGACTTCGACGACGTCGCGGGCTCGGGCCGCACCAAGAAGGAACTGCTGATGATGCGCCGCGAGTTCATGAAGCTCTCGCGCACCCTGGGTGGTATCCGTGACATGGTCAAGGTGCCCTCGGCGATTTGGATCGTCGACACCAAGAAGGAGCACCTGGCCATCGCCGAGGCCCGCAAGCTGAACATCCCCGTCGTGGCGATCCTCGACACCAACTGCGACCCGGACGAGGTCGACTACCGCATCCCGGGCAACGACGACGCCATCCGCGCCGTTGCCATCCTCACTCGGGTTGTCGCCGATGCGGCCGCTGAGGGCCTGGTGGCCCGGGCGGGCGGCGGCAAGGGCGCGGCTGCTGACGCCGAGCCGCTGGCCGAGTGGGAGCGCGAATTGTTGGGGGCGGAAGAGGCTGCCCCGGAGCAGGCCGCCGAGCAGGCCCCGGCGGAAGACAACGCTGCCGACGCCGAGCAGGCCTGAGACAAGAAGGACGAAGGATTCATGGCTAACTACACTCTGGCTGACATCAAGGCGCTGCGCGAGAAGACCGGCGCCGGCATGATGGACGTGAAGAAGGCGCTTGAGGAAGCTGCTGGCGACCTCGACAAGGCCGTCGAAATCATCCGCGTTAAGGGCCTGAAGGGCCTGACCAAGCGCGAGGGCCGCGCCGCTTCGGCGGGGTTGGTCGTGGCCGAGGTCGTCGAGAAGGACGGGCAGAAGATCGGCTACCTGGTCGAGCTGAACTCCGAGACCGACTTCGTGGCAAAGAACGAGAAGTTCATCGACTTCGCCGGGCAGGTGCTGGCGGCGGCGGTGGCTGCCGACGCCCGCGACCTGGAGAGCCTGCTGGCCGCTGAGGCCGACGGCCGCCCGGTCAAGGACCTGGTCGACGAGATCGCTTCGGTGATCGGCGAGAAGATTGTCGTGCGGCGCGTGGCCCGCGTGTCCGGCCCCGAGGTGTCGGTTTACCTGCACCGCACCGCCAAGGACCTGCCGCCGCAGGTGGGGGTGCTGGTGGCCTCGTGCCCGGCGGCTGCCGAGGCGGCGCACGACGTGGCGATGCACATCGCGGCCTACTCGCCGAAGTACCTCAGCCGCGACGAGGTCCCGGTGGCCGACGTTGAGGCCGAGCGTAAGGTGCTGGAGGACGCCACCCGCGCCGAAGGCAAGCCGGAAGCGGCGCTGCCGAAGATCGTCGAGGGCAAGCTCAACGGCTTCTTCAAGGAGATCGTGCTGCTGGACCAGCCCTTCGCCAAGGACCCGAAGATGTCGGTAGGCAAGTTCGTGGAGGCCACGGGCGGACAGATCACGGGCTTTGCCCGCTTCCGTGTCGGGGCTTAACCACTAGTTGACCGGCCGTCCCTTCGTGGGGCGGCCGGTCTGCCTATGAGCACAGCGGAGACAAAACGCATAACCAGAGGCCCCGCGTTCGCCCGCAGGCACGCTTTAGCCTTGTAAGAAATCATTTCCTGGCCGAGGAAGGACGAATACATGACCACCACAACCCCGCGGCGGGTGCTGCTGAAACTATCAGGCGAGGTTTTCGGCGGTGGCGCGATCGGTTTGGACCCGGACGTGGTGTCTAACGCCGCCCAACAGATTGCCTCCGCCGTGCGCGCGGGGGTGCAGGTGGCGATCGTCGTGGGAGGTGGCAACTTCTTCCGCGGGGCGCAACTGGCCGAGCGTGGCCTGGACCGGGCGCGCGCGGACTACATGGGCATGCTCGGCACGGTAATGAATGCCTTGGCTCTCCAAGACTTCCTCGAACAGGCTGGGGTCTCCACGCGCGTGCAGACCGCCATCACCATGGGGCAGGTGGCCGAGCCCTATATCCCGCTGCGGGCAATCCGGCACTTGGAGAAGGGACGCGTCGTCGTCTTCGGGGCGGGCGCGGGACTGCCCTACTTCTCCACCGATACGGTGGCCGCCCAGCGGGCACTCGAGACGGGCTGTAGCGAGCTGCTGGTGGGAAAGAACGGGGTAGATGGGGTCTATACCGCTGATCCCCGCCAGGACCCTGCGGCCACTAAGCTTGACCACGTCACCTATAGCGACGCGCTGACGCAGGGCTTGAAGGTTGTCGATGCCGCGGCTTTCTCTTTGTGCATGGATAACAACCTGTCGATGCGGGTTTTCGGCATGAACGAACCAGGTAATGTCACCCGGGCGCTCATGGGTGAGACAATCGGAACGCTGGTCACCGTCAATGAAGGAGAAGCCCTGTGATCGAAGAAATCATGCTGGAGGCCGAGGAGAAGATGGACAAGGCCCTGGCAGTGGCCCGCTCCGAATTTGCCGCCATCCGCACCGGCCGCGCCAATGCCGCGATGTTTAACTCCATTGAGGTGGAGTACTACGGTGCCCCCACCCCGCTGCAGCAGCTGGCGACCCTGAACATTCCCGAGGCTCGCACGGTGCTGATCTCGCCGTTCGATCGGACCGCCACCAACGAGATCATGAAGGCCATCCGCGAGTCGGACCTGGGGGTCAACCCGTCCGACGACGGCCAGGTCATCCGCGTCGTCCTGCCCGCCCTCACCGAGGAGCGGCGGCGCGACTACGTCAAGCTGGCCAAGACCAAGGCGGAGGAGGCCCGGGTATCGGTGCGCGGTATCCGCCGCAAGGCCAAGGAAGAACTCGAGCGCCTGGTGAAAGACAAGGAGGCCGGCGAGGACGAGGTGCAGCGGGCGGAGAAGGAACTGGAATCGGTCACCAAGAAGCACACCGACGCCATTGATGAGGCCCTGGCAGCCAAGGAATCCGAGCTGCTGACCGTCTGAACGGTTTGCGCCCGAGTTTAGTGAGGACAAGGACAGTGAGCTCCCGCTCGAAGCCTGCCGCTTCGCCGCGCCCAAAACTTCGTCGGTCTCTGACCGCTCCCGGGCCCACGCGACTGCGGGAGCCACTGCCCCCCACGGGCCGTGCTGGCCGCAACCTGCCTGCCGCCATCGGGGTGGGACTGGGGCTAATTGGCCTAATCGCGTTCACGCTGTGGTGGGCCAAGCTCGCCTTTTTGGCGATTTTGGTGATCGCCCTGGGGATGGGGCTGTGGGAGCTAGCCAGCGCGTTTGCGGTGCGCAGCATCCGGGTGCCGCTGCCGCCCCTGTGGCTGGGCACGGCCTGCATCGTGCTAGCGGCCTACTGGTGGGGCCCGGAGGCGATGCTCACGGCCTTCGTGGCCACCGTGGGCGCGGCGTTTGCCTGGCGGGTGGCCCAATCAAACGACACGGCCACGATTCGCGACGCAACCGTCACAGTGTTTGCCACCGCCTACCTGCCGCTGGCGGGCGGTTTTGTGGCCCTCCTGATCGCCCCGGTGCGGGGCGTGACCTATGTCCTGCTCTATATTGCGGTCACGGTGGCCAACGACGTGGGCGGCTACGCCGCGGGCGTGCTGTTTGGCAAGCATCCAATCGCCCCTACCATTTCCCCGAAGAAATCGTGGGAGGGACTGATTGGCTCGTGGATCTTTGCCTGCGCCGTCGGGTTGGTGGGCATGTGGATCTTGGCGGCCCCGTGGTGGTTGGGGCTGTTGCTCGGGTTCCTCGGCGTGTTGGCGGCCACGACCGGAGACCTAGCCGAGTCACTGCTCAAGCGGGACCTGGGACTGAAGGACATGGGGTCGATCTTGCCCGGTCACGGAGGGCTGATGGATCGTCTCGATTCGCTGGTGATGACCGCACCGGTGTGTTATCTGCTGTTGCCGTGGGCGTTGGAGGGGTAGTGGTGAGCCAAAAATCTGCAGGTGCGGCGCGGCGGGCCCGCCCGGGACGGCCGGTGCTGGCCCGCCCCAGCGCTGGTCAACGGCAGGTGCGTCCCACCGATGAGCCGCCGACGGGGGCCAGCCATCCCGCTGCCAAGCCGGTGCTGAACTTCTCCGCCCCCAAGCGCGGCAAGCCGCCGCGCCACTTGGCGGATCTGGAGTTGACCGAGCGCAAGAGTGCGCTGCGGGAGGCCGGACTGCCTGCCTTCCGGGCCGATCAGCTCTCCCGGCACTATTTCACCCACCTGACGCGCGAGGCCGCCGAGATGACGGACCTGCCTGCGGGGCAGCGCGCGGCGCTCGTCGATGAACTGTTACCCCCGTTGGTACAGCCCGTGCGCACGCTGCAGGCCGACGGGGGACGCACCCTGAAACATTTGTGGGAGCTGCACGACGGGGTGCGGGTGGAGTCGGTGCTGATGGCCTACCGGGACCGCACCACGTTGTGCGTCTCCTCGCAGGCCGGGTGCGGGATGGCCTGCCCATTTTGTGCCACCGGCCAGATGGGGCTGACCCGCAACCTGTCGACCGCCGAGATCGTGGAGCAGGTGCGCCTAGCCGCCCGCGCTTCTCGGGACGGCGATTTGTCCTCGGGCCCGGCCCGGCTCAGCAACATCGTGTTTATGGGCATGGGGGAGCCCTTGGCGAATTACCGCGCGGTCCTGGGAGCGGTGCGCCGCCTGGTGGCCCCCGCTCCGGAGGGCTTTGGCATCTCGGCGCGCGGTATCACCGTCTCCACGGTCGGGCTGGTGCCCGCCATAAACAAGCTGGCAGCCGAGGGCCTGCCGGTAACGTTGGCGGTGTCGCTGCACGCCCCAGACGACGACCTGCGTGACGACCTCATTCCCATTAATTCCCGCTGGAAAGTGCACGAACTGCTCGATGCCGCCCGCGGATACTTCGAGGCCACCGGCCGCCGCGTGTCGATCGAGTACGCCCTGATTAAGGACATGAACGATCACGCCTGGCGGGCGCAACGCCTGGCTGATGAGCTCAATGCGCGTGGCTCCGGGTGGGCCCACGTAAATCCGATACCGTTGAACCCCACACCGGGCTCGATCTGGACGGCCAGCGAACCTGAGGTGATGGACACGTTTGTGCAGACCCTGTTAGATGCGGGGATTGCCACCACAATTAGAGATACTCGAGGCAGCGACATTGATGGGGCGTGCGGACAGCTCGCCACCGAAGTTTTGCAGCAGGAAAGGAGTCAGAGGTGAGTGGGCTGTTTGAAGCGGTTGGCAAGCTCTCCTCGGGCTACGGCAAGAGCGCGGTAGATGAGTTCTTTGCGCGAGCCCGCAGCGCCTACGAGGGTGCCCACCCAGACGGCGTGATCATTGATGCCCGCGCTGTCCGCGAGGTGACTTTCCCGATCGCGCGGGGTGGGTACTCGATGCAGGCGGTGGATGAAGCACTCGACCGCCTCGAGTCGGCCTTCATTCAGCGGGAGCGGGCCGAACACATCGCCCGCTTGGGGCGCCAGTCGTGGCTCGACTCGGTGGCCGATCGCGCCAAGACCCTCTACCCGCGGCTGCTGCGCCCCATGGGGGAACGCTTCGCCCACCCCAAGCGGGGCCGCGGCTACCGTGCGGCCGAGGTTGACGAGATGTGCAACCGGCTGATCGGCTACTTCGACGAGGGACGGCCGCTGGCGTCGGCAGACTTGCGGTACGCGATCTTCCCGTCGGCCCGCGGCAAGTCCGCTTACGCCGAGGGCCCGGTGGACGCCTTCTTTGCCCGGGCGGTAGAGGTCTTGCTGGCTGTCGAATGATCGACGTCGTTATTCTCGGGTCTACGGGGTCGATCGGTACCCAGGCCCTGGACGTTATTGCGCGCTGCGGCGCGCCGGTGCGGGTGGTGGGGCTGGCAGCGGGTGGTGCGCAGCTTGAGCTATTGGCCCGCCAGGCGGTGGACTGGCAGGTGGAGTACGTCGCCATTGCCGACGACACCCGGGTTGCCGACTTGCAGCTAGCGATGGCGGCCGCGCGTGCTCGTCGCCAGCATCCCGGCCCGTCGCCGGAAATTCTCGCCGGGCCCACCGCCGCAGCGAGCTTGGCGGAATTGGTGCCTTCCGGTTTGGTGCTCAACGGCATGAGCGGATCGATCGGATTGGGGCCGACGTTGGCGGCACTGCGTGCGGGGGCCGAGCTGGCGCTTGCCAACAAGGAAAGCCTGGTGGCCGGGGCGAGCCTGGTGCGCCGTGCCCAGCAGCGCCCGGGGCAGATCCGGCCGGTCGACTCGGAGCATTCGGCCATGTGGCAGGCGCTGGCCGCCGGGCGGCACCGCCGCGGCCTGGTGGCCGAGCACGTGGACGGCACCAGCGAGGTGGCGCGCCTCATTCTCACCGCCTCGGGAGGCCCATTTCGCGGTTGGACCCGCGCACAGCTGCGGGACGTGACGGCCGCCCAGGCCTTGCAGCATCCGACGTGGGCGATGGGCCCCGTGGTGACTATCAACTCCTCGACCTTGATGAATAAGGCGCTGGAACTTATCGAGGCCCACGTGCTCTTTGACGTGGCGCCGGAGCAGATCGTGCCGGTGGTGCACCCGCAGTCTGTGGTGCATTCCCTGGTGGAGTTCATCGACGGCTCGACCCTGGCCCAGGCCTCCCCACCGGACATGTGCCTACCCATCGCGTTGGGACTGTCCAGCCCCCAGCGGTGGGCGGGGGCGGCGTTGCCGTGTGCGTGGGACGCCCCCGTGACGTGGACCTTTGCGCCACTAGACGAGGAGACTTTCCCCGCGGTGTCCCTGGCCCGGCAAGCCATAGCGGCTTCCGCTAGCCACCCGGCGGTGCTGAACGCCGCCAACGAGGAGTGCGTGGCCGCCTTCTTGGCTGGCCGCCTGGACTATCTGGGTATCGTCGACATCGTCGCGGACGTGTTGGCCGAGCACCAGGATCCCGGCGAGGTTTCTACGTTGGCGGACATCACCGCCATTGAGGACGGAGCCCGCCTCCGCGCCCGCGCGCTTATCAGTGAAAGGGACTGAAGCTTGTACCTGCTAGGAATCCTGGCCCTCGTGGTCGGGCTCGTCGTCTCGGTGGCCCTGCACGAAGTCGGGCACATGTGGCCCGCCAAGAAATTCGGGGTCAAGGTACCGGAGTTCTACGTGGGCTTCGGCCCCAAGCTCTGGGCGCGGCAGCGGGGGGAGACCGAGTACGGGGTGCGGGCGGTCTTGCTCGGCGGTTTTGTGAAGCTGGCGGGCATGTATCCGCCCGCGCGCAAACCTGACAAGCCCCGCAAGGACGGCAAAGAATCCGATATTGCCTGGGCGCGCCGCGACGCCATGAAAAGCCTGGCGCCGGGGGAGGAGCACCGGGCCTTCTATCGCCTGACGGTGCCCCGCAAGATCGCGGTGATGTTGGGTGGTCCCCTGATGAATCTGGCCATCGCGGTGGTGCTGATGGTGGTGGCCCTGTCCGGCATCGGCGTGCCTCGTTACGACTCTGGCAGGATCGCGACGGTGGCCGAGTGCATCGACCCGGCCGGGGCCGCCACCCAACCCGGGCAAGGGCAGGGAGCTGAGGTTAGCTGCCCCACGGGCCTGGTGCCCGGCCCGGCCTACGCGGCCGGGCTGCGCCCCGGCGACGAGATCGTCTCCTGGAACGGCACCCGCATCGCCAAGTGGGACGAGGTGCTGGGGGCGGTGGCCGCCTCCCCCGCGGGACAGCCAGCCACCGTCGTCGTGCGGCGCCTCGGGCAGGAACAGACCTTGCAGGTAACCCCCCTTAAGGTCGTGGTTGCCACCGGCGACGGGCAAACGGAGCGGTCGTTTGTGGGACTGACACCGCAGGCGGGACTCAGCCGCTTGTCGCTGCCGCAATCGTTTGCCACCACCTGGCTGACCTTCAAGGGCACCCTCGGCGTAGTGGCAGATCTCCCCAGCAAGCTCTCCAACGCGGTCTTCGCGTCCTTCGGGAGTGAGAAGCGCGACCCCAACGGCGTGGTGGGCCTGGTGGGGGTCGGCCGGGTGGCAGGCGAGATCAGCTCGGCGGACATCGGCGGCGCCCCGGCGGGTGCCCGCGTCAGCAGCATGCTGCTCTTGCTGGCCAACCTGAACCTGTCACTGTTCATCTTCAACCTGCTGCCGCTGCTGCCGCTCGACGGTGGGCACATCGCGGGGGCCCTGTGGGAGGGGCTGCGCAAGACCTATCACCGGTTGACGGGCCGCAGCCACGCCGGGCCTGCCGATACTGCCAAGCTGCTGCCGTTGACCATGGTGGTCGGGGGCGTGCTTATCGCCATGATGTTGATACTTATTGTGGCGGACTTCCTCGCCCCGGTTTAGCCGAGCGGCCTAGCCAGTGGGCGTTTTGGGACCGGGGCGTGGATAATGCTCTGCGTGAGTGCGATTAATCTTGGTATCCCGTCCGTCAAGTCGGCCCCGCCGGTACTCAGTCCGCGCCGCGACACGCGCCAGCTGATGGTCGGCAGTGTGCCGGTGGGGGGTGGGGCCCCGATCTCGGTGCAGTCCATGACGACCACCAAGACCCACGACATTAACGCCACGTTGCAGCAGATCGCCGAGTTGACGGCCGCCGGTTGCGACATCGTGCGGGTGGCCTGCCCCACCGACAAGGACGCCGAGGCGCTGAAGATCATCGCTATGAAGTCTAAAATCCCGGTGATCGCGGACATTCACTTCCAGCCCAAGTACGTTTTCGCGGCGATCGAGGCCGGGTGCGGGGCGGTGCGCGTCAACCCGGGCAACATTCGCCGTTTTGACGACCAGGTGAAGGAAATCGCGAAAGCTGCGTCCGACCACGGGGTGTCCATTCGCATCGGCGTTAACGCCGGTTCGCTGGATCGCCGCCTGCTGGCAAAGTACGGCAAGGCCACGCCGGAGGCGCTGGTGGAGTCTGCTGTCTGGGAGGCATCGCTTTTCGAGGAACACGGTTTCCACGACTTCAAGATCTCGGTCAAGCACAACGACCCGGTGGTCATGGTGCGGGCCTACCAGCTGCTGTCCGAGGCAGGTAGGTGGCCGCTCCACCTGGGGGTGACGGAGGCCGGTCCGGCCTTCCAGGGGACGATCAAATCCTCGGTGGCGTTCGGGGCGCTGCTCAGCCAGGGGATTGGGGACACCATTCGGGTCTCGCTATCTGCCCCGCCCGTGGAGGAAGTCAAGGTCGGCTCCCAGATCCTGGAATCGCTCAACCTGCGGCCGCGCACGCTGGAGATCGTCTCGTGCCCCAGTTGCGGGCGCGCCCAGGTGGATGTCTACGAGCTGGCCGATTCGGTCACCGAGGGCCTGAAGGACCTGAAGGTGCCGCTGCGGGTGGCGGTGATGGGCTGCGTCGTCAACGGGCCGGGAGAGGCGCGCGAAGCCGACCTTGGGGTCGCGTCCGGCAACGGCAAGGGGCAGATCTTCGTCAAGGGTGAGGTGGTGGAGACGGTCCCCGAGGACCGCATCGTGGAAACCTTGATCGCCCATGCTGAACGCATTGCCGCGGAAATGGGGCTGGAGGAAGGCTCGGGCACTGCCGACGTGAGCGTGGCTGCCCGCTAGCTGGACGGCGTTTTCGACGCCACACCGGGAACCTCTCGGCTAGGTGGGCCTATCCACTAGGGTGGTGGGGTGCTGAACACGATGTCGACCCTGTTCCTGCGCACGTTGCGCGAGGACCCCGCAGACGCGGAAGTCATGTCCCACAAGCTGCTGGTGCGTGCCGGCTACATCCGCCGGGCCGCCCCCGGTGTCTACTCTTGGCTGCCCCTGGGCCTGCGCACGTTGAAGAAGATCGAACAGATCGTGCGGGAAGAGATGGACGCCGTGGGCTGCCAGGAGGTGCATTTCCCGGCGCTGCTGCCGCGCGAACCGTACGAGGCCTCCGGGCGGTGGGCGGACTACGGCGACAACCTGTTCCGCCTGCAAGACCGCAAGGGTGGGGACTACCTGCTGGCCCCCACCCACGAGGAGATGTTCACCCTCCTGGTCAAGGACCTGTACTCCTCGTACAAGGATTTGCCCGCCACTCTGTACCAGATTCAGACGAAGTACCGCGACGAGGCGCGCCCGCGCGCCGGCCTGCTGCGGGGCCGCGAGTTTGTCATGAAGGACGCCTACAGCTTCGACATCGACGATGCCGGGCTGGCCGCCTCCTACGACGTGCAGCGGCAAGCCTACGAGCGGATCTTTTCCCGCCTCGGGCTGGAGTACGTGATCGTCTCGGCGATGAGCGGGGCCATGGGCGGGTCGCGGTCGGAGGAGTTCTTGCACCCGACCCCCATCGGGGAGGACACGTTCGTGCGCTCCCCGGGCGGTTACGCGGCCAACGTGGAGGCCGTGACCACGGTGGTGCCGCCCGCGCAGGATTACCAAGCTGTGCCCGCCGCCTCGGTGGTGGCCACTCCGGGCTGCAAAACCATCGCGGGGCTGGTCGACTACCTGAACGAACACGCCCCGCGTCCGGACCGAGCCTGGCAGGCGGCGGACACCCTGAAGGTCGTGGTGCTGGTCCGGGTGCAGCCGACTGGGCAGCGCGAGGTGTTCGTCGTCGGCGTGCCGGGCGACCGGGATGTGGACCTCACCCGCCTGGAGGCGGCGCTGGCACCGTGCACGGTGGAGCCCGCGACGGAGGAGGACCTCAAGGCAGTCCCGGACTTGGTGGCTGGTTACATTGGCCCGCAGGCCCTCGGGCCTAACTCGCCCAACCGGACGCTGGACGCGGACGGCCAGCCCACGGGCTCGGTGCCGTTCTACCTCGACCCGCGCGTAGTGGAGGGGACGGTGTGGGTGGCGGGTGCCAACCAGGCCGACGCCCACGTCATCAACCTGGTGGCGGGCCGCGACTTTACGGCCGACGGGGTGCTGGAGGCCGCCAATGTGCGGGCCGGAGACCCGGCGCCCGACGGCTCGGGGCCGTTGGAGTTGGCCCGCGGCATCGAGATCGGCCACATTTTCCAGCTGGGCCGCAAGTATGCCGAGGCCCTGGGCCTGAGTGTGCTCGACCAACACGGCAAGTCTGTGGTGGTGACGATGGGGTCCTACGGGGTGGGTATCTCCCGGGCCTTGGCGGCTATTGCGGAAGCCAACCACGACGAGCGGGGCCTGACCTGGCCCATTCAGGTGGCGCCTTTTGAAGCGTTGGTGCTGGCCACCGGTAAGGGCGAGGAGATTTTCGCCGCCGGACGGCAATTGGCCGAGCAGTTGGATGCCGCCGGGGTGGAGGTGCTCTACGACGACCGCGTAAAGGTTTCGGCGGGCGTCAAGTTTGCCGACAGCGAGCTGATTGGCGTGCCCTACGTGCTGGTGGTCGGGCGTGGTCTGGCGCACGGGGTCGTGGAGATTCGCGACCGCCGCAGCGGCGAGGCTATTGAGGTGCCGGTGGCCGACGCCGGGGCGAAGTTGATCGAAATGGTGCAGGCCGCCCGTGCGGCCGCGGAAGGAAAATAGCCATGGCAATGCGGGACATCCGCGTGGTGGGCGACCCGGTGCTGCGCACCCCGTGCGAGACGATCACCGATATTGACGACCGAGTCAAGGCGCTGGTGGAGGATCTGCTGGAGACGGTGGACACCGAGGGGCGGGCCGGGTTGGCTGCCAACCAGATCGGGGTGTCGCTGCGGGCCTTCTCGTGGAACATTGATGGCGAGATTGGTTACGTGCTAAACCCGGTGCTGGATGAGCTGGACTTCAGCGAGTACCAGGACGGTGACGAGGGTTGCCTGTCGGTGCCGGGCCTGTGGTATCCGACCGAGCGGGCCTGGTATGCGCGGGTGCGCGGTATCGATCTGGATGGCAAGGAAGTGATCGTGGAGGGCGAGGAGCTGATGGCTCGCTGCCTGCAGCACGAGACCGACCATCTGGCCGGCAAGCTCTACATTGATCGGTTAAAGGGGGAGACCCGCCGCAAGGCTTTGCGGGCGGTGCGCGAACTTAACCTGTGAAATTTGTCTGCCCGGGCTAGACGTGCCCGGGCAGACATGTAACTATTAGGTAACGCCGTTTGGGGCATTCCACTAGGTCTGGCTTGGGGAAGACATACCTAGCAAGGAAGGCAACGAGATGGATGACGTATCCACCCGCGGTGTGTTTTTCGTGCACGCGGTGCCCCATGCGCTCACTCCACACGTGGAGTGGGCTATCGGGGCCGTCCTTGGCTATGACGTCAAGCTCAGCTGGACTGCGCAGCCCGCAGAGCCCGGCACCGTACGAGCGGAACTGTCTTGGGTGGGACCGGTGGGAACCGGTGCCCGCCTGGCCAGTGCGCTAAACGGCTGGGGGGAGACCCGCTACGAGGTGACCGAGGACGGTACTGTCGCCTCGGTGGGGGCCCGTTGGTCGCACACGCCGGAATTGGGCATCTTCCACGCGCAAGTGGATATTCACGGCAACATCGTCATCCCCGAAAACCGGTTGCGGGCGTTGATTGAGGTCGCCGACAACGCCGACCTTTTGGGGGCACTCGCCTTGGCCCTTGGCCAGGACTGGGACGACGACCTCGAACCCTACCGTTACGCGGGCGAGTCTGCGCCCGTGCGGTGGCTGCACAAGGTCGGGTAGTTGCCGCGAGCGGGCGGCCCCGGCGCCAGTGGTTGGAGCCGGGGCCGCCCGCTGCGGTGGGGCCTGTTACGAGGCGGAGGCGAATACCAGGGCCACGTTGTGGCCGCCGAAGCCGAATGAGTTGTTGATCGCCGCTACCGGGCCTTGCGCGGCCAGCGGCCGTGGTTCGTCCCGCACTAGGTCGATGCGCAAGTCTTCCTCCGGCTCGGTGACGTTAATGGTCGGCGGGGCGAGACGTTCCCGCACTGCCAGCACGGTCAACACGGCCTCGAAGGCCCCCGCCCCACCGAGCAGGTGGCCGCTGGCGGACTTTGTCGCCGAGACTGCCGCGCGCGGCGCCACCCGGGCGATGGCGTGGGCCTCCACGACATCACCCGCCGGGGTGGAGGTGGCGTGGGCATTTACATGGTCAATGGCCGCGCCGTCCAGCCCGGCGTCTTCCAGGGCGATGCGCATGGCGCGTTCCTGCCCCGCGCCCGTGGGGTCCGGCGGGGCAATATCGAAGGCGTCAGCTGTCATGCCGACCCCGAGCAGGCGGGCGTGCACCCGGGCCCCGCGGCGGGCGGCGTGCTCGGCTGACTCCAACACCAGCACCCCGGCGCCCTCGCCGAGCACGAAGCCGTCCCGCGTGGTGTCGTACGGGCGGCAGGCAGTGGCAGGATCGTCGGTGCGGGTCGAAAGGGCGCGCATGCGGGCAAATGCTGCCAGGGGCAGCGGGTGCACCGCTGCCTCCGAGCCGCCACAAATGACCACGTCGGCCCGCCCGGAGCGAATCATCTGCGCACCGTAGGCGATCGCCTCCGCGCCCGACGCGCAGGCCGAGACCGGGGCGTGTGCGCCCGCCTTGGCGCCGAATGCCACCGAGATGGTGGCGGCGGGTGAGTTGCCCATCAGTAGGGGCACCGTCAGGGGCTTAGCGCGGCGGGCACCGCCCGCCCGGATCGCGTCCCAGGCCCCCAAAATCGTGTGCACGCCCCCGATGCCGGTGCCAATAACCACCCCGAGTCTCTCCCCCTCCACCGCGGGTTGGCCCGCGTCCTGCCAGGCCTCTTTAGCCGAGATCAGGGCGTAGCGGGCCACCGGGTCGGTGCGCGATAACTCCTTGGCCGAGAGCACCTCCGCCGGGTCGACCGCTACCTGGGCAGCGAAGTCGACGGGGATTTCGTATTCGGCGATCCAATCCGCCTCGATGGTCTTGACGGCCGACCGCCCGGCCAGGGCCTCCTGCCAGGTGGAAGGCACATCACCGCCGAGCGGGTTGAACGTGCCGAGGCCAGTTACTACAACTTCGGTCATTTTTCCTCCACAGGTGCCCGCCGAGGGGGCGCAGTAAAAGTAAGGGGTAGGGGCGCCGCCGGGTGTGGCGGCGCCCCTAAGTGCTGAGCTTTCAGCCCTGTGCCTTGCGCACGTACGCTACGGCGTCGCCGACGGTGACCAGACTGGTGGCGTCCTCGTCGGGGATCCGCACGTCGAAGCGCTCCTCGGCGGTGGCCACGATCGTCATCATCGACAGCGAGTCGACGTCGAGGTCGTCAGCGAACGACTTGTCGGCCGTCACCTCGGCCACGTCGATGCCGGTCTCCTCGTTGACGATCTCAGCCAGGCCAGCCAGGATCTCGTTCTCGGTAGCAGCCATTGTTTTGCCTTCCTTGTTCGATGCCGTTACTCGGCGGTTGGGTTTGGGGTGGGCAGCGTCACAACCTGGGCAGCGTAAGCCAGGCCGGCGCCAAATCCAATCTGCAACGCGGTCTCGCCGCCCTTTACGCGGCCCGCGCGATAGAGGGCCTCGGTGGCCAGGGGCACGGAAGCAGAGGACGTGTTGCCGGTGGTGACGATGTCGTCGGCGATTACACAATCCGCGCGCAGTCCGAGTCGTTTGGCCATGGATTCCACGATGCGCATGTTGGCTTGGTGGGGAATGAAGACGTCAATATCGGTGGCCTGCAGTCCGGCGGCCGCGATGGCAGCCTCGGCAACCTTGGCCACCGAGAAGACGGCCCACTTGAAGACCGAGGGGCCTTCCTGGTGCAGCACGGGCACGCTGACTTCCTCCGGGTTGGCGGCGTAGTCCAGCCACGACGCGGTTTGGCCCACCAGGCAGGCCTTGTCGCCTTCCGCTCCCCACACGGTGCGGGCGATTTGTGGGGTGGAGCTCGGCACGACGACGGCGGCTCCCGCGCCGTCGCCCAACAGGAAAGAGATTGTGCGGTCGGCCGGGTCAATGAACTGCGAGAGCACCTCGGCACCGATTACCAGCACGCAGCGATTGCTGCCCGCGCGCACCAAGGCGTCGGCCTGGGCCACGGCGTAGCAGTAGCCAGCGCAGGCAGCGGAGATGTCCCAGGCCGGCACCGGCCCGCAACCGAGCGCCGCCGCCACTTGCGGGGCAATGGCGGGGGTCTGCTCGAAGTGGGTGATGGTGGCCACGATGACCGCGTCGACGTCCGCGACCGACAGGCCGGCCTGCGCGAGGGCGGCTTGACTGGCCTGGACCGACAGACTTAGCAAGGTCTGGTCAGGGCTGACCCGGCAGCGGGTAACCATGCCGGTGCGTTGGCGGATCCACTCGTCCGAAGAGTTGATTGGGCCGATGATATCGGCGTTGGGCACGACGCGGGATCCGCGTACGCCCCCCACGCCTGCGAGGCGGGAACCGGCTACAGGAGCAGTGCTGATCACGCGAGCTTCTCCTCCACCTCGGATACCGCTGCCGGTGTGTCGAGCGCGACGGCCGCCACGCCCGGAATGGCACGCTTGGCAATGCGGGTCAAGACCCCGGCGGGGCACAGCTCAATGAGTAGCTCGGGCCCCTGCTCGGACACGTAGTCGCAGCAGCCAGTCCAGTCGACCGGACTGGTCAACTGCGTGACGAGGTTGCGGCGCACAGCGTTGGCCTTGGTCAACGGGTAGCCGTCCCAATTGGAGAGCAGGGTGCGGCGGGGCCCCACGAAATCAATGTCGGCCACCGCGGCAGCCAATGCTTGGGCGGCGGGCTCCATGAACCGGGTGTGGAAGGCCCCGTGAACTTCCAGGGGGACCACGCGCGCCCGCGCGGGCGGATTTGCTGCCAGCTGCGCCAGCGCCTCCTTGGTGCCGGAAGCCACCAGCTGTCCGGCCCCGTTGTAGTTGGCCACAAACGCGCCTGCCTGCGTGATGGCGGCGTGCACCTCGCGGGCATCGCCGCCCACCACGGCGCTCATCCCGGTGGCAGGCCCCTGGTTAGCGGCTGCGGCCATCGCCTGTCCGCGGGTGGCGGCGATCCGCACCGCGTCGGTCGGGCTGATGGCCTCGGCCACGGCGGCGGCTGTGATCTCGCCGACCGAATGCCCCGCCACTAACTGCACGCGGGGGTGCAGCGGGGCCAGGGCCCGCCACGCCAGCAGCCCGGCCGCAACTAGGAGCGGCTGAGCCACGGCCGTGTCTTTCAGGTCCGCGGCGCTACCGTCCACGCCGAGGGCCAGCAGGTTGATGCCTGCGGCCTGCGAAAGGTCGTTGAGGAACGGGCGGGCACCGTCGACT
Organism: Buchananella hordeovulneris; assembly: GCF_001907235.1. GTDB lineage: Bacteria > Actinomycetota > Actinomycetes > Actinomycetales > Actinomycetaceae > Buchananella > Buchananella hordeovulneris. The sequence goes on from NZ_MQVS01000003.1 coordinate 258,010, forward strand.
TCCAGCCACGGTGCGAGCATGCCAGGGCGTTGGGAGCCCTGGCCGGGACAAAGCACAGCAATCACGTCTGCAAGTCTGGCGCGCCCGCCGGGCGGCGGGCACGACCGGCAAGCACGAACCCGCCGCCGCTACTTTGGAGGATCAGGACAAACCGCCGGGCTAGCTGTGTGCTTGCTCACCTCGTCGAGGCGTCCGACTGCCAAAGCGATCTGCAGCACGTATCCTTCGCGCGCATCAGTGGGATCCCAGCCGATTAGTTGCGCCACGCGGCGCAGCCGGTAGCGCACCGTATTGGGGTGAATAAACAAACTGCGGGCGGCACCCTCCAGCGAGCGCCCCAACGTGAGGTACTCGTGCACCGTATCGACCAGGGGGCGGCCAGCCGCCAACAGCGGGACGTAGATCTGCTCCCGCATCTCGGCGCGAGCCAGTTCGTCGCCCGCCAACACGCGTTCGGGCAGCAGATCCGAGCTGCTGGCCGGGTCGGGGGCGCCCGGCCAGGCTTCTACGGCGGTCAGGCCCGCCACTGCGGCGCGCACTGACCGCCCGGCGTCGGCCACGTCTGCCACCACCGGGCCGATGACGGTCCGGCTGGGGAAGGCTGCCGCCACCTGCGTGGCGGCTTGCCGCGGATCGGTGCCACCCAGCAGCACCAGGGCCAGCGAACCGTACAGACCAACCAGTGCCGTGGGGCAGGCCTTGCGGGCCGCCCGCCGAATATCGTGCATGGCGGCCTCGGCCAAGGCCGCGCTGCCAACGACGGCGCACGCCGAGACCTTCGCGTCCCAGCCGAGCGCAGCCAGGTGGGAGTAGAGAGAGGCGTCTCGTTCCCCGCGCACCAAGCAATCCACCACCAGTGCCTCCAGGCGCGCGTCCCACGCCCCGCGTTGTTCGGCCGCCCGGGCGTAGGCCTCGGCCGCCGAGAACGCCACGTCGCGGGCATAAACCAAAACCGCGTCGTGGACCGTCGTGCGCGCGGACTCGGGCACCAGAGGCACGGCTTCGGTGGCCACCACATCGACCACTATGCGAATGAGCGCGAGCGTGTGCTGCAGGGGGATTGAGCGTGCCAGCTCCCGGGGAGCGACATTAAAGATCTCCGTGGCGTCCGAGGCGCTCTGCCCCTGGTCCTCAAACCAGCGCGTAAAAGAATTGATGCCGGTGCGGGCAACCACCGAAATCCAGGAGCGGTCTTGCGCGCCGAGTTGGGAATACCACGGCAAATCGTGCTCGATCTTCTTCAAGGCCGCGTTGGTCAACGTGTCAGCGCTGGCACGCAAGCGGTGCAGGGCGTGGGTACGCGAAGTCGCATCGGGTTCGTGCATAGCTCAAAAGCATAGGCCACTGGCGCGCAAATTTTGTGGCAAACCACGAAAAATGGGGCTGGTGGCGGCATCGCCGTGGCGCGGGGGACCCGTGCGCGGGCCGCGCGCAGATTACTATTTGGACGGAGCGATTGGTCTGGGACTTTGTTCCCCGAGTGTGAAGGTGCATGGCAAACCAATGAGTGACACCCGAATTGAAGAGGACCTGCTGGGCGCCCGCGAGGTGCCCGCGGAGGCCTACTACGGCATCCACACGCTGCGGGCGGCGGAAAACTTTCAAATATCTGGCCACACGGTGTCGCAAGTGCCGGCCTTCGTGCGGGCCATGGTCATGGTCAAGCTGGCGGCGATTCGCGCCAACCGGGAGATCGGGACCGTGCCCTTGGATGTTGCTGACGCCATCGAACAGGCCTGCCTGGCCATCCTCCACGAGGGCCGCTGCCTCGACCAGTTCCCGGTCGACCTCTTCCAGGGCGGCGCGGGCACGTCGGTGAACATGAACGTCAACGAGGTCATCGCCAATCTGGCCCTGGAGTTCCTCGGCCTGCCCAAGGGGCGCTATGACGTCGTCAATCCCAACGATCACGTCAACAAGGCCCAGTCCACCAACGATGCCTATCCCACCGGATTTCGCATCGCTGTCTTCCGACGCATCGTGCAGTTGGAGGACCACGTCATCCAACTGGTCGCGGCCCTGCGGGCCAAGGGCGTGGAGTTTGAGCCCATCTTGACGATGGGACGCACGCAGCTACAAGACGCCGTCCCCATGACCCTGGGCAGCGCCTTCGAGGCCTTCGCGGAGCTGCTGGAGGAGGAAATCGTGCGGCTGCGGGCCAATGCCCGCCTATTGTTGGAGGTCAACCTGGGGGCCACCGCGATCGGTACCGGCCTGAACACCCACGCCGACTACCGTCAGACGGTCCTCAAGCACTTGCGGGAGGTCACGGCCCTGGAGGTGGAGGGGGCCCGCAACCTCATTGAGGCCACCTCGGACACTGGTGCTTACGTCTCCATGCACGCCGCCCTGAAACGCCTGGCGGTCAAACTCGGCAAGGTCTGCAACGATCTGCGCTTGCTCTCCTCCGGTCCGCGGGCGGGGCTAAACGAGATCAACCTGCCTGAGATGCAAGCCGGCTCGTCCATCATGCCCGCCAAGGTAAACCCGGTGATCCCCGAGGTGGTTAACCAGGTGTGCTTCAAGGTCATCGGCAACGATGTGACGATCACGATGGCGGCCGACGCAGGGCAGCTGCAGCTCAACGTCATGGAACCGGTCATTGCCCAGTCGATGTTCGAGTCCATCGACCTGCTGGCCGCCTCCTGCCAGACGTTGCGGGAGCGCTGCGTGGAGGGCATCACCGCCAACGCTGACGTGTGTTGGGGCTACGTCACCAACTCCATCGGTATCGTCACCTTCCTCAACCCCGTTATCGGCCACCACAACGGAGATTTGGTCGGCAAGGAGTGCGCGCGCTCCGGTCGCTCGGTGCGCGAAGTGGTGCTGGAGATGGGACTGCTGGACGAGGAAGAGCTGGACCGCATTCTCTCCCCGGAGAACCTGGCCAACCCGCAGTATCGCGGCGCCATGTTCGCCACCTCCGACCCGTCGGTGCCGCTGGCACCGGTCGACCCAGAGGCAGTCATCGAAGCCGAATCCCAGCTCGACTAACGCCCGCGCCCGGTGCGCGAGAAAGGCCCACAACGATGCAAACCCTGAGAGTCGGGGTCGTGGGGGCCGGCGCCCGTGGCCGCCTGGCCTGGCACGCCGAGGCGCACGACGCCGTCATCGTCGGAATCTGCGATCCGCACCCGCAGCGGGCGCGCGCCCGTCTGGCGCGTGACGTGCCGGTGGTCGCCACCGTCGCGGAGCTGACGGCCCTGGGCATAGACGTGGCCTTCGTGACCTCGCCGGACGACACCCACGCGGCGGTGACCACCCAGCTGCTGCATGCCGGGGTGGCGGTGTACCTAGAAAAGCCGTTGGCGATCACCCTGCCGGATGCGACCGCGGTGCTGCAGGCCGCCTACGACAGCGGCAGTCGCCTGTACGTGGGGCACAACATGCGCCACATGCAGGTGGTGCGTCTCATGCGGCAGCTGATCCAGCAGGGCGAGATCGGGTCGGTCCAAGCCATCTGGTGCCGCCACTTCGTGGGCAGCGGGGGCGACTTCTATTTCAAGGACTGGCACGCCGACCGGCGGCACGTCGGGGGGTTGCTGCTGCAAAAGGGGGCGCACGACATCGACGTTATGCACTGGCTGGCGGACTCGGCCACTACCCGCGTTAGTGCCATGGGCAGGCTAGCGGTCTACGGTCAGATCACGGATCGGCGGGACAACTCGGCGCAACTCATGCCGCAGTGGCACAGTCTGGACAACTGGCCGCCCCTGGCCCAGCGGGGTCTGCATCCGGTGATCGATGTGGAGGACCTGTCCCACGTGTTGCTGCAGTTGGGCTCGGGGGTGTTGGCCACTTATCAACAGTGCCACTTCACCCCGGACTACTGGCGGAACTACACCGTCATCGGCACCCGGGGACGGTTGGAGAACTTCGGAGATGGCCCCGGGGGAGAGGTGCGGGTGTGGAAGACGCGCGGCTACTACGAGCCCGCCGACGAAGTCCACCCCATCACGGAAAGTGGCACCGGCCACGCGAGCGCCGACGCCCTGACCGTGGCCGAATTCTTCCGCTTCGTGCGCGGCGGCGGGGCCACCGACACCTCGCCAGTGGGGGCCTGGCAAGCCGTGGCCGCCGCCATTTGCGCCACCGACTCCCTGCGTAGCGGCAGTCAGCCGCGTGAGGTGCCGACACTAGCTCCGCACCTGGTGCAGTATTTCGCCGCCGGGCAACGCCGCTGCTAGCCCCTTCGCCAAGCTGCTCCACCCGTGGCTTGGGGGCGGGCCCCGCCGGGGCCCGCCCCCAACCGAGAGCCAGCTTTAGGCGTCGCCGCCCGTCGACCCGGAAGTACCGGCGTTGACGTTCAGCAGGTCGTACTTGTCCATCGCCTCACGCACCACAGACGCGGGCAGCGCGCCCTGCGCGACCAGCGCCTGCAGCGCCTTGACGACCACCGAGTGGGCATCGATCTTGTAGTAACGCCGCGCCGCCGCCCGGGTGTCCGAGAAGCCGAAGCCGTCGGCCCCGAGCGTGTGGAAATCGCCCGGCACCCACTTGCGGATCTGATCGGGCACCAGGTGGTCGTAGTCCGAGGTGGCCACGAACGGGCCGCCCGCGCCCGCCAACTTGTCCGTCACGTAGGCCCGCCGCTGGGGCTCCTCCGGGTGGAGGTAGTTGAACTCGTCGGCGGCCAACCCGTCGCGTCGCAGCTCGTTCCAGGAGGTGACGGACCACAGCCCGGCCCGCACCCCCCAATCGGCGGCCAGCAGCCGCTGGGCCTCTTCGATCCATTTCACCCCGACGCCGGAAGCCAGCAGCTGCACCTGCGGCCCTTCCCCCTCCGGGGTGGGCGCCAACTGGTAGATGCCGCGAATAATGCCGTCCACGTCGACATTCTCCGGCTCGGCCGGGTGGGCGTAGGGCTCGTTGTACACCGTCAGGTAGTACATGACGTTGCGGTCACGGGTCTCGTCTGGGCCGTACATGCGCTGCAAACCGTCGCGCACGATGTGGCGGATTTCGTAGGCGTAGCCCGGGTCGTAGTGGATAACCGAGGAGTTAGTGCCCGCGATGAGGGGGGAGTGGCCGTCCATGTGCTGGGTGCCCTCGCCGGCCAGCGTCGTGCGGCCCGCGGTGGCCCCGATGAGGAAGCCGCGGGTCAGCTGGTCCCCGGCCGCCCAGAACTGGTCGGCCGTGCGCTGGAAACCGAACATCGAGTAGCAGATGTACATCGGCACCATCGGCTGGCCATGGGTGGCGTAGGAGGTGCCCACCACCTGGAAGGCCGCCGCCGAACCCGCCTCGTTAATGCCCGTGTGCAAGATCTGACCCTGCTGGGACTCCTTGTACGACAGCATCATCTGGTGGTCGGCGGACACGTAGTTCATGCCGCGCGTATGGAAGATCTTGGCGCTGGGGAAGATCGAGTCCAGGCCGAAGGTGCGCGCCTCGTCCGGGATGATCGGCACGATTCGGTGCCCGAACTCCTTGTCCCGAATTAGGTCCTTCAGCAGGCGCACGAACGCCATCGTGGTGGCGATTTCCTGCTTGCCGGAGCCGCCCTTGAGGACGTCGTAGACCTTGTCGGCAGGCAGCGTCACCTCGACCGGGTTGTCGCGGCGCTCCGGGACGAAGCCACCGAGCGCCCGGCGCCGCTCGCGCATGTACATGAGGGCTGGGTCGTCGTCGGCGGGCCGGTAGTACGGCGGCAGGTACGGGTTGGCCTCCAGCTCCTCGTCCGAGATCGGGATCTGGAACCGGTCGCGCATCTCCTTCAGATCGGTGGCCTTCAGCTTCTTCATCTGGTGGGCCGCCATGCGACCCGCAAACGACGGGCCCAGCCCGTAGCCCTTGACGGTGTGGGCCAGGATGACCGTCGGCTGGCCGGTGTGCTCCATGGCCGCCTTGTAGGCCGCGAAAATCTTGCGGTAGTCGTGCCCACCGCGCTTCAGGGCCCAGATCTCGTCGTCGGTCATGTGCTCTACCAGCGCCTTGGTGCGCGGGTCGCGCCCGAAGAAGTGCTCGCGCACGTACGCGCCGTCGTTGGCCTTGAACGTCTGGTAGTCCCCATCCAGGGTCTCGTTCATCAGGTTGACCAGGGCGCGGTCCTTGTCGGCGTTCAGCAGTTTGTCCCAGCCGCGGCCCCAAATGACCTTGATGACGTTCCAGCCGGCGCCCCGGAAGAAGGCCTCCAGTTCCTGGATGATCTTGCCGTTACCGCGCACGGGGCCGTCCAAGCGCTGTAGGTTGCAGTTGACCACGAAGGTCAGGTTGTCCAGCCCCTGCTGTGCCGCCAGCTGCAGCATGCCGCGCGACTCTGGCTCGTCCATCTCGCCGTCGCCGAGGAAAGCCCACGTGTGCTGCTGGGAGGTGTCCTTGATGCCCCGCATGTGCAGGTACTTGTCGACCCACGCCTGGTAGATGGCCTCCGCCGGGCCCAGGCCCATCGAGACGGTCGGGAACTCCCAGAAGTCCGGCATCTGCCGTGGATGCGGGTAGGAAGGCATGCCGTGCTCGGAGGAAACTTCCTGGCGGAAGCCGTCCAGGTCTTCTTCCGTCAGGCGCCCCTCCAGGAACGCCCGCGCATAGTTACCTGGCGAGGCGTGTCCCTGGAAGAACACGTGGTCGCCGCCGCCCGGGTGGTCCTTGCCGCGGAAGAAGTGGTTCAACCCGACTTCGTACAGGGTGGCTACCGAGGCGTACGACGAGATGTGTCCGCCCACGCTCAGGCCCGGGCGCTGGGCCCGGGTGACCATGACGGCCGCATTCCAGCGAATCCAGCCGCGGTAGGTCTCCTCGACCCGTTCGTCGCCCGGGAAGTAGGGTTCCTCGTGCACGCCGATGGTGTTGACGTACGGGGTGGTGTACGACGCCGGGATCGCCACGTTCCGCAGACGCGCCTCGCGTAGCAGCGACAGCAGCACGTAACGCGCCCGGGGGCCACCGCGCTCGTCAATCAAGCCATCGAGCGAATCCAGCCATTCCTGCGTTTCCTCCGGATCAACGTCCGGCACTTGGCTCAGAAGGCCATCGATCAGTGGGGGTGTCCCGTTGGTCAGGCTCACGACTCCTCTTTCCCGCTACTTCGTCCGCCGGCCCTCGTCGGCTCGGCTGGGGACCATTGTCCCACTACTCTAGGGGCCTTCTTCGGGATTGCGGTCAAGAAGGTGACGTGCATCGCGGGGGATCTGTCACAATATGGGCATTGGTGGCGTGCGCCACCAGCAGACTGAAGGAGAGATAGCAAGGTGGCAGGCGGCGCTTCACTGGGCTTCACGCAAGGGCAAGTGGTCCAGGAGTTCTACTACGACGACGATGTCGCACTGGAAGTGCGTGCAGCCATTGAGGCCGCGACCGGCGAAGCACTGGTGGACCCCAATTACGGAGACGTTACCGACGGGGCGCTGGTGTGGTGGCGTGCCGACGACGCCGAGGAAGAGGACCTGGTTGACGTGCTCGTCGACGTGCAGGCCAACCTCGACAACGGCGGGTTGATCTGGGTGCTCACCCCCAAACCCCGGCGGGTTGGGCACGTGCCGCCCGGAGACGTCGCCGACGCCGCCCGCATCGCCGGCATGCAGGCCACCTCCGCCGCCTCGGTCTCGGACGAGTGGGCCGGGACCCGGCTGATGTCGCGGGGGCGCCCGGCCTAACAACCCGAGGTGGGTTGGTTTGCGGGCAGCGGCCTGCCGACGGCCGGTTTTTCAATAGCGCTGCGCATGGGCTAGGCTACCGGCGCGGGCCTGTAGCTCAGCTGGTCAGAGCGCCTGGTTTACACCCAGGAGGTCGTCGGTTCGAACCCGGCCGGGCCCACCTTTGAGTTCGGGGCGCATAGTGACTTGTTTCCCCCACCGCCTCCAGGCGGGCAGACCCGTCCCTTGGTTCAAGGTGTAAGACCTTGCCGGGGTAATTGGCGCTAGAGGGTTGGCCTGTTAGTCTGAAATGTGTCTTTCCTCGGCCCGCAAATGGTCACTGTGCCCGCCGGTTCGATCACGTTGCGGGACGCAAGGACGAAGACCTCCCGCTCCGTGGAGTTGCGGGAGTTCCAGCTGGCGTCCACCCCGGTGACCTGGGGCCTGTTTTCGCGCGTGCTGGGTGGGTGCCGGGTGGCAGACGAGGATGCGGACGTGCCCGCGCATTCGGTGTCGTGGCTGGGTGCTGTGAACTGGTGCAACGCGTTGTCGCGTCAGGCGGGCCTCGCTCCGGCTTATCAAGTTGGCGATACCGGGGTGTTGTGGGAGGTGGGATCCGAGGGGTTTCGGCTGCCGACGGAGGCGGAGTGGGAATGGGCCTGCCGAGCGGGAACGGCCGGCCCGCACTACGGCCCGCTGGCCGACATTGCGTGGACGGAGGCCGATGCGGTTACGGGGGCGCAGCGAGTTGGGCGGAAACAGCCCAACGCTTTCGGTCTGTTTGACATGCTGGGAAACGTGTGGGAGTGGTGCTGGGACTACTCCGATCCGGCCCGGTACGCCGACTATCGTGTGCTGCGCGGCGGCGGATGGGCGGACAAGCATTGGAGCGTCCGGGCTTCCGTGCGGCGGGGAAGCATGCCAGAGGCGCGGCTTGATGACGTGGGGTTCCGCATCGCCCGGGGAGCTGCGGGTCAGACTGCTAGCCAGGCTGGGCAAGGCTGGTCCCGCCGGGCCGATCAGGAGCGGGCGAGGGTGAGTGGCCCGGTTCCTTTCGGCTGGACGCCGCTCGGCACCTAGCTCACACTGGGGTGGCCCGTTGGTCTCGGTTTCGGTCAGCGGAGCGGGCCTGCTTGCCATCCGTTCGTTCCTACGGCTCCCGCGGGGCGCCCCGACAGGGTACCGTTGTGCCGCACATCCCCGACAAGATGCGGAGTTCAACTATGGGAAAGTCCAAAGGTTTCGTACTGGCCGGCTCGATCACGCTCTTGAGTAGCGCGTTGTTAATGTCGCTAGGCACCATCGTGCAGGCAAACTCTGAGCCGTGGGAAAAAAACAACTTCGCTGCTGTGCTGGTCTATGCGGCCCTGGTGGGCGTGCTGGTTGGTTCCATTCTGCAGATCATCGGCATCTCCCGGATGGCCGCCAACATCGACGGTATGGCCGAGCGAATCGTCGGGGGTCTGCCTTTCGGGACGCCCGCCGTTGGAGGACCGTCGACGCCTGGCGCTAGCTACCCGACGCCGATGACCCCGCCCGTCGGCGGTGGAGCGGACTACGGTATGGCGCTGCCGCCGTCGGGCGAGCCCCAGTTCCCGGGCCAGAGCCGGTAGCAGCCGCGGGGCGAGTATGGCGGGGGTGAGGGCGGGCCCTGCCCGCCCTCACCCCCGCACAGAAGCAGATGGGTGCAGCGCTCGCGAGACAGAAGGAGCCTGAGGAGACATGAAACCAAGTCGGCAAATGGTGGCAACTACTGGCCTCCTTAACGTGGGGGGTGCCACCATGCTATTTATCGGCTGGCTCTCTTATATTAGTTCCGCCAGTAGGTATCAGGCGGGCAGCATCATGGTGGTGTTTTTGGGGCTGGGCATGCTGCTGGCAGGCGTAGCCTGTGGAGCTGGGGCTTGGTTTCGCCTGGCGGCCAATGTGGAAGAGATCGGGCGCCTAGTGGCGGAGTTGCCGGGGGCGCCGAAGTATCTCAAATTGCAAGACGCGCCTACGCCTGGGGCTGGCGGGGATACTGCTGGGCCTGAGCTGGCGGACGGGGATCCGGCAGAACCCGATATTTAGAGGCCAATAGTTAACGCGTGTCGGAGAGAAAAGGGGAGGAAAAGCGTGGAAAATAGCAAGAGTGCGATGTTTAGTGCCGGGGCGATGATGCTGGCGGGGCTCGCCGTCATCGTGCTGACTTTGCTTGCTTCCTTAAGGGACTTTTCTTTTCTCACTATATTCGGGGTGTTTGGGGGACTAGGTATCCTCCTGGTGGGCTTCCTCGTGTCTGTGCGCGCCTGGTACCAGGTGGCGAGCAATGTTGATTCGATACTGCAGCAGCTCCTGGACCGGCAGGCGCTGCGGCAAGGCCAGCAGGTGGCGGCTGCCGAGGAACTGCCCGCCTACGGGATCGGAACTGCGCGCAACTCCCCGGCCGCGTCCCGCGTCGTGGCGCACGAGTCAAGAATGGACTGAGGCTCGATGGAGGAGAGTATGGAAAACGTGACGGGCGGGCCCGCGATTAGGGTTGGCGGATTCTTTACCCTGGTTGGCTTTATTCAGTTCTTCTTTGGCTCGATCCTTGTAATGGCTGTTATCGGGAGTGGCGATAATCCCTTAGGCGTCATCATGGGGCTGGGCATGCTGTCGCTGCTGATCGGTATTGCCGCGGTGCTGGTCGGCTGTGGTCGGATGTCCACCGATGTTGACGAGGCCGCACGCTTGCTCCGGCGACTGGCGGACCCGCGGAAAGAGGGCAACACGGAGAGGGAACCTGCTTACGGGGTGGCGCACGGTGTTGCGGCGCCCGGCGATCCCGGAGATGAAGCCGAAAGTGTAACCAGTTAGCGCGGTTTCGTCGGGCTAAAAGATAACGAGCATTAGACTTGCGGGAGGGCTGGTGAAGATAAGTAGCTGGAGAGTTAAGACGGGGGGTGCCTTGTTATTTGTGGGGCTGCTCGCATTGTTCGGCTCCCTATTGTCATCGCTTTTTCTTTCCGGTAAAGATTTGCCTGTTTTACTGCTGCTGAGTCTGCTCTGCAACACGATCGGCATCGCGTTGGCAGCCAGTGGCTGGGGCCGGATGGCGGACAATGTCGGGGAGATTTTGCGGTGCGCCCAGGCGCTAGCGGCGCAGGAAAGTGCTAAAGGCACAGATATCGCGGCCGCTTTCCCCGCTTCGGGGTCGACCAGCGAGTCGCAGGCCGAATAACGGTAGGCCAGGCGGGCGAGCGCTGCCGCGCGGGGACTCCGCGATAGGCCTGCCCGCCCTCCCCCTGTGCCGCTAGTCCAGCAGCGCCCGGGCCGCCTTGGCCACCACCGAGGGGCCGGTGAACTGTTCCAACCAGGCCCGCAGTGTCGGGTCGACGACCGGGCGGCCTAGGCGGGTGGCTTCGTTGCGTAACAGAATTAGCAGCTTGTTGAGCCCGGCTTGGCTGGGGGAGAGCCGCGGCAGGAGTGCCGTCAGCAGGTCGACGACACTGTGCGGGGCCAGCTCGGCGGCGTCGCGCAGGGCGGCGGCCCAGCGAGACAGGACCATGGCGGGTGCCGCCGCTGCGAAACCGGCGGCTGCCTGCGCGAGCGGCAGGCGGCCGGGTATCGCCTGGGCGAACAGTTCCGCCGCCAGGGCCGCAGTTTCACGCCTCTTGCTGGCTAGGCCCAACGCCAACATTTGCGCGGTCTGCTCCGTCCACTGTCCGGGATGGCAGGCCAGCGCCTGCAAGATGGCCTGATCGGGGCGAGCCGTGGCATCCTGAGTGCCGCCGTTCAGGTCGAGCATGCTCATCCCTACCAGCGGCAATGTTGAGGACGGGCAGGCCAGCACGATGGCGTGGGCCAGCAGCGGGGTCAACGCGGGGAAGGCGGGCGCGCCGATCGCGCCCGGCTGGTGGCGCGCGTCCCCGATGGGCATCGTCGGTACAACCCGGCAGTCCCACCACACCCACCGCGGTTCGCCCCGCGAATTGAGTTCGCTGGAGCCAGCAGAGGACCATTCCAGGCGGCAACTGCTGGGGGCCGGGGGCCGCAGCCCGAGCAGCTCGGCGCCGGCGGTCACGTCGGCGGCGCGCAGGCGCGCCAAGGCTTGGGCGGCGTCCGCGGGCAGCGGCGCCCCCGGCAGGGCCGCCACCCGTCGGGCCAGCTCCGGCAGCTCTAGCCAGCCGTCCGGCCGTGTCGGTGTGGCCAGCAGTTCCTGGGGGACCCGTTGGCCCCGCTGTATTTCCAGTACCTCGCCGATGCGGGCGTACAGCACTGGCAGTGCCTGCGCCAACTCGCCAGGCACCGGGCCGTCGCCGGGCGGCAGCGGCCAGGTCGGGTGCGGCAGAGTTGAGCGTTCCACCGGCGGGCACCACTGCCAGTCGTCGGTGAGCGCCAGCACCAGGTGCGCCACCAGATCGTCATTGCGTTGCACCAACCGGCGGGCGCGCCGCTGCAGCGGTTGGAGACAGGCGCGGGCGTCCGGGGTCCTGGCCAACCAAGCCAGCGCCAACTCCAACTCGCAGGCGTCGCCCGAACCCTCCAGCAGGGCGGCGAGGCGCTCGCTCGCAGTGGCCTGACTCCACGGCACGAGCGAGTGCGACTCGGTGGGTCCCGCAGGCGCGTGCGCGGCGGCCACCGGCGGCACGGGGACGGCGGGCAGTTCCAGCCCCAGCTCGGCCACCACCGCAGGGGCCATCACCTCAGTGTGCGCCTGCAGCAGCGTCCGCGCCCCCAGCTCCAGCAGGGCCCGGGCGGCGGCGCGCTGAACGTCGTCGTGTGGATGGGTGAGCGCTGGGGCCAGCGCCTCGGCCCGCTCGGTGGCAGCCAGGTTGGCGCCCGCCACCACCCGAATCGTGGCCAATGCTGAGCTTTTGGTGCTCGCCAACGCCGGGGCGCAGGCGGCGGCAAACGCGGCCGCGTCCAGCAGCCCGGGGCGGGCCAGCGCCGCCAATTGCTTGACCGCCAGCGTCACGGTGGCGGTGATGCCGGAACCCAGCGCCTGCAAGAGCAAGTCCTGATCGGCCGCTGCCTCCCTGGCCGACGGCGCTAGGGCGGTGTACAGGCGCGAATACCAGCCCGCGCGATACGCCGAGAAGTCGCGGTTGAGGGCCTCCAGGCAGGCACGCAACACCCGCGGCCGGGGCGCCAAGCCGTCGACAATCATCTCCTGCACCGTCGCGGCCCAGCTGTTGCTGCCCAAATTGAATTTCTCCAGATTGGCCAGCGAGACTTCGCCGCCGCCCTCCACTTCGAAAATGCGCCAGAAAATCTGCTCCCGGAACTCAGCGTCGTGTCGCAGCAGGTGCCCGCGCATCCCCGAGCGCGCATCACCGTTGAGTAAGTTGATCATCTCCAGGATGTAGTCGTCGTCGACCGGCTCGTGGTGATCGTCAAAAAGCACCGCCAGGCGGCGGCAGAAAAACCGCAAACCCACGTGCGGGCTATAACCGGACCTCATGCGCGCCAGCCAGCCCGCACCACCCCACCGCTCCCGCACGTGGCGATAGATATCGACCAGCGGGGCGTCGGCCACCAGCAGGGCTTTTACTTCGGTGGCTACCTGGTCGTCGAGCGCAAGTTTGTGCATATCAGCGGTCCTGTTTTCAGCGAGTCCGCGGTGCGTGGCCGTGCCGCGCAATCCGTGTCAACATCTCAGCCGCGCCCAGGTGCTCCTGCCGCCGGGACCGGCAGTTGTTTGAGGGCGGAGGCAAGTTGGGTTTTGGTTTTGGTCTGCGGTTGCAGGGCAGGCGGGATGGGGATGGGAGTTTGCTGTTGGTGGGCGAGGCAAGCCAAGAGAGTGACGAGCTTGTGGGCGTGGCGGATGGGGGCGAGGTGGGGCAGGAGCTGAGTGAGGGTTTCTTGAGTGCGCCAGGCAGCCAGAGGGCTGATGCTGGCCGTGTCTTGGAGGGTAGTGGCGAGGCGACCGGCGAGAAGGTGACCGGTTTGGAGGTGGGTAAGGGTGTGGGCGGCGAGGGCAGTGGGGTTTAGCAGGTCATGGGTGGCGAGGTTGGCGAGGGCTTCCGCGGTCGCGGCCCGCTGGTGAGGCTCTTTGGTGCCGGTGGCAAGGGCGAGGGCGGATAGGGCGGGAGCGCCGGGAACCTGGGTGGTGTTACCGAGGGCCGAGATGAGGTCAGCGACGCCGCGGACGTTGACGACGCGGGTGGCGGCGAAGATGGCGGGAAAGAACTGCGCGGCCAACACATCCGGATTAGCCGACAACAACCAACCCGCCCAGGCGGCCAGCGCGTCATACCCCGCCAGCCAGCGTGCCTCGTTGAATCGGAAGGCGTACTCGGTAGCTAACGGTCCGGTGTCCGCCCACTGCGCGGCGAAACCCTCGGCCGTCACCTCGCTGGCGTGCCACCACGGCAGGCGCGGCAGGAACAGCACCGCGCGGGCCTGGCGCTCGGTTGGCTCCCAGTAACGCAGCTCCCACCGGGCGGGCAGCGGTGGCAGGGGCGAGTTCGCCAGCTGCCCGCCCCTGCAGGCGTCGGCCACGGCGACGTCCCACAGGAAGCGCGGCGCGTGCGAGTCCCAAAAGCGATCCCCAAACCAGAGCCGTTGGGGCTGAGTGCCGTGGGTGTGCGCCTGCCAATAGCCTGGCGGCATCTCCACCTGCCAGTGTGGCGGCACCGGTTCGCAGCTGCGCAGCGCGACCCTATCGGCGTACCGCCCGGCAGGTAGCTGCAGTTCCACCCCGGTGGCCAGCGCCCGCACGTAGGCAGCCACCGATGCCAGCGGGCAGGCACCCCACTGGCTCGCCTCGTCTGCCAGCTTGCGCGCGGCGGCGTCGATTGTCTGTGGGCGACGTCGCAGATGCGTTAGCACGCGCGGCAGCTCTCGGCCGTCGCCCCGTTCGTGCAGCAGCGCGCAGACCGCCACCGCACAGTCGGCGTCGCCGACAAACTCCGGCAGCGCGGCGGCGGCAGGCAGCGGTTGGAGGGTGGGGGGTGGTGGTTGCGGAGTGCTGGGGGTGGGCGTGGAGGCGGGGGAGGGCAGGGTGGGCAGGCGTTTGCGGGCGTGGGCTTGCAGGTCGGTGGGCAGTTCGGGCAGAACGCTGGTCACCAGCTCAACCACGGCGGAGGTGGTCTGGGGGTGGCCAGTGGTGAGGGCGGCCAGGAGGTCGATCTGGGCGCGGCGGAGCTTCTTTTCCTTGCGCCATAGGACCGCTGGGCTGGCGGTGAGGAGGGCGGTGGGGTCGAGGGTGGGCAGGGAGGCGGTCAGCATTCCTTGCGCCAGGGTCACGGCAGTGGAGGGGGTGGTGGTCAGGACAGCGAGATAGCGGTCGGCGCGAGCGGTGATTTCGGTGGGGGTCGGGGCCAGGAGGCGTTGGACCTGCAGGGCCAGGGTGATGTTTTTGGCGGACCAGTCCCGCAGCAGGCAACCCAGGCTCTCGTCCAGCAGTCGCTGCCGGAACCCCGGCTCCTGCGCCGCCACGGCGGCAAACGCATGGTTCCACTGCTCCCGCCGGTCGTTAACCACCGCCCCGTGGGATCCCAGTTCCGGAAAGGCAAACAGGTCCCACAGCTCCCGCTCCAGGGCCTCCGGGAAGGCGCGCAGGTCCCGCAGCACCGCCTCGACCGGGCCGGTGGACACCGGGCGGCCGGCGTCGTCGTGCTCCCACGGCGCATCCCCCAGCTGCCAGCAGAATCGCTGCAGGTACTCGGGGGTGCGCAGATAGATGCCCCGCGCCCGCAGCAGGCGCAGGGCCAGCTCCCACAGGTGGGGGCGCGAGGCACACCACTCCACCAGCTCGGCGCAAAAGGCAGTCACCCACGCCGTGTCCCGCTCGACCGCCGCGGCGTAGACCACCTCACCGAGCGCCTCCCACTGGCGCTGCACCTCGTCTGGCTTCTCCCACGGTGCCAGGTATTCCACCACCGTCGACTGCTTCCGGCCGAGCGCCACGAGCGCGAAGACGGCCCGAGGAGTGGGGCCTTCCTGCCGCAGCAAGCGGGAAGCGGGCAACGTCTTGGCTAGGGCTGCCCGCTCCGCAGGGCTTGCGTCGGCCAGTGCCACAGCCAGGGCAGCGGAGGAAGTGTCCGTGAGTTTGAGGGCTGCGCGTAGCGCGTCCCGGCGGTCAGTTAGCTGCATGGGATGCCTCCTGTGGGGCGATGCGGGCGGCCAATACGTGCTTGCACGGCCCGCGGGTGCCTCGATGTTTGGCGTACCACGGGCACGTGCACCGATCGTCCTGCGGCTGGCCGCCCAGGCGCACCTCGTAGCGGATGGTGCCGGATTGCACGTAGGTGACCTCGGCAGCGTGACTCACCGCCCCGGCGGCCACTAGGCCGTGGGCGGCGGTCAGTCGCGGGTGCAGCGCGGACAAAGCCTCGGCCTGCACGGGTAGCGGCCGATGGAAGTAGGCGCCCGCCGCCACGTCGAAACCCACCTGCCCGGAGGAGGCCAGCAGCGCCAGGCCCGCGTGCACCCGCTGCGGGCTCACCGCCGCTTCGCGGGCCATCCGCGCCACGTCGATGCGCGGCTCGAACCGCAGCAAGATCTCCAGGAGGTCCGCATCCGCCGCCACCTGCTCGCCCGCTAGCGCGTGCAGCACCGCCCCTTCACCGGAAAAACCGCGTGCCTTCTCCGGGCTCAGGCCCAGCGACAGGCGGGCACCCGGCAGCCGCAGCACCCACACGCTGGCCTGGGGCAGGCTATTGCCGTCCACCGGGGCGCTGTAGGCATCCAGCCCTTGGGCGAACCGGAGCAGCGGCTCCAGGCTCCGCAACCGCTCCGGCCCCGCCACGCACACCGCGCCCGGGCTGGGGCGGGAGGCCAGTCGCAGCCCGCGGGCCGCTCGGGTCGCCCACAGCACCGACTTGGTGGTGCTGGAGCGGGGCAGGGCCTGGAGGAACTGGCGGGCGGCGGGGGCAGCGAGACTATGGCGCAGCGTCATGTTGGCGCTGAGCATTTGCGTCTCGGCGAACCCCTTCAACCACCGCGTGGGCAGCGGCACCTGCTCCTCCGTGACCGCCGCGTCCAGTGTGCGCACGTGCAGTGCCGCGCTGCCCACCTCCAGGTGCAGCGGTTCCCCGGCCCGCAACCCCGCCAGGGCCTGGCGCAGTGGGGGATTGACATCCACGTTGGTCACGCCCACTGCCTGGAAAGAGGCATCCAATGCGCCGGAGTCAACGTCCAGTCGGGCGTAAACCCCACAGCAGGCACTAAACGACTCAAACCGCAGGCCCTCGGCCGTGGACGTCACCACCGGATCGGCCGCCCGCAGGACGGCCGCCAACATGTTCGGCGGGATGTAGTAGCGGGTCCGCGCCACTCGGGCCACCGCCAGCAGGGCGGCGGCAACGACACCCGGGTGCGAGACGAAACCGGAGAAGAAGTAGGGATGGGCCACCGCGCCACTGGGGTCGCAGCCGCCCGACGTGGTCAGCGCCAACTCTGCCCGCCCTGACCCGGATGCCAGCGCCGAGGCAGATAGGTAGTGGTAGGTCAACGTCGTCACGTTCCGGCTCCCTGCTTCCGCGGCAACCTGTTCCGGAGGCTACCTGCGTTCGGGAGTGTAGTGCCCGGCACAGACGCGCTACCGGAATGTCGCCAGACTGCGACGCGGCGGGCGTTTGGGGCTACCGGCCCGGCCGGTGCGTGGTGCCCATCGCGCGCCCGCTCAACCAGTAGGCCTGCGCCCGCAGCTGGTCGCGTGTGAAGCCAAGTTCCTTCAGTCGGGAGCGCAACGGACGCAAGGCTGCACCTTCCACTGCCGCCCAGGCGTGCCAGCCCGTCCAGTCAACCTCTTCCACCGCTGCAGCCAAGGAAACCGGACGGGTGGGACGGATCCAGGTGACAGTTTCGGCAGGCGCGGCCACGGGGATAGCTTGGTCATCACTGCGGTAGGCCGCCAATAAGAGGCGCGTCGGGATGGTGGGGGGTAGCGCGCGCACCAAGCTGTTGAGCGCAGGCACAGCGGCCGCGTCGCCGATTAGGAGGTAGCCCTGCGGGGTAGGCGAGGGCAGCTGCCACTTGGACGAACCGAACTGGGTCAGGGCCAGTTCCTGCCCCACCTGCACTCGCCGCGCCCAGGTCGAGGCGGGGCCAGCTGGCTCGTGCAGCACAAACTCCAGGCTGAGTATGCCCTGCTGGTGGTCGACGGCGGCCACGGTATAGGCACGCTGGTAAACCTGATCGCCGCCGTCCGGGGAGGGGAACCAAGCCCGCACCCAGGCGGTCGGACTGAGTTCGGCGGTCGCCAAGAAACTGTCGAACTTGAGGTCAACCCGGCGGTAGTGAGCAGTTAGGTCGTGCACCGCGACCACGCGCCCCACCTGATCCTTGGCGCCGAGCAACTTCAATATGGCTCCGCCTAAGCCACGCTTGGTCATGGCCTCTCCTTCCCGCCGTGCAGGTTAGGGTAGCCTAAGTGTCAGCGGCTAGCTAGAGCAGATACAGCTCCCGGGCCGCGAGTTGCGGGGCCGCCACCTGGTCAGCCAGGACGATGGCCGGCGGCGTTCCCGCCACCGCGAGCTGCGCCCAGTGCGCAAAAAATTCGCCTGTCGGGTGGGCCACCGAACGGTTGGAACCGTCCCGCTCCGCCGCCAAAACCAGTGCCGGGCGCCGTTGCGGGGCGGGGGCCCGGCCCGAAGTAGCGCGCTGTTCCTTAACCAGCTGGGCCACTTGCCGACCGATGGGCTTGACTCGCCCCTGCTCATCAAACAAGCCGAGGGTGTATTCCAGTTCCGGGAAGTCCGCCAAGCGGCGCGAGACGTCGTGCGAGCACCACCACGTGATCGCCTCGACCTGCGGCACCTGGGTAACTGACCGGAAAGTCTGCTCTACGAACGGGCCCACCGCGTTGGGCGGCAGGGTCGTGGTGGGCGCGCCGACCTCCTGGAGCCAAACCGGGCGCTGCGGATCCGGGGACCACGCGATTGCCAGCTCCACCAAGTAGCGTGCAAACCACCCGAGCGCCGGATGTTCTCCCCCCAAATGCGGCCCGACGTGCGCGAAAATCCACGAATGCACCGTTGTGGCGGCACCCAGACCGACAGCGTGCGCCGGGGTGAATGGGTGGGAGTCCACAAACCAGAGGTCATCGTCGAAGCTATGCACGTGCCGCCTCCTCGGCAGGGCTGCTTGGCAGTCGGCCAGCAGTTGTGCCGTCCAGGCCTCGGCTTGGCTAGGGGTCAGCGCAGCGGCAAGCGGGTGGCGGGGGGCGGCAAACTGGACGAACTCATTGCCCAGCGTCAACCCCGTCACGTTGGAGTGGCCCGCCAGTGCGGCTCCCAACTCGCGGGCCAACTGCCCGCAGGCGGCGACCACGTCGGGGTCCGTGAACATGTTGCGGGCATGCCACGACACCAACCAGGCCGGGACAAAGTCGTAGGACGACAGATGACCGTTGAGCACATCAACACTCACTTCAAGTCCACGCTGGGCCGCCAACTCCACCACCGTGACCACGTCCGCAATTGCCGCTGGGCGGATATACGTCCGGTTAGGCTGCAGCACCGGCCACAAAGGAAAAATACGCACGTGGTCTAGGCCCAAAGATGCGATCGCATCGAAGTCCCGCGCCACCTGCGCAGCCGAAAAATCCAGCCACGAGTGGAACCAGCTGCCGGACGGGGTGTAATTCACTCCAAAACGCATTACTCGTCCTTCTTTAGCCGCAGGGTGACAACCTGGAAGGGGCGCAGTGCCAGGGCCACGCCGTTGGTTACGGCGGTGATGGCCGTGGGAGTCAGGTGGCTGGTGGCGCCCTGCCCCAGCGTTTCCTCCAATAGATCGGTCTCGATCGCTTCCGCCAGCGGGAACGACGTCCGCAACTGCCCCGTGGCGTAGGTGCCGCGGGCCTCGTACAGTCGCACGATCACGTCTCCGCTGCCGTCGTCGGCCAGCTTCAGGGCCTCGACCACCAGCCCTGTTCCGCTCACCTCGACAAGTGGCGCTACCGGCTGACCGACTGCCCGCAGCGGCGGCAGGGCCAACTGTTGGGCCGCCGCCACCGCCGTCAGCACGTCGGCGGTGGGGGTAAACGTGAAGCGGAAAGTGTGGTGGCCGACATCGGCGGCGGGGTCGGGGAAAACTGGGGATCGCAACAAGGAAGGCCGCAGCTCGACGTAGGTGGCCCCCGTCTGCAGGGGGCGGCGCACCAGTTCGTAGCCGTGCGTGGCGTCGTTGGCTATCGCCATGCCGACTACGCCGTCGTCCACCAGCACCCAACGGTGAGCGCTGACCTCAAACCGGGCCGCGTCCCACGAGGTATTGGTGTGGATCGGGCGCGTGAGGTGTCCGTAATGGGTCTCGAATTTGGCGGTCGTAGTGTGGACGTTGAGCGGCCAGGCGAACTTCAGGAGCTTCTCCCGTTCGTGCCAGTCGGCCTCAATCTCCACCGTCAGGGGGCCAGCGCTCGCCAGCCAGTACGTGACCGTGAAGGTGGAAGCTGCGGTGGCGTACGACACGCGCACTCCCGCCCGGTCGGGCGCGGAGACCTGCTCCACGCCTTGGGGCGGCAGCACGGTGTACCGGCGCAGGTCGTGGGCCTCAATGTCCCAGGCGTCCCAAGTGTTGGGGAAGTCGTCGTGTAGGTGGAGTTCCCCGGCCGCCACGCCCGCTGGGATCGCCTGCCAACCGGTGGCCCGGTCGGTGAAACTAGTGACGTAACCCGTAGCGGCGACGTGCAGGCTGACCGCCTCGTTTTGCAAGGTGTAGCCGTCACCTTGCGGCACTAGCTCGGCCGCGCTGACCGGTAAGGCCGGGGCGGCACTAAAGGGGGTTACGCCCGCCAGCGGGAAAGAGGTGACGTTAAAACTCTGCTCCTCGCCCCCGTGGCCGCCGACCAGGGCGCGCATTGCCGCTGCGATCAGGTCGCGCAAACGATCCGCCACCTCCCGGTGGGTCTGCTCGATCTCGTCGTGTACCCAGGCAATAGACGAGCCCGGCAGGATGTCGTGGAATTGTCCGAGCAAGACCGCCTGCCAACAGTCGGTCAGTTCCTTCGCCGGGTAGTCCAGCAGTCCGCGCGCGGCGGCGGTGGCGCACCACGCCTCGGCTGTTCGCAGCAGCGCCTCGCAGCGGCGGTTGCCGGCCTTCGTGTTGGCCTGGGTGGTTAAAGTGCCTCGGTGTAGCTCCAGGTACAGTTCCCCCACCCAAGTCTCGGCTTGGGGATGGTCTGCCACCGCGGCGGCGAAGAACTCGGCAGGGGTGCCGAAGTGGACGCGGGGGGAACCGGCCAGGTTGGCGCACCGTTGGCCCTGCCAAAGCATCTCTCGCATCGGTCCGCCCCCGCCGTCGCCGTAGCCGAAGGGAATCAAAGACCGGTTGGTGGCGCCCTTGTCCGCGAAGTTTCTCTCGGCGTGGGCTAACTGGGCGGCGCTCAGGTCTGAACCGTAGGTGTCAGCGGAAGGAAAGTGCGTGAAGATGCGCGAGCCGTCAATGCCTTCCCACCAGAACGAGTGGTGGGGGAACTTATTGACCTGGTTCCAGGAGATCTTTTGGGTGAGGAAGTAGTGGGCTCCGCCGAGGCGGGCCAGCTGTGGGAGCGCACCGGAGTAGCCGAAGGAATCTGGGAGCCAGAACTCGCGGGTGCGCACCCCCAGCTCGGTGGCGAAGAAGCGGGTGCCGTGCACGATCTGCCGGGTGATCGACTCCGACCCGGGGAGCACCGCGTCCGGTTCCACCCACATGCCACCGACCGGCACGATCCTGCCCTTTTCTACCCAGGCTTTCACGCGCGCGAAGACTTCTGGGGCGTCTTGCTGTAGCCAGGCTAGGTGCTGCGCGGCCGGGAGCGCAAAGGTGAAGGCGAAACCGTCGTCTAGCAGACGCAAAACGTTGGCTAGCGTGCGGACCACCTTGCGGCGCGTCTCCCGCACGGGCCACAGCCACGCCGAATCGATGTGGGCGTGGGCCACCGCTGTCAGGTGGTGCGCGGCGGCATCGGCGGGTTGTGCCAGCACTGTCTGCAGGCAATCTCTCGCCGCCTGCGCGCTGCCTGGGATGTCGGAGAGCGACAAGCTGTCGAGGCTGGCGGTCATCGCCGTCAGTAATTCCCAGGTGCGGGGAGAATCGTCAGGTAGTGTGCGGCAAAGTCCATAAAGCGCGGTCAGGTCTGCTATCAATTCGCGCACTTGCGTGTGCACCTTGACTACCTCGGCCCGTGCGAGACGGAATAGTGGCTCCGGTCCGCAGGTTGTGGGATCTCCCAAAGGGGTTTCCTGGAAAGGAGGTACTTCCAGCAGTAGGGGATTAGCGGCGGCTTCGATGAAGAATTCGACTCGCGCGGTGCCGGGTGGGACTCCGATCCACTGGTTTTTCGGGTTAATGGCCTTAACCACGATGCCTGCGTTGTCGTAGACCAGTCCTTCGCACTGGAAGCCAGGGGAGTGGTCGAACCATCCCAAATCGATAACGATCTCGAGGTGATCCTCCCGCATCTCAGCGGGGATATCTGCATAAATATGCAACCAAGTGGTGGTCCAGGCGGGTCCCCAGGCGGAGCCAACCGGTAAGGGGGAGTAGTTCTGAGACCGGGCGGTGGCGAACGGAACCGGGGGAGGGGGGCCAGGCGTTTGCGTGGTTGCGGGTATCTGCCAGGCGGCGATATTCAGCGGGATGACGGGAGTGGTCTCGGCGCGCCGAATTCGTTCGGTCAGGGTGCGGTCGATCCGCTTCTCCATAAGCGCGCGTTGCGTGTGCATTGGGCTCCTTGGCTTTCTCGGTTCGCGTGGGCGCACCCGCGAGGGGCGGCGCCGTTGCTGTCCCGGTATAGTGAACAACATGCTAATGCGGTTCAGCTTGCTCGTCAACGGCGCATTGCGCTCCGTGGCTACGCCATAATTACAACTATGAACCGTCCGACCATTCGTGACATCGCCCGGGCTGCAGGAGTCTCCCCGAGTGCGGTGTCCTTCGCGCTCAATGGGCGCCCTGGCGTGTCGCAGGAGACACGCGAACGTATCCTGGCTGTCGCCGCCGAGCTGAAGTGGCGACCCAACGCGCTAGCCCGCGGCCTGTCCGAATCTGCCTCCCGGACCCTCGGCATGACTATTGCCCGCCCCAGCGAAGCTCTCAGCGCCGAGACCTTCTTTCTGCAACTCATCACCGGTATCGAACGGGTACTTAACAGCCGCGGCCTGTCGCTCATTTTGCGCATCGTGGACACCGTGGAAGAAGAGATCGACGGCTACGAAATGTGGTGGAGCTCCCGACGAGTGGACGGTGTCTTCGTGGTCGACCCCCGGGACGACGACCCCCGGTGGGAGGTGCTTAACCAGCTGGAGATGCCGACCGTGGTGGTCGGCGGCAAGGTAGAAGGGCCCCACACCTCGTCGGTGTCCATCGATGATGCTGCCATCATGCGGCACGCCGTGCAGCATCTGGTGGCGGCTGGCTACACCAGCCTGGCGCACGTGGCCGGCCCCTCCGACCTGCGTCACTCTCGCCGCCGGGCCGTTGCGTTCGAGGAAGCAGCTCAGGCAGCAGGTATTAAGCAGGCGCGCTCGCTGCCGAGCGACTACACCGAACAGGCGGGGCGGGACCTGACGGCCCAGCTGCTGGCCGAGCTGCCTAGCCCGATCGGGATCGTCTACGACAACGACATTCTCGCCCTGGGCGGGGTGGAAGCCGCGGAGGCGGCGGGCAAGTCAGCCCCCCAAGACGTCGGCTTCCTTTCCTGGGAAGACTCGCCTGTCTGCCGAGTGGTCTCCCCAGCCCTCAGCGCCATCAGCCGGGACCCAGCACAGTTAGGGCAGGCGGCAGCCCAACTGATGGCGGAGATGCTCGAAGGCGCCCCCGGCAAGCACGAGGACTTGGAGATTCCCCAGCTGATCGCCCGGGGGGCCACCCAGCGGCTTTAGCCCGGAGACGGTGAAGGGCCGGGAGCGGATTAAGTTCGCTCCCGGCCCTCACTACCGTTCAGCTACTTGCGCAGCAGCAGGCGCACCGAGAGATGCACCAGCGGACCGAGCCGGTCCGGATCCCCGAGCAGGGTAACCGTGGTCGGCCGCAGGGCTGTCAGTGTCGCGCGAGCTTCCCGCCCCAAGTGGCTGCCGGGGGTAAGCAGCAGCACCCCGTCGTGGGCAGCGGCCAGCGCTGCCCCCGCCACGGCGAATTCGTAGCTGCCGCCATCGGCCAATGCCACGTAGCGTGCCTGCGGAGCGTACTGCTGCGCCAAGAGGGCGGAGGTTTGGTAGCGGTTGGCGCCCACTACCTTGGTTACCTCTCCCTGCCCGGCCAGGGCAGCGGCCGCCCGGGAGCCCACCGCCACTCGTTGCAGTTGTGGGTGTGCGGCCAGGAACTCAGCGGTTGCGGTGGGCAGCTTGCTGCCGCCGGTGAGCACGACGACAGCGTCGGCTTGCCGGGCCACACTTCCCGTGGCCACAGAGTCGGCTGGCAGCACACCGTCTATGGCGAAGACCCGGGTGGCGGGATCGGCAGCGAGCGTCCGCTCGGCGACCGCCACCGCGGTGGCGAAGCGGTTGGGGCCAGCCAGTCGCTCTACCGTCAAGCCCTGTGCCTGTAGTTGGGCGATTTTGGCATCGCTCACCCAGTGTGGCCCGCCGACAACCACCACGTGCTTGGCACCCCGCTCGCGCAGCGCCGCCAAGACTTGGTCCTCCAGCTGTTCGGCTGCTGTCCACAGTACGGGCGCGCGGAGCGCGGCAGCCAGTGGGAGCGCAGTGGCGGAGTCGATGTCGGAGGCCGCCGACGCCAGCACCACAGTTGAGTCAAATTCTCCTGCCGCGTAGACCGCGAGGGAGTGGGAGACGCGGTCAGCCCCACCAATACGCCTCACACCCGGTGCAGCCGGGGGGCGCGGCGTGGCCGTCGGCTCCGGCGTGGCCGTCGGCTCCGGGGTGGCCGTCGGCTCCGGGGTGGCCGTCGGCTCCGGGGTGGCCGTCGGGTCGGGAGTGGCCGTCGGGTCGGGAGTGGCCGTCGGGTCGGGAGTGGCCGTCGGGTCGGGAGTGGGTTCGGCACCCGGCGCGACCTCAATGGTCACCCGCTGACTGCCTTCGTTACCTGCACCGTCCCGCGCAACAACCTGCACCTCGAAGGTGCCGCTGGCCGTCGGCGTGCCACTGATGGTGCGCTGCTCGGGGTCCCACTGCACCCCGGCAGGCAGTCCGGTCACGCTGATCTCGGCCACCGAGACGTTATCGGCCGCCCGCACCGAGATGGATGTCAGCTCTTGCCCGACGGCCACCTGCTGCGCCGTCCACGGGCTGAGGCCGACCACCGGGGCGGCCTCGTCGGTGAGCACCACCTGGTCGCCCTGACGGCGCAACGTCACTGGCTGCGAGGTATTGCCCGCATAGTCCGTGATCGCGAATGTGGCCGCCTGGTCGTCGGTCAGCGCCCGACGGCGCGTCAGCCTGCCGTTCTCGTCCGTCACCCCCCACGAAGCCCGGTTGGCCTTTCCGCGGGTGGCGACCCAAGACTCCTGCCCGGTAGCGGTCAGTTTCTGCCAGTCGGTGGCGGTGGGGTTTGCCAGCTTGTAGGCCCCCTGCCCCAAGTCGACGTAGTCCCGGCTTTCCAACGGGTGGGCCCACGCGTCGTGATAGCGGCCGCGTAGCGCAGTGCCTGCCACCACGGTTTGCCCCCCACGCGGCTGCACCGTGACGTTAAAGGGCAGACCCTCCCGTGGCGCAGGCAGGGTCGCGCTGGTGGCCTCCGGTCCCACCTGCACCTCGCCGTACCCACCAAATGGGGAGGTCTCCTCCTCATACAGAGTCTCTACCCGCACCACGTAGCCCTCGGCGGGGGCCCCCGCAGCCGGGGCCTGCCAATGCACCGTCACCTCACCGGGCCGGGCGGCCTGCGTGAAGTAGCCATTGGCGTCGGCTGCTTCGTCCAGGGTGAGGGCAGATGGCAGAGAGCTGGTGGCCACCGACAACTCGGCAGGGGCGGAGAGCTGGCCGTCCTTGCCCACCGCATACAGCCGCAACGTGAAGTCGCCCGCCATTCCCACATTCTTGATGTGGCGGGCGTCAGTGAAGCCGGCAGCCAAGAACTTCGTGGTTCCCTCGGCGTCGACCGCCTGTAGCAGGTAGGAGTCAACCTGACCGAAGTCCCCCTTGTCCCAACTGACTTCCGCCTCACCCGTGGCGTACCAGGTGTCCAGCCGCAAGCCGGTCGGGGTCGGCGGAGCCGCGGCCTGTCCGTGCGTGAGTCGCAGCTGGCCGACGTTGAACTGGGTGGCCTCCGCTTGCCCATCGATGGTCAAACCCATGGTGACGAGCTGCCGACCCGCGTAGGCGGACAGATCCACGGTGGAGGTTGCCCACTGCGTGCTGCCTTCTCCCAGCGGCAGGTTGACCACTTCCTGCGGCGCGTCGGCAAAGATCAGCGCCAGTGCCAAGTTGGCGTCATCACTGGTGGCCTTTTTCCAAGTGACCTCTGCGCGCGCGTCTGCGGCTACCGCCAAATCCGTCTTGAATAGCCGCAGCGTCGCAGGGGCCGATATGCCGCCGTGAATCACCAGCGAACTTCCCCCGGTGAACGCCCCCTGCGGCGTAAAGGGCGGGGTGATCGCCTCTCCCTGGACGTTCTTGCGCGGCTCGGGGCCGTAATCGAAGTCAACATTCGGACGCGCACCGGTGGTGTCAATCCACCACTGCCACGACGGCAGCAGCGACTGGCTGGCGATGTCGGTCCACTCTTCCTCGCGCGTCACCTGCCCCTGGTCGTACCAGCGCATGCCTTTGCCCGTGTTGAATGAAGAGTAGAAAACGTCTCCCCTAATAACTGAGCGGGCAGGCGTGAAGTCTGCTACCCCGACCCAGCCGTTGGCGCGCCGCACTGCCACGTCGGGGCGCGCCGCATCCTGGGTAGCTCCGGTGCGTTGCGGATCAGCGTTGACACCAGAGAAATACATGCGTTCGCGTTCGTGGATCATCCACTGGTACTCGGACTGTTGCATGTAGGGCATGCCGGTGGAGGCTGGTACGCCAAACTTTGCCAGATCGCTATCAAGGTCACGTTGGTAGTAGTCGGAAGGCGTAAATAGCGCCACCGAGGTGCGGGGATTCTTGGTGCCGGGTGCGTAGATGGCGGGCAGCTTGGAACCCGACGAATGGCCGCCGTCGAACCTGTTTTGGGCTGCCTCCACCCCGACAAATACCTCTCGGTAGGGATCGTAGCCGTTGGCGGCGGCGAAACTAGAGATCTGGTCGGCATAGTACGGCCAGTCGTAGTTCACGAACACAGAATTGTGTATTTGGCCGTGCTTGTCGTCTTTTAGCCACTGTGCCTTATCGCTGTCAAAGTTGGAGTTGGTGTCGTACCACTGCGTGTATAGGCCCTGCTTGGTGAGGTAGGCCATGAACGGTTTGAACTCGGAGTCGTCACCCGACTCTTCCTGGTTCAGGAAGTAGCCGTCGAAACCGTAGTACTTGGCCATCTCCACGAGCTTATTTGCGATGATGTATCCCTCGGAGTTGGGATCCTTATCGAAGGACTCGTGGAAAGTCAAGCCGGGCCGGAAGTACGGATCAAAGTAGATGATCGCCACCGTTTTAACCCCGTTGCGGTGGGCAGCGTCAGTGTAGGCGGGATTGGGAATAGTGAGAATTCCGAATTCGAAACCGCGATTGCGCCAATCTGAGTTGTGGGGATCGTAGATCTTTTTGGGCACCCCAACGCTAGCCGAACCGTGCCAAGGTGACCAGTAGTCGGCGTACTGCCAGAAGGTCAAGGCGTAGTCGGAAAAGGTATTGTTTGCGGTAGTCGACTCAAAGAATGAGTTGCCGTAGTCCCCTTGCATTAGCATGACCTCGGCCTTGCCATCTAGCTCGGGGTTGGCCTGGGTGGCGGCAAAGGGCGCGTTGCGGGTCTGTAGGGGGACATGCGAGCGCAGATAGCGTGCATGTGGATCGGATTGTGGGCTCCAGTTGCGAATATCTTGGAGGCGATACCCGGCCACGTGGGGCTGGGCCCGGGAGATCGCGGAGTCTCCGCTGGGGGGATGCGAGTCGGCGCCGAAGGCGGGAACAGTCGCGAGGGTAGCGATCAACGCGACTGCTCCGGCCGTAGCGACAACGCGACGTCGGGCGGGATGCATGTGTGCTCCTTTGCGCAGGGATTTTACTCTTCGGGTACTGCTAGCAACCTGTGAGGCAGCGGCGCAATTAGCCCTTCACCCCACCAACTTCGACACCCTTGAAGAAGAACTTCTGCATGGAGGCGAAGAAAACGATGATGGGAATGAGGGCAATGATGGTGCCTGCAGCTATCAGGCGGGGATTGGAACTGAAGGTAGAGTTCAGGTACTGCATGCCGACGGTGAGGGTGTACTTGTCGGTGTCGTTTAACACCACCAAGGGCCAGAGGAAGTCGTCCCAGGCTCCGATGAATGAGAACACCGCGACGACACTGGCCATGCCGCGCACGTTGGGCCAAACAATCTTGGTGATGCGCTGCCAGGTGTTGGCGCCGTCTACGGTGGCGGCATCTAGCACTTCGGCGGGTACGCCACGGCAGGCGGTAGCCATCAACAGGACGTTAATTGCGCCGATCGCGCCGGGTAAAAACACGCCGACCAGGGTGTTTTCCAAACCGAGCGATTTGATGGTTTGGTACTGGCTGGTGAGGGTGACTTCACCGGGTAGCAGTAAGACGGAAAACAGGATTGCAACGGCTATCGCCTTGCCGCGGAACTTTAGGCAGCCTAATGCGTAGCCTGCCAAAAGCGAGAATAGTACCTGGGTGAAAACAGTGGCGCAGGCTATCAGGAAGGAGTGGAGGGCATACCGGAAAACCGGAACTATCT
This sequence comes from Buchananella hordeovulneris, assembly GCF_001907235.1. Taxonomy (GTDB): domain Bacteria; phylum Actinomycetota; class Actinomycetes; order Actinomycetales; family Actinomycetaceae; genus Buchananella; species Buchananella hordeovulneris. Next base: position 286,273 of record NZ_MQVS01000003.1, read on the forward strand.
GTGTGACCTTGGAAAAATTTTCCAAGGTGGGTTCAGCCGGGATGAGGTTTGGGGGAAAGGTGTAGATGTCCTCGGTGGGCCCCTTAAAGGCGGTGGACAGCTGCCATATAAACGGCGCCACCGCGATTATAAACAGGAGTGCCAGCAGGAAGTAGCGAAAGATGACACCGGCCAGGGTCGGTTTTTTGAAATCTGAGGAACCCCGCGTGCGGTAGAGTCGCTCTCGCCGCAGCGAATAGGGGGCAGAGGGCGTGTGCGTCATCGGGCACCTTCCTGTTTGCGCTCACGTTTGGCGCGCTTACTTGCTCGGCGGGCTGCTATCTGGTCGGCCTGGTTGACGTAGGCCACGAGGAGAAGAGGGATAAACGTCAAGAGGAATAGCACCACGGATATAGCGGAGGCGTATCCCAGTTTTCCATTTATGCCCTTTCCGACGTTCTGCACCATCATCACGAGTGATTGCGCCTGACCGCCGGGCCCGCCCTTGCCGTTGGTGAGCACGTAAAGCTCGGTAAAGATACGCATGGCCGAGGTGGCGATAAGAGCGGCTACGAGAAACATCGCGTTGCGGACGCCCGGCAAGGTGACGTGGAAGAAGCGCCGGAGGGTGCCGGCCCCGTCGATAGCCGCTGCCTCGTGCAGCTCAGGAGAGACGTTGCCCAATGCCGCGAGATACACGACCATGTAGTAACCAAGACCCTTCCACACGGTAAGAGAAATGGCCACGGCGATGATCCACCATCTTTCCACCAGGAAGGGAACTGGTTTGTCTATGAGTCCCAGGGCGCTCAGCGATTGGTTGATGATTCCGCGCGAGTCGAACATCCAGCCCCAGATGATGCCGACAACGACGACGGAGGCGACGACGGGGAAGTAGGCAGTCGTGCGAAATGCCGATATGAAAGGCAGGTTTTTCTCCATCAGGAGTGCCACCAATAGCGGCAGTATCGTCAGCAGCGGCACGCAGACGACGACGTAAATGGCTACTGTCGTCAGGGCGTACGTGAAGGAGGGGTCATCAAATAGCTTTTGAAAGTTTTCTAGGCCCACCCACCTGCCAGGGCGGAGGGGGCGAGCGTTGGTGAATGCCGTGTAGATCGTGCGCAGAAAGGGCCAGATGGCAAAGACGAGTACCCAGGTCACCGCGGGCGCGACCAGAATCCAGGGCGTGAAGCGGTGGTTTGAATTCACGGAAATGCTTTCTTCGGGGATGTGGGCGGGGCCGCGGCCCCGCCCACATCGCTACTTGGTCAGGTTGTCGTTGGCGTATTTGACGGCGTCGTCAAGTGCCTGCTGCCCGGTGATGTCTCCCTTAATGGCCAGGGAGATCTGCTGGGACATGTGGATGGCCATGTCGTTGCTCCACTGGACAGGCTCGGGGATCATGGCCTTGTCCATGTAGGGAGCAGCGAGCTTCAGCGCCTCCGCCTGGAGCGGATCGGTGATCGCCGAAGTGAACGATTCCGGGTTGTTGGTTCCCTCCACGGTGCCGGGGAAGAATCCCTGGGCTAGCTTGACAAACTCCACCTGGTTGTCGTTGTTGGTGACGAACTGGGCGAACGCCAACGCCAGCTCGGGATTGGCGGAGTTCTTGGAGACGCTGATGCCCTGGACAAAGAGCGGGGAAATACCAAAACGCGGCGTCATCTTGATCTTGTCCAGCAAGGTGGGCGCGTCGTCCTTGAGCTGGGTCGGGAAGCCGGGGGTCGCAGTGGTCCACGCCGTCTTGTTCTGCTTGAAGAGAGCGGCGTTGCCCTGGTAGTCGGAGTTGAGTACCTCGGCGGGGATAGCGCCTTCCTTGAAGAGCTTGGCGTACTCATCAACAATGGCCGCTGCCTTGGCGTCGTTGAAGACGAACTTGCCGTCCTTCATGATTTCTACCCCGGCAGAGGCAAAGTCGGCGAGGTTAGGCATCGCCGAGACCAGGGGCATACTGCCATCGGTCTTCTGGGCGATTTCGCGGGCGGTCGCGTAGAACTCCTCGGGGGAAGTGGGGAACTTGTCGGTCGGCAAACCCGCCTTGCTGAAGGCCTCGGTGTTCCACCAGTTGAGGTCCGTCGCTAGGTACCAGGGGTAGCCGAAGGAGCCCTCAAGGCCCTCGAATTCGTAGGCCGCGATTCCGGACGGCAGGTAGTGTTCGATGGCGGCCGGATCGGCCTGCTTGAGATCCACCAGCATGTCGATTTCCGGTTCGGCCAACAGGTAGGCGAAACCCGGTGGCAGGTTGACGACGTCCGGTAGCTGGCCGGAACCGGCCTGCTGCAGGATTTTCTCCTCGTAGCCGTCACCGGGCTGATCCACCCAGTTGATCTTGGTGCCGGGGTTGGCTGCTTCGAAGTCGGCGATGAGCTTTTCGAAGTAGGGCGAGAACTTTTCGTTCTTCAGAGACCAGGTTTGGAACGTGATCTCGCCACTGAGGCTTCCCGCGGTTCCTTCGGCGGAGGTCTGACCGGGGTCCGTCTTTCCGCTGGTGTCCGTTTTACTTTCTGTGCCGCAAGCGGTCAGGGTCAGGGTCAGGGTCAGGGTGGCAGCGCCCGCGAATGCTAGGGCGCGGCGAAGACTCCTGCTCATGTTCATCTCCTTTGAAGAATGTGGCAGCGCCAGGGGAGCGGCAGTTCAGCGCGTCGAGACGCTCCGAACTGCATCGCTTTAGTGAAGTGTGGCACGTCCATGCTTAAGCGGTCCAGGTTCGCGCGCGCAAACCCGGTCACAAAAAGGTAACATTGCGTAATGCTGCGTGTTAAATCGGCTGTATGGCCATTGGTGCGCAGTGGTGGTGGGTGGGGTGGGCGCACCAAGTAGGGTGGGCCACATGACCCTGACAGTCGCAGACGTGACCAGCCATCTGGAGAAGCTCTACCCGCCCCACCTAGCCGAAGACTGGGACTCGATCGGCCTCATCGTGGGGCAGCCCACGGCCGTGGTGCAGCGCGTCCACCTGGCAGTCGACGTCACCCAGGCTGTCGTCGATGAGGCCCTGGCAGGCGGGGCCCAGCTGCTGCTCACCCACCACCCGCTCTACCTGCGCGGCACCGACACGGTGGCGTGCACCACGCCGAAGGGCCGCATGGTGCATGCCCTCATCTCCGCAGGCTGTGCGCTCTACAACGCTCACACCAATGCCGACTCCGCGCCTGAGGGCGTGGCTGTCGCCCTGGCTGAGTTGCTCGAGCTGCGCGCTACCGTGCCCCTGCAGCCCGCGGCGGCCGACCCGACGCTCGGAATCGGCCGGGTCGGACACCTGCCCACGCCGCAAACCTTGGATGAGCTTGCTGCCGTCGTCGCCCGGGTCTTGCCCGCCACCGTGCCGGGGATACTCGTAGGTGGTGACCTGACCGATACCGTCGACAAGGTGGCGGTTTCCGGCGGCTCCGGCGACTCGCTGCTGGGGGCGGCCCGCGCCGCCGGGGCCGACGTCTTCATCACCGCCGACCTCCGGCACCACCCGGCCCAAGATCACCTGGCGGGCGGCAAACCCTGGCTGATAAACACCACCCATTGGGCGAGCGAGTGGCCTTGGCTGCCTCTGCTGGCCCGCGCGCTGCGGGCCGAGTTTGGCCCACAATTGGAAGTGACGATTTCTACCCTGCCCACTGATCCGTGGCAGGCCAGCTACTAGGAGCACTCATGGCGACCGCCCCGTTGAAAGACCAACGCAAGCTCGTTGAGTTGCAGGTCAAGGATCTCGCGCTGGCCAAACTCTCCCACCAGCTGCGCACCCTGCCCGAGTTGGCCGAATTAGCCGAGCTGGAGCGCCAGCACCAAGAGGCCGAGCGGCGAACATTGGCCGCGCGTACCCACCACGGTGATGTCACCCGGGAGTTGACCCGCATAGAGGACGAGATCGACGCCGTGCGGGCTCGTGCCGAACGGCACACGGCGCGCATGGCGCAAAGTGGCATTCCCGCCAAGGAGGTGGCCGCCCTCGAACGCGAGCTCACCGCGGTGCGGGCTCGCCTGACGACCTTGGAAGCCAAGCAGTTGGAGGTGTTGGAGCGGCAGGAAGCTGCGCACCAGGCGCTGGACGCCGCCGCAGAGGTAGGTAACGAGTTGCGGGCCCAAATCAAGGCGGTGGCGGCGCAGCGCGACGCGGCCGCCAATCAGATAAAGGCCGAAGGTCGCGCTCGCCTGGCGGCCCGCAACGAGTTCGCTGCCGCCCTGCCAGCCGACCTGGTGGCCGAGTACGACCGGGTGCGACGCGCCAACGGCGGGGTGGCGGTAGCCGCCCTGTATGGACGGCGGGTGGAGGGCGCTCCCGTGGAGTTCACCCCCGCGGAGCTGGACCGCATCCGGGCCGCCGCCCCGGATGAGCTGATTTTCTCGGAGGATGACGGCTATCTGGTGGTGCGGATGGGCGAGCAGTGAGCCGCCGCCTCCTGGTCCACACTGATGGCGGGGCGCGCGGCAACCCCGGCCCGGCCGGATACGGCGCCGTCGTCTACGACGCCGAAACCGGACAGGTGCTGGCCACCCGGGCCCGGTTCCTGGGCGAGGCCACCAACAATGTTGCCGAATACGAGGGCCTGATCGCGGGCCTGCAGGCCGCCCACGCCATCGACCCGACCGCCACCGTTACCGTGCGGGCTGACTCCAAGCTGGTGGTGCAGCAAATGAGCGGCGCCTGGAAGATCAAGCACCCTGACATGCAAGCGTTGGCCCGCCGGGCCCGCGCCGTTCTGCCGCCGGAACAAGTGCACTACGAGTGGGTTGCCCGCGCCGACAACCAGGCGGCCGACGCGCTCGCCAACGAGGCGATGGACAGCCAGGGGGAGAGCGCCACCGACGAGTGGCGCCAGGCCCCCACCGAGACGCCCGCGGCGAGCCCGGACCCGGCACCCGCGGCCAACAACGATCCGGCCGTCCGGGTCTCGGCTAACAATTCGGTCCCGGTGGCCCGCCCCCGGGAGGCCTCCATTTGGGTCGGGGCAGGCACCCGCACCACCCTGGTGCTCGTCCGCCACGGCGTGACCCCGATGACACTGGCGGGCGAGTTCTCCGGCGGTAGCGAGCCCGGACCGGACCTCAGTCCGGAGGGCTACCGGCAGGCGGAGCAGACGGCGCGGTTCGTGGCCCGCATCGGCCACGACCTGTGGCTCGACAGCCCGCGGGCCGACGTCGTCCTGGCCTCGCCCATGATCCGCACCCAGTCCACCGCGCGGGTGATCGCCGCCGCCCTCGAGACGGGCGTGGAAAACGCGGAGGCGTTCGCCGAGGCGCACCTAGGGCACTGGCAGGGGTTGACGGCGGCGGAGATCGAGCAGCGCTGGCCAGGGGAGCTGCAGCGTTGGGCGAATGAGGCCACCGTCGCCCCACCCGGAGGTGGGGAAAGCCTGCAGGACGTGCAGCGGCGGATCCGCCCCGCCCTGCGGCGGATAGTGGAGGAGTACGCGGGCCGCACCGTCATCATCGCCACCCACAACGTGGTCCTGCGCGCCGCCCTCGGCACGGTGCTGCGCATGGAACCGCGCCATTGGACCACCATTCGGACCTTCCCCGCCTCGGTGAGCGTGATCGAGCACTTCGCTGACGGCCGCAACCTGGTCAGTGCAATAGGCATCCCACCCCACTAGCGATTGGAGATGACATGGCTACCTGGCGGGTGCTGCTGATCGGGGCGGCCACCGTCCTGGTGGGCGGTTGGCTGGTCTTCGACGGCCCCCACTGCTGGCTGGCGCGGGCCTAAACCACCAGGGTCAGGCCACGCGCGTCCAGGCGCACGTCCTGGACGGCGGGCAGCTGGCCCGCCAGCTCGGCGACGTCTGCAGCCTGCCAACCGGTAACATCCCGGGCGCACAACGCCCCCAGCAGCAGGCCACGGTAGCGTTTGGCGTCGTGGGAGACCGCCACCTCTTTGCCTGCTCGCCTGGTCACGGCCCGCACCGCGAGCACCCGGCCTGCCAGCACCTTGGCCGGGGCGGCCGCCGCGTATTCGCTCGAGCGGCAGTCCAACACGAGGGTGTGCGCCCGGCCCAGCTCGGCTAGCGCGGCACTGGCGGCCGGGCGCCAGGTGGCAGCCAGGGGCGTGCCTGGCAGGGGCGTGTGCATAGTCAACCGGTAGGGGGCGATGATGTCGCTGGGGCGCACAAAGCCGTACAGCGCCGAGGCGATAACCACCTCCGGGCCGCCGACGTGCTGCGGGGCGGTGGGCCAGCCGGCCGCCGCATACAGCACGCCCGTGTACGCCTGGGCGGCGGGCAAGGCCGGGCGGGTGGCGAGCGTCGCATTGGCCGCCACCTCACCCGCCAGGCGGGGGCCGAAACCCAGGCTGGCGGCGGCGTCGGGCGCGGCGCAGGCGGCCACCAGACGGGCCGCCACCTCGGCGCGCACCGCCCCCAATTCCGGGAAGGACAGGCAGGCAGGGGAGTACGGGTCCCCGGTGGCGGGCGTCAGCATGGAGCGCGAAGGCGGCAGAAGTACAAGCACCCTGCCAGGGTAGTGGTGGCGTCTCCGTTTCCAGTGCCCTGCCGCGCGAGTGCCGACAAGTGCGCGGGCGGCACCGACCAGCCCGAGAAGTCGACCCGCCCCGACGGCAGACCAGAGCCGTCCACTACACTGGCGGACGAGACGAGTCGGCCGGGCGGCCGCGGCACGAAAGTGACGAGGAACGTCCGGGCTCCACAGGGAAGGGTGATGGCTAACGGCCACCCGGGGTGACCCGCGGGAAAGTGCCACAGAAAACAAACCGCCCACGTGGTAAGGGTGAAAAGGTGAGGTAAGAGCTCACCAGCGGCGCGGGTGACCGCGTCGGCTAGGTAAACCCCACCCGGAGCAAGACCAAACAGCAGGTGCTTGACGGTGTCCCGCCGGAGCCTGCGGGTAGGTTGCTAGATCCGGTCGGCAACGGCCGGGGTAGATGGATGGTCGCCGCCGCATTGCGGTAACAGAACCCGGCGTATAGGCCGACTCGTCTCCCTACCGGCGGCTCAGTGTCGTTATGAGCGCGGCGTGGTCCGAGCCCGGGATGTCAATGACCTGCGCCGCGCTGACCGCCCAGCCGGGCGGCACAAAGACGTGGTCGATGCCGGTGCGCAGCCAGCGAGGAGAGCTGGTGGGCCAGGTGCCCCGCTGCCAGGCGGGCAAAGCCGACAGCGCGGAGGTGTGCGGCAGGGCCCGCAGCGGGCCGTGCAGGAGGGAGGCGTTGAAATCGCCCGCCAGCACCGTCGGCCGCTCCGCGCGGGCCAGCTGCTGCACCAGCGCGAGATCCGTGCGCCACCGCCCCATGAGCCCAGGCAGCGGCGGAGCAGTGTGTAGGCCGATGATGTCGGGCAGCGCCGGGTCGGTGGCGCGCAGGTGTACCGTGCCGAAGGTTGTCTGTGCCACCGGCACCGGCACGTAAGAGGGGCGGCGCACGATGATCGTGGTGGGGGAGATGGTGGTGCCGGTGGGTGGGGAGGTGAACACGGCGAAATCGGTGGAGGGCAGACCGACGTCGACCAGGTCACTAAGTAGCTGGGGGTCGCCGTCCTGCTCGGGCAGGACGACAACGTCGGCCTGCCCTTGCAGCAGGAGCGCCCGGGCCGCGGCGGGACCGAAGGAGTTGTAGGCGTTCCAGGTTGCGACGCGGAGCTGGCCGCCCTCGCCGACCGGGGGCAGGGCAGCGGCCCGAGGCCCCAGCCAAGCCGCGAACAGCAACAGGCTGGCGCAGGCCACCACCAGGGGCCCGGCCGCTCCCCAGCGGGAGCGCCGGGACCCAGTGGCACTCCCGCGGCCCAGTAGCCACCAGAGCAGGCCCCACAGCACGGCCAGACCCCCCAGGGCCAGCGCTGAGACCTGCCCGAAGGCGAGGGCGTGGGCGACGGCGAAACGGGTGGTGAGCCAGGCCAGGGGCGCCCACTGTGGGCAGCAGCCCACCCCGAGCAGCGCCGCAGTCAGCAGGCCCAGCACGGCCAGCAGCCCCGGCCGCATGGCTCGGCGCAGCAATTTTACGCAGACAGGGCGGCCGCCAGGGCCGCACCCCCAACGATGCCGGCCTCGTTGCGCAACTGGGCGGGCACAATGGGGGTCTGCAAGTCCAACAACGGCAAGAACTGCTCGTGGTGAGCGCTCACCCCGCCCCCCACAATGAACAGGTCAGGGGAGAAGAGCATCTCGATGTGCGAGTAGTACCGTTGCAACCGCTGCGCGTAGGCCGGGAAGTCCAAGTTCTCGGCGGTGCGCACCGAGGCCGCCGCCCGCGTCTCAGCATCGACCCCATCCAGCTCCACGTGCCCGAGCTCCGAGCAGGGAATCAGCACACCGTTGTAGATCAAGGCTGAACCGATGCCAGTGCCGAGTGTCGTAACGACGATCAGTCCGTCCACCCCGGCCCCCGCCCCGAAGGCGACCTCAGCAAAACCAGCAGCGTCCGCGTCGTTGACCGCCACCACGTCAGTGCCGAGGGTCTGCCGCATCTGCGCCGCCACGTCCACCCCGACCCAGGACTGGTCCAGGTTGGCCACGAACCGCACAACATTGCGCTTTATCGGGCCGGGAAAGGTAATACCGATGGGAGTGCCGGGCGGCAGCTCGAACGCGGCGATTACCTCACGGCACACCTCAGTCACCGCTGCGGGCGTGGAAGGCTGGGGGGTGTCGATACGCACCTGCGGGGCTGCCAGGAACCCGGATTGCAGATCGACCGGGGCGCCCTTAATGCCCGAGCCCCCAATGTCGATACCGAATGCCAATGCCATGAGTGGGCCTTCCGTCGTTGAAACTTGCCTGCATCCTAGTCGGCGCCCGGGGCCGCCGTCAGGATCCGCGCGCCGTCCGCCGTCACCGCCACAGTGTGCTCAAATTGGGCGGTCCGCTTCCCGTCCGCCGTCAGGATCGTCCACCCGTCGTCCCACTGCTCCCACTCGTACGTGCCCAGCGTCAGCATCGGTTCGATGGTGAAAACCATTCCCTCCTCCAGCACCTCGGCGTGGGCGGGGGCGGCGTCGTAGTGCGGCACGATCAGCCCCGAGTGGAAAGCCTCCCCGACCCCATGGCCGGTGAAGTCCCGCACCACCCCGTAGCCGAAACGCTTGGCGTAAGACTCGATCACCCGGCCAATGACGTTGAGCTCCCGGCCGGGACGCACCGCCCTAATGCCGCGCGCCAACGCCTCCCGGGTGCGTTCAATCAACAGGTGACTCTCCTCGTCGACCTGCCCGATCTCAAACATGGTGCAGGTGTCACCGTGGACGCCATCAAGGTAGGCGGTGATGTCGACGTTCAGGATGTCGCCCTCCACCAACACGGTGGAATCGGGAATGCCGTGGCAAATCACCTCATTGAGGGAGGTGCAGACCGACTTGGGGAAACCCATGTAACCCAAACACGACGGGTAGGCCCCCGCCGCCACCAAGAACTCGTGTGCGGCGGCATCGATCTCATCCGTGGTGGTGCCCGGCACACACAAGGGCCGGATGTGCTCCAACGCTGCGGCAGCGAGCGCCCCCGCGGCGGCAATCTTCTCGATCGTCTCCGGGGACTTCACCTCGGGAGCGGTGACGACCTCGGGGCCGTCGTGGAAAAGATACTCGGGGCGAGCAATGTGGTTCGGCACCGCCCGCCGGGGGCTGAGACGGCCGGGGGTGAGGGGAGCAAAGGTTGAGCGCGGCATGGAACTCACTTCGTGAAGTAGTGCTCAAGGGACGGGAACTTCTCGGCGCGTACCTGCTCGGCGTAGGTGCGGGCGGCACCCTCCAGGGCGGCCCCCAACTGCGCGAACTGCTTGGCGAACGACGGCGACCAATCGGTCATGCCCGCCATATCTGTCCACACCAACACCTGACCGTCGCAGGCTGGTCCCGCGCCGATGCCGATCGTGGGCAGCCCCACCACCTCCGTGATGCGGCCCGCCAGCGCCGAGGGGATCATCTCCAGCACCACCGCGCTGGCACCTGCCTGCGACAGCGCCACCGCGTCAGCAACCAGCGCCTCAGCCGCCGCATCGGTCCGGCCCTGGATACGTTTCCCACCGAACGCGTTCTCCAACTGGGGGGTGAAACCCAAGTGCCCGATGACGGGGATACCGGACTGGGTCAGCAGGCGCACCTGCTCGGCCACCCGCGCGCCACCCTCCAGCTTCACGGCACTAGCCCCGGCCTTCATCAACCTGACCGCGCTGGCATGCGCCTGGGCGGGGCTGGCCTCGTACGTGCCAAACGGCAGGTCAGCCACCACCAGCGCCCGCCGAGTCACGCGCGCCACCGCCCGCGTGGCCACCACGATTTCGTCCAACTCCACCGGCAACGTCGTGTCGTAGCCGTGCATGACATTGCCAATCGAATCGCCCACCAGCAGCAGGTCTATGCCAGCTCGATCAAAAATGCTGGCCGTTACCGCGTCGTAGGCGGTCAACATGGTCAGCTTCTCGTGGTTTTCCCGCGCCTGCTGCAAATGATGTATCCGCACGCGTTTCTTCTCCGCCAGCGACAAGTTCACGTCCCTCTCCTTGTAATCGACGATGGGCAAAACCTTAGACCTGCTCCCGCCACCGCGAGGTGATTGGCACCTGGCGGCCCCGCCGGAAACCGCGCGGGTGCAACTGGGGCGCAGGGGCGTATTGGCGGCGCTTCCACTCCGCCCGGCTCGCCAGGGTAAACAAACGGTCCACGTCGGCGGCCTGGTGTCCGCGGGCCACCAACTCGCTGCGGGTGTATTGGCCTACCAGCGCGTCCTGCACCAGCGGATCAAGCCGCGCATAAGGCGGCAACGAATCCGAATCCTGCTGCCCGGGGGCCAACTCCGCGCTCGGCGGCTTCGTTATCGACGACTCCGGGATCGGCGGCGTTGCACCCTGGGCGTCCGCGAGTTCGTTGCGCCACCGCGCCATCTGCCACACCAGGGTCTTATCGGCATCCCCCAGCGGGGCGTAACCACCGACGGTGTCGCCATAAATCGTCGAATAGCCGACCGCCACCTCGGTCCGGTTACCGGTGGCCAGGACCAGGCCACCTTCCTGATTGGAGATGCCCATCAACAGCACCCCCCGCACCCGCGCCTGCAGGTTCTCGCTCGCCACCCCAGTTAGCGGGTTGGCGGCCTGGAAGGCGGAGACCAGCTCCTCAATCGGGATGACCCGATAGTCGATGCCATTGACGTGAGCCGTTAACGCGGCGTCGTTGCGGGAATGTTGCGAGGAGTAGGCCGACGGCATCGAGACCCCGATCACGTTGCTGCCCCCGAAGACGTCGGCCGCCATCACCGCCACCAATGCCGAATCGATTCCCCCCGACAAACCCAAAACGGCCTTAGTTATCCCATTCTTCCGGCCGTAGGCGGCCAAGCCCGCGCAAATCACCCGGTAGGCGATCTCTGCCACCCCCGCCTCGGCCAAGACCGGTCCGGGCCGCCGTTCGCCCTCCAGCACCAGGTCCGATTCCAGGTAACGGCCCTGACTTACCGCGCCCGCCGCCACCAGCGACCCACCAGCGAACACGACGTCATCCGTGGCGCCCGCCAGGTTGGCAAACGCCAACTTCTCACACCGGCCAGCCAATGCCAGAACCCGGCGTCGTAAGTCACCCAAGCTCCCGACGTGCGCGGGCACCGCATCAAGCACCACCAGCTCGCCGCCAGCCGGGGCTGCCTCAGCCGCCGCCAGCGAGCCAAAAACCCGCACCTCGGCCGCCGCGCCCACCAAACCGGCCTCCGGCTGCCCATCAGCCAAGGCCACCGCCACCCCCAACTCGGCGGCCGCGCCCGCCAGCCGCTGGCTGGCCGCCGCCACCGCTGCCGTGAAAGCCGAGCGCTCTGCCAGGTCGCCCACCGGCAGCCCGGTCAGGCACCCCACCGGTAGCGCCACCACCGTCGCCCCCCGGCCCGCCGCCTCGCGCACGGCGGTCACCGCGAGGTCCAAATTGCCATCAATGTCGCCAACTACTGGGTCCACTTGCCCCACAGCCATCACAGTCATGCCACCAGCCTATTCCTCCTGTCTGTTCCACCCCGCTCGCACCCGCCGACTGGAACCCGCCCCCACGGCGCCCAGGAGAACCGATAGGATTTGCGCGGTAAACGAGGAGGAAGCCAATGACTAGCCCAATGCTTAGCCCGCTGGACGAGGCAGGCGTCGCCGCCGCCGTTGACAGCGCGCTCGCGGCCATTGCGGCAGCCAGCACACTGGCTGAGTTGAAAGAGGTACGCCTGGCTACCTTGGGGGACAAGGCCCCGTTGAGCCTGGCCAACCGGGGGATCAAGGACCTGGAGCCCGCGGACCGGGGACGGGCAGGAAAGTTGCTGGGGCAGGCCCGTGGGCGGCTGACCCAGGCGCTGGCCGCCCGCACCAGCGAAGTGGAGGCGGTGGAAAAAGCGGCGGCGCTGGTCGCTGAAGAAGTGGACGTCACGGTGCCGACTGCCCGCGTACGCCCTGGGGCACGGCACCCGCTCAGCACCCTGATCGACGAAATCTCCGATTACTTCGTGTCGCTTGGTTGGCAGATTGCCGAGGGGCCGGAGGTGGAACACGAGTGGTTTAACTTCGATGCCCTCAATTTTGGGCCCGACCATCCGGCTCGGCAGATGCAGGACACCTTCTACCTGGACCCGACCGTGGCAGGGGAGCAGGCTGCCGCCACTGGCCTAGTGCTGCGCACCCACACCTCTCCGGTACAGGCGCGGGCGCTGTTGGCGGGGCAACCGCCGCTTTTCATCGCCTGCCCGGGCAAGGTGTTTCGCACTGATGCGCTGGATGCCACCCACACCCCGGTTTTTCACCAGGTGGAGGGACTGGCGGTGGCCAAGGGGCTGACCATGGCGCATTTGAAGGGAGTTTTGGACGACTTCGCGCGCGCCATGTTTGGGCCCAGCGCCAAAGTGCGGCTGCGACCCTCCTTCTTCCCATTTACCGAACCCAGCGCCGAGATGGACTTTTGGTTCGAGCAGAAGAAGGGCGGAGCCGGGTGGATCGAATGGGGAGGCTGCGGCATGGTCAACCCCAACGTGTTGGCCTCCTGTGGCATCGACCCGCAGGAATACACCGGCTTTGCCTTCGGCATGGGGCTGGAGCGCACCTTGATGCTGCGGCACGGGATCGCCGACATGCACGACATCGTTGAGGGGGACCAGCGGTTCTCCGCCCAGTTCGGACCTGCGGGAAGGGGCCAGTAATGCCACGCATCGATCTTGAATGGCTCGCCGACCATGTCGACTTGAGCGCTGCTCCCACGGCAGAACAACTGGCGGCCGCGCTGGTACAGGTGGGGATCGAAGAAGAGACCATCTGGCCCCCCGCGGTCACCGGCCCGCTAGTGGTGGGGCGAGTGCTGACGATGGACAGCGAGACGCACAAGAACGGCAAGACCATCAACTACTGCCGGGTTGATGTGGGGGAGCACAACGACGAGCCGGGCACCGGGAAGGAGCCCAGTGAGCTGCCCAGCCGCGGCATCGTGTGTGGCGCACACAATTTCGCCCCAGGGGACTGGGTAGTGGTCAGCTTGCCGGGCACGGTGCTGCCCGGCCCGTTCCCGATCGCGGGCCGTAAGACCTATGGGCATTGGTCGGATGGCATGATCTGCTCCGAACGGGAACTGGGTTTCTCCGACGAGCACGACGGCATCATTGTGCTCACGCGCCTGCTGCCCGACCAAGAGTTTTTCCCGGGGCAGGACGCGGTGGAGCTGCTGGGCCTGGGGGCGCAGGTGCTGGAAGTCAACATCACCCCCGACCGCGGGTATTGCTTCTCGATGCGCGGCCTGGCCCGGGAGTATTCCCACTCCACGGGCGCAGCTTTCAAGGATCCGGCGTTGCCGGGGGTGCTTACCACCCCCGCCCCGCAGGGCGAGGGCTTTCCGGTGGAGTTGGCGGACGCGGCGCCCATTCACGGGGTGGCGGGGTGTGATGTGTTCACCACCCGTATCGTGCGCGGCATAGATCCGGCTGCGCCGACTCCCCGCTGGATGGTGCGGCGGCTAGTCAACGCGGGCATGCGGCCGATCTCGTTGGCCGTGGACGTCACGAACTACGTCATGCTGGACCTCGGGCAGCCGCTGCACGCCTACGACCTTGACCAAGTCAGTGCCCCGTTGGTGGTGCGACGCGCGCGCCCGGGGGAGAGGCTGCGCACGCTGGACGACGTGGACCGGCAGCTGGATGGTGAAGACCTCGTGATCGCTGACTCGCCGGACACGCTGGGCAGCCGGGTGTTGGGCTTGGCTGGGGTCATGGGCGGTGCCACCTCCGAGGTCGGCCCGACCACCCGGGATGTGCTGATTGAGGCCGCCCACTTCGACCCGGTGACGGTCGCGCGCACGGCCCGGCGCCACAAACTTCCCAGCGAGGCGGCCAAGCGGTTCGAGCGGGGGGTTGATCCTTTGACTCCCCAGATCGCTTCGCAGCGGGTGGTGGACCTCTTGGTGGAATACGGTGGGGGAGAGGCCGACCCCACGCTGCACATCGTGGGCCAGCCGCACCTGCCAGCCCCGGTGGACTTCCCGCTGGCCGAGGTCGCGCGCCTGACCGGCCTGGAGCTGCCCGAGAACGAGATCGTCGCCCTGCTGGCCGAGATCGGGTGCGAGGTCAGCGGCAGCGGACCGGTGCGCCAGGTGACCCCGCCGTCGTGGCGCACTGACCTGACGGGTCCGGCCCACTTCGTGGAAGAGGTAGCCCGCCTGAAGGGCTACGACGCCATCGGCTCGCTGCTGCCGGTCACTGCGGGGGGCGGCGGGTTGACGGATGCCCAGCGACGGCGCCGGGAGCTGGCGGCGGCCCTGGCTCTGGCTGGCATGAGTGAGATCCTGACGGACCCGTTCGTGGGGGACGTCAGCGACGCGCTCGGTTACGACGCTGACGACGAGCGGCGGGTGCGACTCCGGCTGGCTAATCCCCTGGCTGACGATGCGCCGTTCTTGCGCTCCAGCCTGTTGGAGACCTTGTTGGCGGCGGCGCGCCGCAATGTCTCGCGCGGTCTTAATAGTGTCGCCTTGTACGAGTTTGGGTTGGTGGCGCAGGCGAGCACCGCGCGCGGCGCCGCCCCCGTGGCGGGCGGGCAGCTGCCGGGGCAGGAAGTTTTGGCACAGCTGTTTGCCGCCACCCCGCGGCAGTGCCAGCACGCTGCCGGGGTGTTCGTCGGCCAGGCGCAGCAGGCTGGCCCGTTGGTGCCGTCGCGTGCCTACGACTGGGCAGACGCGGTGGAGGCCGTGCGGCTGTTGGCGCGGGTGGCCGGGGCGGAGCTGGAGGTGCGGCAGGCACGCCGTGCGCCGTGGCATCCGGGCCGGTGTGCGGCCCTGTGGGTCGGTGAGACTTGTGTGGGCTATGCCGGGGAGTTGCATCCCGACGTGTGCGAAGCCTTCTCCTTGCCGCCGCGTACCTGCGCGTTCGAGGTGAATGTGGAGGCCGCCTTCACCGTTGCCGCGCCGGAGGTGCTCACCACGCGGCCGATCTCGACCTTCCCGGCCGCCAAGGAAGACTTCTCCTTCGTAGTGGCACGGACCTGCCCGGCGAACGCAGTGGCGCAGGTGGTGCGGCAGGCGCTCGGTGACTTGGCGGAGGACGTGCATATTTTCGACGTCTATACGGGCAGCGGGATCGCGGCCGACCAGCAGGCGGTGGCGGTGTCGGTGCGACTGCGGGCCGCCGATCGGACCTTGACTGCTGACGACCTCGCGACGGCGCGGCGACGCGTGATCAGCGCGGTGGAAGCCGAGGTGGGCGGGCAGCTGCGCGGCTGATCGCCGCAGGGCGGTGGTGGGGGCGGACAGGTTCCGCCCCCACTTTTTGCGTGCTGTTAGGCGGATGTGCCTAGGTATGGGCGGTAATGGTCCGGCATACTGGGGGCATGAGAATTCTTGTTGCGGTGGCTTCCAAACACGGTTCAGCGTTCGGCATTGGTGACGAGATCGCGCGGGTGTTGGGAGAGGCGGGCCACGAGGTGGAACGCCTGCGGCCCGAGGAAGTGGAGAAGCTGAGCGGTTACGACGCGGTGGTGCTCGGCTCCGGGGTGTACATGACCCAGTGGCTGGAGGCGGCCCGCGATTTTGCGAAACGTTTTGGTCCCGACTTGCGGCGGTTGCCGTTGTGGACATTCTCGGTGGGGATGTCTGGCGTTGTGGCTGGTGCCGTGCGTGACCCCTCGCGGGTCGGCCCGGTCCTGGTGGCCTTGGATCCCATTGACAACGTCACGTTCGCCGGCAAGATCGACCCGTTGGAGCTGACGTTGCGCGAGCGGTCGATCGCCCGCCTGGGCGGGGCCATCGAGGGAGACTTCCGGGAGTGGGACAAGGTGCGGGCGTGGGCGCTGTCCATTTCTGATCAGCTGCGGGAGCACGTCGGCGCCTAAGTCGCGGGTGGGGCACGTCACAGTCAAGCCGACCGAAAAGTATACATAGGCCTGTATAGTTATACGCATGGTGTTGCGTATAGCTGTTGTCGGCGCTTCCGGCTACGCGGGTGGAGAAGTTCTCCGGGTCTTGCTGAGCCATCCGCAGGTGGAGATCACCTCCCTAACTGCCGCGACTTCCGCGGGCAGCAAACTGGCCGACCACCATCCGCATTTGGGGCCGTTGGCCGCCCGCAGTTTGGAGCCATCCGAGCCTGCGCAACTGCTCGACAATGACGCAATCGTGATGGCGCTGCCGCACGGTGCCTCCGGCAGCCTGACTGCCGAGCTCGACGCCCTGGGATACCAGGGCGTCGTCTTGGATTGCGGTGCCGATCACCGGCTGACCGACGCGGAAGCCTGGCAACAGTGGTACGGCGGGCCCTACCCCGGCGCTTGGACCTACGGCCTGCCCGAACTGTTGCACGCCGGAGAGACCTGCCCCCGACAACAGCGTGAGTTGCTGCGCGCGTCCCGCCGCATCGCGGTCCCCGGCTGCAACGTCACTGCCGTCACCCTGGCCACCCAGGCGGCAGTGGCCGCCGACCTTATCGATGCCACCCGCCTGACCGCGGTGCTAGCGGTTGGATATTCCGGGGCGGGCAAAACCCTGCGGCCCCACCTGCTGGCCAGCCAGGCGCTCGGCAACATCGTGCCCTACGCGGTCGGCGGCAGCCACCGACACATTCCGGAGATCGAGCAGAATCTCCAGGTGGTCGGCGCGGCCGCACCCCGGGTGTCTTTCACCCCGGTGTTGGTGCCCGTGAGCCGCGGCATTCTTGCCACCATCACCGCGCCCTTGTCCCCTGGTGTCGATGCTGCCGCCCTGCACGCGGCCACCACCCAGTGTTACCAAGACGAAGCACTGGTCGAGGTGCTTCCGCTGGGGCAATGGCCCACCACCGGACCGGTAGTCGGCACCGGACGGGCGCAGCTCGCAGTCGGGGTGGACCAACGGGCCGGGGTGGCTCTCATGCAGGCCGCCCTCGACAACCTGGGTAAGGGAACAGCCGGGGCCGCCGTGCAGTGCCTAAACCTCGCCGCGGGTTTGCCTGAGACCACCGCCGTTGCCCAGATCGGAGTCGCCCCATGACCTCCTCTCCTCTCACCGCACCAGCGGGCTTTCGGGCCGCGGGCGTCACCGCCGGGTTGAAGGCCTCCGGGCGCCCAGACGTTGCCCTCGTGGTCAACGATGGTCCCCTGGCAGTGGCGGCAGCGCTCACCACGCGCAACCGGGTGCGGGCGGCCGCCGTCGACTTGACCCGCCGCCACGTAGCCGACGGCACCGCCCGCGCCGTCTTGCTGAACTCCGGGTGCGCCAACGCCTGCACTGGTCCGGCGGGCCGGGCCGACGCGGAGGCGGCGGTCTCGCAAACCGCTGACCTTCTCGGGGTTGCCCCCACCGACATCCTGTTGGGACAAACCGGGATCATCGGGCACCGCGTCAACCAGCAGCTTTTCCACAACGGTATTGCGGCCGCGGTGGCCGCCCTAGCTGCTGACGGCGGGACGGCGGCCGCGCAGGCGATCTGCACCACCGACACGGTCAGCAAGGAAACTTTTGTCAACACAGGGGAGGGCTGGAGCGTCGGCGGTATCGCCAAGGGCGCGGGCATGCTCGCTCCGGCTTTGGCCACGATGCTGGTGGTGCTCACTACCGATGCCGTGTGCACCGCGGCGGAGCTGGACACCGCCCTGCGGCAGGCCACGGCAGTGACATTTGACCGCTTGGACTCCGACGGGTGCATGTCCACCAACGACACCGTCTTCGTCCTGGCCTCGGGGGCCAGCGGCGTGCGGGCCACCCCGGCACAACTTGGCGAGGCCTTGACGAGCGCGTGCCGCGACCTGGCTAGGCAACTGCTCAGCGACGCCGAGGGTGCCAACCACGACATCGCTATCACCGTGCGCGGCGCCACCAGCCAGGAGGCTGCCGTCGCGGTGGGGCGGGCGGTGGCCCGCTCCAACCTGGTCAAGACTGCCATCTTCGGCAACGACCCGAACTGGGGCCGCATCGTCGCCCAAGTCGGAACCGTCCCCGCCGATGTAGCCCCCTTCGACCCGGCCGAGCTCGCCGTCACCATCAACGGGGTGACCGTGTGCGCCGCCGGGCAGGCCACCGCCACCCCGCAGGTAGACATGCGCGCCCGTGACGTTGCCATCGACATCGACTTGGGGGCCGGGGCCGCACAAGCCACTATCTGGACCAACGACCTCACACACGCCTACGTCCACGAGAACAGCGCATACACGACATGAACTCTCACCTGCAAACCCACCCGGAAGTAGTGCGCGGCTTGTCGGCCGCCGACAAGGCAGCCGTGCTCCTGGAAGCCATGCCCTGGCTGGAGCGATTCCAAGGCGCGATCGTCGTCATCAAGTTCGGGGGCCACGCCATGGTCAACCCGGAGCTGGAGCGGGCCTTTGCCAAGGACGTGCTGTTCCTGCATCGCGTCGGCCTGCGGCCCGTCGTGGTGCACGGCGGGGGACCGCAGATCTCGGCCATGCTCAGTCGCCTCGGCCTGCAAGCCGAGTTCCGGGGCGGACTGCGCGTGACCACCCCCGAAGTCATGGACGTGGTCCGCATGGTGCTGACCGGGCAAGTGCAAAGAGGCCTGGTGTCCCTGCTCAACGAACACGGTTCCCGGGCGGTGGGTATCTCCGGCGAAGACGGCGGCCTGCTGCGAGCCCGCCAGCGCCTGGCCCAGGTGGATGGCGAGCAGGTCGATGTTGGTCTGGTGGGAGACGTGGTCGAGGTCGAGCCGACCGCGGTGCTGGAGCTACTGGCGGCCGGACGTATCCCCGTCGTCTCTTCCATCGCCCCGGAGATCGGCCACGCCACTACCGTCCTGAATGTCAATGCGGACACGGCTGCTGCGGCGCTCGCGGTCGCGCTAGGGGCGCGCAAATTGGTGATGCTCACCGACGTCGAGGGGCTCTACGCCGCCTGGCCCGACAAAACCTCCCTCATCTCGGAGATTACCGATGACGAACTTGCGGCCTTACTGCCGACTTTGGAGGCAGGCATGGTGCCGAAGATGGAGGCGGCGCTACGGGCGGTGCGTGGCGGGGTAGCCCAAGCCCACATCATTGATGGGCGGCAACCCCATTCCGTGCTCCTAGAGATATTCACCGACACCGGCATCGGCACCGAGGTCTCGCGCCTGGAAGCGAGGAACTGGCAATGAGTAACCTGGTCGAGCGGCACGCCACGCACATTATGAACACCTTCGGCCCGCCCCGACTGGGGATCACCGGGGGGCAGGGCTGCTACCTGCTAGGCGAGGACGGGCGGCGCTACCTGGACCTGCTTGGCGGCATCGCCGTGAGCGCCTTAGGGCACGGTCACCCGGCATTGGCGGCGGCGATCACTCGGCAGGCGGCCGACGTGGTGCACGTGTCGAACTTCTTCGCCACCCGCCCGCAGGTCGAACTGGCACAACGGTTGACGGCACTCGCGCCCTTCGCCCCCGCCCAGGTCTTTTTTGCCAACTCGGGTACCGAAGCCATCGAGGGGGCCTTGAAGTTGGCGTTGCTACACGGCGGGCAGCACCGTCCGCGGCTGCTCGCCCTCGAAAACGCCTTCCACGGCCGTTCCACCGGTGCCCTAGCCCTGACCCACAAGGCCGCCTATCGGGAGCCCTTCGCTCCGTTCATGCGGCCGGTGACTTTCCTGCCTGCCGGGGACGTGTCTGCCCTGGAACGGGAGCTGGCCCAGGGGGATGTAGCCGCCCTGTTCGTTGAGCCCATTCAGGGCGAAGCCGGGGTGCGGGCCCTGGAGCACCGCTACTTGCGGGCGGCCCGGGAGCTAACTAGCGCCGCCGACGCCCTGCTGGTGGTGGACGAGATCCAGACCGGGGTCGGCCGCACCGGCCGGTTCTTCGCCCACAGCGCCGCCGAGATCAGCCCCGACGTCATCACCTTGGCTAAAGGACTGGGAGGCGGGGTCCCCATCGGCGCGATTTTGGCCACCGCAGCGGTTGCTTCCCTCCTCGGCCCCGGCAGTCATGGCACGACGTTCGGCGGTAACCCGCTGGCCTGCGCCGCGGCCCTGGCCGTGCTAGACGTCATCGCGGAGGAACACCTGCTGGAGCGAGTGCAGGAGCTGGCGGGGCGCTGGGCCCGCGAGCTCGCGCAGCTGCCGGGAGTGACTGAGGTGCGCGCGCACGGCTTGTTGCTCGCCCTCGAACTGGACCGGACTGCTGGTCCCGTTGCGGCCGCCCTGCAGGAGGCGGGTTTCCTTGTGAACCCGGTCACCCCGACCGCCCTCCGGTTGGCCCCGCCCCTGACGCTAAGTGACGCCGAGGCGGATTCATTCACGCACGCCCTCCACACCGTCTTGACCCGAGAGGAGAATCCGTGAGCTCTACCGCTCGTTCCCGCACCGGTCGCCATGCCGCTATCACGCGGCTGATCGAGCAGGGAGATATTGCCTCCCAAGAACAGCTGCGGGCGGCCTTGGCGGCCGCCGGCATTGCCACCACCCAGGCCACGCTCTCCCGGGACCTGGTTGACCTGGGGGCCACCAAAGTGCGCACCGCCAACGGGCGCAGCGTCTACCGGCTGCCGGACGCCGATGCCCCCACCCCGGAGGTACCCGTTGATTCCCAGCTGGCGCGCCGCGCTGCCGACCTATTGGCCACCGCGGATACCGTGCTCAACCAGGTGATTTTGCGCACCCCGCCCGGTGCGGCCCAACTGCTGGCGGCCGCCCTCGACCGGCACGTGCTGCCCGGTGTGCTCGGGTGTGTGGCGGGCGATGACACCGTTCTGATTGTTTGCCGCGGCCAGGCAGAGGCCGAGGAAACCCACAGCCTGCTCCTGCGGCTGGCAGGGCGCAGCGCCTGACGCCCCCTTTCCCTCCCCATCCCTCAAATAGGAGTACAAACATGAGCAAACCCCGCGTGGTGCTGGCCTACTCCGGTGGCCTAGACACCTCCGTGGCCATCGGCTGGATCGGCGAACAAACTGGGGCCGAAGTGATTGCCGTGGCGGTTGATGTCGGCCAGGGCGGCGAGGATATTGAGGTAATCCGCCAGCGCGCCTTGGACTGCGGCGCCGTAGAGGCTTACATTGCCGATGCCCGCGACGAGTTCGCCACCGATTACTGCATGCCCGCCCTGGCGGCCAACGCGCTGTACCAGAAGCGTTACCCGCTCGTCTCGGCCCTCTCCCGGCCCGTAATTGCCAAGCATTTGGTGCGAGCCGCCCGCCAGTTTGGCGCTGCCACCGTCGCCCACGGCTGCACGGGCAAGGGCAACGACCAGGTGCGTTTCGAGGTGTCCATTACCTCCCTGGCGCCTGACCTGCGGTGCATCGCGCCCGTGCGTGACCTCGCCCTGACCCGCGACAAGGCCATCGACTATGCCGTCGCGCACAGCCTGCCCATCGAGACGACCAAAGCCAACCCGTTCTCCATCGACCAGAACGTCTGGGGCCGCGCCATTGAAACCGGCTACCTGGAGGACATCTGGAACGCTCCGACCAAAGACGTCTACAACTACACCGACGATCCCGCCTACCCGCCACTGCCCGACGAGCTAGTCATTCGCTTCGACAAAGGCGTGCCCGTGGCCATCGACGACCAACCGGTCACCCCGCTGCAGGCGATTACCGAACTCAACCGGCGGGCCGGCGCCCAGGGGGTGGGCCGCATCGACCTAGTGGAGGACCGTCTGGTGGGCATCAAATCGCGGGAGATTTACGAGGCTCCCGGTGCGATCGCTCTCATCGCGGCCCACGAGGAGCTGGAGAACGTCACCATCGAGCGCGAGCAGGCGCGCTTCAAGAAACAGGTGGACTCCCGCTGGGCCGAGCTGGTGTACGACGGTCAGTGGTTCTCGCCCCTCAAACACTCCCTGGATCAGTTCATCGCCGACACCCAACGCTACGTATCCGGGGAGATTCGTCTCGTGCTGCACGGCGGGCGGGCCGTCGTCACTGGCCGCCGCTCCGCCCAAGCCCTGTACGACTTTAACCTTGCCACCTACGAGTCGGGCGACACCTTCGATCAGGCCCAGGCCCGCGGCTTCATTGAGATCTACGGCATGACCACCAAGCTTGCGGCCTTCCGCGCTGAACGCGAGGGAGACGGCATTGATTTCGGTATTGGAGACCTGTGATGGCGGGGACTTTGTGGGGCGGGCGTTTCGCCCACGGCCCGGCCGACGCGCTGGCCGCCTTGAGTAAATCCACCCACTTTGACTGGCGGCTGGCGGCGTACGATCTGCGGGGCTCGGCGGCCCATGCCCGGGCCCTGGCCAGCGCGGGTCTGCTCACCGACGTCGAATTGGCGACCATGCTCGCCGGGCTGCGTGAGCTTGCCGCCGAAGTGGCGGCGGGCACCCTGCACCCGCAGCCAGGCGATGAGGACGTCCACTCGGCCCTCGAACGGGAATTGATCGCGCGCATCGGTCCGACCGTCGGCGGCAAGCTGCGGGCCGGCCGCTCGCGCAACGACCAGATAGCCGCGCTGATCCGCATGTACCTGCGTGAGCAGGCCCGCCACCTGGTGAACCTGATCAGTCAGGTGATACAGGCGTTGGCGGCACAGGCTGCCCAAGCGGGCGAGGCCATTATGCCGGGGCGCACCCACCTGCAGCACGCGCAACCGGTGCTGCTCGCCCACCAGCTGCTGGCTCACGCTTGGCCGTTGCTGCGCGATTGTCAGCGTTTGGTCGACTGGGATCGGCGCGCCGCGGCCAGCCCGTACGGTGCCGGGGCGTTGGCGGGGTCGACGTTGGGGCTGGATGGCGAGCAGGTGGCTCGCGAACTCGGCTTTGCCGGGACGCTGCCCAACTCGATCGACGCCACAGCCGCCCGCGATGTGGTGGCCGAATTTGCCTTCATTTGCAGCCTCGTGGCCATCAACCTCTCTCGCCTGAGTGAGGAGATCATCATCTGGAACACCCACGAGTTCGGGTACCTGCAGCTGGACGACGCCTTTTCTACTGGTTCTTCGATCATGCCGCAGAAGAAAAACCCCGACATCGCTGAGCTGGCTCGTGGCAAGGCCGGGCGCCTGCTCGGGGACCTGACCGGGCTGCTGGCCACCTTGAAGGGCCTGCCCTTGGCCTATAACCGAGACCTGCAGGAAGACAAGGAACCGGTCTTTGACGCGATAGACAACCTGACCCTGCTGCTGCCCGCGGTGGCGGGCATGGTCGCCACCATCCGGTTTGATTATGCCCGCATGGCTGCGCAGGCTCCACAAGGCTTTTGCCTGGCCACCGATATCGCCGAGTGGCTGGTCAAGCGCAACGTGCCCTTTAAAGTCGCCCACGAGGTGGCCGGTGCGTGTGTGCGGGTCGCCGAAGCCGCTGACAAGGAACTGGTCGACCTCACCGACGCGGAGCTGGAACAAATCGGCGGCGTCCAACTGCTGGGGGTGCGCGAGGTGCTGACGGCCGCTGGCGCAGTGATGGCTCGCGACACTCCGGGCGGGACGGCCCCCAGCCGAGTCTCGCAGCAGCGCGAGCAGCTGGCGGCCGCGCTGCGGCAGGTGCAGGAATGGGCGCGGCAGGCAGAGGGCGGCGAGGAAGACTAAACTGCCTGCTGGCAACATCTGTGAAGGAAAGGAAAGATCGTGGCTGACGTCCTGGACGAGCTCGCCTGGCGAGGTCTGATCGCCCAGCACACCGACCTGCAGGCGCTGCGCAGCGCCCTGGCGGACGGCCCGCTCACTTTCTATACCGGTTACGACCCGACGGCGGCTTCCCTGCACCACGGGCACCTCGTGCAGTTGATCGTCATGCGGCACCTGCAAAACGCTGGCCACCGGCCGATTGCGCTCGTCGGGGGCGCCACCGGCCTGATTGGCGACCCGCGCATGAGCGGGGAGCGGACCTTGAACGAAGCCGACGTCGTCGCAAGTTGGGCGCAGTCCCTGCGGGCCCAGATCGAACGATTCTTGTCCTTCGAGGGGGACAACGCCGCCGTCATGGTCAACAACTACGACTGGACGGGTTCCCTGAGCGCTATCGCCTTGCTGCGTGACATCGGTAAGCATTTCCGACTGGGCACTATGCTGGCCAAGGACACGGTGGCGCGCCGCCTGGCCAGCGACGAGGGCATCTCGTTCACCGAGTTTTCCTACCAGCTGCTGCAAGCTAACGACTTCCTGGAGCTGCACCGGCGCCACGGCGTGACGCTGCAGACGGGCGGTAACGACCAGTGGGGCAACCTGCTGGGGGGTGTGGAGTTGATTCGTAAGGCCGAAGGGCGAGCGGTGCACGCCCTGACGACGCCGCTGATCACCAAGGCTGACGGCACCAAGTTTGGCAAGTCCGAGGGCGGGGCCATCTGGCTGGATCCGCAGATGATGAGCCCGTACGCCTTCTACCAGTTCTGGCTCGGCCAGGACGACGCCGATGTGGTGCGGTTCTTGAAGATCTTCACCTTCCTGGGCCACGCCGAGATCGAGGCGTTGGCGGCAGAGGTAGCGCAGCGGCCGCAGCAGCGACGCGCCCAGCGGGAGCTGGCCCGCCAGGTAACGACCCTGGTGCACGGCGCGGAGGCCACGGCCACGGTTGAGGCGGCCAGCGCGGCACTGTGGGGCAGCGGTGACCTGACGGCGCTGGACGAGCGCACCCTGAGCGAGGCGACCGCCCAGTTGCCGAGCGGCACGATCACGGTGGGTGCCTCCACCATTGTCGATGCACTGTTGGCCGCCGGTCTGGAAAAGGGGCGGAGCGCAGCCCGCAAGACGGTGGCGGCTGGCGGGGCCTATCTCAACAACGTCAAGGTCACGGACGAAGATGCGCCGCTGAGACAGGCCGACCTGCTGGCCGGTGGCCTGGCATTGGTGCGCAAGGGCAAGCGCAACCTCGCGGTGGTGCGCAGCCAGTAACCTCGGTTAGCGGCCGCGCCCCCGGGCTGCGGTGATACTTCGGTGTGCCGACCTGGGGGTGCGCTCGCACTTGCCCTGCGCGGGCGCCGTTGTGCCCCGAGTTTGTTGACCACCTCGAAGGGTGCGGCCACCAAACCCGCGCGGGCACCGCCCTAGGGGCGGCGCCAGGACAGCAAGTAGCGGTAGTACAGTCCTCGGCGCAGGCGTGCGCCGGGGAGGAGACGGCGTGCCAACGCCCGTACCTCGGCCACGCTCATGGTCGGCGGTGCCACCTGCACGCCGAGGTCCCGGGTCTCACGCCGCCACCAAGAGCCCAGCCGTGCGGCGGGAAATTGCCCCGCGGACCAGCACCAGTCGCTCAGAGACTTGTTGGCGGCCAGACCAACAACCAGCAACATTCCGCCCGGTCGCAGCCAAGTCCGTGCCTGGCGGAAAGCCACCTCGGCGTCGAGGTGATGCAGGCTTGCCACAAAGGTCACCAAATCGTAAGACTGCTCGCTGGGCTGAAACGAGACAAAGTCAAGCTGCAGGACTTGCGCCCGTGGCTGGTCGGCCAGGCGCAGCCGCGCGCGAGTGGCGGCCGCGGGATCCGGCTCCAGCCCCACCACATTGATGCCGACCCCGGCCAGCCGCTCGACCAGCAAACCCTCACCGCAGCCGACGTCTACCGCGTCGCGGGCGGCACAGGAGGCAGCCTGCCGCAAGATCCACGGGTGGTAGGCGGTGTTGTGATTCCAGTAGGTGTCCACCGCCTCACTGTTACACGTGTAGTTGAGCTGTGGGCGGTCCCACAACTGCGCGGACCAGTTCACCGTCTGTCGACCAGTAAACGACGACATTGCGGTGGTGGTGGCCGCCGGGTGGGTCGACTTTTCGGCGAATTATCGGGACAAAAGCCGCCGAGTGGGCAAATGTGCTTCAGGTCATGCCGACTCGAGTTGACACGAGGCGGGCGGGTGCTGCTAAAGTTTCTCCCTGTCGCCGAGAGCGGTTGGTAAAGCTGCTGGGTGATTGATTTTCCTGGATGTGATGGCGTTTGTTGTTGTGTCTGGGGGCCATCGGGTCGGCTGGTCTCATTTGTTTGGGGTTGGTT
>NZ_MQVS01000030.1 GCF_001907235.1 Buchananella hordeovulneris
TGGTGGTGGTTTTGGTGGGTCTGGTGGCCTGCCTGGTGTGGGTGTGCCGGGTGGCCCGAGCATGCCGGGGGTTCCGGGTGGTTCGGGCCTGCGTGGTGGGGTGTTGCCGGGTGGCCCGGGCCTGCCGAGTGGTCCGGGTCTGCCGGGTGGGGTGTTGTCTGGAGGTCCGGGTGGGCCGGTTGGTTTTGGTCCGGGTGTGTCTGGCCAGCCACTGGCTCCGGTTGGCCCGGGTTTGCCGGGCGTGTCGGGGGGTGGGGAAGCGGGGATTGGCCCGATGCCGAAGGTGCATTTGCAGTTGCGGCCTGATGGGCCGGTGACGGGTTATACCCCGCCGGCGGTCAATCAGTTGGATTCCCCGGCCTGGCGCAGTGACTACCACATCCCGGGCCTGCCCAAACCACCCAGTCATGGTTTGGCTGGTGGGGTGTTGGGTGGGGTTAGTGCGGGTGGGGCGGCCTTGGCCTCCCGCCTGGGCCCATCTTCCACCGCTGCGGCGGTGGGGCGGGTAGCGCCCATGGGTGGGGTGATGGGTATGCCCGGTCTGGGC
>NZ_MQVS01000004.1:0-195459 GCF_001907235.1 Buchananella hordeovulneris
AAGCACGCCGCCAGCGTTCGTCCTGAGCCAGGATCAAACTCTCCAACAAAAACCATAAACGGTCCAAGCCAGAAACCCTGACAAAAACACCCAACCCCAAAACAGAGCCAGGCAAAAACAAACACACAAAAACAAACACAAACACACTATTGAGTTCCCAAACAACACCCACACAAACCAACCAACCCCACAAAGGAGCCAATCAATCAGGTGAATTACCAACCGCGCCAGTCACACAAACCTCCGCGGCGGCAAGAAGAAACACTACGCCACCACACTCCCCACTGTCAACCCGAACTGCTGTGAAGCAGATCACTTCGAAGTTTTTCCTTGATTTTGCAACGAAAATGCGGGGGCGGTGCCCGTGTTGGTCACCGCCCCCGCTCGCACAACTGCCGCGTTTAGTGCACCGACGCGGTCACCGCCGCCGCCACCGCCTTGGCCACGCGCGGGTCGAAAACGCCCGGAATGATGTACGCCGAGTTGATCTCGTCCTCGCTCAGTACCTCGGCAATCGCCACCGCCGCCACCCGCAGGAGTTCGTTGGTGATGTCCTTGACACCCGCGTCGAGCAGCCCGCGGAAGAGCCCCGGGAAAGCCAACACGTTGTTGATCTGGTTCGGGTAGTCGGAACGCCCGGTCGCCACCACCGCCGCGTACTTGGCGGCCTCGATCGGGTCTACCTCCGGCGTCGGATTGGCCATCGCGAAGACGATCGGGTCCGCCGCCATGGTCTTGATGACCTCCGCCGGGAACAGGTTGCCCGACGACACCCCGATGAAGACATCCGCCCCCGCCAGGCCGTCCACCAAGGACCCCGTCACTCCCCGCGGGTTGGTGTTCTTCGCCAGCCATTCGCGGTGCGGGTTCATGCCCTGCGTCTGCTCGCCGTTCAGTGCCCCGGTACGGCCGTAGCCCACGATGTCCCGCGCCCCCTGCGCCATCAGTAGTTTGGCGATCGCCGAACCGGCGGCCCCCACGCCCGAAATGACGATGCGCACATCCTCAATCCGTTTGCCCACCACCTTCAGTGCGTTGATCAAAGCCGACAGAGTGACGATGGCGGTGCCGTGCTGGTCGTCGTGGAACACCGGGATGTCCAGCTCGGCCCGCAGCCGCTCCTCGATTTCGAAGCAGCGGGGCGCCGAGATGTCCTCCAGGTTGATGCCCCCGTAGGCCGGCGCAATCGCCTTAACAATGGCCACGATCTCGTCCACGTCGGTCGTGGCCAGCGGCACCGGCCAGGCATCCACGCCACCAAATTGCTTAAACAGCACGGCCTTGCCCTCCATCACCGGCAGTGATGCCTCCGGGCCGATGTTGCCCATGCCAAGCACCGCAGTGCCGTCCGTCACCACGGCCACCGTGTTGCGCTTGATGGTCAGGTCCCGCGCCCGACTCGGGGTGTCGTAGATCGCCTGACACACCCGCGCCACCCCCGGGGTGTAGGCCCGCGACAAGTCCCGCCGGTTACGCAGCGGCACCCGGGAGGCGATCTCCAGCTTGCCCCCCTGGTGAGATAGGAACGTCGAGTCCCCAACCGTCAGGACCTTTACCCCCGCCAGGTTTTCCAAGAGACCGACGACCTCCAGGCGGTGCTGCGAGTCGCGGGCGTCAAACGTTAAGTCGTAGGCGATGCGGCCGTCCTCGGCGTCAGCCACATCCAGCCCCATCACGATGCCGCCGGTGCTCGTGACCTTCTCGATGATCGTCGAAGCGTCGGCCTGGGAAGCATTGGCCTCCAGGCGCAGGACGACGGTGTAGCTGGGTGACGGCTGAGCCATAACAGTTCCTTACTCCCTCGGGCGCGACAGCGCCACTGTTCACCTGAGCGCTTGGCCCGCGTGCTGCAGACTCACCCGCAATGAGTGGGCGCCCGCAGGCAAAGGTAGACCCCATCGGGCCTTGGCCGGTAGTCCACTGGTCGCAGGTGGACGATCTTGCAGCGGTTTCACCGCCGCCTACCCCACTTTTTGGTTCTCCCCCACACACGCGCCCCACCGTGGATGGGCCTGCCTCGCCCCGCGACGGCAGGCACGGCAACGGGCCGGGAGCTCGCCGCTCCCGGCCCGCCAGTTGCCAACTTAGCCTTCCGCGGCGCGCTGCAGCACCAGCTCTCGCACCCGCGCGGCGTCGGCCTGCCCGCGGGTGGCCTTCATGACAGCGCCAACGATGGCCCCGGCGGCCTGCACCTTCCCGGCCCGGATCTTGGCGACGACGTCACCCTGGGCGGCCAGTGCCTCGTCGACCGCGGCCAGCAGCGCCGCGTCGTCGGAGACCACCTCCAGCCCGCGGTCGGTCATGACCTCGCGGGCCGAGCCCTCCCCGGCCAGCATGCCCGCCAGCACCTGCCGGGCCAACTTGTCGTTGAGCTTGCCCTCGGCCACCAGCTCGCTCAACTCGGCCACCTGCGCCGGGGTGACGGGCAACTGCCCGAGTTCCACCCCCCGCTCGTTGGCTTCGCGCGCGAGCTCACCGAGCCACCACTTGCGGGCGGCGGCCGGGCTGGCCCCCGCCTGCACGGTCGCGTCCACGAGGTCCAGCGCCCCGGCATTCAGCACGTCGCGCATCTCCAGCTCGGTGCAGCCCCACTCGGCGAGCAGCCGCCGACGCCGCACCGCAGGCAACTCCGGCAGGGAGTCGCGCAGCGACTGCACCCAGGCGGGGTCGGGCACGATCGGCACCAGATCCGGTTCCGGGAAGTACCGGTAGTCTTCCGCGTCACTCTTCTCGCGACCCGGCGAGGTGGTGCCGGTGTCCTCGTGCCAGTGCCGGGTCTCCTGGGTCACGGCCTGCCCGGCCGCCAAGAGCGCGCCCTGCCGAGACATCTCGTAACGTACCGCCCGTTCAATGGCCCTAAACGAGTTGACGTTCTTCGTCTCGGTGCGGGTGCCCAGCGGCGCGCTCGGGCTGGGCCGCAGCGACACGTTCACGTCCGCGCGGACGTTGCCGCGCTCCATGCGGGCCTCCGAAATCTGCAACGCCCGGCAGATGTCGCGCAGGTGCTGCACGTAGGCGCGCGCCACCTCCGGGGCCCGCGCCCCGGCCCCGGTAATCGGCCGCGTGACGATCTCGATCAACGGCACCCCGGCCCGGTTGTAATCCACCAGCGAGTAGTCGGCCCCCTGGATGCGGCCCGTCGAACCGCCCACGTGGGTGTTCTTGCCCGCGTCCTCTTCCATGTGAGCGCGTTCGATCTCCACCCGGAAGATCTCGCCGTCGTCCAACTCCACATCGAGGTAGCCGTCAAAGGCGATCGGCTCGTCGTACTGCGAAATCTGGTAGTTCTTGGGCACGTCCGGGTAGAAGTAGTTCTTCCGCGCAAACCGGCAGGAGTCAGCGATCTGGCAGTTGAGCGCCATGCCCAGCAGGATCGCCGAGCGCACCGCCTCGCCGTTGACCACCGGCAGCGAACCGGGCAGCCCCAGCGACACCGGGGTGACGTTCTCGTTTGGCTCGCCCCCAAACGTGTTGGGGGCCCCGTCGAACATCTTCGTGGCCGTGCCCAGCTCCACGTGCACCTCGATGCCGAGCACCGGGTCGAAGCGGGCAGTGACCTCGTCGTAATCCAGCAGCTCGCTCACGCCGCCGCCTCCTTAATCTCGGGAGCGCGCTCCAACAGCGCCCCGCCCCACGTGGCCTCCAACAGTCGTTCCAGGGCCCCACCCACCCGGTAGGCCAACGCATCCTGCCGGGCCGGGGCCAAGATCTGGAAGCCGACAGGCAGGCCGTCGTCCGACAAGCCCGACGGCAGCGACAACCCCGGCACCCCCGCCAGGTTCGCCGGAATGGTGGCCACGTCGTTGAGGTACATGGCCATCGGGTCGTCCACCTTGGCCCCAAACTTAAAGGCCGTGGTGGGGGCGGTGGGCGAGACGAGCACATCGGCCTGCGCGAAGGCGGCCTCAAAGTCGCGCTGGATCAGGGTGCGCACCTTTTGGGCCGCCCCGTAGAACGCGTCGACGTGCCCAGCCGACAGCGCGTAGGTCCCCAGAATGATGCGGCGCTTTACTTCCGGCCCGAAGCCCGCCCCGCGGGTCGCGGCCATCACCCGCTCGGCCGTCACCGGCCCCTCGCTGGGTTCGACGCGGAGCCCGAACCGCATCCCGTCAAACTTCGCCAGGTTTGACGACGCCTCAGCCGGCATAATCAAGTAGTAGGCATCCAGGGCGTGGACGAACGACGGGCAGGAGACCTCCACTACCTCAGCCCCGTGCCCCACCAGCAGCTCTACCGCGGCCTCAAACGACGCCCGCACCCCCAGGGCGTAGCCGTCGCCGGTCAGTTCCTTGACGATACCGATCTTGCAGCCGGTCAAGTCCCGTTCATCCCGCGCCGCTTCCACCAGCCCGGTGTGGCGGTCGGGCAACGAGGTGGCATCGAGCGGATCGCGTCCCGAGATGAGCTCCTGCAGCAGCGCCGAGTCCAGCACGGTGCGCGAGCACGGCCCCGCCTGGTCCAGCGAGGAGGCCATCGCAATCAAGCCGTAGCGGGAAACCGCCCCATACGTGGGTTTGACCCCCACCGTGCCCGTCACCGCGGCCGGCTGCCGGATGGAGCCTCCCGTGTCGGTGCCGATCGCCAGTGGCGCCTCGAACGCGGCCACCGCGGCCGCCGAGCCGCCCCCACTGCCTCCGGGGATGCGCTCCTGATCCCACGGGTTGCGGGTGGGACCAAACGCCGAGTGCTCGGTGGAAGACCCCATCGCAAACTCATCCATGTTGGTCTTGCCGAGAATCGGCAGGCCCGCCGCCCGCAATTTGCGCACCAGGGTGGCGTCGTACGGCGGAATCCAGCCTTCCAGCATCTTGGAGGCCGCCGTCGTCACCTGCCCCTTGGTTACCACCACGTCCTTCACAGCGATTGGCACCCCGGCCAGCGGGTGGAGTTCCTCACCCCGCTGCCGCTTGGCATCCACCTCCGCTGCGGCTGCCAGGGCCTCCTCCGTGTTGACGTGCAGGAAGGCGTGAATGGCGTCGTCGACCGCCGCGATCCGCTCCAGGTGCGCCTGCGTCAATTCCACGGCGCTGAGCTCGCCCGCCGCCAGGGCGGCGGCCTGCTGCGCCGCCGAAGAGCGAATAATGCTCACGCTTCCTCCCCCAAAATCTGTGGCACGGCAAACCGGCCGTCCTCGGCAGCCGGGGCCCCCGCCAGGGCGGCGGCCTGCCCCAAAGTCGGCACGATGTTGTCATCACGCATCACGTTGGTAAGGGGGAGCGGGTGGCTCGTGGCCGGCACATCACCGGACACGGCTTCACTCACCCGCTCGATCGAAGCCGTGATGACTTGCAAATCGCCGGCGAGCCGCTCCACCTCCTCGCTAGTCAATTCAATGCGCGCCAGGGCGGCCACGCGGGCGACCTCGGCGGTGGAAAAGGTGGTCATGGCGCCATCCTAGCGAGGCGGTGCCTGCCTGACCGCATCCTCTGCTTAGATTTGCCCATGAACACGTGGCGTCAAAAGCTGGGACTTCGTCTGCTCGCCCCGCCCACCCGGCGACAAATCACGACCGCCGCCAAGTGGTGGATTACCGGCATAGTCGTGGCGCAGGCAGGCGCCGTCGCCTCCGTGATTACCGCCGACTGGCTCCGACGCCGCCGCCAAAGCGAACCCGACTCGTTCCTCACCGCCCCGCCGCGCTCCGTGCGGGTGGCAGCCAGCTCGGTCACCACCTACACCGACGCCCGCGCCCTCTACGACGCGATGCTTGCCGCCATCCGGCAGGCCAAGAACCGGGTCTACTTCGAGACCTACATTTGGAAATCTGACCAGTGGGGACAGGCCTTCAAGGACGAGCTGCTGGCGGCCGCGCGCCGCGGCGTGGATGTCCGGATCATCTACGATGCCCTAGGCAATCTGGTTGTCGATCCCCGTTTCTTCCGTTTCCCCCGGCTGCGCAAATTGCAGGTGCTGCGCATCCCCGTGTTCAACCGCGGCATGCTGTCCTTCTCCCCCCGCCACTTCGGCCGCGACCACCGCAAGATCCTCGTGGTCGACTCCACCACTGGGTTCGTCGGCGGCTACAACATCGGCGGGCTGTACCGGGAGACGTGGCGCGACACCCACGTGCAGATCACCGGACCGAGCGTGTGGGAGCTCGACAACGCCTTCACCGACTTTTGGAACCTCTACCGGGACAACAAACACACCCCGCTGCCTGACCGGGGGGCGCGCGAGTGGGATGCCCGCATTCGGGCGGCGCAAAACTCCCCCGCCAAGCTTCTCTTTCCCGTGCGGGGCCTCTACATCGACGCCTGCGACCGGGCGGTGGAACGCATCTGGATCACACAGGCCTACTTCATTCCCGACCAAGAAATCATGGGCAGCCTCATCGCTGCCGCCCGGCGGGGGGTGGACGTCAAAGTGCTCATTCCCGAGATCTCCAACCACGTCGTCGCCGACTGGGTGGCACGGGCCCACTTCACGCGCCTGTTGGAGTCCGGGGTGGAAATCTGGCTCTACCAGGGCGCGATGATCCACGCCAAGACCGCGACGGTGGACGGGCGGTGGGCCACCGTCGGAACCGCCAACATTGACCGCCTCTCCCTGACCGGCAACCACGAGATCAACCTGGAGTTCGTCTCCAAACGGTACGCCTCCGTGATGGAAGGGGTCTTCCGTCGGGACCTGTCCCAGTCCCGCCGCCTGACCTGGAACGAGTGGCAGGCCCGGCCCTACCTGCACCGTCTCGGCGAGCGCCTGCTGCGGCCCCTGGCACCCCTAATGTAGCTGGGCGGGGCCGCCTGGCCCGCCCAGCCGCTACCGCTGGCAGCCGCCGCGAGCGCGAGTCCTGCCGGGCCGCCCACACTGGGGGCGGCCCGACGGACGGCCCGTCTCAGGCCTCCGGCCCGCGCGCCAGCAGCTCGTTGAACTCCTCCTCCCCCAGCACCGGCACCCCCAGCGCCTCGGCCTTTTTTAGCTTCGACCCGGCCTTGTCCCCGGCCACCAGGTAGTCCGTCTTCTTCGACACCGAGCTGCCCGCCTTCCCGCCGCGGGCAACAATGGCGGCCGCCGCCTCCTCGCGCGTGAAACCGCTGAGGGTGCCCGTGACAACGATCGTCAGGCCCGCCAACACGGCGGGGGCGTCCGCCACCGATTGCTCCGCCGCCGTCGGCGCCGGGTCGGCAAAGGCCACCCCGGCCTCCCGCCAGGCCGCGACCGTGGCGGCATTGTGTTCGTCTGCCAGCCACTGTCGCACCGACGCGGCCAACACCGGCCCGACGCCCTCCACCGCGGAGAGCTCCTCCACACTGGCGGCCGCAATCGCGTTCAAAGATCCGAACTCTGCCGCCAACGCCCGGGCCGCCACCGGACCGACGTGTCGAATCGACAACGCCACCAAGAAACGCCACAGCTCCTTGCCTTTCGCCGCGGCCAGGTTGTCCAGCATCTGCAACGTGGAGCGTGAGGGAGCCGACGGCTTGGCCACCGTGCCGTCTTTGCGGGGCGCCGACGGGGTGGTCCAAAACGCCCGCACGAAATGCCAGTCGCCTTCCTGCGCCTTGGCAAAACGGGCCGGACGATAGATCCGCACCTGCTGCAAATCCTGGGGGCGCAGGGCAAATACCCCGGCATCACTCGTCAGCGGGGCCTGCTGGCTCGGCGCCCACTCGTCGACCAACGCCCGGGCGGCGTCCAACCGCTCGGCCGGAGGCAGCGCCAGTTGCGCCGAACTCAACACGTGCCGCGCATCATCAATCCACAAACCTGCCCCGCCCGCGAGCGCCTCAACCGCCGCGGTGCGGGTGGCATCCGGGTTGGTCAAGGCCCGGGCGGCCTCCTCCCCCAGTCCTTCCACATCCAGGGCACCGCGGCTCGCCAAGTGTTCGATCCGGCCGCGTAGCTGCGCGGGGCAGGCAGCCACGTTGGGACAGCGCAGGTCCTTTTCCCCCTCGTTGGTGGGGGCCAGCTCCGCCCCGCAGGCCGGGCAAGTGGTCGGCATCTGGAAGATGCGCTCGGTGCCGTCGCGCTGCGAGACGACGGGGGCGACGATCTCGGGAATGACATCGCCTGCTTTGCGCAACACCACCAGGTCCCCGATGCGCACGTCCTTGCGGGCCACCTCAAAGCCGTTGTGCAGGGTCGCGTGGGAGACGTAGCTGCCTGCCACCAGCACCTTTTCCATTACCCCGTACGGGGTGACCCGGCCGGTGCGGCCCACGTCGACGGCAATGTCCAGCAGGCGGGTGCGCACCTCCTGCGGCGGATACTTGTAGGCCACCGCCCAGCGTGGCGTGCGCGATGTGGTCCCCAGTTCCCGCTGCCGGGCAAAGGAATCGATCTTCAATACGATGCCGTCGATCTCGTGTTCGATCTCGGCGCGCCGCTGCCCCCAGTGGTCAATGAATTCCAGCACCTGGTCCACGCCCTGCACCACCTGCGTCTGGGGGGCCACCGGCACCCCCCAGGCGGCCAACAGCCGGTACAGCTCCGACTGGGTGTCCGGAGCACCGCCCGACGGCTGCTGCCAGGCGCCCACGCCGTGGGCCAGGAACCGCAGCGGCCGGGCGGCGGTGATCTGCGGATCCTTCTGCCGCACCGAGCCGGCCGCGGCGTTGCGCGGGTTGACGAATGTTGGCAGCCCGGCGGCCTGCCGCTCAGCGTTCATCTGGGCAAAGAGGTCCACCGGGAAGAAAATCTCCCCCCGGATCTCCACCAGCTCGGGGTGGTCTCGCCCGGCGAGCGTGGCGGGAATACCGTGGATGGTGCTCACCTGTGCGGTGACTTCCTCCCCGACCCGGCCGTCGCCCCGCGTTGCTGCCCGCGTGAGCACGCCCCGCTCGTAAGTGAGGGACACGGCCAGACCGTCAACCTTGACCTCGGCGGTCACTGGGGACTGGTCGGCTCCCACGCGCGTGACCCACTGCGCCACCTCGTCCAGGGAGAAGACGTCCTCCAAACTCAGCATGCGCTCGCCGTGCGTCACCGGGGCAAACGAGCTGGTGGCGCCCGGCGCTGTGCCCCCCACCCGCTGCGTTGGCGACTGCGGGGTTTGCAGGGTCGGGAAGCGCGCCTCCAGGTCCCGCAATTCGTGCATGAGTGCGTCGTACTCGGCGTCCGAAAAGGTCAGGGCCTGCACATCCTCGCGTTCGGTGTCGTAATACTCCGCGCTCGCGGCCTGCAGGGTGGCCCGCAATTCCTGCACTCTTTGGGCAGCAACCTCAAATTCCATGGGCTACATCATTCCCCATCCAGCTGGGCTGCTCCGCCCGAAGGGGGACGCTGTGGGCAGCGTGGCACTTTAGGGTGGTGGCGTGGCCCGCCAACATCCCCGTCCGTTCTTGCCGCCGCCGACGAGCCCGCGGCCGGCGGTCGACGGTGCCGATTTCCTGCGTGGGGGCCTGGCGGTGACCTGCATGTTGGTGTTCACCGCGGTTGATGCGGTGGCGCTGCCGCAACCCGATGCTGGACTAACTCCCCTGCTCCAGGTCGCTGGCACCCTATTGTCCGCGGGGGCGGGCGGGGCGGTCGTGCTCCTGCGGCGCCACCCGCTGGTGCCCTTCTTTCTGAGCCTGCTGGCCGCCGTCTTTCCCGTCTTGAGCATGGCGGCGGTGCCGCCCGCCGCGTTGCTGCTCCCGGTGGCCCTGTGGGGGGTTGCTGCGCGGTGTGCCCCGCTCATTGTCCACAGTGCGTTGGGGCTGGCCACCGTCATGGTCATTCTGCTCACCGTGCTCCTGGATAGGCACACTATCTCCACGGCCACCGGCCTAGTGGTGGCAGCCACCGCCCTGGCCGCGATGCACACCGCCGCCACGCTCGGTTGGCGCCACCGCCTGACCCGGCAGGCCGCGGCCGCCGCCGCCGCCCAAGCCGCCGCGGCCGGGGATATGCGCGCCCACGAGGCCGCCGCGGCCGCCGCCACCGAACGCACCCGCATCGCGCGGGAAATGCACGATATCGTCGCCCACTCGCTGTCCGTCGTGATCGCGCAGGCCGACGGCGGTCGGTACGCGGCCGCGGCCGACCCCGGGGCCGCCGAGCGGGCCCTGACCACCATTGCCGAGATCGGGCGGGCCGCCCTCACCGACATGCGCGCCATTTTGGGGGTGCTGCGCACACCCGAGATGGATGCCTTGGAGCGGCTGCCCCAGCCCATGGGCGCCGACCTGGATTCCCTCATAAACACCGTCGTGGAGGCCGGACTGCCCACTTCCATTGTCAGGGTTGGCACCCCGCACGTGCTGCCCCCCGGGCTGGGGTTGGCGGTGCATCGGGTGGTGCAAGAAAGCCTGACCAACGCACTCAAGTATGCCGGCCCTGCGGCCAACGCCACCGTGCTGCTGCAGTGGACTGCCTCCGCCCTTATCCTCGTAATCGAGGACAACGGACGCGGCGTGGGCGCCACCAGCGACGGCCGGGGACACGGCCTGATTGGCATGCGTGAACGGGTGGCCGCTTTCGGCGGCACGCTGGAGGCGGGTGCCCGCGAGGGCGGCGGCTTTCGGGTGCGTGCCCACATTCCCCTCGGGCCGTTGCCCACCACCCGCCCCGCCCCGGCCCCGCCCATCGCCCCGGCGCCGCCCGTGGCCCCGGCGCCGACGCCTCACCGTCCGCCCGTCTCGCCCGACCCCGATCCGAAGGACCCAACATGACCGCCCCCATTCGCGTAGCCCTAGTCGACGATCAGCAACTGGTGCGCGCCGGATTCGCCCTCGTTATCGCTTCCCAACCTGATATGGAGGTGGTGCTGGAAGCCTCCGATGGCGCCCAAGCGGTGCGGTTGTTGGCCGACCACCCGGCAGACGTCGTGCTCATGGATGTGCGGATGCCCAACATGGATGGCCTGACCGCCACCCAACACATCACCGCACGCGGCGAGCTGCCCCGCATCATCATGCTCACCACTTTCGACCTGGACGAGTACGTGCTGACGGCGGTGCGGGCGGGGGCATCAGGCTTCCTCCTGAAGGACGCACCCCCCGAGGACATGCTTGAGGCCATCCGCACGGTGCACAACGGGGACGCCGTCATCGCCCCGTCCTCCACCAAACGCTTGCTGACGCATGTCGCCCAGCACCTGCCTGCTGATCACCAAACCGACTCGCAGGTGCTCGACGCATTGACCGAGCGGGAACGTGAGGTGCTCGTGTTGATGGCGCGCGGCCGGTCCAACGGCGAGATCGCCTCCGACCTCTTCGTCGCCGAGGCCACGGTCAAGACCCACGTCGGGCGTATCCTGGCCAAGCTCGGTGCCCGGGACAGAGTCCAGGCCGTGGTTACCGCCTACGAAACTGGCCTCGTGCACCCGGGAGCTTGAGCGTCCGCCACCAGGGGGATCAAGTCATCATCCCGCGGCGCGACGCCCGTCCCCCGGGCCCGCATTATCGTGAGCTGCGGGAGGACTAATGCCAACACCAGCCGTGATAGAGGCCACGAACGTCACCAAGATCATCGGTCCAGCGCCCCAGGTCACCCGGGTGCTGACCAACATCAGTCTGACTATCCCCGCCGGACAGCTGACCGCCATCATGGGACCGGCCGGCGCGGGCAAAACTACGCTCATGCACCTGCTGGGAGCACTCCAGGTCCCCTCGGCGGGCAGCATCCTCCTGGATGGGCAAGAGATCGTGGGGCTGCCGGAGGAGCAGCTGACGACGGTGCGGCGACGGGTCGGCTTCGTGTTCCCCACGCCCCAGCTTTTGCCGCCCCTGTCGGTGACGCAGAACCTCACCCTCACGTGTGAACTGGCCGGACGCGGCCTTGACGCAGGATGGTTCACCCGGGTGGTGGACGCCCTGGGACTGGCCGCGATGCTGCCCCGCCCGGTGCCAGACTTGCCGCCCGCCCTCGCGCAGCGGGTGGCGATCGGCCGGGCCCTCATGCACCAACCGTTGGTGGTCTTTGCGGACGAGCCCACCTCGATACTCGATCGGCGTGCCAGCGCCGAAATCCTGGCTCTGCTGCGCACCACAGTGAGGGAACTGGGCCAAACCGTGGTGCTGATGACCAACGAGGCAACCGCAGCCGCGCACGCCGACAGCGTCCTGTTGCTGGCGGACGGGCAAATCGTGGGGCAGGTGGATCGGCCCACCATCGAGTCTGTGCGGACCGGGATTGATGCCCTGGTTTTGGGGGCCTACCTGTGATTGGACGGCTGTGGCTGGCGGGCCCCCGGCGCAGCTGGGTGGGGGCCCTGGTAGCTCTCGGCGTCGCCGCCGCCTTTGCCTGCCTGCTGCCCCTCGGCTACAGCCTGACCAAGCAAGCCATGGCCGCCGCGATCCGGACGGACGTCGGCAACGCCGACCTGGTCCTGACCCCAGGCTCAGCGCCGCTGCCCGATATGGCCGTGCTCGAAGAGGTGCCGGGGGTGGCCGCGGTCCGGTCGCTCGTGTCCTGGCCGGCCGTCATGACCGCCGCCGACCGGAGCCAGACCGTCACCCTCCGGGCCGTCGAGGCGGGCGACTGGCGGGCCCTGCCGCCCTTGCAGCAAGGCAGCGGCGTCAACCGGGACGGCATCGTGCTGTCCTCCCAGGCGGCCCAACAGCTGCAGGCTGGCGTGGGCGACAGCGTGCACCTCAGGTGGGAAGACCTCGGTGTCGCCGCCAACGAGCAGCTAGTTACCGAGGTGGAAACCACCGTCGTCGGCATCGTGGCCTCCCCCGCCCACTTCTTGCACGAGTTCGCTCCCATCTACGTGGACGCCACCAGCCCGGGGGTGGCCGAACAGCTGGCGCGTGACACCTCCTTCATCACCAACTGGGCGGATTACGCGGTGGAGGTTGAACCGGGGGTGGAAACCGCCCAGGTAGAGGACTCCATCATGACGACGTTGTCCCCCGACGGGGAGACAGTGGACGCCGGGCAATTCGACAGCCAAGAACTCGCCGACGTCGAGGCCTCCGATGTGCACTACCTGCCACCCGGCTTCCAGTCAGTAGACATACTGATCGACGAGCAGTTGACGATCCTGGGGCCTTTGCAGCTGCAGGTGCTGCTGCTAGGCAGCGCCTTCCTGGGCCTGGTGTGGGTGACGGCCGTCATGGTGGCCGGTAGTGCGCTCTCCCTGCTGGTCAAACGCAACCGGGGTGAGTTGCTCCTGCTGCGGGCGCTGGGCGCCGATCAGCGGCAGCTCTACCGGCCGTTGGCTTGGGGGGCGCTGGCGGTCGGGCTGGCCGCCGGAGTGTCCGGGTTGGTGACGGGACACTTCCTTTCACTGTTTTTTAACGTGTTTATCGCAGACTTCTTCGGGGTCAGCCCGGCGCAGGTGGGGAATATCAGCACCCCGCTGGCGGTGATACTCCCGTTTGCCCTGACCCTCGCCGCCGTCCCCATCGCCGCCTTTCCTCCGCTCCGCCGCCTGCGCTTATTGGATAGTTCTGCCCCGCAGGGGCACCGCTCGCCCAGCTATCGCTGGACCCGCCTGGCCCTGGCCGCCGCTGCCATCGTCGCGGGCCTAGCGCTCTTTCGGTACATTTACGCCAGCTCCGTGGTGGTGTGGAACATCCAATGATTGGTTTTCAATTCTCCACCCTGCAGATCGGGGCCCTGCTGCTCGCCTCGGTGCTGATACTGGTGGGTGTTTGCCTGGCCATTCCCAGCCTTTTGCACCTGGTGCGCGCCGTCCGTGGCCCGCTCGAAAGGCTGGCCCCAAACCGCTTCCGTGTCGGTACCCGGCTGGCCCTGGCGAGCCTGACCGCCCGCCCGCGGCGCACCATGCGTGCACTGGTTCCGCTCATCATCGCGGTGGCCATCGTGATCGCGGCCGCCACCGCTGCCGGCACTGCTAATACGTCGATAACGCGGGTGGCTGCCGCCCGCTTCCCCTGTGATATTGAGCTGTCGACCCTCACAGACGCCGAACAGGCCACACGTCTGCAAAGCACCGTGGAGCGGCTGCCTGGCGTGGCGGCCACCGCCCGACTCTCCCTCTCCGAGCACGCCCTACGCAGTGGAGACCGAGTATTTGCCGAAGCCCTATTTTCCGCTACCCAGAGCGACTGGGAACACTATCAACGGTTCGGAGTCAAGGGGCCACCACTGACCGCACAGGAAATCCTCCTCAGCCCCGCGGGGGCAGAACGATTGGAATTAACCGACGGGCAAAAAATCGATGTCTTCCTGGCCCCTTATAATCCCCTTACCGCTTCAACCGAGGAAGAGTTCGAATCTACCAAAGCGAAACAGCTGGCTGCGCTAGAATGGCAAAAAAATAACTATCGGACCTATCGGGTCCGCGTGATGGACCATCAACCCACCATTAATCTGCTCGTGCCCCCGTCCGCTAACCCCGCTCCGCTCCAGGCAATCTGCGTCCGGCTGACCAACCCGTCGTCGATAAACGCCGTCTCGGACGTGCTCTCCACCGCCCAGTCCTTCGGCCTGCCCCAACACTTCGTGCACAACATAGCCGGGGAATTACACTCCCAGCAGGTGTCCATCCACCGCATGTTGCTCTTCAGCACCTTACTGGCGGCCATTACCACCGCCGTGGCTTTCATCGGCATTACCAACGCTTTAATTTCCTCCGCTTTGTCCCGCCGTCACCAGATCTTCACCTTGGCCGCCCTGGGGATGTCCCGCACGCAGCTGTGGACCATGTTCGTGGTGGAGGGAATCGTGCTCTCGCTCGTGGGGGTGGGCGTGGGGATCGCCACTGGCATCTCCCTGGGGCTGCTCATCGTCTCCGCGTTGGCCGGCTCGACGCAGTGGCTGGCCGTCACCGTGCCGTGGTCGCCCGTCATGCTCTGCATACTCATCGCGATCGGCGGCGGACTATTCGGGGCGTTGGCGGCGGGCTGGCAAACCCTCCGGCCCTCCCCGGAGGCCGGTTATCCACAGGGATAGCGCGCGGCCAGCGGCGGACATTACGGTGCGGGCGTGCAGACCTTTTTGGAAGTCACGCGCGGACCGGACCTGGGAGCCGTCATCCCGGTGACGGCCCGCCCACGGGTGTGGGGACGCGCCAGTGGTCTGCTCCAAGATCCCAGCGTCTCCCGCCGCCAGGCGAAGTGTTGGCAGGGGCGCCGCGGCGTGCGCCTGGAGGTCTGCCCGGGGGCGGCCCCCTTGCGCTACCGGGGGCGGCGGCTTCGCCCGGGCTGCGCCGTGCGGCTGGCAGCCGGGCGCCGACTGCGCGTAGGGGCCACAGTTCTGGCTTTACGGACCCGCGCCCCGGCTCCCCTGCGCAGCGGGCCACCCCCGTGGCTCAGCCATGCCCTCCGCCTGCTGGTGCCGGTAGCGCTCTTCCTGGTGCTAGTGCCTCTCCTGTTCGGCCGCCGCTCCCCCTTACCGCTGGCGCTGGCCGCCCTTGGGGTGCTCGCGCTCGGCGGCGGTGGCGGTTGGTTGTGGCACCAGCGCACCCCGCCCCGGCCCGGCCGCCTGCGGCAAGCCCCTCCCGCCGCCCCGCGGCCCGGGCGGAGCATAGTCCTGCACACGCGGGCCTGCCGCGCGGCCCGGCCCGCGTCGCGGGTTCCGACCCACCTGTCCGTCCGCGCCGGGCAGGTGCTGCAAACTACCGGCCCGCACCGGCGGGCCCTCGGGCTGTGGCTAGCGGCGCAAGCGCACGCCAACGGGCTGACCGTGCAGCTACGGCCCGGCCCGACCGCAACAGCCCTGCCCGCCACCCCCGGGGTGGTCATCTACACCGAGCCCCCACCCTCGGCGGAAGCGTGCGTGGTGGTC
This sequence comes from Buchananella hordeovulneris, assembly GCF_001907235.1. GTDB lineage: Bacteria > Actinomycetota > Actinomycetes > Actinomycetales > Actinomycetaceae > Buchananella > Buchananella hordeovulneris. The sequence continues at coordinate 15,619 of NZ_MQVS01000004.1, forward strand.
GAGGCCTCCGGGCCCCTGCCAGGTGCCGACTGGCTGGCCCATGCGGAGGACCGCTGGCTGGCCGGTTCCCCGCCGCCCGGTCGCCCCTGCCACGCGCACGAGCTGATTCCCCTCAGCCGGGCAGATATCACGCACCGCTGGGCCGCCCCCAGCTTCCGGCTCCCGCTTGGTCGCACCGAGGCAGGCACCAACCAGCTGGTGGACCTGGTGCACGACGGCCCGCACGCCCTCATTGCGGGGCGCACCGGGGCGGGCAAATCGGAGCTGTTGGCCTACTGGCTACTGGCGCTCGCCGTCCATGCCAGCCCGCAGGACCTCGTTTTCATCCTCGTGGACTATAAGGGGGGCGCCGGCCTGCGACCGGTGGCCCGGCTACCCCACACTGCGACCCTACTCACCGACCTGGATCCGGCCGCCACCAGCCGCGCCTTGCAGGCGCTGCGGGCCGAAGTTGCCCGCCGCGAACGGGTGCTCACGGCCGCAGGCGCCCCAGATATCGCGGCATTGCAGCGGCTGCCCGGCGAGCAGGCCTCGCTGCCGCGCCTCGTTATCGCCGTCGACGAGTTTCGGGTCCTGGCAGACCACCACCGGGACGTGCTCGACTCCCTGGTGCGTCTGGCGGCCCAGGGGCGGTCCCTCGGCGTGCACCTGCTGCTGGCCACGCAACGACCCGCCGGGGCCATCAGCCCTGACATCGCCGCCAACACCGCGCTGCGGGTGTGCCTGCGTGTCTCCCAGGAGGCTGACTCCACCGACGTGCTTGGCGCCCCCGCCGCCGCCCACCTGCCCGCCGCCCCCGGGCACGGCTTCATCCGTACCGACGAACTGGTGCAGATCCGCACCCCAGCCCTCGGCACCTGGGCGGACCAGGCCATCGCCCTAGCCGACGAACTAGCCGCTGGTCGGCCCGCGCCCACCCGGCCCTGGGCCGAGCCCCTGCCGGACAGTTTGCCCGTCGGGCGCGCCCCCCTGCCCGCCCCGGCGACGGCGGGTGTCGGCATCGTCGTTGTTGATGACATTGACGCGCAGGCGTGGACCGCCCACGGGCTAGGCGACCAGCCCCTGGCCATTCTCGGGGCACCACGCACGGGCCGCACCACCGCGATCCTGACCTGCGCGAGCGCGGCCTTGGCCGCGGGGCGCAGCGTCGATATTGTCACGGCCAATCCGCAGCCGTTTCAGCAGCTGTTGGGAGGACACGGGGGCCTGGGCACGCTCGCCCGGTGGGACGATGCCAGACACTGGCAGGCGCTCGTGCAGCGGATCGGACAGGCCCCGAGCGCCGCCGTGCTCTTGCTGGACGGGATTCCCGCGCCTCCCTGCGCTGCGCTAGATGTGGAGGAGCTAATGGGGGCGGCGGGAGCCGCCGGAGTGCAGCTGATCCTGAGCGCCGATACCCGGCCGGCCCGCTGGCACGCCGCTTGTCAGCGCATCTTGGCACTCGGCGGTGGCGTCCTAGATTGTCTACCCGCCCCCGCCCGCCGCGTCCCAGTGCGACCCCGGCCCGGGCACGGCATCTACCGTCACGCCGACCAGTGGTGGCCCGCGCTCGTCCCCCACCCGACCGAGCCCCCGCCCCCGTGGACCGGGCCGCCGCCCCCGCGCCTCCTGCCGGTACCACCCCACGCTGATGCCGCCCTCCTGACTGCCGCCAGCGGCCCCGACCGCCTCGTCTTCGGGCACGGGGCCGCCGGGGCGGTGGTGGGCGAGTGCGGGGACGTCCTCATCATCGGCCTGCCGTCGACGGGCCGCAGCACGCTCCTGGCCCACCTGGCACGCCAGGCGCGCGCCGCCGGGTGCCAGCCGCTGGTCTGCGACGACCACGACCTCCTCGGCCCCGCCGCTCGCGCCGAATTGGCCAATGCTCCGGGCCACCCTGTTCTCGCGGTCACCACCCCGGATGATGCCCTGACCCTCACCCGTGGCCCGCTCGGGCGCGCCCGCACCCACGGCACGCTCGTGGTGACGGCCGGGGCGCACCGGGTCGTGCGGGCCCTGATCGGCCTGGACCCCGGCCCACCGCTGCCGGGGGCGTGGGGGGCGCTGGTAGTAACTGGGCGCAGCGTCGTGCCGCTTCGCCTACAGGGACCGCTGTCGCTGCAAAAAGGCACCGGTGGCCGGGTGGAGGACACCGCCGGCCAGCAGCACGTTGAGCAGCACCCCGGCTACTAGCAGCGGACTGACCGGTAGCCAGAACAGCATCGTCACCGCGCTAAGGCCGCAGGCGGTCAGCAACAATCGTCGCGCCCAAAAGGTGGCCTGCCGCAGGCCCCGGCCCCCCGCTGCGAACGCTATCGCCAGCAGCACCATGCTGCCGCCAAGCAGCGCCGCTCGCCCCAGCCACTGGGAGCCGTAGACCGCCCACGCCAGTGTCCCAATTGCCAGGTGCAAGAGGATTTGCACCGGGGTCAGGCTCCAGGCCAGCAGCGTCGGCCGCGGCATTTGGGCCAGACTTTCGCGCAAAACACTCTTCACCATCACTCCACGGTAGCGCACGGTAAACGTGTCATCCTTCACCCCCCGACACGCGTGTGACAATCCCCACCGGGGGTTTGCCAGATTGTTGCCTTGTCCCCCCTTGTGGGCAGTTTGTTCACATGTGAAGCTGTAGCGCAATTGGTTGGACGGCGACCACCGCGCGGGTGGCCGCCAGCATACAAGGAGCAGAAATGGACTGGCGTAGCAGCGCCGCGTGCCTCGACCACGATCCCGAGTTGTTCTTCCCAGTGGGCAACACGGGACCGGCTATTGCCCAAATCGAAGAGGCTAAGTCCATTTGTGCTAGTTGTCCGGTTACCGCCACCTGCTTGGACTGGGCTATCAAGAACGGCCAAGATTTCGGGGTATGGGGTGGTAAGAGCGAGGACGAGCGCCGTTCTATTAAACGACGGGCCGCTCGGGCTCGGCGGGCAGGCTAGTACTTAGCCTCAACTGGAAAGGTGCTGCGGAGTAATTCCGCAGCACCTTTTATTTTTCCTCGGCGGGAGCTAACCAGGGCGCCGCCCGGCTGCCCCGCACGCCGTTGCCTCCAAAGCCAGTTGTGGGGGCCTGCCATCCGGCAGACCCCCACAACGTCAGCAGCCTAGGTTAGGCGCGCTTGCGGCGGCGAGCCACCCCCAGCAGCAGGGCGCCACCTGCCACGGCAGCGGTTGCCAACACCCCGAAGGTCACGGCGTCGGCACCCGTCTTGGGCAGCTTCGGCTTGCCCGACGGCTGCGGCGCCGGGGCGGACGGCGTGGTGCTCGGGACCGGCGCCGGGGCGGACGGGGTCACCGACGGCGTCGGAGTTGCCGACGGCGTGGCCGACGGGGTCGGCGTCGGCGTCGGAGTCGGCTTCGGCTTGGCCACCGTCTCGTTGGTCAGCTGCACCTCGGCCCGGACCTGGTCCTTGATCACCACGGAGGTGGCGTCCTTGCCGTCGATCTTGATGACGGGGGCGTTCCAGGTGTAGTCGTCGGTGGCGGCGGGGGCCTCCTCGGTGATGGTCACCGTGGTGCCCACCGGGAAGGTGTCGGTCAGGTCAAGGGGGGAGTCCTTGGTCACCTTGACGTTGACGTTGCCTCCGGTGCCGTCGGCGTCCAGGGTGCCGGGGACCTTCCAGCCTTCGTAAACGCTGGCGGTGGCCCCACCCGGCAGCACGTAGCGCAGGTTCAGGCTGTACTGCTGGTCGGCAGGAACCTTGTCAGCGGCGTTACCGGTGACGTTCTTGACGAACTTCAGCGAGCCGAAGCCGGGCGCCATACGCGCGTTGATGTCGAAGGTCGAGCTGTACTTGATGGAGTTCGACGAGACCACATCGGTCTGCAGCAGCCGCACGGCGTTGCGGTAGGTGTGGTTCTGGTCGATGAGGCCGTTGTCGGTGGTGGGCTGCGACTCGTAGGACAGGCGCATGTTGACGTCGCTCTGCCACGGGCCAGTGACCTCAATGCGCACCTGGTTGGGCGCCGGGTAGGTCACGGACATGTCGTAGTCACCGTACTTAGTGGACACGTCGGAGCCGTCACCACGCACCAACGCCTCCCAGCGCCCCACCGTGCTCTGGTCTTGGTCGCGCAACACCAGCAGCCACTTGGAGGGGTCCTGGACGAAGGTGTGTCCGTCTTCCAGGGTGTCCTCGAAAACCAGGGTCGAGCGCTGGTTGCCATCGAACACGACCTTGCTGCCCGCCTCGTTCAGCTTCTTCGCCACGTAGGCGGTACCGAACTCGATGTGCCAGTAGATCCGGTTGGACTCCTTGGTCAGGCCGTTGGCCCACTTGTAGAACTCGCTCTTCTGGAACGGCCAGACGCCGACCTTGCCGCCGGGCACCTTCAGCACCTTTTCTTCCCCGTTGACGGTGAACGTCAGGGTGCCGACGTCGGTGGCCTTGTAGGCCTCCAGCAGCACAGAGCCGGAACCGCGGAACTCGGAGAAGCCCTGGGCGCGCAGCTCGTCAACCTTCTGGTCGAAGACACAGTCCACGGCCGAGGAGGTCAGGGTGCAGGTCCCGATGGAGACCTTGCCGCCGTCGTAGTCAACTTCCAGGTTCTTGGTCTGGCCTTCCCAGATCTTGAACGCGGAGTCCTTCGGGATCTCGATCCGGAACTGGTCGCCAGCCTTGAGGTTTGCGGCGGTGCCGTTCCAGTCGAAGGAGGCGGTCATGAACTGCCAGCGACGCAGCATGGTCTGGTCCGGGTGGACCTTGCCGCTTATGTCGGTCTTTTGCCAGCTCAAGTTTTCAATCTTGATTTGCGGGTTGACGTCCGCGGCCGCCGAGCCAGTGGCGGCGTTGACGAACCCAAAGACCACGGCCAGGGCGACGAAAGCGGTAGCTACCGCCCCCAGCCACGTCCTGATCGAGCGACTTCTCGTCATCAGTGTTTTCCTTCCAAGCACAGGTGCTTAAACATGCGTTCTAAAAAGAGTAGCTAACCCCATCCCTGAGACTAGCCTGTGAACGCCCCTAATTTGCCCCGATTTGCCCCTGTGTAACATCTGTAACGGTTGAGAGGGTGTGATATTCCGAACTTGAAACGCTTCAGGGCGGTTTCGGCCCCGCGGCACGGCAAAATGCGGCTCGCCGCGCGCTAGTTCCTCGCCTGCGCCCGGGCCTGCCGCCGCCCGTGGGCCCCCAACCAGTGGGCCCGAATTTTCACGTCCGTCCCCCCGGTGCTGCGCGCGCGCCACTCGATAGAGCCAGCCAACTCCCCCCGCACTAGCGTCTGCACGATCCGGGTGCCCAACCCCGAGCCAGAGGCGCCGGGGCTGATTCCCGCGCCGTCGTCCAACACGTGGATCTCCAGTTGCTCCTCATCGCGGGCGGCCGTCACCAGGATCTCCCCATCCCGATCGGCGAAGGCGTGCTCAACAGCGTTAGACACGAGCTCCGAGAGCACCACCGCGAGCGCGCTGGCGGCATCACCGTCCACCTGCCCAAAGCTTCCCTCAATGCGGGTGGTGACCGTGTGGTCCGAAGTTGCCACCGCCGCCGCCAGGCGCACGATTCTCCCCACTACCTCATCGAAACTCACGCGGGTGTCGATGGTGTGCGACAGCGCCTCATGCACCATCGCAATCATCGTCACCCGGCGCTCGGCCTCCCCGAGGGCCTGCCGCACCTCGGAGTTATCGGAGCGCCGGGCTTGCAATCGCAGCAGCGCCGACACCGTCTGCAAATTGTTCTTCACCCGATGATGAATCTCGCGAATGGTGGCGTCCTTCGTCATCAACTCCCGTTCCCGATCCCGGATCTCGGTGATGTCGCGCACCAGCACCACGGCCCCCAGCCGCTCGGCCCCGTCCGTCAGCGGGATTGCCCGCAAAGACAAGTGCTGCCCCCGCGCCTCGACTTCCGTCCGCCAGGATGCGCGCCCCATCAGCACCACCGCCAGCGTCTCGTCGACTTGGGTGTAGTCCTCCAGCGCGTTGGTGACGCACTCGGCCAGGACGGAATTGACGAGCGGGGAGCACACGCCCAACCGCGAGAATGCCGAAATAGCGTTGGGGCTGGCGTGCAACACCACCCCGTCGGTGTCTAGTCGCAAGACCCCGTCCACGACGCGCGGGCTGCCGCGCCGCAAACCCGGGCTTTCCTCACACGGGAAAGTGCCGGCCACGATCATGTCGCACAAAATCTCGGCCGCCTGCGACTTCCACAGTTGCTCCGAGGTGGGGGCGTGGGCGGCCCCCAGGTTGGTTTGCATGGCCAGCACGGCGATGGTGCGGCCGTTGTGCCGCACCGGAATCAGCCGCTCCGCCACCGCGTAGGACCCGGTCCAGCGGGTATCCAACGGCCCGACGATCGCCCCCGTCTCCAGGGCCTCCACCAGGGTCTCGGCGCGCGCCGTCGGCTGGTGCCGTCCGATGAGGTCGTCAATGTGGACCGTCTGGCCGGTGGCGGGTCGACAGTGAGCAGCCACCACGAAACGCGACTCAGCGATAGGTAGCCACAACAACAGGTCCGAAGCAGACAGGTCTGCTAGCACCTGCCAGTCAGCGACCAGGCGATGCACCCAGACGGCGTCCTCTTGGGAAAATCGATCCGACATTGCAACGTGCAATATGTCATTTAAGTGCGGCACGCTTGCTAGCCTATCGGGGTTTCATCAACACCCTAGTCTCGGGAGTTTCCATGACAACGTTGTCCCACGCTGACGACTTCTCCGCTACCCCCGCCCGCCTGGGCGAGGTCCTGACTTCCCAGTCCCTGGTCGAGGCGCGCGCCGCCCTGGCCGGCGGAGACGTCGCCGTCCCCCAGGTGGAGGTGGCCGCCGACGGCTCCTCCCGCTTGGCCTTCACCGTGAGCCTCACCCCGGAGATGGCGCCGGAAAAGTTCCGCAAGTTCATCCCCGGCTCGCGCGACGTGCAGATCGAGGAGACCTGGTCCGCCCCCGGCGCGGACGGTAGCCGCACCGGCACGCTGCACGCGGTGATGGAAAAGCCGACGGTTTCGTTCCACGCCACGACCCGCATCGAGGCCACCGCCACCGGGTCTCGCCGAGTGATCGACGGCGACCTGGAGGTCAAGATTCCGCTGTTGGGCGGAACGGTGGAGAAGCAGGCCGTGGCCCGGGTGCCGCGGGCCTTTGCCATGGACGCGGCCTTGGTGGAAAAGCTCCTGGGCTGACCTGGGCTGGGCGGGGGGCGGCGTGCTGGCACGCGCCCCCCGCCCGCTGCGTGTCACCATGGGGGCATGACTGAACAACACCCGGCCCTGTGGGCCACCCGCACAGGCAACCGCAGCTACGTTGGCCGCAACGAATCCGGCGCAGAGGTACAGATAGGCGATGGCCCCGGCCAGTTCACTCCCGGCGAGCTGCTGAAGTTAGCGCTGGCCACCTGCCACACATTGTCGGCCGATCGTCGGTTTGCCCAGGCACTGGGCGAGGATTTCTCGGCCCACATCGGGGTGGAATCCACCAAACCTGCCGACGAGAACCGCTACGACACCATCTCGATGGAGATGCTGACCGACCTGTCGGGCCTGGAGCCGACCGCGGAGGAGAATCTGCGGGGCCGTGTGGCGGCGGCTATCGAGAAGAACTGCACCATCGGCCACACCCTGCGCCACGGCGCCGAGTATTCGTTCCGGCTGGTCGACGAAGCTGCCGCAGACTAAGGAGACAGTTATGCCTGCCCGTCCCGCCTACGAGGCGCTGCTCGCTGAGGTGTTGGAGCACGGAGTAACCAAGACTGATCGCACTGGCACCGGCACGCGTTCCCTCTTCGGGCGCCAACTGCGCTACGACCTGGGGCAACATTTTCCGCTGATAACCACCAAACGGGTCTTCCTGCGCGGGGTGGTGGAGGAGCTTTTGTGGTTCCTGCGGGGGGAAGGCAACGTCACCTCCCTGCAAGAAAAGAACGTGCACATTTGGGACGAGTGGGCGGCCGCTGACGGCGATGTTGGCCCCATCTACGGCGTGCAGTGGCGCAGCTGGCCGACCCGCGATGCGCACTCCCGCGACCAGATTGCCGAGATGCTGCACCTGCTGCGAACCGATCCCGATTCGCGGCGGATGCTGGTCTCGGCCTGGAACGTCGCCGAGCTGGACCAAATGGCTCTGGCACCGTGCCACGCCTTCTTCCAGCTGTACGTCGCCAACGGCCGCCTCTCGCTCCAGGTGTATCAACGTTCCGCGGACCTTTTCCTCGGAGTGCCCTTCAATTTGGCCTCGTACGCGCTGCTGACCCACATGCTGGCCCAGCAGGCCGACCTGCAGGTGGGGGACCTGGTCTGGACGGGCGGCGACTGCCACATCTACGCCAATCACGTCGATCAGGTCACCGAGCAGTTGCGCCGCGAGCCGTATCCCTTCCCCCAGTTGCGGCTCCGGCGCGCCGCCAGCATTGACGACTACACCGCCGCCGACGTCGAAGTGCTCGGCTACCGCCACCACCCCGCGATCAGCGCGCCGATCGCCGTATGAGCGGCGGGCTGGTGCGCGCCATCTGGGCGCAGGATCGGGGCGGTGTCATTGGGGCGGCCGGCGACATGCTGTGGCGGGTGCCCGCGGACTTTCGCTTTTTTCGCACCTCCACCCTCGGCGGGGTGCTGGTGCTCGGGCGGGTAACGTACGAGTCGATCGGGGGCGTGCTGGACGGGCGCGAGATGGTGGTCATCACCTCTCAGTCCGCCTACCGTGCCCCCGGCGCGCACGTGGTGCCCGATCTGGCTAGCGCGCTGGCCACCGCTAGGCAGCTGGCGCCCGCGGCCCCCACCGGGCAGGTGTGGATCGCGGGCGGCGGGACGATCTACCAGGCCGCGCTGCCGTTCACCGATGAATGCGTGGTGACCACCATCGACCTGGATGTGCGCTCCGATCCGACGCGGCAGGTGGCCGACGCGGCCCTCGTCTATGCGCCGCCCTTGCCTGCCGCGCAGTGGCAGCCGGTGCAGGCTGACCCGCAGTGGCGGCCGCGCTCAGGCGATGCCCGCTGGCGGGTGACCACCTACCGGCGCCGCTGATGGCGCCGCACCCGGCGACCGCGCGGGGCTAGGGGGACGGCAGCCAGGGGACTATGGGCGAGACACACATCCACCAGGGCCTCGACGTTGGCCACCATGCCGTGCGAGTTGCTGCTGCGCACCGGCTGGCCCCGCATGAGGGCAGCGTCGCAGCCCTCGCGATCCTCGCAGATAGTGACGATCTCGGGCAGGGCGGTGTAGCGGCGGGCAATTGCCTCCACCTCCGCGTGCGGGTGGCGACCGGCGAGGGTGGGGCGCACCCGGTTTATGGCGCCGACGAGGCGCACCGGTGCGGCGAGTAGCTGATAGTCCTCCAGGTCTTTGGTCGCGTGCACCAGACGGCGCAGACCCACGGGGTCGCCCGCTCCCACGAGCACCACGACGTCGGCCGCCTGGAGAGCTGCCAGCGTGGCGTCATCGCGGGTAGATCCAAACCCATCGCTGCCTGGCTCCGCCAGGCCACCGGGCAGGTCCAGCACGACAACGTCGTAAATCTGGGCCGCGATCTCCAGCACGCTGGCAAGGGCCGCGCCGGGGGCTTCCCGCCACCGATCGGCCCGCGTAAGGCCGGGCAGTAGCTCCCAGTTTTCGGCCAGGCGGACGGCCATTTCCGGCAGGTTTTGGGCAGTGAGGCGGCCGTGGGCGGCGTATCGGCAGGCGACAGCCACCGCCGAGGTCTCCTCCAGCAAACCGAGGCTCTGGGCCAGGCACGGCCCGAAGGTGTCGGCGTCAACCAGGAGCGTGCGGTGCCCGCGAGCAGCGACGGCCGCCGCCGTCTCGATCGCCAATACTGTGCGTCCGGGCGCCCCCGCCCCCGACCAGAAGGCGATGGTCAGTCCGGCCCCGACCGCCGGGGCACTGGCCTGCTCGATCTGGGCCACCAGCTCCACGGGCACGGTAGGCCGTCCGCCGCTCTCCCGTTCCAGAACCGCCACCACGCTGCTGGGCGGCGCGTCGGTAGTGGTGACCGCCACCCCCAGGGCGTGGGCTCGACCGGTCTGTCCCGGCGGGGCGTTGAGCACCACCCGAACCTGGTGTTTTTTGAGGTCGGCCAGGGTGGCGGCGTCCACCCCCTCCTGTTCCAGGTCCAGGAGCGCGATGTCGCCGTGCCCGGCAGCCGCTGCGGCCAACAGCTCTGGCAGATCCGCGCACCGCCGTGCCACCACCAGCTGGGGGCTCTCTTCGATGGCGCGCACGAGCGCTGCCTCGCCGGGGCCTTGGACGGCCAGCAGGACTCGGGCGCTCACTGTTGGCCCGTCGGGACGATGGTCAACGTCCCCTTTTGTGCCACCGCTGCCAGGATATTGGGCACCGTCTCCCGCGGCACCACCAGTTCCACCGCCGTCCCGCGCCGCACTAGCCCCAGGCCGGCTTCGTCGTCTGCGATGCGGGCGATCGTCAAAGACTCCGCGATCAACGCGGGGGTCGGTGCCTGCCCAGACTCCACCGGCGCCCCCGCGGCAGTGGCCCACAGCTCCACCACGGCACCGGGCTGGGCGGAGGCAGGCAGGGTGCCCTCCACCGGCACCACCACCCGGCGCCATCTTCCGGCGCCTTCCGCTTCGATCGCGCCATTTGCGAGCAGTTCGCCCTGCTCGATGGTGCGCCTGGCTACTGCCCGCTCCGGGAGCGCCGTGGCATAGGCGTCGGCAGCGCTGCCCAAGTTGGCGTTGACGGGCACGAAATCGGCCGCCTGCACTGCGGCCCCCACCTCGACGGTGCGCGTGGCGACGTAGAAGGTGGTGCTGGCAGTGGCGTTGCCCACGACCAGTGCCCCGGCGGCCACCGAAACAGCAATCAAAAGCACCCCCATAATGAAACGAGGATCGCCCCAGCTGGGCCGCCTATATCTTTGCGCTTGGCTCACATTCACCCTTCCATAATGCAAAAAATCCGCCGCGTCCGGACGCTATCCACAGGGGGCAATAATGGTTATCCACAAGCAGACAGGCGGTTGGCAAAACCGGGCCAGCCAGTGCGATAATCGGGGACATGACACGTAGGTTCTTGTCGATTGCGGACGTCTGCGAGCAACTGGGCGTCACCTCCTCCGCCGTGCGCGGCATGCTGCACAGTGGTGAGCTCCTGGGCATCCAGGTGGGCGGGAAGGGGACCTGGCGCATCGAGGAGAGCGAGTTGGATGCTTATATCCAGCGGGCTTACGCCACGCAACGCGAACGCATTGCCTCCAAGGGCAGCTCTAAAGCGCAGTGACATAGTCGACCTGCCGGGTGGAGACGGTGAGGATGCCGTTATCGGCCCGGAGGTCTAGAACATCTGCCCCCACATTAACTAGCAGCCCGGCGTAGGTTCCGGCGGCCTTGACAATGACGCGGCGCCGCGCACGCGCCAGCTGCCGCGCATAGAAACCCAGCGTCCGCTTGGCGGAAACTCCCCCCAAGTCACTGGCACTCATCTTTAAGCCGGTAACGGCGGTTATCCGGGGAACTTGCACGTAGTGCACCCGCGTCGTTTCTTCGAGCACCAACACGTTTTTGCCGGCTTCCTGCACGCACCCAGTCAGACGCGCCCCATCCGAAAATACGCAGCCCACCGCCAGCCCCTGCGCTGCACACAGGCGCTGCGCTAAGGCCACCGTGGCCCGCTCCGCCTCAGCCAGTTCCGCCGCTTCCTGTGCCAGCCCAGCGCGCTCGACCGCTTCCAGCCGCGAGGCCAGATCTGCCAGGAAGAACTCAAGGTCCATGCCCGCACCCTACTCGCCTGTGCCCGGGTGCGCGCCGGATACGCACCCGCAAGTACCGCGCAGTTCGCCTCGGTTATGCACAGTTCGCGCCACTCCTCTTGACATCGCCGCGGTTAGCCATGACCCTAGTCACAAAAACCGACACGAACTGACACGAACTAGGGGAAAAGATGCCAACGGTCCGCTGGCTGTCTGCCACGCCACCCCAGCAAAGCCACCCGCCGCTGCCGGTGCTGGTCGTGGCCAGCGGCGGCACGCTGTTGGCCAGCATGACCCTAGGAAGTCTCGCCGCTGTCGGTACCTATCGCAGCTGGCAGAACCTGCCTCCCCATTGGTGGGATGCCACCGCGTCCGAGAGCCTCATCAGCGAGGTGTTGTCCCTGGTGCTGGGGGCCAGTGGGGTGGCGCTAGCCGCCTGGTACTGCGTGAGCTGCCTGCTCCTGCTGCTGGCGGGACTAACCAGATCGCAGCGACTCGCCCAGGTTGTGCGGCACTGGGGAGCCCCATTCCTCCGCCGCCTGGCCCGCGGCTTCACGGCCGGCACGCTGGCCACCGCCACCTGGCTAACTCCCGCCCTGGCGCTGCCCGGGGTCCCGGAACCCCCCGACCCAATACCTGCCCTCACCTGGCCGCTCACTGCGCCGCCCAGTTCCACGGCTCCGACCCTCACCTGGCCAACCACCTCTCCCCCGCCCACCCCGCCCACGTCTTGCCCCCCGGCCCGCCACCTGGTCCAGCCAGGGGACAGCCTGTGGCACATCGCGGCCCAGTACCTGCCCGCCACCGCCACCCCCACCGAGATAGATGCTGCGTGGCGCTTGGTATACGCCGCTAATGCGGCCCAGATCGGCCCTGACCCCGACTTCCTGCTGCCAGGGCACACCCTGACCATCCCGAAGGAGCTCACCCCATGACCGCCACCGCTGCCCGGCGCCCGCTGGCCCCCGTTACCGCTCCCGCCTCCCCGTTCCCCCGCCCGCGCCTGCGACCGCTGCCGGAACCCGGCCCGTGGGCAGCTGCGCTGGCCAAATGTTGCCTGGAGGCCATAATCGGCGTGCGTGACGTGCACCAGCTCAGCCGCTGGCTCACCCCCCGGCTCTTCACCGCCCTGGCGCGGCGCGCCGGCCTGACTTACCGCATTCGCGGGGCCGCCGCCCCGGGCACCCAAGTGTTCGTGTTGTCGCACCACGTGTGTTCCCTCGACAGCGACACCCACGAGGTTTCCATTTCGCTGTCGGACGGCCACCGGGTGCGAGCCGTCGCGGTGCGGGTCGAGCTCTTCCACAGCCGGTGGCGCGCCACCGCCCTGGAGATCGGCTAACTGGCCTACAGCAAAAGGGCCCGGCCCCTGGCCGAACCCTCCTGCATCAGTGGCGCCGTTTGCGCCTGGCGGCGCGCCGCTCCGCGCGATTGCGCGGCACGGTGCCGGTGGCATCTAGCTCGGCGGCATCCTCCTCGTTCACCGCCGTCGAAGAATCGTCAGGATCGGGACCGGAGTAGGCCACATTCTGTTCCGCCGCCTTGTGTCCGGTATCGCCCATCACGCTCTTCGCCCCGGCGTGCCGCCCGGTCTCGGCCGGCTTGTCAACCGCCGCCTGGCTGGCCTGCTGCTGAGCGTAGGCAGCCTCGAACCGCTTGGCGAAAGCGAAGACCCCCTGGATGGTCTCCTCCCGGATGGCATCCATCATCGCCTTGAACATCTGCGAGCCCTCGTTGGCGTACTCCACCAGCGGGTCACGCTGGGCCATCGCCCGCAAGCCGATGCCTTCCTTGAGATAGTCCATCTCGTACAGGTGGGAGCGCCACCGGGCGTCCACCACCGATAGCAGCACCCGCCGCTCTAACTCCCGCATCGGGGTCTGCCCGAGCTGGGCCAGGGCCACCGGGTTGGCCTCAATGGCCCTCTCGGTCATCTCGTAGGCGTGGCGAATGTCCGCCAGCAGCTCCTCCGTGACGGCCTCGGGCGTGACCGCCTGCAGTCCCCCGACCTCCTCCAGGAACTCCTCCAGGCTCACCTGCACTGGGTAGAGCGACCGCAGCGCGCTCCACAAACCTTCCAGATCCCAATCCGCCGGCGTTCCCTCGGCCGTGCGCGCGGCCACCGCCGCAGGCACCACCAGGTCAATGAAAGCCAACACCTGATTGCCCAGGTCGGCTCCGCCCAGCACCTGCCGCCGCTGCTCGTAGACCTTTTCCCGTTGTTCGGTCATGACGTCGTCGTACTTCAACACATTCTTGCGAATGTCGAAGTTGCGGGCCTCCACCTGCCGCTGCGCCGAGGCGATGCCCTTCGTGACGAAGCTGTGCTCTAGCGGCAGATCCTCCGGGAAGCTCGTCATCTGCATGACGCGCTGCGTCAGTCCCTGGTTGAACAGCCGCATCAGGTCGTCTTCCATCGACAGGTAGAAACGCGACTCGCCCGGGTCGCCCTGCCGCCCCGACCGCCCACGCAGCTGGTTGTCGATGCGACGCGATTCGTGCCGTTCGGTGCCCAGCACGTACAGGCCCCCCAGGCTCTTGACCTCGTCGTGTTCGGCGGCCACCGCCGCCCGGGCCTCCGCCAACGCCTGCGGCCACGCCTCGTCGAAAGCATCGGAGTCGTCGCCCGGCTCGATGCCGCGCGCGGCCAGGTTGGCCCGTGCGATGTGTTCGGCGTTGCCGCCCAGCATGATGTCGGTACCGCGACCGGCCATGTTGGTGGCCACCGTCACCGCTCCCTTGCGGCCGGCCATCGCCACCACGGCGGCCTCCCGTTCGTGCTGCTTGGCGTTCAGGACCTCGTGCGGGATCCCTGCCTGGCGCAACAGCTGCGACAGTTCCTCGGACTTTTCCACGCTCGTGGTGCCCACTAGGACCGGCTGGCCCTTCCGGTGTCGTTGGACGATGTCGTCCACCACCGCCGCCAGCTTGGCCTTGGCGGTCTTGTAGATCAGATCGTCCTTGTCTTGCCGAATCATCGGCTTGTTCGTCGGGATGGGCACCACCCCGATCTTGTACGTGGAGGCGAACTCGGCCGCCTCGGTCTCGGCGGTACCAGTCATGCCCGCCCGCGAGCCCTCCGGGTAGAGCCGGAAATAGTTCTGCAGGGTGATGGTGGCAAAGGTCTGGTTCTCCGCCTTGATCTCCACCCCTTCCTTGGCCTCAATCGCCTGGTGCATGCCCTCGTTGTATCGTCGCCCGGGCAGCACCCGGCCGGTGTGCTCGTCGACGATCAGCACCTCGCCGTCGTGCACGATGTAGTCCTTATCGCGCTTGAACAGCTCCTTGGCCCGCAGCGCATTGTTGAGGAAACCGATCAGCGGCGTGTGCGCAGCCTCGTAAAGGTTGTCCACGCCGAGGAGGTCCTCCACCTCCTCGATCCCGGGCTCCAGCACCCCGACCGTGCGCTTCTTCTCATCCACCTCGTAGTGGTAGCCGCGCTCCAGCCCCAGCACGATCCGCGCAAACTCGGCGTACCAATGGTTGACATCCCCGGTGGCGGGACCGGAAATGATCAACGGGGTGCGGGCCTCGTCGATGAGGATCGAGTCGACCTCGTCGACGATCACGAAGTTGTGCCCCCGCTGCACCAGGTCCTCGGTGCGCTGGGCCATGTTGTCGCGCAAGAAGTCAAAACCGAACTCGTTGTTCGTGCCGTAGGTGATGTCGCAGGCGTACTGCTCGCGCCGCTGCGCGGGGTTCTGCCCCGCCAAGATGCAGCCGGTGGTAAGCCCCAGGAACCTGAAGACGCGGCCCATCAGTTCACTTTGGTAGCTGGCCAGGTAGTCGTTGACCGTCACCACGTGCACACCCTTGCCGTCCAGGGCCCGCAGGTAGGACGGGAGGGTCGCCACCAACGTCTTACCTTCCCCGGTACGCATCTCGGCGATATTGCCCAAATGCAGGGCGGCCCCACCCATGAGCTGCACCCGGAAGTGGCGCAGGCCCAGCACCCGATCCGCGGCCTCCCGCACGGTGGCAAACGCCTCAGCGAGAATGTCATCGAAGGTCTCCCCTGCCGCCAAACGCTGCCGCAATTCGTCGGTCATCGCCCGCAATTCTTCATCGCTGAGCGCCCGGAAATCCTCAGCGAGCGCCTCGACGTCGTCGGCGATGCGCTCCAACCGCTTCAGCGTCCGGCCTTCGCCGATGCGCAAGATCCTGTCAATAAGACCCACGGTTTCGCTCCTACCCCAGTTCGCGCGAGTTTCCTCGCTGGACACACCCATTACGGGCGCTGCCATCCTAGCCGCGCCGACCGCCCCGGTTGGCCTACCTTCGCGCCGGGCGTAGGTCACGCCGCACCTGGGGGCGGCCACGAACCGGTGGCCGCCCCCAGGCAGAGGTAGTTATTCCGCGGCCGTCTCCGGGGGCAGCACCGTGGCATCCAGGCGGATGACCCCGTAGGTCCAGCCGTGCCGGTGGTAGACGACACAGGGCTGCAGGGTGTCCTCGTCAATGAACAGGAAGAAGGGGTGCCCAACCAGCTCCATCTGGTAGAGGGCTTGGTCCACCGTCAGACGGGAGGCCTCGTGCAGCTTCTGCCGCACGATAACCGGGGAATCCCCCAGCTGCGACTCCACGGCCTGGCCAACATCGCTGGGCACCGCTGGGGCGGCGGGAGCCGGGGCCGTCGGCGTCGTCTCCTGCTCAACTTCTGCGGCGGACGGTGCCACCTCGGCGGCCAGCGGGCCGCGGTGGTGGTTCTTCATGCGGTCCCGCGCGCGCCGCAACCGCTCGGTCAGCTTCCCGGCGGCGATGTCCAATGCGGCGTAACGGTCCGAGGAACTGGCTTCCGCGCGGATGATGGGGCCCTTGGAGATGACGGTGATCTCGACGCGCTCGGCGGTGTCGGCTTGGCGCGGGTTACGTTCGTGCGTGAGCTCGACCTCCACGCGCTGGACGCGGGGGTCGTATTGCTCGACTTTGCGGACCTTCTCTTCGACGTAACTGCGGAAGTTCGGGTGAATCTCGGCGTTACGGGCATTGATCGTGATGTCCATGGTGTCCTCCACGTGTGAACGGGGACGGTGCCCCGGCTGTCTGAGCGCCCACCACGGCGGTGGGCGATGTGTGTGTCTCCCACCTCCTTTCACCCCGCAACTTTGCGGGTGAAGCTGATCGCAACAGCATAGCGGTTTTCCCCTTCCAACTTGCCGGTTGACGGCCGCTAATCGTCCGGTAGTTCCGGAGCGGGGCGGGCGGTCGCGGCCAGGACCACGGCCCCGACGACGTGGCAGCCCACCGCCGTCAGGGCGGCGCTGGCCGCGCTGAGGGTCGCCCCGGTGGTGAGCACGTCGTCGATCAGTACCACGGGCGCGTCACTCGCTGGGGGGCGGCGCACGTACAGGTGTCCGCGACGGCGACGGGAACGCTGGCGGGCAGTGAGGTGGTGCAGGTTACCGCCCGCCCCGCGGCGCGCCAACACCTGCCGGGTGGTGGCCGACACCGTTGCCGCGCGGGCCCCAGCGGCGAAGGCTTCGGCGAGGCGGGTGGCCACGAGGGCGCGCCGCCACCGCCGCTGCCACCCGGAGGGGGCAGGAATGACCTGCAGGTGGCCGCCGGGCGCCAGCCGGGGGGCTAGCTGGCGGCCCACCCCCCGCAGCAGGGCCGCCAGTGGCTCGTCGAGGTCGGGGCGGCGGCGGGCTTTATAGGCCAGCACGACGCGCCGGGCTCCGTCCCGGTAGGTGCTGAGGGCCCAGATGGGCACCGGCATGGTCTCCACCAGCCGCAAGGTGGCGAAGTCTGCTCGACAGGACTGGCACCACCGGTGGCCGGGCTGGGCGCACCCGGCACAGCAGTGCGGAGCGAGCAGGTCCCAGGCGGCGGCGCCCAGGGCCCGCCAGGACGATGGCAGCAGCATGCTCTTAGTTTGCCTACCGCCGCCGCGCAACCTCGCCGGTTATCCCCAGACCGCGGCCGCCCGGCGCGCGGGCGGGGGCGGTGGATCCCCTAAACCGCGGCCACCCCGGGGGCGCGCTGCCCGCGCCTAATCCCCGAAGGAGGGTTGCGCGATGCCGGTGGCCAGCAGCCGCCACACGCCCCCCTGCCGTTCGTAGAGCTCGCCCGCGGCGGTACTGATGAAGAGGCCGCGCTCCGGCGACACGGCTAAGTCGACGGCCGTGTCCTTGATGCGCACCGAGTTGCGGGTGCCGCCGACCGACAGCGACTCAAGCACTGCATGTTGCTCGACCTGCCGCAGGGCCAACAACTGGGTCGGGTTTTCCCAGCCCAGTTCCTCCACCACCTGGGGATACTCCCCCAAGACGATGGGATCCCCGAGCGACAGGGGCACCCCGAGGGCATCGCGCCTGACCGCCGCCACCTCGACGCGGGAACCGGAGCCGACCTCCCGCACCACGGCCACCCGGGTTCCTTCGGGGGAGAGAGCCAGGCGGCGGATGCGCGCGGCCGCCAACCACGGGGCCAGCACTTTGCCGCCGTTGCCAGGTAACTGCACCACCTGCAGCTCGCCCGCGGCCGTGGGGCCGACGGCCCAAATCCAGCCGAACCGGTCGACTGAGGGCGGGAGGTTAGCGTCGACGCCAACTTCCGTCACCTGCCCCTCCGGGGTGGTTTGCCACAGCTTGCCGTTGGCGAGGAAGACCACGCGGTCGCCAACGTAGGTTGGGTGCTGCGGATTGTCGACGCTGACGGCTAGCGGCAGCGGGGCAAACTTGTCACCATCACGGCGCACGATCTGCCCCTCGCGCACGGCCAGCAGGGCCCCCTGGCGCCGGGTGGCGCCGAGGGTAACCTCCCGCTCGGTGATGGAGGCCCCGTTGACGGTCACCACCACCGAGCCGACGGCGGGAACTCCCGTCAGGTTTTGCAACACTTGGGCCCGCAACAGTGCCCGGTCCTTGGCCGATAGTCCCGAGGTGTCGGTGGTCAGCTCCACCCGGGCCACCCCGTCGGTCACCTCCACGGAGTGCAGCGTGAGCACCGCCCCCGACGGCACCGCGGTGGTCACCGCGTTCTCCAGCCACTTCACCGGCCCGGACAGCAGGGCGTTGACGATGTGGGTAGGCAGGCGACGCCGCGGCAGGTAACGCACGTCGGGGACGAAGGCTTGCTGGTCCACCGAAATAAAGGACAGCGTCCGCTCCGTGAATGCCGTCTGGAAGGCCACCGACGACAACAGCAGGCCGTCGTCCAGCCGGGAGATGCGCCACTGTCCGTCAGTGTCCCGCACCAGCTCGAAAGACAATTGCGTGGGGGTCGAGGAGGCGGGAGAGGTACGCACCCCCCGCGCGTCCACCACCCCGGTCACCGGTGCCGACAGTTGCATCGAAGCCGACTCGTCGCTGGCGGTCCCTCCGAGCGTCAACGCGAGCTCCGGGCTCTTGTCGGTCGGATAGATGAGCACCGAGTCGGTCGGGAGCCAGGCGCGGGCTGCTTCCTTGGTCAGGAAGAGGCGGGCGGTGGCAAAGTCGTCGTCGAAGCCAGCCGCGCTGGCCCGCAGGAAGCCCTCCAGTATCTGCCGGGGATTGGCGTCCCGCCCGGGGCCGGACGCCTGCTGCGCGATATCGGCCCCTTGCGGCAGTTCCGGGTTGGCGGCATTGACCGGACCGTCGGTGGGAAACGACGCACACCCGGCCAGGAGCACCACCAGCGCCAACCAGTGACTAGCACGTTTCATGACTGCTCCTTGCCCGTCGACCAGAACTCGCGCCACCGCCTGCGCCACCGTTGCCAACCGGTCTCGGGCGGCGGCGGCACGTCGGCGGCCTGCGTGATCTCCTGCAGCAGCATCGGATTGAGCGCGGTGCCAAGCGGCGGGGTGACAAACTCGCGGTCGGGCGGTTCAACCTGCAGCGGCGGCTCCCCGATCGGAGTGTCGGGCCCCTGCGGCAGCGTCAACAGGAAGGAGGCCCCCTCGTCGGTGCGGCCCCAGGCCTCCAGGGTGCCGCCGTGCAGGCGGGCGTCCTCCAGCGAAATCGCCAAACCCAGGCCCGTGCCGCCCAAGGTACGGGCCCGGGAGGGGTCCGCCCGGTAGAAACGATCGAACACGTGCTCGGCGACCTCCCGGCGCATCCCGACACCGTGATCCCGCACCCGCACCGCCACCGCGGTAGCCGACTTGGCTACCGTCACGTCGATGCGCCGCCCCTCGCCGTGCTCCACGGCATTGAACAACAGGTTACGCAGCACCCGCTCGATCCGCCGCGGATCGATGGCCACGCCGCAGCGTTCCTGCGGCTCGTGCACGACGATATCGCTGCCACGATCCGTGGCGATCGGCCGCACCAACTCCACGGTGCGGTGCACCACCTCGCGGATATCGCGGTCCTCCAGCGTGAGCACCGCAGCTCCGGCGTCAAAGCGGGAAATTTCCAGCAAGTCGGCCAACATTTCGTCAAACCGCGTCGTCTGCTCCGCCAAGAGTTCGATGGGGCGGCGGTGGAGGGGATCGAATTCCTCCTTGGAGTCGTGCAGCATCTGGGCTGCGGCGGTGATGGTGGCCAACGGGGTGCGGAGTTCGTGCGACACGTCGGACACAAAGCGCTGTTGCAGGCGCGACAGCTCGCCCAGGCGGTCGATCTGATCCTGCAAGGAATCGGCCATGTTGTTGAACGATTGGCCGAGCACCGCCACTTCATCCTCGCCCCGCACCTGCACCCGCTCAGACAAGTTGCCCTCCGCCAAGCGGGCGGCGGCGTCGGATATCTGGGCCACCGGCCGCAGCTGACGCCGCACCACCAGGTAGGTGATGACCCCCAGGGAGATCACCACGGCCACCGAGGCCACCAGCAGGAAACTCAGCAACTGGTCCACCAGTTGTTCCTCGGGCGCCAAGGTGTAGACGATATACAGCTCGTGCACCCCCGCCAGCGGGAGCACCAGCCGGGAGGCCACCACGATGCCGGGCACCTGCCGCCCTGGTCCCCGCAGCGCCACCGCCTGCCAATGCTGGGCATAGTCCAGGTCGTGGACCGCCCCGCGCAGCTCGGCCGTCACCAACCCCGGTATTTGACTAGAGGTCTGCAGGTCGTTGATCGTCACTGCGCTGTTTTCCGCCGGGGCCCGCCGCAGCATCACCCCGGTGGCCCCCACCCCGCGGGCCGACTCGTAGAGTCCCGCGACCGTTTCGTTGGCCGCGCTTTGCACCTGTTCCGCGCTCGTGAACGCCGCGCCATCCAGGCGACTTTGGGCCGAGGCCACCCGCACCGCGGCGTCACCTAGCAGGGTCTGCACCCGCGAGTCGTACGTGTCTTGCCGCACGACACCGGCCAAGCCCAGGTAGATGGCCACCGTCAATGCCACCCCGGACATTGTCAATATGAGGGCGACGCGCTCCCCCAGATGCGCCCGCCACCGTTTGGGCGCCCAGTTCATTCGGCCTTCGAACCGCCGGATCGGTAGCCCACCCCCCGGACGGTGACCACTATCTCCGGGTGCTCCGGGTCCCGTTCGATCTTGGAACGCAGGCGCTGCACGTGCACGTTAACCAAGCGGGTATCGGCGGCGTGCCGGTAGCCCCACACCTGCTCCAGCAGTTCCTCCCGCGTGAAGACCTTGCGCGGGGCCTTGGCCAGCGCCACGATCAAATCAAACTCCAGCGGCGTGAGGGGAATAAGTTCGTCTCCCCGCCGCACCTCGTGACCCGCCACGTCGATCGTCAGGTCGCCGATGGTCAGCTGTTCGCTCGTCGGCTCGTCCTGCCGCCGCAGCCGGGCCCGCACCCGGGCCACCAGCTCGGCCGGCTTAAAAGGCTTGGGCACGTAGTCGTCAGCGCCGGCCTCCAAGCCCGCCACGACGTCCGTGGTGTCCGCCCGCGCCGTCAGCATCACGATCGGCACCCCGGAGGTTTCCCGCACCCGCCGACAGATCTCAATGCCGTCCATTCCCGGCAGCATCACGTCGAGCAGGATCAGGTCTGGGTCTACCTCCGCGACCGCCGCCAACGCCGCCGCCCCGTCGGCGCAAAACGCCGGTTGAAAACCGCTGCGTTCAAGCACGATGCCAATCATTTCCGCCAACGCGGTGTCGTCGTCTACCACCAGGATTCGCGCAGTCATAGGCGCATTGTCCCCCACAGTGGGCCGGGAAGGGCAGATTGTGGCCGGGCGTGCTGCCGGGTTTTTGGTCACGCTTTGCCCGCGCCAGGCGCCCGCGGCGGCGGTTTGTCGCCAAATGCCCGCCCCGAACACGATAGGGTCAGGCAGTAGTCAAAATGCGACACGGCACGGCGCGGAAAGGACTGGTATGGCTAACGAATGGAGTTGGGGCGACGACCAACAAGTCCCGGGCCCGCCGTCGTCGGCCACCCCCGGCCAGCCGACGGGCACCCCCAGTGGGCTACCCGCCTACGGCCAGTACGCCACCGGCCCCACAGGCGGCGGGCCGAGCGGGGGCCCGGGCAACTACCCGCCCGGCCTGTGGGTGCCCAAACCGGGGATCATCCCGCTGCGCCCGCTGCGTTTTGGCGACATAGTCAATGGTGCCTTCGGGGCCATTCGCGCCAACCCGGCCGTCATGTTCGGCATGTCGTTTCTGGTCATGCTGGTGGTGGCGGCCATTGGAGGAGTGTTCAGCTACTACACCGAGCGGCAGCTGCTGGCACAGGCCTCCGCCGACGCGAACCTGGAAGAGCTGTGGGAGAGCATCCTGCCAAGCACCCTGCCGATGCTGGTTCCGTTGCTCCTCGCGCTGCTGGCCACCACCGTGCTTTCCGGCCTCATTGTGCTGGCCGTCTCACGGGCCGTACTGGGCCGGGTGCTGGGACCCGGGGCGGTCTGGAAGCAAGTGCGCGGGCGCATCCCTGCCCTGCTCGGTCTGACCGTCATCGTCTACGTGCTGCAGCTGCTGCCCGCCGCCGTGATCATTGCGCTGCTCGCTGGCCTGGCCACCCTGATGCGCGACAGCGGTTGGGACCCCGGTGCCGCCCTCTTCTTGCTAGTGGTGCCGGGCCTCGGCGGCCTGGCAGCCTCGGCCTACCTGTCCATCCGGCTGCTGTTTGCGGCCCCGGTCCTCATCTTGGAAAAAACCACGGTCGGCGCGGCCATCAAACGCTCCCTGGCCTTGACCCGGCGGTCATTTTGGCGCCTGTTCGGCATCATCATCGTCACCGGCATTCTGGCGGGGATCGTCTCCGGTTTCATCTCCAGCTTTATCACGCTCCCGGTGCTGGCGTTTATGTCGATCTCCAGCGACCCGAGCCAGGCCACACCACCGGCCGCGGTGGCGGTGCTCTACCTCGGCCAGGCCTTGGCCTCCACCTTTACCGTGCCTTTCACGGCCGCCACCACGGCCCTGCTCTACATCGACCAGCGCATCCGCCGCGAAAGCCTGGATGTGGAGCTGGCGCGCGCCGCGCAGCAGTGACATGTATGCGCCCCCGGTAACGCCCGACCCCGACGAGGCCCGGCAGTGGCTGCTGGACGAGCTGGCCAAGCCCGTCTACCACTCGCGCCGCCCCTGGTATCAGGAGCTCTTGGAGTGGCTCGCCAGCGCCTTCTCCGACTCAGGCGAGGGGCTGGCCGGATTTCGGCCCGCCGCAGCACTGGCGTTGCTGGCTTTGGTGCTGGTCGTGAGCGGGGTGGCGGTGGCCGTGGCCCGCTCCCGCTGGCGGGCGGCCCCAACTGCCGCCCCCGGCTCGGCCCTGCTCTTCGACGACGCGCGCAACTCCCAGCAGTTGCGGGCGGCCGCCGACGCCGCGGCCGCGACCGGCAACTGGGATTTGGCGGTGCTGGAACGCTACCGGGCCCTCATCCGGGACCTGGACGAGCAGCTGCTGATCGCTGACCAGCCCGGCCTGACCGCCACCCAAGCCGCCCGGTTGGCGGGTGGCGCCTTGCCGCCCCTGGCTGCCCAGTTTGCTGCCGCGGGTCAGCTCTTTGACAGCGTCGTCTACGGCGATGCCCCCGCGAGTGCCGCCAGCGACGCGTTCCTGCGTGAGTTGGCGCAAGCGACCACCCGGGTGACCCCGTGAGCGCGGTCGGTCTGCCCGCCGCCTACGGCACCCCCTCGCCCGGCCCGGCCCTCTCTAACCGGCGGGCCTGGCTGCAGCTGGCCCTGCTCGCCCTGGCGCTCGCTGTCGGGGCGGTGTGGCTGTTGAGCCTCACGGCCCGCCCGCTGTCCACCCGCCCCCTGTCCCCCACCAATCCCGGCCCGGACGGCACCATGGCGCTGGCGGAGGTGCTGCGCCAGCGCGGTGTCACTGTCGACGTGGTCTACACCGCCGCCGATGTCGCCGCCCAGGCCGGTCCGGATTCCACCATCGTCGTCTCCTCCTTTACCGACCTGCCCGCGAGCGCCTGGCGGCAGCTGGGGCAGGGCGGCGGCGACATCGTCTTGCTCGGTCCCGACCGGCTGAGCGAGCCCCTGGTGCCCCAGAGCATCGAAAAGAGCTACACCTACCTGGACGCCGACGAGCTGTCCGTGGACTGTAAGGACCCCGCTGCCCAGGCGGCCGGGCGGCTGGCCCACGTGGCGGGGGCTTTCCCGCCCCCGCCGGGGGCCACGGCCTGTTTTGTCGCCCGGGGGCAGGCGCTCTATCTGGTGTTGCCCGCTCCGGGCGGCTCGCCTGCCACGGTGCGGGTGCTCGCGGACGGCTACCTGGCCGCCAATTCGCAGATCACGCAGGAGGCAAACGCCGCCCTGTTGCTGCGCCTGCTCGGCAAAACCTCCCACCTCGTGTGGTACCTGCCGACCACGGCCACCGCCAGCCAGGCGGGCACGCCGACCCTGCCGCCCCTGCTGCTGCCGCTGCTGGCCTACTTGTTGTTCCTCGCCCTGGCGGTGGCTTGGTGGCGCGGCAAGCACTTCGGTCCGGTGGTGGTCGAAGAGCTGCCTGCCGTCATTCCGGCCGCCGAAACCATCCACGGGCGGGCCGCGCTCTACCGGCGCGCCCGCGACCGCCGCCACGTCGCCCGCGTGCTGCGCGCCGCCACCGCCCTGCGGCTAGGCAAGGCGCTCGGCTTGCCCGCCCACACCGATCCGCACACGTTCCTCGACCGTCTCGTGCCCGCCACCGGCCGCAACCGGCACGAGCTGACCGAGCTTTTCTACGGGGAGGCCCCCACCACGGATGCCGCCCTGGTGCAACTGGCCCAAGATCTCGCCGCCCTCGAGCAGCAGCAAAGGAAGTGACCATGGAAGACCAACTCTCTCCCGCGTCGGCGGTCCGCCAGCGCATCGGCCAAATCCGCACCGAGGTAGGCAAGGCCGTTATCGGGCAGGAGGCCGCCATCACCGGTCTGGTAATCGGCCTGCTCACCGGTGGACACGTGCTGCTTGAGGGCGTCCCGGGGGTGGCCAAGACGCTGCTGGCGCGCGCCCTGTCGCAGAGCCTGCGCCTGGAGATGAAACGCGTCCAGTTCACGCCCGACCTCATGCCGGGTGATGTCACCGGTTCGCTGGTCTACGTGGATGGCGAGTTTGAGTTCCGTCGTGGCCCGGTCTTCACCAACCTGTTGCTGGCTGACGAGATCAACCGCACTCCCCCCAAGACGCAGGCGTCGCTGCTGGAGGCCATGGAGGAGCGGCAGGTGACCGTGGGGGGTGCCACGCACCGCCTGCCCGAGCCGTTCCTGGTGGTGGCCACCCAAAATCCCGTCGAGTACGAGGGCACGTATCCCCTGCCCGAGGCCCAACTGGACCGGTTCCTCCTCAAGGTGGTGATGCCGCTGCCCGAACGCGGACAAGAGGTGGAGATCTTGCACCGCCACCTGACTGGTTTTAATCCGCGGGAATTGGACAGCGTCGGGGTGAGCGGCGTGGTGGAGGAGGGGGACATCGCCGCGGCGCGGGCGGCGATCACCACCGTGCAGGTGGCCCCCGAGGTGTTGGCCTACGCCGTGGACCTGGTGCGCGCCACCCGGCAGTCCCCGTCCGTGCAGCTCGGGGTCTCGCCCCGGGGGGCTACCGCCCTGTTGCACGCGGCGCGGGCGTGGGCTTGGCTCAGCGGCCGGTCCTATGTCACCCCTGACGATCTGAAGGCGCTGGCCCTGCCGACGCTGCGCCACCGCCTGGTGTTGCGTGCTGAGGCCCAACTGGAAGGTATCACCAGCGAGAAAGTGCTCGACTCGGTGCTCGCCACGGTGCCGGTGCCCCGCTGATGGTCATCTCTCGGCGTGCCGTCGCGGTGACTGGCTTGGCCGCCGTCGCCCTCCTGCTCGCACCCACGCTGGCCGGGGTGGCGCTGGTCGCGGTGACCTGGCTGGGGTTGCTGTGCCTGGATGCGCTGGTGGCGGTGCATCCGCGGCGCCTGGAACTGCAACGCAGCCCGCTGCCGCCGGTGCGATTGACCGAGTCGCTGACCACGCAGCTTCAGCTGCGAAACCCTACCCGCCGCACGCTGGACCTGCAGGTGCGTGACGCCTGGCCGCCCTCGGCGGGAGCGGTCAACAATCGCTTCTCCGTGCGCCTGGCGGGCGGCCGCGGCAGGCGCCTGGCGATCACGTTGACCCCCGAGCGGCGGGGCGTGCACTGCGCCGACCGCGTCACCGTGCGAAGTTTCGGCCCGCTCGGTTTGGCCGGCAAGCAGCACTCGGTGCGGGTGGCAGGTTGCGTCAAGGTCCTGCCGGAGTTTGCCTCCCGGCGCCACCTGCCCAGTCGGCTGGCGCGCCTGCGGGAACTAGACGGCAATGCCCTGGTGCTGCACGGCGGGCAGGGCAGCGAATTCGATTCGCTGCGCCAGTACACTCCCGGCGACGACGTGCGCGCCATCGACTGGCGCGCCTCCGCCCGCAGCCGCCAAACGATGGTGCGCACGTTCCGCCCCGAACGCGACCGGCAGGTGCTGCTCGTAGTCGACAGCGGCCGCTCGGCTGCCTACCGCATTGGCGACACCACCCGCCTGGAACAGCACATTGAGGCCGCGCTGCTGCTGACGACGCTGGCCGAGCGGGCGGGCGACCAGGTGGGACTGCTGGCCGTTGACACCGAGGTGCGGGTGCGGGTGGCTCCCAGCCGGGGGCAGCGGGTCCTGCACGAGGTGGCGGCGGGCCTGGCGGGGTTGACGCCCCAGCTGCTGGAGGCCGACTACGCCCGCCTGACCGACGAGGTGCTCCAGACCCTGTCCCAGCGCTCGCTGGTGGTGCTATTGACGGGCGTGGAAGCCCACCTGACCATGGGCCTGCTGGACATGGTGCAGGCGCTGTCTACCCGCCACGTCGTGGTGGTCGCCGGGGCCGGGGACCCGCAGGAGGTCACGCTGCGCGCCACGCGCCTCGACGTCGCCGCGGTCTACACGGCGGCCGCGGCCGAGATGGCCGAGATTGGGCGGCAAGACACCCGCCTCCGCCTGCAGCGGCGGGCCGCCTCGGTGGTGGAGGCCCCGGCCGCGCAGCTTGCCCCTCGCCTGGCCGACCACTACCTGGAGCTCAAGGCAAAGGGCAGGCTCTAGCGCTCAGCCCGCCTCCCGCGTCGTGTAGCCGGCGCGGGGGGCCGCCAGGTCGCCGGTGTGCCCCGCCCGCGCGGCCCGCCCCCCGGCGGCCAGCGTGTACCACCACAGCAGCGCCAACGCTCCGGCCCCGAGACCCACCTTCAAGGCCGACGGCAGGGCGGCCGGAGTCACGAAGCCCTCCAGCAGGCCCGCCACCCCGAGCACCGCCACCAAGCCCAGCACCACCGTGACCAGGCTGCGTCCCTCAGCGGCCACCGCCGTCACCCGCCGCTGCGGACCCGGCACCAACAGGCGCCACGCCAGGCGCGAGCCCGCCGCGCAGGCGATAAACACCGCGGTCAACTCCAGCAGGCCGTGGGGGGCGATCAACAGGAAAAACTTGTCCAGCTGCCCGAAGTGGTGCATGATCGCGGCGCTTTGCCCGACCTGCAGCGCGTTTAGCACCAACACCGCCCCGGGACCGATGCCAGTGACGGACGCCCCCACCATGAGGGCCGCGATGCGGGCGTTGTTCGTCCACACCATGGAGGTAAACTCCAGGGCCGGGTCTTTCGAGTAATACTCGGCGAACAGCTGGTTGGCGTACCGCTCCAGCTGCGCGTACGGGCCCAGGGCCGCGAAAGCAGCGGGTTGCGTGGCCAACCACCACGCCTGCAGGGCCGCCACCACCGCGAACAGGAGGGTGCAGGTCAGCGTCCACCAGCGCAACCGGTACAGGACGACGGGAAAGTCCGTCAGGAAGAAGTCACGCAGGTCGGCCCACCTTAGTGACTTCACCCCGGTCACCCGGTGGCGCGCCTCCGCCACTCGCTGCGACAGGGCGGCGATTTCGTCCGGGTCGGGGGCCTGTGAGCGCAGCAGCGACAGGTCCGCGGCCGTGTCCTGATACAGCTCCACCAGCCGGTCGACCTCGGGGCCCGTCAACGATCGCTTGGCCCGCAGGAGAGTCAACTCATCCCATTGACTTTGGCGCGTGGCCCGCACTGCTTCGACATCCACCCTTGTACCCTGCCACATGTGAACCAGGCACAGCACCCCGACACTGAAGACGTTCTCGGTCGGCGACTTGTCGCTGAACGGCTCGTGACCGGCGAGGCGGTCGAGATTGAGGCGGCTCCCGCCTCTCCCCTGCTGCGCGCGATCGCCACCGTCATCGACTTCACTTTGTACTTCTTGGTCTGCCTAAGTCTGTTCATCGCCACGACGCACCAGTTCGGCCCGGATACGGACTCCCAGCGTTTCATCGCTGTGACCGTGCTCGTAGTCTGCATCACCGTGCTCTGCCCGTTCATAGTCGAGTTGGTGAGCGCAGGCCGGTCAGTGGGCAAGTACGCCACCGGGTTGCGGGTGGTACGCGACGATGGTGGGCCGGTCGCCGCCCGGCACGTGCTGATTCGCACGGTGACGGCGGTGATCGAGCTGTGGCTGACCTTCGGCATCGTGGCGTTCCTGTTCACCCTGTTTTCCCCCCGCTCCAAGCGCGGCGGTGACCTGCTGGCCGGGACCTACGTGGTGGCCACGGCGCACAGCGCGGGCATCACCCTGCCGCTGGTGTGTCCGCCCGAGTTAGAGCAGTGGGCGCGGCAGGCGGATGTGCACCGCCTGCCACCGCACCTGGCGCTGGCGGGCCGTCGCCTCCTGCTGGCAGGCGGCGAGGGGGCCCTGGCCCAGCGCGCGGTGGTAGCCAGGCAGCTGGCCGCCCAATTCGAGCGTTACGTCTCTCCGCCGCCGCCGTGGGGCACCCACCCGGAGCGGTTCCTGGCGGCCACCCTCACGGCGCGGCGCGACCGCGAGTATGTCTTCCTCCGCAACCAAGCGCAGCGCCGCCAGCAGGAGAGCAATCAGCTGGAGCGCGGCGTCTACGGGATCGGCGCCTAGGTGAGATCGGGCACCACCCGCAGGTGCGGGGTGCCGGGCTCGGGGTCGCCCTCTGGCCGCAGGCGGGAGGCGGCCGCGGCGTCGCGGTCTTGCAGCGCCAACGACAGGGCCGTGGGGTCCTCGGAACCGATTGGGCGGGGCGGGAACTGATTGATCAACCGCACGGCCTGCCAGCCGCGCGGCACGGTGAGGCTTTGGGCATGCTCTTCGCACAGGTCGTAGGCGTGGGGATCGCAGTTAGCCACCAACGGCCCCAGCACGGCGGTCGAGGCCGCGTGGTCGTAGGTGAGCGTCGCGACGGCGGCCCGTGGGCAGCCGGACCGGGAGCAGCTCCGAAAGGTTCTCACGGCGCCCCAATCTACAGTCCTTCGGGTGGTCCGCGTGTCCTCCACGCCGAGGCGAAGCTAGGGTGAGCGCTGTGAACGGTACACCAGGAGCCGGGCAAACAATGCCCGAACACGGTTGGCGGCGGCGCCGCGATCGCCGCGGACGCGGCCTGCGGGGCCCGCTGCTGGATCACCGCTTGCCCGCCGCCCGCACCCGCCGCGAACGTTTTGACGACCTCGTCGTGGAGCTGGCACGCGATTTGGCTCGCCAGTGGCCCCCAGTGGCGCACATGGAGTTCGCCGTGGAGGACGTGCCCCCCTCTGATCCGTCCCCGTGGGAGACCGGCGGAGTGCCGCTCGGCCGCCTATTTTCGGCCGACCGCCGCACCCGGCTGGCCGACCGCATAGTCATCTACCGGCGCCCGTGTGAGATGCGGTCAGCCGAGGGGCACGAGCGGGAGGAGCTGGTCTACGCCGTGCTCGTCGAACAGGTGGCGCGGGCGCTCGGCCGCTCCCCCGACGAGATAGCCGGACGGTAGCCGCTAGCGGCCGCGCCAGGCCGGCACGTCCCGGAGCCGATCGGCGGGTTGCGTCAGGGGCAGGGCCTCGATCTGCCCCTGCGGCCCGGTCAACAGCAACATGGCGTGCACGGCGGGGGCATCAGTGTCGATGGTCAGCCAGACCGTCTGGGGCGCAAGCGGTAACACCTGGGTGCCGCCCGGCGCTAACCGCACCGGCTCCTGTTGGCCGCCCACCCGCACCTCGGCCGCCGCGTCTGCGGCGTTAGTCAAATAGAGCTCGGCGCTCACATCGGGCGGGAGCAGACTGACGGCGGCTCCCGCCGCGCTGGCAGCGGGAATCCAGGCATGGTCGACTACCTGCCCGGCCTGCGGCTCGGGCCCGGCAGCCGCCGGACTCGTCGGCGCCGCGCTGGCGGCCCCGGGGCTCGGGCTGTCCGGCGACGCGGTGGCCCGGCCCGTCGTCCCGGCCGCCTGCCCGTTCGTGCGGGCGCTGGCCACGATGGGTTGATCTGCTCTGGCCACGATCGCCGTCTTGCCCACCACTCCCGTCAGCGGCACGTCCACCACCACCCCGGGCGGCACCCGCACCGCCTCCGCCCCCGGCAGGGGGGCCATGCCTTGCTCCCCAGACACGTTGACCTCGACGCTGGCCTCCACCGCGGTTGGATTGACCAACCGCACTACCGTGCTGTCTTGTCCCCCAGTGAGCACCCCGGGGATCACCTGGAGCGGGGCGGGCAGGTGACTGCCGGTCAGCACCGAGATGCCCTCTCCTTGCAAACCGGTGGCGGTGTAGCTGAGGAGGGCCGCCGCCACCCCGCCCCCGGAGGCGGAGACCCGGACGGCCGGGCGCTCCTCCCCCACCAGCGCCGCTTCGAGCTGCAGTTCGCTTACCGCCCCCGGCGCCAACGTCAGCTCCCGGTGCGCGTCTTGCACCTCCCCCGTCGACCCGTAGTAGGCGACCTCAACTTCAATCTGCCGCCGCCCGGGGTTGGCCAGCCGCAGGGTGCCACCGTCGCTCGCGCTCGCCGAACCGCCCACCAGCCAGACCTCGGAGGCTGCTCCGGTACACGGGGCAGCCGCGAAACCGGAGTAGAGCGACTCGGTCACCGCCACGCTGGCGTAGCCCGCCACCTGGGCGGCCTGCTGCCCGACCGGCGGTGCCTGTAGCCACGCCCCGCTCGTCCCGGCCAGCTCCGCCAGCTGATAGCTGCCAAGCTGTTGGCCGACGGCGGCCTCGTCTGCGGAGGACGTTGTCGCCTCCGGCTCCGGCAGCGGCACCAGGCTCAGCTCTCCCGGGGTGGGGGCCGCCTGCGGCACGCTGCCGGCCTGGATTCGACCGGTGCTCTGCCCCGCGCTTAGGGAGCCGTCGACGTTAATGTCCTGGCCCAGGTCGGGCAGGCTGAGGCGCGGGCAGACGTCGACGATGGTTCCCGGCAGCACCTTGATGTCGGGCGCGGCGACGTACTGCTGCGGGGGCGTCGGGGTAAATAACAGGACCAGCCCTGCCGCCCCCAGGCCCGCCGCGGCCAGCAGCCGCACCGGTTTGCCCGCCAGTTTCCTCATGCCGCTTGCCCTCCGCTCTTCGCCCGGCGCAGCGGCAACGCCAAGAGCGCTGCCAGTGCGAACACCCCGGCCCGGACCAGCCACCACAGCGTGGCCCCCGGGTGCCGCGGACTAAGGCTGAGCGTCTGCGCGCCTGCGGGCACGTCGGCGCGCAATATGCCTTCTTCGGCCCGCAGTGGCCGGTCCTGGCCGTCAATAAGCAGCCGCCACCGACTCGGGTCGGTCTCGGCAATTTCCACCTGTTGCCACGTCCCCGCGGGCAGGGTGACGTCGGCGTGCACTGGCCCGGCGGGCAGGGGGCTGACCCCGCTCTCGCCGCGCAGCCGCACGCGGGCCGCCACCAGGTGAGCGGACGGGGCCTGCGGGTCGGCGCTGCCCACCCGCCACAAGATCGCGTCCTCGGTGCGCGTGGCGCGCCGCAGGCCCCCAACCGTGTCCAGCGCGGTGGCTAGCCGAGCGGTGGTGGCCCAGGGAGTAAGCCCGTCCGCCCCCGTGTCGGCGTGCCGCCGCACCACCACCCCGTCGATGGCGTAGTGCGCCAGGGTGCTAGCGGCCTGGGCGTCCGATGTGCCGGTGAGGGCCGAGGTCAGGGCCACTAGGACCTCCAGGTTGGCGTCCGCCACGGGGCGTACCCCGGCGCCAAAGCGGTCTCCGGTGGGCCCCGGCCCCTGGAGCTCGGCCAGCGCGGTGAGTGCCGAAATGTCGGTCAGCTGGGCGACGGTGCCCCGCCGTACCGCCACCCGCAGTTCCGTGCCCGGCTCCAGCACCAAAACGCGCGACCGATAGGGCGCATCCTGCGCGTAAGCGACAGCGGCGGGCAGCTGCGGTGCCCGCTCCACGAGCCGGAAGTCGGCAGTCAGCTGGCAGAGCGCCACCCAAGCAACCAGACCGGCCACGCAGCCCACGCTGCCCACCACCGCGCCTACCCGGCGGGCGGGGACCCACCACCGGTTGTGCACCGGCTGCGGCCGTCCGGCCAGGGCCGCGATCGCCAACCCAAAAGTCAGCAGGCTAGCGCCCGGTCCGCTCCAACCCCGCACCAGCACGAACTGGTCACTTACCCCGGCCATCGGCCCGACCCCGACCGCTATCCAGGGCGCGATCACCGCCAGCAGCGCCCCCATGCCCGCGAGACCCACTCCCAGCCACACCGCTCCCCGGGCCTGCCGGGCGCCCACCAGCTGCCAGCAGGCCAGGAGCCCCAGGACCGCCACCGGCACCAGCCACAGGCCCAGAGGCAGCCGGGCCGGACCGGGCAGATCAGCCTGCTGCCAGGCCGCTATGACCCGCCCGGGGGCGGTGCCGAGGGCCGCCCACAGCGGGTGCGTGCTCTGCTCACCGAGCGGCAGGCCAGGGCTGGCGAACCAGGCGCGCCACGTCGAACTCGCCGGCTGACGCACCGTCTGCCACAGCAGGGGGGCCAGGAGCGCCACCGCGGGCGCCACAACCCACACCAACCGCCACCGGGAGCGGCGCACCCGCCAGGCGAGCACCCCCACCGCGAGCACGGCAGCCCCAAGCAGTGAGGGAGCCCCGGCCAGTACTATCGCGAGCGCCAGCCCCGCCCCGGCGGCGGCAGTGACAGCCACCATGCGGGTGGGGGCCTGCACGCGCCCGCGTCCTCGCCCCGCGACGGGAGCGAGCACGTCCACGCGCTCCAGGCGCCAGGTCCGCGCCAGGAACAGGGCGACGAGCGGTAAGAACACGTGGGCTAAGGCCGGCGCGGTGCGCCCGGCACTCAGGCCGAGCAGCAAGCTGGGGTGGACTGCCCACACCAGGGCCGCCCACGCCCGCAAACTCACGCGCCGGGTGGCCGCCCCGGCGGCCGCCCAGGCGGTTAGCGCCGCCAGCGGGAGGGCGGCGGCGTGCAGGAGGGCCAGCACCGGGCCGGGGTTTACGCCCACCAGTGCGAACGGCAGGGTCAGGCCCAGCACGACAAAGGCGAACGGATCCAACCCGCCCGTTAGCTGCAACCCGTCGGCCACCATGTCGGCCCGCACGTACTGGGCGAGGTCCCGCCACGAGCCGCTAAAGCCCGCATAGGCCCCGCCCGTCAGCTGCCACCCCAGGGGCCCAAAGACCACGGCGCTGGCTAGGCCCGTTATGGCCAGGACGGCGCCCAGTGTCCAGCGGCGCTGCCGCGCCAGGCTTGCCAATTCCTGCAGCTCCAGATTCGAGGGGGCCTGCGCGGCACGCTGCTCGGCCCGATTGTGCCGGTTGGCCTCGTAGGCGCGTTGGAAGAGCTCGCGGGAGGTGGCCTGTAGCGGCCGCAAGATCCCCGGACCGACTTGGGCAACCTGGTGGCTGCGCCGCCGGGTGTGGCGCAAGGCGGGCAGGTGCGTCAGCAACTCCCCTACGGCCTGCAACTCCGCCACTGCCAAGCCCGATTGTTTGGTGGCTATCCGCCACAGGGCCCGAGCGCCCCCCAGAAGCACCACCCAGAGCAGGAGGAAGGGCAGGGCCCACCAATGCGCTCCGCTCAGCCAGTAGTGCAGCTGCGCGCGCCGTCGGGCAGCGAAGGAACGGCGCGGGTCCGGGTCCGCACCGTGCCGCACCGCCCGGTAACTGGCGCGCGCGTGGTACACGATGGCGCGGGGGGCCACCACCACGCGCCACTTGCCGCGCCACAGGCGCCGCGATAACTCCAGCCCGTCGCCGAACGGGCCCAGGGCCGGGTCGAAGCCGCCTACCGCGGTTAACGCCTCCCGGCGCACTAACGCACCGGCCGTGCCTACTCCCAACACATCGGAGCGGGAATCGAGCTGGCCCTGGTCGATGTCGCCGTCGTCGATGTCGGTGGTGCGCCGCCCAGAGGCGGTGGTGCGCAGCCCCACCTCCAACAGCACGTCGGTACCAGTCCAACCACGTTGTTTGGCCCCCACCATGCCCACCGTGGGACCGGAATCCGCCAACCGCAGCAATTGTTCCAGGCAGTCCGGCGCGGGGGCGGAGTCGTCGTGCAGGATCCAGAGCCACTCGTCGGCAATGTCCGGCACCGCTGCCAGCGCGGTTGCCAGGTTCGGGCTGGGGGCCTCCACCAGCTCGCCGCCGTCGGGGGCCGGGCACGGGCTGGGACGCGGACCCGCATCGACCAGCACCACCCGCTGGGGGGCGATGGTCTGCGCGGCCAGCCCCCGCAGCGTACGGGGCAAAAACTCACTCGCCCCCTGGGTGACCACCACCGCCGTCACCGTCAGGTTCGGGCGCCGGGCGTAAGCCACCTAGCGGCGCCCTGACCGCTTGTAGCGTCGACGCTCCCGGTCGGACATGCCGCCCCAAATCCCGTAGCGTTCGTCGTTGTCCAAGGCGTACTGCAGGCACTGTTGCCGCACCTCGCAGTTCTCGCACACCGCCTTAGCCGGTTGGGTGGAGCCGCCCTTGTCGGGATAGAAGGCCTCGGGATCGGTCTGCGCGCACAGTGCCAAACCCAACCAGGCCAGATCAGACTCCCCAAACCCGAGAGCCGTGGCCAAGGCACGGTCGGCTGAGCGGGCGATGGGGCCGTCCCCAAAGATGTTCCACGTACTCGCCTCTGCGGCTTCGTTCCCTGCCATGAGGATAATTACAACGACAGGATTCACATCCGTCAAGACGCCGCTGGCCACAGGCAGACAACATCGAAGCGACTTTTCCGCAGCCTGGCGCGCGACACGCCGGGCCGATATCAAGTTGAAATTGTTTCGCGGCAGGCAGGCTCTGGGCCTAGGCTCGTACCCGTGAAGAAAGCCCTAGATGCCTTGACGGTCCGCCCTGGCCCCGCCATCACCGACTACACCGCGCGGCGCACCGAACTCACCGGCACGGTAGTTATGCGCTGGGTCTCCAAGATCTCCGACCTGGTGGTACAAGAGGACGCCGCCGACGTCTACCTCGATCTGCCCCCTTCCTGGCGGCTGGTGGTGTGGTCGCTGGGCGCGGTGGCCGGGGGCGCCGCCGTGACGTTCACGCCGGCCCCGGCCCACCTCCTCGTGTCTGATCGGCCAGCTGCCCACCCGGAGCCGGACGCCGAACTGGCCCTGCTGCAGATCATGGACCCGGGAGTGCTGCGCGCCCCCGCGGCGGACATTCCGCCCGGTTGGCTGGACGCGGCAGCCGAGGTGGCGGTGCATCCTGATACCCCACCGCCCCTGCCGCCCACCGGAGACCTGGCCGACCGCCCGGTCACCTGGCAGCAGCAGGCCGACCCCGCACGCATTTTGCTGACCGTGCCCGCCCGGGACGATGCGGCAGGCCTGGCGGACCTGGCGCACCGCTGCTTGAGCCAGCTGCTCAGCGGCGGCTCCCTCGTGCTGGCCCGCGCCGACGACGACCTGGCGCGCATCGCCGAGATAGAGCGCGCCACCAGGCAGGACTAACGGCAGGCAGAGCGGCGGGGGTATACCCCCGCCGCCCGCGCGCTAGCGGAACTGGGGGGCGATCACGTTGTCGAACGCGGTCAGGGCGGAGGCGATGGCCATGTGCATGTCCAGGTACTGGTAGGTACCCAGCCGCCCCCCAAAGTGCACGCCCTCTTCCTGGGCCACCAGCTCCCGGTACGCCGCCAACCGCTCGCGGTCGGTGGCGGTGTTAACCGGGTAGTACGGCTCGTCCTGCGGCCCGGCGAAGCGCGAATACTCGCGCATGATCACCGTCTTGTCCGTCGGGTAGTCCCGCTCGGGGTGGAAGTGCCGGAATTCGTGGATGCGCGTGTAGGGCACGTCCTCGTCACCGTAGTTCATCACCGAGGTGCCCTGGAAGTCGCCGACCTCCACCACTTCCTGCTCGAAGTCGAGCGTGCGCCAAGACAGCGGCCCGGCCTGGTAGTCGAAGTAGCGGTCCAGCGGGCCGGTGTAGACCACGGGCACACGCCCCACCAGCGCTTCCTTATGGAAGGGCTGCACGGTGTCGAAAAAGTCCGTGTTCAGGGCCACCGTGATGTGCGGATGGTCAGCCATGCGTTCGAGCCAGGCCGTGTAGCCGTCGACCGGTAGCCCCTCGTACTTGTCCGCGAAGTAACGATTGTCGTAGTTGTAGCGGACCGGCAACCGCGAGATGATGCCCGCCGGCAGCTCCCGCGGATCGGTCTGCCACTGCTTGGCGGTGTAGCCCTTAATGAAGGTCTCGAAGAGGGGCCGGCCGATGAGGCTGACCCCCTTCTCCTCCAAGTTCTCCGGCTCCTTATCCCCCAGTTCGCTGGCCTGCTCCGCGATCAGGGCCCGGGCCTGGCTCGGCGAGTAGGCGGCCGAGAAGAACTGGTTGATGGTTCCCAAGTTGATGGGCATCGGGTAGACCACCCCACCGACCGTGGTGTAGACGCGATGCACGTACGAGGTGAAACTCGTGAAGCGGTTGACGTACTCCCACACCCGCTCGTTGGACGTGTGGAAGAGGTGCGCGCCGTACCGGTGCACCTCAATGCCGGTGGTCGGTTCGGCCTCCGAGTAGGCGTTACCCCCCAGGTGCGCCCGTTTTTCTAACACCAGCACCCGCAGGCCCAGCTCGTTGGCGCAACGTTCGGCCACCGTCAGGCCGTAAAAGCCCGACCCGACCACCACGATGTCATAGTCCACCACAACCTCCATGAGTTAAAAGTTCAGCTCCCCCGACCAGCGGCGCTGTCGGGACCCTTACTGGGGAAAACGTTTGGCCGGGTGGAAGAACAATCCCTTGGCGGCTGCCTTGGCCAGGCGCAGCTTCAGGTGCCGCGGCACCCCCGCCCCCCGCATCTGTCCGACGATGTTCTCCACCAGCTCGGCGACCAGGTGCGGGCGTCGCAGGGCCCAGGCGGCCGAGATCTGGTTCCGAATGCCGTACTCGAACTTCCAGATGGTCTTTTCGTTCACATCGCCCCAGTTAACCCCGCGGTTTTGCGGCAGCAGGTGATCCACCTGCGAGGAGGGCACGAAGATGCCCGGCCGCCACCGCGACAACCGCTGGGTGTACTCGGAGTCGTCGTACCAGATGAAGTACTCCCGGTAGGGCAGGCCGACGGCAGCCACCGCTTCGCGCGAGACCAGGCACGAGACGAACGAGCACGACTTCACGTCGAACCAGTTCTTGCCCGCCACCAGCGGCCGCGGCCAGTCCCAGGTGGTCTCCGGGGTGTTCATCTCGCACAACGAGCCGTCGGTCCACAGCACCTGCGAACAGGCGAAGCTCGGTGCCGCCCCCCGCAACTGGGTAGCTCCCGCATAGCCGTCCAGCAGCTCCCCCAAGGCCGAGGGGTGGGGCAGGGTGTCGTCGTCCATCAACCAGATGAGATCCGCCCCGCCGGCGTAGGCCGCCTCGATTCCCTTAGTGAAGCCGCCGGCTCCCCCGGTGTTGACGCTGGCGGTGAGCACCGTGGTCGGCACCTGCCAGGGGCGGGTAGCCAACACCGATGCCGTGTCGTCGGTGGAGGCGTTATCGATGACGTACAGGTGATCCAAGGCACGTTCCTGCGCCTCCAAGGCGTCCAGCACCCGCTGCAGGAGAGCGCACCGGTTGAACGTGACAACAACTGCAGCGACCTTCATCGCGCCATGACCTCCTGGTAATGCTGGGCGTAGAACTCCGAGGCGCTCTGCTGCGCCGCGATCTGCTCCACTTTACGCCCCTGCTGCGCCAGCAGGGAGGCAAAGAGGGCCTCATCCTTGGCCAGGGCCCGCAACAGGCGCACCGCCTGGGAGACAAACTGCACCGGCTGGGCAGGCAGAAGGGCGGCGTCGGCCACCACGCTGCGCTGGGAGCCCACGTCCGCGGACAGCACGAGCACGCCCGCCGCGTTCGCCTCCAGGGCGGTGAGAGTCAACCCCTCGTTCTCGGAAGTCACCAGCAGCACATCGATATCCGCCAAGAAACCCGCCACCGGGGCCCAGTCGCGCCGCTCCACATAGGAATCCAGGCGCAGGCGCCGTTGGTCGCGCTCGACCATCTTCTCCAGCTCCCCAGCCCCCTGCATGATGAAGCGCAGCTCGCTGCCCCCCGCCAGCTTGCAGGCGGCCGCGGTGCGCTGGAACAGATAGGGGCGCTTTTGCGCAGACAACCGGCCCAGGAAGCCCACCCGCAACGACCCCCCACCACGGCTGGTGCGCGGCAACGGCGCATCGGCCGAGAAACCGGTCAGCGGGTGGAAAGCCAGCTTGGCGGGGTCCACCCCGTTAGCGGTGTAGAGATCCACCAGCTGCGGGGAGATCACGTGGTGCAGGTCGAGGTAGTCGCTCAGCTCGATCGACGTGCCCACGAAACCGCCGCCCCGGTGCTCCACGATGTGGGTCGAATCCTCCACCCGGATCTGCGGGTGGGTCAGCCGCAGCGACGCCAACGCCGCGTAGGCCAGTTCGGAGTGGTGGATGTGCAGGTGGGAGATGTCGTGCTTGCGCAACAGTTCAGCAACGAAGAGGGGCCAGTGGGGCCGCTCCAGGCTGTTGCCCACCAAGTAGACATCCTCGGTCAGGGCGAAGGCCTTGGCCAACTGCCGTTGCGGTGCCGCCCGGTCGAAGGTGATGACCAACGCAAAACCGGCCTCCTTGGCCAGCCGCGCCTGCTCCCAGGCCCACGACTCGGCCCCCCCGGACTCGGCCCAGTGCATCGCGACCCACATCGTGCGGCCCGCCACGTCGGTGTGCTGCTGCATCGGCACCGTCGTCATGCGTTCGCCGCGCACGCGCCCCCCGGCCCGCTTGTTGCGCCACTGCCGGTAGGAGTCCAACGCCAGGGGCACCTGCCAGTAGGCCCGGGTGTAGATAGCGGAGATGGTTTTGGCCACGAAGTTCGGTCGCTGCCCGAAGGAGAAGCTGGTCTCGCCCGCCAGGATCTCCGGCGTCGGGAGCGTCAGGTGCGCCGCCCGCGGGGCGCGC
Source organism: Buchananella hordeovulneris (assembly GCF_001907235.1). GTDB lineage: Bacteria > Actinomycetota > Actinomycetes > Actinomycetales > Actinomycetaceae > Buchananella > Buchananella hordeovulneris. The sequence goes on from NZ_MQVS01000004.1 coordinate 54,709, forward strand.
TCCCCGCTGCCGACCACCGCAATCCCCCGCCGGGGACCGCCCCCGGATTCGGCGAGGTTGCGCATCGGTTCGGCTCCCTCCGTGTGCAGCTCAAAGTGCTGCATGCGCCCCTGGTTTATCAGCAGCACCGGCTTCATGGCGGCCGCCAACCACTGCGGGCCGAGGTGCTCCAGCACCTCGGTCGCCGACTTGGTGAGCGAAAAACCCACATCCTGCCCATCCAGCGCCTCCCGCAGCTGGGTGGCGAACTCCTGCACGTCCATTTTTATCCTTCCCGCAACCGGTCCACAGCCTCACTGGCGGTGCCGTCGACGATGAGTTTGCCGCGCTCCAACATGACCCCGCGGTTGCACAGGCGCTTAATCATGTCCAAGTCGTGGCTAACAATGACTAGAGAGGTACCGAGTTCCTGCAATTGGCCGATCCGGTCCAGGCATTTGCGCTGGAAAGGTTCGTCGCCCACCGCCAAGATCTCGTCGATGAGGAACACATCAGGGTAGGTGTGTACCGCCACCGAGAATGCCAAACGCAGGAACATCCCGGAGGAGTAAAACTTCACCTCGGTGTCGATGAACTTGTCGATCTCCGAAAAGGCGACGATGTCATCGAAAGCGTTTTCTATGTCTTCCCGGCTCATCCCCAGGATAGCGCCGTTGAGGAAGACGTTTTCCTTGCCGGTCAGGTCAGGGTGGAAGCCTGCCCCCACCTCGATCAAGCCCGCCATGCGGCCGCGCACCTGCACGCCCCCGGCGTCGGGCTGCATAACACCCGAGATCAGCTTCAGCATCGTTGACTTACCGGAGCCGTTGAAGCCGATCAGCCCGATCGAGTCCCCCTTGTTGACGGTGAAGGACACCCCATCTAGGGCCCGGAACTTGTTGACCAGTTGCGCGCGCCTGCCGGTCAAGCTCCACACCAGGCGGTCCTTCAACGTGTGGGTGCTACGCAGCGAGAACTCTTTGACGACGTCGTCAACCTTGATAACCGCAGTCATTTAGAGCTCCTGGGCAAAACGAGGATCCATCCGCCTAAAGGCCACCTCACCGATCACCAGCACTAGGACCGAGAACCCGAGGCCAAGCAGGCCCCATTCCAATAGGTGCGGGGGCAACGGATCGGCCGCGTCAGGGCCAAGAGTCGGATGCCAAAAACCGTAGTGGAAGAGCTCCACGGCCGCCGTCAGCGGGTTGGCTTGATAGAGCAACCAGAAGAAGCCGCCCAGCGGCTGGCTGAGCTTATCGTGCACCATGCTCCACTTGTAGAGCACCGGCGAGGTCCAGGTCGCCACCATCAAAATGAGATCCACGAAGTTCTCTGCGTCGCGGAAGAAAACGTTAATGGCCCCCGCAAACAAGCCGAGCCCGAGGGAGAAGAACGAAATGATGAGAAAGCCGATGAGGACGGCACCGATGCCGGTCAGGGAGGGTTGCCAGCCGAAAAACAGCGCACCGATCAGCAGGATCGCAAGCTGCGGCAAAAAGTGCACGAAGGCCACCCACAGGGCAGACATGGGGAAGAGTTCCCGCGGCAGATAGATCTTCTTCACCAAGGGGGCATTACCCACAATGGAGCGGGTGGCGTTACCAAAGGCCTCGGAGAAGTAGTTGATCGCGATCACGCCGGAAAACATGTAGATCACGAAATTAGGAATGTTGCGGTTCATGTTCATGAACACGCCGATCGCGAAGTAGAAGACCGCGAACTGGGTGGCCGGCTTAGCGTACGACCACAGCATGCCAAATACCGAGCCCCGGTAGCGGGCGCGCAGCTCCTTGTGGACTATCAGACTAGTGAGGTAGGGCTGCCGGATCACCTCCAACAATCCCACCGACCGGCCAGGGCGCCGGAAGTCCTGACGTTCAATGGCAGTACTCACGCAGTTCCTCCACTTTCTTTCCGCGCCAGTCTAGGGCAGGTGTCGGCCCGGTATGTGCGCCCCATTACGGCGCTTCATCACACACGCGCAGGTGCAACAGCCGGGCGGTGCCCTCCTGATCCACCACTTCCGCCACCCCGGCAGCCTCTAGGCCCTCCAGCCCCGGGAATTGCTCGTGTTTGCCGTAGTGATCCCCGCCCCACAGGTAGTCCTCGCCGAAGTCTAGAACGTGGGTGACGTGCAGCTGGCGCGCCAACTCACACGCGGGCGACCCGGGGCGGGCCTGGTTCAACGTCTCCACCAGTTGGCGGGCCTGCTTGTCCTCCACCGGGGCAACATGGGAGTGGGTAAAGCGCAGTCCCGTGATGGCGGGGGCGAAGACGGAGCCGTTCCACGGGTTGCCGGTCAGTACCGTGTCGGCGGGCAGCTGCCGGGCTGCCCGCTCCAGGAGCACGTATTCGTCCCGCGACAGCAGTCCCAGTATTTCCGGACGCGCAGTGTCGAACTGGAAATTGGAGCGAATCTCCCAGTAGGAGTGCTGCAGGCGCGGCGCGGCCTGGGCACCGAGCGCCACCACCACAGCCAGGGCAACGGGCGCGGCCACCGCCCACGGGCTGGGGCGCAGCGCCTCCACCCGGCCCTGAATGAACAGGCCCAACCAATCCACGCCGAGGGCGATCAGCGGGACGGCCGTGATGGCCAGCAGCGCAATCAGCCGCTGGGTATCGCCGTACCACAGCCCCACCAGGTAGGAGCGCCAGGAGGAGACGAAGGAGAAGGAGGCCACGAAGAGGAAGCCGGCGATGGCGTGCGCCAGCGGCAGCCAGGCGGTACGCCAGGAGGTAAAGCAGCGCACGATGCCAAGCAGGCACAGGCAAGCCAGGGCCCAAGCCACCGGCCCGGCCACCCGCACCTGCACATCACCGGCCAGGGCCAGGGTGCGCCCGACGCCTTGCACCCAGTTCCCCTGCGGCTGCCAGGTCCCCGCTGCCATCCGCATGGACCGCAGCATCTCCACCCGCAGCGTCAACCGATCGACCACCAGCGCTCCCCCGACGACCAGCGCGGCGGCCGCCGCGCCCGCCGCCAGTTGCCGCCCCACCCCGGGCCCGGCCCAGGCCGCGGCCCGGCGGCCTGCCGCCACGGCCCCCAATGGCACGCCGAACAGCAACACCGCGAAGACCGCGGTGGGGTGGGCCACCCCCAACCCGAGGAAGCCACCGGCCAGCACCAGGGCGCACCGCCAGGCCTGCGCCGCTGGCCGACCGGCCGCCAACACCGCTAAACCGAGCGCGAAAGGCACCAGCACGTAGCCCGTGAGGTTGGAGTACAGCACCCCGAACCAGGTGAAGTGGTTGGGCAGGTGCGGCAGGGTGAACGCCACGAGGCCGGTAACCCCGACGGCGGCCCACCGGCGGGTGAGTGCCCCCACCAGCAGGCCGCAGCCGAGTGGCCAGACGAACGCCGTCAGCACCACGGTAAAGGCGTTGGCCGCCACCGGGATGGGCAGGCCGGTGAGTTGCACGATCAGGTAAACGAAGGCATGCCAGGCGGTGGGAAAGAAGGCACCCCCGGCGTCGGGAGCGGCCAGGTTCACGTGCAGGAAGGACACGTCCCCGTCGCGCAGCATCTGGGAGACCAAGTTCAGGTGATAGGGGCCGTCGAACGTTTGGGACACGGCGTACGGCACTTGCCAGGCCCACCCCAGGCGGCAGGCGTGCACCAGCCCGGCCACTGCCACTGGCGCCAGCCCCCACCACCAGCGCCCCTGCCACGGCGCCACCTGCGGCACGCGCCGCGTCAGCGCCAGGGCCCCGGCCAGCACGGCGGCACTGCCCAGCAACGTCAGGAAGTGGTAGCGCACGCCCACTACCGCCGAGCCGTGCGTCAGCAGGGCCGAGAGTGTGAACGTCACGAGCGGGGCCGCCAGCCACAGCGCCCCGCGCCGCAGTCCGGCGCCCCAGGCCACTGCCGCCCCCGGGCCGAACACCAGCGCCACAGCGACCACGGCCCCGACAGCCAGATTTACCCAAGTAGCGGCCACAGCTCCCCTAACGTGTGCGGTTACTATCCGGCGAAAGCGTACCGGGGGCCCGGCCGGGGTGCACGTTCACCACTCATTGCCCACCCCGCCGCGTCAGGAGGGCGTACACCCGGCGCCGCAGCCCCGTCGGCACCAGGCGGTAGCCGCCGCGGGTGGCCAAATTGAATAGCAGGCCGACCCAGGTCACGATCCCCAGCTGCCAGAGCTTGCTTTGCATGCGCACCTCGCTGACCAGCAGCTTCCAGCCACCGCGGCGGCGATAGGCGCCCTCCCCCACCCGGTAGGCCACCAGGGCCTCGGGCACGTTGGCGGCCGCCGCCCCCGCCGCCACCATGCGGGCGAACAGCCAGTAGTCCTCCATGAGCGCTAGGTGTTGGTAGCCGCCCACCTGCTCGACCACCGACCGGCGGTAGACGACCGATGGGTGGTTAAAGGGGTCGCGCCGCCGCATGAGCCGGGCGATGTCCGCCTGGCTTTGCGGGTAGCGTCGGATCATGCCCGGCTCGGCGGGATCGGTCTCGAACTCGGCAATCGCCGAACCGACCAGGTCCTTGCCGGCGGCAATCAGCGGCAACTGGGTGGCCAGGCGGGTGGGCAGCGAAATATCGTCGGCGTCCTGGCGCACGACGACGTCGTAGCGGCAGTGGGCGAGCCCGGCCGACAGCGCCCGCGCCAGCCCCAGGTTCGCTGCCAGTCGGACCACGGTGACCGACAGACCCGCCACCGGGTCGGTGCGGCTGCGGGTCCCCAGGTCGGCCACCACCTCCTCGACTTCGGGGCGCAGCGGCCCGTCGGTGACGAGCACCAATTCGCTGGGCGGACAGGTCTGTTCCACCGTCACCGAGCGCAGGGCCCGCCGCAGCTGCGCGGCGTCGTCGCCCAGGTAGGTCGACACCAGGACCGACACGCCGGAGACCAACTGGCAGGCGCCCGGCAGTGCCCGCCCGCCCCGTCGTTCCACCCGCGCCGCCGGGGGCGGCGGGGCTGACGGCAGTCGCAGCGACTCCACGTGCAGCACATCACCAGCCACCGGGGTGTCGGCCAGCACAGCGGGAGTGGCCGGGGCCGGGGCCAATCCGGCCCGCAAGCCGACCGCCCCCACGCGCCGCAGCCGCGCCGGATCCGGCGACTTGGCCAGTGTCCGGACCCACCGCAGCACGCTCGCCCCAGCGTAGGCCACCCGTTCGAGCGGCTCGAAGCTGCGCCGCGAGCGCAGCGCCCACAGCTTGTTGCGCACCTCCCATTCGAAGCGGTCGCCTGGGTCGGCGCTGGAGTCGCCGAGCACTTTCGTGGCGTGCACCACGACGGAGTCGGGCACGAACAGGCCGGTGCGGCCCCGCAGGAGGGCGGCGGTGTACTCAAAATCGTCGTTCCACAGGAAGTAGCCGGCGCGTGGCAGGCCGACGGCGGCAATCGCGCGGGCGTCGAGCAGGATGGAGACGAAGGAGGCGGTGCGCACGTGCTGCACCCCGGCCCGCGCGGCGCGCAGGCGGGCGGCGCGGGCGAGGAAGGGGCGGGGGCGCGGCGTGTTCATGGGGTGTTCGGTGCCGTCGGTCCACACCGCTTTGGAGGCCAGGAGCGCCGGGCTGCCCCCGTAGCGGGCCTTGGCGGCCAGCAGCTCGGCCAGGGCCGTGGGGGTGGGCAGGGTGTCGTCGTCCATGATCCACACGTAGTCGGCGGCGTGTTGCGCCACCGCGCGGGCGATGCCCGCCGTGAAGCCGCCCGCCCCGCCGGTATTTCTCGGCAGCGTCACCACCTCGGTGACGGCCGGGTGGGTGCGGGCCACCTCGCCGGAGCCGTCGCTGGAGGCGTTGTCTACCACCACCAGGGCGTCCACTGGGCGGGTTTGGGCCGCGAGCTTGGCCAGTACCTGCGTCAGCAGTTCGCGACGGTTGTAGGCCACCACCACGGCCACTATGCGTTCGCCCACTTACTTGCCCCTTTCCGACTGTCGACATTGTGCCACCCTGCCCGGTGGGAGGCGGGCAGGGTGGCAGGCAGATCCCTTACGGGAAGGGCCGCACCACGGTGGCGATGTAGCTGTTCCACCGCAGATCGGTCACGTGGGTATCCAGGGCGATGCCGCCGGATTCGATGATGCGATCGTTGCCGAGGTAGATGGCAACGTGGTCGATCGTGCCGTAGCCGTTGTGGTAGAAGACCAGGTCGCCGCGCTGGCGTTGGGCCCACGGCACCTTCAGGAACCCGTTGTGGGCGTGCAGCTCCCGGCTGGTGCGGTAGTCCGGCCACTGATGCTTCATCACGTTGATGGGTTGCGGGTCCAGACCGGCGGCGTAGAGGGCTTGCAGCACGAGACCGGAGCAGTCGAACCCTAGTTTGGTGGGCCCGGCCCCGCCCCAGGTGTATTCGGTGCCGCGTTGGCGCATGGCGTAGGCGATCATGGCTTCGATGCGTTCGTGGCGGCTGGCGTTGGGCCGCACCTGCACCTTTTCCTGGTGGGCGTCGATGGTCCACGGGTAGCCGGTGTGCAGCGCCTGCCAGGTGCGGGGGCCGACGATGCCGTCCACGGCCAGCCCGGACCGGGCCTGGAATCGGCGCACCGCGTTGATGGTGGTGCTGTCCATGGTTTCCCACCGGGAGCCGAGCCCGAGGGCGCGCTGGGTGAGGCTAACTTTGGTGCCGTTCCAGCCCGCCAGCAGTTCTTGGCCCCCGCGCACCGGCGTGATGGAACGCACCGGCCCCAGTTTGCCTGCCGCGGCGCACCACGGGCGGTCGTTGGCGGGTAGGGAGGAGCGGAACTTGGCGTACTCGGCGCTGCACCCGTCCGCGGGCGCGGGCAGGGAGTTGGCAAAGCCACACACGGTGTTCTTCTCGGCGTTGGACACCGGCCCGACTGCCAGGCGGGTGTTTAGTCCCATGCCGCGAAGGTGGTCGAGGTGGTGACGTTCCTGGCAGCCGGGGGTGATGTAGATGAGGGGGGCACGCTGATGGGAGGCGAAGGGGGCCGCCGCGATCGCCTCCGCCAGGGCGGTGGAGTTGACCGCCACGTAGGTCCCGCGCTTGGGGGACCGCTCCGCTATCGCCCGCGAGGTGGCGTACCGGTTGGGACCGGAGATGCGGCTCCAGCGGAGGGACAGGCCGCTGGTGAGCTGGTTGGCGATCTGGTCGCTGACCGAACCCGGGCCGCCGACGACGACCACCGCGCGGGGCCGCAGGCGTTGCAGCTCGGCGGCCACCGGGGCGGGGTTGGAGCCGACCAGCAGCACGGGGGCGTCGTTTTGCCCGGCCTGAACCGCGATCGGCACGGCGTCGACCTGGGAGATGGCCCCGGCGACGTAAACCAGGTCGGCGCGGCTGTAGGTGCGGGCGACCTCCAGGGAGGTGGCCACCCGATCCCGGCCCGCCAGGCGGGTGACCGGCGCGACGGCTTGAGCTTGCGCTTCGGCCTGGGGCGAGACCGAGCCGGTGCCGCCGAGGATGACGATGCGCTTGGGTTGCAGGCGCTGCAGTTCTTGCACCGTCCACTGGTCTAGGCCCTGCGGGGTGGCCAGCAACACGGGACCGCCGCTGCGGACCGCGAGCGGGGCGGCAGCCAGGCCGTCTGGGACCGCCCCCGCCCCGATGATGACCACCGTCTCCACGCCGGGGCTGTAGTGCTGGGCGGACAGGGCGACCGCTGTGCGGCTCGGGCGGTCGGCCACGGTGTGGCTGTTGGTTACCGGGCGCAAGCGTCCGCAGCCGTCCACTACCCCGCTGGGTTGTAGTTCGTGCGGATGCCCGACGGCGATGCGGGCCACGCGGGGGGCGGCCGCCAGGGCCTTGGCCGTGTCGGGCGGCACGCAGGCCGGATTGGTCAGCAGCAGGGGGCTGCCCAGGGCGGCGGCGCTGACGGCCCCCACCAGGTCGTTGGCGAGCACGTTGCCGGTCACCAGGAGCGGGCGGTCGGCGCGGTGACCGGGCCAGCCGACCCCGAAGAGGTTGGCGCTGGTGGCGTAGCGGTTAGCGCCCCCGATGCGGGTGGCCTGCGCGCCTTTGGCCGCCTGCTGGGCCTCCTGCAGCAGGGGGTCGCTGAAGGAGGCGCTGCCGCCCACCACGTAGAGCTGCTTGGGGGCCAGCTCGCTGAGGGCGGCCTTGGTGGCGCCCTCAAGGCGGCCACCCCGCACCGGCAGGAGTGCGGCCTGCTGCCGGGCGGCGAAGGCCACGGCCGGGCCCACCAGCACCCCGTTGTCGGCGGGCACCAGAACGACGGGCGCACCGGTCGGGAAGTATTTGGCGGTTGCCGCTCCGGCCGCCACCGAGGTGTGGGGACTGACCCGGGTGACGGTGGTGGCGCCTGCGGCGGCTTGGCTGGCGGTGACGACGCTGTCGGGCACGGCACTGGGCCCGCCCACCACCAGGAGGGTGGCCGGGCGGGTGCGTTCCAGCACGCCGCGGGCGGCGCCGGGCAGCGAGGCCCCCACCGGGATGGGGACGGCCCCCAGGTGGGCGGCCAGGGCGGCACTGGCGGCCCCGGCGGCGGGATCGTCGGCGGCGAAGAGCACCGCCGCCTGGGTCGCGCCGGGGAACGTGGCGCTGTAGTGGTGTTCCAGCTCGCCACTGCCTGCCGTTGGGGAGAGACGCTGGACCCCGCCCCCTTGCGTCAGGTCCCCGCTGGGGGTCAGCGGCAGCCGCGGCAGCTGCGGGCGGCCGGTGAGCGGGGTGATGGAGGCGCTGGGCGTCGGCTGTGGGACCGCGGTCGGCGACTGGCTGGGGTGCGGGGTATCCTCCGGCTCCGCGGTGGGAGTCGGCAGACCCGGGCTGGGTTCGCTCGGCTCGGCGGGGTCGTCTGGCGCGCTCGGCTCGGCGGGGTCGTCTGGCGCGCTTGGCTCGCTCGGCTCGGCGGGCGCGTCCGGCTCACTCGGCTCGCTCGGCTCCGGGGCGGCCGGGGCCGGGGAGTCTTCCTCCGGGGTGCTGGGCGGCTCGGTCTCGTCCGGGGTCGGCACTTCCTGCGCCGGCAGGGCGCTGTGTGGCGGGCCTGCGGGGGCCGCAGGCTGCCCGTGGCCCACCCCTGGCAGCGGGCTGGCCACCGCGGGAGCGCTCAGGGATGTCATCAGACTCCAGACTGCGACTGCCACCACGCTGATACGTCTTTGTACGGTCATGGCGACAACAATAGAGGGACGGACGGGGGGCGAACGTCGCCCCACAGGTGGATAGACTCGGGCGCCATGAAGCTGATGTCAGTTGTCGGGGCGCGGCCCCAGTTCGTCAAACTTGCTCCCATCGCGCATGCCTGCGCACGGGCGGGGGTGGAACACGTCGTGGTGCACACCGGGCAGCACTACGATCCGTTGCTGTCCGACGTATTTTTCACCGACCTCAACATTCCCGCGCCCGACGAGCACTTGGGGGTGGGCTCGGGGAGCCACGGCGTGCAAACCGGGCAGATGCTGGCGGCGATGGACGACGTCATCATGAAGCATCGCCCGGACTGGGTGCTGGTGTACGGGGACACCAACTCGACCCTGGCCGCGGCCGTAAGCGCCGTCAAGCTGCACTTCCCGGTGGCCCACCTGGAGGCAGGCTTGCGCTCCTTCAACCGCCAGATGCCGGAGGAGATCAACCGGGTCCTCACCGACCACGCCGCCGACTTGCTGCTGGCCCCCACGCAGGTGGCGGCCTCCCACCTGGCCACCGAGGGGCTGGCCGACCGGACGGTCGTGGTGGGCGACGTGATGACGGATGTGCTTTACGCCACCCGCGACGCGGTGGCTAAGGCCCCTAACCCGCTCACGACTGAACTGGGCCTGGCCCCGGGCGGCTACTCGCTGGCCACCATTCACCGGCCCGCCAACACCGACGACGCCGCCCAGCTGACCGCCGTCCTCGACGCGCTCGGCTCGGTGGACCACCCGGTGGTGATCCTCGCCCACCCGCGCCTGGTGGCGAAGGCGCAAGAGCACGGCCTGGAGATAGCGCGCGGTAACCTGCGGGCCCACTCACCGCTGGCCTATCCGCAGCTGGTGGCCGCCGCCTTGGGGGCCCGCGGGGTCATCACCGACTCGGGAGGGCTCCAAAAGGAGGCCTTCCTGCTGCGCACCCCGTGCACCACGGTGCGGCCGCAAACCGAGTGGGTCGAAACCGTGGAGAGCGGCTGGAACGTGTTGGTGGGGCCGAGCGAGCTGAAGGCCGCTGCCGAGCGACCCCGCCCGGCGGACACCGAGCTGGCCCCCTACGGGGACGGGCGGGCGGCCGACCGGGTCGTGGAGGTCTTGCGCGAACACCTGCGCTGAACGCAGCGCCGGGGCCGGGCCGGGGACAGCCCCACCCGGCCCCCGTGCTAGTTGGCCAGCGGCGCGGCGCAGCTGCGGAGCCTCGCCTCTGCCCGGGCGCTCCCCGTGTGGGGCCGAGCTTAGCTGCGGGCGCGGACGGTGGCCTCCAGGATCTCGGCCACCGCTTGCCCCACCCGCCGGGTAGAACGGTGCTCGGCCACCCAGGCGTGCCGGGCCGCGCGCGCCGCCGCCTCCGATGGGGCGGCGCTCGCCAGCTCCCGGAAGGCCTGGGCCAGGGCCGCCACGTCGTAGTCGACGGCCCGGCCCAGCAGGGGGTCAGCCAGGTCCTGGCACACCGGCCCGACCCCGGCATAGAGCACCGGGGTGCCGCAGGCCAGGGCTGACAGCACCTTGGTGGGATAGGCGAAGTCGTAGCCCTGCCCCGGGCGGATCGACACGAGCGCCGCCAGCGCCCCGGCTTGCCAGGCGGCCGCCTCGGCCGCCGAGCGTTGCCCGAGCAGCACCACGCGGGGCGCCCCATCCGGCAGGGGCGGTAGCGAGGCGGCCACCGCCGTGATCGTCGGCCAGGCCGAGCCTTGCCCCAGGAAGACAAGCTGGAAGTTGGCGTCGGCCACCTGTCCGGCGGCCTGGGCGAAGATCTCCGCCCCCTGCCATTCGGAGGCGGTACCGGCGTAAACGAAGTAGGGGTGATGCACGGCGGCCTGGGCCCGCAGGGCCGCATCCGGCCCCGCCTGGTGGGCGGTGAACAGCTCGGTGTCGACCCCGTTGCGCACCACATGCACCGAGCGGGCCCCCAACTGTTTCACCCGCTCGGCGACGTCGTCGGACACGGCGATAACAGCGCTGGCACCCCGCACCGCGAACCGTTCCAAGGCCCGCACCACCCGCACCACCGGGCCGGGCGCGCCCGCCCCGGCCGCCGCGTCGGACCACACATCGGCGGCGTACCACACGTAGGGGCGGGCCACCAGCCCCGCCAGCCCCCGCATGACGGCCCCGGTGGTGGGCGGCGGCTCCACGAGGAAGACGTGGGGCCGCCGCCGCCCCAACACCCGGCCCACCAGCGGCAGGTCGAAGGAGAGGTAAGGCAGGTAGCCGCGCAGCTGTCCGTCAGCGGCCCGCAGCGTCGGCCACCGGCGCACCTGCACCCCCGGCTCGTCGCTGTCCGCCCCGGCCGCCCCCGGGTAACGGGAGGTCAGGGCCACCACCCGGTGTCCGCGCCCCACCAGCGCCCGCTCCACCGCCGCCAGCCGGAGGCTGGCCGCTGCCGGTTCGGGGGCGTGAATTCGTGTCACCAGCGTGACCCGCACGTCTCCTCCTTGCCTCGCTCCCCTGCTACTAGCCGCCGATAGTCAGGCGGGCCACACCTTCCCACTTGGCGGGATCGGTCACGCGCCGTCCATCCAGCAGGGCGCGCACCCCCGGCAGGTCGGCCGGGGTCAGCGCCGCGTACTCGGGGTGATCGGCCTGAATGATGGCCGCCTCGACCGGCTCGCCGAGCGTGTAGGGCTGCCACCCGAACTGGGCCAGCTCCTCGGCGCTGTACATCGGGTCGTGGACGAAGACCTCGGCCCCCAACTTGCCCAGTTCCTCCACCGTGGCAAAAACCCCGGAGAAGGCCGTCTCCTTGACCTTGCCGCGGTAGGAGGCCCCGAGCACCACCACCTTGCGGCCCGTCAAGTCCCCCAGGGTGTGGGCGAGGCGCTCCACCGCGTAGGCAGGCATCTCCGCGTTGGCCGCCCGGGCGGTGCGCACGATGGAAGCCGCCGCGTCGGTAGACAGGTACAGGCGCGGGTAGACGGGGATGCAGTGGCCACCCACCGCGATGCCGGGGGCGTGGATGTGGCTGTAGGGCTGGGAGTTGCACGCCTCAATGACGGGGGCCACGTCGATGCCGAGCTGGTCGGCGTAGCGGGCGAACTGGTTGGCCAGCCCGATGTTGACGTCCCGGTAGGTGGTTTCGGCGAGCTTGGCCATTTCGGCGGCCTCCGCGGCGCCTAGGTCCCACACGCCGTTGGGGCGCGGCAGGTCGGTGCGCTCGTCGAACTGCAGCACCGCCTCGTAGAACTCGCGGGCGCGGCGGGTGCCCTCGGGCGACAGCGAGCCGATCAGCTTCGGGTAGCGGCGCAGGTCCGCGAACACCCGGCCGGTCAGCACCCGCTCCGGGGAGAAGACGACGTGGAAGTCCGTGCCTTCGCGCAGACCCGAGACTTCCGCCAGCTTGGGGGCCCACCGGTTGCGGGTGGTGCCCACCGGCAGCGTGGTCTCGTAGGACACCAAAGTGCCCGGGGTCAGGTGCTGCCCGATGGACTCGGTGGCGCTGTCCATCCAGCCGAAGTCGGGCTGCCCGGTGGCTTCGTCCACGAACAGGGGCACGACGACGACGACCGCGTCGGCGCCCGGGATGGCTTCGGCGTAGTCGGTGGTGGCACGCAGGCGCCCGGCGGGCACGAGGGCGGCCAGCTTCTCGGCGAGGAAAGCCTCGCCGGGAAAGGGTTCGCGGCCCGCGTTGACGTCAGCGACGACCGCCGGGTTGACATCGACGCCGATGACGTCGTGCCCCGAATCAGCGAATTGGACGGCGAGGGGGAGGCCAATTTTTCCGAGGGCCACCACGGCGATGCGCATGTGTTTCTCCTTCACGACGGTGCGCGACCATCTTAGGCGGATGGGGCGAGGTCGGCGCGCACCTGCCGGGCGCGCGCTTGCCACGTGTGGGCGGGTGCCACCTGCCGCACCCGGGCGGCCACGGCGGCGAGCTCGGTGGGGGCGGCGGCCAAGCGCGCCAGCAGCTGCTGCAGGGCGGCGGCGGTGTAGTCGATGGCCCAACCGAGGCCGTGGGCGGCCACGAAGCGGCCCGCCAGGGTGCCCGCCGTGGCGATGATGGGCAGACCCCGCCCGAGGTATTCGAAGAGTTTGTAGGGCATGGCGAAGTCGCGATAGGGGTGCGGTTCTACCAGCAGCAGGCCGAGGTCAGCGGGGCGGTAGTGGGCCGCGAGCGCGGCCCCGGCGGCGTGGACGAGGGTGACATTGGGGGGCAGGGGTGGGTAGGTGGGCGACGCGGCGTGCCAGTTGGCGGCGGGGGTGCACAGGGTCAGGTGGGCAGCGGGGGTGGCAGCCAGGGCGGCCAGGGCGGCGTGGAGGCGGTAGTGGGTGCCCAGGGCGCCGACGTAGAGGAGGCGGAGGGGGCCGCGGGGCGCAGACCAGTCCCGCAGGTCGAGGGTGGTGCCGGGGGGCAGGGCGGTCATTTTGCTGGGGGCGACGTGGGGCACGTGGGCTGCCATTTCGCGGCTGGGCAGGTAGAGGCGGGTGAGGAAGCGGTCGTAGGCGCGCAGGTCGTGGCGGTAGAGGGCGATGGTGGTGGTGGCCACCAGGGGACCGACCCGCTCGCGGTATTCGGGAAATTGCCAGTAGATGTCGCGGTAGTACAGCCCGACGGGCACGCCGTGGGCGGCGAGGGAGGCGAGGAAGGGCAGGTCGAGGCGTGGGTGGAGGGGCAGGTGGTGCGGTTCGGTGAGCCAGGTGGGCAGGGTGGCGGCCTCGGAGTAGGCGAAGTCGAGGCGGCCGCCGGCGGCGAGGTGGGCGCGGACGCGGGCGATGGCGGCGCGCCGTTCGGCGGCCCGCCCGGTCACGCTCAATACGCGGTAGCCCAGCTCGGTGAAGGCTTGTTGGAGGTGGATGGGGCGTTGGGCGGAGGCGGCGGGGCGGGTGGGTTGGAGGGGGAACGGGGTGTGGAAGACGATGGTGGGCATCAGGAGGCGCTTTCGTACAGGGCGCGCACGCGTCGGGTGTAGGCGGCCGGCCCGTAGCGGGCGGCGGTGGCAGCGGCGCGGGCGGGGCGGGTGTGCGGATTCTCGGCGGCCACGGCCTGCAGGGCGGCAGCGAAGGCGGCGACGGTGGGGGCGGCCTGGCGACCGTAGTGGGGCAGGTCGGCAAGATCGCGGCCGCCCCAGGTGGGGGTGGTCACGACGGGGGTGCCGACGCTGAGGGCCTCCAGCAGGCTGACGCCGCAGGTTTCGCTGTGGGAGGGCAGGGCGAAGACGTCAAGGTTGGCGAGGAAGGTGGGCACGGCGGCGCGCGGCAGCGGCCCGACCAGGTCGATGCGGTCGGCGGCGGGGTTGGCGGCCACCAGGGCGCGCACGGTGGCGCCGTAGGGGCCGGTGAGGTCACCGGCGAGGCGGAGGCGACCGCGGGTGGGAAAGGCGCGGGCGAAGGCAGCCAGGAGTAGGTCGTGGCGCTTGACGGGGTGGGGCACGGACAGGTGCCCGACAACGGGCTCGCCGCCGGGGGGCCGGGGCGCGGGGGGTGGGACGGCGGGGGCGAGGTTGGGCAGGGCCTGCCAGGCGGCGGGCTGCGCGAAGCGGGTGGCGAGGGCGGCGGCGTGGGGGCGGGAGACGCCGGTGCGGGCCGCCGCGGCGGCGACGAGGGCGCGCTCGCTGGCCCGCCCGCCCCAGGTGCGGGCGGGAGCGTGGGTCAGGGAGCGGTGCTCGGTGTAGACCCAGGGCAGGGCGTGGCGGACGGCGAGGTGGTGGGCGAAATAGGCGCCGGGAAAGAGACCGTGGGCGTGCAGGATGTCGGGCCGTCCCCACCGGGCCACGTAGCTGCGCCAGGCGGCCGCCAGCTGGCGGTGGGCCAGCGTGGTGCTCAGGCGGCGGGTGGTGAGCCAGGCCCGGCGGGCGGGGAAGCGCACGAGCCGGACCGGCCCTTCGGTGGCGGCGCGCGGCGCGGTCAGGGGGCGGGTCGGGGGGACCAGGTGGGGCACGAGCGCTCCGACGCGCAGCCCGGCCGCGGCCAGGGCCTGGAGTTGTTCCCGAAAGAAGGACCCGGCGAGGTCTTGGTCGTCTGCCGGGTACCAGGACGGGATCCACAGCGCGTGCACCCGGCCATTGTTCCATCGGGGCACCGTTATGCTCGGCTGCCGTGGGCCAGGAGGGGCAAGTGCTACAGGTGGTGGTGGATACCCGCGCCGCTTTGGCGAACGGGCCGGGCGAGCAGTGGGGGCGGGCGCAGGTGCGCCGCCAAGGTGACTGCCTGGAGCTGACCTGCGACCGGGTGCGGTCGGTGCCGTTGCTGTGGACGGTGCGCGCGGGCCGCGTGCTAGTGGTCGACGACCCGGCGCGGCTGGCCGCGTACGGTCCTTTCTTGCCCGACCCGGTGGGGCGGCGCCAGTTTGTGGCCGCTGGTTTCACCCTGGGCACCCGCACCCTGTTGGCTGACGTCCACCAGGTGCTAGCTGGGCACACGGTGCGCATCGATCTGCGCACTGGGCGGGCCTTAAGTGTCTTCTCCCCCTACCACCGGCCGCGGGCCGAGCAGTTCCCGGACGACGCCAGCGCGGATGCTGCCGCCCGGGCGGCCCTGGATGCGGCCTTGGGAAGCATGCTGGCGCGGTGGGCCGGGCGCCGCTTAGTTATTCCCCTGTCCGGGGGCTTGGATTCGCGCCTGTTGCTGGCGTGGCTGCGGCGGGCCGGGGTGGCCGACGTGTTGACCTTCTCCTACGGACGGCCCGGGTGCCGGGAGATGGCGGTCTCCCGGCAAGTGGCCGCCGCCTTTGGCTACCCGTGGCACGGAGTGGAGCTGGCGGGGGCGCAGGTGACGGCCACGTGGGCCGACGCCCTCAGCGCCCAGCTGGTGCGGTTCGCGTGGCGGGGCACCAGCCTGCCCCACGTGCAGGATTGGGTGGCCCTGCGGGCCCTGCAGGCGGCGGGGCTGGTGGGGGTGGGCGACGTCGTCGTGCCCGGGCACACCGCCCTCGGCAGCCTGCCGCCCGGGGGCCTGTTTACCGCGGCCGGCCCGGATCGCACGCCCCTGGCCCGGGCCTTGGTGGCCCACCACCTGTTGTTGGATGGCCGGGCCCGCCGGGTGTGGCGGGCGACGGACCTCGGCGGCTGGGTGCGGGGCTTCCTGGCTGGGCAGCTGGCCCGGGACGACCCGGACGCTTGGGCCGCGGCCTGGGAGGTGTGCAACGTGGTCGAGCGGCAGGCCAAGTACATCTACAACTCGGTGCGCACCTACGAGTTCCTCGGCCTGGACTGGGATCTGCCCCTGGCGGCGGCCCCGCTGTGGGAGGTCGCCGGGCGGCTGCGGCGCGAGCAGCGCACCGGGCGCGCCTGGTTCACGGCCCTGGCGACGCAGTTCGCCGCGGCAGTGGCGCCCGCCGTGCTGCCGGTCCATCGCGAGCGCCGCCTGTCGGCTGCCGCGGTGGCGCGCCTTAGTCGCCTCGCGGCGGCCCTGCGGGTGCGTGCGTGGGGGGCGCGGGTGGCCAGCACCCACTATGTGCTGCACCATCCGCTGGCCCTCGACCGCTACTGGCCGGGCGCGCGGCCCGCGCTGGCGGCCCAGCTCCTGCGCGGCGGCCACCACCTGGGGCTGTACGCCCGCGCGTTTTTGACCGATACCTGGAACGAAAACGTCGGCTTGTGCTTGGCGGGGGACGGACCGGTGGCGTTGGGTTGAGCGGCAGGCAGGTCAGGCCAGCCCCGCCAGGCGGGCCTGGTGCGCAAAGTCTGGTTCGGTGGCCACTAGTTCCGCGAATGAGCCCACGGCCACCAGTCGCCCGGCCCGCAGGTAGCCCAACTGGTCGTAGTGGCGCACCGTGGTCAGGCGGTGGGCGATGGTGATGACGGTCAGTTTGCCGTGCATCGACCGCAGGGTGGCGGTGATGGTCTGCTCGGTGGCTGGGTCGAGGGCCGCGGTCGCTTCGTCCAGCACCAACACCCGGGGGTCCGGGTACAGGGCGCGAGCCAGGCCGAGGCGTTGGCGCTCCCCGCCTGACAGGGTCAGGCCCCGCTCCCCCAACTGGGCGTGCAGGCCGCCCGGCCGCTGGGCCAAGTGCCCGAGGTGCACCTGGCCCAGCACCTGCGCGACCCGCGCCAGGTCGATGTCCTGTCCCCAGGTCAGGGCCACGTTTTGGGCGAGGGAGGCGTCGAAGAGGGCCACCTCCTGCGGCACGTAGCCGATGCGGGCCTGCCAGGCCGCCAGCACCTCCGCCAGCGGTCGGTTATCTAGCAGCAGTTGCCCGGCCGTGGGGGGCAGCAATCCCACCAGGAGGTCTGCCAGGGTGGTCTTGCCCGCCCCCGACGGCCCGACGATGCCGAAACTGGAGCCCAGCGGAATGGTCACGGTGAGGTCTTGCACCGCCGGGCGGCGCTGCCCGGGGTAGCGGTAGGCCACTCCCCGCAGGCGCAGGGCCCGCGGCGCGTCCGGGAGCGCCGTCCCCTCCCCCACCGCCGCGGGCGGCCGTGCCCGCAGCGCCCGCGCCTGCTCAATATCGGCCAGCACCGCCTCCAGGTGTGGCAGGTTGCTGCTGGCGGTGGTCAGGATCGTCTGCGTCTGCACGATAGCCGGGCCGAGACGGAAACCCGCGACGACGAAGAGCGCGACAGCGCTCAGGGCCGCGCGGGGGCCTGCGGTGAGGTAGGCAAACGCCCCCACCAGGAAGACGCCGCCCACCAGCCCGGCCTCCAGCAGGCGCGGCGGGGTGGTGCCCAAAAAATGCAGGCGGGCCCGCGCGGCGGTAGCGTGCACCCGGCCCGCGTGCACCACCGCCGCCACCTCGGCGGCCTGCCGACGCAGGGTTATTTCTTTCAGGGCGTGCACCATTTCGGTGACCAGTTTGACCGTCCGCAGACTGTAATCCAGGTTGCGTTGCCCCGCCGCCAAGGCCCGGCGCACGATCCCCAGATATAGCGCCACCGCCAAGACCGTCAGATAGCCGAGCGCCACCAGGGCCGGGCCCGGCGCCGCCCAGCCCACCACTACTACCACCACCGCCAGCGTCACGGCCTGCTGCGGCAGCGCCAAGCACGGCAGTAACACCCCGGAGACAGTGTTGGCGATGCCCACGTCGGCTAGCCGCACTAGCTCCGCCGTCGACCGGGCAGGCCGCCGGGCCCAGGGACTGTGTAGGTAGGCCGCCAACAGTTCGTCCCCCACCTGCAATTCGTAGCGACAAAACCGGCGACTGGCGTGCCACTGCAACAAGATCGCCAGGCCTGCCTTGCCCACTAGCAGGCCGCACACCACGGCCAGCAGCTGCCCGCTGTCGGCCCCCAGCACCTGCCCGGGTCCCTGCTCCACGCGCCGCAACCAGGCCGCCAACAACGCCAGCGCCGCCAAATCCAACAGGGCCACCACGCAGCTGCCGAACACAAAACGCCGCAGGTAGCCGCGCGCTGTCGGCGGCAAAACCGCCACCAAGCGCCCCACGCCGCGCCCCAGCCGCCTCATCGGGCATCCCCGGCCCACCGCTGCCCCCGGCCCGGGCGCCGCGCCCACGCGTACCGCCATGCCGCCGCCCGCCCCCACCAGCCCGCCGGGCGCGTCGGCACCACGGCGGCCCACCGGGCCGCCGCCCGCCACCGCCGCGCCGCCACCTGCACCTGGGCCGCCTCGCGCGCCTGGCGGGCTGCCGCCCACAGGTCTGCTTCGCTGCGTGACAACGCCCACCCCAGGCGTGGCGCCCACCGCTCCCAGGCCGCGAGCTCCGCCTGCGCGGCGGCCAGCTCGGTGGCGCGCGCGGCCGGGGCGGCCGCCAGGGCGGGCAGCAGGGTCTTGCGGACCACCCGGACGGCGAGGGCGGCCCGCACCTCCACCTCCAGCTCCGTCACCCAGGCGGCCTGGCGCAGGTGGATGGCGGGGGCCAGCAGCTGCGGCAGGCTGAAGCGGCGCGCGGTCACGGGTGCGGGACCGTCGGCGGTCTGTCGGTAGCGGGGAAAGGTGGGCGGGGCGAGGTCCACCCGCTGGGCGCAGGCGAAGACGTGGGCGGAGTAGGCCAGGTCCTCCCCCGTGGCCAGGCCGTCGGTCATGGCGATGCCGTGCGTGGCCAGCAGGGCCCGCCGCACGAGGAAGGCCGGGCTGGTGCGGTAAAACAGGCGGTCGCGTACCACGTGCAGGTCGCGGCGCCGCCCGGGCCGCACGGGCGGGATGTCGGTGCGGCCGGTGTGGGCCGACCACAGCGGCAAGATGAGGGCATCGACTGGCCTGCGCGCCAGATAGGCGGCCCAGGCCGGGCCGCTGCCGGGCTCGCAGTAGTCGTCCGACCCCAGGCAGGTCACCCACGGGGCGGTGGCGGCCGCCAGGCCCACGTTCAACGGGGCGGCGGGCGAGGCGGTGCGGTCAGGGCAGGGCAGCACTTGTGCCCGCGATCCGAAAGCGGCCAGGCGGGTGGCCAGCGCTGCCGGGTCCAGCTGGTGGGCGACGACGAGGGCGCGAGTGGCGGTGGTGCCGTCCAGCACGGAGGCCACCGCCCGCTCCACCGGCCGGTCTGGGCGGTGGGTGGCGATCACTACCTCAACCAGGGGGCTGGGCATCACTCGGTGGGCGCGGCGCACGCGTCGATGCGGTAGACGGCGGCCGTGCCGCCGCGGGCCACCGGGGTCAGGCCCGCAAACGGCACGAAACCGGATAGTCCCCGCGAGGTACCGACGGAGCGTTCTTTGTTGTGCCAGTAGGTGTGGGCGTCGAGGTAGACGTGGGTGATGCCAAGGCGCCTGACGGTCCGGCACACTTCCGGGTAGCGGTGCAGGTGCCGAAAGTAGCGGTAGAGGTAGCGTTCGGGCCAGTTGGAGGCGCGCTCGAACAGTTGCGGATTGACGACGGGCCGGTTGCCGAGGGCCTGCACGTAGCCCGCCCCCAGGAAGGGGTCCCCGAGCACGAAGGCGTCGGCCGGGAGCGTGGCGTCCAGGGAGTAGATCATCTCCAGCTCGGCCTGCGACGCCATGATGGTGGAGTGGCCGGAGGTGGGGTCGTAGACCCGGTGGGCGAAGAAGTTGCGGGCGGGCACCGCCAACGCCCCGCAGGCCACCGCACCAGCCAGGAGCACGACGCCGGGGCGCCCCGCCCGCTGCCAGCCCCGCGCCGCGAGG
The DNA here is from genome assembly GCF_001907235.1 of Buchananella hordeovulneris. Lineage (GTDB taxonomy): Bacteria > Actinomycetota > Actinomycetes > Actinomycetales > Actinomycetaceae > Buchananella > Buchananella hordeovulneris. Next base: position 74,728 of record NZ_MQVS01000004.1, read on the forward strand.
TGGGCGCCCAGCCACCGCCCGCCCGCCCACAGGCCGAGGCCTGCCAGCAACAGGGCAGGGATGAGCTGGACCATGGAGGTGCGGTGCACCGACATGTACCACAGGCCCGCCACTGGCACGAGGGGCCCCTGGCGGGAGACCGCGGTGAAGGTCAGCAGCCAGCCCCCCAGGTAGGCCCACACCAGCCAGGGCGGTCCGTGGCCGCGCCGCACCGCCACCAGGCCGCCAATGGTGCCGACTAGCAGCAGCAGCTGGACGATGATTACCGTGACTATCACGTAGGAGTCGGAGTTGCGCGGCAGCAGCGGCCATAGCAGTGTCGTCTTGTAGACGGCCCCCACCAGGGAACCCGGGTACGTCTGGAAGGCCGTCAACATTCCCTGGAATTTGCTGCTCAGCAGCGGTACGACCGCCACCGTGAGCGCCAGCGCGCCGCAGGCCGCTAGCACGCTGCCCAGTTCCCTCACGGTGCGCCGCCGATTCCCGGACCGCCACAGCCGCACTTGGCGGCGCCCGAAACGATAGAGGCCGAAAGGCGCGACTAGCACGAGGGCCGAGTAGGTCACCGAGGCGTGCACCGTGCAGGCGCCAAGCCAGGCCACCAACTGCCACCCCAGCAGCAGGACCGCCAGTTGCCAGCTGCGCTGCCGCCGCAAACCACGCCAGGTGGCCAAGCTGCCGGCCAGCAGGGCGGGCAGCAGCGCCTGGCCGAGCGAGTTGGGCAGCACCGGGTAGATGGTCTGGGTGAAGGTAGGAAACACTAGGCCTAATCCGCCGACGGCGACGACGGCGGCGCTCAGGTAGGGGGTGCCGGGCCGCATGAGTGCCGCCAGCAGCGCCAGGCCCGTCAGCCAGATGAGGCCCACCACGCAGGCGAAGAGGGTGACGGCGGGGGCGAGCTGCCGGTGGGGGGCCAGGATGGCCAGGAGGTCGTGCCAGCCTGCCAACACCGTTGTCGACGTCGTCTCCAGCCCGAACATGCGGGTCAGCCCGCCGAAGCTCGACCCATTCCCGGTGTCCTGCACCAGCCACACCGCGTTCATGTGGTACACCGGGTCCCAGGCCTGGATCGGCCACCGGGGCTTAGTCGCCCACAGGACCGGCCCGGCCAGCAAGGCCCACACCACCCCCACTAGCCAGTAGGTGGCGGGGGCCACCGGCAGGGGGGCGACGAGCCACCCCCATCTGCGTGCCTGCCGCCCGGTTAGCCAGGCCGCCACCGCCAGGCAGGCGAGGCTGGCCGCCATGGTCCCGGTGTGCCACCGCAGCCCCACCAGGTTCGCGCCGATGGCTCCCAGGCCCGCCGCCGCCACCGCCGCCAGGGGGGCTAGGGCGAGGGCGAGCAGGCCGCGTAGTCCGGCCAGGCGGGCCACCGCCCAGCCCGCGCCGAAGACCACCGCCAGTTGGAAAACCAGGAGGGGCAGGTAGCTCAGCCATTGGCCCATCGCAACCGCTCCCCCCACCGTGTCTGTGCGCGCTTCTTCTCGCGGGTAGTAGCGTACCTGTCTGCCCCACCCACCACCGGCGCGGGCCGGTCAGAAGGGGGGTTCGATAGCCTCCAAGGGAGGCGGGGCTGCGTGGTAGTGTGACGCCGTGAATCTTGCCCCCACCGACGACTCCCTGGCCTGGGCCAAGCTGGCGGAGTTCTTCCCCAGCCACGGCACGGTGCTGGACATCCCCAAGCACATAATTGCGGGCAAACGGGTCTTGGTGACTGGGGCGGGGGGCTCCGTTGGATCGGAGATCTGCCGCCAGGTGGCCGCCTGTGAACCGGCCAGCCTGGTGCTGCTGGACCGCGACGAGTACGCCCTGCACAGTCTGTCGCTGTCGCTGTTCGACCAGGCCCTGCTAGACACCCCGAACTTCGTGCTCGCTGACATCCGCGATGCCGACACGGTGCGGGAGCACTTCTTGCACCATCGCCCCGAGGTCGTTTTTCACTCCGCGGCCCTCAAGCACCAGCCGCTGCTGGAGCAGTATCCGCGGGAGGCTTGGAAGACGAATGTGCTGGGCACCGCCAACGTGCTGGCGGCGGCACAGGAGGTGGACGTGGAGCGGTTCGTGACGATCTCCACCGACAAGGCGGCAGATCCCACAACGTACCTGGGCCACTCTAAGCACCTGGCTGAACGTTTGACGGCGTGGATGGGGCAGCAGCAGGGCGGCAAGTACGTGTCGGTGCGGTTCGGCAACGTTATCGCCTCCCGCGGTTCGGCAATCTGGACGTTCCGGCACCAGCTCCTGCAGGGGGTGCCGGTCACGGTTGTGCACCCGGAAGCCAGCCGCTACTTCATGTCCATCTCCCAGGCCTGCTCGCTGGTGTTGCAGGCCGCCGCGATCGGCGAATCCGGCGAGGTGCTGGTCCTCGACATGGGGCAGCCCGTCAAGATCGTCGACTTGGTGGCCCACCTCGCCAAGGCCCTGGACGTGCCCGACTACGAGGTTGTCTTCACGGGACTGCGGCCAGGTGAGAAGCTGCACGAGGTCCGCATCGGCTACCACGAGTCCAATGACCGCCCGCGTCATCCGATGATTTCGCACGTGCAGGTGCCGTTGCTCGATCCGACTTTGCTGGGAGCGCCGCCCTGGTGAGGCGCGCGGGGTGGCGCCTAGTGCCGCTGCGGCCCCTTCTGCCATGCTTCGGGTATGGATAACCCGCGCGCCCTGCACGTCAACGACATTGCTTCCTCGCCGCTGCGCTTGCTAGCCGCCGCGACTGAGGCGGGTTGGCCGTGGGAATTCATTGATCGCTATCGGCGCCCCGCCGGGGCGAGCCGGGCGCAGGATGCTTGGGGGGCAGCCAAGTGGGCGGCCCGCCTGTGGCGCGCGTCGCGGCACTTCGACCTGCTGCATGTGCATTACGGCCTCATGGCCCGCCACGCGCGTTTTACCCGCAAGCCGTACTGCCTGCATTTTCACGGCTCCGACGCGCGTACGGTGCAGTACATGCCGCGCTACCGCAAGCACATCGTGACTGCCGCCCGCGAGGCGCTCGCGGTGTTCTTCGCCACCCCCGACATTCGCACCCACACGCTGGCGCTGCGCAGCGACGCGATCTATCTGCCGATCCCGATCATGGTGGACCAGTTGCCGACCTGGCAGCCGCCCGCCCGGCCGCGCGTGTTCTTCGCCTCGCGGTGGGAGGCAGTCAAAGGGCTGGCCACCCAACTGGAGATCGCACGCCAGTTGCGCGCAGCCCGCCCCGACGTCGAGCTGGTTGGCTTGGACTGGGGTGACGGTGCCGAGCAGGCGCGAGCGGTTGGGGTGCGCACCCTGCCGCAGGTGGCCCCGGACGCCTTCCTGCGGGATTACTTGGCTCGCGCCACCGTGGTGGTGGGGCAACCCACCGGCATGCTAGCCACCAGCGAGTTGGAGGCCCTCGGAATCGGGGTGCCGGTGGCCGCGGCCCTGAATCCGGCCTGGTATGGAATCGCCGGGATTCCCGTGCCCCCGGCCCTGGGCGGGCTGGCGGCCTTTGACGACGTAGACGGGCACGATATGCAGGACTTGGCGGGCCCGCCGCTGGCCGAGAAGACTGCGGCGGCGCTCACGGAACAGGTGGTGGCCGCCTTGGACGATCCGCAGGCCACCTCGCAGCGCATTGCCGGGCGGCAGTGGTTGAGCGAGGTGCACGATGCCCGCCGGGGCGCGGCCACCATCCGGGCGGCCTACCAGCGGGCGGTGGCCGACGGGCGGCTGCGCCCCGCGAGCTGAACCCGGCCCGGCGAGCCGCGCGGCAACGTCAGTGGGCGCGGGCTCGGCGGCGCGGCAGCTGGGCGATGGCTCGGTGTTCGATGAGGCCCCAGGCGGTGAGGAATCCCGCCAGTGCGCCGGGCACTACCCACGCACCCCGCCAGGTCTGTACCGCCAGGACGGCGGCCGCGATAGCCGCCACCGTCAGGGCCAGGCGCACGTACATTGCGGTCCAGTTTTGGCGCTGGCGCCGCCACACGACTGCAATGTTGGCGATCGCGATCGCGGAGGAGCCCAGCAGGTAGGACCATGCCACCCCGGTGATGCCAAGCAGCGGGGTGAGGATCGCTAGGGAGACGAGCCCGAGGGCGGTGCCGATGAGGGCCAGCAACGCCGAATCGCGGATGCCGCGCGCTGTGGCGGAGGTGAGGGCGTTGACGATGGCGACGGTGGCCGTGTTGAGCAGGGTGGACAGCACTAAAATCCGCAGCAGGGGGGCCGCCGCCGCGTAACGCGCCCCGTACATGAAGGTCAGCACCGGTTCGGCAGCGATGGCCAGTAAGCCCATGAGCGGGGTGAGGCTGACGATCAGGCCTTGGGTAGCCGACGTTGTCTGGCGCCGCAGTCCTGCCGTGTCCCCGGCCCCCACGCGGCGGGCCATTGACGGGAAGAGGACCAGGGAGAAGGAGCGGGCCAGCATCGAGATGGGGGTGGCCAGCGCGAGGGCGGCGGCGTACATCCCGGCCTCCACCTCGGTGCCCACGGTTTTGGCCACCAACATTGTTAGCTGCAGCAGCCCGGTGGAGGCGAGGATGCCCACGACTGCCCAGCCCACGAAGGTGTCTATTTCGCGTCGCAGTGCCGGTGGCAGGGGGGCCGAGCGGGCCCGCCACGGCCAGGACACCAGGCCGTACAGGCCGTAGCCGGCCGCCAGCGGTAGCGCGTAGAGCGCCGACAGGTCGGTCAGCAGCACTAGCGCCAGCAGCGCCAGGGCCAGCAGCGAGGCCCCGGCCTCCAGCCAGGTGGCCTGCCGCACCTGCGCCCGCCCGTACTGCACCCCCCGGGTGAAGTTGTACAGGGAAAAGGCCACCGCCAGCAGGCCCGCCACGAGGGCGGCGGGGGCAGACAGGTCGAGCACCCAGTAGGCGAGGGCCACGCAGGCAGGAGCCAGGAGCGCCAGGCAGCCCAGGGTGCGTTTGGCCAGGTGCCGTTCGACGGCAGCGGCCACCGCGGGGCCGTGCGCGACCTCTTCGCGGGCGATGAACTTGGTGGCGGCGCTGCCTGCCGACGATGGCCAGGCCAGGGAGGCGAAACTCGCCAGCGACAGGCTCGCCCCCAGCGCACCGAGGGCGGCCGGGCCTGCAAAGCGGGCCACAAAGTAGTTGGTGAGGAACCGGCCCAGGCCCTGCACGGCGGTGGCCAGCGTGCTGAGCATCGAGTCCTTGACCAGCGACTGTGATTTGGTCATCGCCGGTCCGCGCCCGGCTGCGAGAGGATTGTCAGCACGGGCGAAATACTACCTGCCGGGCGGCAGCCGCAGCCCGCGGGGGTGGGCGACCGCAGACTGGTCGCCCACCCCCTACACCGGTTAGCTAGCTGGCGGTTGGGCTCAGGAACCCGGGCAGGTGGCCCCTAACTGGACTTGTTCGTCGAGCGAGAGCACCCCACCGATGAGGATGCGCTGGCGGGGGCCGTGCCGGGTGAGCACGCCCTGGCTGGGAGCGGGAATGCAGGTTTTGGTGGCGTAAACCAGGGGGCCATTGAGCCGGGCGGCCAGCACCGCCGATGGCAGCGCGTCCACCAGGCGGGTGCCGTTGGCGATGACAACGGGGCCGCCCCCATCGTGGTCGGCGGCTATCTGGGCCGCCACCTCGGCCTCGGTGCCTCCCGCGTATCGGACAGTGGCCTTGTGTGCCTGCAGTTCGCCCTCTATGTCGGCGCTCATCTTCGTTGGGTCTCCCACGAGGTAGACGTTGCCGCTTGCTGTCCCCACCTGCAGGAAGTCAGACACTTCACTGGGCAGGGAACGGGCGCTGCCATTGACTAGGAGCAGGGGGATGTCCGCCCGGCCCGCCGCCGTTCCGGCGGCCAGGGCCCCGGCGTAGTCGAGGCCGGAGACGAGGAAGGCCGAGTTGCTGCCTGTCGGCCATCCGTACCGGGCCACCGCCAGGGAGGTGCGGTAACGATTCGAGCCGCTGATGCGTTCGATGGTGGCGGCTGGGCCGACCAGACGAGAGACTTCCGTGACGGTTTGCGTGCTGATGGCGAGCTCGCCGCCGACGACGATGACCCGCCGGGGGCGCAACCGCTGCAGTTCCGCCGCGGTCTGGCCGGGAAGTGACTTGGTCTCGGCGTAGAGCAACGGGGCGCCGAGCTTGGTGGCCAACGGGGCGGCCGAGACCGCATCCGGCAGGTGGGCCGCCGAGACGAGCACCACGGTGTCGCTCTGCTCTACCTGCTCCCCCAGGTGCCGCGAGACGGCCACCGCCGTGTCGAAGCGACTGCGCCCCTCCAGGCGCAGGCTGCGCGCCCGATAGCGGGTGATGACCCTCGCCATCTCGTTGATGCTGCGGGCGTTATTGGCCTCGGCCGTACCGGAGGGCACCCCGGGGTGTCCGAGGAAGTCGATGTCCGGATTGGAGAACTGCATGCGGCTCGGGCACGGTGCTATTTCCTTGCACTCGTAGGACATGACAGTCCGGGCCACCCCCGGTACCCTGTGCCCAAAGCTGTAGGGGAAGAGGTAGGGCTTTTCGCCTGCGTTTTCCCTGTTATGTTGGGCCCCCAATGTGTGGCCTACCTCGTGCAGGAAGTTGTGCGCACCGGTCGAGAGGGGAACCACCGCTAAGGCGTAGTCGGGCGAGCCTGCCGGATAAGGCACATAGCTAAGCCCACCCAACCACCACGGCACCGATGACGGCACTATCATTACCACCAGGTCAGCGCCAAGAGAGTTTCTGAGAGCGTGGGCCTGTGCCAACCCCTCCTTTCCCTGCTGCAAAAGGTTGAGATCTCGATATATACCCTCTTCACCCTGATACTGCCGATAATCGACAGGCTCGATTGCCAGCAGGTTCAGGCGCAAGGCAATGCCCGACTTTTCCAACGCACCGTTACTTTCAGCCACCCATTGCGGCAGTGTCTGCAACATCTTGGGGCGGGCGATGTTGTCGCTGTAGACGATCAAGACGTCGGCAACCGGGGCCTCGGCGCTCTCACCGGGCGCTCCCCGGCTGCCTGCCAGCGGCGTGGTGGCGGGAATTTCCTCCTCGGGCACCAGGGGGGCGGACGCGGCGCTGGGCGTGGATTCCGGCGGAGCGCTGGTCACTAACACCTGTCCCGGCGTCTCTTCCGCGAGACGAATGGCTTGCCCGGCGTGCTCGACTCGTCCGTACACGCGCCTGCCTGCCGCCCCAGCGGGCACGAAGGCAAACGCCGCCGAGCCTTCCACTCCGGCAGCGTCTGCCACTTTTCCGGTCACCTCCACGATGACGCCCGGCTCGCCCGCTAGGCGGTAGGCCGCCCAAGTTTGGGGCTGCAACCGCCAGCCGCGTGCGGTTAGTGGTGGTAGCGAAACCTCGCCCGTCAATTGTCCAGATGCCCTCTCTCCGGCTCCTGGACTAGCGCCGAGCGCGTCGGGCGCCAGTAGTTGCAGGAGGGATTCGCCGTCCACTTGCCACTCGTCGCCTTGCAGCACCGGCGAAAACGAATTGGCGGTGACTGTCGCGGAGATAACGCCTGGCGCGGAGTGGGCCACGGCAGGGGAAACCAGGCCCGGAAACAGCGCGAGGACGGGGAGAATTGTGAGATATTTTCTGCCCAGCAAGATTCCTCCTTCATTGGCAATGAATGCTTGCGGCAGTAAATTAACACGGCAGCTAAACTTGCCGGATTGTCAACCAGTGAATCCCGCAACATCTCCCACTTTTAATGACATATATTTCCGTTAAGCATTTAACGGTGTAGTTTTTTATGGTTGGTGCCAGTTAGTAACGTTTCAGACCCGCAGTTGTCAAGCGGTCAGCATCGGCGCTGTCCACCCCATTACCTAGCTTCCCTCGCCGCAGGCGGTCGGCGCGCCGACCGCGCCCCTGCCCCTACAGGCAGGCCAGCACGGCCGTAGCGGCCCGCTCCCCGGCGGCCGCCAGGGAGGCGTTGTTGGCCACCCAGGCAGCACGGGCCGCCCGCGTGGCGTGCCACTGCCCGGTCTCCTGCAGGGCGCGCCCCTGCGCGACGAGCGCCGCCAGGCCCGCCTCCACGTCGTCCTCGGTGTAGGGCACCTGGGGGCCAAGCTCGGGTTGCCAGGCCGCCTCGGTGGGCCCCACGCGCAGGGTCGGCGCGCCGCACGCGGCGGCCGCGTAGGCCTTCGACGGCACGGCGAAGCCGTAGTGCCCGGGGCGAATGGTGGCCACCGCCCCCCAGGCCGCGCGCAGCTTGGCCGCGATCTCGGGCCCGGAGACGCGGGGGCGCAGCAGGTAGGCGTCGGGGGGCAGGGGACGCAGGATCTGCGCTATCTCGTCCCAGTCGGGCCCCTGGCCGTACCACTCCAGGCGCACCTCGGGGTGGCGGGCGTACAGTCGCACGAAGGCGCGCGCCAAGAGGGTGGCACCGTGGATCGGGGCGGCCGTGCCCGCGTAAATGAAGGTCGGGCGCGCGGCGGGGGCGACCGGGGCGTAGCTGAAGACGGTGGTGTCCACGCCGTTGCCCACCAGCACGCTGCGCCCACCCAGGGCCGCCACTTTGTCGGCCACCGGCGCGGAAACCGCCAGCACGCGGCGGGCGGCCCGAAACACCCCACCTTCGAGCCGCCGCAGCAACCGCACCACCCACGACCGGTGCCCCTCCCCCGCCGCGGCCTCGTACCATAGGTCGGCCGCGTAGTAGACGAAGGGGATGCGCCGCAGGCGGCAGGCCAGGCGGGTGGCGGTGCCGGTGGTCACGGGCGACTCGCACACGACGACATCGGGGCGGCGGGCCGCAAGCAGCCGCACCACCAGCGGCAGATCGAAGCTGAGGTAGGGCAAAACGCCGCGGATGTAGCCGTTCGCGTCCCGTTTGACCGGCCACCGGCTGACGGCCTGCTCTGCGCCCGGATCCAGGCTGGCGGGGACCGCGGCGGTTAGCACCCGCACCCGGGCGCCCCGCCGCAACAGCTGCTCTCGCAGGGCCGCCAGGCGCCAACTCGCGGCGGCGGGCTCGGGCGCCCAGATCCGCGACACGATAAGCACCCGCGGGCGCGCGCTAGCCGATTTCGTCACCGGGTCAATATACTCCAGCCCCGCGCGCCCCCTGCGGGATACCAGCGTTCTCTTTCGTGGGCTGCCTGCCCGATATGCTGGCGGTATGACGGCCAGCATCCTGCTCATTTCCTACTCAGACATCGCCACCGACTCCCGGGTGGCCCGCCAGTTGACCGCCGTCAGCAAACTGGCGGCCGTGACCACCGTCGCCTACGGCGCCCATCCCCCCGCCGCCACTGACCACGTGGAGATTCCGCGGGGCAAAGCCTCACTACCATTGACCGCCCGGGGCGCCCTGGCGCTGGCCACGCGCCGCTACCGCCGGGCCGAGGCCGAGATACCCGCGGCGCAGTCCGTCCTGCCCGCCCTGCGGCAACGCCGCTTCGACCTGGTGATCGCCAACGACGCCCGCGCGCTGCCGTTGGCCTTCGCCTGCGCCCACGGGGCGCCCGTGTGGGCGGATCTGCACGAGTGGGCCCCGGAGGAGCGCACCCACGTGCGGGCCTGGCGCTGGTTCATCGCCCCGCTAATGACCGACATTTGCCGCCGCTACCTGCCGCGCTGCGCCGCGACCACCACCGTCGGCGGGGCGATCGCCGAGCTGTACCAGGAGCACTTTGGCGTCTCCCCGCGGGTGGTGCGCAACGCGCCCGCGTACGCTGACCTGCAACCGACTCCCACGGGTGAGACCATTCGGCTCGTCCACTCGGGGGTAGCGGTGCCCGGCCGCAGCCTGGAGGACACGATCGACGCGGTCCAGCAGGCCGGGGAGCGATTCACCCTCGACCTTTACCTGTTGCCGCCCCGCTACGGCAACTACCTGGAGGAGCTGCGGGCCCGCGCCGCCGCTTGTCCGCGCATCCGTTTCCGGGAACCGGTCGCCCCCGCGCAGCTGCCCGCCACTCTCAATGCCTACGATGTCGGGGTGTTTTGGCTCCCCCCCTTCAACACCAACGCCCGCCTGGCGCTGCCCAACAAGTTCTTCGACTTTATCCAGGCGCGGCTAGCGGTGGCGGTCAGCCCCTCGGTGGAGATGTCCCGCCTCGTCCACCAGTACGACCTCGGGGTGGTATCCGAGGGGGCCACCGCTCAGCAAGCCGCCGCGTCGCTGGCCACCCTCACCCCGGAGGCGGTGCGACGTTACAAGGAAGCGGCCCACCGGGCGGCCGCCGAACTCAACTTCGAGCAGGAAAGCCAAACCATCACCGAGTTGGTTTCCTCCCTGCTGTAAAACGCGGCGGGGCGGGCACCACGCGCCCGCCCCGCACACCACGTAGTCGCTAGAGCCGCACCTGGCGACCGTCCGCGCCCGCCGCGACCATCGCGTCGATCACTTCCAGGGTGTGGACTGCCTCCCGCATGGACACGATCTTGGAGGTGTCGCCGTTAATGGCGTCGCGGAAGTTCTCCTGCTCGACCAGCAGCGGCTCGCGCTTGGCCAGGGCGTACCGGATGACATCCCCCTCGGTCACGCCCCTAAAGGCCGCGACCTGGTCCCATTCGGTGGCCACGGTCCCGTTGGCGTAGAAGGTCAGGTCACTCAGGGCCGTGTCAGCCACGAACGCCCCCCGCTCACCAATGGTCACGGTGATGCGTTCCTTGAACGGACTGAGCCAGTTCACCGTGTGGTTGACGATCACCCCATTAGTCAGGCGGCCGGTGGCCACCAGCATGTCCTCGTGTTCGCGGCCAGAGCGGTGAGTGGTGGCGGCCGAGATCGACTCGTAGGGCGCGCCAGCCAGCCAGGCCGTCAGGTCGACGTCGTGCGTCGCCAAATCCTTGACCACGCCGACGTCGGCGATGCGCGCCGGGAAGGGGCCCTGGCGGCGCGTGGTGATCTGGTACAGCTCGCCGAGTGCCCCGTCGCTGATGAGGCGCCGCATCTCGCGCAGCGCCGGATTGCAGCGCTCGACATACCCCACGGCCCCGACCAACCCGGCTTGCGCGAAGGCGTCGGCCACCCGCCGCCCCGCCTCGGCGGAATCGGCGATCGGCTTTTCCACCATCGTGTGCACCCCGGCGGCCGCCAGTTCTAGCGCGATCGGTTCGTGGTAGACGGTGGGCACCGCCACCATCGCCGCGTCAATACCGACCTCCAGCATGGCCTGTACCCCGGGCAGCACCGGCAGTTCGCCAGCCACCCCGAACTTGTCGCCATACTCGTCGGCCACCGCCACCAGCTCAAAGCCCGGGGTGGCCCGGATGACCCGGGCGTGGTGCCGCCCCATGGAACCCAGGCCGATCAGGCCCACCCGAATGTTGCCCATTTATGCCCCCGCCTTCGCGAGCGCGTTCACGGCCTCCACGATGCGCTCCAGGTCCCCCTGGCTGAGCGAGGGGTGCACCGGCAGGGAAATTACCTGCTGGGCCGCCACCTCGGTGACCGGCAGCTCCAGGCCCGGGGCGTAGGGCGCCAGGGACTCCAACCGGTGGTTCGGGATCGGATAATAGACACCGGAACCGATCTGGTACTCCTCCCGCAATGCGCTAACCATGCGGTCGCGCTCGGCCGCCCCGGCCTCCACCCGAATCGTGTACTGGTGGTAGACGTGGACTGCCCCGGCGGCCACCTGCGGCACCACCACGCCCCGCAGGTTCTCGTCCAAGAAGCGGGCGTTGGCCTGGCGCTGCTCGGTCCAGCCCCCCACCTTCGTCAGCTGCACGCGCCCGATGGCGGCGTGAATGTCGGTCATCCGGTTGTTCAGGCCCACCAGCTCGTTGGCGTACTGCCGCTCCATACCCTGGTTACGCAGCAGGCGCACCCGCCGGGCGATGTCCCCATCTGCGCAGGAGACCATGCCGCCCTCCCCGGAGGTCATGTTCTTCGTCGGGTAGAGGCTGAACATGGCGAACGTGCCGAAGGTGCCCACCAGCTGCCCGTCGAGAGACGCTCCGTGTGCCTGAGCGGCGTCCTCAAACAGCAGCAGACCGTGCTCGTCGGCAATCTGGCGCAGCTCGGTCATGTTGGCCGGGTGACCGTACAGGTGGACCGGCATGATGGCCTTGGTCCGCGGGGTGATGGCCGCGCGCACCGCCTGCGGGTCCAAGCAGAAGTAGTCCAGTTCGATGTCAGCAAAGACCGGGGTCGCGCCCGTCAAGGCGACCGAGTTGCCGGTCGCCGCGAACGTGAAGGACGGGACAATGACCTCGTCACCGGGGCCGATACCCGCGGCCAACAGCCCCAGGTGCAGGCCAGAGGTGCCGGAGTTGACAGCCACGCACTCCCGGCCCGCCACCAGTTGGTGCGCAAACTCTTCTTCGAAGGCTTTCACTTCGGGGCCCTGGGCCACCATGCCCGAGGCGAGTACGGCATCAACGGCGGCGCGCTCCTCGTCCCCGATGATGGGCTTGGCTGCCGGGATGAATTCGCGTGTCATTTGCTGACCTTTCGCAGTGTCGAATCGGTTTCCACGTAGATGTCACCGGTGAGGGGGCAGGAGAAGTGTCCTTCTTGTCCTGCCACAGGCTGCAGGCGGGCCCCGGCTTGTCCCACCCAGCCGATCTGCCGGGCTGGCACTCCGGCCACGAGGGCGTAGGCAGGCACATCGCGTGTCACCACGGCGCCCGCCGCCACTGTGGCCCAAGCCCCGATCGTCACGGGGGCGACGCACACGGCCCGGGCGCCGATGGCCGCCCCCGTCTCTATGGTCACCCCGACCGGCTGCCAGTCGTGGGCCGACTTCAAGGAGCCGTCGGGGTTGATGGCGCGCGGGTAGGTGTCGTTGGTGAGCACGGCAGCGGGACCGATGAAGACTCCGTCGGCCAGCACCGCCGGCTCGTAAACCAGGGCGTAGTTCTGCACCTTGCAGTTGGCTCCCATCCGTACACCAGTGCCGATGTAGGCGCCGCGCCCGACCACGCAGCCCGGCCCCATCTCCACCCCTTCGCGCACCTGCGCCAGGTGCCACACGCTGGAGTCATCGCCTATTTGGGCGGCGGGGGAAACATCGGCGCTGTCAATGATTCGTGGTTCGGACACGGTCTGGCCTTTCGTTGAGGGACCGGGCAGTAGTGTATCCATCCCCACGCCGCGGCAACATGCCCCAGGGCCTAGGCGCTGGAATACTAGAGGCCATGTCTACGCCTCTGCCCACGTCTGAGACCTGGCTGCTCATTCCGCTCTATAACGAGTCGGCGGTGATCGGTGAGGTGATTCGGGAAGCCCGCCAGACGTTCCCCAATATCGTGTGCGTGAACGACGGCTCGACGGACGGTTCAGGCGAGGCGGCGGAGGCTGCCGGGGCCATCGTTATCAATCACCCGATCAACCTGGGACAGGGTGCGGCCCTGCAAACGGGCCTGGATTTCTTTAAATTTCACACTGATGGCAAGTACTGTGTGACGTTCGACGCGGACGGCCAGCATCGGGTGGCGGACGCGCTGGAGATGGTCCGCCTCGCCGACCAAGACAATCTCGACATCGTTTTCGGGTCCCGTTTTCGGGCCGAGAAGGTCGAGGCAAACTGGCTCAAGACCATCGTGTTGCGGGCTACGGCGTGGGCTTCGCGGCGCTCGACTGGCATCAAACTCACTGACACGCACAACGGCTTGCGATTGATTAGCCGTCGGGCGGCCGAGATCGTGGAGCTGCGGCACAATCGCATGGCACACGCCACCGAGATCGTCACGCAACTGGCACGCTCGGGCCTGCCGTGGGCCGAGATCCCGGTCTACATCCGGTACACCGACTATTCCCGCTCCAAGGGCCAGTCGATGCTGAACTCGATCAATATCGTCGTCGAGCTGCTGTTCTCCTAGGGAAAGGCACGATTTCTTATGCTCGCTGGAGGCCAGAAGCTAATCATTCAGCTGATTCTTGTCACGGTCATCGTGGCGATCAGCTTCGTGTCGATGCGGCAGCACGGTGCCCGCAATCAGGCGTTGCGCCGCCTCGGCCTGCTGTTTTTCATGCTGTGTGCCATCGTCTCGGTGTTCTATCCCCGCATACTGTCCAAGTTGGCCGCGTGGGTGGGGGTGGGCCGTGGCACGGACCTGCTGCTCTATCTCCTGTTGTTGGCATTCTTGGCGTCTCTGGCCAACCAGTTCAAACGCTCAGTCGAGCACGATCGCCGCTTGACGAAGCTGGCTCGCCAGTTAGCATTGTCCAACGCCCCGGATCTGCGGGGCCCCTCCTCCGCCCTGCCCTCCAGCTCCGGTCCCGACGATGTGAATGGCGATAAGGAACTGTGAAGAAGGACTACGTTCGCGCACGGCACGTCTTTTTCAAGCCGCGACCGCGCCACCGAATCGGCCCCCTCCTGCTCGCGTTAGGACTCGGCTTGTTCAGCTCGGCCTACTTTGTGCTGCAGGATCTGAATCAGGCGCAGATCATCAAGGAAGACGACGTCGACAAGCTCATCACCGGCGGGGAAAAGGGCGAGGCCACGACGACGGTGGCGCCCCCCAACGGGGCCATGAACATTTTGGTGATTGGTTCCGACATCCGCACTCCCGAAGAGGAGGTGTACGAGGAGGTTGATGGGCAACGGGCCGACGCCACGATGCTCATCCACATCTCTGCCGATCGCAGCAACGTCACTGCGGTCAGCATCCCGCGCGACACGCTAGTCGAGATCCCGGACTGCATGCTGACAGACAACAGCGTGGTGCCGGGCTCTTTCGACAAGTTCAACGCGGCGTTCTCGGTGGGGGGTTCCAAGGATCTGACGGCCGCTGTGGCGTGTGCCAAAAGCACGATCCAGAACATCACTTCCTTGACGGTTACTGACTACTTCGTTGTCGATTTTTCGGCCTTCCAGGAGATCATCGACTCGCTGGGCGGCATCACGATCTGTCAGAACCGCAACGTCTTCGATCCGGCCGCCAACTATCTGCGCCTCGTGCCGGGCTGCTATCGCCTAAACGGTGAGCAGGCCCTGGGGTACTCGCGCTCCCGTAAATCGCTGGACAACGGCTCTGATCTGGACCGTATCGGGAGCCAGCAAAAGGTGGTCAGTGCCATCGTCTCCGAGGTCTTCTCCCGGGACCTCGTGGGCGACCTGCCCACGCTGTACAACGTGCTGCGCACCGGCATGAAGTCGCTGACCGCCTCCGAGCTGGGGCGGGTGGAAAACATGGCGGGCCTAGCGGTCGCCATGCGCAACATTGACCGCGCCAACATTCGGTTTGTCATGGCCCCGGTGGTGGATTCCTCGGTGCTACCGGGGGCGGTCGAGTTCTCCTCTGAGGCCGAGATCTTGTGGGAAGCTTTGCGTAACGACCGGCAGGTGCCTGACCGTTTGGGCGGGACTGACGGCAACGGGGACGATTGGACACAGACGCATTCCCCCACCCCGCAGGAGGTGGATGTGCCGGGCACGCCCGGCTCGGACACGACCTTTGAGGGGGGAACTGGCAACGAAGGGAACGTGGAGTGAGCAACCCGCCTAGCTTTACCCCCCGAGAGCGCGGTAAACGGCCGAGTGCGGCCGGGGCCCGCGCCGTCGGGCACGAGATCGCCGCAATTCCTCCCCGTCCGCGCCCCTCGCAGCCCGAAGCCCGCACGACGCCGCGGTCGATTCCCCCGGCCACCGTGCCGCCGCGCCCGGAACGCCGCAGCCCGGCGGTGCCGCCCCCTGCCGGGGCCGCCCCCACCCGGCAGGCCCCGGCTCAGCGCCCCGCCACCACGGCCGGGCCGGTGCGCCGCTCTGTGCGGCCCGCGCCGCAGCCCCCTAGTGAACCGACCGCAGTGCTGCCGGGGCGCGTGGGGATGGCGGCGGCCGAGCGCGACAGCGCAACTGCCACCGGGCGCACGGCGGTGCTGCCTGGCCGCCCGCGCGGCGCCCGCTCCCCCGGCAGCCCGGCACCGGTGATTGCGCCGCGCCGGGCAAGCGGTCCGCGTGGTGGGCCGGGCGGCAGTCAACCGCCCCCGCCGCAGCCGCCCCCGCCTGGGGGACGCCCACCCCTCCCGCCGGGCCGTCCGCCGAGCGCGGGCCGTCGCCGGGGCAGGCGGGGTCGCCGGGTGTTGGTCGGCTTCCTGGTCTTCGTTTTGGTGCTGGGTGCCTGGGGCATGTTCCTCTACTCGCGCGCCAACTCCCTGTTGCAGCGGGTCGATGCCCTCAGTGCCGGTGCTGACACTCCCGGCACCACCTATTTGATCGTCGGCTCGGATGAGCGTGGTGGCGACACCTGGGAGGACGGGACCGAGGGGCAACGGGCAGACACCATCATGTTGCTGCACCAGGCCCCTAACGGTGCCACCGCCTTGGTGTCCCTGCCGCGCGATACGTTGGTGGAGATTCCCGAGTATGGCTGGTCGAAGCTGAACGCCGCCTACGCCTACGGCGGGGCGCCGCTGCTGGTGCAGACGGTTGAGGGCCTGGTGGGCCTGCATGTGGACCACTACCTGCAGGTCGGTATGGGGGGCCTGACCCGGATCGTCGATGCCGTCGGCGGGGTCGAGCTGTGCCTGGACTACGACGTCGACGACCCGAAGTCGGAGCTCGTGTGGCAGGCGGGTTGCCACGTGGCCGACGGTCCCACCGCGCTGGCCTTTGCCCGCATGCGCTACCAGGACCCGGAGGGCGACATCGGGCGGGCGCGGCGCCAGCGGGAGGTGATCGCCGCTATCAGCAAGAACGCGGCCCGCCCCGGGGTCTTCCTCAATCCGAAGACCACCTACGACGTCGCCACCAGTTTTGCCGGGGCCCTGTCGGTGGACCGGGAGACTTCGCTGTTCGACCTGGCTAGCTTCGCCTGGGCCTTCAAGTCGGTGCAGGGCTCGGGCCTCACGGGCGCCCCGCCGATTGAGGATCCGGCCTACGACGCCGGCGCGGCAGGCTCGGCCGTCTTGCTGGTGGAGGACGGCTACGCTTCGACGTTCTTCTCCCAGCTGCGGGAAGGAACTTTGCAGCCCGAGTCGTTCAACTCCGCGCCGTAGCTTCAGCCCCGTAACGCAGTTGCGCCCCGCGCCCCGTTATCCGGGGGCGTGGGGCGCAACTATCGCGGGCGGCGCGGCCGCTAGCCGATGCGGCGGGGCGAGGCCTGCCAGGCGGACCAGGCGGAGGTGACGATGTCGCGCAGGTCGTGCTTAGCGTGCCAGCCAAGGTCCTGGCCAATGCGGGCGGCGTCGCCGATGAGCTGCGGCGGATCGCCGGGGCGGCGCGGTTCCAGCTCGGGGGTGGTATCCAGGCCGGAGACCTGCCCGATCATGTCGATGACCTCCTGCACGGAGGAGCCGGTGCCGGTGCCGACGTTAAACACCCGGTGGGCCAGCTCCCCCTCGCCCGCCAGCGCGTCGAGGGCGGCGATGTGAGCCTCGGCGAGATCCAGGACGTGGATGTAGTCGCGGATGCAGGTGCCGTCCGGCGTCGGGTAGTCGGTACCGAACACGCGGGGTGCCTCGGAGCGGGACAGCCGGTCCAGCACCATCGGGATCAGGTTGAGGGTGGCGGGGTCTCCCAGCTCGTCCCACCCGGCCCCGGCCACATTGAAGTAGCGCAGCCCGGCCCATCGCAGCCCCCAAGCCGTCTCGCAGTCGGCGGCCAGCAGCTCACCGATCAGCTTGGTTTCGCCGTAGGGGTTGATGGGGTGCTTGTCAATGTCTTCGTGCACCACCTCCACCGGCGGCATGCCGTAGACGGCCGCCGAGGAGGAGAAGATCAGCTGCTTGACGTCGGCGGCCTCCATGGCGGCCAGCAGGTTGGCCATGCCGCCAATGTTCTGCTGGTAGTACCACACGGGCTTGGCTACGGACTCGCCGACCTGCTTGCGGGCGGCGAAGTGGATGACGGCGGTGACCGCGTGGCTGCGCATGGCCGCCGTCAGCTCGGCGGTGGCTTCGGGGGCGGCGAGGTCCAGTTCGATGAGGGTGGCCGTGCCGATGCGGTCGGCCTGGCCGTAGGACAAGTCGTCGACGACGACTACTCTCTCGCCGCGCTCCAACAGGAGGCGGACGACGTGGGCGCCGATGTATCCGGCGCCTCCGGTGACGAGGATACTCATGCCTCCACCTTAGCTAGTTCCTGACGCAACTCCGCCACTTCGGCGCGCAAGCTCTCACCCTTGGCGTGTGCGATGTCCCGCAGCTCGGCCTGGAAGGCCCGCAGTTGGGACCGAAGCCCCGCGCTGGCCGCGTCGGTGCCGGCCGCCAGGATCCGCACCGCCAACAGCCCGGCGTTGCGCGCCCCACCGATCGACACGGTGGCCACCGGTACCCCGGCGGGCATCTGCACGATCGACAGCAGCGAGTCCAGGCCATCCAGCCGGGCCAGCGGCACCGGCACCCCGATGACCGGCAGCTCGGTGACGGCCGCCAGCATGCCGGGCAGGTGGGCCGCGCCCCCCGCCCCGGCGATGAGGACCCGCAGGCCCCGCTGCGCGGCCTGCTGCCCGTAGGCCAGCATCTCGGTGGGCATGCGATGGGCCGAGACGACATCCGCCTCGAAGTCCACCCCGAACTCGCTCAGCGCCTCGGCGGCGGCCCGCATCACCCCCCAGTCCGAGTCCGATCCCATGACGATGCCCACTTGCGCGCTCACCGCGGCTCCTTTCCCATGAGTATGTCCGCCGCCCCGCGGGCCGCGGCCAGCGCCTGCGCCACCTGCGGGCCGCACACGTTGACGTGCCCGAGCTTGCGGCCGGGCCGCACCGCCTTGCCGTACAGCTCCACGTGGGCCTGCGGGTAGGCGGCAAACACCTCCCCCAGCAGCGTAGCCGGATCCACTGCCGCGCCCAGCACGTTGACCATGACGGTGACCGGGCTGGTGGGCGTCGGCGGCCCGAGTGGCAGGTCGAGCACCGCCCGCAGGTGCTGTTCGAATTGGCTGGTGGCCGCACCGTTTATCGTCCAGTGGCCCGAGTTATGGGGGCGCATCGCCAGCTCGTTGACGAGCAGGCGCCCGTCGGCGGTTTCGAACATCTCGACCGCCAGCACCCCGGTGACGTCCAGGGCACCGGCAATCTGCTCCGCGATGGCCGTGGCGGCGGCCGCCGCGGTCGGTGCCAGCTCCGGGGCGGGGGCGATGACGACGTCGCACACGCCGGCGCGCTGCCGGGTCTCGACCACCGGCCAGGCCACCACCTGCCCGCTCGGGCGCCGCGCCACCAGGGCCGCCAGCTCCCGCTCAAAGTCCACCTTCTCCTCGACCAGCAGCCCACCGTGGCGGGCGGGAGCGGCCAGCCAATCGGCCACCTGGTCGGCGGCCTCCACCACCCGCACACCCTTGCCGTCGTAGCCGCCGCGCGCGGTCTTGACCACCGCCTGCCCGCCTTGCTGCGCCAGAAACTCCGTCAGCTCGGCGGCGGTGGCGAGCTGCCGCCAGCGCGGGCACGGCACCCCGAGCTCCTGCAGCGCCTGGCGCATGGCCAGCTTGTCGCGGGCGCAGCGCAGCGCCGCCGGGCCCGGGCGGGTGGGTACCCGGTCCGCGAAGTGGGCGAAGAGTTCCGGCGGGATGTGCTCGTGCTCGAAGGTCACCACGTCTAGGTCGCTACCGAGGGCCACCAGGGCGTCCCGCTCCGTCGGCAGTCCGACCACGCTGCCGACGCTCGCCCGCCCGGCCGCCCCGTCGGCCGCCTCCACCAGCGGGCGCAACGTCACCCCCAACGCCGTGGCGGGGGCCTGCATCATGCGGGCCAGCTGCCCGCCACCGATCACTGCAACGGTTGGCATGGGCCAAGCCTATCGGCCCCCAACCAGGCGCTGGCCATGCCCTACCATGAACCGGTGACCGTTAAGGAAGTAAAAGTTGGTCCTTTCCCCGTGCCGCCGCGCTACCAGGGCTTGGCGGCCCGCCTGTGGGAGGTAGGCAAGTTCAGCATTGTCGGCGGCATCGCCTTCGTCGTCGACGTCGGGCTGTTCAACTTGCTCTCGCAGTTCGCCTTCTCCCCCTTCGCCGGGCAGTCGGTGCGCGCCAAAATCCTCTCGGCTGCGGTGGCCACCGTCGTGTCCTGGCTGCTCAACCGCGCCTGGACCTTCCAGGCCCAAAAGTCCAAGGGGGCGCGGCGGGAGTTCATCGAGTTCGGGGTCATCAACCTGATCGGCATCGGCATCGCCGCCAGCTGCCTGTACATCTCCCGCTACATCCTCGGCTTCACCTCGACGCTGGCGGACAACATCTCCGGCAACATCATCGGCCTGATCCTCGGCATGGTGTTCCGGTTCCTGTGCTACAAGTACATCGTCTTCGCCCCCGCCAAGGACCGCGCCTAGCGCCAGCCATCAGGCGAAGAACTCTCGCGGCACGCGCGCGATAGCCGCACGCATCTGCTCGGCTGTCACGCGCGGCACGACGAGAACCCGGCGAAGTTCCGGGTAGGCACCGCCCCGCAGCTCCGCGGCGATGTCTTGCGCGAGCCGCACAGGATCGTAGAAGGTAACCGCCACCAGGCGGTCGCCGACACGCACTGAAACCTCCCAACAAACCCCCTTGGCTTCGATCTCCCACGCGTAGTCGCCGAAGTCGGTCGGCAGCAAGAGTTCCCGATCCATCCGGTCAGGCTCCCGCTAGTTGCCGCGCCGCCGTCGCCCCACCGACACCGCGGCGCTGCGGGGCATGACCCGGTCCGGGTCGAGGGACTTGGGCACCGAGTTGACGAAGACCGAGAACACGGGGGGGCGCCGCTGGGTGAGCTCCAGCCGCCCGCCGTCGGCGGCGATCAGGTCGCGCGCCAGGGCCAGGCCCAGGCCCGTGCCGCCCCGGAACGACACGTGCTTGTCGAAGATGCGGTCCGCCTCGTGATCGGCCACGCCGCTGCCCTCATCCGCCACGTCGACGTAGACCCCGCGCCGCCCCGACGCCAGGCGGGTGGTCACGCGCGTGTGCCCCGCCCCGTACTTCAGGGAGTTTTCCAACAGGGTGGCAATGGCCTGCAACAGCGACCCCGGCGAGGCGAGCACCGGGACGTTGACCTCGTCGGTGAGCGTCAACTCGCGGCCCGCCAGCTCGTACTGGCTGGCCCACTCGCGCTCCTGCTGGGCGAAGATGTCCTGCAGGCGGATGGCCTCCGTCGTCCCGCCGCCCGCCTGCCGCGAGGTGGCCAGCAGCTCGGCCACCACGTTGGTTAGCCGCTCCACCTGCTCCAGGCACTGCTGCGCCTCGGTGCGCACCTCCTCCTCGGAGGAAATCAGCTCGATCTCCTCCAACCGCATCGACAAGGCCGTCAGCGGGGTGCGCAGCTGGTGGGAGGCGTCGGCCGCAAACTGCCGCTCGGCCGCGATCCGGCCCGCCACCCGCTCCGCCGAGCGCACCAGCTCGGCCTGCACCAGGTCGATCTCCTCGATACCCGAGGTGCGCAGCTGCGGACGCACCTGCCCCGAGCCGATCTGTTCGGCCTCCGCCGCCAGGTAGATGAGCGGGGCAGACAGGCGGCGCGACTGGCGCAGCGCCACCGCGAGCCCCACCAGGAGCGCCACCCCGATGCCCGCCAGCACGAACACCACGACCACCAACGCGGCCGGCACGGGGGTGAGGGCCGAGATGCGCATCTCCACGTGGGCGCCCGACGGGGTGATCTGTTGGGAGGTGATGACCGGTTCTTCCACCTCGGCGGTGGACACCACGAGCGTGCCGTCGGGCAGCAGCACCCGCGAGGCTGCCAACGGAGTGCGGACCCCACCGGAACGCACATCGAGCATTTCCACCGAGACCTCGCGGTCCATGGCCAGCGAGCGGTCCACCACCCACGCCAGGGACTCGGTGCGAATATCCAGCGACGTCTCCGCCCCGCGCCAGACCAAGACGATGCCCAGCACGGCGGCGGGTATCCCAAAGATCAGCACGGCCACCAAGACCGCGCTGACCGTCATGCGGATAGCGCGCCGCCGCACCGCTTACGCGCCCGAGGCGGTCTCGAACCGGAAGCCGAGGCCCCGCACGGTGGAAATGTAATGCGGGCTGGTGGCGTCGTCGCCGAGCTTGCGCCGCAGCCACGATACGTGCATGTCCAGGGTCTTGGTCGAGCCGGTCGGGTCACTGCCCCACACCTCACGCATGATGACGTCCCGCTCCACGACGCTGCCGGCATCGCGCACCAACACCCGCAGCAGCTCGAACTCCTTGGCCGTCAGGTGTAGCTCTCGCGTCCCCTGGAACGCCCGGTGCGCCCCCACGTCGACGCGGACGTCCTGTGCGACGAGTTCGTCCTCGTCGGTCAACTCGCCCCCGGCCCGTCGCAGCAGCGCCCGCACCCGCGCCAGCAGTTCCGCCAGCCGGAACGGCTTGGTGACGTAGTCGTCCGCTCCCGCGTCCAGGCCCACCACCATGTCAACCTCATCGGTGCGGGCCGTCAAAATCAGGATCGGTACGCTGGAGCCCGCCGCCCGCAGGGTTCGGGCCACGTCCAGGCCGTCGATATCCGGCAGCCCGAGGTCCAACACCACTAGGTCGACACCTTCAGCATTATCCAGCGCCCCGCGGCCGGTGCCGTGGGGACGCACTTCATAACCCTCCCGGCCAAGCGCCCGGGCCAACGGCTCGGAGATGGCGGGGTCGTCTTCAACAAGCAGAACCGTAGTCACGGGGCCAGGATACGTTAAAGAAGTCCCAAAGGTTGCCGCAAATGCCGGGGAGATTAACCTTCCTCGTCCCCGCAAGTGTGGTTTCCCGCGCGGAATAGCGCAAAAGGCTGCACCTCGCCCAGACCTTGCAGTTCCATAGGTTCCCGCCCCTTGAGCACGTAGCGCCCGGCAAACTCGGGGGCGGACAGCGCCTGCGCGGTGGCCTCATCCGTAAACAAACAGCCGGGGTCTGCCACATCCACCAGGCGGGCCGCCAAATTAACGGTCGGGCCGAAAACATCGCCATAGCGCGAGAAAACGTGACCGTCCACCACCGAAGCCCGCATGGGCAACAAGCCCTCAGCGGTGCGCAAAGCTTCCATCAGCAAAAGGGCAACCTCGACCCCAGTTTCGACATTATCGGCCACGAATAGCACCGCATCACCGATGGTTTTGACGACGCGTGCCCCGTGAGCGGTGATGACATCGCGGCAGATGAGCTCAAACTTCCCGATCAACTCCGCCAACGCCGCCGCGCCCACCTGGGCCGAATGGCGCGAGAAAGAGACCATGTCGACGAAACCGAGGGTGCGGTGCAGCGGGTAGACCTCGGGATCAATGTGCGAGACGCCGGCCTGGGAGACATCGGTGTCGAGCCGGGCCAACAACGCCACCATCTGCCGCCGCCAGGTATAGACCAGCTGCCGCTCCAGCTCCTCAAACATCTCCCCCATCCGGTCTAGGGCCACCAGGCGGGCGGTCGTGTCATCGACGTTGAGGCGCCGAGCGATATCGGCCACCACGGACTCCACCTGCCACAGCACCAGCCGGTCGGTCAGCTGCCCAGCCCGCAGCAGCATGGAGGAGGTCTCGTTATCGATCACCCCGTTTTCAATGAGGGCCGCGGCGCGGCGCAACGCGGCGACATCCATGTCGCCGAAGCGGGGACGGTCGTGCCGCCCCAGGGTGTAGCCCATGCCGCCCCAGTATTGGGCGGCGGCCTCCACCGTGGTGCCCGCCCGCCGCGCCAGCTCCGCCAGCGTGTAGGGGGTGGGGCCGAGCAGCGACAGCGCGTGCCGGGCCACGGTGGAGGTGGGGATGTCGATGGGGGGCAGTTCGCCGGTGTCGAGCAACTCGTCGCGGGCGGGCGTCTCCAGGCTCGGCAGGGGCGGAACGTAGTCAGTGTCGCGCAGGAGGGAGAAGTCTGCCTGCTCGGGCGCAAAACCCTCCGCGCCTGCTTCCGGCAGGGATTCCTTCGACGTACCTTCTGTCACCCCTACACGCTACTTGACGTCGGCCACATTCACCTGTCAGACAACACACAAGTTAATTTTTTGTGGGTTTCCTCGCGCCGCGACCCCGATCCACCGTGGCCAACCCCAAAACTGCCCCGGCGGGCCGGGCTACTGGCTGCGCGCCCGCCGCACGTCCCCGGCGCTGATCTCGTGGGGGCCGTGCCGCGTCTCCAAGCGCAGCGCCCCGCTGCCCGTGATGTCCTGGGCAAATCCGACCAACACCTGTCCGTCCGGCAGCTCCACCTCCACCCGGTGCCCGAGCGTCAAGCACGCCTGCAGGTAGTCCGCCCGCCGGGCGGCGGCGGGCTGCCCCAAACGCTGCAGCAAGGCACGCGTAATGTCCAGAGCCCAGGCGTCGAGCTCCGCGTCCGTGCGCGCATACGGCAGGCCCGCCTCCGCCAGGCTGGTGGCCCACGGGGCCGGACAGACCGGCGGACGCTTCGTGTTCACACCAATCCCCACCACCGCAGTCGTACCGTCGCTCTCCACCAAAATGCCCCCGATCTTGCGGGCCTGCCCCCACCCAACCAGGTTGGCCCCGGCGGCGGGCAACAGCAGGTCGTTGGGCCACTTGAGCATGAGGGGCTCACCAACAACGTCGCGCACCGCCAATCCAGCGGCCAGCGGCAGCCAGCCCGGATCGGCAGGCACCGGCACCCGACACGACATGGTGAGCGCCCCATTGGGGGGCGTGACCCAGGTGCGGCCAAGGCGGCCCCGCCCGGCGCGTTGCGTCTGGGCGCGCACCACCGGCACCGCCCCAGGCGGCACCGCCTGCCCCGCCGGGCTGTCCGCCAGCTGTTGGACCACATCCTGGGTGGAATCGCATTCAGCGATAAGCACTAGGTGGACGGGAGGCAGGGCGGCAGTGTTCATGTCCGCCAGCCTACTGCTCACCCTTATCCCGCCCACACCTTGTCGATCCCCTACAAGCCAGCCGGGCGCTTTGGCGCGCCGTCCCTCACGCGTTTGCCCGCCAGCTGGCACTAACGTGGGAGGGGTGAACCTCTCTCCTGCCGACCAGTTGGCGGCCCGCCGCCAGCAGCTTGCCGACCATGCCGACGCGGCCGCCGCCCGCCAGCACGCCCGGGGCCGCCGCAGCGCCCGGCAGCGGCTCTTGGCCCTGCTGGACGAGGGCTCATTCGTGGAACTAGATGCCCTGGCCGAGCACCGGTGCACCGATTTCGGAATGGCAGGCCGGGCCTTGCCGGGCGACGGGGTAGTCACCGGCTTTGGCACCATTGACGGCCGTCGCGTGTGCATCTACGCGCAGGACTTCACGGTCTTCGGCGGCTCTCTCGGTGAGGTGCACGGGCAGAAGATCACCAAGGTCATGGACCTGGCGGTCCGTACCGGGGTCCCCCTGATCGGCCTCAACGACGGCGGCGGGGCCCGCATCCAGGAGGGCGTGGGCGCGCTGACCCAATTTGCGGAAATCTTCCGCCGCAACGTTGCCGCCTCCGGCGTGATCCCACAAATTTCCCTCATCCTGGGGCCGTGCGCGGGCGGCGCGGTGTACTCCCCCGCGCTGACAGACTTCACCATCATGGTGGAGGGCACCTCACACATGTTCATCACCGGCCCGGAGGTGATCCGCGCGGTCACGGGCGAGGACGTCGGACTGGAGGAGCTGGGCGGGGCCCGGGCCCACGCCGACCGCTCCGGGGCCTGCCACTACGCGGCGACCGACGAAGACGACGCGTTCGCGTACGTGCGGGAGCTGCTGCACTACCTCCCAGACAACAATCTCTCCGAGGCCCCGGCCTGCGCCCCGGGGCAGGCCGTGACCGACATCGACCTGGACTCCCTGGTGCCGCAAAACCCCTCCCAGCCCTACGACATGGGCCTGGTGTTGGAGGCAGTGCTGGATGACGGCGAGTTCCTGGAGGTCATGCCCACCTACGCCCCGAACGTGATCTGCGCTTTCGGGCACCTGGAGGGGCAGGCGGTCGGGATCGTGGCCAACCAACCGCAACAGCTGGCCGGGGTGCTTGACATCGCGGCCGCCGAGAAGGCGGCACGCTTCGTGCGCACCTGCGACGCCTTCAACCTGCCGGTGCTGACGTTCGTGGACGTGCCGGGGTTCCTGCCGGGCACCCAGCAGGAGTGGGACGGCATCATTCGGCGGGGCGCCAAGCTGATTTACGCCTACGCAGAGGCGACGGTGCCACTGATAACCACGATCACCCGCAAGGCCTACGGCGGGGCCTATATCGTGATGGGCTCCAAAAAGTTGGGGGCGGATATCAACCTGGCCTGGCCGACGGCCCAGGTGGCGGTCATGGGCGCGGCGGGAGCCGTCAACATCTTGCATCGACGCGAACTGGCGGCCCTTGATGCGGCGGGCGGCGACGTGACGGCGGAGCGGGAACGATTAACCGCTCAGTACGAGGAGACGTTGGTCAATCCGTGGGAAGCGGCCCGCCGCGGTTTCGTCGACGCCGTCATTTCCCCGAATGAGACACGCCAGCAGCTGGCGGCCGCTTTGCGAGCGTTGGCCACGAAGCGGGTGGCTGGTCCGGCCCGGCGCCACGGGAACGTGCCGCTGTGAGCGAGGTGCAGGTGGTGCGGGGGGCACCCGACGACGACGAACTCGCCGCCGTGGTGGCCTCCCTGGCGGCCCTGGCGGCGGCCACACCGCCCGCCCCGGCCCCGGCGGCGCCCAATACAGGCTGGCAACAACGGGTCCGCCTGACCCCGGGGGCCCTGCCGTTCGGCCCGCCCGGTTGGTCACGCACCTGGCATTAGTGGTCCTGCCCGGCCGCCTGCGCGGCCGGGACCCCCTATCCTGGCGGCATGACTTCGCGTACCCCCACTGCAGTGGACCAACTTGCCAACCAATACGTCGTCGACTGTGCCGCCCTGGAGCCGATCCTGGCGACCTCGATTGGCTGGGCAGGCTCCGATCACCTGCTGCCCGACTACTCCCCCGACGGCATTGCGGCCCAGGCAGACCTCGCGCGCCGGGCACTGACGCAACTAGCTGCCGTCGAAGTAACCGATGCCGTCGACGAGGTGACGGTGGCGGCCATGCGCGAGCGGCTGGGCCTGACGGTGGAGAGCATCGAGGCGCTGGACCACACCGGGGATGTCAACGTGATCGCCTCGGCGTTGCAGTCCTTCCGGGACGTCTTCGATCTGATGCCCACGGAGACGGCCGAGCAGGTGGACAACATCGCCCAACGCCTGGCGGCCCTGCCGCAGGCAGCCGCGCAGTTCGCGCAGGCGGTGCGCTACCGGGCCGAGCAGGGCCGCACCAGCGCGCGACGGCAGATCGAAAAGTGCATCGCGCAAGCCGAGGAGGCGGCGGGCGAGAAGTCTCCGTTCAGTCGCCTGGCCAGCGAGTTGGCGGAAAAGCACCCGCAGGCAGCCGCGGCCCTGCAATCCGGGGCGGCCCAGGCACGGGCGGCCTACGCGGACCTGGCGGCAGTGCTGCGGGAGGTGGCCCCCAGCGCCCCGCAGGCCGACGCGGTCGGTCCGGAGGTCTACGAGCGTGCCTCTCGCTACTTCCTCGGGGCCAAGATCGACGCGCGGGAAGCGCACGCCTGGGGCATTGCCGAGCTGGCCCGCATCGACGCCGAGCAGCGGGAGGTGGCCGCCGAGTTGTACGGCCCGGGCACAACCCCCGGCGAGGCGATGGAGCGCCTGAACAACGACCCGGCCCGGCAGCTACACGGCACCGCCGCCCTGCAGGCCTGGATGCAGGAGACGTCGGACGCCGCCGTGGCAGCCCTGGCGGGCACGCACTTCGATATTCCGGAGCAGCTGACCAAGTTGGACTGCAAGATTGCCCCGTCCGGCTCGGGCGGCATCTACTACACCCCGCCGTCGGACGACTTCTCCCGGAACGGTGCCATGTGGTGGGCCGTCCCGGAAGGGGAAGACACGTTCACCACCTGGCAGGAAAAAACCACCGTCTACCACGAGGGCGTCCCGGGCCATCACCTGCAACTGGGCACGGCGGTCGCGCTCCGTGACACCCTGAATGATTGGCGGCGCTTGCTCTGCTGGGTCTCGGGGCACGGCGAGGGCTGGGCTCTGTACGCCGAGCGTCTGATGGCCGATCTCGGTTTTCTCAGCGAACGCGGCGACTACTTCGGCATGCTGGACGGACAGCGGCTACGGGCGGCCCGGGTGGTGCTGGACACCGGCGTCCACCTGGGGCTGCCGGTCGACCCGGCACTGCGGGCGGGCGGCCTGCTGCCGGCCGACGTCGACGCCGAGCGTTGGGATGCGGAGGTCGCCTGGCGGTTCCTGCGCCACAACGTGGCCATGGCCGAAGGGTTCCTGCGCTTCGAGCTGGACCGCTACCTGGGCTGGCCCGGGCAGGCGCCAAGCTACAAGCTCGGCCAACGCCTGTGGGAGGAAATCCGCGACGCGAACGCAGCCGCCGACCCCAACTTCACACTGCGCGATTTCCACGCCCGGGCCCTGGCGCTGGGTTCGGTGGGCCTGGACGTGCTTCGTGACGCGCTGGTGCCATGCAAGTAGTCCTCGCCTCTGCCTCCCCTGCGCGGCTGACCACCCTGCGCGCCGCCGGGTTGGCGCCGCAGGTGCTCGTCTCCCACGCCGACGAGGAGGGTCTGCTGACCCAGCTGTCGGCGGCCGCGCCCGCCGACCAAGTGCAGGCCCTGGCTCGCGCCAAGGCCACGGAGGTGGCCGGACGGCTGGACGCCACGCGCCAGCTGCTGGTCATCGGGTGTGACTCGATGCTGGAGCTGGACGGGCAGGTGGTGGGCAAGCCGGGCTCGGCGGCGGTGGCGCGGGAACGCTGGCAGGCCATGGCGGGGCGCAGCGGCGTGCTGCACACGGGCCACTGCGTGCTGCGGGCGGTGGACGGTCGCTGGCAGGAGGCCTGCGCCACCTCTAGCACGGTGGTGCATTTCGCCTCCCCGACGCCCGCCGAGCTTGCCGCCTACCTCGCCAGCGGGGAGCCGCTCGCGGTGGCCGGGGCCTTCACGCTGGACGGCCTGGGCGGTGCCTTCGTGCGCGGCATCGAGGGCGACCCGCACGGCGTGGTGGGCATCTCCCTGCCGCTAGTGCGGGAGCTGTGCGCCCAGTTGGCGGTGACGTGGACGGACCTGTGGCGGGCGGAATTGTTGAGCGGGAACGGAACCCACTAGGCGGGTTTGTGCCCGGGCGAGAAAGGCCCGCCGCACCCCCCAGCGATTGCTGGATTCGGGGTGCGGCGGGCTAGCTTAAACGCATGACCACCCTTCCTTCCTGGCCCCGCAGTGTGCTGATTGCCAACCGGGGCGAGATCGCGGTGCGGGTCGCGCGCGCCTGCGCCGATGCGGGGCTGAAATCGATCGGCGTCTACGCCGCCCCCGACCGAGATGCCCTGCACACGCGGATGGTCGATGAGGCCTTTGCCCTGCCGGGTTCCCGCCCGGCGGACACCTACCTCAACATTGAGGCGATCTTGGCGGTGGCCGAGCGCAGCGGGGCGTCGGCGGTGCACCCCGGCTATGGCTTCCTGGCGGAAAACGCCGAGTTTGCCCGGGCCGTCATCGCCGCCGGGCTGGTGTGGATCGGCCCGCCCCCGGCGGCTATTGAGGCACTCGGCGACAAGGTCACGGCCCGGCGGATCGCCGCCGAGGTGGGCGCCCCGCTCGCGCCCGGCACTCCCGGCCCGGTGGCCGGGCCGCAGGAGGTGCTGGATTTCGTGGCCGAACACGGACTGCCGGTGGCCATCAAAGCGGCGTTCGGCGGGGGCGGGCGCGGCCTGCGGGTGGCGCGCACCCAGGGGGAGGTAGTCGAGGCGTTCGAGGCGGCCGCGCGCGAGGCGGTGGCGGCCTTCGGGCGCGGCGAGTGCTTCGTGGAGCGTTACCTGGACCGGCCGCGCCACGTGGAAACCCAGTGCCTAGCTGACCAGTACGGCAACGTCGCGGTGGTCTCCACTCGCGACTGTTCCCTGCAGCGCCGCCACCAAAAGCTGTTGGAAGAGGCCCCAGCGCCCTTCCTGACTGCCGAACAGGAACAGGTAATCGAGGAATCTTCGCGCAATATTCTGCGCCGGGCCGGCTACGTCGGGGCCGGAACTTGCGAGTTCCTGGTGGCGGCCGACGGCCTGGTCTCCTTCCTGGAGGTCAACACCCGGCTACAGGTGGAGCACCCGGTGACAGAAGAGATCACGGGCATAGACCTGGTACGCGAACAGATTCGCTTGGCGGCCGGCGAGGAACTGGGCTACACGCAGGTGCAGGCACGCGGCCACGCCGTGGAATTGCGTCTCAACGCCGAGGATCCCGCCCGAGGTTTCCTGCCGACACCCGGCAAGCCAACGGCCCTGACCTGGCCGGCGGGGCCGGGGGTCCGTATTGATGCCGGCATCGCCGCCGGGGACGAGCTGAGCGGCCTGTTTGATTCCTTGGTGGCCAAGGTCATCGTCTGGGGACCCACCCGTGAGATCGCCTTGGCGCGGGCGCGGCGCGCCGTGCGCGAGACCCACATCTCCGGGTTGACCACCACGCTGCCGTTCCACGCCGCCGTGTTGCGACACCCCGCATTCACCGCTGAGGACGGTTTCGGGGTGGATACCACGTGGATTGACAGCGGCGGGTTGGACTTGCTGCGCGATCAGTTGGGAGAGCCCGGCGGGCCCGCCACGGCCCTTGAAGACGAGGCCGCCACCGAGCGCCTCGTGGTCGAAGTGGGCGGCAAGCGCCTGGAGGTGATTCTGCCCGCCGGGCTGATGGCAGCTCCGCGCGCGGCCAGCGTGCCCCCGGCGGCTCCCGCCCGCCCGAGCGGACGCCGCGGCCGGGGCGGGCGGCGCGGCAGTGCCGGAGGTCCCGGCGCGGTGACGTGCCCAATGCAGGCAACCGTGATTAAGGTGGAGGTCAGCGAAGGACAAGCCGTCGAACAGGGACAAACGCTGGTTGTGATCGAAGCAATGAAAATGGAGCAACCAATTACGGCCCCGCGTACTGGCCTGGTACAGGGTTTGGCGGTTAGTGTGGGAACACAGGTGGCCAGTGGTGGCCACATCTGCGACGTGATTGAGGGGTAGCAGCTATCCCCCACCCCCTTTTTTAGCTGCTACTGCCGGCCCCGGGCACGCCCCTGCTCGGGGCCGGTTCCTTGTCCGCCCCCAAAGTGGGGCAGCGGCAAGAGTGTGGGGTTGGCGGCACAGATGTATGTACGGGCGCGGCGTGGCGTGCCGGGGATCTAGCGCACCGCCTCGCCCATGGTTCACCACCCCGCCCTTACTTCACCGTCATGCCCTTACTCCACCGTCATGCCCTTACTCCACCGTCATGCCCTTACTTCACCGTCATGCCCTTATTTCGGTGTTTTAAGGACATGATGGTTGCGCAAGGACATGATGGTTACCCAAGGGCATGATGGTTGCGCAAGGGCATGATGGTTGCGCAAGGGCATGATGGTTACCCAAGGACATGATGGTTACCCAAGAGCGCGGCGGTCACCCAAGGACTGGTTGCGCCAGGGCGCGGCGGTCACCCAAGAGCATGCTGATCACATAAGGGCACCGGGTTGCCGCAGGGGCGCGGTGGAAGCCTGCCAGGCGGCCGCTGCGCGCCACAGCAACACCTTGGCCCCTCACCCCCCTCGCAACTAAGGCTAACCTTACTTTAGGAGTATGCTGGGTGGGTGGCGACGCCGGGGTAGCCCGGCGCCTGGTCAGCGACGACGAGGGGGAAGATATGTCCAATCCGACACGCAAGCTACTCGCGCCCGTCCGCCCCGCCATGCGCTTAACGGCGGTGCTCTCCGGCCTGGGGGGCCTGTTGTCGGTAGTGCCCTACATCGCCCTAACTGAGATCGCCCGTCGCCTGCTAGTGCAGGAAACCCCCTCCGCCCTGTGGCCGTGGATAGCCCTCGCCAGCGCCTGCCTGCTGGCCAGCGAGCTATTGCACGGTGCGGCGCTCGGCTATTCGCATACGGTGGAGGCACGCCTGCGCTACCGCCTGCGCCAAGCCCTGATCGCCACCCTCAGTCGCCTGCCCTTAGGGCGGGTGGAACAGACGTCGGCCGGCGCCCTGCGCAAACTGGTGTGCGACGACACCTCTGCCATCCACACCCTGGTAGCCCACCAGGCGGCCGACGCCACCTTTGCGGCGGTCTCCGCCGTGGCGGGCCTGCTGTACCTGGCCTGGGTGAACTGGGTGCTGGCCCTCATCCTCGTCGCCATCTGGGTGGCCATTCCCGCGCTCGCCCTCCGGGTCGGCTACGACCAAAGCCTCTTCGCGGATTTCTCCTCCGCCCAAACCCGCCTAGCGGCGGCAACCGTGGAGATGGCTGAAGGCATCAAGGAGATCAAGTCTTTCCAAGCCTCCGACGCCGCGCGCACTCGGTTCACCGCGGCCCGCACGGCCTTCTCCTCCCTCTCGCTGCGGTGGACCCGGGCGGCGGGCAGCGGCATGGCTGCTGCCCAGGCGCTGCTGCAGCCCGCGACCGTGCTCGCCGTGGTCGCCCCCCTGGCGGTCTGGTTCATTCGACAGGACTGGTTGACCCCGGCGGAATCGGTGGCCTTCTTCACCCTGGCCCTCGGCCTGCCGCAGGGTGCCATTCACCTAATGTCACTCATGCAACACCTGTACGAGGCGCAGCGGGCCGCCGAGAGCACGGCAGCCGTGCTAGCGCAGCCCCCCATGCCGCAGGGCCCCGGCCGCGACCTGCCGGACCCGGCACCGGGGCACCTAGAGCTGCGGGATGTCACCTTCGGCTACGAGCCATCTCACCCCGTCGTGCGAAATGTGTCCTTGCAGGCGGCTCCCGGGACTGTCACCGCGATCGTTGGCCCCTCCGGCAGCGGCAAGACGACGTTGGCCCGCCTGGTGGCCCGCTTCTACGACCCGGACCAGGGCAGCGTCCACGTCGGCGGGGTGGACGTGCGGGAGACCTCGTTCGATTGGCTCTACAGCCGGGTGGCGGTCGTCTTCCAGGACATAACCCTCGCCCACGACACGGTCGCCCACAACCTCGCCCTTGGCAGCCCGCAGGCCAGCGCCGAACAGCTGCAGGCAGCCGCCCGCGCGGTCGGTATGCACGAACGCATCCTGCAACTACCGGCGGGCTACGACACGGTACTAGGCAGTGCGGAGGGACAGCTCTCCGGCGGGGAGCGCCAGCGGCTGACCATCGCACGAGCCCTGCTGCAAGACACTGACCTGCTGGTGCTTGATGAGGCCACCGCCCAAGCCGATCCGCAGTCCGAACGCGACATCCACGCCGCTCTCAGCCACCTCGCGGTCGGCCGCACGGTGGTGGTCATCGCCCACCGCCTGTCCACCGTGCAAAACGCCGACCAGATCCTGGTGCTGGAGGCCGGGCAGGTGGTGGAACGCGGCACCCACTCGACGTTGCTGTCCGCCGAGGGACTGTACGCCCAACTTTGGTCCGCCCAGCAAGGAGGCGAATAATGTTTCGACTGTTATCCCGCCTAGTCGACGCCCGCGAGCTGCGCGTCCTGCTGGGGGGCTACGTACTGACTGCCCTCTGCCAGGGCCTGACGTTGGCGGCGCTCCTGCCGTTCCTCCGTCAATTGTTGACAGGCGGACCCCACCTGGGCCTCTGGACGGGGCTGGTGGTGGCAGGCGGGGCACTCAGTTTCGCGCTGTCTACTTCCGTGATGATCCGTTCCTATCGCATCTCGGTGTACGACGTGTGCGACGCGCTGATCGGACGCATCGGGGAACACGTGCTGCGGCTCCCCCTAGGCTGGTTCACCGCCGAACGCGAAGCGCAAGTGGCGGCAGCCGTCTCTCGCGATATCAACACTCTGTCCCACATCGCTTCCATGGTGCTGCCCGCCTTATGCTCGGCGGTAATTGTTCCCGCGGTGATGACCGTTACCGTCCTGGTGGTGGACTGGCAGTTGGGGCTGGTGTTGCTGGCCTGCGCGGTGCCGCTGGCGCTCTCGTGGCGCCTGACCGTGCGACGGGCCGAGCAGGTCAACACCGTGGAGGAGCAAGCTGCCCAACATTCGGCCGGCCGCCTGATCGAATTTGCCCGCCTCCAGAGCGTGCTGCGTGCCACCGGGCACGCCGAACGAGACTGGTCGCCCTTGACGCAGGCCCTGCGCGCCGAAGACGAGGCGGTCCGCGCTAGCCTGCGCGCCAAGGGGCGCCCGGGGGCAGCCTTCCAGTTGTTGGTGCAGGCGGCGTGCGCCCTCACCCTGGCGTTGGCTACCGCCCAGCTTTTGGGCAAGCAACTCGACGTGGCCGCCTTCCTGGCGATCGCCGCGATAGCCACCCGCACCACCGGACCGCTCGCCACCGCGGTGCTGTTTGCCACCGAAGCCAACAACGCCAAGGTCGCGCTGCGGTCGGTTAGCGACATCATGGACTCCCGCCCGCTGCCGGAGCCCGCTACCCCCGTGCAGCCGCAGGGCACCGACATCACGCTGCGCAATGTCTCCTTTGGCTACCGGGCGGACCGTCCCATCCTGGACGACATCAGCTTCACCGCCCAGGCAGGCAGCATCACCGCCCTGGTCGGCCCCTCCGGGATAGGAAAGTCCACGCTCCTGCGGCTAGCCGCCCGCTTCTGGGACACCGACACTGGGCAAGTGCTTGTCGGTGGGGCGGACGTGCGCGATGTGACCACCACCGACCTCATGGCCCTGATATCGCTGGTATTCCAGGACGTCTACCTGTTCGACACCACCATTCGGGAGAATCTACGAGTGGCCCGGCCGGACGCCACCGATGCAGAGCTAGCCGCGGCCGCGCGGGCCGCCCGCCTCGACCAGGTGATCGCCTCCCTGCCCGACGGTTGGCAGACCCGCGTCGGGCCGGGCGGCTTGCGACTGTCCGGTGGGGAGCGCCAACGCGTCTCCATCGCGCGGGCATTCCTCAAGGACGCCCCTATCTTGTTGCTAGACGAGATCACCTCCGCCCTCGACGGAGAAAACGAGGCGGCCATCACGGAGGTGCTCGCCGAGCTCGCCGTGGGCCGCACCGTCATCGTGGTGGCCCACCGCCTAACCACCCTGCGCGGCGCTGACCAAATATTGGTGCTGGAGGGCGGGCCCCGCGGGGCCCGCATCTGCGAGCAGGGCACGCCCGCCCAACTGGCCGCCGCGGGCGGCAGGTATGCCGACTATCTGGCAGCCAGCACCGACGCCGCCCGCTGGCAGTTGCGGGGATCGGCCGCCGACTAGTCCGCAGCGGGGCGCTGGAACCAGCCAGTGCCGCCCTCCTGCCACGGGTGCGGCCCGGCCAGCGGCCGGTAGTTCAGGCCCGCGGCGGCGAGCCGCTGCAAGTGGGCCTCCAACCGCGGAGCGAAGGCTTGCCAGCTGCGCCCCGCAGGCGCGGACCACGCCACCTCCGCGAGCGCACAGCCCCGCGGCCAGGCCTGGTATTGGAGCTTGCGGTAGGTGGGTTGGAACTCGGCCCACAGCTGGAACTGGGTGCCGAGCACGCGCGCGGCGGCGGGCGGGTCGAGCTCGGCGGTTGGGTCGAAGGCGTAGACCTCCTCAATGGGCAACACCACGCCCTGGGCGTAAGGCTCGCTGCGCAACGGCGACTGGTAGAAGTCGAGGTAGGTGTGGCTGAGGGGGGACATGATAACGTCCATGCCGTGCTGGGCGGCTCGTCTGCCGGCGTCCGCGCCCCGCCAGGCCTGGCACACCATGCCGGGCACGGGGCCGTCGTCGATAATCTCGTCCCAGCCGATGGGGATGACTCCGCGCTGGCGCAGCCAGTCCCGCAGATGCTCGGTGAACCACCGCTGCAGTTTGCGCACGTCGGCCACCCCCCAGGCGGCGGCCCGCTGCTTGACCTCCGGGGAAGCTTCCCAGTGGGTGGTGGGCACCTCGTCTCCGCCGATGTGCACGTAGGTGGCGCCGGTGGCGTCGATGACGGCCTGCCACGCGTCGTGGACGAAGTCGAGGGCGGCGGGAGACAGGTTGAGCACGTTGGGGAAGATTTGCGGATAGTGCGCCACCTCGGTGACGGCGTGCGGGTCGGTGGCGAACTCGGGGTAGGCGTGGAGGACCGCCGTGGCGTGGCCCGGGAAGTCGAGTTCGGGGACGATCTCGATCCCGAGGGCGCGGGCGTAGTCGGCTACCTGCTGGATTTGGTCCAGGGTGTAGTAGCCACCGTGTGGGGTGTGGTCGTCGCCCCCGGCCCGGTTGGTGGTGCGGGCCCGCCAGCTGGCGTGCGTGGCCAGGCGCGGATACTTGTCGAGGGCCACGCGCCAGCCTTGGTCGTCTGTCAGGTGCCAGTGGAAGACGTTGAGCTTGTGCCGGGCCAGCCAGTCGACAAAGTCCAGCACGTCGGCCAGCGGCACGAAGTGGCGGGCAGAGTCGAGCATGGCGCCGCGCCGCGCAAACCGCGGGGCATCGCTGATGTTGGCCCCGTCCAGAGGCACGTCGACGCCGCGGGGGGCGGCGTAAATTTCTGCCGGGCCCAGTTGCAGCAGGGTCTGGGCGGCCCACAGGGCACCGCGCTGCCCGCCGGCCACAATCTGCACTCCCTCCGGCCCCACTGCCAGGTGGTAGGCCTCTTCCGCTAGTTCATCCGTCAACTGCACGACGACGTCCGGGGCCTGCCGGGGGGCCAACGGCAGGCCGGTGGTGCGGCTGAGCAGTCGCCACACCACCGCCGCAGCGGGAGCGGCGGCCGCGCTGGCGGGCCCCAGAGTCGTGGTGGAGGTGAGGGTGTATCCCTCCGCCCGCCACTGGACCGTCGCGGGTTGGGGCAGTAGTGCGCGCATGTTTTCCTCTCTGCCTAGCACCGCTCGACTTCGAGCAGCACGGCTTGTTCCGGGTTGAGGCTCGGGGGGGTCAGGCCCACGTTGGCCAACGCCGCACCGGTGGCGGTGACGCCGGTGGTAAACCAAGGGGGTGGGATGAGCCCGGCCGGGGCGCGACCGACGAACCGGGGCCGCACCCGGTAGCGGGTGTCAGCCTGCAAGCCGGGCAGGCGGAGGCGTCCTTGCAGTCCGAGGGCGCCCGTGTAGGGGCTGTGCACCATGTAACGGGCGGTGGAGGCGTCCCGGGCCACCACCCCGTGCAACCAGAGGGCTCCCTCCCCCACCTCGTCGCGCACCACCCGCCCGGTGAGCAGCAGCTCTCGCTGCTCTTTGAAGTAGGCAATCCAGTCGGCCAGTTGCGCCAGCTCGTCCGCACTGGCCGCGGTCAGATCCCATTCCACCCCCAGGTGGCCCCACAGGGCGGTCAGCGCCCGGAAGGCGAGGTCGTGTTGCCGACCGGTGGTGTGGGAGCGGGCGGAGGCCACGTGGCTGCCGAGGAATTCGGGGGGCACCAGTTGCAGTGTCCAGCGCAGCATCGCCTGCCGCTCCAACGGGTCCAGGCAATCTGAGACCCAGAAGCGCTGGGTGTGGGTGATGGTTTCCAGGTCGATGCGGCCCCCGCCGGAGGAGCAGCTTTCGATCTCCAGGCCGGGGTGGTCGCGACGTAGGCGGTCCATGAGGCGCAGCGCACAGCGCACCTGTTCCCCCGCTACTGCTCGCCGGTCGGCCGTCTGGCTGCCCGCGTCGAATGTGTCGCGGTTGTGGTCCCACTTGAGGTAGCTGATGGGGTAGCGCCGCAGCAGCGCATCCATCTGGGTGTGCACGTGGTTCCAGGCCTGCGGGTTGGTGAGGTCCAACACCTGCTGGTGGCGCCAGGCCACCGGCAGTTCCGGGTGGGCGGCCAGTAGCCAGTCGGGGTGTTCCCGCGCCACCTGCGAATTCGGGTTGACCATCTCCGGTTCGAACCACAGGCCGAACTCCATGCCGTGGCCCACGACCCGTTCTACGAGCGGCGTGAGGCCGTCGGGCCACACGATCGGGTCTACCTGCCAGTCCCCCAGGCCCGCGGTGTCATCGCGCCGTCCCAGGAACCAGCCGTCGTCCAGCACAAAGCGTTCCACCCCCAGTGCGTGGGCGGCATCGGCCAGGGCCAGCAGCTTGTCCAGCCGCTGGTCGAAGCCGACGGCTTCCCACACGTTCAGGGTCACCGGCCGGGCGGGGCCCGGAGCGGTGGGCAGGCTGCGGATCCAGTCGTGGAAGCGCCCGGCGGCCTCGTCTAGCCCCTGTCCCTGCGTAAAGTGCAACAGCGGGCCGCGATAGCTCTGGCCCGGGGCGAGCGTGACCTCCCCCGGGTGCAGCAGCTCCCCCCCACCGAGCACCTGCCAGCCCTCCGGCAGGCGTTCGATGTAGAAACGCGAGTTGGCCGGCGCCGCCACGTGCAGGCCGTAGACCTGGCCGCGCCGGAAGTTAAAGCCGGGCCGCCCGGCCAGCAGGCAGGTGGTGGCGTCGAAGCCGGGCCGCCCCCGGCGATGTTCCCGCAGATGGGTGCCGATGGTCAGGGCCCGCCGCTGCGGGCAGCGTTCCTTCGCCCAGTGCCCGCTGAAATCCAGCACTTCGTCGACTTCTAGCGGCAGCGGCAAGGCCAGGTTGAGCTCGTGCAGGTGGTAGTTGTCCTGGCCCTCGTTGTGGAGCTGGGCGCGCACCTGCACGGTGCCGACGGGGGTGAGTCTCAGCTCCAGCTGCACCGCCAGCTGCGCCACCGGATCGGTCAGGGTAAAGGTGAGGGTGCCACTACCGCGGCAATACTCTCCGGGGGCCAGGTTCTCGGCCGCACTCTCGCCAGTCGGCGCGCCCCCGTCCGCCGGGGTGGCCACGAAGCTCACCGCGGTGGTGCGCAGGCGGGGCGACCACGCTGCCCCACCGTCGCGGTGCCCCAGCAGGCCCGGGCGGCCTGACCAGCCGGTCCAGCCGCCCGGTAGTACCCCCGGGTTAAGCGGCAGGTCCGGGACGTTGTCCACGTCCATGCGGGCCGTTCCTGCCACCAACTCGGCCAGGTCCGCGGGGCTGGCTGCCCCCCAGTGCGGTCCCCAGTGCACCACGTGGGGTAGGCCCGCCTGCCCGACCTCTAGCAGCAGGGCCGTGCCGCCGGCCTGCACTAACACCACCCAGCGTGGCTGCTCTCCCATCACAGACCTTTCTGGCCACCGGGGCCTGCCTGCCCCGGACAAAATTTGCTCGACAAAACTCGCGGTCCGCCTGCGGGACCGGGCCCACTATTGGGTGCTCTCACGCACCACCAACTCTGGTTGCAAGATCACCGGGCGGGCGGGGGTGGCCCCATCCAATTCGGCCAACACCATCTGGGTGGCGCGAATGGCCAGTTCGCGCCAGGGGTTGGTCACGGTGGACAGGGACGGCACCATGAGCCGGGAAATGTCGGCGTCGTCGAACCCGATGACGCGAATATCGTCCGGCACCCGCTTGCCGTTGGCGGTCAGCACCCCGATGGCGGCGGCCGCCATTAGGTCCGAGGCGACGAAGAGCCCGTCGATGGGCTCGCCCCGATCTAAGAGCTCCAGGGTCTGCACCTGCGCCGAAGCTGGTTCGTATGAGCCCGGGTAGCTGCCGCACAGTTCCAACCCCGCGGCGGCCAGCGCGGCCCGTGTCCCCGCCAGGCGCTCGCGCGCCGAGGCGATGTCCATCGGGCCGGTAATGGTGGCGATACGACGGCAACCCTGCGCCAACAGGTGCTCGGTCGCGATGCGCCCCCCAGCGACGTTGTCGATGTCGACGAAGCGGTCTGCCACCGAAAAGCCGCTGCGGGTGGCGGCGGCCGGACGGCCGAGGAAAGCGCAGGGCAGCCGCAGCTCTGCCAGCAGATCGGGCAGGTGATCTTCGTCGTGGTGGGAGATAACTAGCGCGGCGTCGGCGTAGCCCCCGCGCAGGTATTCCTCCAGTTTGCGCCGGTATCCCCCGTAGGCCATGAAGAGCGCCATGTGCCGGGAGGTGGACTCCAGCGTCTCCGCCACGCCCGCCACGGAGGTGGCGAAGAACGGGTCACCGAAGAGGCGGGCGTGGGGCTCGGAGACGATGACGGCGATGTTGTTGGCTTGCCGGGTGGCCAGGGAGCGGGCCACCTGGTTCGGCACGTAGCCGAGTTCCTCGATAGCGGCGTCAATGGCCCGGCGGGCGCTGGCGCTCACCAGGTGGCCACCGCGCACCGCCCGCGACACCGTCGCGCGCGAGACTCCCGCCAGGCGGGCGACATCGTCAAGCGTCGGGGCTTGTCGCCGGGCCATCATCCCTCCTCCCCTTACCCGGTTTAGCCTATTTCCATTGTGTGGGTGCGCGCCACCTCGGCGTACCATTTGGCGCTCGCCTTCGGGATACGCGCGAGGGTGTCGTAGTCGACGCGCACGATCCCGAACCGGCGGGAGTAACCAAACGCCCACTCGAAGTTGTCCAGGAGGGACCAGGCGAGGTAGCCGCGGACATCCACCCCGTCCGCGATGGCCCCGTGCACCGCCGCCAGGTGGTCGCGCAGGTAGGCCAACCGGTCGGCGGTGTCATCAACGTAGCCGTGTTCGTCGGGCACATCGTGGTAGGCGGCACCGTTCTCGGTGACCACCAGGGGAATGCCCGCCGGGCCGGTGTAGTCGCGCTGCATCCGGTTCAGCATCAGCCGCAAGTCGCGGGCGTCTACCTCCCACCCCATGGCGGTCACCGGCAGATCCCGGGGGATGGGGCGCACGGTCTCCGAGCCCACGATGGGGCTGGCCACCGGGTGGCCCCCCGCGTTGATGCGCACCTCGGGTTGGGCTCCGGGCAGGGGGGCGGCGTGAGCTCCCCCGTTGTAGAAGTTCACCCCCAGCACGTCCAGGGGGGCGCTAATGAGCGCCATGTCGCCGTCCCGGACGTCCTCCCCCAGGCCAGCCTCTCGCATGTCTTCCAGGACATCGTCCGGGTAGTGCCCCTTGAACAACGGGTCGAGGAACACCCGGTGGAAGGCCCCGTCCACCCGGCGGGCGGCGTCGACGTCGGCCGGATTGTCCGGATCGGCGGGGTGGAAGTATGAGGTGTTGCAGGTGATGCCTACTGTCAGGTTGCTGGCCGCTTCCCGCAGCACCTGCACCCCCAGGCCGTGCGCCAGGAGCAGGTGGTGGGCGGCAGCCACCGCCTCGCGGGGACTGGTGTGCCCGGGGGCGTGCTCGCCGCAGGCGTAGGACAGGAACGACGAGCACCACGGCTCGTTCAGCGTCGTCCAGACGCCCACCCGTTCCCCCAGGGCGTCGTGCACCGCCTGCGTATAGTCGGCAAACCGGTAGGAGGTCTCGCGGTTGACCCAGCCGCCCTGCTCCCCCAGCGCCTGCGGCAGGTCCCAGTGGTAGAGCGTCAGCCAGGGTTTGATGTTGGCGGCCAGCAGTTCGTCCACGAGGCGGGAGTAGAAGTCCAGCCCGCGCTGGTTGACGCTACGCCCGTCCGGGCAGACGCGGGCCCAGGAGGTGGAAAACCGGTAGGTGGCCAGGTGGAGGGAGCGCATGAGGGCGACGTCCTGCTCCATGCGGTGGTAGTGGTCGCAGGCCACCAGCCCGTTTGAACCGTCCGCGATCCGGCCGGGCTCCTCGCAAAACGCGTCCCAGATGGACGGGCCCCGTCCGTCTTCGTATCCTCCGCCCTCGATCTGGAAGGCGGCAGTGGCGGCCCCGAACTGGAAATCGGGTGGAAATTGCAAAGTGGTCATCCTTTTACAGCTCCTTGCATGATGCCGGAGACGAGCTGGCGCCCGGCGAAGATGAATACGAGGATCAACGGCAGGGTGGAGATCACCACCCCGGCCATGATGAGGGAGTAGTCCTTGAAATAGGTGGCCTGCAGCAGCTGCAACGCCACCGGCAGGGTCGGGTTTTGCGAACCCAAGGCGATAAACGGCCAAAAGAAGCTGGTCCAGGAGCCGACGAAGGTGAAGAGGCCTAGCATCGCGGCCGCCGGGCGAGCGGCAGGCAATGCCACGTGCCAGAACGTGCGGATGAGCGAACAGCCGTCCACGCGGGCGGCCTCAATGAGCTCGTAAGGCAGGGCGCCGCGCAGGTACTGCGTCATCCAGAACACCCCAAAAGCCGAGATGAGGCCCGGGACGATCACGGAGAGCAGAGAGCCGGTCCACTCCAGCTTGGACATGATGATGAACAGCGGCACCACGCCCAGCTGGGTGGGCACCGCCATCGTGGCGATCACGAACACCAGCAGTGGTCCCCGCCCCCGAAACCGCAGTTTGGAGAAGGAAAAACCGGCCAAGGTGGAGAAGAAGACCACCGAGAGGGAGGTGATGACGGCGACGATGACGGAGTTCCAGATCGCGGGCCACAGTTTGATGTCGGCCTCCAGCACCCGCTGAATGTTGGTCCACAGGTTGCCCCGCGGCACCGGGGAGGGGATCGGGTTTTGCGCAATCGTGGCGGCGTCGGACGACGCCAGCAGCACCGAGAACCACAACGGGTAGAAGGAGATGGCCAAGATCGCCGCCAGCACCATGTAGGTCACCCATCCGGGGCGCCGGGCGGTACCGCCGGTGGCCCGCGCGCGCGGCAGTTGCCCGCTGCGCAGTGCGCGCCGCCGGGCCGCCCGGGCGGCGCCCTTCCCCGCTAGCTGTTCCACGGCGGGCAGTGACAGGCGCGGGGCGCTCATTTTTTCCCCCTGGAATCTTCGGACGCGATGCGGCGCGTGAGCAGGAAGTTGATGACGGCGAAAACGATGACGATGAGGAAGAGGATCCAGGCGATGGCGGCCGAGCGGCCGAGGTTGCGCTGGCTGCCCCAGCCCACTTCAAAGAGGTACATGGACAGGGTCATCCATTGCCGGTCGGGGCCGCCCACCCCGCCGACGTCGTACAGGCGGGGCTCGTCAAAGATCTGCAGTCCCCCGATGGTGGCGGTCAGCACCACGAAGATGATGGTGGGCCGCAGCATGGGAATGGTCACGGAGAAGAACTGCCGCACCCGCCCGGCGCCGTCGATGAGGGCGGCCTCGTAGAGCTCGCGGGGGATGGCCTGCATGGCGGCCAACACGATGAGGGTGTTGTAGCCGGTCCAGCGGAAGTTGACCATCGTGGCGATGGCGAAATGCGAGGCCAGTGGCTGCGCGTGCCAGGCAATTGGTTCCAGCCCAATACTGGTCAGCAGGGCGTTGAGCAGGCCGGAGTCGTCGGCGAATACTTTGCCGAAGATGAGGGCCACCGAGACCGGGGCGACCACGTAGGGAACCAGTACGCCCATGCGCCAGAAAGTCTTCGCCCGAATGTTGGCGTCGAGGACGGCGGCGATCAACACGGCGGCAATCACCTGTGGCACGGAGGAGAGCAGGAAGATGGAGAACGTGTTGCGCAGCGCGGTCCAAAAGCGCGGCTGGAGGAGCACGTCCACGAAGTTCTGCACCCCGACGAAGTCGCCTTTGCCGCCAATCAGGTGCCAGTCGTGCAGCGCCACGAACACGGTGTAAAGCAGGGGGAAGAGCCCTACCAGGGCGAAGAGTAGAAAGAAGGGAGAGATATAGAGGTACGGGGAGAGCCGCATGTCGAGCTTGCCGCGCCAGGCGCGCCGCTGCCGCTTGCGGTCGTCGAGCAATTGCCCGCCGCTGTGCTCGGTGTCCATTTGTTACCGCCGGTCGATCTGGGGGTGGGGGCCCGCGCGGGGCGCGCCCCCACCCGACTACTTACCAGAGCTAGTTCAGGCCGAGCGCGTCGTACTCGCTCAGCGCCTTTTCCCAGGACTTCCCGGCGTCCTCGACCGCGGTCTCCACCCGGGTCAGGGCGTCACCCACCAGCCCGCGGATAGCGAAGTAGTTTGGTCCGGCGAACGGCACCACGGTCACGGCCTTGGCGCGCTCGGCGAAGATCTCGCCCACCGGGGCGTTGTTGAAGAACTCGCTCTTGTGCTCCAGCAGGATCGGATCCTCCAGGCCCTTGGTCTGGCTGGGGAAGGTGCCCTTGTTCTTGAAGGCCTTGATCTGCTGTTCGGGTGCGGTCAGCCAGGCGGCCAGCGCTTTGGCTTCCTCGGGGTGCGCCGACTGGGTGGGCACCATCAGGAAGGAGCCACCGGAGTTGGCGCCGCCGCCGGGCGTCACGTTGGCGACGTCCCAACCGGCCACGCCCTTGGCGTTACCTTCGATGACGCCGATCATCCAGGACGGGCAGAACATGGTGCCAAAGCCGTCCTTTTGGAAGGCCGCAGTCCAGTCTTCGGTCCAGGGGGTGAGTTTGGCCGAGAGCGGGACCTGGGCCACCAGGGTGTCGTAGACCTTCTTCATGTCGGCGTTGTCTTTGAGGGGGAAGGGG
The DNA here is from genome assembly GCF_001907235.1 of Buchananella hordeovulneris. GTDB lineage: Bacteria > Actinomycetota > Actinomycetes > Actinomycetales > Actinomycetaceae > Buchananella > Buchananella hordeovulneris. The sequence continues at coordinate 118,441 of NZ_MQVS01000004.1, forward strand.
GTGCCGTCGGCCTGTTCAAAGGCGTTGGGCAGCTGGGCGATCATGATTTCGAAGACCCCGCCCACCGAGTCGAACCACGGCACATTGGTGGCTTCGGTGAACTGCTTGCCGACCTTGAAGTAGTTGTCCCAGTCGCCTTCCAGCAGCTTGGCCACTTCGGCCCGGTCGGTGGGCAGCCCGGCCTTGGCGAAGAGGTCGGAGCGGTAGCACACTGCCACTGGTCCGGCGTCGGTGCCGTAGCCGAGGAGGCGGCCATCTTTATCGGTGGCGGGCTTGGTCTTCCATTCCAGCCACCGGTCCGCCACCTCGGGGCTGGTCAGGTCGACGAACTTGTCGGGGTACTGCATCAGTTCCGGCAGCCAGCCGCCTTCGACGCCCTCAATGTCAGCCAGGCCGGAGCCGGCGGCCAACCGGGTGTTGAGGTTGTCGCGGGCTTCGGTGGTAGTGGCGGCCTTGCGGTGCTCGATCTTGATGTTGGGGTGGGCGGCCATGTACTCCTCAAAGAGGCCTTCGTATCCGAACTCGTTGAAGGTGGCCACGGTCAGGGTGATGGTGCCGTCGGACTTGGCACCGTTGTCGGCTGAGTCAGCCTTATCGCTCGCACCGCCGCAGGCGGTCAGGACGAGCGCGGCACCGGCGCAGGCGGCCAGGGCGCGCATCATGCGGGGCGTGTTCACTGCAACTCCTTTGTCTATGGCAACACAGCAGGGGGTGGGGGTGGACGACGTGCCGGGCTGGTGCACGTTGTCGTGGAGGGAGTACCCGCAATACTGAGAGCGCTCCCAGGAATGTGAATTACTCTACATTTCTCCCGGTCCTTGTCAAGGCAAAAGTGGCCGCCAATTAGCGCCGCCCCCTGGCAGTAGGCTGACGATATGGATTGCCTCGCCGACACCTGGCTCGCGTGCGCCTGCGGGGACCGTCACTGGGGCGCCCTCGGCGCTGCCGGGCTATACCTGTGGCGGCAAGCGGGGGACGGCCCCCAGTATCTCGGCCAGTTACGCCCGCCCCGGCCGCCCGCCCCCAGCCTGTGGGGCCTGCCCGGTGGGGCCCGGCAGGTGGCGGAAAGTGCCCTCGCCGCGGCCCTGCGCGAAGCCCGCGAGGAGGCCGACATCGCCGCCGCCCACCTGCGCGTGTGGGCCACGCGCACCCTCACCCACCCCGGGCCCGCCCACCACACCTGGACCTACACCACGGTGGTGGCCGAGCAGACCGGCCCCCAGCAACCGGTAGCCCGTACCGACGAATCCCTCGAACTGGCCTGGCTCACCCCCGGAACCGAACCGGGTCCGCTCCTGCCTGCCCTCGCCGCCATCCACCCCGAGCTGCAGGCGTTGACCCGGCGCGTGGTGCTAGTGATCGACGCGGCCAACGTCGTCGGTTCCCGCCCCGACGGCTGGTGGCGGGACCGCGCCGGGGCGGCCGCCCGCCTCCTCACCGACTGCGCCACCGCACTCGGCACCGGGCTGAGCGCCGCCACCCTCCAGCTCCCCGGCGGGCACTGGTACCCCGATATCGATGTTGTCCTCGAAGGGGCCGCCCGCCCCGCCGCCCCAGCCGGGATCGTCACCGCCCCGCGCGGAGCCCGCCTGACGGTGGTGTGCGCCCCCGCCGCCGGCGACGACGAGATAGTCGCGCAGGTTGCCCGCCGCCGCGCCGCCGACTACCAGGTGCTGCTGGCCACCGCCGATAAAGGTCTGGCGACCCGGGCCCGCGCCCTCGGCGCGCAGGTGCTCTCCCCCCGCGTGCTGCCCCGTCCAAGGCGCGACAGCTAGCTGCCCGGCGGCCTGCACCCCAATACACTTCCTCCATGACGACCCGACACGCATGGGGCTACGGCCTCGCCACCATTTCCGAAGCCGGACAGACCTTGGACGTCTGGTACCCCTCGCCCGCCCTCGGGCCCGCTCCGGCCGACACTCGCACCGAACAGCTCGCCACCCTGACAACAATGGAAGCCAAGGATCCCGCCCGCGGCGTCCACACGACCGTGGTGCGCACCGTCGTCGACCTTGATGATGCTCCCCAGTCCACCGCCGACGCCTACCTGCGGCTGCACCTGCTCTCCCACCGGCTGGTGCAACCCAACACCATCAACCTGGACGGCATCTTCTCCCGCCTCACCAACGTCGTGTGGACCTCGGTCGGACCCTGCCCGGTGGAAGACTTCGAAACCACCCGCCTGCGCCTGCGCCAACGCCACGGACACGTCGAAGTGCGCGGCATCGACAAGTTCCCGCGCATGGTTGACTACGTGACCCCCAGCGGCGTGCGCATCGGCGACGGCAACCGGGTGCGGCTGGGGGCCTACCTCGCGGAGGGCACCACCGTCATGCACGCCGGCTTCGTCAACTACAACGCCGGCACCCTGGGCGTGTCCATGGTGGAGGGACGCATCTCCCAGGGCGTGGTCATCGGCAATGGCTCCGACGTCGGGGGCGGTGCCTCGACCATGGGCACCTTGTCCGGGGGCGGCAAGGAGCGGGTGCGGGTGGGCGAGCGGTGCCTGCTCGGCGCTAACTCCGGGTTGGGTATCGCCCTGGGGGACGACTGCGTGGTCGAGGCCGGTCTCTACCTGACGGCCGGCACCAAGGTTTCGCTCATGCCGTCGGGCGGGGTGGTGCCTGGCCAGCACGGAATGTTCCGCGACCCGCAGGTGGTCTCGGCCCGCGAGTTGTCCGGGGCCTCCAACGTCCTGTTCCGCCGGAACTCGGTGACAGGTGCCGTGGAGGCCCTGGCGCGCGGCGGCAAGGGCATCGAACTCAACGCCGAACTACACGCGAACTAGGACCGGGCCTCGGGGCGGCGGGAACGGAGACGTGCCCACCAGTACGCCGCCGCCCCGAGGGCGAGGCCGCCGCAGAAGTACCAAGTGCGGTGCCACAACGACAGCTCCGCCCAAGTGAACGCCACCTGCCCGCACAGCAGCAACCAGCCCAGGAACAGGGGCAGCTGATAGCCCTGCAGATCGAAGAACTTTCGCCCCCGCTCCCCCGGCTGCCCCAAGCGATAGCCAGCCCAGGCGGACACCACGCCGAAAGCAACGTACAGCAGCCAAAAAGCCCACATGCTCGCCTCCTATTTTCCACAAGTTCAGGCCAGCATCACCTTACGATGCTGACCTGAAACCTGTCTGCTACCTGGCGGCGGCTAGGCGCGGTTGCGCTCACGCAGCGGCACGTACTGCCGTTCGGGGTAGCCGGTGTAGACCTGCCGTGGGCGGCCGATGCGGGTGGCCGGGTCGGTGATGAGCTCCCGGTACTGGGCGATCCACCCGGGCATGCGGCCGAGCGCAAAGAGCGGGGTGAACATCTTGGTGGGGAAGCCCATCGCCTTATAGATCAGGCCGGTGTAGAAGTCCACGTTGGGGTAGAGCTTGCGCTCGATGAAGTAGTCGTCGCTCAGCGCGATTTCCTCCAACTCCATCGCGATGTCGAGAAGGTTGTCGCGGGCCCCCAGCCGGGCCAGGATGTCGTGCGCGGTCTCTTTTACCAGCGCGGCGCGCGGATCGTAATTCTTGTAGACGCGGTGGCCAAAGCCCATCAGCCGCACCCCGTCTTCCTTGTTCTTTACCTTCGTCATGAAGTCATTGACGCTCATGTCGGATTGGTCGATCTGCCGCAGCATGCGCAGCACCGCCTCGTTGGCCCCGCCGTGCAGCGGGCCAGACAGCGCCCCCACCCCGGCCGCCACCGAGGCGTACATGTTGGCGTTGGATGAGCCCACCAGCCGCACCGTCGAGGTCGAGCAGTTCTGTTCGTGGTCCGCATGCAAAATGAGCAGCATGTCCAAGCCGCGTACGAGCGCCGGGTCGATGTCGTAGCTCTGGTAGGGCAGCCCGAAGGTCATGCGGATGAAGTCTTCGGTGTAGCTGCGTTGGTTGTCGGGGTAGAGCAGGGGCAGGCCCGCGGCGCGCTTGGCGATATAGGAGATCATTGTTGGCACCTTGGCCAGCAACAGCACGGTGGCGGTGTTGACCTGCTCCGGGTCCTTCGGGTCCAGCGTGTGCTGGTAGTAGGTGGCCAGGCCCGCGATACCTGCCTGCAGAATGGCCATCGGGTGGCCGTTGGCCGGGAACGCGGTGAAGAAGGCTTTGAAGTCCTCGTGCAGCAGCCGATGCCGCTTAACGCGCCGAATGAAGGCCTCCAGCGTGGCGCCGTCGGGCAGCTCCCCGTACACCAACAGGTAGGCCACCTCCAGGAACGAGGATTGCTTGGCCAGCTGTTCGATCGGATAGCCCCGATAACGCAGGATGCCCGCGTCTCCGTCAATGTAGGTGATTTCCGACGTCGCCGCCGCCGTGTTCGTAAAGCCCGGGTCAAGGGTTATGAGCCCGGTCTCCTTTAGCAGCGGGGCGATTGCCAACCCATCGCTGCCTTCCGTCGCCTCCACGCGCGGCAGCGCTAATTGCTGTTCCCCTACGGTGAGCACCCCATTGGGCTTCCCTGCGGACATTCCTTCTCGCTTCCATATTTCCGGAAATGCGGACCTTGGTCCCAGTAATCGTAGTGCAAAGAGCTGCCCTACGTCTGCCAAACTAGCCGCGGGTCAGGGGATTGTCCGTCAATCGCTGCACAGCCGCGGCGATGCGTTCGTCACTCGCAGTGAGCGCTATTCGCACGAAGTCGGCTGCTTGCTCGCCGTAGAAATCGCCGGGCGCCACCAGGATGCCGCGCACCGCCAACAGCTCCACCAACTGGCGGCCCGTGCACCCGGGCACGCGCCCCCAGATGTACAAGCCCGCCCCGGTCGCGGGATCGACCTCCAGACCAGCGCGCTGCAGAGCGGGCAGCAAGGCCGCCCGGCGGGCCCCGTAAACCTGCCGCTGCCGCGCCACGTGCGCATCATCCGCCAGGGCGGCCACCATGGCCGCCTGCACGGGCGCCGGCGTCAGCAAGCCCAGGTGCTTGCGCCCCTCCACAATATGCGCAATCAAATCCGCCGCCCCCGCAATGATCCCGGCCCGGTAGCCAGCCAGATTGGATTGCTTGGAGAGCGAATACAAGGCTAGGACCCCGGCCCGGCTGTCTCCCACCACCGCTGGATCCAACAACGAGGGCACCCCCTGGCTGACCCACGGTTCACTCCAGGCCAACTCCGCGTAACACTCGTCGTTGACGATAAGCGCCCCGTGCGTCCGTCCCCACTGCACGATCCGGGCCAGCTCCGCCCGCCCCAACACGTGCCCGTGCGGGTTGCCCGGCGAGTTCAACCAGACGAGCGCCGCGTCGGTGGGCCACGTGTCCGGGTCTGGCCCCACCGGCACCGGAGCGGCCCCCGCCAGGCGGGCCCCGACGTCGTAGGTCGGGTAGGCCATCTGCGGCAGCAGCACCTTGTCCCCCGGGCCCACCCCCAGCAGGAGCGGCAACAGTGCCACCGCCTCCTTCGAGCCGATCGAGGGAATTACCTCCGCGTCCGTGAGGTCGCCAACCCCCCGCCGCCGCGCAAACCAGGCACAGATGGCCTGCCGCACCTGCGGCGTGCCGACCGTCACCGGATAGCCGGGCGCGTCGGCTCCCGCCTGCAGGGCCGCCTGCGCCACCGCCGGGGTGGCATCGACGGGCGTGCCCACCGAGAGGTCAACCAGCCCGTCTGGGTGACCAGCGGCCACTGCCCGGGCGGGCAAGAGCGAGTCCCAGGGGAAATCCGGCAGCGGCAGCGGCCGCGGCAGCGCGCTCACGGCAGCCCGTGTTCGGCGCGGTATTCCACGTTCTGCGGCGGCAAGGCGGCGATCATCGCATCGTCCTTGTCCACCGGCCCCAAGCGCGAGGCGCCCCCGGGCGAGCCCAGGTCGCTGAAAAAGTCGACGTTGGCCCGGTAGTAGTCGCTCCACTCCTCCGGCACGTCGTCCTCGTAGAAGATCGCGAGCGTCGGGCACACCGGCTCGCACGCCCCGCAATCCACGCACTCGTCGGGGTGAATGTAGAGCGACCGGGCCCCCTCGTAAATGCAGTCGACGGGACACTCATCGACGCACGCGCGATCCTTCACATCCACGCACGGCTGAGCGATGACGTACGTCATTTTGACTGCCTCCTTTTGTTCCTCACACTGCCGCTCTAGAGTAGCGCTCATCATGACTAATAATTCGCCTCCGCCCCCCCTGCCCTGGCTGAGCTGGCGGGTCGGCCAACGGGTGGTGGTGCGGCGCCGGGAGGCCGACGGCCTCTACGATGCCCTCGGCGACCTGCTAGAAGTGGCCCCAGATCACGTCACTATCCGCACCCGCAGGGGGGACGTTGTCGTGCCGGCCACCAAGATGGTCTCCGGCAAGCTGGTGCCGCCCGCCCCGTCCTGGGCGGCACCCACACCTGCTCCCCCCGCCTCGTAGCGGCAGGTTTTTAGGGCTGCGGGCCGCAGATAATTTCGTCGGACGCCACGTAGCGGGTCTCCCAGGACTGCGTCTCCGTCTTCTGCCCGTGCCTGCGGGTGCGCTCCACGGTCACCGAGAATCCCGAGTTGCCCGCCCCCGTCGGTTCGCACCGCGGGTCGGTGGAGTAACGGGTAATCGGGGCTACGAAATCGTAACGATCCGACGTGTTAGTGGTCACTTCCCAGTATTTGGTCGACCACAGTTTGATCCACGCCTCGCCGTTACTTATTCCGGCCTGCACCAAAACCCCGTATTCGGTGTTGTTTTGCCACTTCACGTCGTGCTTGCCGGTCCACAGGGTGGCCTCGCGCCCGGCCGGGTAGCGATCGAGATACTCGGAGTGGGGCTTGTGCTCAATATCCTCAAACCCGGCCAGGAAACCCGCGTTAAAGGTATTGGTGGCCAGTTGCGACAGCCCGCCGCCGAGCGCCGAAGAGTGCAGGCCGTCCACGATCACCCCCGCGTCGACGAAGCCCGTCTCCAGCTCCACTGGTCCCAGGGACTCCTCCAGCGAGAACGTCTCCCCCGGCTTAATCAAGGTGCCGGTGATCTTCTCCGAGCCCACCCGAATGTTCTCCGTGCGTTGCGGCTCCTCGGTCAGCGGCGTGGAGAACTCCACGATCACTTCCTTGATGCCGAGCTTCTCGGCCGCCTCCGTGGTGAACTGTGCTTCCTGCTCCACCAGGTCAGGGCGCGCATTGCGATCGGACTTGCTGCTGGCCGCCTGCAGCAGGGCCGCGGCCAGTTTGTCGGGTTCGATCTTGGCGCCCGGCACCGACGGCTCTAGCTTGGGCTTGCCGCCCTCGAACACGAACTTGGCATCCACCGGCGCCACTTCTGCCCCCGGCAGTTCGCTGTGCACCCGCTCGTGCAGGCGCTCGACATTGATCTGCGGCACCAGTTTGCCGTCCCGCGCTTCGAAGGAGACCAGGGCGGCGAGCTGCTCGGGGGTGAAGGACAGGGATTTGTCGCCCACCACCACGGCCGCCGGGGCCCCGGTGATGGTGCGCGCCAAGCCCACCGCCTCGTCCACCGCCTTCCCCGTGATGCTGGGTTCGGTGGCGCGGGCGGGCAGCTGCAGCGGCCCCACCTGCGCCAGCCACTTATCGGCCACCAGCTCGACGCTGGCCTCCAGATCGGGGGCCAGGCCCGTGGCGGGCTCGGTGCGAATCGGTTCGATCCCCTCCAGGTGCAGTCCGCCCGGCCGGGGCTCAGTGGTCAACTGGGGGGCCACCTCCGTCAGCGCCTGGCGGAGCGCCGCCTTGTCGACGACCGTCTCCACATTGGTGGCCTGCGCCCCAAACAAGTGGCTGAAGATGTCCTGCGGCAGGTAGGAGACCTCGGTGTATCGGTCGACGGAGGCCGCCAGGTCCGCCCGCAGGCCCGCCGCGGCCGGGTCGAGCTCGACGCGCTTGTCCCCCACCTGCAGGACCACCGGTGCCGTGAGCTCGCCCTGGAGGCCCTCCTCCAACTGCTGCAGGGCCTCGTCCCGCCCGAGCCCACCCACCGGTACCCCGGAAAGCACCAGCCCGTTAGGCATGTTGCCCGCCAGCAGGTGGGCCACCACGATGTAGGCGACAGCCAGCAGGGCTACCCCCACGGCTACGAAGATTGGCCAGCGGCGCCGGGCGGGGGCCGCCTGCTCCGGGGGCAACCCCCCTGCTCCCCGCGAATAGGCCGGGCCGTCGGCAGGTGCGGCGGGGCTGCCGTCGGCCTGGTGGGCCGCCGCCGCGGCCGCGGCGCCGCTCGCCGTCGGCGGCCGGGCGACGACCGGGCTTGCCACCGGTGCCTGGGCGGGCGGCACGGCGGGGGCAGGCGGCCCCGACACGGCAGGCAGGCGCGTAGTCTGCGCAGCCCGCGTCCCGGCCGTGCCCACCGGGCGGGCCAAGGGACGGGTCTGGTCGTCCTGGGGCTGGAGGCCCCCCGCAGCGGCCCCCGCACCGGGCACGTTGTGGCTGGTGGCGGTGGGGGTCGGCCCCGCGGGCCGCGCCAGCCGCACCGTCTCCTCCCCCGCCTCCGCGGGGGCAGCGGCGAGCGGCGTGGGCGGCTGGGAGGCGGCCAGTGCCTCGGCCACCAGCTCGGCCACCACCGGGGCCGATAGCTTCTCTGTCGCCTCCCCGGGGGCGGGCGAGCGGGGGCGGGTGTGTTGCCCCGGGAAATCCTCCGGTGGCAAACCGGGGCGGGCCATTTCGTCACTCATAGCGGTCAGCCTTTCCGTTTCCGGGCGGCAATCCGGGCGCGCTCCGTGGCATCCAACACCACCTTGCGGATGCGGACCTCCAGCGGGGTGACCTCGACACACTCGTCCTCGGCGGCAAATTCGAGGGACTCCTCTAAGGTCAACACCCGCGGCGGCACCAGGTTTTCAAACGAATCGGCGGTGGCGGACCGCATATTGGTCAGCTTCTTTTCCTTCGTGATGTTGACATCCATGTCCTCGTTGCGGGAGTTCTCCCCCACCACCTGCCCCTCGTAGACCAAGGAGGTGGGCTGCACGAAGAAAGAACCGCGCTCCTGCAGGTTGATCATGGCGTACGGCGTGACCGCCCCCGCGCGGTCGGCCACCAGCGAGCCAGTCGTGCGGTGCTCGATGGCTCCCGCCCACGGCTCGTAACCCTCGGCGATCGACGAGGCGATGCCGGTGCCGCGCGTCTCCGTGAGGAACTTGGTGCGGAAGCCGATCAGGCCGCGGGCCGGGACCAGGAACTCCATGCGGATCCACCCGGTGCCGTGGTTGGCCATGTTCTCCATGCGACCCTTGCGGGCCGCCATGAGCTGCGTGACCGCCCCCAGGTGTTCCTCCGGCACGTCGATGGTCATGCGCTCCACCGGCTCGTGCGTCACCCCGTCGATCTGCTTGGTGACAACCTGCGGCTTGCCCACGGTCAATTCGAAGCCCTCCCGGCGCATTTGCTCCACCAGAATGGCTAATGCCAATTCCCCACGCCCCTGCACCTCCCAGGCGTCCGGCCGGGAGGTGGGCAAAACCCGCAGCGAGACGTTACCCACCAGTTCCTTATCCAACCGGTCCTTCACCTGCCGGGCGGTAACCTTGGCGCCCTTGACCTTGCCCGCCAACGGGGAGGTGTTGATGCCGATCGTCATGGAGATCGCGGGATCGTCCACCTTGATAAGGGGCAGCGGCCGCGGATCGTTAATGTCCACCAGCGATTCCCCGATGGTGATGTCCTCAATGCCGGCCACCGCCACGATGTCCCCGGCGCTGGCCTGCTCGGCGCTCACCCGGTCCAGGGCCACGGTCTTCAGCAGCTCCACAATCTTGACATTGCGGGTGGTGCCGTCGTGCCGTACCCACGCCACCTGCTGTCCCTTGCGCAGGGTGCCGTTGTGGATCCGCAGCAGCGCCAGGCGGCCCAGGAACGGCGAGGCATCCAGGTTGGTCACGTGCGCCTGCAGGGGGGCGTCCTCCGCGTAGCTCGGCCCCGGGATCCGCTCCAAGATCGTGGCGAACAGCGGCTCCAGGTCCGCGTTGGCGGGCAGCTGCCCGTCGGCGGGCTGCACGGTGTCGGCACGCCGCGCCTTGGCCGATGCGAAGATGACCGGCACGTCCAACAGCTGTTCTAGGTCCACCTCGACCTCGTCGGCGAGATCGGAGGCCAGGGACAGCAGCAAGTCGGTGGCCTCGGAGACTACCTCGCTGATGCGGGCGTCGGCCCGATCCACCTTATTGACGACGATGATCACCGGCAGGTGCGCGGCCAGCGCCTTGCGCAGCACGAAACGGGTCTGCGGCAGTGGTCCCTCCGAGGCATCTACCAACAGCACCACCCCGTCGACCATGGACAAGCCCCGCTCAACCTCGCCCCCGAAGTCGGCGTGCCCCGGGGTGTCGATGACGTTGATCGTCACGCCCGCCGTCAGCCCGCGCGCCTGGGCCGCCGGGCCCGTGTAGTGCACCGCGGTGTTCTTTGCCAGGATGGTGATGCCTTTTTCCCGCTCCAGATCACCCGAGTCCATGACCCGTTCCCCGGCCTTTGCCCCATCGTGGGCGCTAAACGCTCCGGCCTGCCACAGCATGGCGTCCACCAGGGTGGTCTTACCGTGGTCTACGTGAGCAACAATGGCGACGTTCCGGATATCGGGGCGCTGCGGCATACAAGTCCTTAACTGTGGGAATTGGGGGCATTTCGCCCCCAGAAGCGTACCGAGTCCCCACGCTAGCCGGTGGCCAGCGGCGGCGTGCCGTTGCCCACGCAATTTGGGGCGCCCCGCCCGCCCTCAGGGGCGAAAAGGGGGCCGCTTCACCCCAGCAGGAGGCGCGCGGTTAGGGCCGCGCCGGTGGCGGCCAGCACCCCGAGCAGGCCGAGGTTCCACCGGGCGGAAAACTCGGCGGCGGGCTGGGCGGCTGCCGCGGTGGGCGACTGTTCGGCCCAGTGGGGCGAGCGCAGCTTGATCAGCTCGGCCACCAGGCGCGAGTCGCCGTGCAGCCGCACCACGGGCTGCTCGGCGGCGAAGTACAGGTCCGGCAGGCTGGCCGGCCGGTAGCTCCGATTGGCCCCACCCTGCGCCGGGCAGGCGGTGGCGGTCACCGGCCGCCGCCGGGTCAACAACTTCAGCGCCCAATGCGACTCGACGCCCTCGTAATCCGCCCAGGGAATCCAAAAGGTGCGGGAGATGTTTCGGACTAGGACGCCGTCGTCGTCGACGACGACGCAAGGCCACACCCACAGCGCCCCCACCGCCACCAACAGGGCCACCGGGAAGACCACGTCGCGCCCCAGCTCCGCCCAGCCACCGTTGCCCCAAAACGCCGCCACCATGGCGGCGGCGGCTAGCACCATCACCCCGAAGCCGAGTAGAGCGAAGCGGGAGCGGCAAACAACGCGGGGAGCTTTCACCCGCCCATTATGGGCGGCCGCCCCGGCTAAACCAAGTGCGGGCGGGGGCCGCATACGCGACCCCCGCCCAGCAAATTAGCGACACTGCCTCACTCGGCGGTGTAGCCGATCTTCTCGTGCTGCTCGGAGGAGATACCGAAGGAGCCGTAGTTGGCCAGGGTCTTCGGCACCCCGGTGAAGAGCACGCGGTTGTAGATGGGCAGGGTGTGGACGTTGTCCCAGATCAGCTTGTCGACCTCATTGGTCAGCTGGCGGCGCTTCTCCACGTCCATCTCGGCACCGATCTGCTTGACGTACTCGTCAATCTTCGGGTCGTCGATCTGGGCGTAGTTCGACTCGGAGCCGCTGCCGTAGATCTGGCCAATGTTGTGCATCGGGTAGGGGGTACCCACCCAGCTGAAGGCGATGATCTCGAAGGAGCCCTCGTCCAGAATCTTGGAGAAGTCCGCGGGGGCAGCGTTGTCGAGCTTCACCTCGACGCCGATCTCCTTCATCTGCTCCTGGAAGAGCTTGCCCTCGTTCTCCGAGGTGAAGATGCCCGACAGCACGGTGAAGCCGAGGGTCAGGCGCTGGCCGTCCTTCTCGCGGATGCCGTCGGCGCCCGGCTTCCAGCCCAGGGCCTCCAGTTCGGCCTTGGCCTTCTCCGGGTCGAAGGCGTAGTCCTTGCCGTTGTCCTGGTAACCGGCCTGCGCAGGCATGAAGAAGTGGTTGCCGAGCATCAGGGTCTTCGGGGTCACCGGCAGGCCCGCGAGGTCGGACTCCGCGATGGCCTCGCGGTCGATGCCCTTGACGATGGCGCGGCGCAGCTCAACATCCTTCAGCAGGCCCGCCTTGGAGTTGAAGGTGAAGTGCCGCCACTGCGGGGAGGTGGCCCCGCGGGTCTCGGCGTCCGGCCGGGTCTGCAGCAGCTCGTACTGGGAGGCGTCGATGGCCTCCAGGTAGTCCAGCTCGGCGTTGGTGAACGACGTGGCCTGGCCGGCGCTGTCCACGGCGCGAATCTGGATGCGCTCCAGCTTGGCCGGTTCGCCCCACCACTTCTCGTTGCGCACGTAGGTGATGACCTTGGCGGCCTTGTCGTACTTCTCCACCTTGAACGGGCCGGTGTACCATTCGGCCTTCATCTCACCGACCTGGCCCTCGTTGAAGGTCTTCGGGTCCGCCATCGAGTCGCGGTGGTAGGCGCCGCCCGCCGCGGTACGCCAGTCCGGAGCGGTGGACTTGAACGTGATGATGACCTCGAACTCGTTGGCGCCCTTCTCCACGGACTCCACCGGCTCCCAGGTATCGGTGGAGGCCACCGCAAATTCCTTGTTCGAGCCGTTCTGGGCCTTCCAGGTGGCGATGTAGTCCTCGACCGTGATCGGCGAACCGTCGTTCCAGATAGCCTTGGGGTTCAGCTTGAGGGTGACGACGGTCTTGCCGTCCTTTTCCACGGCCTCGGCCGACTCCGCGAAGTCCTTGTTGACCTCGAACTCGCCCTCCGGGGTGACGATGAAGTTGCCCGGCAGCATGAAGTCCTGCAGCTTCTTGTTGTCATTGGTGTTGCCGTTCACGTGAGCCCGGCTCCACTGGTCCGGCATGGTCTCGATGGCCATGCGGAACTCGCCGCCGTCCTTCAGGGAAGCGGGGTCCTGCGGGTTGATGTTGGCCGGGCCGTACTCGTGGGCGGCCCCGCCTTCCTGCCCGCCACCGGTCTCGGTGCTGGCGCTGCAACCGGCCAACGCGAGGCCGACAATCGCGGCCACCGCCGCGGCCTTGGAATACAGACGCATACTGCGTTCCTCCTTCATTGCTGGGGCGACGAGGTGCTAGGGACTTCGCCGTGATGCGTACCCGGCATACCTAACCACACCCAGCGTCCACCCAGCGAGATCGCTCCGCCATTTGGTAAATCGTTACTCAACTGTTTCCCGTGCCGCACCAGATTGTGGGAAAAGCAAAAGCCGGGGGCAGGAAATCTCACATTTCCCACCCCCGGCCGGGCTTACAGCACGTTGATGATCTCCGGGAAGTGGCAGGCCGTCTGATGATCGTCGCCCACCGACGCCTCCAACGGCGGCATCTGTTCCAAACACCGCTGCTGCTCGGACTCTCCCAGCATCAGGAACCGCTGGCAGCGGGTGCGGAAACGACAGCCGGAGGGCGGATTGGCTGGCGAGGGCAGATCGCCCTGCAGCAAAATCCGCTCCCGGGAACGCTCCTTAACCGGATCCGGAATCGGGATCGCCGACAGCAGCGCCTGAGTGTAGGGATGCGTGGGGGCGTCGAAAACGCTGTCGACATCGCCGATCTCCACGATCTTGCCCAGGTACATGACGGCCACCCGGTCCGACACGTGCCGCACCACCGACAGGTCGTGCGAGACGAAGAGATAGGACAGGCCGAGCCGTCCCTTCAACTCCTCCAGCAGGTTGATCACCCCGGCCTGGATGGACACATCCAGGGCGGAAACCGGCTCGTCCAGGATCAGCAGGGCCGGCTCCAGGGCGAGCGCGCGGGCGATGCCGATGCGCTGGCGCTGCCCACCGGAGAAGTTTCGCGGGTAGCGGTTGACGTGGCTGGGTTCCAGACCGACCAGGCGCATCAGCTCCGCCACCCGCTCCGGAATCTCGGCCTTGGGCACGTCGTTGTAGCGCATCGGCTCGGCGATGATGTCGAAGATCGGCATGCGCGGGTCGAGGGAAGCCATCGGGTCCTGGAAGACCACCTGCACATCCCGCCGCAACACCTTGCGATCCTTGCGCCCCAGCTCCATCGAGTCCCGGCCAAGCACCACGATCTTGCCCTCTTGGGGCTTGACGAGGTTGAGGACCTCCATCAGCGTGGTGGTCTTACCGCACCCGGATTCGCCCACCAGCGCCAAGGTTTCGCCCTTGCGCACGTCAAAGCTCAGGCCGTCCACCGCCCGCACCGTGCCAACCCGGCGCTTGAAGACTGCCCCCTTCAGCAGCGGGAAGTGCTTGACCAGGTCGGTGACCTCCAGCACCGTCTCGCGCTCGGCGCGGGGAATCTCGGCGATCTTAGCGGGCGGAATCTCCGGCACCGGGTAAATGTCGGTGTACTCCAGCTTCTGCTCGACAATCTCGCGGGCACGCCAGCAAGCCACCTGGTGATCCGCCGTGGTGGGGCTAGTCAACAGCTCGGGTTCAGCGGTGCGGCACTTATCCTCCGCCATCGGGCAGCGGGCCGCGAAGGGGCACCCCGGGGGCAGGTCCAGCATGGACGGGGGGTTGCCCTCCACCGGGGTCAGTACGTCCTTTTCCCCATCCAGGCGGGGCAGCGAACCGAGCAAACCGATGGTGTAAGGCATCTGGGAGCGAGTAAATACCTCTTCCACTCCGCCGGTCTCCACCACCCGCCCGGCGTACATGACGGCCACCCGATCGGCAATGCCGGCCACGACCCCGAGGTCGTGGGTAATCATGATGATGGCAGCACCGGTCTCCCGCTGTGCGGTGCGCAGCACATCCATGATCTGGGCCTGAATGGTCACATCCAGGGCCGTCGTCGGCTCGTCGGCAATGATCAGGTCCGGATTGTTGGCGATAGCGATGGCGATGATGACGCGCTGGCGCATACCACCAGAGAATTCGTGCGGGAACGCCTTCAACCGCACCTTGGGGTTGGGGATGCCCACGAGGTCCAACAGCTCTAGGGCCCGGGCGTTGGCCTCGGCGTCCCCCATCTTTTGGTGGACCTTCAGGGCCTCGATGATCTGATCGCCGACGGTGTACACCGGAGTGAGGGCGGAGAGGGGATCCTGGAAGATCATGCCCATTTGCCGCCCGCGGATGCGGGACATGTAGTTGTCGTCCCGCCCCAACAGCTCGGTGCCGTGCAGCTTGATGGAACCGCTCAGCCGGGCGGTCTCGTCGAGCAGCCCCATCACCGACATGGAGGTGACGGACTTGCCGGACCCCGATTCACCGACGATGCCGAGCACCTCACCCTGATTGACGGTGAGATTTACTCCGCGCACGGCGTGGACCAAACCATCCTCGGAGGGGAACCGCACATTCAGGTCGCTGACCTGCAGGACGGGGACACCGGGGGTGGCCACGGGCAGGTCCAGCTTGTTTTCCGCCACCTGCAGGGTTTGTTCCTTGCTCACGCCTTGCCTCCTGCGGACTTGGACGACGGGTCGAGGGCGTCTCGTACGCCATCACCCACAAAGTTGACACACACCAGCGCCAAGGTCAGCACCGCTGCCGGGGGCAGGAAGGTCCACGGGTGAGTGGGGGCCTTGGGCTGGCCCGCGGCGATTAGGGTGCCGAGGGAAACTTCCGGGGCCTGCACCCCGAAGCCGAAGTACGACAGCGCGGTCTCTCCCAGCACCGCGCTGGCTACCCCGAGCGTGGCGTCAATAATCAACAGCGAGGAAATGTTGGGCAGGATGTGGCGCACGATGATGGAGAACGACGGCACCGACATGAACTTGGCGGCGGTGACGTAATCCAGGGAGCGCACCGACAGCGTCAGGGAGCGCACGACGCGGGCCGAGAGCATCCAGCCGAACGCGGCCAGCAGGATGATCAGGAACCACACCGAATTGTTGGTACCGGCCGCGGATTTGGTGATGATGGCGATGATCAGGAACGAGGGGATCACCAGCAGCAGGTCCACGACCCACAGCGCCAACTTATCGAACCAGCTGCCGAAGAAGGCGGCCGAGGCGCCCACGAGGGCCGCGATGGTGGTCTGCAGCCCGGCGACGATGAAGCCGATGAGCAGCGACTTCCGCAATCCCTCCACCGTCATGGCGAACATGTCGTAGCCACCGGAGTTGGTGCCAAACCAGTGCTGGGGGCTGGGCGGCTTGAGGAAGGCGGTGCGGTCAGACTTGGTGAACTCCCAGGGGGAGAAAACCGGGCCGAGCACGGCCAGCAAAATGACCAGGGTCAAACCCACCAGGCCGACGATGGCCGTCTTGTTGCGCTTGAAGCGACGCCACAGCAGCTTGCGGCGGCTCATGCGCTCCACCGCGTCCTTCTTGGGGGTGGTCACCCCAACGATGGCTGCCTGTTCACTGTTTTCTACCACTTCGCGGGCTTCGTCCGCGTGGCTCTCTACGAATTTTTCGCTCATGTCAGCTCACCCGCACTCGGGGGTCGATGATCGCCACTAGGACGTCGGAGAGGAAAGCACCAGTGAGGGTACAGGTGCCGGAGAAGGCGGCCACGGCCACCGCCCCGTGTACGTCTTGCTTGCTAATGGCGTCAACGCCGTAGACCCCCATGCCGTGCCAACCGTAAACCCGCTCGGTAATGGAGGCCCCCAGCACCAGGGAAGCCACCGCAAACGCGAAGTAGGTACCCATGGGAATCAGCGCGGTGCGCAGGGCGTGGCGGCGCACGGCGGTGCCCTTGCGCAGGCCCTTGGCGCGCGCGGTGCGCACGTAGTCCGCCCCGAGGGTGTCGAGCATCAGGTTGCGCTGGTAGCGGCTGTAGATCGCGATGGAGCCCAGCGACATTGAGATGGTCGGCAGCAGGAGGTGTTGCAGGCGGTCGAAGAACCACGCCCCGGGGTAGTTACCGATCTTGCCGGTCTCACCAAGGAACTCGAAGAAGTTGGAGCCGGTGGCCTGGTTGATGCGCACGGCGATGACCTGCAGCAGGATGGCGATGACCATGGTGGGGGTGGAGATGATCACCAGGGAGGCGATCGAGATGGCCCGGTCGGAGAGCTTGTACTGGCGCGTGGCGGTCCAGGCTCCGAGCGCCACGCCACAGCCCATTCCGATGAAGGCCCCGAGGGTGACCAAGCGCAGGGAGACGAAGATACGCCGTCCTATTTCAGCGGTGACATCGCCGCCGTCGGGCTTCTTCCCCCAGTCCCAGTGCCGGAAGACGCCCTCCGCCCAGGTCGCGAAACGGTCCAGCAACGGCACCTTGTCGTTGAGGTTCAGCGCCGTCAACGAGGCGTCGATGGCTTCCGGGTTGAGCGGCGGGTTGCGCACCTCAAACAAGGAGCGCGGGTTCAGCTGGGTGGCGGCCAGAATGTAGGCCAGGAACACAGCAACCGAGAGCAGGATCAAGTAATTGATGATCCGCCTTAGCAGGTAAATGGGCATATTGCTTACTTCCTGAGGTCATTGGGCGGCACCACAGCAGGCACCTACGGGCAGGTCAGGCCCTCCCGTTCGGCGAAGAATACCTTGTTGTCAACCTTTCTGCCGACCGACGCAGCGACCCCGTTGTTTCTCCGGCCCCAAGGTACACCCCCAGAGCGTGCCACGCACTGATTAACGCAACGTAAAATTATCGCAAAACCCGCGGCGACTGCACCGCTCGACCCCGTCGAGTAATCTTGACGTCAAGATATTTTTTCACGGAGGACTGCATGTCTCGCATCGTTTACACCTACACCGACGAGGCCCCCGCCCTGGCCACCGCCTCCCTACTGCCCATCGTGGAAGCCTTCGCCCGTACAGGCGACATCGAAGTCGTCACCCGCGACATCTCGCTGGCCGGGCGCATCCTCGCGGCCTTTCCCGAGCAGCTGGAGCCAAGCCAACGACAAAGCGACGACCTCGCCGAGCTCGGGGAACTGACCCAGCAGCGGGAGGCCAACATCATCAAGTTGCCCAATATCTCGGCCTCGCTGCCGCAGTTGAAGGCCGCCATCAGCGAGCTGCAGGGGCAGGGATACGCCGTCCCCGCCTACCCGGACTCCCCCACCACCCCGGAGCAGACCGAAATCCGGCGGCGTTACGACGCCATCAAGGGCAGCGCCGTCAACCCGGTGCTACGCGAAGGCAACTCCGATCGCCGCGCCCCACGCGCGGTCAAGGCCTACGCCCAAGCCAACCCCCACCGGATGGGCGCCTGGAGCCCCCAGTGCCGCACCAACGTGGCCACCATGTCCGGCGACGACTTCCGGGCCGGGGAGCAAAGCGTCGTCCTGCCCGCCGCCACCCAGCTGACCATCCGCCACGTCACCGCACAAGGGGCCGAGGTGCTGGCCGGGCCGTTGGCCAGCGAGGCGGGCGACGTCGTGGATGCCACCGTCATGCGGGCCGCCGCCCTGCGCGACTTCCTGACCGCGCAGGTGGCGCGCGCCCGCGCCGAGGACCTGCTGTTCTCCCTGCACCTGAAGGCCACCATGATGAAGGTCTCCGACCCGGTGCTCTTCGGGCACGCCGTGCGCGCCTTCTTCCCGCGCACCTTCGCCGCGCACGGGCAGGCCCTGACGGCGGCGGGCCTGCACGCCGAGGACGGGCTAGCCACGATCTTTGCGGGCCTGGAGCAGCTGGCCGACGGCGCGCAGATCCGAGCCGCCTTCGACGCCGAGCTGGCCGACGGTCCACGCCTGTCGATGGTCAACTCCGCCCAGGGCGTGACGAACCTGCATGTGCCGAGCGACGTCATCGTTGATGCCTCGATGCCCGCCATGATTCGGAACGGGGGCCGCCTGTGGGGGCCGCAGGGCGAGGAGGCAGATACGCTGGCGGTCATCCCCGATTCTTCCTACGCGGGCGTCTACCAGGCCGTCATCGACGATTGCCGCGCCCACGGCGCCCTCGACCCGCAGACCCTCGGCACCGTGCCCAACGTGGGCCTGATGGCGGGCAAGGCCGAGGAGTACGGCTCACACCCGACGACCTTCGTGGTGCCGGCGGACGGCGTCATCGAGGTGGTGGACGGCACCGACACGGTGTTGCTGCGCCACGAGGTGGCCAGCGGCGACATCTGGCGACTGTGCCGCACCAAGGACGCCGCCATCCGCGACTGGGTGGCCCTGGCGGTGCGGCGGGCCCGCGCCTCGGCCACCCCCGCGATCTTCTGGCTCGACCCGACCCGGGCCCACGACCGCAACCTGCAGGAGCTGGCCACCGGCTACCTGGCGGAGCTGGACACCGCCGACCTGGACATCACGTTCGCCGACCCGGTCAGCGCCACCCGCACGACGCTAGCGCGCCTGCGCCGCGGCACGGACACCATCTCGGTGACGGGCAACGTGCTGCGCGACTACCTGACGGACCTGTTCCCGATCCTGGAACTCGGCACTAGCGCCAAGATGCTGTCCATCGTGCCGCTGATGGCCGGCGGCGGCCTGTTCGAGACCGGAGCGGGCGGCTCCGCCCCCCGCCACGTGGCCTTCTTCCGGGAGCACAACTACCTGCGGTGGGACTCCCTCGGTGAGTTCCTCGCCCTGGCCGAGTCCTTCCGGCAGGTGGCCCACCTGCACGGCAATGCGCGCGCCGAGCTGCTGGCCGCCGGACTGGAGCAGGCCACCGAGCGAGTGCTACTGGAGGGCCGCTCCCCCGCGCGGCAAGTGGGGCAGATAGACAACCGTGGCTCCCACCTGTGGCTGGCCACCTATTGGGCGCGGGCCCTAGCCGACCAGGACACCGACCCGCAGATGGCTGCCAAGTTCGCCCCCCTGGCGGCCGCCCTGGAGGAGAACGTCGAAGCCTTCGCGGCCGAGCTGGTGGCCGCCCAGGGACGCAGCGTCGATTTGGGTGGCTACTACCACCCTGACACCAGCAAAGTGGCGGCCGTGCTGCGCCCCATTGAGGCGTTCAACAACCTGCTGGCCGCCCTCTAGCGACCCCAGTCCCAGGGCGAGCGCCCCCAATCCTGCTCCCGGCCAGCGCAGTGGGGGCGCTCGCCCAGCCGTAGGCGCTACGCTGCCGACCGTCTACACCAGTCAGGGAGGAAGCCGGAACGGTGAACACAGATCCATTTGAGTCGCTGCGAGCCGCCACCTCCGCCCACATCGCGGCCTGGGCCGAGCAGGCGCAGGAAAAAGCCCGTCGGGATCAGGAACTGGCGGCCCGAATTCAAACCCTGAGCGCGCAGGTCAGCTCACCGTGTGGCCAGGTGCACGTGACCACCAACGCCAACGGCATCCCGACGAACCTACAGCTGGAGGACGAAGCGCTCCGTCTGGCACCGGCCGAGCTCGCGGCCCTCATCCTGCGCACCATTCAGCAGGCGGGGGTGCAGGTGGGGCAGCGGGTTAAGGAGTTGGTCACCGAAGCGTGGGGCGAAGAGCATCCCGACGCGCGCCGCACCAGCGCCGCCGTCGACGCCTTCCTGGCGGGCCCTACCCCGCAACCGGAACCGACCAAGCCGAGCGGCCCGCGTCGTCCCTGGGACGGCCCGCAGGTGCTGCGACCGCGGGAGAGGAGGAACCATGTCTGACCTGTCATTCAGCAGCGAGACTTGGAAGGCGCAGGCTTCCCTCCTGCAACCGGTCGCCGCGGACCTCTCGCAGGTGTGCGCCGCGGCGCAAGGCACCATGACCGGCACGCCGTTCGGGTTGCTCTTCACGCCCCTGTGCGGCGCAATTTATGACGCGATCACTGAGGAAGCGGAAAACACCGCCAATCAACTCGCACAGTCCGCGCAGCGACTGGCCACCGCCACCAGCAAGCTCGCCGACGACTTCGCCGAGACAGAGTCGGAACTGCAGGCGCTCTACGCCGACATCCTCAAAGGACTAGAGCAGTGAACAACATCCTGGTGACCGAATCCCAGCTGGGTGGGGAAGGCTTCTTCAGCGCCGGGTCGGAGGGCTGGATCAACGGCGCCGGCATCATCACCGATATCTACAACTTCAGCGAGGAGCTCGGCAACGAAGGCCTCGTCGGCGAATTTGTGGCCGGGGCGGGCATTGTGGCCAGCGGGGTCTCCATGGCCTTCAACCCGCTCGCCACCGGAGTCGGGTGGGCCATCAGCTACCTGATGGAGCACATCACCCCCATCCGCGAGTCACTCCAGTGGGTCACTGGCGACCGCGACGAGATCGCGGCGGGGGCCCAGACCTGGAGCAACATCTCCCACCAGTTGACCGCTTCCGCGGCGGACGTGGAGGCTGCGGCCCGGCAAACAGCCGAGGAAAGCGGCGAGTCGGCTACCGCGTACCGCGCGAAGCTAGGACAGCACAGCCTGGCCCTGACCGCCCTCGCCGCGAGCGCCACCGGAGTCGCTAACAACATCAATATGATCGGGGCGGTCGTCAGCGCCGCCTACGAGACCATTCGCGACATGATCTCCGAAGCCATCGGCCTGTTCCTGCAGACCGTCTTGGAGGAGGTCCTCAGCCTCGGGCTGGCGACACCGATCGTGGCCGCGCAGATCAGCGCGTGGGTGGCGGCCAAGGCCATGAAGATTAAGAAGCTTCTGGACGCCATCATGAACCTGATCTCCAAGTGCGGGGCTATCGGGCGCGGGCTCACCGCGAGCATGCGCGGTCTGGGGCGCCTCTTTGACCTACCGTCCGACTTAGCGGTAGCGGCCGGCCGCAGTGTTGGTCGCTCCTTCGTCGATAAGAGTGATGTCGGTTCCAATTTCCTGCGCACCGCCGGTAACAGTGCCCGCGCTGCCGGGAATGCTGCCGAGGCGGCGGGAAACGGGGCGGAGCTGGCCACCAACGCTTCCCGGGGTACGCAGCGGCTGGACGAGGGACTGTTAGGCGCCGCGCGGCGAAAGGACATCAAGGCGGCGTTACAGGGGACAGACGCGCAAACCCGCCTAGATTGGTTGCACTCACTGCCACCGGCCCGACGGCACGATTTCCTCAACCGGGTGATGCGGGACGACGAGCGGCGCCGCATGTTCCTGTCGGGCCTATCCGGCCAGGAGCAGGCGAAATTGATCAGTGGGCTGCCCAGTTCGCAGCGCGACGATTGGGCGGCTGCCTCCACCCGGATGCTGGACGCCAGCCCGCAGACCCCCCAAGAGTTGGCAGATATGCTGGCCAACCCGAATCGGGGGCAAAAGTGGCGGCAATATCACCAGGTGGTGGACGACAATTGGCGCTTCCCGTCGGCGGAGGAGTCGGGGGCCCTGGAGGAATATCTGGGTAACTTTGCCACCTGGACGGGCTTAGCTAAGGACGAGTGGGATGCTTACACAGGAGAGTAGCTACGGTGCGGAGCGGGCACGCCCCGGGCCGCCACTGCGCGCCCGCGACATTCGCCCGGCCTTCCGGTGGGCCTACCGCTGGGTGCCCCAGCCGCCGGTGGCCAACCCCCGGTGGTTGGCGGCGGTGCAGGCCGCCAGCCGCCGCATCACCCCGCCGCGCCTGACCCGCGGTCTGGACTACCGCTACGTGCCGCTGGCCGACGGTGTGGGGGCGCACGTCTACACGCCGCGCGGCACCAGGCAGCGCCCGGGCCTGCTGTGGATCCACGGGGGTGGCTACCTGTTCGGCAATGGGGCGCACGAGCACCGCCGGTGCGCCCGGCAGGCCCACGAGCTGGGGGCGGTGGTGGTCTCGCCGGAGTATCGTTTCGCCCCCGCCGATCCCTACCCGGCGGCCCTAAACGACGTCGCGGCCGCCTGGCGCTGGCTCGTGGACCACTGCGCCGAGCTCGGGGTGGACGCCGCGCGGCTGGTGGTGGGCGGGCAGAGCGCGGGCGGCGGGCTGGCCGCCGCCCTGACGCACCAGCTGCACGACGCCGGTGGGCGCCAACCGGCCGCCCGGTGGCTGTTTTGCCCAATGCTGGACGACCGCACGGCGGCCGACCGCTCGCTCGACGAGCGCGGCCACTTCCTGTGGAACAACCACTCCAACTGGTTCGCTTGGCGCGCCTACACGGGCCTGCCACCGGGCAGTCCCCAGGTTCCCGAGTACGCCGCGCCGGGGCGGCGCGCCGATTTGCGGGGCCTGCCGCCCACCTGGCTCGGGGTGGGCGACATCGACCTGTTCTACGGCGAGACCCGCCGCTACGCGCGCCGCCTAGCCGCCGCGGGGGTGGACACGGAGCTGGTGGTGGTGCCGGGCGGCCCGCACGCCTTCGAGTCGTATCACAACCGCACTCGCCCGGGGCGGGCGTTTTTGGACCGGGCCAACGACTGGCTGCTGGCCCAGTTGGCGGCCCGCTAACGGCGGCCCCTAGTCCAGCGACCGGCCGGTCAAGCGGTGGGGCCGCGCCCCCAGCCAGGTGATGGCCAAGGCGAGGAGGCTAAAGCCGACCACCAGGAGCGCCTGCCAGGCGGGGGCGAAGTCGATGTGCGCCCAGGAGCCGACGGGCCCCAGGCGCCGCAGCCAGAGGACTTGGAAGACGGCCAGCGCCCCACCGACCGCTAACCCGAGCGGCATCCCCACCAGGAGGATGACCCCGGCTTGCGCCATGTCGTAGCGGCGCAGGAAGCCGGGGCTGGCCCCGACGGCGTGCATGGTGGCCATGTCGGCCACGCGCACGGTGCGGGCCAATGCCACTGCCACGCTGGTGGCCAGCAATCCCAGCGCTGTGAGTGCGGCCAGGGGCAGGGTGTATAACGCACCCCCCAACTGCGGGGCGGCAGGACGGGTGGCGGTGCGCACCAGCGAGTTGAGCTCACCGCTGGCGGTGTCCGCCAGCGCTATCTCCTGCGCCGTCAGGGGGCGGCTGGTCTCCAGGTAGGAGGCGACGTACCGCAGCTCGGCCCCCAACTCGGTGGCGACCGTCGGCGGCACCACGATGCCGGCGGCCAGCCCCCACAGCAGGTGCCCGGGCCGTTGCACGGCGGCCAGCTCCTCCTCCAGGTCGGTGGTCCGCACCACCCGCACCTGGGTGCCGTCCAGGTGCGGGGCAAAACGCACCACCACCCCACCGCTCTCCAGCACGTCAGCGGCCGCGGCGGCTCCCGGCAGCCCGGAGGCACGCATGGTGGCCCCGTCCATCACGAAGGCGTCGCTGCCCGCCAGCCACGGCAATTGGAGCCCGTCGTCCGCCCCCAGCTCTACGGGCACGCACACGATGGGGGCGCCGAGAGTACGAGCGGTGTGGCGGGTGTAGTCCTCCCCCGCGGCACACTCATGCGCGCCGGGAATGTCGGGATGCACGTAGCCTGCCGCAAAGTCGATGGCGTACAGGTCCCGCACCCCGGTCACCGGCAGCTGGGAACGCAGGTGCGCGATGGTGTCGTGCACGAGGGCCCGATCGAAACCAGCGGAGACCGGCACTTCGTTAAATAGCACCAGGTGCCCGGCCCCGACGATGGCGTTCTGGTTGTCCTCCATCTCCCGGGCGAAGGACGAGCCGACCGTGATGAGGCCACTAGCCAACGCCACACACACCATGACGGCGGTGGCGGCGGGAACGGTGCGGCCGCGGTGGAGGTCGGCCTCCTGGGCCGCTAGCCGTAGTACCAAAGGGAGCCGGGCGCGCGGCAGCAGCCGCAGGAAGCTGGGCAGGGCCAGCCAGGCCGCGAGCGGGACGGTGATTAGGAAGATCAGGAGCGCGAGGTTGGCCACCGGCAGGAGCACTGGCTGACCGGCGGGGACGACGTCGCCGGGCGACGGGGGCGGGACAGCCAGCACGGCGGCGGCGCAAAGCCCGGCCGCACCCGCGCTGCCCAGGGCCGCCAGCAGGCGCGCGCGGTCGCCGCGGCGGCTACCCGTTGCACGGGGCCGCCGCTTGAGCGCCTCCACGGGCGCCAGGCCCGCTACGCGCCGGGCGGGCCCCCAGGTCATCAGGTAGCCCATCACGAGACCGCCGAGCACGGGCAGGGCCAACAGCCCCCACGGCAGGTGTTGCCAGATGTCGCCCCCGGGTAGCCGCCACCGGTACCACCCGGCCGCCAGGACGGTGCCGCCGATCGTGCCCAGCAGCGCCCCCAACGCGCCGAGGCTCGCCCCCTGCCAGGTCAGGACGCGGCGTAGGTCGCGGCCGGTGGCCCCGGTGACGGCCGCCAACGCCAGGGAGCGGCGCTGCTGTTCGCTGCCGACCACGAAAGCGGGGGTGACCAGGCCGAGGGTGAGCAGCACCCCGGCCAGGGTGGTCAGGGCCGAGACCACTAGGCCCCGCTGCACCTGCACGGTCAGCAGGACGCTGGGGTAGAGCTCGGCGGGCGGCGGCAAGTGGGTCAGCACGTGGCGGGAGAGGGCGAACGTGCGCAGCGCGTTGAGTTCCTTGACTTGCTGCCAGGTCACGGGTTGCGGACCGCGGGCCGCGTAGAGGCGGGGAATGCCGCGCGAATCTTGGCGCACCAGTTCGGCCACCAGGCCCTCCACGCTCCAGGCGCTTTCGTCTGGCTGCGCGGCGATGCCCACCACGGTGTAGCTCTGCATGCGGTCGGCGATGACTTCCGGGACCCGGCCGGTGGTGGAATACCAGCCGGAGAAGGGTGGGGCAAGGAGGGTCAGCTGTTGCCCCACTCGCACCCCGGTGCGTTTGGCCAACGCCGTGGAGATGACCAGCTCGTCGCGCTTAGTGGCCGCCCGCCCGGTCGTCAGGGGCGGGAGGAACTCGGGTAACAGGTCGGCGGGTGCCTCCAGGAGGCTGGGCAGGGCCAGCTGGCGGGCGCGCACCCCCTCCCACACGGTGTGCCCGCCCACGGGGCCGGCCTGCCCGGGTGGAAGTAGTTGGCCGCTGGTGGCCACCAGTTGTTCCACCCGGTAGTAGGGCACCAGTTCGTGGGCGGGCAGAACCCGTTGCAGGGCCTGCAGGGAGGCGGGGTTGATATCGGGGTCGTCCATCCAGATGCCCCGCGGGCCGGTCGGATCCTGCACGACGCTGGGGTCGCGCACCGCGGTGGCGGTCAGCAGGGCGGCGGCGGAGTCCGGCAACGCAGCCAGTTGACTGTCGCGCCCGAGAGGGGCCTCCACGTCACGCATGATTAACCCGGCGGTGAAGGCAGCCGGGAGGGACAGTAGCAGCAGGGCGAACAAGGAGCGCGCCCAGTGACGGCGGGCGTCGCGCCAGGCCAGGCGGGCAGCGACCCGTAATCCCCTCATGCCTGCCTCCCCGTTCCTGGACCGGCACTGGGCAGCAGCGCCGCGGGGTCGGATGGGCCTGCCTCGTCGATGACGCGGCCGTCGCGCAGGTAGATGGTCCGATCGGCCCAGGCGGCGAAACGCGCCTCATGGGTTACCAGCAAAACCGCGGCCCCCGCGTCGGCCCGCTGCCGCAGCAGCTCAATGACGGCGGCGCCGGTGACGCTGTCGAGGGCGCCGGTGGCCTCATCGGCCAGCAGTAGGCGGCGCTGTCCCACCGTGGCCCGCGCGATGGCCACCCGCTGGGCCTGCCCACCGGACATGTCCTCGGGGAAGCGGTCGGCCAGCTCGGGGATGCCCACCTCCTGCAGGGCCGCCAGGGCGGCGGCGCGGGCCGCACGGCGGGATGCACCGTCTAGTTCCAGCGGGAAGGCAATGTTCTCCGCCGCCGTGAGGGCGGGCAGCAGGTTGAAGTCCTGGAAGACGTAGCCGATCGTGCGGCGGCGGGCCAGGGCCCGGCCGGTGGGGCCGAGGTCGGCCAGGTTCTGCCCGTCCACCCACACCGTGCCCGCGGTGGGGCTTTGCAGGCCGCCGGCCAGGTGCAGCAGGGTCGACTTGCCGGACCCCGAGGCCCCCATCACGGCGACAAACTCCCCGGCCGCCACTTCCAAGCTGACCCCGGTCAGGGCGGTGACCGCCGTGGGGCCGACGCCATACACGCAGCTGGCCTCCACCAGGCGCAGCAGGGCGCTCATTGGGCGCGCTCCGGTTGCGGGGCGGCGGAGGTGGCAGCGCCCTCGGATTGCTGCGGCGCCGAGTGGGCGCCGGGGTGGCGGCGCGGTTGTGCGCTTGGCAGGCGCCCCAGGCTGGCCTCGACGTCGTCGAGCCATCGCAGCTCAGCCTCCAGCGCGAAGAGGTGGTGGTCGAGGATGAGCCGCCCGATGATGTCGGCGGTACCAGCGGCGCGGCGGGCGGCGGTGAGGTCGTGCAGGGTGCGCTGGGTGGCGACGCGTTGCCGCTGGATGAGCGCGGGGAGGTCCTGCCCGGTGGTGGCGGCCAGGGCGAGCTTGATGATGAGTTCGTCGCGCCCGGCGGCCAGGCGGGCAACGGGCTCATCCCACCAGGCGGCCAGCGCCTGGCGGCCGGCGGAGGTCAGATGCCAGGCGGCGTCGTCGGCGTCTTTGTCCACCAGGCCGTCGCGGTGCAGGCGGGCCAGGGTGGTCGAGACCTGGCCGATGTTGAGGGGCCAGGTGGCGGCGGTGGCGGCGTCGAAGGCCCCACGCAGCTGGTAGGTGGACTGGTCCTGCGCGGCCAGCAGGGCCAGCAGGGCGTAGCGAACGGACACACATCCTCCTTACTTACCGAGTAACCAGTTACCCGGTAACTTAGGGGGTGGGGATGGCCCCGTCAAGCCTTTTAGACTCCCGGCATGCAGCACGATCTCTCGCTCGCCACGCACGGGGTGCGCCTGCGTCCCCTGTCCCCCGCCACGGACGGCCCCGCCCTGCACGCGCTGGCCGATACCGACATGTGGGCGGGCATGAGTCAGCCCCTGCCGCCCACCGCCGCCGCCATGCGCGACCACCTGGCCGCGCTGACGGCGCAGCCCGACTCCTACGCGTTCGCAGTTGAGCAAGACGGCCACTTCGTTGGCCGCACGACGCTGTACGACATCGTGCGCCCGGTGCGCGCCGAGATCGGCAACACGATCTACGCCCGCCACGTCTGGGGCACCACGGTGAATCCGGCGGTCAAGCTCCTGCTCTTCACCCTGGCGTTCGACGAGCTCGGCCTGACCCGGGTGGCGTTGCGGTGCGACGCTCGCAACACGCGCTCGCATCGCGCCATCGCCCGACTCGGAGCCACCTACGAGGGCACCCTGCGCGCCTTCCGACCGGCCGCCGACGGCACCATCGCCGACGTCGACTACTTCAGCGTGCTGACCGCCGAGTGGCCCACGGTCCGCGCGGGGCTACTGACCCGCCTCGGCACCACCGCCTGAGGACCAGGCGCGGCCGATTGCCCGCCCGACTCTCACGAGGCATGGTCTAGTTCAGCACGCAGGATCGACAACAGCGGCCTCAATGAGGGGGACGTCGGCAGCCAGATCCACCACGCGCAGCACGAAGGGATGGTTGACGGTGAACTCGACAGGCTCGTCCTCAGCAACCGCGGAACACATCCACTGCTCGGTCAGCGCCGCTGCGACCGTGCCTGTCTCCGAGACCGCGACCCGCACCTGCTGCGCGGCCTGCCACCCCGACAGGCCGGGCAGGATTCGGTCAAGCTGCAGCGACAGGCCGAGCCTGTCCAACAAGGGTGCCAACTCCAGCGGGCCGGAGACGAGATCCAGTTTCGGCACCCGCAGCTGCACCAGCGTCGGGGCAGCGCCGGAGAGGGCCGCGGTGGCCTCCGCCCAGGTGGTGGCGGGCAGCTCGGTGAGCGAGCACCTGCGCCGCGGCAGAATGAAGTCGCAGACCAAACCTTCTCCCCGGTAAGGCAGGCGGACGGCCCGCCACCCATCGCCGCGTACTAGCTGGAGTTGGGCGACAGTCCCCAGGTAGTCGGCGGTGGAGGTGGTGCCATCGGCGCGGCGAAAGGCCGCCCCACAGCTGACCAGGGTGAGCTCCCGCTCCCACCGGGCAGCGAACAAGAGGGCGTTTTGCAGCACAAGGCGGGTCTGCTCGTCCACCCCCACCGCCGTCTGCGGAAAGAGACCGCCGGTGTGGAGCGCCGCCCAAGCATTGAGGCGGGATGTCGCGTCACCGAGCGCGACCCGACTAATCTCCGCCCGGCCCGTCACCTCTGCCAGATAGGCGGGCCGGGGTTGGGCACCGGCGATGAGGAGAAGATGACTGGCCAGGTGCAGCAGCGGCGCCGTCGGCGGATTGCCTGGATCGAAGTCCCGCAGGGCAGCGGGCTCTGGCTCGAAGCGCCGCAACGCCGACTGGGTCACGGAGGTCAGCTCTGTCACGCTCGCGGGGCACAACAGCGACAGCAACGCGGCCACCCCCACCGGACTGCACAGCGCGTTCCGCCCCGGCCGGGCGGCCAGCTGCAAAGCGACCATTTCCGCCCCGACTCGGTCAATGAACGCCCTCGACCCCATGGTTCCCTGCTCCCCGTTCCCTTCCCGGCGCCACCGTCGCGGCGGGCTAGTCGTCGAAGTCGTGCCCCGCCGCGTCGGCCGCCGTGATGAGCTCCCGTATGGCTGCGTCGTCCGTCAGGTAGGGGGTCAGCGCCTGCGCCAACTGTTCCAGCTGCTCCACCGAGCCGCGGGCCACGAACATGCTGCTCTCCGGGTCCAGGTTCTGCTCCGGCAGCTGGCCCTGCTTGGTCAGCCACGACACGACCCCCTCCCAGAAGTAGCCGCCGGGCTCGTGCCCCAGCTCCTCAATGAGCGCACTGGTGGGTGGGTCGCCCGCCTCGATCGCCAGGTAGGCGTCGGCGGGGTCGGTGTCATACATGTGGATCCGGACGCAGGCGGGCAAGTTGGCCATTGGGGTCTCCTTTCGTTTGCCCCTCAAGTTAACAGCTGGTGCTCACATTCGGGCCGCGCACGCCCACCCGCAACGCCCACGTGCCCGGCGCTGCGGCCACCCCACCCGGCAGCACCGCCCCCACCGCGAGCTCCACCACGTCCACCGCGAAGGCGTCCGCGGCCACCTGCCCGGCCTCCCGCTGCAAGGTGGCTGCCACGCTCGCCTGCCAGTCAGCCAACACCGACCGATCCGCGCCCGCACCAGCCAGGAGTGCCACCTCCACCAGCTTGCCTGCCGCATCAGCAGTCCGTTCGATCCGCGCTTGCCCGCCGCGCACCAGCCCCGAGACCACACCTCCGCGCCGGGAGAACGGATCGGTCTGCCCGATCCCCAGACCGAACCGGGTCAGCCACGGGTCGATGCCCTCGCCACACGGCCACTGGCCTGCCCGCCACAGCGCCAGGGCGAGGTCAGCCAACTGCGCGGGCACGACATCGGCGGCGAGAGACAGGGGCATGTCCCCCAGGCTACGGCTCCCCCGCGACCCACTTCGGGGCCTTAAAGCCTAGGTGCGAGGCAAGGGCCCGCCCGCAAGAACCCCCGCCGACAGCGGCCCTGTTCAAGCCCCGCAAGTAGCTGCCCCGTTCAAGCCCCGCAAGCAACCGCCCAGTTCAAGCCCCGCAAGCAGCCGCCCTAACTTGCAACAGGGAGACCACAAGCGCCATATACACCGGATAACCTCCCCTGATAGCCAACTAGGGCGATCCCCCGGGCGCGCACCCCACCCCGGCCCCCGCAGGTCGTGGCGGTCTGCTCCTGGACGGCAATCCCCCTGGCGCGCGCCCCCTACCATTGAGGCGACGAAAGGGAACCAATGGCTGGTGGACTAGTTGCACTCCTCGATGACATCGCCACGCTCGCCAAGGCCGCCGCGGCGAGCCTGGACGACGTGGCCGCGGCCGCAGGCAAAGCCAGCGCGAAGGCTGCTGGGGTGGTGGTGGATGACGCCGCCGTGACCCCGAAGTTCGTCGAGGGGGTCACCCCGGCCCGCGAGCTGCCCATCATCCGCAAGATCGCTACCGGCTCGCTGGTGAACAAACTGGTGTTCATTCTGCCGCTGCTGCTGATCCTCTCCCAGTTCGCCCCCTGGCTGCTCACGCCGCTGCTGATCCTCGGCGGCACCTACCTGTGCTTCGAGGGTGCCGAGAAGGTGCTGGAGAAGTTCACGGGCCACGCTCACTCCACCGCCAGCGAGGTGGAGGCGAAGGATGAGAAGACGGTGGTGCGGGGCGCGATCGTCACCGATTTCATCCTGTCGTTCGAGATCATGGTGATCGCCCTGAACGAGGTGGCCGACAAGTCTCTCGGCATGCGCGCTGCCATCCTCGTCGTGGTCGCCATCTTCATCACCGTCGCCGTCTACGGGGTCGTCGGGTTGATCGTGAAGATGGATGATGTCGGCCTGGCCCTGACCACGCGGCCGCAGCCGAGCGCCCAACGTCTCGGGCATGCCCTGGTGGCCGCCATGCCGAAGGTGCTGGCCGCCATCAGCGTCATCGGCACGGCGGCCATGCTGTGGGTCGGCGGGCACCTGGTGGTGGCGAATCTCGCCCAGGTTGGCTTGCCGTGGTTTGCGGACGTGGCGCACGCCGCGGCGCACGCCGCTGGCCACCTACCGTTGGGCGGACTGGCCGCGTGGGTGGCTGACACCCTCGTGTCGCTGGTATTCGGGTTGTTGTGGGGCGGCATCTTTGCCGGGCTGGCCCACCTGCTGACGCGGCGGAAGAAGCACTAGCGTGCTACACGCCCTCAGCCACGGCCCGGTCACGGCTCCCCTGCTGGTGGCCTGCCACGGGGTAACCGACTCGGCGGCCAGCTTGGCAGATTTCGCCGCCCGCCTGGCGGGGCGCTTCCACGTGGTGGCCGTCGATTCACTCTCCCACGGGCTCTCGCCCCGTTGGGACGGGGCGGGCGATCCGCTGGCCGCCTGCCTGCGGGCCCTGACAGCCACGCTCGCGCCGTTGGTGGCCACGCACGGGCCTGCCATCCTTTATGGCCACTCAATGGGAGGCGCCCTGGTCAGCCGCCTGGCCGCGGAGCATCCGCACTGGGTGCGCGGCGTCATTGCCGAGGATCCGGCGTGGTTGACACCCGAGCAAGAGGAACACTTCGCCGCCTGGGGCCCGGCGGAGGCCGCCCGGTTGGCGGCCTTCGATCCGCGGGCGGCCCGCGCGCACCTGCAGCAGGCCTACCCGACCTGGCCCGCGCGCGACCTGCCGGGCTGGCTGGCGGCGAAGGCGCAGGTTGACCTCGCGCTGGTGCGCGCCGGGCGGGTCGGCTACCGCGCGCCGTGGGACAGCTGGGGGGCAGACCTGGCGGTGCCCACCGTCTTCGTCACGTCTGACACCCCCGACTGCTTGCTCGGGCCCGCGGGGCTGGCGCGCCTGGCCGCCACCGGCAACCCGCACCTGCGCGGCGAACTGCTGCCGGGCGCCCGCCACTGCGTGCGCCGGGAGAACCCCGAGGCGTTCGCTGCCCGCATCGAGCCCTACCTGGCGGCCTGGAGCCGCACGGATGGCAGCTAGCGCGCCGCCCCCGAGTTTGGCCCAGTTGTACCGTCGCCTGGACGCGGCGGTGGACGTGGGCGACTGGTGGCGGGCCTCCAGCCCGAACTGGTGGCCTGCCGACAGCGAGCTGGAGATCATCGCCGGGGCCATCCTGGTGCAGAACACGGCGTGGGCGGGCGCGGCGCGCGCCCTGGCGGCCCTGCAGGCTGCGGGACTGCTGGCCCCCGCCGCCCTGGCCGCGGTTGGCCCCGAGCTGGAGGAGCTCATCCGCCCCGCGGGATTTATGCGGGCCAAGGCCGCCTCCTTGCGGGCGGCCGCCGCCTGGTGGCGGGACCGCGGGGCGGCAGCCCGGGCTCTGCCCACGGCCGCGTTGCGCACCGAGCTGCTGGCGGTGCGGGGAATCGGCCCGGAGACCGCCGACGTGGTGGCCCTGTACGTCTTTAACCGCCCGGTCTTCGTGTGCGACACGTACGCGCGCCGCCTGCTGGCCCACGTCGGCTACCCTCCCTGGCCTACGTACGCCGCGGCGCACCGGGCACTGGCGCCCCAGGTGGCTGCCACGGAGCTGCCGGTGCGGCAGTGGCAGCACCTTCACGCCCTCATCATTCGGGCCGGGCAGGCCGCCCGCACTGGCGGTTGGCCCGCCGTCCTGGGGGGCGACGG
This sequence comes from Buchananella hordeovulneris, assembly GCF_001907235.1. Taxonomy (GTDB): domain Bacteria; phylum Actinomycetota; class Actinomycetes; order Actinomycetales; family Actinomycetaceae; genus Buchananella; species Buchananella hordeovulneris. The sequence continues at coordinate 151,034 of NZ_MQVS01000004.1, forward strand.
CAGTTAGCATCCGCGCTTGGCTCGGTGGCCAAGGCGGGCCCGCCGCCCGCCGGGCCGCCGCTTAGACCGGTTCGGCCGGCCGCAACTGGTGGGCGTCGATGTACTCCTCCCACTGGTCCGGCAGTGGCAGGCCGGTGATAACGCGGGAGGTGAGGGCCGCGCTGGCCACCAGGGCCAGGCAGGCCGCCAGGGTCAGGCCCGTGACGGTCGGCCCGGCGTTTTCCAGCAGGAAGCCCAGGCCGAGGCTGACGAGCGGCGCGCAGATCGCGGTGCCGAGCCCGGTGGCGGCGAACGTCCGCCCCAGCAGGTGTTTGGGAATCACCAGCATCATGAAGCCACCGAACGACGCGTTGCCCGCCGGCAGCAGGAAGAACAACGGCACCAGCAGCACGAGTTTCAGCCACAGCCACGGCACGAGGGTCACGGCCAGGGTGAGGGGTGCCGGTAGGAAGAACGTGGCGGCCACCAGTTTGCCTGCCGCCACCCGCTCGACGAGCTTGGTGGCGACGGCCGAGCCGACCAGCGCCCCGACGGCGACGGCCGAGTTGAAGAGTGAGGCGGAGACGATCTTGCCGCCCCCGCCGAGGGTGGCTAGTAGCAGGTAGAGCAGGAAGCCGTTGACGAGCGGAAAGAAGAGCACCGACAGCACGGCTATGCGCCGCAGCAGCGCGTGCCGGGTAATCAGCGCAACGCCCGCGAAGGCGGCCGCGATGTTGCCCTCCCGTGCGGGGGCATCGGTCGCGGGCGGTTCCACGGCGGGCGCGTCCAGGGGCTCGCCGTCGGAAGGCGGCAGCGCGAGGGCGTCGGCGGTGTCAGTACCCGCCGCGTCGACGCCAGTGGCGGCCACGTCCGCATCGTCGTTGGCCTGGCCCGCGTCAGTACCGCTATCTACGCCCGCTCCGTTGGCAGTACCCGCGCCCGCGTCAGCGCCCGCGACGTCATCCTGCGCCGCTGTCTTCGCGGGCCGCAGCCGCCAGGCCGCCACGAACCCGACCGCGCTCAGCACCACCTCGGTGACGAAGGTGGCGGCCCAGTGCCAGGTGACCAGCACGCCCGCCAGGGGACCGCCGCCGAGCTCGACGGTGGCGTCGCGCCCCTCGTTGACAGCCATGCGGCGCGGCAGCTCCTGAGCCGGGACGATGTCCCGCAGCCAAATGTCGGAGGCGCTGCCGAGCAGCCCGCCACGCAGAGCCATGATTACCCCGAGCACCAGGAGCAGGCCGAAGCTCAGGCCAAAAACGCTGGCCCAGGCGGTGGCCGCCCCAATGACGACCACCCCGATGGCGGCCTGGGTCAGCACCAGCACCCGCTTGTCGTATTTGTCGACCAGTACCCCGCCGATCAGCAGGCAGGCCCCGCTGACAAACGCCGCCACTGCCGCGATGATGCCCGCCCGGCTTTCCGAACCGGTGGCCAGGAATACGAGCGCCGGGATCGCGAACGCCCGCAGGGCCGATCCCAAGGTGAGGGCTGTATCGGCGGCTAACCAGCGCAGGTAGTTGTTCGTCGAGGGCTGCACGCTGCCTGCTCCTTCTGCCAGCTCAGTACCTGCGGCCGCCAGGACCACCTCGCCCGGGCGGCGTCCGCCTGCGTCCTACCCTACGCCGACCGACTCCGGGCCGCGGGTCCTATGGTCCCGCAGCGGCGCAGCGACCAGCCCGCCCTTGCTCCACCAGCCCACCCCAAATGCACCAGCCCGCCCTCACAACGGTGCAATGAGGGCGGGCTGGTGCCGCAAGGACGGGGCGATTGGCCCCGGGCGGGCTGGTGGGCGCAGGGCAAGGCGGCTACTGCGCGCCGCCGCCGTGCACCTCCTGGGCGAACCATCCAGTGATGGACGTCGGGTGGGTGATCGCCGTGCCGACGACGACGGCCCAGGCCCCCGCCTCCATGGCGGCCCGCGCCTGCGCGGGGGTGTGCACCCGCCCTTCGCAGATCACCGGCTGCTCGAAAGCATCCACCAGCTGCCCCAGCAATTCCAGGTCCGGCCCGGCCGTCTTAGGGCGCTCGCCGGTATAGCCGGACAGGGTGGTCGACAGGATGTCGCTGCCCGCCGCCGCCGCCATCTCGGCGTCGGCGAAGCTGCCGCAATCCGCCATGACGAGGATGCCTTCGTCGTGCAACGCCGCCACCGTCTCGGCGTAGCTGCGGCCGTCCGGGCGCGGACGGCGCGTGGCATCCAGAGCGACGATGTCTGCCCCGGCCAGGGAGCAGGCGCGCGCGTGGCGCAGGGTCGGGGTGATGTAGACCCCTTCGTCTCCCTCCTTCCACAAGCCGATGACCGGCACCTTCACCTGGCCCTTGATGGCCGCGATGTCAGCCAGCCCCTGGCAGCGGATCGCCGCCGCCCCGCCCTGTTCGGCGGCCAGTGCCATGCGGGCCATCGTGGCCGGGTCGCGCAGCGGCTCCCCCGGGTAGGCCTGTACCGAGACGATCAGCTTGCCCTGCAGGGCGGAAATCATTGCTATTCCTTTCCGTAAGCGACCGCACCGAGCAGCGGCGCATTGTCTCCCAGCTCGCCCACCACCACGGGGGTGGCGGCGGCCAGGTCCATGGCGCTGGCGGCGTAGCCCGCCCGCAGCGCCTCCCACCAGGTGGGTCCGGACCGCGTCATCGACCCGGACAGGATGATTACCCCCGGATCGGCGAAGTTGGCGACCGAGGCCAGCAACTCCCCGAGCGCGAAGGCCGAGTCGCGCATGATGGCGCGGGCCGTCTCCTCCCCCGCCTCCGCGCGCTCGTCTAGCGTCTTGCCGTCGATGGGCTGCCCGGTGCGCGCCTGGTATTGGGCGCACACCCCCGAGCCCGACGCGAGCGGCTCAATATGGCCGGTGCGGCCGCATGAGCAGGCCAGCCCGGCGGCGGCCCCCACACTCATGTGCCCGAAGTGACCTCCGAGGTGGTGGTCACCCGTCAGCACTTGCCCGTCGACGACGAACGCCCCGCCGATACCGGTGCCGACCGCCACCGTGAGGGAGGAGGCGTAGTCGCGCCCCGCCCCCCAGGTGGCCTCCCCCAGGGCGTGCGCGTGTACGTCGCCCAGCACCGCCACCGGCAGGCCGCTGGCGGCCGCCAGCGCCCCCCGAATGTCGGTCCCCGCCCAGCCGGGCAGCAGGTCGGTGGCGGAGAGCACCCGCCCGTCGGCGATCACGCCGGCCGCGGCCACCACGATCGAGTCGTAGCCAGCAAACAGCCGCAGCGTCGAGACGACGCGCTCCAACACGTGTTGCGCGCCCGCCGCGGCCTCGGTGGGCAGGGCGTGAGAGGCGACGACGTCGCCCCCCACCACCAGGCCCGCCCGGATCTTGGTGCCGCCGATGTCGATCGCCAGCGTGGGCATCAGGCCTCCAGCAGCCCGTTGCGCACCAGGACGGCCCGCACGCCTGCCACCGACTCGCCCGTCAAGCGCGCCACCGGTTCCGGCATCTGGTTGGTCTCGAAGACCCCCAGCAGTTGCAGGGCCGTCTTGAAGGCTCCGACCCCCGCGCCGTAGCCGGAGATGCCCTGCGCGGCGAAAACGATCCGCATCAGGTCCGCCAGGCGGTCCTGCTCGGCGCGCACGGTCTGCCAGTCGCCCGCCTGGTAGGCGTCCCACTGCCGCACGTACCCGGCCGGGTCGACGTTGCCGAGGCCCGGCACACACCCGTCGGCTCCCGCCAGGTAGGCTCCGTCGACCACGACCTCGTGCCCGGTCAGCAGCGTCAGCGGCGAGCCCGCCGCCCGGTTGGCGGCCACCAGGAACCGGAACGACACGTCGTCCCCCGAGGAGTCCTTCACCCCTTGGATGATGCCGTCGGCTGCCAGGCGCATCAGCAGGTCCACCGATAGTTTGACGTGCACGCACACCGGGATGTCGTAGGCGTAGATCGGCAGCTGGGTGGCGGCCCGCAGGGCGCGGAAGTGGCGCTCCACCTGCGCCTCACCGCCCAGCGCGTAGAACGGGGCGGTGGCCACCACTCCGTCCACCCCCAGCTCTTCGGCGTCCCGAATATGTTCGATGACCCGCTCGGTCTGGGTGTCGATGACACCGGCCAGAATCGGCACCCGGCCCGCGGTGATGCGCACCGCGGCGGCCAACACTTCGCGGCGCCGGGTCGTCGTTGAGAAGGCCACCTCCCCGGAGGAGCCGAGCACGAACAGGCCATGCACTCCGGCAGCTAGCTGCCGCTCAATGTTGCGGGCGAACGACGCTTCGTCGAACCGGCCAGTTTCGGTCAACGGCGTCACAACGGGCGGGACAACGCCCCGCAAAACAGTAGTCATTACTGAGACTTCCTTGGTTCAGAGTGTGGGGTGGAGCAGGGAGGGGGCCGCCCCGAGCAGAGTGCGGGTGTAGGGGTCTTGCGGGTCGGCCAGCAGCTGGGCTGCCGGGCCTTCCTCAACAATGACCCCCCGGTTCATCACCACGATGCGATCCGAGACGTACCGCACCGTCTGAATGTCGTGGGAGATGAACACCATGGCCAAGCCCAACTCGTCTTTCAGATCCGTGAGCAGGTTGAGGATCTGGGCGCGCACCGACACGTCCAGGGCGCTGGTCGGTTCGTCGGCGATGATCGCGTCGGGATTGAGGGACAAGGCCCGCGCGATGGCGACACGTTGACGTTGCCCGCCGGAGAGCTGGCCCGGCAGGGCGTGCAACGCGCTGTCTGGGAGACCCACCATGGCGATCAAGTCGCGCACGCGGGCTTGTCGCTCTTCCTTTGTGCCGATCTGGTGGACCAGCAACGGGTCGAGCAGTTGGTCCCGCACCAGCATGCGGGCGTTCAGGGCGGTGGCGGGATCCTGGAAGACCACGGAGACCACCCGGCCGATCTGACGGCGATGCGCCGCGGTGCGTTTGGTGACCTCCTCTCCCTTAAAGAACACCTGCCCGGCCGTCGGGAAGCGCAGCCCACACATGACGTTGGCGGTGGTGGACTTGCCGCAGCCCGATTCGCCGACGATGCCGATGGTCTCGCCGGGCATGAGGGACAGGGAGACCCCCGCCACGGCGTGCACCTTGTGCGGCCGCAGCAGGCCACCGGTGCGGGCGTTGAACGTCACGTGGACGTCGCGCAGTTCGATGATCGGGGTCGGGGCGGTCATCGCTGCTCCTCCTTGATTGCTTGCCCGGTGAACGGGTCGAGGCGGTGGCCGTCGTCGTTCACGGTGGCGGCGTAGTAGTGCTCAGCCTCGCCCACTTGGACACGCACCGGCGGCTGGTGCAGGCCGATACCGGGGTGCGACGAACGCGGGGCGAAGCGGTCGCCGACGGGGAAGTCCCGCGGCGAGGGCACCGTGCCGGGCACCTGGTGCAGGCGGCCCGAGCCGGCCTCGATGGACAGCACCGAGCCGAGCAGACCGCGGGTGTATTCGTGGACCGGGTTGGTCAGCAGCTCCGAGGTGTGGGCCTGTTCCACTACCTGCCCGGCGTACATCACCGTGATGGAGTGCGCCACTTCGGCCACGAGCGCGAGGTCGTGCGAGACGAAGACCATGGCGAAGCCCAGCTGGTCCCGCAGCGAGTTCAGCAGCTCGATGACCTGCTTTTGGACCGTCACGTCCAGGGCCGTGGTCGGCTCGTCGGCAATGATCAGCTTGGGGTCGCGGGTCAGGGCCATAGCGATGAGGACGCGCTGGCGCTGCCCCCCGGACAGCTCGTGCGGGTAGGAGTCCAGGGTGCGTTCCGGGTCAAGTCCCACCAGTTCCAGCAGTTCGTGGGCGGTGCGGGTGCCACCGCGGTTGGTCAGCTGCTTCATCTGGGACCGGATCAGCATTGCCGGGTTGAGCGAGGACAGGGCGTCCTGGTAGATCATCGCCAGCTCGTGTCCGAGCAGCGCCTGGCGTTCCTGCGCCGACATCTGCAATAGGTCGCGGCCCTGATAGCGGATCTCGCCGCTGATTTCGGCCCGCGGGTCGAGCAGCCCCATGATGGCCAGCGAGGTGATGGACTTCCCGCACCCGGATTCGCCCACCAGTCCCATGGTTTCGCCTTCCCGCACCGTGAAGGACACGCGGTCGACGACGTTGACGTTGCCGTGGCGGGGGAACTGGATGCACAGGTCCTTGACCTCCAGCAGCGGGGTTGCCGCCGCGGCGGGGACGAACCGGTCGGTGCGCCGTTCTTCGACGGCCCGCAGCGCGTCCAGGCGCTCCTGCAGGCTCTCGGCCTGGGCGGCGTGCGCCTTGACCGGGTCGATCAGCAGCTGATCGGCCTCGCGCTCGGCGTCGGCCCGTGGGGCGTCGACCACCTCGCCCTTGGGGGCGGCCACCATCGCGTCGGTGATGCCCTCGGACAGGATGTTCAGGCACAGCACCGTGAGCATGATCAGGAGCCCGGGGAAGACCGCCTGCCACCACACCCCGTTGCGCAGACCGTTTTGCGCCGAGGACAGGATGTTGCCCCAGGTGGCCACGTCGCCTTCGTTGAAGCCGGCACCGATGAAGTTCAGCGAGGCCTCCAGGATGATCGCGTCGGCCACCAGCACGGTGGCGAAGACCAGCACGGGCGCGGCGGTGTTGCGGGCCACGTGCTTGATCAGGATCCACGGGGCACGGGCCCCGGAGACGACGACGGCGTTGACGTAGTCCTCCCCGTAGGCCGCCAGCACGTTGGCCCGCACGATGCGGGTCAGCTGCGGCACGTAGACGGCGGCGATGGCGCAGGTGATGACGATGGTCATCTGCAGGCGGCTTTCGGGGTTCTGGAATGCCAGGACCGACACGGCCGCCAGGGCGATGCCGGGGACAGACATCATTACGTCCATCAGGCGCATGATGAACTCAGACAACCACTTGCGCACCACGGCCGCAATCGAGCCGATGATCGCCCCCAGCACGAGCGCGATGGCGGTGGCAGCCAAGCCGATGCCGAGGGAGTAGCGTCCCCCGTGGAGCACCCGGGTGAAGATGTCGCGGGAAAACTGGTCAGTACCGAACCAGTTGCTGCCGCTGGGGGCCAGCCACTTGCCGAACTCGGTGGAGGTCGGCGAGATGCTGGTCAAGAACGGGCCGATCAAGCTGGCCAGGAAAATGGCGCCCAGCAGGAGGGTGGCGATCCGGGCGCCCAGGCTCATGGCCGCCCACCGGTTCACGCGCACCCCGGGACGGGCCGCTTTGTCAATCTTGTTCTTACGCATGACTAGACCGCCCTAATCCGCGGGTTGATGAGGACATAGAGAAGGTCGACCAGGATGTTGACCACGATGAAGGCGATGGCCACCACGACGGTGGCGCCCTGCACCACGGTCACCCAGTTCTTCTCCATCCCGTCCAACAGCACCTGCCCCATGCCGCGCAGGTTGAAGATGATCTCGATGATGACCGCGCCCCCCATGAGGTAGCCCACGCGCAGGCCGAGCACGGTGACGGGGGTGATCAGAGCGTTGCGCAGCACGTTGCGCCCCACCACCACGCGCTTGGGGATGCCGGCGCCGAGGGCCGTGCGCACGTAGTCGCGGTCGAGTTCCTCCACCATGGAGGTGCGCACCACGCGGGTCAACTGCCCGATGACCGGCACTGCCAAGGCGATAGCGGGCAAGAGCAGGCGCTGGAACCAGCCGGACGGGTCTTCGGAGAACAGCGGCATCTTGCCGGAGACCGGCAGTACGCCCGCGAAGCCAATGACCAGCATCATGGCCAGCCAGAAGGAGGGGGTGGCGATGGTGGCCACCGAGAAGAAGCGAATGGCCTGGTCCTGCCACTTGTTGCGGTAAATGGCGGCGATGATGCCGAGCGGGAAGGCGACCAGGATCGCCACCAGCAGGCCGAGGAAGGTCAGCTGCATGGTCAGCGGCAAGGCCTCGAAGACCTTGTCGGCGACGCTGGCCTGGTTTTGCCCGTAGGCGCCCAGGTCACCCTTGACCAGGTTGAGCACGTAGTTGCCGAACTGGACGAGCCACGGGTCGTTCAAGCCGTACAGCTCGCGGTAGGCGTTGAGCTGCTCGGGGGTGGCGTTCTCCCCCAGGGCGGCGTAGGCCGGGTCGATGGGTGACAGGGACATGAGCACGAAGACCAGGAAGGTCACCCCGAGCACCATCACTGGCAGGGCCACCAACCTGCGCCCTATCAGGCGAAAGAGGTTGTACACGAGCCGTTACTCCTTATATTGCGGCAACGGCAAGGAGGGGCGGGGATGCAAGGCCCCGCCCCTCCTTGCTAGTTGGGGTTGTGTGCGGCGTGTGCCGCTGGCACTACTTGGTGGCTGCGCCCAGCAGGTACAGACCGGTGGTGCCGATGCCGCCGACGTTGGCGAGCTTGTCGCCGTTGTAGCCGGTGGCCAGCACGCGGTGGAACAGCGGGTAGATGACGGCCTGCTCGGCCACGAAGTCCTGCACCTCGCCCCACTTGGCCTTGGCGGCGTCGCCCTCCAGCTTGTTGGCCTCGGCCATCATGGTCTGCAGCTTGGCGAAGTTCTCCGGGTCGCCGGTCTGCCAGAAGGAGCGCTTCTTGGTCCAGCTGTTGTCGCCGAGCCACCAGCCGACGATCAGGCCCGGGTCGTTGCCGAAGACCGACGGGTCACCGGGCGCGAGCGCCACGTCGAAAGTCGGCTGCTCCACGTCGAGGTTGTTCTCGTACAGCGAGGACGAAGCCTCGGCCTTCAGGGTGACCTTGATGCCAATGGCCTCTAGGTCGTTCTTGATCTGCGGGGTCAGGCCCTCCACCCACGGGTGGTCGGTGGACAGCAGGGTGATGGACAGGTCACTCACCCCGGCCTCCGCCAGCAGCGCCTTGGCCTTTTCCTGGTCGTGCTTGAAGACGGTCTTGGCTTCCTTGTGCATCGGGTGGTTGGTGGCCAGGAACGAGTTGGCCGCGATGGCTTCCCCGGACATGTTGTCGGTCACCAGCTTGTCGGTGTTGATGGCGTAGTGAATCGCCTGGCGCACGCGGGCGTCGTTGAAGGGAGCCTTGGTGGTGTTGAACAGCAGGAACGGCATGTTCTGGCTGGGCACCTTGTCGACGGTCATCCCGGCGCTCTCGACGGCGGAGATGGCGTCGGCGGGGATGGCCTCCATGACGTCAATGACACCGGTCTCGGCGGCCGTGGTGCGGGCGTTGTCGTCCTTCAGCACGCTCCACCGCATCTTGTCGGCCCCGGCCTTCAGCTCACCGTTGTAGTGCGGGTTGGGCACGGCGACGATTTCGGACTCGTTGATGGACTCATACATCCACGGACCGGTGCCGATCGGCAGCTTGGTGAGGTCGTCGTCGGAGGCGGCGGCCGGCACGATCTTGACGATGGTGAGGCGGGACTTGAATGCCGCGAAGGGCTCCTTCAGCTTGATGCTGACGGTCTTGTCGTCCTTGGCTTCAACCTTGTCGACGAAGCTGAGCATGGAGGCGTACAGGTTGCCTTCGGCCATGGAGCGCTCGAAGGACTTCACGACGTCGGCGGTGGTGACGTCAGTGCCGTCGGAGAACTTGGCACCGTCGCGCAGGGTGATCTCGTATTCGGTGTCCGAGATCTTCTTCGGCTCGTCCTCGGCGGCCAGGGCCTTGTAGACCGAGTAGTCCTTCATGTTGAGCTGGTAGAGCCCCTCCACCACGTGCCAGTTGGTGCCCATGGCGAGGGCGGAAGAGGTGGTGGACGGGTGGTAGTTGGTCGTCTCGTAGGCCACACCGGCCACGATCTCGCCACCAGCGCCGCCCTCAGGGGCGGCTTCGGTCTGCGTGGTCTGCTCGCCGGACGCAGTTGCCTTGTCGGTGGTCTCGGTCTTGCCGCCACAGGCGGACAGGCTCAGGGCCACCGCGGCCGAGACCGCGATAAGGCCAGAAACACGATGCTTCGCGAGGCGCATAGCATCCTCCCCTTTGAGAATTCGTCATACATCTGACATGTGGCGGCAGGTCGCCGCGCGTCGAACGATACAACCGCACCCCGACGGACGCAACTCCCTTTTTTCGCCCACTTCTGGCTAAAACCAGACGACAGTCGCCCGCCGCCTGCCGCAATCCCCGCAATCGCAACGCTCACCGGTGGGCAATGTCGCCCCCGTCACCACGCACATTTCGCTCACTTGTCAGACATCTGTTACGATCTCGTTATGCCGCCCGACGAAGAGCGAGTTGCTCTTATGCCCCCGTTACCCCGTCCCAGCCAGACGGGGACTTTGCCGTTGGCGGCCTCCCGCTCACAGGCCACGATGGAGGCCATCGAGAGCTACATCCTCGCTCGCAAGCTGAAGCCTGGCGACCCGTTGCCCACCGAAGCCACCCTGTGCAACGACCTCGGGGTATCACGCTCTTCGGTGCGCGAGGCACTGCGCCAGCTGCAGGCCCTGGAGATTGTGAGCGTGCAGCAGGGCCGGGGCGCCTTCGTCGGCGACATGTCGCTGCGTCCCCTCGTGCGGGCCCTCCTGTTGCGTTCCTCCATCGCCCCCGACTCTTTCGAGGCCCTGACGGAGGTGGTGACCGTTCGCCGCGTGCTGGACCTCGGCCTGGCCACCGAGATCGTGGGGGCCATGGCCGGCACCCGCAACAACGACCTGCACGAGCTGGTCGACCGGATGGTTACCAAGGCCGAACAAGGGCAACGTTTCATGGACGAGGACATCGCCTTCCACCAGGGGTTGCTGGCCAAGGTCGATAATCTCCTGCTGGCCCAGTTGGCTTCGGCCATGTGGCTAATCCACATGACCGCCCTGCCGTCGTTGCCCGGGGAGCACGCCGAACTGACAGGACTGGTCGACACAGCCCGCGCCCACCGCTCGATGCTGGTGGCCGCCGAGTCCGGGGATCTCGCGGGTTACCAGAATGCCGTCGAGGCACACTACGCCCCGCTCCTCACCGCCATCAGCCAAGTGCGGTAGGCGCGCGGCTGCGACGCCGCTTCCGGAGCGCCTAGACTGCCGCAATGACAGCCAGCACCGCCGCCCTGCCTCTGGCGCGCCGCCGGGAAGTGTCGCTGTTGCGCCTCCTGGCGCAGGGCGTGGCTACCCGGCCTTTTGCCTCTGCCGTTGACGCCGCCCGGCACCTGACCTGTGTCCAGGGGCAACAGCTGCCCGCCGCCTTGCGCGCCCTGGCTTTACGTTCCGCCACCGGCGCTGCCCCACCCGCCGCGGCACTAGCGGCGGGGCAACTCGTGCGGGGCTACCCCATGCGCGGCACGCTGTTCCTCACCGCGGCCGCCGACTTGGCCTGGATGACGGAGCTAACCCGCGACCGGCAACTGGCGGGGCTTGCCAGTTCGCTAGCGCACCGCTCGTTGACCGTGCAGCAGCTCACGGCCCTGGCCGATCGCGCCCACGCAGTGCTGGCCGACGGGCCGCTGACGCGCGCCGACTTTGTCAGGCGCCTGTTGCCCACCCAGAGTCCCGCCGTCTACCACGTGTGCATCACGCTATTGTTGACGGGCGATATCGTCTACGGCCCGCTGGACGGCAAAGAGCAGCTGGTGGCCGACGCCCACACCTGGCTACCGCGGGGCAGCGACCTCGCCGGGCGCTTTAATGGCGACGCCGACGCCGCCACCGCACACTGGCTGCACCGTTACCTGTGGGGACACGGGCCCGCCACCCTGCGCGACTTTGCTTGGTGGAGCAAGCTCCCCCTGACCCTGCTGCGGCGCCTGGAGCCGACGGCCACGGCCGGGCTGGAAAGCTACGGCACCGACGCGCGCGCCGAAACGCTGTGGGGCGCGCCGGGCTTGGGCGACCAGCTGACGGCGGCCCGGGCGGCCTGCCGGGCAGCACACCTGCTGCCGGCCTTCGACGAGGTGGTGCTCGGCTACCCGGATCGCCTGCTGCTGGCCGACGCCGCCGAGCTGCGCCAGGTGGTACCAGGCAACAACGGGGTATTTCGCGCGACCATGCACCGGGCCGGGCGACTCGTGGGCACGTGGCAGGCCGCCAGGCGCGGGGAGGTCGAGTTGGTGCCCTTCGCGCCACTGTCGGACAGTGCGCGGCGCGACTTTGCCCGCGCCGCCGCGGCCTTGCCCCGCTGACGGCAAGCCCATGGCCCGCCGCCCGGCGGCCTAGCGGCCAAGTATCCGTTGCAGGAAACCTTTGGACTCCTCTGCGTGGCCGGGGCACCGCTCCCCTTGCGGTACTCCCGCCAAGGCCTGCTCAATGTGTTGACCGCACCCGGCCCACGTCGGCTTCCCGCATTTCTTGCACGTCACCTTCCGGCACATGTTTTCCTCCTAAGCGAAGCTAAGGAAAAGCTTTTCTAGCTCTTCCACCGTCAAATCTGTGTCTTTTCCTTGCGCGCACTCGCGCATGGCGGTGGCGACCATGACGAAGCCGGCGCGGTGCAGGGCGGCCGTGACCGCGGCGAGTTGGGTGACGACTTGACGGCAATCGCCCTCGTTTTCCACCGCGGCGATGACCGCCTCCAGCTGGCCGCGGGCGCGCTTGAGGCGGTTGGCCAGTTGCCGCCGGTCGGCGGGCAGGCCGCTCACTGCAGCACCTGCCCCGCTTGCGCGCCGAGCCAGGCCCGCAGCGTCAACATGCCTCCAGACAGCGAGGCGCTGTCGAAGCCGTGCTGGGTGAGCACCCGGTGCGCGAGGGCTGAGCGCACCCCGGAGGCGCACATGACCCGCACCGGGCGCCCGTTCGCCGCCTGGGTTACCTCGTCCAGGCGCGCGCGCAACTCGGTGTGCGGGATTTGCAACGCCGCGGGCAACGCCCCGGTGGCGATCTCGTCGGGGCACCGCACGTCCAAAATGAGGCAGGTGGCCTGCACCTCGGCGAGATCGGCGGCATGCCAAAGCCGCAGGGTCCCATCGAGCACATTGGCACCGACCATGCCGATCAGGTTGACGGCATCCTTGGCCTGTCCATACGGCGGGGCGTAGCACAGGTCAAGATCGATCAGGTCGGCTACACCTCCGCCGTATCGCAGGGCGGTAGCCAGCACGTCGATCCGTTTTTCTACCCCGTCCCGGCCCACCGCTTGGGCGCCCAGCAGCTGCCCGTCCGGGGCGATGTGCACCACGAGGTGCAGCTGGGTGGCGCCCGGGAAGTAGCCCGCGTGCTGGTTGGGATGCAGATGCAGGGTGGTGAACTCCCGGCCGACGCGCTGCAGGGCGGCCCGGTTGGCGCCCGTGGTGGCGGCGGTGAGTTGCCCCACCCGCACGACGGCGGTGCCGAGCGGGGCGGGCAGCGCCCGGGCGGTTTCCGGGCGCAGAATGTGGTCGGCCACTTGCCGTCCCGCGCGGTTGGCGGGGCCCGCCAGTGGGGTGGGACGCACGAGGCCGGTGCTGGGGTCACTTACGGCGGTGGCATCGCCCACTGCCCAGACGGCGGGAAGATTGGTACGCCCGTGCTCGTCGACGACGATGGCGCCGTCGGCCAAGGCCAGCCCACTGTCAGCGAAGGCCGCGGTGTCTGGCCGCACCCCCACGGCGAGGACGACGAGGTCGGCGCGCAGCGCGCTGCCGTCGTCGAGGTGCACGACGTCTTCGTTCGGCTGCTGGTCGATGGCCGTGGCCGTGCGGCCCACGTGCGCGGTGATGCCCAGGCGAGCAATCTCCTCGGCGACGAGATGGGCCAGTTCGCGCTCCAGGGGCGGCAGCACGTGGGCCGCGGCTTCCACCAGGTGCACCTCCAGACCGCGCAGCGCCAATGCCTCGGCGGCTTCCACCCCGATGAAGCCTGCCCCGAGGACGACGGCCCGCCGTGCCCCCGCCTCGACCTGCTCCCGCAGGTGCTGGGCGTCGTCGATCGTGCGCAGGGTGCGCAGGCGCGGCGAGTCGAGGCCGTCGATAGCGGGGGTGACGGCGCGGGCGCCAGGGGCGAGGACCAGGGCGTCGTACTCCAGCTCGCTGACCCCAGCGGCACTGGCCACCTGCACGCGGCGGCGGTGCGGGTCCAGGTGGGTGACGGCGTGGCCTGGACGCACGTCCAGGTTGAGGGCGGCCCGCAGGCGCGCCGGGGTCTGGACGAGGAGGTCGTCGGCTTGTGCGATCTCCCCGCCCACGTAGTAGGGCAGGCCGCAGTTGGCGAAGGACACGTACTGTCCGCGTTCCAGCACGATGATTTCGGCGTCTTCGGACAGCCGTCGGGCGCGGGCCGCGCAGCTCATGCCGCCGGCCACGCCCCCCACGATTACGATGCGCACGTTTACCCCCTGGGTGTAGAAGTCACCCCAGTATACCCCCGGGGGTATCCGGGAGGGGTTAACCGGGCAGCAACTTCCCGCGCAAACGCCCGAGCAGCCACAGTGCTACCCCGATCCCGAAGGCGATGCCCGCCACGATGCCCACCCAGTTCCACCAGTCCGCCGCTGCCGGGTCTAAGAACGCATACATGGGCTGGCCATCCGCGCGCGCGTCCCAGGCATAGATCCAGAAGTAGGGTGTCAGCACCACCGCCCACGACAACGGGACCCACAGCGGCAAGCGCGTCTGGTTGCGCCCGATCACCAACCAGTCGACCGTCATCGCGATCGGCAACACCAGGTGCGATATCTTGCCCTGCAGGTCGGGGTAGCCCCCGTCCAGCAGCGTGGCGAACATGACGCCGGTAAACACCGCCATGAGCGTGGCCAGGCCACGAAACCACCCCAGCGAACCCTCGAAGCGGCCCCCCTGCCCCTCCACCATGACCGGCCGAATGACCGCCCCGGCGTTAACCAAAAAAACCACCAGCGTCGTCAAGGTGGTGAAATACAACAACGTGTCAAAAGCCTTGGCCAGGCTCGGGCCCCGCAACATGAGCACCAACGCCCACATCGCTAAGACCGCTAACCCCAACCGCCACAACCAAGCCACCAAGGCCCCGAGTTGCGCAGCCTTGGTCCCACCAGCACTCACACCGTCCCCTTCCGCGTGTCCGGACTCTGCCCTATTTCTGGGTCTTCCTCTATCTGCCACACCACCACGGGACGCGACGACGGGCGGGGCGAGCCGGTCAGCGGCTCGACCGTAATCCAGATCTCGGTTCCCGGCGTGGGCATGGCATCAATGAACGAAAACCCACCGTTCGACACGGGAGCGTACCGGCCTCCGGCGGTGAACTGCCCCTCTTTTTTGACCCAAATTTGGTAACAACTTTCCTTGGGTACATCCATGTGGCTCGGCATAGTCACCGCTGCCATCTCCATCCGCGGCGACCAGGTAAGCGTGGCCAGGTGCCCATCCGGCAACCGGTCGTTGATCCGCCGCACGTCCTGCGCCTGATTCAACGAGGCAAAGTCGCTGACTTGCCCCATCGGGCCCTGCACCGACCAGCGCCCCAGGCCCACCCCGGCTAGGACCAACAAGCAGGCCGCCGCGATGTAGACAATGCCGCGCCCCCACGCCGGGCGCGTCCCCTGCCGCCCACCGGGGGCCACCGGCCTGCCCGGCGCAGGCAGCACTGTCGCCACCGTCTCGGCGGGGGCGTGCTCAATGGCCGCCAGCAACTGCGCCCGCAGTTCCGGCGGGGGCGCAACCGGCGTCAGTCCTGCCCCCAGCCGCGCAGCAGTCTCCTCGTCGGCAGGCCACCACGGCTCGTCCGCGTCAAACTCTGTCATTGGGTCACCCCCAATTCCTTTCGCAGCTTGCCCAAACCGTCGCGCAAGCGGGTTTTCACCGTCCCGATTGGCACTCCCAGGCGAACGGCGATCTCCCGCCCGGTCAGGCCCGAAAAATAAGCCAACAGCAGGGTCGTGCGGTGCGGTTCACCCACCACGTCCAGGGCCGCCCGTACCTCCCCCACCGCCAGGTGCGTGTGCGCCACGAACTCTGTCTCGTCAAACGCGACTGGGGCCACCTGCCCGGCAAAGGCCGTCTCCCGCCCGCGGCTTGCCTCCACGGCCCGCACCCGATCGATCGCCCGGCGGCGCGCCACCGTCACCAGCCAGGCCCGCGCCGAGCCCTTGGCCACCGAGAACTGGGACGCCTGCCGCCACACTTCCAAGAACACCTCCTGGAGGACCTCCTCGCTATGTTCCCGGTCGCGCACCACCCGCAGGATGAGGGCAAAGAGCCGTGGGGCCCAGGCGTCGTACAGTTCGCCGAAGGCCCCACGGTCGCCGCGCGCCACCGCTGCAAGCAGGTGGGCACTGCTGGTCTCGTCCATATGTCCCATGGTAGGCGCGCCCGGGCGAGGGCTGGCCTCCTAGTTGGCGCCCCCCAGCTCGTCCCCACACTTGCCGGTGCCCGCACAGCTCTCCCCCATGCCCCCACCGCCAGAGAAGATGTTGGGCACGGCGCCGAAAGTGAAGGAATAGAGCACGGCTCCGCGCGGTACCTCCAGTTCCACTACCCCCTCGGTCTTGTCGCTGCCGCCAACCAGCACTACCCCGTTGGGCACCGCTGGGACCGGCAGTTCCTGCGGCGGGTTGCCGTCAACCGAGTAGCGCAGCGTGCCAGAGCCGGACACCACCAGGTTCACATCCCGCCCCCGATACGCCAATCGCAGTTTGGCCGTATCCGCGGCCGGGGTGATCTCCTGTGCATCGACCTGCCAGGTTCCCCCCAACGCGAAGGTGTCCTGCTCGTTGGCGGCGGGCAAGGTGTACTCGTTGACCCCCGGGCGCACCGGATCACCCGAGACGTGCCGGGCTCGCTGGTAGCCGAGGTACATCTCCGGCGAACGCTGCTCCGTGTAGCCCGCCGAGTCCGTGGTGAAGACCGCGTTGGGCAGCTGCACGTCCGGGTTGGCCGCCAGCAGCAGCTGCCGCACCAGCTTCTCGGTGGTGGCCGCCCCGCCCTCCCCAAACTTGACTTGCCGCAGCTGACCCTGTGCGTCGGCCAGGTAGTGCGCAGGCCAGTAGCGGTTTTCGAAGTTGCGCCACGTCACCAGATCGGAGTCCACTGCCACCGGGTAGGTAATACCCAGTTGGGCGGCCCCGGAGCGCACATTGTCGACATCCTTTTCGAAGGCGTACTCGGGAGCGTGCACGCCCACGACCACCAGACCGGCGTCCTTGTAGGTTTGGTGCAGCTTCTCCAGCGCCGGGGCCGTGCGCTGGCAGTTGATGCACGAGTAGGCCCAGAAGTCGATGAGCGTCACCTTGTTTTTGAGGTCGGCCGGCTGATCACCGGGGGTATTGAACCAGGCGTGGATGCCCTCAATCTGCGGCAGCGGACCGCAGTTGGCCAGTTCGCTAGCGCCGTCCACGCAACCACCGCGTCCTTGCTCGCCGTGCAGCGCTTGATCGAGCTGCCGCTGCACCCCGGCGGTGTGATCCGGCAGCAGGCGCTGCAGCTTGGCGGGCACATCGAACACCAGGCCAACGGCCAGGGCCACCATCGTGACGCCTGCCGCCATGCGGATGGCGCGCTGCCGGTCCCGGAACTGATTGAGACGCTCCACTACCTTGCGGCCCGCGAGCGCGAAGATCAACAGCGGGATGGCGTTACCCAGCGCGAAGGACACGGCGAGCACCACCGTCTCCCACCCGAACTCACCGGTGTGGCTGGCCACAGACACGGCGGCCAACACCGGTCCGGCGCACGGCACATAGACCGCCCCGAGCACTACCCCGAGCCAGAAACCATTGCCGGGCCGCCTACCGGTCGTCCGGGCGAAACGACTAAAGGGGCGCTCCAACAGCTCCATCAGGCGCGGCCACACCATGGCCACCCCGATGAGGAACAGCAACGTGATCCCAGCCCAGCGAATGATGCCCGGCGGCAGTCCCAGCAGGGTCAAGACGGCGTTGCCGAGCAGGGTGAAGGCGGTAAAACTGGTGACCAGGCCCGCCACGAAAAGGAACGGCCGGGCGCGGGAGACCGTCGGCGCGGGCCCACCCGCCGTGGCCCCGGCCCCGAGTTGCACCCCCGGGGCGACCTTTATTCCGCTTACTGCCCGCCCGCTCGGGGCCCCACCGGCTAAGAAAATAACTGGTAACACGGGCAAGATACACGGCGAGATGCCAGTAATGAGCCCACCTAGCAGACCAACAATGATCTGAGTTGTCATCGCGTTTCCTTTCTTTCGCCCCTAAGTTCGTTGTGGCCCCCACTCAGGGATTGGTGAAACACGTCACATGCCATCCGGTCGGTGCGAAGGCGGCTGGCCCGCCGTTTGCGGTGGCACTCGGTGCGCGCGCAGCCCCTAGCGCCCGGTGGGTACCACGAGGGAAACCCGCGTGCCCGTGCCCTCCAGCGAGGCCAGGGTCGCACGTCCCCCGTGCCGCCGCAAAATTGCCGCCACCAACGCCAGGCCCACCCCAGAGCCCGGCAACGCGCGCGCGTTCGAGGCCCGCCCCAGTTCAGACCACACGAGATCCAGCTCGGACGGCGGAATGCCGATACCTTGGTCCGCCACATCCAGGACGACGGCGCCCGGCACTTCGTGCGCCCGCACCTCCACCGCTGCACCCGCCGGGGAATACTTCACGGCATTGGCTACGACGTTGTGCATCGCCAGCAGCAACAGGTCCACATCCCCCAGCACCTCCGGAATCGGCCACGGCGTGGTGGGGAAAACCAGGCTGATGTCCGGGCGGGGCCGCCCCGCGGCCTGCGCCTCGTCGCGCACCGCCTCCGCGGCATCGCTCGCCACCTCTTCCAGATTCACGGGCGCCCGCTCGATCTCGACACTATCGAGATCTGCCAGGGTGCGCAGATCGCGCAACAGGCGCCCGAGTCGCTCACCCTGTGCGCGCACCACCGCCACGGCTGGGTCGTCGGGGGCCAGCGAGTCGATGGCGGCCCGAATGGCCGTCAAGGGGTTTTTCACCTCGTGGTCCAGCCGCCGCAAGAACGATCGATGCTCGTCCCGGGCGCGCGCCTCCGCCGCCTCGACCGCCTGCCCGATGGCCCGTCGCCTGCGCAGCGCCCCCCACTTGACCGCCACCGCCGTCAAGGTGCCCACCACGGTCACCCACAGTGCCAACAAGGCCGGATGGATCGTGAACACCAGGGTGGCGTCCGCCAGCGTCACCGCCAGCACCGCGGTAAGGGCCCCGCCCAACAACCCGATCAGCAGCGCCGCCCGCCCAGCGCCACTCTTCACGCCGCTACCACCTCGCCGCGAAAACGGTAACCCATCGACTGCACGGTCTCGATGTAGCGCGGCTCCCCCGCATCATCGCCCAAGGCCCGCCGCAACTCGCGGATGCGGTGGTCTACGGCCCGGGAGGGCGTGGCCACCGCGAAACCCCACACGGTGGACAACAGCCGTTCGCGTGAATGCACCTCCCCCGGGTGGGCCATGAGGTGATCCAGCAGCAGCGAAGCCTTCGGCGTGAGCTGCACCTCCCGCCCGGCCAAGGTAACGCGACGCGCCAACCGATCCAATACCAGGAGTCCGGAGACCAGGCGGGGGGCGGCCGAAAGGGGCGGCACCCCGCCCATGCTGCGCCGCAGCACCGCCCGGATGCGCGAGATCAGCTCCTGGGGGTCGAAAGGCTTATTGAGGTAGTCGTCGGCCCCTTCGTCCAAAGCCGCGGACCGCTCGAATGACTCACCCACCTGGGTCAGCAACACCACCGGGGTCCATCTGCCCCGGGAGCGTATGCGGCGCACCAGCTCCCGCCCGTCCAGCCGCGGCATGAGAACATCGGTGACGACGACGTCGGGCATCACCTGTTCCCACATGTCCAGGGCCGCTTGCCCGTCACCGGCAACGCTGACCACGAAACCTGCCCGCTGCAAGATGGGCTGTAGCGCAGCGGTGATAGCGGTGTCGTCATCGACGAGCAGTAAGCGCTTGACCGCCACTTGCCCAGTCATCTAGTTCACTCCTGTCTCGTTGAACCGCCCGTTGATGGTCACGGCGGGCTCCGCCCCGCCCAGCCAGTAGACGCGGTTGAAGTCCCCGAGGATGCTCGCCTCCTGCAGCGAGCGGGTCCAAATCGTGTTGTAATTGCCCACTATTTCCGCCGCCCCCAGGTCATCGACCACAATTTCCTGGAACTGCCCCTGCACGGTCAGGCGGGAAAGGTTGCCACTGATGATTGTGGTTTTGTGAGAATCGCCGAGCACCAATTCTCCGCCTGCACCCTGCACTTGCAGGTCGGCAGCCTCCTGGAGCCAGTCCCGACGCGCTTGGCCGCCCAAGGGTTCTTCCTCGTGCAAGCCGAGCTCGTCTTCAATGCTGCCCCCTGCGGTTATCTCCACCCCCTGCGTGGCGGGAGGGGTGGCAGGCATCGCATCAGGCGCCGCTGCCCCCGGGGCGGGGCTGGCACTGCCCGGGGGCAGCGACGGGACGGCCTGACGCGACCGGGACTGACCGAGCAGGTCGCGGGTGCGAGCCTGCAGGTCCTGCAGGCGGGCCGCCCGCCCCGCGCCTGCCTGACCGGTGGCACTCGCGGTGGGCGCACCCTGATCTGCTTCCCGTTCAAGGGAAACCTGGCAGGCCGCCAGCAGGCACGCGGCAGTGGCCAGGGCGACAGCACGCAGGGGCATACGCATGGGATAAAACCTACTTTCGGGCACGGGGGAGCCGCAGACCGGCTCCAGGCCGGGCCAGGTGGAACTTACGGGGCCGGGATAATGATCTCAGCGCGACGGTTGAGCTGACGACCAGCCGGATTATCACTGCCATCAGGCTGCGTGTTCGGGGCCACCGGCTTGGATTCGCCGAAACCTGTGGCCTCGATCTGGGAGGTCAGTCCGCTGTCCCGCAGTACCTTGGCCACCGCGTTGGCTCGCCGCTCCGACAAGGACTGGTTGAAGTCTTCCTCCGAGATCGAGTCGGTGTGCCCATGTACCAGCAGTTTGGGCACATTGACCTGTCCCACGGCGTCGCCCAACTGCCGCAGGGAGGACACGCCTTCGGGGCGCACGACGTCGGAGCCGAAGTCGAACAGCACCTCGTCCTGGAAAGTGATCGCCAGCCCGCATACGTCGATGGGTTCCAAGGCCGCCAATTCGGGGAACTTACCTACCGGCGCCAATTTGGGCAGGGGCTTGACCTTAATGGACACCCCATTGACCTCACCGGTGCCGTCCCCGTTGTTCTTAATGATTATTCCGTTCCCGATGTATTCCCCCGAGCCATCCCCGTTGTTTTTGATGACGGCCGCAGCGCTGATCTGCTCACCGGAGCCATCCCCGAGGTTTTTAATGGTGTCCGCGGAAGTCACCATTTCGCCGGAGCCGTCCCCCGGGATGGTGTAGACGGAACCGCCGCCGATGTACGAACCGGCGCCGTTTCCGAGAACCTTGATCACGATCCCATCGCCGATGTATTCGCCTGTGCCATCCCCGTTATTGACGATGACGCCGTTGCCGATCTTCTTCCCGGAACCGTCGTTATTGAGCTCGACAACTTGCCCGTCCCCGATGACGGAGGTTTTGCCGTCTTGCTCGGTTACCACAGTGTCGTCCCCGATGTGGTTGACGTCCCCCACGAGGCTGGCCGACCAGTTGGTGGCATGCGGCACCCCGCCGGTGCAGGTAGCGGACGACACCCGCACCCCGGGCAGCCCTTTGATGGAGTCAGAAATCGACCTGCCGAACTCGGGAGCCGAGCCCGTGAGCAGCGAAATGTCGGGCAGCACGATGGGGGCCACCGGCGGAAACTCGCCCGGGGCGTAGCCGGGCACCACCGGAACGTTGGGTTGGGCAGCGTCACTGGACGCGGACGGCGCGGCCGTCCGCGTCGGTGCCGCAGAGGATTCACTTTCGACGGTGGCCTGGGCGGTGGGCACCACCGGGGCCGCGGTGGGCAGGGCCTGCTCTTCCTCCTTGCAGGCAGCCAACGAGGCGCCTAACACGATGGTGGCAGTAACAGCGATGGCTCTTCTCATAGTTGCAGAGCCTAAGGGCGAGAAGTGGCAGCGAGGTGTCCGCAGTGTCGCAACCTGGCGACAAAGGGCTAAAACGGGGCCCGCGCCCCATCGGCAGGGCCTACTCGATCTCGTCTTCGTTATCGAGGAAACCGTCCTCGCCGAAAAGTACCTCCGTGATTTGGACGTGTACCTTTTCGATGCGGGGGAGATCGGGCAGCGTCAGGGGTTCGTCGGCCGCGGTCTCCAGCACCAGGGTGCCGCAGCCCAGCAGCCGATCCGTGAAGCTGCGCTCGTACTGCACATTGTTTATACGGCGGAGGGGCAGATCGTGGCCGGTACGGTTGACCACTCCGCGGCGGGTGATGATACGCCGATTGGTCACCGTGTAGGTGGTGGTGCGCCACTTTAGGAACGGCCAGGCCACGAAGATCCCCACCAGCAGCAGGTAGGCCCCGATCGCGACCAGCAGCGGGAGCTGCCCCCAGTCGGCGGGGGCGAAGACGAAGTAGCACACCAGGGCCGCGGTCAACACGAGGTGCAGCAGGAGCTGCGGAAAGAGCGCCTTGATGTGCGTCCGCAGGTGCAGGATGACGTATTCCTCGGCGCCGAGCCGCTTGTCGATACTCATGGCCCCATTGTGGCAGCCGACCCGATCAGTCGCAGGCGGTAAGCCGCAGCAACCGGGCCTCGCCTTCTTGATCGACAACCTCGGCCAGCCCCCGCTCCACCAGGCGGAGCAGGCCAGGGAACTGCCGAGATTTGCCGTAGTGGTCCCCGCCCCACAGGTAGTCCTGTCCAAAGTCCAGGACCCAGAATTGTCGTCGCGCGCGCACGATTTGGCAGACCTCTGGTTCGTACGCCACCGTCCGCAACCGGTCGACCACGTAGTAGGCGTCCCGATCGTTTAGCAGCGCCACGTGCGGGAAAGTGAACTTGCGGTCAGCAACGGCGGGGGCAAAGACCGATCCATTCCAGGGGTTGCCCAGGATCTCGTCTGTGGGCGGCACTTGCGGGGCCACCCGTTGCAGCAGGCGATACTCATCGGCCGAAAGCAGGCCGATGGTCTCGCTGGTGTCGTAGGCGTGTTCTCGCCAGATTGTCCAATACGACAGGCGCAGGGTCGGGTGCGCGTGGGCTAGCACGAGCATCGCTAGCGCCACGAGGGTCGGCCCCCAGCGAGCCACGCGGCGACGACGGGCGGCGGACACGGCCAAGGGCCCGGGCAGGCGCGCCGTCCACCCGGCGCGGTCGAGCAGCGCTTGCGCGGCCCGTCCGAGCGTCAGGGTGCCGAGCACCAGGAGTGGGAGCGCGGTTATGCCCGCCAGCGCCACCAGGCGCTCGGTATCGCCGTACCAGAGCCCCGTCCAGTAGGCGCGTCCCGGGTTGGCACCTGAGTAGGCCGTCACGTAGAGGAAGGCGGCCATGAGGTGGCAGATGGGCAGCCAGGCTGTCTGCCACCGCCGGAAGGCCACCACGAAACCCACCAATACCACGGCCCCCAGCAGGTAAGAGATGGTCATCGACGGGCCGATGTAGTAGCCGTGATTGAGGGTGGATACTCGCCACAGGGCGGTTGTTAGCGTTCCTTCGGCCCCCCACCAGCCCGTCCAGGTGCGCAGACCAACGATGCGAGGCACTAGCAAGGACAGCTCATTGAGGGCCACCGAGACGCCGAGCCCTACCGCTACCCCGCCCGCTGCCCACGCCACCCGCCAGCGGCGGTTGTCTCCCCCGCGGCGAGACAGATACCAACTGAACGCCACGGTAGCGAGGGGCGCGGCGAGCACCAGGAGAGAGATGCCGCTGCCCGGGTGGGCGATCATGAAGACGTACAGCACGACGACGCCCCACACCGCCAGCCGCCAGCGGCTGGCGGCTGGGCCGGGGAAGAACAGGCGGGCCAGCAGCGCCAGCCCGAACGGCAGCAGGGCATAGCCGAGCTCGTTGGCGTACAGCACCCCGAACCAGGTCAGGTGGTTGGGCATCTGCGGCAGTGCGCACGCCAACAGGCCCGCCACCCCGGCCGCGCGCCAGGACCGCAGGAGGGTGCCCAGCAGCACCGCCACCCCGAGTGGCCACAACACCCCGGTGACGAAGTACAGCATGGCGTTATTGGCCACCAGCAGGTCGGCCCCCGTCGTCTTGACCAGGAGCGAGACTGTCTGGTGCCACAGGGCCGGGTAGAAGCCTTCGTTGCTGGCGTAAGAGGCCAGGTTGGCGTGAAAGTAGTAGCCGTCATTTTCCACCAGCATCTGCCGGATGAGATTGAGGTGGAAGGGCGAATCGTAGGTTTGCGACACGGCCACCGGGGAGCCGAGCGCGCGGGCCAGGCGGGTCAGGTGGAGCACGCTGCCGAGGGTCGTAAGTGCCGCCGCCCAGCGCCAGGAACCCGTCCAGTCGTCGGCGGCCGATGGTCGGGGGGCCAGGCGGGCAGGCCACGCTAGCAGCGCCAGGACTGCCCCAGTGATGCCCACTGGCAGCACCGACCACCCGAGAGAGGTGCTGACTCCCAGTAGTGAGCCGGCAGCGATCGTGCTGAACGCGGCAAAGGGGGTGACGATTAGCGCATCGGTGGGGCGCAGACCGGTAAACCGCGTCAGTGCGTAGCCCGTCCCGAGGACGACCACACTGAGTGCCAGGAACAGTGCACCCAAACCCAGCCACGCAACCAGCAAGACCATTCCCTCTCCTGCAACCGGTCGGTTTGGCATCCAGTAGCGAACGCCGACACGCCGACGCGGTTGCTTCAGTGCCGCTCATCTTATCCAACGGCGCTTTGTGCCAACCCACCGTTTCACTTGCGGCTGGTGAGGGGTTTTTCACCCATCGTCACAAAAGCGGACGGGAGGACAGCACAGCCACCTCCCGTCCGCTTCCCGTCACTTTGCTACCGGGCGCGCCGCCGTCCGGCTACTCGCACCGCTAGCCCCGCCGCCACGAAGGTGGCGGCCAGCAGGGTCAGGGTCACCGCGTCCGCCCCCGTGCGGGGGAGCTGCTTACCGGTGCTGGCCGGGCCGCGGGGCGCCGCCGGGGCCGCCGGGGCCGCCGGGCTGCCAGTCGCCGGGGGCGGGGTTACCACGGGGGCCGGGCTGGGCGCCTGGCTGGGTCCGGGCGTGGGTACCTCGGTCGGCACCGGCGTGGGCTCGGGCGTGGGCACCTCGGTCGGCACCGGCGTGGGCTCGGGCGAGCCTCCCGGGGTGGGCACCGCACTCGGCGTGGGGCTGGGCGCGGCGGTCGGCAGGGGGCTGGCCGATGCCGTCGGCCCGGGCGTCACGGACGCCGTGGGACTGGGGTCCGGCGCAGGAGTCGGAGCGGCGGCCTGCGGGTCAACGGCGAAGCGCAAGGTGCGCGGGGGGGCCAGCTCCCGCTCGCCGCTCAGCGCGCGCACGGAAATCTCGTAGGTGCCGGGCTTGGTGAAGGCCCAGGCGGCGTGCAGATGGGTCGGGTCAACGGTGTGTATGCGCCCGACGCCGGGCTGGCTCGCCGCCGCCCGCGTCCCCGTCGGCTTGGCTACCGCCGAATCAAACAGCACGTTGGCTCGACGCCCAAAGTCCTGGTGGGTGTAGAGCACCACCCGCCCGTCGCTGGGGCCGCTGGCCAAACGCAGTTCGTAGTCGATGCCCGCGGGGAAGTTGGCGTAATCGATGCCCTCGGTGCTAAAGCCCGGCCAGATTAAATCAGTGTGTTGCGTCTCGGGCAGCAGATAGTTGCGAGTGCCCACCGGCCCCAGGAAGTCAAAGCTCGGGTCGGTGTCTGCGGGGCGAGCACGCAATGCTAGGCGCGGGACCGCTAAAGTCACCTGCTCCAGCTGCCGCAGGACAGAGGAGCTGGCGGCAGTGTAGGTGTCGTCCTTAAGGAGCACCTGCCAGGCGTCCCCCGTCTGGGCCAGGCGGACGTCCACGTGCCCGCGCGTCAGGCTCACCGGCTGGTCAAGGATGTCCGGCGCAGGCGTCGCCGTTGGGGTGGCGGTCGGCTGCGGCGTCGGGTTAGTGGTCGGCTGGGCAGAAGGGGTCGGGGAGACGGTCGGCGTGGCGGTCGGCTCGCTCGGGGCGGGTGCCGTGCGCAGTGCCAGCTTGAGCGGGTAGGAGGTGCCGCTGCCCACCGCGATGTCTTTCACCTCGTGCCGGAGCGGCTTGGCCGCCGAGCGCGGGTGGGGCTTGATGGTGATAACCATCGTGACACCCTTGGTGCAGCCCTCCAGATCCTCCACCACCTCGCTCACCCCACCGGCTCCGAGCACTCCCTCCACGTTGCACCACGGCGCCACGTCGGTGCTCCCGAGGAAGAAAGCAACCTTGTATGCGGCGCGCAGCGTCGGGTCGGCGGCCTGGATGCGGATCGTGTGCTCATCCTCGTCGTCCGGCACTGGGGTGATGCTGACGTTCACGCTCGGGTCGCTCACTGGCAGCTCGTCCACGTTCCACGCGGGGGCGGGCTCGGCCGGGGTTTCCTCAACGAGCTCGTCGGTGCCAGTGGTCACCTGCACCGGCTCTTCCGCCCGCTGGTAGCGCACAGGCGCGGAGGCCCAGCGCGCCACACCCGAGTCTGCGTCCGGAATGAATATGGCCTGGAACGTGGACGGGGCCTGGCCAATCATCTCGCTGCCCGCCGCGCGCCCGTTCTCCACCGGCATTTCCGTAAGGAAGAAACCGTCGATGGTGACGATTACCCGCCCCGTGTCCGCGGGGTTACCGGTGTCGAAAACGAACTCGGTGTGCTCCTCGTCTCCGGGATTTTGCAGCGTGGCTAGGCGGTGCAAGCCGAAGCTGGGGGCCGCCTGGCCCGCAGCGGTGCGTTCGGTGGGGCTGGCGGCAAAGGCGGCCCGGAAGTCCTTGATCTGCCCGGTACGCGGGTCAGTGCCCCCGACCTGCCACACGATCGGCGTCGGCGGCGAGGCATACAGGCGCTGGCCATCGGCATCCCGCGCAACCGCCCGGTACACCAACTCGTACCGCCCGGGTTTGGAGAACGTGGTATTCAGGTGCGTGTGCCGCGGGTCGAATACCGTGCGATGGGCCAAGTCGTGGCTAGACAGGAAGCGGGTGACGCCGTAGGCGGTGTGCGAGAACATCTCCACCTGGCCCGGCCCCCGCACGTCAACCAGATCAAGCACGTAGTTCCCGC
The DNA here is from genome assembly GCF_001907235.1 of Buchananella hordeovulneris. Taxonomy (GTDB): domain Bacteria; phylum Actinomycetota; class Actinomycetes; order Actinomycetales; family Actinomycetaceae; genus Buchananella; species Buchananella hordeovulneris. Next base: position 177,749 of record NZ_MQVS01000004.1, read on the forward strand.
CTTCGAACTCGTGGGCCGCCCCCACGATGGAGGCGTCGGCCCCGAATCCCGCCCAGATAGGGGCGTTTCCTCGCCCAGGGTCCTGGGGGGCGAGGTTGAGGACGGTGCCAGGCTCGCCGAGGAAACTCAGGGCGGGCACCCGGCTGGGCACCGTGTAGAGGTACTTGGCGACGGGACGTCCGCGATAGGTTCCCCAACCGCGCGAGAGCCACAGCACCACGTCATCGGCGCTCTTCTCGGCAGCCAGGATGGACAGTTCGCGCGTGCCCTCATTCCACGCCGGCACCGGGGCGTCAACGTGCTGGGAGGTTATGCGCTCACGGTCCTGATCAGGACCGGCCAGGGCCGGAGTGGCCAGCACAGATACCAAACCCAGGGCACCGGCCAGCGCGAGGCCGACGCGTCGGCGGCCCGCTCGGGATAGGGATGCAAGATTCATGCGGGTACAAAGCCTCTCGCACAGACAACTATTGATAACGATTATCAATCGTCGTCAGGTTGGGCCTCCCTGTCAAACCGAACCGTCAGCTCCCGCAGCTGCAATTTCCGCACCCACCCTTGGTGCTCGGCACGGATGCGCGGGCACACCCGCTGCGCTCCCCCTCCGCCTGGGCAAAACGCTCCAGCAGGTGGGCCACTAGCCCTTGGGCGCCGCCCGGCTCAACACTGTCGGCGGCGAGCAATTTGTCCACCCGCTGCTGCTCACTTGGGTCCTCAATCTGGAAGAGGACTGCCCGATAGTCCACGTGTGGGTGATAGGCGACGACGACCTCACCGTCCTGGGTCCCTTGCAACTCGATCGCCGGCCGCCAGCCGCAGGCGGCGATGGTGATAGCCACCCGTTGCAGGCGCGCCTCGTATTCCGGCGTGAACCGCTCCCCGGGCCCCGCCCAAGCGTTGGCCAAACCATCCTGCACCCGCGGAAATCGCAGTTCGCCCAAGTTAGCCCCCTCTGCCGTAACGCGAGCGCCCGAGTGCGTCCGCTCGGCGAAGCCTAACAATGCCGTTGGCCCGGCAGCCAGGCACCTAGGCCCGCACCCGCCGCCGCGCGCGCCACCCCAGGCAGGCCCCCGCCACGCAGATACCGAGCACCACCGCGGCTGTCAGCCACGGCCGCTCTCCCGCCGCCGCCCTCCAGGCGGCATACCAGGCCGCGAAACCGATGGTGGAGTAAATGGTGGCCCAGGCCAAGGCGCCCGGGATCTGCGCCAGGGTGAAGTGCAGCCACCGCACCCGCGTGACCCCGGCGGCAGCCAACACCAGGGTTTGCACCCCCACCGTCAGGTAGCACACGGGAACTGCCACCAATCCCCACTTATTGAGCAGGGCCCGTCCGCGCCCGACCCCGTCCGCGGCCAACCACTGATGAAGGCGCAAGCGCCAGCCGACCATTGGCCGGGTGCGGGCCAATGCCTGCTCTGTCACTACGCGCGCCAACCAGTAGGTGCCCTGCCCGCGGGCCGTGCCCAACAGGTACAGGAACACGAAAACCACCGCGAACGGGTGTTCCTTCAGCATCAGGCAGCGCCAAGTTGCCCGTCGGCCACGAAACCGGCGGCGGCCAGGTCGGCAAATACCGCCGCGTTGAGCGCGAAGGACCGCACCGCCTGGGCGATGATCTCGGCTCGCTCCTGCGGCGTGGGAGTCAGCGCGTCCAGCTTGGCGCGGTAGGCGTCCTTGTAGACCTTGAGCTTGTCGATGCCGGGGAACTGGTAGAAGGTCAGCGCCTCCGGGCTGATCCCGTAGTGCCGCTGAACCAGGCGGGCGATGATCTGACCTCCCGACAGATCGCCGAGATAGCGCACGTAGTGGTTGGCCAGTACCAGCTCTGGCGAGTGTTCCTGGGTCAGCACCCGCACGTACTCCTGGGTGGCGGGATGGACCGGCTGGGCGGCAATGTCGTCGCCCACCAGCTGGGCCAGGTCGTGACGCAGGGACGGCACCCGGTGCAGGCGCACATCGTGGATTGGCGCCACCAGGGGGTGATCGCGGTAGTGACTCTCCAGCACATCCTCTAGGGCCTGGTAGATAGGCAGTTGCTGCACCGCGAGCGCCACGAATGCGTCGCGATTGATCTTGCCCTCCATCAGGTCACTGATGAAGTTGGCACTCTCCGCCTCGGCGTGGGCCTCAGCCGTCGCGTTTTTCAGGGCAACGGACAGGGGCTCGGTCATCTTCCACCTCCATAGGAATTACGTAAGGCACACCTTACCCATCTTTCTGACACCCTGTCGCTATCCTGGCGGCGTTGCCTACCTCTCATCTCCGACACGCCACCCCGTTAGCGCCCCCGTTTTGCCCCATAGGCCCCCATTTGCGACCCCAACCCGCCCCCCTTTGCCACAAGGTTGCACTCTCGTCGCAAAGCGTCATATAAAGTGCCGAAGTCACAAGATGAGAGGGAGGCCACGATGCGCAAGTCACACCAGCAGCTCAGCGCCCCCAACGTCTGCTGCGCCGCGCCGCCAGTTTTATGCCCGCTTAGGGCCACCGGAGAAGGCGCGGCGGCACTATGACCACCCCGGATAAGGAGTCGACTCCCTCCTCCGGTCCCCTCCCGCCACCAGCCAACAACTGGCCGGCGGCCGAAACCGTGCCGCGTGCGCCGCGGACTGCGGCCCCACCGCCCTCTCCTACCCCGGCGGACGGCAGCACCCACCCGTCGCCGCCCACCCCCAACCCGTCCCCCGCCCCAACGCGGGGTTCGACTATGCGGGGGATCCGGCGACGCCTCACCCCACCCCCGCTGGCGGTTGACGACGCAACCCGACCCCGCCAAACCCCTCCTTCCGCCCCGCCGCCGCAACTCCACACCATCACGTCGGCCACCCCGCCAGGGGGAGCCGCGCTCGCTACACCCCCGCCGCTTACTCCGGCTGGCGGCGCCCCGTTGGGCGCCTGCCCGCCCCCCACTACCCCACCCACTGGCAGCCTGCCTTTGCCGACACCGGCCGTGGCCGCTACCGCCCCGCCCCCCGCAACCGCGGTGCCCGCCTGGTCGATGTCTGCCGGTCCCGGGCAGGCCCCTGCCGCCCCAGCGGCCGGGCCCGGCGTCCCGGACACCCCCAGCACTCCCCCGTGGCTGGAAATAGTGGGTGCCGGGGGGAGCGAATCTCCCGAGGCGGGCGACGATGAGTTTCGGGTGGAAGATGCCGTGTCGCCCTACCGGGGTGCCACCAATCCCTACGGCACCGCGCTGCCGCGAGCATTAGCTGCGGCCCGGCGTAAGAATGTCCTCGTCGTGGGCGCATGCCTGTTAACCCTCGGCGTCGGCATAGGCGGCACCTTGGGCGCATTCTTCTTTAGCGACTCTGGCGATACCACGGCGGCGGCCACCAGCGCCGCCCACTCAACCCAGTCCGCGGGCCCCGGTACCGAAGAAGTCCTCGCAGCTGCCCCCGAGCTGGCAACCCCGCAGGAGACGGCGGATCGACACGACAACCGCACCGCCGTGCAGGACAGCGAGGGTGCCGATGTCCAAGAGACGCAGATCCCCGCCGACGCGTTCCTGCCTGTCGACCCCGCAACGCTCCCCACCCAGGTGCCAGGCCTGGAGTTTGAGGCATCCCCGCCCTACACCTACTGGACAAAGTCCAACGACCCCCTGCTTATCTCCTCACTCGATGCTTCCGCCGCCGAAGTGGCCGCCGCCCGCGATTCTTCGGCCAACGTCGTGGACTTTTCCGGCGGCTTTTGTGGAGAAGTGGCGGGCCTGGCCTCGTGCTACGTCATTCCCGGCAAGGCCCCCGAGCGCTACTACCTCCTGACCGCCAACGGGCGCCTCACCGACGATCTCGTGACGCTCGGGCGTGCCATCGCCGATTACCACTAGCCCTGGGCAGCTGAACTACCGGAGCCGCGGGTGCGCCACCGGTGCCAGCCCGGGCAGGCTGCGCAGCCGCTGTTCGCGCTGCTGCCGCAGCTGCTCGCCCGCCCGCAGACAGCCACCCGCCAGGACGGATTCGTCCATTTCCCGCACCACAATCTCGGGAAGCCGCGGCACGTGTGGGGCGAGACGTCGTTGCAGCCGCGCCGCCCACAGCTCGCTTTGCACCCCCGGCCCAGCCAGACTAAGCACGTGCGGATCGAGCACCAAAAGCAGCTTAATGATGCCGTCGGCGAGAGCGTCTATGGCCTGTGCCATGAGCGCCCGGGCGGCCCGGTCCCCGGCCCGAGCGGCCTGGAAGATATCGCGGGGCGTGCACTGGCGGGCGGCGGCCGCCTGCCGCAGCCTGCGCTCCATCACGTGCCAGGACATGTCCGCCCCAAAGGCCAGCTCACCTGCGGCCCCGTGCGCCCCCTGCCATAGCTGCTGATTGACTATCAGGCCGCAGCCCGGACTTTCGTCAACGTGGATGGCCACCATGCTCAGGTGGGGATCGTCCCGCCCTAGGTCGGCCAACTGCGCGAGGGCAGACAGATTGGCATCATTGTCGAAGTCGACGCTGCAGCCCCACCGTTCCGCCAAGTCATCGGCCACCCGCGAACCCACCAGCTGGGGAAAGACGACGCTTTCCAACACGCGGCCCTGGCGGCAAATCCCCATGGTGGCCACGACCGCGAGGGTCAGCTCGCTGCGGTGGGTCTGCTGCTGTAGGTCTGCCACCAGTTGTTGCAGCACGGCTGCCGCCTGCCGCGGCTCAGCCAGTGGAACCCGACCTTGGGCCAAGGGTCTGCCCGTGGCATCCAGGAGCAGTGCGCTCACCTCTCGCGCCCAGAGCCGGGCCACCAGGCAGGTGGCGGCCTGCGGTGCCAGGCGGTAGGACTCGGCCGGACGCCCGCCAGAACCAGCGGCACTGGGGCGTTGCTGCGCCTCTATCCACCCGAACTCGGTGAAGAGCGTCAGGGCCCCCAGCACGGTGGGGCGTGACAGGTCGGCGGCGTGGGCAAGCTCGGCGATGGTCGCCCAGTGCGCCTCGGCCAGGGCGGCCAGCACGCGCGTGGCCGCGCGCGCGGACGGGGGCGAGGATGGTCGGGCCACGGGCCCACCTTACGACTGTCAGGCAGCGAAAATCAGTTATGGAAATGATATAGACAACTATCCGTAAGTGAGATATATTTCACAAATCCCCAGCAAAGTAGCTGCCTTGAAGGAGGCTTCATGCGCCCGTCTCGCCTCGGCATCGCAGTCGTCGCCACCACCTGCGCTCTGACCGCCTGCACTCCCAGCGCCCCCGATGCCGGGCAGGCGGACGGCGGAGGCCAGATGACCACCTTGAACCTGTGGATGCCGCCGCTCGCCGACGACCAGCAGGACAAGGCCATGTGGAACGAAATCCTGGCTCCCTTCAGCAAGGAACACGGGGTCAAGATCGAGGTCACTATCGTCCCGTGGGACAACTACGAGACGAAATACCTAACGGGGGTGACCTCCGGCAATGGTCCGGATGTGGGGTACATGTACCAAGAGATAATCGGGGACTACACCACGCGGGACCTCCTCGTGCCGCTCGACGACCTCCTCACCGACCAGCAACGCGACAATTTGCTATTCCTCGACCACGGACTGTTTGACGGCAAGCAGTACTCGGTGCCCTTCGTCGTCGGCGCCGCCCGCATCTTCGTCTACAACAAGCAGGCCCTAGCTAAGGCGGGCGTGCAGCCGCCCGCAACCTGGGACGAGTTCCTCGCCACCTGCCAGCCGCTGGCCGCTGCGGGCTACACCCCCTACGCGGCCGGCTGGGGCGACCCCAATAAGGGCAACTTGAACTCCCTGTTCTTCCCCTACGTGTGGCAGGCCGGTGGGCAGCTTTTCTCCCCCGACGGTAAGGAGGTGCTCTTCGACTCCCCGGAGGTGGTGCGGGCCGCGAACTTCGTTAAAGATATGCAGGACGCGGGATGCTTCGGCGCCAACGCCACCGGGGTCGACGGCGCGAGTGCTTCGCAGCTGTTCGTTGACGGCAAGTCGGCCTACACGGTGGCCTCCGAGGTGGATATCCCCAAGTACGCCAACCTCGACTACGGCTTCGCGCTGTCCCTCAAGGACAAGCAACAGGGCACTTTCATCGCCTTGGACTCGCTGGTCATCCTCAAGCAGTGCCAGGATCCGAAACTGTGCGCGGCGCTAGTGGACTTCATGACGCAGGGCCCGCAGATGGAGAAGTTCCACGCCAAGGCGCACTTCCCGCCCATCGGCAAGGACGAAAAGTCGAACTTCTCGCCCGAGGTCTTGCAGTTCTACACCTCCCACGCGGCAGCACTCCGCCCACTGCCGGTGGTGCCGAAGGGTGTTGGGGCCTACGCCGCCCTGTACAAGAACCTTCAGCAGATGCTGAACGGGGAAAAGACCCCGGAGCAGGCAATGCGGGACGCGGCCGCCGAGGGCCGCCAGGTACTGCAATAACCAGTCACGGTGGGCGGGAGACCGCCCAGCGCCAGCATCATGCGCCAGAAATCTTCCTACGCCGGACTGTTCTTCGTCCTGCCCTCGTTCTGCATCCTGCTGCTGATCGCCCTGGCCCCGATCGGTTACTCGGCGTGGCTGTCCCTGACTAACTACGACGGCTTCACGCCGGGGCAGTTCGTCGGCCTCGCCAACTACCGCCAGCTCTTGACCGATCAGTCGCTGCACGCCGCCCTGTGGCACACCGTCGTCTTCACCGTGATTGCGGTGCCCCTGCAAATGACGCTCCCCCTGGTGCTGGCCGAACTATTGGCCCGCACCCGGGACCGCTGGCTGTCCAGCTTCGTGCGCTCGGTGCTCTTCATTCCCGTCATCGCCTCCCTCATCCTGGTGGGCACCATCTGGCAGTTTTTGCTCTCCGCCCAGGGTGGGCTGTTCAACGACACGCTGGCCGCGCTGGGCGTCGGGCCGATCAATTTCTTGGGCCGCCCCACCTTGGCCCTCGTGTGCGTGGCCCTGGTAACGGTGTGGAAAAACATCGGCTATTTCCTGGTCATCTACTACGCGGCCGTGCTGGATGTGCCGCAGCACCTATATGAGGCCGCCATGGTGGACGGTGCCGGGCCGGTGCGGCGTTTCTTTTCCATCACCCTGCCGGGGGTGCGCAACGTGACGTTCCTGGTGCTGGTGCTCTCCACCATCTGGTCCTTCCAGGTCTTTGATTTGGTGTACGCCATGACGGGCGGCGGGCCCGGCGGGGCGACCACCACGATCGTCATGGCAATCTACGAGCTGGCCTTCGCCGGGGGCTACCGCATGGGCTACGCCTCCGCCATTGCGATGCTGCTGCTGGTCATCGTGGTCGGCTGCTCCGCCCTCCAGCGGCTGGCGTTCGGAAGGGAAGACAAATGAGCAAACTCGGCAAGGGGCTGTTGTGGTCCTGCACCGCGGTGTTGTTGCTGCTCGCCGTCCTACCCTTCGGGCTCATGGTGCTTACCGCCTTCCAGCGAACCTCGGTCTTGCGGTTCTCGGCAGGCCAGTTCACCCTCGATAACTTCATCAACCTCTTCACGGTGCAAGAGTTCGGGGTGGCGATACGCAACTCGCTACTGGTCGTGCTCATCGCCTGCGTGCTCAATAATGTGGTGTGCGCGCTGGCTGCCTACGGGTTTGCCAAGCTGGGTTTCCCGGGCCATAACAAGCTGTTCTGGTTCTACGTCGCCACCATGATGGTGCCGGGCCAGGTGACGATGATTCCCCTGTTCATCATCTTCCGTCAGCTCGGCATTCTGGGCACCCCGCTGAGCCTGGCACTGCCCGTGGTGAACGCATTCGGGGTGTTCCTCATCCGGCAGTTCATGCTGTCCATCCCCGACTCGCTGCTGGACGCGGCTCGCATCGATGGGGCCTCCCACTGGCGGGTCTTCACCCACATAATCCTGCCGCTCATTCGGCCGGTGCTGGTGGCCCTCACGGTCTTCACGTTCCTGACCACCTGGAACGACTTCCTCTGGCCGTTGATCGCCATCACCTCGGACAGCAGTCGCACCGTCACCGTGGCCATCTCCCAGCTCAAAGGCTCCTTCAGCACCGAGTTCGGCATGGTGATGGCCGGCACGACGGTGGCCTTCATGGTGCCGTTCATCGTCTACGTGTTTTTACAGCGCAAGTTCGTCCAAGGCATTACTAGTTCCGGTTTCGGAGGGGAATGACATGTGGCAAGTACGTCTCGTTGACGCGGTCACCAAGGTGCTACCAGGCCAGGAGCCACCTGCCCTGACCGCCGCGTTTAGCGGCCTCATCGGGGAGCGTTTGAGCTTCCAGGTGGCGCTACTGCCGCCACCGAGCGCCAACTCCGCCCCCGCCGATACCGTCACCGTGTCCGTCACCGCCGACGATGCCTACGTGCAGCTGTGGCAGGTGGGTCTGGTACCGGTGACGGTGCCGTGCTTCACCGACCACGACCCGGACATGCTGGCCACCCTGCCCACGTTGCTACCCGACCCGCTCTACCCCTCCACGGGGCAGGTGGCGTTCAGCCATGTCGGTTGGCACAGTCTGTGGGTCGATGTTGAACTGGGTCCGGGCACACGCCAGATCGTGGTCACCGTCAGCCAGGGCGCGGAAGTCCTGTTCCGGCACCCGTTGGCGGTGCGCCTGGTGCCGCAGGAGCTCGGGCGCAGCCGGGTGCGGTTCCTCCAGTGGCTGCATGCCGATGCCCTGGCTGACCAGCTGGGTGTCTCCCCCTACTCCCCCGCCCACTGGGCATCGCTACGTTCCTACCTGGAGGCAGCGGCCGACATGGGGGTTACCGGGGTGTTGGCTCCCCTGTGGACCCCGCCGCTGGACACCGCGGAGGGAACCTACCGGACCAACGTGCAGCTGTTGGATTTTCGCCGCGTGGACGGCCGCATCGTCATGGACACGAGCGAGTTGGACCGGTGGCTGGATGAGGTCACCGGGGCTGGCCTGCGGGACATCGAGTGCCCGCACTTGTTTACGCAGTGGGGGGCCCGTGCCACCCCGCAGATCTGGGTCGACGGGCGGCGCGAGTTCGGTTGGGATGTGGCGGCCACCGATCCGCGCTACCGCGAATTCCTGACCGAGGTGTTGCCCCCGTTGCGCGCCCACCTGGAGCGGGCCGTCGGGGCGGAGCACGTGTGGTGGCACGTGTCCGACGAGCCGCACGCCCACAACGTGGGCTCCTACAGCCAGGCCAGTGCGATCGTGCAAGACCTGTTGGCCGGGGCGCAGGTTCTCGACGCCGTCTCGGCTCCTGAGCTTGCCACCCTGGTGCAGACGCCCGTGGTGGCCACCGACGCCGTGCGCCAGTTTTGGCAGGCGGGGCGGCGGGCGGATTGGGTCTACCACTGCGTCGCCCAAAACCGCGCGGTAGCCAACCGTTTCATTGCACAACCTGCCACCCGGCATCGGATCCTGGCTGAGCAGCTATTCCTCAGCGGGGCGCAGGGCTTCCTGCACTGGGGACTGAATTTCTACTACACGGCGCTCGCCCGGCACCGCATCGATCCCTATCAGGACACCTGTGCGGGCGGGGCACTGCCCGGCGGCGACCCCTTCATCCTCTATCCCGGCCTGGACGGGCTGGCCCTGCCGAGCCTCCGCCAGCGCATCCTCGGAGCGGCCTGGCAGGATCTCGCGGTCTTCGAGGCAGCGGAGCGGACAGTGGGACGCGCAGCGGTGGTGGCACTGCTCGGCAGCCGGGCGTACGACGAGAGCCAGACGTCGGCCGTCGAGCTGCTGCGGCGCCGCCACGCGGTCGACGACCTGTTGAGTTGAGCGGGGCCAGTCAGGAAGTCAGTGCCGTGCAGTAGCCTCGCTGCGTGGGAGGGAACACGCATGCTTGATCTGACCAACAGCCTAGTGGTGGGGGTGGCGTCCAGCGCCCTATTCGATCTGACCGAGTCGGATGCGGTCTTTCGCGAGCAGGGAGAGCAGGCGTACCGCGAGTACCAGGCCGCGCACCTGCACGCCCCCCTGCAGCCCGGGGTGGCTTTCCCCTTCCTGCGGCGCTTGTTGGCCCTGAACAGTTTGTCGGCCACCACGCCGCTGGTGGAGGTGATCGTGCTGTCCCGCAACGACCCCGAGACCGGCCTGCGGGTGATGGAGTCGATCAAGCACCACGGCCTGCCCATCACCCGGGCAGTGTTTACACAGGGCCGCAGCCCCTACCCCTTTATGGCGGCCTTCGACATGTCGCTATTTTTGTCGGCTAACCCGGACGACGTGCGGGAGGCCACCCGGCTGGGATTCGCCGCCGGCCAGGTGGTGGGCCCCAGCAGGCAAGATCCGGGCGGCGAGGAGCTGCTGGTGGCTTTTGACTTCGACGGGGTGCTGGCTGACGACGCCTCGGAACGCATCAACCAACGCGAGGGACTGCAAGCGTTCCAGGAGAACGAGGAGCGGCTCGCCGAGGTGGCGATGGAGCGCGGTCGCCTCGCGGACTTCCTGGCGGGCCTGAATCGGATTCAGGCGCTGGAGGAGCAACGTGTGGCCGCCGACGCCGCCTATCAGCGCCGCCTGCGGGTGGCGGTGGTCACCGCTCGCAGCGCCCCCGCCCACACGCGGGTGGTGCGCACCATCCAGAACTGGGGTCTGCATGTCAACGACGCCTTTTTCCTCGGCGGGGTGGAGAAGTCCCGTGTGCTGGAGGTGCTGCAACCCCATATCTTCTTCGACGACCAGCTGCGGCACCTGGAGTTCTCGCCCACCCCGAGCGTGCACGTGCCGTTCGGGGTGATGAACGAGCCCTAGATAGGACTGGGCCCCGGCGTCTGCCGGGGCCCAGGCGGGTGGCTCCTAGTCGATGGTGCGGCGGCGGCGCACCCACAACAGGCTGGCCCCCAGACACAGTCCCGCCCCGGCCACGGCGGGCAGCCAAACGTTGAGGCCGGTCGAGGCCAGGCGCGTCGCGGGCGCGTGGGCGGCGGCGGCCACCGGCAGCGGGCTGGCATATGCCTGTACCGTCGTCACCGCGGCCGGATCGACCGGTTGCTTGCCGGGACTGTGGGTCGGGGCGGGCGCGGCCGGGGCAGCGGAGGCAGCCGACTCCTCTGCCGCAGGGGCCACCGGTTCTGCGGCTTCGTCATCGCCCGGGGCCTGCGGGGCGGCGGGCGCACTGCCCGCTAGGGCCTCGGCATTGCCCTCCGAGCCGGCGGGGGCGGGAGCCTGCGGGGCGGGCGCGGCTGGGGCGGCGGCTTGCTGGCTGACGGTCAACTGGGAGAGGTCAGGGTAGGCCGCGAAGTTCTGGGTGGCGTACCAGGAGTCGTCGGCCGCGTTGTAGGCGATGCCGATACCGATGGCGTTGACTTCTGGGTCGACCATGTTGGCGTAGTGACCGGCCGAGTTCTCCCACTGCAAGTAGAGTTGCGCGCCGACGTCCTCGGCCCCGAAACCGCCCCGCATGGCCACGTTTTCCGAGCCGCGTGTCCAGCCGCCGGGATACATGTCAGCGAAGCCCGGGCGGTGGCTGAGTTCCTGCCGCCCGGCCATCTGCTCGCTCCAATCCTGGGCGATGACGTCCAGCTCCCCCACTCGGGCCACCGGCGCCAGCCCGAGGCTGGCGCGCAACTGGTTGACCCGGTCGAGGATGGTCTGGGCATGGTGGGCCCCTTCCGGACTGACTACCAGCGGGACGCTACCTACCTCCGGGGCGCTCAGCGCGGTCACCGCCGGGGGTGCGGCGTGCGCCAGCGGAGAGGCAACAAGTGAGGCGGCAGCAACCGCGAGAGCAGCAAGCAGGCGCGACGATCGCAACATTCTTCCTTCCCTATACCCGGGACACTGTCTGTGGCCGCCCCCACTCAACCACACCTGGCCGTTAGATGACAGGAATATAACCTTTGGGTTGTCTGGGAATTGTTCGTGCCAGTTCTTAAGGTTTCTGCCAGGCCACCTGTCCGGCCACCAACGTGGCCAGCGGACGGATCTCCGCCAGCTCGGCGGCCGGGCACGTCAGTGGATTGGTGGCCACGAGCACTAGGTCGCCGCGGCTGCCGACACTGACCGGCCCCTGCCCGTCGACACTGGCGGCCAGTGCCTCCTCGACCGTCAGGCGCTGGGAGGGCGACCACACCTGTCCGTCCGGGGTTTGCCGCGTGCTGGCGGTGGCCAGCGCCAGCCACGGATCCAGCGGGGCGACCGGAGCGTCGGAGCCGAACTGCAACAGTCCACCCGCCCCCGCCATGTCCGCGAACGCGTAGGTTCGTTCCTTACGGCCCGGCCAGACGCGGTCCACGGCCAGGTAGTCGTCGCACAGGTGGGCGGGTTGCACCGACAGCTCGACGCCCGCCCGCACCAATTGAGTCAGGGCGCCAGTGGGGGCCAGGGCGTCGGCGGGCAGCAGCTGGGCGTGCTCCAGCCGCCCGGCCGCGCCCGAGGCGGTGAAGGCGGCGGCAACGTCGTTCATGGCCGCGTCCCCGATGGCGTGAATGGCCACCTCGAAGTCGGCCGCCCGGGCGGCGGCCAGCAGCTCGGTGAGGGCAGCGCGGGAGATGTTGGCCACCCCATGCGGGTGCGGGACCTGCAGGTTCGCCGGGTAGGGAGCGCACAGATGTGCTGAGGCGGTGCCCATCGAGCCGTCGGCGATCACCTTCAGCGGGCCCTGCGTGAAGAGGGCCTGACCGTCCCCGCCGACGGGAGAACCCGGCAAAGCCTGGCCGGTGCGCAGACCCTGGGCCACCCAGTGCGGGAATTGCTCCCGGTAGACCGCCACCCGCAGGCGCGGCCAAGGCTGGGCGGGGTGGCGCCGGGCCCGCTCCGGCCAGTCAGTCGGCTGGGCACCCCAGCTCATGTCCACCACCCCGGTCACTCCCTTGGCGAGCAGGGCGTTGATGGTCGGCAGGTAGCCGGACTCCCGCAGGGCGGCAGTGCCGGGAATCACGTCTAGCCGCTCCAGGGCTTTGAACCAGACGTCCTCCTGCAGGGGGCGGCCCGGGTCGGTGGCGTTGGCTGCTGGCAGCCCGAGCAGCCGCAGGGCGGCCGAGCTGACCCAACCGGAGTGGGCGTCGCCGGAGATGAGGACGGTGGGGATGTCGCCGACGACGGCGTCCAATTCGGCGACCGTCGGCACGCGCGGCCAGTTGGCGAGCCGGTGGCCGAACCCCTGAATGGTCTGCGGCTGCCCGACAGGCAGCGCGGCGCGGGCGCCAGCCACCAGCGCCAAGGCCTCCTCAGCGCTGCGGGTGGCCTGGGTGTCCAGGCGGGCCGTGCGTGCGGCCTCCAGATCGAGGTGAGCGTGAGCGTCCCACAGCCCCGGCAACAGCCAGGCGCCGTCGGCGTCCAGCACCTCCTCTCCCGGCGCGGGCGCCAGTGTGGGGTCGATCTGGGTGACACGCCCCTGCGCAACCCGCACCCGCGTCAGCTGCGGGTCTGGGGGCGGCGGGGCGGCCAGACGGCCCGCGACGCGGGCCCGGGCCAGGGCAGGGCGAGCACGGAAGGACACCAGCCGGACATTGTCGAGTAGCACGCCTGCGACCTTACGCCGCCGGGCGGGACAGCGCAGCGCTTTCGTGTCTCCTAGTTGCCGCCGACGGGGCCAGGCTTTGGTGGGCGGGCCCGGCCGCGGCGGGTAGTGGCTTTGCCGGGCGAGCCCCGCCGCGGCGGGTAGCGGGCCTTGGCAGAAGGAGAGCGGCCCGCAGCCGTCGGTGGACACACCTCACCCGGCAGACGCCCTTGGCCGGAGGAGAGCGGCCCGCAGCAAAAGGGGCGCGTGCGTCAGCAGGCGGGCAGGCTATCGCGGCCGCCCATCTGCTCCAGCAGCATGGCTCCGCCCCGGCTGGGACCGAACTCGCACAGCAGCTCGGCGGCATCCTGCCAGAACTCGGTGAAGTCGCCGCGGGCGCTCAGCTCTGCCGCCAGCTCGGCGGCCGCCACCTCGTCCGCGTCGGGCTCGGCGCGAGCGTGGGCCTGCCAGCTGCGGGCGCAGGCCCGCAGCCAGGCCAGGTGGGCACCCGCGTAGCGCGCCAGGCTGGCGTTGGCCACGCGCATTAGTGGCTGCGGGCCGCCCAGCTCAGGCAAGGTGTCGGGGGCAGTGGGGTCGAGCTCCACCACGCAGCCGGGCCGCGACGCGGCCGCGGCGGGGGCCACGTCGGCGTCGGGCCCAATCGTGTCAACCACCGCCAGCAGGCAGTCGCCCACCATGCCAAAGACCCGGCCGCTCACGCTCGGCCCCTGCAGCTCAAGGGCGTCGTCGGGATGGAGACACAGTGCCTGGCCACTGTGGCGGAATTGCGGCACCCACGCCAGCGGCCAGGCCAACAGCTCCTCGACGGTGCGCTCTGTGCGTGGCCGGACGGTCAGGGAACAGCCGCGGGCCGACCACTCGCTCAAGCAGAGATGGGTGAAGGGGTAGTGCAGCATGGTGGTTCCGTTCGCTGGCCGACGGTTCCCTAGGTGAGGATAGCTGGTGGCGGCAGGTCCTTGCGAACCTGCCGCCACCAACGTCAACGAGCTACGGGACGGCGGCCCGCCCGCGCCCCGTGGAGCTAGCTAGTTCGGGAAGATGCTGCCCTCAGGGGAGTCTAGCGCTTCCTGCGGCACCTGCAGGTCGACGGATTCTTCCTTGGAGTCCAGGTCGAAGGTGACACGCATGTCCCCCTTTTCGCCCTGCGTCTCGGCCACCATCTTCAGGTCGGCGCGGAAGTTACGCATCTCGTAGTCGTCCTTGGCAACGGTGAGCACAAACTCCCCGTCGATATCATTAATCTGCGCATCGCCACTGGAGGAGGCGAATTTTTCCCGCATGGCTTCACTACGAGGGACGGCGCGCAGCACGTAGGTGTCCCCCTTTTCTTCCAGGGTCACGTTCTCGGCGTTGTTCAGGTAGAAGTCAACATCAACCTGCGACTGCTGGGAGGCCATATGCTCACTCAGCTTCTCGATGCTGATCTCCTGCTGCTGCCACCTGCCGTCCTGCCCGACATATATCCGCGCCGGTTCCTTCGCCAAGTTCATGTATAGGTCGATCTTGGTCTGCATCTGCCCAGCGCCACCAGCCTGCGGCCCCTTGATCCCTGCATCCATGGCTAACATGGCGAGCTTCGTGTCAGTGTCAACCTGCACAGTCATCTTGCCACCAAGTTCCATTTGGGCACTGGGGGCGTCAATGGCGACATTGAAGTCCCCTTGCACGACCCGGTCGCTGTCCCCCAGGTACGACGGATCGGTTTCGTCCTGCTGGGCAAACTTCGCGACAATCTCGTCGATGATCTGCTGCTGGTCACCGGACACGGGCGTGCTGTCGCCTTCCGACTTGCAGGCGGTCAACATCCCGCCGACTAGTAGTATCGCGCCCCCAATGGCACTGATTTTCCGCAGTTTCATGACTGTGCCTTTCCTGTCAGTCTGAAGATGTAACGAGCCTACCGGGACGGCAGACTTGCCACAGCTGCATGGCTCCCCGCCCCACAAACTCGGGGCGCTCACCCCGGACTCACCTCCTTGCACGCCCCGGACCGCGGGCACATCCCAGCTCGGCTAGTGCGGGAAAATCTCGGCTTCTGGTGCATCCAGCGCCTCCCGCGGCACCTGCAGCTTGACCGATTCGTCCCGAGAATCCATGTCAAGGAAGAACCGCATCTTGCCTTCTTCGCCCTGCATCTCGAACCGCGCCTGTGTGTCGACTCGGTAGCTGCGCATCTCGTAGTCATCCTTGTCGACGACGATCTCGACTTCCCCAGCGATGTCGCTAATCTGCCCGCGCCCGCTGATTTCACTAAATTGTTCCCGGATAGCTTCGCTGCGCGGGTCAACGCGCAAAACGTAGGTGTCTCCCTTTTCCTCCAGTGACACCTTCTCGCCATTTTTCAGGTAGGAACTAATGTCCACCTGTAGCTGCGGGGAGCCCACCATGTCACGGAAATTTTCCAGGTCGAGCTGCTGTTGATGCCATTGCCCGTCCTGCCCCGCGTAGATGCGGGCCGAGTCCTTCTCCAGGTTCAGGTACATGTCAAACTTTGAATCGAAGCCCTCAGCAACACCGTCAGGTTGCGTCTCCCTGGTCCTTACATCCATGGTGAGCAAGGACAGCTTCGCGTCAACATCCACCCGCAAAGTCATCTTGCCAGCAAACGCCGCGCTGTATCCGGCGGATTCCTCGGCTATATCAAAGTCCCCCGTGACCGTCCGATCCTTGGTGCCCAAATATGTTGGGTCAGATTCGTCTTGTTGGACAAACTTGGCGGCTATCTCGTCGATGATCTGCCGCTGCTGCTCACCAGACACGGGCTTGCCGTCGCCTTCCGGCTTGCAGGCGGTCAACATCCCGCCGAGCAGGAGGAGCGCGCTCCCAATGGCACCGATCTTCCGCACCTGCATGACTGCCCCTTTCCGGTCGCCTGACGGATGTCATTGAGCCTACAGCTGTCACGCTGCCCTCTCTTGGCGTGCGGTTGAATGCCCCACAAACTTGGGGCACTCAGCCCGGATTCACCTCTGCATATTCCGTGGTGGTGGGCGGCTGCTGGCGCCCACCACCACCCTGGCACCCCCGTGCCGGGGGACCTCCCATCGGGCCGTATTCATCTCCCGATTAGAAATGCCTGGCACCCCCGTGCCGGGGGACCTCCCTATTGTCTGGCACCACCCTCACGGCGGGCACCGCCTGGTTCCCACGTGCCGGTGGCCCTCCTGCCCGACGGCGTATTGTTGCCCACCCCTATCCTGGCGCCCACAGCAAAGCCCCGCCCCGAGCCGAAGCCCGAGACGGAGCGAGCCAAAGCGAATGCTCAGCCCTCCAGCACTACCTGTTGGGTGGGGAAATTGTGCTTGGCGTTGCGGGCCACTTTCCGCAGTGCCGCAACGTTGGCAACCGCGCCCACGATGCCGGCCAGCACCGGCACCAGCTTGGTGAGCTTAAACAGTCCCTTTTGGGTGAAACGGGCCATCAGCCGGGTAGCGGCCTTGCGCTGCAAAGCCAGCAACATCGTCGTCGGCAGCCCGCGCAGCGCGGCAAACCCCGCGATCCCCGGAGTGTCACTGCCGAGCTTCTCCAGCGCCTGGGAGCCGAACTTACCGAGCAGCGACAGCACGACAGCCGAGCGGACCTCTTCGGAAGCAATGTCATAGCCGCGCAGCTGCGCGATAGCGGCACTCAGGCGGGCAGCCTGCGTAGAGACGACCGCGAGGTCTGCCGTAAGCGAGATCGGCAGGGAGGCGATACCCCCAAAACCGGCTGCCAGCCCGGCCACCCCCACGGAGCGCGAGTGGCTAGCAATGAGGTGCTTGATGGCCGCCTCCACGTCGCCGTCCGCGCGCTGCAGAGCAGCGGCGGCGGTATCCTGAGCGCTTTTCAGCGGACCAGTGCCATCCACCCCCACGTTGACCACCAGGTTGACCAGCTTCGTGCCCGCCTCGTGGAAGCGCCCCTTCCGGAATGCCGACAGTGCCGAGCGTCCTTCACGCAAGACCATAACTTTTCTCCTTCTTTACTCTTGCGCAAGTATTACATGAATCTTGGTGGGGGCGAGACAGTGTGGGCAGCATCCCTACCGCCTCCCCTCCCCCAACCTCTACCACCCGATCTCCCCCGGCCTACAACCCGGCGCGATTCGAGACTCAGGTTCACGATCCGGCGCTCTGGCCTCCCCGGCCTGCAACCCGGCACTGCACCGCTACCCACTGGACAATTGCGTCCTCTAGCAGGCCCACCTCGCAGCGCGGCCCCCAAGGCCTACTTACCTCCCCCTTCTTGTTGAAGGACACCACCCCGCGACACGAGACTGCCCTATCCACAGCTGGGCTGATTTCCTGCACGCTTGGTGTGAGCGGGGTAACTTTGGGGGTATGGATGCGCGGTGTTTGGTGAGGGTGGGAGTGGGTGTGTTGCTGGTGCTGGCTGGGTGTGGTC
>NZ_MQVS01000004.1:195469-199267 GCF_001907235.1 Buchananella hordeovulneris
GGACATGGTGAGTTAAATAAACGTGCGGCGGTCACAGCGTCAGGGAAACGCCCGGACCCATACCGAACCCGGAAGCTAAGCCTGACAGCGCCAATGGTACTGCACCCGCCAGGGTGTGGGAGAGTAGGACACCGCCGCCACCACACCCAGTGGGCCCCCCAACAACACAGTTGCGGGGCCCACAACCACAACCACCGTAGCTTCTTCGTGCGCGCGGCCTATTGAAATAACTAGCCATGCGTAGATTGATAAAGCGGTCGCGCCATCGCGCTGAGCTCACGGTCATCTTGCTTAGTGCCGTGCTGTCGCTGGCGCTGTGGACAGCGACGGTGGCGGTACTGGTGGCGTTGCTGCTGGTGCCCGCTAGCTGGCAGGCTACCGAGGCGGCGAGCCTACTCGAAGAGTTTGGGCTGTTTTTCACGGTCGCGCTGGGGCCGCTCATCATTCTCTTTGGCCGTTTTCGGCGTCGGGGGCTGACGCGGGCCCAGGGCGTGCTAGTAGGCCCGGAGCAGTTGCCCGGGGCAGCCAATTTTGCCGTGCAGGTGGCGCACCTGGCCGGTCTGCGGCGCCCGCCCCAGCTGGTCATTACGACCGCGAGCGGTCCGCTCAGCGACTCTTTCGGCGGTCAGGGCGGCACCGTCGTCCTCCACTACGACCTGTTTGAAATCTGTCGTGCCAACGGCGACTACGCGCCGCTGCGTTTCGCTATCGCCAGGGAGGTGGGACGCTTCGCGCTCGGCCACCACGGTCGCTGGCGGCAACTGTGGACCTTCCTGCCGTCGGTGACGCAGGTGGTGCGGGGCGTGCTGGCGCGCGTCGAAGGCTACAGTGCCGACCGTGCCGGGGCGCTACTCCAAGGCGATGCCGCCGGGGACTACTTGACGCTCGTGGCTGGCAGCAAGATCCTCTGGGCGGTTCTCCGCCCTCAAGCATTGGTCGCACAGACCAGCCAACGGGACTTGAGCACCTGGGCGGCGATATTTACCGCCGCGGTGGCGCCGGTGGCGTGGCGGGCGGCGGCGCTAGCCGACGTCGTCGGCGCGCAGCTGCCAGGCGACCGACGCGGGGTAATCCAGCTTACCTACCACCGCTTCCAGGGAGATTTGGCGGCCGCCTGCCAGGCTGGCGCGGCGGGCCGCACCCGGCGGCCGCGGGGCGGGATTTTTCGGCCGCCGCACCTGCCGCGTTAACTATCGTGAACACTGCCGAGCCCGCCCCCGGCCCGGGCATAAGATTTGCCCTATGAGCGACAAGTCCATCGACATGAAGCCGCGCAGTCGGCAGGTTACTGAAGGCATCGAAGCTACTGCGGCACGCGGCATGCTGCGGGCGGTCGGGATGGGGGATGACGACTTCGCCAAACCCCAGATCGGGGTGGCTTCCTCCTGGAACGAGATCACGCCCTGCAACCTGTCCCTGCAGCGCCTGGCGCAGGCCGCCAAGGAGGGGGTGCACGCCGCTGGCGGCTACCCGCTCGAATTCGGCACCATCTCGGTGTCCGACGGCATCTCGATGGGCCACGAGGGGATGCATTTCTCGCTCGTGTCCCGCGACGTTATTGCCGATTCGGTCGAGACCGTGGTCTCGGCCGAGCGGCTGGACGGCACGGTGCTGCTGGCAGGCTGCGACAAGTCCCTGCCCGGCATGCTGATGGCTGCCGCCCGCCTGAACCTGGCGTCGGTGTTCCTGTACGCCGGATCCATCATGCCCGGACACGTCAAACTCTCCACCGGCGAGGAACGCGAGGTCACCATCATCGACGCCTACGAGGCGGTGGGGGCGTGTGCGCGGGGACTGATGAGTCGCGAGGACGTCACCCGTATCGAGAAGGCCATCTGCCCGGGCGAGGGGGCCTGCGGGGGCATGTACACGGCCAACACGATGGCGTCGGTGGCGGAGGCCATCGGCATGTCCGTCCCCGGGTCGGCGGCCCCGCCGTCGGTGGACCGGCGGCGCGACGCCGCGGCCCGGCGCTCGGGCCAGGCAGTGGTGGAAATGCTGCGGCGTGGCATCACCGCCCGCGACATCATGACCAAGGAGGCCTTCGAAAACGCTATCGCGGTGGTGATGGCATTCGGGGGCTCCACCAACGCGGTGCTGCACCTGCTGGCAATCGCTCGGGAAGCCGAGGTCGACCTGGAGTTGGCGGACTTCTCGCGCGTGGCGCAGCGGACTCCGCACCTGGGGGACTTGAAGCCGTTTGGTCGCTACGTAATGAACGACGTTGACCGGGTCGGCGGGGTGCCGGTGCTGATGAAGACCCTGCTGGAGGCGGGCCTGTTGCACGGCGACTGCTTGACGGTGACCGGCAAGACGGTGGCCGAAAACCTGGCGGATATCGCCCCGCCCGCCGTCGATGGCGACATTCTGCGCCCCCTGAGCGACCCGATCCACGCCACCGGCGGCATCACCATCCTGCACGGCAGCCTGGCCCCCGAGGGGGCGGTGGTGAAGTCGGCGGGCTTCGACTCGGAGGTCTTCGAAGGCACCGCGCGCGTCTTCGAACGGGAGCGGGGTGCCCTGGACGCGCTAGAGGACGGCACCATCCGCGAGGGCGACGTCGTCGTTATTCGTTACGAGGGGCCCAAGGGCGGGCCGGGCATGCGGGAAATGCTCGCCATTACCGGAGCGATTAAGGGCGCGGGCCTGGGCAAGGACGTGTTGCTGCTGACCGATGGGCGGTTCTCGGGCGGCACCACCGGGCTGTGTGTCGGGCACGTGGCGCCTGAGGCGGTTGACGGCGGCCCCATTGCGCTCGTGCGCGACGGCGACCGCATCCGGTTGGACGTGGCTAACGCGCGCCTGGACGTGCTCGTGGACCCGGAGGAGCTGGAGGCCCGCCGCGCCGACTTCGCCCCCCTGCCGCCGCGCTACACGAAGGGCGTGCTCGGCAAGTACATCAAGCTCGTGCACTCCGCCTCGGAGGGGGCGGTGCTGTACTGAGCACCGAGTATCTGCGACAGGGACCCGCAGCCGCGGCCGACGATGTTGTCGGCTGGCTGCGGTCCCTGGCCGCCCGGCCCGGCATGTATGTGGGCAGTGACCCAGCGACCGGCCGGGTGGACTACTGGCATGTCGTGCACCTGCTGAACGGTTGGCAGCTGGCCGCCCTGGTAGAGCCGGGCCTGCGGGCGGTGCCGCTGGCGCGGGCCGACGGCACCGATTTCGGCACCTGGCTGGCGGCCGAGCTGGGCGTGCAGTGGGGTCCAGAGTTGGCATGGGGACACCTGCCACTGTTGACGCTGCCGGGCCTGGCCCGCGACGCCTACGGGCGGCCGGTGTTGGCCCCCACCGAGCACGCGGCGGCCCTGGAAGCACTCGGCAAATTGCTGCTGCGTTTCCATAAAACCGACGATTCCTAGCGGCCAGCCGCCGCCCGTCCCCGATTTTCCACAGCTGGGCTGATTTCCTGCACGCTTGGTGTGAGCGGGGTAACTTTGGGGGTATGGATGCGCGGTGTTTGGTGAGGGTGGGAGTGGGTGTGTTGCTGGTGCTGGCTGGGTGTGGTCAGGGTCAGCCTGGTGGGGAGCCGAGTCCGACGTTGTCGTTGGATTGGCAGCAGATGGAGCAGCAGCGCATTGAGGCCTCGCAGCGGGCTGAGGCGCGCGCTAGCGCGAGTGCGACGGCCAGTCCGACGCCCGCCGGGCCGTATGTGTGGAAAGAGATTCCCGAGCCCATCCTGCCTCCCGAGGCCCAAGCCCAAGCCGGTTTTGCCGAGGCCGAGCTGGCGGCGAAGTACTTCGTGGAGCTGCAGTACTACGTCGCCCAAACCAACGATCTTGCTACCTGGGAGCAGGT
>NZ_MQVS01000005.1 GCF_001907235.1 Buchananella hordeovulneris
GGCGGGGGTGGGCGCGGAAGGTGGTGGAGTGGGTGGGGGATTTTGGGGCGGGGGCTGGGCAGGGGGTGATTGATCTTTTGGTTGGGGTTTCTTCGCCGGTGTGGGTGCCGGTGGTGTCGGTGTATCAGTTGGCGACGGGGGAGTTGACGTGGGGGGAGTTGGAGGCCAAGGTCGGTCTGGCGGGGCAGCAGGTGGGGGATTTGGGGCGGGCGGTGTGGGATAGTCCGGGGCGTACTTTGCTGGAGGTGGGCAAGGGGGCGGTTAGTTGGGATGAGTTTAAGGATCATTCTGGTCGGGCGGCGGGGGGTTTGGTGCCTGATGCGGTGGCTGCGGCAGCTACCGGGGGGGGGCGGGGGTCAGCAGGGCCGTGTTGCGGCGCTTGGCGCGGGGTGGTGATGAGCTAGCAGCAGTGGCCGGGGCGGTGGAGCGTTTGACGCCCGAAGAGATCGCCAAGCTACCGCGCACGGATAAGGGACTGATAGACAGCAAACACCTACCCAGTGAGATAAAAGACCGCTTGTTCGGGGTAGACCGCGGAGATGGGCGGGATGTCTTTGGCAAATACGTCAATAAGAACAAAGAGGCTGAGGTAACGGCTGCCAGCGAAGCGAGGGGATTTGAGCAATACTTGGCAGAATTGGAAGAAAAAGGAATTAGCGTGGCGGAGAAGATTGAGGACAAGTTGCAAGCGACTGTGAGTCGGGAGGGCATGCCGCCGGAAGTGGCGGAGAAGATCGGCAAGTGTCGGTATTTTGATAGGATAGTTCAACTTGAAGACGGCACCTGGGTGGGGGTAGAAATAAAAGCTGGTGGGGCGCGACAAAGTGTCGCACAGAGAGTCTTTGATAGATATGTGTCGCCCGAGCATCCGGCAACAGTTAAGCTTCGCGACGGCAGAACCATAGAGATAACCAAGGCTGAAATACAGAGAGTGAGATATAATGATTGAGTATGAGACAGTATCGCTTACCTGGGAAGGAGCGCTGGGTCAGGTAAGCCACCCGCAGACACCGGAATCTGTTGCCGAAGATGTTAGATTGCGGTTGGTTTCTCCGCGGTATTTGGTGGAGGGCAAGCGGTATGGGATAAGTGTGTGGGCGGCGCCGGAGGGTGTGCATCCGCATGATGTACCTAAGCGTGCCGTAGCGCAGCGGAACTATATTCGTTGTTTGGGGATGGCCCGGGCGATGGTGGTGCAGATTCGAGTCACGCAGCCGGACCGCACCACGGCGTTGTATGTGGTGGCGCGCGAACCGATAGCCGACCCGGAGGCCTGGGTGGAGCTGACCTGGAGCGGCTACCAACACAAACCAGACAGCATCAAACTCCACCCAGAAGAGATCTTCACCGGGGAACAAGCAGTCCCGATTTTCCGCGCCTACATTGAAAACCAAGAACTACCCCCACCCCACCTGCTACGACAAATAGAAGACTAGATCATCCTGCCGACAATCGGCGTCGGGTCCAGTCACTCGCCCGTGCTTCCCGAGCGAGCGCTCGTCCTTGAAATAGAGGAAGGTGAAGGATGAGTGGTGAGCTACTGTGCGCCCGGAGGGCATGCCGCCGGAAGTGGCGAAAGATATCGGCAAGTGGCATTATTGCGATCGGATAGTGCAATTAGAGGATGGCACCTGGGTGGGGGGGGGAGATCGAGTCAGGCGAAGCACGCCGCAGCCTGGCCCAGAGAACCTTCGACGATTTTGTCTCGCCCGAGCATCCAGCACGGGTGACTTTACGGGACGGCAGAGTCATAGAGATTACAAAAACCGTACTACATAGAGTGAGGGAAATGAGAAAACATGAAGTTGTGGACCTGACTTGGGAAGGTGTTTTCGGGGAAGTTGAGCAGCCGCAAACCCCACAGTTGATAGCCGATAAGATATCGCGACGTTTGGTTTCTCCGCGGTATTTGGTTGATGGTAAGCGGTATGGGATGCGTGTGTGGGCGGCGCCGGAGGGCATGCATCCGTATGATGTGCCTAAGCGTGCCGTAGTGCAGCGGAACTATATTCGTTGTTTGGGGACGGCGCGGGCGATGGTGGTGCAGATTCGAGTCACGCAACCGGACCGCACCACAGCGCTGTATGTGGTGGCGCGCGAATCAATAGCCGACCCGGAGGCCTGGGTGGAGCTGACCTGGAGCGGCTACCAACACAAACCAGATAGCATCAAGCTCCACCCCGAAGAGCTCCTCACCGGGGAACAAGCAGTCCCGATCTTCCGCGCCTACATCGAAAACCAAGAACTACCCCCACCCCACCTGCTACGACAAATAGAAGGCTAAATACTCATGCAGATAATGGGTTTCTAGTCCAGTAACCCGCCCGCGCTTCCCGAATGTAGGTTCCCCCTGAGGTGGAGGAGGTGAGGGGAGAGTGGTGGGCTGGGAGAGTATGTCGCTGGAAGTAGCGACACAAGAGATCGGTGGGCACTGTTGTTTTGAGGGAATAGTGCAATTGGAGGATGGCACCTGGGTGGGGGTGGAGATCAAGTCTGGCGAAGCTCGCCGAAGTTTGGCGCAGAGAACCTTCGATGCATATGTTTCGCCCGAGCATCCAGCACGAGTGAAACTGCATGACGGGCGAATTATAGAAATAGCGGATGTTATATTGCAGGAGGTGGAGGCCCAATGAGAATGTATCAGGTTACAGACCTTGCTGGGGACGGTAAATTTGGGGAGATTTTGCAGCGTCAGACTCCGCAGTTGATTGCTGATAAAGTGGCGCACCGACTGGTTTCACCTATTTATCTAGATGGTGAGGAATATTATGGGATGCGTGTGTGGGCGGCGCCGGAGGGTATGCATCCGTATGATGTGCCTAAGCGAGCCATTGCGCGACAGAACTATATTCGTTGTTTGGGGACGGCGCGGGCGATGGTGGTGCAGATTCGAGTCACGCAGCCAGATCACACCACGGCGTTGTATGTGGTGGCGCGCGAGCCGGTAGTCGACCTGGAAGCGTGGGTGGAGCTGACCTGGAGCGGCTACCAGCACGAACCCGACGGCATCAGGCTGCATCCCGAAGAGCTCCTCGCCGGGGAACAAGCCGTGCCGATCTTCCGCGCCTACATCGAAAACCAAGAACTACCCCCACCCCACCTGTTGCGGGAGTTTGTTGCCTAAAGATGTCGGAGATGTCTCCGTCCGCCTAGCCAGTTGGCATCGTGGTCAATGCCACCGGATTCGAGTACTCCGGGTCTAGGTGGACTGGAACTAGCGAAGAGAAATGGCTGTGAGTACGGCGAGGCAGAGCATCGTCGGGGTGGTGATTTTGCTGCCAGCTCTCTAGCTGCTTGCCAGGCCGTGGCGCAGAACTTTGTCAGTTCCTGGTCCGTGGCGTGCGGGCCCTCCGGATGTCAGTGCCAGCCCGTAGAGTACGAGACAAGTCAGCAACCGCACGAACAAGCAAAGGTGCAGCAAGTGAGAATGTTCGAGTTCGCAGCAGTAGGCAGGGAAAGCGGGACGGAAAGCTTCGTGTGGCGTCCGCAGACGCCGCAGTTCGTCGCCGACCAGGTGGAGGGGTACTTGCGCGATCCAGGCTTCCTGGACGGAGGCGACTGCTTCGCCGTCATCGTTACCGCCGCTCCTGAGGGTAAAGATCCTGAGGAAGCTCCGGGAGTCAACTACATCCAGAGCGCCGGGGCGTACGAGGCACTCACAGTCGAGATTCGCGTGACCGAAGAGGACGAGTCTTACGTGCACTACGCCGTCGCGCGGGAACCGATTGCGGACCCAGAGCAGTGGACCGAAGTTAGTTGGGATGCCGGTGGAAATTCGCGGGCATCAGTGCAACTACACCCGGAGGAAGTCTTCACCGGGGAACAAGCGGCTCCGGTCTACCGGGCTTACATCGAGCGCGGTGAGTTGCCGCCCGCCCACCTGCTCCGCGAGATCGACGTTTAAGCGACTCGACCATGCTTACCTATGAATGTGTGATCTACTCGCCTCAGGGCATAGACGAGTGCTTCGAATGGTGGCCCCATGACCCCAGCCGTTTCGCAGACGAGATCGAGTCCCTCCTGCGCGACCCCGGCTTTGTTGACGGACACGAATGCGTGGCGCTGAAAGTCTGGCGGGCACCCGAAGGGCAGTTCCCCTCAGATTTTCCGGCACGGGCAATAGTCAAAGAGACATACTTGCGCTGCCGGGGAGCCCATCAAGCAATGATCGTCGAATCCCGGGTAACCCGCCCGGACAGGACGTTCGACCACTACATCGCCTCACGCATGCCAGTGGCTGACCCCGCGGCGTGGGAAAGCGTGACTTGGCTCGGAAAGGACGGCGACATCTGCTCGGTGGATGTTCACCCGGAGGAAGTGTTCACCGGTGAACAGGCCGTCCCGATCTTCCGGGCCTACATTGAGCAGCAAGAATTCCCGTCCAGAGTGCAATGGCGGCGTGTGGGAGATTGAGGCGGGCTAGCACCGGGCGTGCGGTGGCCCGAGTAACTGGCTAGTTAGCCGGGGGGCGGTCCAGTGTGTGAACTGGACCGCCCCCGATCGATTCAGTCCATCCGCATATTTGGGGGCAGGTGCTGGGAATCGGAGGTGTCCTGTTCCAAGCCGAAAGGACTCAACGCAAACCTATTGCTTCGTTCTAGGTCTGTGGTGATTTGGGTGATGGCTTGTTGGAGTTGTTCTTCGTTGTGGGCGAAGTCTTTTAGGGCTTGTTGCAGGCGGGTGGTGAATTCGTCGAGTTCGGCGGCGTTTTTGCGTAGTTCGTCGGCCAGGGTGAGGATGAAGTTTTGGTAGGCGCGGCGGAAGCGTTGGGCGCCGGGTTCTACGCCCCAGCGGGCGGTGGTTTGTTGGGCGGCCCAGTCTTCGCAGGCTTTGATGCCTTTGTCTAGGGCGTCCTTGCCGTTGGCGGGATGCTGCCGCTCCAGCCTAGGGTCGGAGCCGGCAGCGCGGCGGGCGTTATGCACCGGTAAATGTGTCCTGCCTGGTGGGCCGGGGGCGTGTGGCATTATGTTGCGCGTCACAGTCGACCAGGGAGTGGGAGGGGCGCAGATGCGTAGCGGGTTTGGAAGTCTCAGGGCGGCGGTACTGGCGGGAATGCTACTGGCAAGTGCCTGCAGCCCAGCCACCCCCGACGCTGGCGCCTTGGCAACCACGCCGACCGCTGCCACCAACCCGACAAGCACAGCAAACGCTACGCCCACCCCAACCCCGTCCCCAACGGGCAGCGCCCTGGGCCCGGTAGGCACCATCGCCTTCCAAGACGACAAAGTCTGGCTAGTCACCCCCGAAGGCGACTACACCATGAACATCCCCGCCGGCATGCAAGGGGTGACGCCAAGTGTAAATGGTACTGAACCGCCATATATCGCCACGCCGGGAAGTGAGGATCTGCTTGTATCGTATAAATATTGGCCGGGATTGACTAGTCTTCCAAGCGAAGCAGAGGTAATGCGTTCAATAGGTTTTGCGATGGTTAATGAGCCCTTAGTTCGTAACGATATCAAACAATTTGGTGGCATGTCGGCAGTGGCGGGGCAGGCTCGGACCATTAACGATAGCTACTTCATTATTTCTGTGGCGGTAAATATTGGCGGATCCTTCTGGACGCTTAATTTCTCCGGTGTTGGCTTGGAGGAAACAGAACAGTTACTGCAGCAGGCAAGTGACTCGCTGACTAAGCAGCCGTGACATGTTTGCTGCCGCGTTGCTGCCTGGTGTGCGGTGGCCCGAGTAACTGGCTAGTTAGTCGGGGGCGGTCCAGTGCACCTGGACCGCCCCCGATCGATTCAGTCCATCCGCATATTTGGGGGCAGGTGCTGGGAATCGGAGGTGTCCTGTTCCAAGCCGAAAGGACTCAACGCAAACCTATTGCTTCGTTCTAGGTTTGTGGTGATTTGGGTGATGGCTTGTTGGAGTTGTTCTTCGTTGTGGGCGAAGTCTTTTAGGGCTTGTTGCAGGCGGGTGGTGAATTCGTCGAGTTCGGCGGCGTTTTTGCGTAGTTCGTCGGCCAGGGTGAGGATGAAGTTTTGGTAGGCGCGGCGGAAGCGTTGGGCGCCGGGTTCTACGCCCCAGCGGGCGGTGGTTTGTTGGGCGGCTCAGTCTTCGCAGGCTTTGATGCCTTTGTCTAGGGCGTCCTTGCCGTCGGCGGCCAGGCGGGCGCGTTGTTGTTCGGCTAGTTCGTAGTCGATGGACAGGTCTTCTTCGTCTGGGCCCATGGTCGGCTCCTTGCCGTTGGCGGGATGCTGCCGCTCCAGCCTAGGGTCGGAGTCGACAGCGCGGCGGGCGTTATGCACCGGTAAATGTGTCCTGCCTAGTGGGCGGGGGGCGTGTGGCATTATGTTGCGCGTCACAGTCGACCAGGGAGTGGGAGGGCGCAGATGCGTAGCGGGTTTGGAAGTCTCAGGGCGGCGGTACTGGCGGGCGCGCTGCTGGCAAGTGCCTGCAGCCCAGCCACCCCCGACGCTGGCGCCTTGGCAACCACGCCGACCGCTGCCACCAACCCGACAAGCACAGCAAACGCTACGCCCACCCCAACCCCGTCCCCAACGGGCAGCGCCCTGGGCCCGGTAGGCACCATCGCCTTCCAGGACGACAAAGTCTGGCTAGTCACCCCCGAAGGCGACTACACCATGAACATCCCCCAGGGGTACGAGGTGAAAAGCTCTCCTGCGGGAAGTGATACACCGCCTGAGATTTATGCGCCTGGTTCTGACGGTCCCATAATGTCCTTTGTTTATCTGGATGAATTTTCGGCACTGCCTTCTAGGGATTCGGTTTTGCTCTCGGTGGGATCTGGCTACCACAATGATCCTCAGTTGCGAGAAGATATACGCGAATTTGGGGGGCGGCCGGCCATTGCGGTTCAAGCGCGCACCTTTGCTGACACATATGCGCTGATCTCGCTTAGTGCTGAGATTGGTGGGTCCTTCTGGACGTTTAATTTCTTCGGTGTTGATCTGGGGGGAAACGGAACAGTTATTGCGGCGGGCGAGTGACTCGCTAACGAAGCAGCAGTGATCTGCCAGTCGCTGTGCCAACACCAGACCTGAGGTGGGTCGGGGGCCGTATGGACCCGGGGCGGTCCAGACGCACTGGACCGCCCCCGCTCTATGTCGAGATAGCTGCAGCCGCCCGGGCTAGGACTGACGCCCCTCGGCCCGTAAGCGTTGCACCCACGCCTCAACGTCAGCCACCGTGCGTGGGATCGCGGCGGACAGGTTAACGGGCTTACCGTCAGGGTCGATGAAGATGTCATCTTCGATGCGCACCGCCTGCCCCCGCAGCTCCTCCGGCACCGCCAAGTCGTCGGCACGGAAATACAGGCCCGGCTCAATCGTGAAACACATGCCGGGCTCCAACTCGGCGTCCAGATACATCTCGCGGCGGGCCAGCGCACAGTCGTGCACGTCGATCCCCAAATGGTGCGAGGTGCCGTGCGCCATCCACCGGCGGTGATACTGGCCCTCCGGGGCCAGCGTTTCAACTGCGCTGCACGGCAGCAGCCCCCACTCCTCCAAGCGGGCCGCGATAACCTCCATGGCCGCCGCATGCAGGTCCCGGAACCTCACGCCGGGCTCGCTGGCTTTGGCAAATGCCGCATCGGCCGCATCCAACACCGCCTGGTAGATACGGCGTTGTGGCTCGCTGAACTTGCCCGAGACCGGAATAGTGCGGGTGATGTCGGCCGTGTAGAGCGAATCAACTTCCACCCCGGCGTCGATCAACACCATGTCACCCTCCCGCACCGGTCCATCGTTGGCGATCCAGTGCAGCGTGTTCGCGTGATTGCCTGCCGCCGCGATCGTGTCGTAGCCGCAGCCGTTGCCGTCCTCCCGCGCCCGCGCTCCGAAGGCTCCCTCAATGACCCGCTCACCACGCGGGTGGGACACTGCCCGCGGTAGCTGGCGCAACACGTCATCAAAACCGCGCGCGGTAGCATCCACCGCCAACCGCATCTGCGTGGCCTCCCACGCATCCTTCGTCAAACGCAACTCGGACAGCTCCCGCGCAAACGCAGCATCCGCCTGCTCCACCGCCGCATCCAACTCGATGCCCGCCGCCTGCCGCACTTGATTGACCAGCGCCGCGACAGCGTCGTCGGCCTCCGGGACGATCCGCAACTGCACCGCCCCAGCGTCCTTGGCCAAGGCATCCTGCAACCCGGTGATGTGGGCGCAACGGATCCCCGTGAGCGTCTCCACTTCCTCCAGACTGGGCCGCACACCTACCCACAGCTCGCCGTACCGCGAGTCAGCGTAAAACTCCTCACTCGACCGTGAGGCGCGCGGGTGGAAATAGAGCACCGCTTCGTGGCCCTGTTCCTGCGGTTCCAGCACCAGCACCGCGTCTGGCAGGAAATCCGTGCCCATCCCTGTCAGGTGAGAGAAGGCCGAGTGTGGCCGGAATCGATAGTCGCAGTCGTTATTGCGCACCTTCAAGCCGCCTGCTGGCACCACCAGTCGCTCCCCAGGGCGCAAGGCTGACACCTTCTCGCGGCGTCGCCGCGCATAGGGAGCAGACTCGTTAGCGGCAGTCGGCCCAGCTGGGCGCGGACCCCACTGGGAGCCAATAAACTCACGGAATGCAGACGAATCTGGCCGCTGCGAGCGGGCATCGCCGGGCTTTTCGGTGACCTTGTTCGGGTCGCGCTTGGTGTCGTTGCTCATATGGTAATTGTTGCACCCCACGCGGGTGACAACGCGCCGAAAATCACCCCGCTAGCGCGGTCCAGGCCCGAGGTGGGCATTACCCTTGCTGGGTGCCCCAAGCAATAGACCTCCATGCGCATTCGGTGTGCTCTGACGGAACCGATACGCCCGCCCAGCTGCTGGTGCAGGCCCAGCAAGCGGGCCTTACCGTGGTGGGCCTGACCGACCATGACACCACCGCAGGCTGGCAGGCCGCCGCTGCGGCCGTGCCCACCGCGGGGGTCGCCCTAGTGCGGGGAGCCGAAATTTCCTGTCACCAGGCCGGGCAGTCAGTGCACCTGTTGGGCTACCTCTTCGACCCGGCCGACGAAGAGCTGAACCAAATATTTGCCCGGGCACGCGCGGACCGGCACACGCGCGCCGAGCGGCTCGTGGCCAACCTGGCAGCGGACTACGAACTGACGTGGCAGGACGTGGTGGAACAGACCGCGCCGGGCGCCACCATTGGCCGTCCCCACATTGCCGACGCCTTGGTCGCGCGCGGCCACTTTCCGAACCGGGCAGCGTGTTTCGCGTCAGTGCTGCACCCAACTTCGCCCTACTACGTCCCGCACTGGGCTCCCGCGCCCGCGGTTGCCGTGGCCGCCGTCCGGCACGCAGGTGGGGTGCCGGTACTTGCCCACCCCTTTGCTAACAGCCGCGGCCCGCGACTAGCCCGCGAGACCATCGCGGACATGGTGGAGGCGGGACTGTTCGGCATCGAAGTCGATCACCGGGACCACGACGTCGCCGCCCGGGCCCGCGCCGCCGAGGTGGCGGCCGAGTTTGGGCTGGCGGTATTCGGGGGCAGTGACTACCACGGGACGGGCAAGCCCAACCGGCTCGGAGAAAATCGGACCACGCCCGCCGTTTTTGCGCGCTTGGCGGAGGAAGGACGCCTGGAGGTGGTACAACCATGAGCATCGATAACTTTTTTGACCTCACGCTCTTTGGCACGACGTTCGCCACCCTGTTCGTCATTCAAGACCCGGCAGGGGGGCTGCCAGTCTTCCTGGCCTTGACGTCGACCAAGTCCGCCGAGGATCGGCGGCGGGCCGCCCGGATGGCCGCGTTGACGTCGTTCTTTGTCATCACTGTCTTCGTGCTCTTCGGGCGCTACATCTTTGCTTTCCTGGGAATCTCGGCGCATTCGCTGCGGCTGTCCGGAGGCTTGGTGTTGCTACTGATCGCGCTTGATCTACTTGCCGGGAAGGTGGAGCAGGAGGAGGACTCTGGAGATTCCAACGTCAACGTAGCTCTGGTGCCGTTGGGCACGCCGCTGTTGGCGGGGCCGGGTGCCATCGTCGCCGCCATGCTGGCCATTGAGAAGGCCGGGCCGAGTGTTGCCTCGTGGCTGGCGGTGGGCACGGCCATCGTGTTGATTCACGTGGTTATCTGGTTGACGTTCCATTACGCGGTGCACGTCAACCGGCTGCTTGGGGTGGGCGGAACCCTGTTGTTGACGCGCATCGCGGGCCTGCTGCTGGCCGCGATTGCGGCCGAGATGGTTGCCGCGGGTGTGCTGGGCTTCATGGAGGAAAGTTCACTCTTCGCTGGCTAGCTGCCGTTGGAACCGGGTCGCCTGCGGGCGGCCCGGTTTTTGCTTGCCGGGGGAGGTGGCGCCACCCCTCAGCCTGTGTTACTGTATTAATGCAGTGATACAGATTGGAGGGGTGATGGCAGCAGATGCAAGACCCATCTGGATACAGCTCGTGGACGAGTTCCGACGACGCATAGTCGGTGGGCAGTGGGCCGCTGGCGACAAGATCCCCTCCGTGCGGGAACTTGCCCTCGACCTGGGGGTCAACCCCAACACCGTGCAGCGCGCCTTGACTGAGATCGACCGTCTCGGCCTGACCCAGACCGCGCGCGCCACCGGTCGCTATGTCACTACCGAGGCGGCAGCCATTGACGCCACCCGTCTAGAAATCGCCCGTGCCGCCGCCGACCAATACGTGGCATCCGCCCGCTCCATCGGCCTCACCCAGCAAACCAGCACCCAGCTCATCGCCGAAAGATGGCCCGCCAACGAAGGAAACTAGCCATGGCCAGCATCGAAGTCACCCAACTCACTAAGCGTTACCCGAACCAGCTCGCCCTCGACCACTTCGATCTCACCGCTCACAGCGGCCAGATCATCGGGCTCCTCGGCGAAAACGGGTCGGGCAAGACCACCCTGCTTAAGATCCTGGCGGGGGTACTGCACGACTACGCCGGCACCGTGCGCGTCGCCGGCTTCACACCCGGGCCGCAAAGCAAAGCCCACACCGCCTACCTGCCCGACGTCGTCTTTCTCCCCGATCACCTCACCGCCACCACGGCCATGGACCTCTACGGTCGCTTCTTCGCCGACTTTGAGCGGTCCCGCGCCGAAGCCCTGCTCGACCACTTTCACCTACCGGCCGACCGACGGTTGGGCGCGCTGTCCAAAGGCATGCGCGAGAAACTTCAGATTGCCCTGACCATGGCCCGCCGCGCCCAGATCTATCTCCTGGACGAACCTATCTCCGGAGTGGACCCGGCTGCGCGCGAAGTAGTCCTGCGGGCCATCGTTGAAAACTTCGCCGCGGACGCCACCATGATCGTCTCCACCCACCTACTGCACGACATAGAACCCCTCGTCGACCACGTGGTGTTTCTCCGGTACGGCCGCCCGCTGCTGGCGGGAGCCACCGACGAACTGCGCGAAACCCACGGACTGAGCATCGATGAGCTCTTCCGGAAGGAGTACCGCTAATGCTTCGCCACCTAGTTATCGCCGAACTACAGTCTCTGCGCCGCCTGTCCCTCTCGGTACTCAGTGCCGCGACCTTGATCGTCGGCCTGTCCCTCGTGCCTATCGCCTGGGGGGTGCCCATCCTCAAGGTCCTGGGATCCGTCGCGGTCGTGCTGATAAGCCTCGGCATCGCGGTGGGCTGCACGTTCTACCTGGTCTACCGCTACTGGCAGACCATGCACAAGGCGCCCGCCTACTTCACCCACACCCTGCCGGTGCGCGGCGGAACCATTTTCGCCGTCAAGATGCTGGTGGCCATTGCCTACCAGCTGGCAGCCATCGCCGTGTCGGCAGTGTTCCTCTGGGCCCTGCACCTGGCCCAAGGCGTCGCCGCCGGGCGCGGCCTGGGCGAGGTGATGCGAGCCGACTGGCAGGCCCTGACCGACGTGTTGCAGTTAGCCAGCTGGCCCGTCACGGTACTGCTGGCGCTGTCCCTGCTCCTGAGTGTCGTGTCCATGATCGTGCAGGTGCTGGCCACTCTTTCCCTGTTCACCCGCCCCCGCTTCGCTTCCCTCGGCGTGGCCGCCCCGGTCGTCGGCGTGGTACTGCTGTACCTCGCCAACCAAATCATCGGGGCTGCCGCTACCCTGTGGATACCCCTCGGCATGCGAGTGAGCGGCCCGGATGCCGGGACGGTGGTAGCCCAAGGTATGTGGTCGGACATCGTGGCCGCCCTGCGCTACGGCACCGAACCGCAGGTGGTGGGCCTCGGCAGCGTGGTGGCCGGCCTGCTGCTGACCATCCTCTTGTGGCAGCTCGGCCGTCGGACCATCGACAGGCACCTAGCGCTCTAAACCAACTCCCATACACGCCCGGTGGGACCCGCAGCATGGCGGGTCCCACCAAGGGCAGTCCGGCCCACAGGTGGGCGGCTCCCCACCGGGACTAACCCACCTGCCGGTGCCGAGGGCTACCTACTCAGTCTCGCCCTTGCGGCGCCGCCGCCGGGGCCGCCGGACGCGTGACGCTTGGTCCGGCGTCCCGCTCTGTCCGGTGCGACTCCCGCCCCCGTGGCCAGCCCGGCCCCCGCGCCCGGTACTGCTCCGGCCGCGTCCCCGGCCGCTGTTCTTACCGGTTTCCCCGAGGTCCTCAATAGCCTCGGCCGCGAGCCCCGCCCGCGTGCGCTCGGCCCGCGGCAGGCGTCCCGTTGTGCCCGCGGCGATGCCGAGGTCAGCGAACAGGTGCGCCGACGTGTGATAAGTCTCCACCGGCTCCGGGAAACCCAGGTTCAAGGCCTTATCGATCAGGCGCCACCGGGGCACGTCGTCCCAGTCCACAAACGTCACCGCTGTCCCGTCGTTACCGGCCCGGCCCGTCCGCCCGATGCGGTGCAGGTACGTTTTTTCGTCCTCCGGGCACTGGTAATTGATGACGTGCGTGACATCATCAACATCAATACCGCGGGCCGCCACATCCGTGGCCACCAGCACGTCCACCTTGCCCGAGCGGAACGCCCGCAGCGCCTGTTCCCGCGCGCCCTGCCCCAGGTCGCCGTGCAGGGCCGCCGCCGCGAAGCCCCGCTCGGTCAGCTCCTCCGTCACGCGCGCCGCAGTCCGCTTGGTGCGCGCAAAGACGATGGCCAGGCCACGACCGTCGGCCTGCAAAATGCGGGCCAACACCTCAACCTTATTCAAGGCGTGGGCGCGGTAAACCACCTGGGTGACAGTCTTTACCGTCGCCCCCTGGTCCGTGGGATCCTGCGCCCGAATGTGGGTGGGGCGCGACATGAACCGCCGCGCCAGGGCCACCACCGCGCCCGGCATGGTGGCCGAGAACAGCATCGTGTGCCGGGTGGCGGGCACCGCCTGCAAGATAGCCTCCACATCCGGCAGGAAGCCCAAATCGAGCATCTCGTCGGCCTCATCCAGCACCACGGTACGCACGTGTGATAGATCGAGGTGTCGCCGCTTGCGCAAATCGAGCAATCGCCCGGGGGTGCCAACGACGACCTCCACCCCCCGCGTCAAAGCAGCAATCTGCGGCTCGAAAGCCCGCCCACCGTAGATCATCTCCACTCGCACCTGCCGGTGGCGGCCCGCGGTCTGTAGATCCCCTGCCACCTGCTTGGCCAGTTCGCGGGTGGGCACGATCACCAGGGCTTGCGGCTTGCCTTGGGCGGGCTCGTCGTCCCAGCCCTCCTCACCGGGGCCGGTGACGTTTTGCAACAGCGGAATCCCAAAACCGAGCGTCTTGCCGGTCCCCGTCTTGGCCTGGCCGATAATGTCGTGGCGCGCCAACGCCACCGGCAGGGTCAGCGCCTGAATGGGAAACGGGTGCACGATACCGACTTCGCTAAGCGCCCGCACGATCTTGTCTTCGACCGCAAAATCGGCAAAGGTACGGTTTTCGGCCTCGGCACCGTCGCCGACGACATCAGGTTTTACCTCTTCCAGGGTGGGGGCCGGTCCCTCCACCTTCGACAAATCGACAACACCGGATGTTTCTGACATTGGTCTTTCCTCACTGCGCCAAGGGCGACGGTCGGGGCAGCCGATCGCGAAACTCTTTTTGCAGCACCAAGGCGACCGGGCAGCACATTTGTCCCCAGCCTAACGCAGACGCGGCCTTGCCCGGTGGTCAGCAAACCACCGGGCAAGGCCGCCAACCACCTGTTTACAGGGAAAAACCCACGTTGCGGGAGGCCGAGGGATCCAACTCCACGTAGCCAATCTCGTCACTGGGCACGATCACCTCGCCACCGCGGGCGCTGGGCAGCACCAGGGCCTGCCCATCGCGGATGGCGGCTTGCACGGCCGCGCGGACGGTCGCCATGTCCTCGGTGGTGCGGAAGACCACCACCTGCGGGACGTGTTTTACCCCGATCGTGATTTCCATATTTCCTCCTTGTTCGTTGGCCGCATCGTATCGTCCCCGGGGAAAGGGCGGGGGGAGCGACGCCGATTGCCGCAGGCGAGCTAGGTACGGGCGCCCGGGCGCCCTAGTTGGCTATCAGCGGGGCACAGGCGCCATATACACCGGATGAGCCCGCCCCAGTGCCAACTAGGGCGGTGGATGGGCGGTTCGCGACAGACGAGCCAAGCCGCGGTGGTCAGCAATGTGGGTGGGGCATGGTTCGATTCACCCATGAGTGATAGCCCGCTCCGCCTCCTCCCGGCTCCCGTCACGGCCCTGCCGAGCCCCGACGCAGGGCAGGCTGCCCTGGTGGCAGCGGTGGAGCGCGGTCATGCCGCCGTGGTGCTTGCCCCGCCGGGCAGCGGGCGCTCCACCGCAGGCCTGCTGCTCGCCGTGGCTCAGGCCCGGGCGGGCGGCCAGGTCGATGTCCTGGCTCCCTCGCGGGCGCGCGCCGATCAGCTACGGGACCGACTGGCGGCACACCTGGCGCACCGTGACGGCGCCCTGGCTGCGCGCATCACGGTGCGCACTCCGGTCGCCTACGCGCTGGCGGCCCTGCGGACGTGGGCGGTGGAGCGCGACGATCCCTACACCCCGCCAGCGCTGCTGACGGGGCCCCGGGCTGACCACTTGCTGGCCGAGTTGCTGGCCGCCGACCACGGTCCCTGGCCTGCTGCTGTGCCACCGGCCACCCGGCAGCTGCCCGAGTTTCGCGCCGAGCTGCGTAACCTGTTCGATGCCGTTGGTTCTGTGGGCTGGAACGCCACCGATTTGGCGGCCGCGGCGGCGCGTTACGGGGTGGCGGCGTGGGAGGGGTGCGCGCGGATACTGGCCCGCTATGACGCCCGCGCCCAGGTGGGGAGGCCAGACCCCGGGCGCACCATAGAACTGGATCATGTGCGTGCCTGCACGCGCGCGGCGCAACTGTTGACCGAGTGGCAGGACTTGGCGCGCAGCCAGGCAGTGCGCGCCGCCGTGCCGGTGCCGGATGTGCTCATCGTCGACGACGCCCAAGACCTCACGCCGGCGGCCGCCAGCCTCGTGGAGACCAGCGCCGCGCTCGGGGCCCGCCTGGTGTTGCTAGGCGATCCGGACCAGTGTGTCGAATCTTTCCGGGGTGCCGATCCGCGCTGGCTTGGCAGCTGGGCCCGGCGGGCGCGCGCCGCCGACCCCACCGTCATCGGGCGGGGCGGGGCTAAAGCCCCGGTGCGCATCGACCTGCCCCACCGTTATCGCGCCGACCTTCCCCTGTGGGCCGCAGTGGACCGTGTGGCCGCCCTGACCCCGCTGGAGGGGGATGCGGCCCGGCGGGGGGCAGCAGCGCGCGGACAGGCCGGGCCTGTCACGCAGCCGCCGACGGCAGCCGGGGCGAGGCACGAGGCCGAGCCGCCGACGGGTGGCGGGCCTGCGGCGACCAGTCGGGTCGAGGCCCGCTTGCTGGCGACGAGCCACGTCCTGCCGCAGGCCGTGGCCCACCGGTTGCGGGCGCGGCACGTGCGCGATGGCGTGGATTGGGCGGACTGCGCGATCATTGTGCGTTCGGCGGCCGCGGCCCACCGCCTGGCCCGCGACCTGGTGGCCTTGGGGGTGCCCGTGGTGCCCCCCGCGGAACGCACCCCGCTTGCGGCCAACCCCGTGGTGGCGCTGCTGCTGGAGTTGGCTGGGCTGGCGGCCCGGCGGGAGGAAATTGGCAGCGCCACAGTGGCACGGCTGGCCCGCTCGGCCCTGGTAGGCCTGGACTCGCTCACGGAGCGGCGGGCGCGCCGCTGGCTGCCTGCAGAGTTGACCGACGCTGAGGCCCTGGTGACCTTGGCGTCTGCAACTGCGGAGCTGCCCGCTGACCTGCCCGGCCGGGAGGCGTGGATGCGCCTGCGGGCTATTTTGGCCGCCACCGCGGCCAGTGTGGCGCTTGGACCACGCGAGGCGTTGTGGGAGATATGGCAGGCCGCAGGGGTTGCCGAGCGGTGGCAGGCCGAGGTGTTGCAGGCCACCGGCGCGGGTGCGGCCGAGCGGCTAGCGGTGGCGGCGCGGGAGCGAGACCTTGACGCCGTGGTGGCGTTGCTACGGCGGGCCGATCTGTGGGTGCAGGCCCGCCCAGGCGGCACCACGGCGGCCTTGGTGCGGGAACTGCAAAGCGATACCGTCGCCATGGATTCGCTGGCGCGTAGCGCCCAGTTGCCGCCGTCGGTGGAGGTCCTGACCCCGGCGGGGGCGGTCGGGCGCAGCTGGGACACGGTCATCGTCGCCGACTTAGCGGAGGGCCAATGGCCCAACCCGCGGGTGCGGGACACCTTCTTGCAAGCGGGCCTAGTGCGGGCGCTGGCGCGCACCCAGACCCCAGTCGGCGCCGAGGCGCTGCCCCAAAGCGTGGCTGAGAACATCGCCGATGAGGCACGACTGTTGGTGGCGGCCGCCTCGCGGGCCACCCGGTTGCTGGTGGCCTACGGATACGACGGCGAGGCAGGGGGTCCGTCCCGGTTCCTGCCGGTACTGGCGGGGGGCCAGGTGGTCGACGCGGCGATACTGGCGGCTGAAACGAGCGGTTCGCTGCGGCCAGTGGACGTCAGCCTGCCGCACTACGCGGCCGCCCTGCGCCGCGCCCTGCTGACCGACTGGCGGCCCGCCAGCCCGGAGGGGGACCCGCCGCCTCCTGCGGCCCCCGATCCGCGTGCCCAACTCCTGGCGCTCCTGGCCCGCGCGGGCGTGCCGGGCGCCGAGCCTGCCCAGTGGCGGGCGCTGAGCACCCCCACCACGAGTGCGGGCCTGCGCGCGCCCGGCCAGGGGGTGACGGTGAGCCCCTCGGCGGTCGAGTGGGCACTGAAGTGCCCGGCCCGCTGGGCGCTCACCAGTCACGGGGGACAGGTGGGCACCTCAACCGCGCAAACCACCGGCACCTTGGTGCACCAGTTTGCGGAGGACTATCCGACCGCGGCCCAAGCAGACGACCTGCGCGCCGCCCTGGCGACCTGGAGCGCCGCCCAGGAACCCCAAGGGCTGGAGGAAGCCCGCACGGTGGCGCAGGTGCTGGCCATGGGGGAGTTGCTGGCTGACTACATCGAGTCGATTCCCGGCCCGGTGCTCGCCGAGCAGCGTCTGCGTTTCACCGTCGGGGACGTGACCGTCTCCGGGAGGCTGGACCGGGTGGAGATTCTCGACGACGGGGTGGTGCGCGTCGTCGACTTCAAGACCGGCGCGAAAGATACCGACCACGCCGTCGTCCAAGACAACGGGCGGCGCGACCTGGCCCGCCTGGTGGGCAACCCGCAGTTGGGGCTGTACCAGTACGGCATCGCCCGCGGCGGGCTCGTCGGCCAACGCGCTGTCACCGAGTGTGCGGACGCGCGGCTAGTCAATCTGCGTGACCCCATACGGGGCCGGGCGCGGGTGCAGAATCAGGCTCCACTCACCGATCCGCAGTGGGTGGAGGATCTCCTGCGGGAGGTGGGGGCACTGCTGCGCGGCGCCCAGTTCCCGGCCTTGCCCGGCGAACATTGTCGTTCCTGCCCAGTGAAAACCTCGTGCCCAGCCCAGGGCGAAGGAAGGCGGATCCGCTGATGCTCACCCCAGCCCAGATTGCCGCGGCCATCGGCAAACCGGCTCCCACCCCGGAACAAGTCGCGGTTATCCAAGCCGACCACACCCGCCCCTTGCTGGTGGTGGCGGGAGCTGGCTCCGGCAAGACCGAAACTATGGCGGCGCGGGTGCTCTACCTGGTCGCCAATGGTCTGGTCGCCCCCGAGCGGATCCTCGGTTTGACCTTCACGCGCAAGGCGGCCGGGGAGTTGGCCGAGCGCATCGGCGAGCGATTAACGCAGCTGGTGGAGTGCGGGGCCGTGCCGCCTGCCGTGCAGCTTTCCCTCGGTCTGGCCCGCGAGGAAGCCGGAAAAATCGTGCCCGTGCCGCAGGCTCAGGTCGGGGCGGTGGAGGTCTCCACGTACGACGCTTTCGCCGCCGCCCTGGTGCGGCAATACGGTTTGGCGCTCGGCCAGCCCACCGACGTTACTCTCATCTCGGGCGCTACTGAGGCCGAGTTGGCTTACCACGTCGTGTTGGAGGGGCAGGATATCGACGCCGGGTCCCTGGCCAGTCGCGCGGGTCACGTGCGTTCCCTATCCAACGAGATCGAGGCCCACGGCCTGCAGCTGGAGCAGGCCCGCGACCTGCTGACCGATCTGGCGGTCGACTTCACCGGTATCACCGACGCCAAAGGGAAACCTGCCCCGAAGTCCAGTCCGATCAGCGAGGTGCGCCAAGCCGTCGCGGACCGCCTGGCGCTGTTGCCGTTGGTGGCCGAGTTCCGGGAACGCAAACGGCAAGCGCGGTTGGCCTCCTTCAGCGAGATCGCGGCCGCCGCCGCCCGCATAGTCCAGACATTGCCGGAGGTGGCGGCACAGATTCGGGCCCGCTACGACGTCGTGCTGCTCGACGAGTTTCAAGACACCTCCACCGCGCAGGTGGCGATGTTTGCGGGCCTGTTCGCGGGGCGCGGCGTGACCGCCGTGGGCGATCCGCACCAGGCGATCTACGGCTGGCGGGGCGCTTCGTCGGGCACCTTGGAGGGATTCGCCGCCGCCTTCGGGGCCGGTGACATGCTGACGCTGTCAACGGCCTGGCGTAACGACACCGCGATCTTGCGGGCCGCCAACCAAGTGGCCGGGCCGCTGCGGGCCCATTCGCCGCTGGCCCTGCCCGTGCTGCAGGCCCGGCCCGGGGCGGGCGATGGGCAGGTGCTATGCGCCCGCGCCCCCCACGAGGACAGCCAACCG
This sequence comes from Buchananella hordeovulneris, assembly GCF_001907235.1. Classification (GTDB taxonomy): domain Bacteria; phylum Actinomycetota; class Actinomycetes; order Actinomycetales; family Actinomycetaceae; genus Buchananella; species Buchananella hordeovulneris. The sequence goes on from NZ_MQVS01000005.1 coordinate 19,041, forward strand.
GACCTCATTGCGGCCCTGCTGCGGCAGGCCTGGCGCCCGGAGGAAACCTACGCGGTTCTGTGTCGCTCGCGCAGCCAGTTCGAGGCCCTGCACCAGGCCCTGACCGAGGCGGGCCTGCCTGCCGTCATCGTCGGGGCGGCCGGGCTCATCCTCACGCAGGACATCCTCGACCTGCGGGCCGCCCTGGCGGCCGCTAGCGATCCCACCAACGGGATTGCGGCCCTGCGGCTGCTGGGGGTGGCCAACCTGGGAGCCCGGGACCTGGCGGCCCTGCATGCCGTGGCCCGCCAACTGGTGCAGCAGCGGCCGACTTTGGCAGCCGGGCCCGCAGCAGCGGCGCAGACCGCCCCCGAGCAGGCAGCGCCGGAACCTAGCCTGGTGGAGGCCATCGACTACCTGGGCAGTGGGCAAGGCGCGGCGGACGAGCTGAGCCCGGCAGGTCTGGCGGCGGTGCGCCGCCTGGCCCGGCAGCTGGCTCGCCTGCGGGCACTGTCCTACCTGCCCCTGCCCGATCTTGTGCGCGCCGCCGTGTCAGTGCTGGGCTTGGACACCGATATTGCGGCCCGCCCCGCCGCCGCCCGGCAGCAAGCCGAACGCACCTTGGAAGCATTCGTGCAGGTAGCGGCCGAGCACACCGTGATCACGCCTCGCCCGAGTTTGGGGGGCTTTCTGGCCTGGCTCGATGTTGTCGAGGTAGAAGACCGGGGCCTAGCGGTGGAGCAGCCGCCGGTGGCTCCCGGCGTCATTCAGATCCTTACCGCGCACGCCTCCAAGGGGTTGGAATGGGACGTGGTGGTGGTGCACGGGTTAGTGGAGGGGCGCTTCCCCAGCGTGGGGCGTACCGTCGGCTGGCTGAAAGACAAGTCCAGCTTGCCTCATCCGCTGCGGGCCGACGCCGCCTACCTACCGACCTTGCCAATCAGCGCCAGCATGGATCGCGAGGCTGCCGAGGAAGCCATCGCGCTCTACAAGGAGGAGCAGCGGGCCGAGGACCTGCGGGAGGAACGACGCTTGGCCTACGTGGCTTTCACCCGTGCCCGCCGTCTGCTCTACCTGGTGTCCTTCGCCGCCTGGCAGCGCCAGGGCGAACCCGCCCCCTCCAGTTTCCTTACCGAGGTGCAGGATTTGGTGGGAGTGGAACGGGCCGCAGTGCGGCACGCCGCCGCCCTGCCGTCCACCTGTGCCGACTATCTGCCGCCCGATGGCAGCTTGTGGTGCGAGCCGGCCCCCGCGCAGGTGGAGGCCGAACCCGCGTTGTGGCCGCGGGACCTACAGGTCGACACGGAACTGGGCGCCAACCTGGCGGTGGCCGCCCAGGTGCGCCACGCCTTGGCGGGGCTCGCTGCTGACCCCGGACAGGTGCTGACGCGGCTGGCTCATCACCCCGACCCGGCGGTGGCGGCCGCCGCTACCGACATCGCGGTGTTGCTGGAGCGGCAGGCGCACCACGCTCTCACCCCGGTGCGCCTGCCTGCCCGCTTAGGGACTACCGCCGCCCTGCGCCTGGTAGCCGACCCCGCTGCCTTTGCCCGCGACCTGCGTCGCCCACTGCCGCAGGGACCGCAAGCGGCCACGGCTCTCGGCACGGCCTTCCATCAGCGCATGGAAACAGAGCTGGCCCGCGCCAATCAGCTGGCGCTGGGGGACGAGCCGCTGCCCACCGTGCAGCTCGACACGGCCCAAAATGCCCGCCTGGAACGGTGGCTGGCGTGGGCCACCAGTCTCGAAATGGTGACCAACGGGCAGGTGTTGGCCGTGGAGGAACCTATCGACTTGCCTTTGCCGCATTTGGTGCTGTCGGGGCGCATCGATGCGGTCTTTGCGCACGCCGGGCGCATCATTGTCGTGGATTGGAAGACCGGGCAGGTGCCCCGCACAGCTGCCGACAAACGCATCAAGGCCTACCAACTGGTGGCCTATCGGCAGGCCTACGCCCTGGCCCACGGCCTCGACCCCGCCACGATCGAGGCGGTCTTCGCCTACGTAGCCGCCGAGCGGCTGGTGCGCGTGGAAGATCTCGTGAGCGAGGCCACCACGGCGGCTTTAGCGCGCGAGATCGCCACCGCCCTCGACGGGCAGGCACCGGGGTGAAAGACGGCAGCCGGGGGCGCCCGGCACCGGGGCTAGGAGGCGGGTAGGTCTCCGAGTCGCTGGGTGTCGGGAACGCTGTCTGTCGCTTTCGTATCCAGGATGCCGACGACCTCCGCCTGAGCCTGGACCCGCCGCCGCGCGTAGGCCGCAGTGTCGAACTTGGCGGTCGCGTCGTCGTCCGGGGGCGCTTCGCCTGCGGGGAGGGCAGCGGCATCCTCCGGGTGGGCCTGCAACTCGGCCAGGCTCAACTGGGTGGTGTGAGCCTCCGAGACCAGGAACGGGGCGGCGAGCTCTCCCAGCAGGCCTTCGGCGTCGGCAATCACCTCAGCCGAACCGGTACGGAGGCCGTGGAGCAGCCAACGCACCAACTCCAGCTCGGCGTACAGCAGCGCCCGCTCGGTCAGGTGTGAGTCCATCGGCCCGCTGAGCCGCTCCCCGTAAGCGGTAAAGAAGATGTTTTGCGTGACCTCATCGGCCTCGCCCACATACCAGGCCAGGTCCGTGGCCGGATCCCCGATGTGCATTTTCGTCAGGTCGTCCAGGGCCGTGATCGACTCCTCTTCCACCCGCACCTCGCTGGGGGACAGGTTGCCGTGCACCAGCGTGGGGTTGAACTTCCACAACGCTACGTTGTCGAACTGGCTGGTCCAGCGGTCTTGCAGCACCTGCGGGACCTTGCCGCTGGCCACCGCCTCCTGCAGCTCGGCCCGGTGGGCCTGACGCACCTGCTGCGGGGAGCGGGTAGGCAACTGGGCGTCAGCCAGGTGAGTCGGGTTGATGTTGTGCAGCGCCGCCAGGGTCTCGCCCAGGGACCGGTTGAGGAGGTCGGAGACCTCCAGGTGGGAGCTCTCCAACGGCACGCCCGGCACGGTGCCGTAGATGACGGTCAGGGAGTCGGCGTCGGCCGACGACGCCAACGGCCGGGCCACCTTGAACGGCAGGTAACGCGGCCCCAGGTCGCACAGGGCCACGGCCGCGCGGGCTGCCCGCAGCAACTCGGCAGCGGTGGTGGGTTGATGGGCGTGCACGACGCGCACAATCCGACCATTTTCCCCGCGCACGTACACCTCTTGGTAGCCGTCCTCCGTCGGGATGGCCAGATAGTCGGTCGCGGCAAAGCTGGGCAGCAACCCCACGGCGAGGGCGGCCAGTTTCGGGGCGGTCGGGTTGTGCATGCCTCCACCGTAAACGGGTTGCCTGGCCGAACGGCGAAAGCGGTGCGGCGTGCCTGTGCTTCCCTTCCGTTGCGGTCGACCGGGGTGCCCGCCCCAGTGGTAACTTAGGTTTACCTAAGTTATTGCGGGTGGGAGGGGAAAAGATGGTGCAACTCAGCGCCGGGGCGCTGATGCTCGCCGCCCTGTGCTGGATAGTGGGCGATGCCCTGATCGTCGGCTTCGATAAGCCAGACAAGCGGAAACACGCCGCATTCATTGCACACATGGGTGATGACATGTACGCCTTCTACCTGCACGTCAACGATCGCCGTCTGCGTGCCGGGGCGTTGGTGGCAAACTTCTCCGCCTGGTTGCTGCTCGCGGGCCTGTACAGCCAATGGCAGCTGACGTCTCACAGTCTGACCGGGCGCATCGGTGTCGTCTTGTTGGGGATCGGCTTCAGTCTTTATCCGCTGGCCCACGCTGCGTTCTACCCGCTGGCCTTGGCCTCCGAGCGGGCCTACGCCGCCTGGCAGACCGGGCGTGATGCCGCCGCCACCGCGCAGCACGCCCGCCGACTGCGCGCCTTCCTGTTGACCGCCTGGTTGCCCGCTGCCGCCTTCGCCTTCGGAGGGTGGTTGCTGATCGGGATTGCGGTGGCGACTGGGCAGACTTCCTTCCCGCCATGGGCGGCGGCTATGACGCCGCTGGTGCAACTGGTGCTGTGGATCTTCCTCCCGCGGGTGCCCTATCCGGGCCGTCCGCTGCTGCACGGCGCTTGCCTCAACATCGTCGTCTTTGTGTGGGCGAGTGCGTTCCTGTTCCTGGCTGCCCGCTACCCGGTGAGCTAACGCTGCCGCACAAAACTGCGGGTACGGGCAGGCCACGGCGTTGGCGCACGTTGCGTAGGGTGGGGCAGCGAGCGTCCAAGCAAGGGGGAAAGGAAATATCGTGCAACAGGGCTGGCGGCAACTGGTGGCTGCGACTCCGTGGGAGAGCCTGGAGCATGCTTATGGCAGCGCCGAGGATCTGCCACCGCTGCTGACAGCCATGTTGACCACTCCTGGGGACGCGGTGGGGGATCTGTGGGCGGCGGCCCTGCACCAGGGCACTATCTACAGCGCGACCGCGCCGGTCGTGGAGGCGCTGGCCCGCCAGTTGCGCGAGGAGCAACCGACGGTCACTTCCCCGTGGTGGTGGTTCCTGCACCGCACCGCCGATTCTGCCCTCGGCGGGTACACCGACGACGAGGAGGCTCTGCAGGCCACGCGCGCGGCCCTGGCCGCGGCCGGGCGGCTCTTGGCCCCCGGTATGGCGGCCGGGACCGAGCAGGTAACAACCATCATGTTTGTCAGCCGCGTGTGCTCACCCACGCCCGCCGAGGTGGCGGCCTGGCGGGCGCTGGCACAGCGCCGCCCTGCCGACGAGCTCGCTTGCGCGGCTGCCGCCGCCCTGACCCGCCATGGTCAATACTCGCCGACCAAGCAGCTGCCCCTTGACCTGACCGCCGCCCTGGCCCGCTTCGAGGTGGGCGACTGCCGGGACGCCGATGCCGAGCTGGTCGCGGCCAACTTCGCCGCCGCTGAGCGCATTCTGCCGCTCTTCCTCGCCGACGACGAGCATCTGACCAGCAGTCTGGCGGGCTGCAACCCGCAAGCGGCCCTGGCCGTGCTGTCCCGGCTGCCGCAACCAGACTACGACCAACTCTCCGAGCTGCTTGGCCTCGCCGAGACCCACCCGCTGCAAGCGGCGCGGGCTTGCACCGTGGTAGCGCAACACGCCGCACGGTTGGAGCCCGCGCAGGCGATCGAGCTGCTGACGCGCCTGCCGCGCACCGCCCAGCTATGTGACAGGCTGGTGGAGCTGGCGGGGCAAACCTCGGAAGTCCGTGTCGACCGATTGGGAGTTAGTCACCCGGTGGCCGACGTCGCCTACGTGCTGGCGGAACAGGGCGACGCCCGCTGGGAGGAGCTGCTGGTGCAGGCACTGGTGACCAGCCCCGTCGGCAGCGCGCTGTCCATCCACCACTCCGGCACCGGTGGACAGGCACTGCCGGGCGCCTTCGCCGACCTGGGGGTGCAGCCGGGGCCCGCCCTGGTGACGGCGGTGCGGCAAGTTCTGCGGCAGGAGGTGGCGGCCGGGCGTCCAGAGGACAACACCAGCCGCGCCTACGCACTGTTGAGTCTGCTGCGTTGGATTGCCCAGTGGCCGCCTGTCTTCGGTCGCCAGCTTCGCGGCGAGCTCGCGGCCCTGGCCGATTTCGCGCCCGCGGATGTGGCAGAGCTACTGGCCGCCTGGGGCGAGCCGGAAGCGGTGGACCAACTACGGATGCAGGCCGAGCAAAGGCCCGCCCTGTGGCTCAGCGTGGCGCGGGCCAGCCAACAGTTGGCCGACTGGCGGCAGGCCGTCGCGCACGTCGAGATGGCGTGGGAAGGCAAATTGCTGGCTGAGTTCCCTGACGGCCAGGACCCAGTCTTCCTCGCTTGGTGTCGCCAGTACCTGGGCGACGAAGTGGCAGCTAGTCACCCGGGGCGCGCCGACCAAGTGCAGGCCTTGCGTCGCCTGGTAGAGGGAGGCGTCCTCGAACAGGTCGTGGCCTGGCGGCGCCTGCGGGAGTTGCTGGGAGTCGCGCAGGGCTGCATGGAGGAGGCCTGCGAACTAGCCTGTCATTGGTTGGCCGCCGGGCAGTTGACCACCGCCCACCGCCAGGAACTGGTCGACGCGGTGGCCGACGTCGCCACCCACGGTCGCCTCGGCTGGGACGACCAGATTGACGCAGCCTCCCGCCTGCATGCCGCCCGTACCTGGTTGGAACTGACGGGACACTGGCCGGGGGAACCGGAACTGGCCGGTCAGATTATCGTGGCGGCCCTGCCGTACGTGTGGCTGCGGGAGGCCGCTCTGGAGTTCGCTCGCCGTCTGCCTGCCGGGCCCGCTCGTACCCACACGCGGGCCGCCCTGCAGACGGCCGTGGACCGCCCTGAGCCGTACTACGGTCGCGGCACCCACGCCCTACCCGCCGACGCCGCGGCCCGCGCCGCCATTGCCACCACGGCACAGGCCCTGGCCGCGGGCTAGTAGCGTGCAGTGGCCGCGCCTGTGGTTGGCGGACCCGGAGGAGTGTTGCAGCGCGGTCAGGTGCGGATCGCCGATGCTGATAGCAAACTATCTCCTCAGTTCAGCGGAGTCTCGCTGGGGGAGGGGGACTCACTAGGGTCCGGTGTGGGTGGTTGGCGGGCGATTAGTTTTTGTTCCCAGGAGGTACGGACGTGCTCGGGTTTGCCCTCGCCGTGGTAAGGGCGGCAACCGGAAACGTAGTCCACGACTAAGCTTCCATCCGGAAACAATACAGTAGTCACATAGCCGCCGTCCCGGCGATTAAACCACGTATAGGTGGTGTTTACTTCATCGGCGCGACGATAAGTGTGGTCGAACCCAAGCGGCTTTACTAGCTGTCCATAGAGCTCTAGAAGCGTATTTTCAGCAATTGCTTTCCCAAAGGCCATTGGTCCCCTTATTTGGTAGCCAAAAACGGGGTAGCCACACGATTTCAGTTCTGACTCACCGCCTCTGGACAGGTATAGATTAGCGCCAGCAGAGTCCAGCGCCCTCATAAACTTTACGACACCCGGCTCAACATCGGATATGAACTCCTCTAGTGGCTGGCGTTCCTCCACTGGCAGGGAGCCATCCCCGTATCGAGGGTCGTTATTCTTTGGCCCGTTCACTGCACAACCTCCTATCATAGTTGCCGCAACTATAACAAGTGAAATAATTACCCGGCGCATGATGCCTCTCCATCCACACAGTCGCACATTTCGTATGCTATTTTGCTCCAGCCACCACTTTCCCGAAACCTTCAAGTGTGCCGGAGCCTGGTTCGAGATAGACAGAGTGTCGCGCAAATGGATTAGTCATAAACTCCCACCAGTCACGCTCGTCAGGCGCTTCGTTAGACAAATGTGTCACCCCTGCCATCCTCATCGGGTTGACCCCAAAGTCATAATTGGTGCCAAGGCCTTGTACCGCATCGCCCCACCATCCCACCCCGGAAACCCAGGCATGACCGTCAGAGACGTTAAAGTCTCGGTCATCTCGCACCCCCGCTCCGGGCGAGCCGAACAACAACACGTCGTCAATCACGCCGGGCCGCACCCGATCCGCCGCCATCCCCGTGGTAGTCGAACCATACGAATGCCCCAATGCGGTCAGGTGCGGAGCACCGATGCTGATAGCAAACTATCTCCTCAGTTCAGCGGACTATCGCTGGGGGAGGGGGATTTACTGGGGTCCGGCTTGGGTGGTTGGCGGGCGATTAGTTCCTCCTCCCAGGCGGTGCGTATATGTTCGGGCTTGCCCTCGCCGTGGTAAGGGCGGCAGCCAGACACATACTGTGCGAGCAATCTTCTGTCTGGATACAGTATGACATTGACATATCCGCCATCTCGAAGATTAAACCAGCGGTAGTCAATATTGACTTCATCTTCCTTGCGATACATATAGTCAAACCCAAGAGGCTTAACATGCCTCTCGGCCAGTCGCACAATATTCTCTTCGGGGATGGCGTGACCAAATACCGTCGGGCCACGCAGCTGATATCCATGCACGGGGTATCCACATGACTCCAGGCTTGATTCATTACTTTCCGGCAGCCACAGGTCGGCCCCCTCACTATCCACAGCTTGCATAAATACAACTGCTCGCGACTCAACAGTCCCCACAAACTCTTCCAGCGACTGACGCTCCTGCCACCGGCAGGGAGCCATCTCCGTACCGTGGATCATTATTCTTAGGCCCGTTCACCCCACAACCTCCCAGCACAGTTACAGCAGCCAAAACAAGAGACGCGATTGCCCGATACACAACGTTCCCCCATCCACTAATTCACACAACCCAAACTACTTGATTCCCGCCACCACTTTCCCAAAATCCGCCAGAGTGACGGAGCCTGGTTCGAGGTAGACGGAGTGTCGCGCAAATGGATGAGTCATAAACTCCCACCAGTCACGCTCGTCAGGCGCTTCGTTAGACAGGTGTGTTACCCCTGCCATCCTCATCGGGTTAACCCCAAAGTTCTCACCGCCAAGACCTTGTACGGCATCACCCCACCAGCCCATAGCCCCGCTCGGCCATCGACCCCAAACGGCCCCGCAATGCATCAGCTGTCAACCCCCGCGACTGCAAGCGCTGCCGCTGCTCATCAAACACGTCACTAGCGTCAATAGCGGCCTGCCGCGCCGCAATCAACTTGTCAATCACCTCCTCCAGCGCATCACGATTCCACAACCGCAAATCCCCCCACGAAACCATCACGCCATCCCCGCCTTGGCTCCGGCCAGCAGACTCAGGCCGCCCTGCGTCAATTGCTCCAACTCTTCCTCTGACCGCGCAAAGGACTCAATCGTGTCTTGCACCCCTTGCCGTGTCTGCCCACACGTCTTAGCTAGCTCATCTCGTTCGGTCAGCAGCTTGCTCACCGCTCCCGCAAACGCCGCGGCCCCCGCTGAGGACGGCAACGCCCCCACCACCTGGTTCTCGCACCCAGTCAAACTAATTTGCCCCAACGAATCATTAGCTTGACCTAGCTCCCCGTCCACCTCCTCTTAGTCTCCATCCACCACCGTCAGCTCAGCCACACTGCTCACCCTCCCCAAACACGAAGGAACAAACCGGCCCCACCTTAACCGCTTTCCCCCATCCACCACCCCGCTCTCACGCCCCCAATCCGCCCCTAAACAACTAACCAAACCAAGCCCCACCCCGCCCCATCAACCACGCAGCCCGCCGAGACCGCACCCCCACCACGAACCGCACCACCAGCGGTGCCGTCGTGCAAGTACAGGCCGCCACGGTTGCGCCGGTGGACGTGGCGGGCTAGCTCCCCAACTCGCTGCTGGACGCCGCCCGCATCGGTTGCGCCGGTGGACGTGGCGGACTATCCCCACAGAAATGGTTATCCACAGCTCCTGCGCGAGCGGCCGGAACTGACTAGCGTCAGTCCTGGCAGAACCCTGAAAGGAAACGGCCAGTGGATACCTCCGAGTTGTTCGCTGTCGAGGTGCGTAAGCAGGTGCAAAACCGGGGCATCGACCCGATGCGGCAACTGGGTGCGCTCAACGACATCATCGACGAGACCCTGGCAGCTCACGCCCGCCGGGTTGACGCGGGCCACGCCCAACCACTGCGTGACGCCCCGGAACTACGGCGTAGCCTTCTGGATGAGCTAGCGGGTCTCGGCCCCCTCCAGCGCTTCTTGGAAGACCCGGAGATCGAGGAGATCTGGATCAACGGCCCCGAAAAGGTATTTATCGCCCGGCACGGCCGTTCCGAGCTGACCAACGTGCTGCTGACCGACCGCGACATCCACGACCTCGTGGAGCGAATGCTGCGGGCCTCTGGTCGTCGCCTGGACCTCTCCAGCCCCTTCGTCGATGCCACCTTGGTGGGCGGAGAGCGTTTACATGTTGTCATCCCGCCCATCACGGGGCAGCACTGGAGCGTCAACATCCGCAAGTTCGTGGCCGCCGCCCGCCGCACCTCCGACCTCGTCTCCTATGGCGCCCTTACGGCGAACGCCGCTCGCTTCCTCGACGCTTGTGTGGTCGCCGGGCTCAACATCCTCGTCTCCGGTGCCACCCAGGCGGGCAAAACCACCCTCGTGCGGGCCTTAGCGGGGGCCATCCCCGCGGCCTGTCGCGTCATCACCGTCGAGGAAGTCTTTGAATTGAACCTCACCAACCGCGACGTCGTGGCGCTGCAATCCCGGCAGGCCAACTTGGAAGGCCAGGGGGAGATCGGGTTGCGTCGCCTGGTGAAGGAAGCATTACGGATGCGGCCCGACCGCCTCATCATCGGCGAGGTGCGGCAAGCCGAAGCCTTCGATATGCTCATCGGCTTGAATGCCGGGGTACCCGGTGCCTGCACCATTCACGCCAACTCGGCCCGTGAGGCGTTGACCAAAATCTGTACCCTGCCGCTGTTGGCCGGGGAGAACGTCTCACCCGGCTTCGTCGTGCCGACCGTTGCCAGCTGCCTCGACATCGTCGTGCACCTAGGCATGGACCCCAACGGCAGGCGCCGCGTCCGCGAGATCGTTGGGGTGACCGGGCGCGCCGAGAACGGAGTGGTGGAAACGACCGACATCTTCACCGCCGACCCCCTCACTGGGCAACTGCGGCGCGGCGTCGGCTTCCCGCCCGGCGAGGAGCGTTTCCGCCGCGTCGGCATTGACCTGGCGGGACTCTTGGGGGGCCGATGGGGGCAATAATCGGACTGCTCTTCGGCAGCGGCCTAGTGTTGTTGTACTGGTGGTGGCAGGTGCCGCACCGGCCGCGCAGCGCCCGTTTGGCCCGCGGGCACCAACGAGTCACGGACCTACTGACCCAGGCGGGCCTCGGCGACATGCGGCCCGCCACCGCACTCGCGGTCTGTTTGGGCAGCGGACTGGTGGCGTTGGTGGTGTTGTGGGTGGCCACCGGTGCCCTGCCCGTCGGGGTGTGCTTCGGGCTGCTGGTCGGTCTGGCGCCCGCGCTGCTGGTCACCTCCCGGGCGCGGGCGCGCCGGGAGACCCTGCGGGCCCTGTGGCCCGACGTCATTGATGACCTGCTCTCAGCGGTCCGGGCGGGCACGGCTTTGCCGGACACCCTGGTGTCCCTCGCCCACAAGGGGCCGCCAGAGCTGCGGGAGGCGTTTGCAGCCTATGCGGCGCACTATCGGGCAGCTGGGCGGTTCGACGACGCGCTCAATACCCTGAAGGCCGAGTTGGCCGACCCGGTTGCCGACCGCATAGTGGAAGCTTTGCGGCTAGCCCGCGGCGTGGGTGGCACAGAGCTGGGGGTATTGCTGCGCTCCTTGTCGACCATGTTGCGCGCCGACCTACATGCGCGGGGCGAACTGCAGGCCCGCCAGTCGTGGACTATCAACGGTGCTCGCTTGGCGGCAGCAGCTCCCTGGATAGTGCTGCTCATCTTGGCCACGCGAGGCGAGGCGATGGCGGTCTATCGCACCAGCGCGGGAGCGATGGTGCTGCTGGTGGGGGCGGTAGCCACGGTCGTCGCCTACTGGCTGATGCTGCGGGTGGGGCGCCTGCCGGAGGAAAGGCGGATGCTGCGATGAGCTGGCTGGAGTGGTCGTGGGCAGGGGCGAGCGTCGGCGCGATATTTGCGGCGGGCGTGGCCCTGCTGTGGTGGTTGGCGCATGCCCGCGTGCCCCGCCTGGAGGATCGGGTCAGGCCATACGTGGCAGTCTGCCCGCCCCTCGCCGCCGAGACGCGGTGGCGCCGCAGCTGGCAAACACTGGCGGGACCGGTAGCGGTGCGGGGCGCGCGGGTGCTGGAGATGCTTGGTTCAACCCGGGCCAGTGTGGCCCGGCGCCTGGGTATCCTCGCCAGCCCGGTGAGCGTTGAGCAATTCCGTCTGGCTCAGGTGGCGTGGAGTGGAGGCGGGTTGGCCTTGGGGGCGTTTTGCGCGGTGCTGTTGGCCGCCCGGCGCCCCGTGGCGCTAGTGCCGGTGCTTATCGGGGTGTTGCTGCTGGGGTTGGCCGGGGCGCTGGTGCGGGACAAGTTGCTCACCCGCGCGGCCGTGCGCCGCCAGGCCGAGCTACTGACGGAACTGCCCGACCTGGCCGAGCTGCTGGCCTTGGCGGTGGGGGCGGGGGAGTCCCTACCCGGCGCATTGGAGCGGGTGGGCCGAATAGGCACCGGGCCGCTGGCAGGCGAACTGTGCGGCGTCGTCGCCCGCGTGCGGGCAGGCGAGCCGCTGACCCGCACCCTCAACCGGCTCGCCGACCGTGTTGACGTGGCGGCCCTGACGCGGTGCGTCAGCGCCATGACTACCGCGGTGGAACGCGGCACCCCGCTCGCGGCGGTGCTGCGCGCCCAGGCTCTAGATGCGCGGCAGGCCGCCCGGCAGGCGCTGTTGGAAAGCGGCGGGAAGCGGGAGATCGCGATGATGCTGCCGGTGGTGTTTCTGCTTTTGCCAATAACGGTGCTGTTTGCGCTCTACCCGGGGTTGCAGGCGATCGAATCTGGTTGGTGACACTGCAAGTTTTTGCCTAGCAAAGGAGAAAGCAATGTTGACGACACTGGGTCTGTGGGCGCGGGCCAAAGGGAAAGGCTTGGCCGAGGAGCGGGGAGATGTGCCCGGCTGGGTGCTGATCACCCTGATGACGGCGGGGCTGGTCACTGTGTTGTGGGCGGTGGCAGGTGACAGCTTGACTGCCCTGTTCGAGCGGGCAATCAACGGGGTGTCAGGGCCCGGCAATTGAGCCGACTGGCCGACTCCCGGGCCGCGGCAGCGCGGAGCGGGGAGCAGGGCTCGGCCCCCGTCTCGTTCGCGCTGGTGGCGCTGCTGGTGGTGGTTGCCGTGTTGGGGGCGTTGCAACTGGCCTTCGCCCTGCATGTGCGAAACCTGACCGTCAGTGCCGCGGGGGAGGGGGCGCGCGCGGCGGCCCTGGCCGGGGCGGACGACGCTGCGGCCCTGGCTCGTGTCCATGCCGAGTTAGATGCGGCGTTGGCTGCGGGCGTGCCCCGGCAGGTGACGCTGCGGCGGGAGAGCCTGGGGTCGGCATTGCCGGGGGCAGGGCAGGCCACCCAACAGGTGGTGGTGACCATTACGACGGTCCTGCCCGTGGTCGGCCCGTGGGGGCCCGCACGGGGATTGACCGTCTCGGGGCGGGCGCTGGTGGAACCCGCCAATTGAGCGGCGCGGCCTGCCGCCTCTGGCGCTGCGGCCGCACCGCCTCGCCTTTGCTGTGACTGGGGTGCGCCCTAGTTGGTCATGGGGGAGGCGTATCCGGTGTCTATGGCGCCTATGGGGCGCTGGTGACCAGTTAGGGCGGGGAAGGTTAGGCCACCCGGCTTGCTCGTCCCAGGCGCGCCAGGCGGAGGCCACGCGCCAAGTGGGAGTGGAGGCGGGGGCAGCGTTGGCCGAGGCGACCGGAGATGTAGGCCCGCTTCGTGGTGAGGACCAGGTGGATGCCGATGAGCATGAAGACGGTGTTGGCGACGAAGGAGGGCCAGGCACCCGAGATCGTGCAGGCGGCGGCCAGCATCAGCGCGCCCGAGATGTTCAGGGCGTGGTAGCGCAGCGAGTCAGGGGCAATGCGTTTGGAGGAGACAAGGAAGTATGCCCCCATGGTCAGGGCCGCGCCGACCCAACCCAGCCAGCTGATGATTACCGTGAAGATCCCGCTCATGGCGTCCATGATTCGGGGAGAAATGCTAAAGCGCAAATGAATCTAGCTCAGCATGTGGTTTAGCATAACTGCATGAACATCGATCCGCGGCGCCTGGCGGTGCTGCTGGCAGTCCAACGGGCCGGGGGCGTCGTGGCGGCCGCCGACCAGCTCAGCATCACGCCATCGGCGGTATCGCAACAAATCTCCCGGCTAGAAAAAGAGGTCGGGCACCCCGTCATCGAGCGCACCCCGGCCGGCGCAGTACTCACCGCGGCGGGGACGATGCTGGCCCAGGTGGGCGAGCGGATCGAGCACGAACTTGAGCAAGCTCACGTCGAACTGCTGCGCCAACAGGGACAGATCGTCGGCACCTTGACCATCGGGGCCTTCCAAACAGTGATTCGCTCCCTGCTGCTGCCGCTCGTCACCGACCTCACCCGGTCCCAGTCCGGCATCCACCTGGCGGTGCGGGAGGTATGGGAAGAAGAGGGCAGGCGGGAGCTGCGGCGCGGTGTGCTGGACATGCTCATCCTGGAACGCGACGTCTATGCGCCCGCCCCCGTGCCCGCGGGGGCCAACGATTTGCCGCTCATCGACGAGCCTTGGTACGTGGTCTCACCCCGCTCAGTGCCCGTCCCGCAGGGCTTGTCCGACCTGGCCGGGCACACCTGGCTGACAGCGGCCTCCGGGACCGCCGCCGCCCGGGCGCTGCAGCGCCTGATAACGAGCCTGGACCTGCACACCAATCTCACCCACCGGTTCGTGGACTACGACGTCGCCCTGGCCATGGTTGAAGCAGGCCTCGGCTCGGTCATCCTGCCCGCCCTAGCTCTCCAAGGGCAGGTCTTGACTAACGCGGTGGCCACCCACCTGCCGGGCCTGGGGGTGCGGCGCCTCGTGATGCGCCACCGCACGACCACCAGCGGAGCGATGCCCCTGATGGCCGCGGTGCACCAGCTGCTGCGGGAGCGGGCGGCGGCGTTGGACTTCAGCTCGCCCAGCGTGCATGTTGCCGGGAGTTGACCGCACAATAGAGGCCATGCCCCAACCCCACAGCTCAGCTACTCCGTCTGCCGCCCCGCGTGGCCCTGGCTGGAAGTTCGTTGCCTTCGTCGGCTTCCTGGCAGCCCTGGGAGCGGTGACCACCGACATGTATCTGCCCTCGCTGCCGCAGGTGGCCAGCGACCTGCAGACATCCAAGGCCCTGGCACAGGCCACCATCACCGGGGTGTTGCTGGGCGGGGCAGTAGGGCAATTGGTGATGGGGGCGCTGTCCGACCGTTTCGGGCGCCGCCGCCCCGCCATGGTGGGAATTGCGATCCACGTGGCGGCCTCCGTGGCTGCGGCCTTTGCCCCCAATATCGCCACGCTGCTGACCTTGCGGGTCATCCAAGGGTTCGGCAATGCCTCGGCCACGGTGTGTGCCCTGGCAGTGGTGCGGGACAGATTCACCGGCGCCACCGCGTCGGCCATCCTCTCCCGACTGCTGCTGGTGATCGGTTTGGCGCCGTTGCTGGCCCCGAGCGTCGGGGGGCTGATCGCCCACTGGTGGTCCTGGCGGGCGGTCTTCTTCGTCTTGGCCGCCTTTGGGGCGCTCTTGATCCTGGCCGTCTTGATGCTGCTGCCGGAGACGTTGCCGCCGGAGCGGCGGTCGGCGGCAGGGCTGGGCGCGGCCCTGCGGGGCTATGGCACGTTGCTGCGCGATTGGCGTTTCCTGGCCCTGGCACTCCTGCCGGGCCTGCAGCTGGCGGCCCTCATCGCCTACGTCTCTGGCTCGCCTTTTGTGCTGCAAGAACAGTTCGGGCTGAGCGACAAACAGTTCGCCGCCTTCTTCGCATTCATGGGTTTGGGGCTGATCGGCGGAGCGCAGGTCAACGCCGCCCTGGTAAAGCGGGCCCGTCCGTCGAAGCTGCTGCGAGTCGGGCTGCTGACGACCCTGGCGCTGGCCGTGGCGCTGGTGGTGGTAACCACGTGCGACGTGGGCGGAGTGTGGCTGCTGGGGGCCAACCTGTGGTTCCTACTCGGCGCCTCGGCCTTCATCGGCCCTAACGCGACCACCATGGCTTTGGCCGACCACGGAGCCCGGGCCGGGCGGGGAGCGGCCGTCATTGGCTCCCTGCAGGCGGGCATCGCGGGCCTGGTGGCGCCGCTGGTGGGAGTGATCGGAGCCGACGCGCAGGCGATGGCCATCGTCATGTGTGGGGCGATTGGGGCCGCCACGATTGTGGCGTACATCGGGGCCCGGCCGTACAAAGCTGCCGCTCACCTGCCGTAGGGTGGAGACGTGGCCATCGATTTTCCCGTGCAGATAGCGTCCCTGCGTAAGACCCTCGCCTCCATCTCCGCCGTCAGCGACCCTGAGGCGCTGCGGGCCACCATCGCAGATTTGTCTCTGCAGGCTGCTGCCCCCGACCTATGGGACGACGCCGAGGCCGCCCAAGCCATCACCTCGCGTCTGTCGCATGCTCAGTCGGAGCTGGAGCGGCTGGAGAACCTGGAGAGCCAAATCGACGACATTGAGGCTTTGGTCGAACTGGCACAGGAAGAGAACGACGACGACCTGCTGACCGAGGCCGGGGCGAACCTGGCTGAGGTTCGCAAAGCCCTAGACGAGCTTGAGGTGCGCACCTTGCTGTCGGGGGAGTACGACGAGCGCAATGCCGTCGTCACTATCCGAGCCGGGGTCGGCGGAATCGACGCGGCCGACTTCGTGGAGATGCTGCTGCGCATGTACCGCCGGTGGGCGGAGCGGCACGACTATCCCGTCAAGGTGCTGGACACCTCCTACGCCGAGGAAGCCGGGCTGAAGTCCGTCACTTTCGAGGTCACCGCCCCCTATGCCTACGGCACGCTCTCGGTCGAGGGCGGCACGCACCGCTTGGTGCGCATCAGCCCGTTCGACAACCAGGGCCGCCGCCAGACGTCGTTCGCGGCCGTGGAGGTTATCCCCCTGATCGAATCCACCGACCACATCGATATTCCGGAATCGGAACTCAAGATCGATGTGTTCCGCTCCTCCGGGCCGGGTGGGCAATCTGTTAACACCACTGACTCGGCCGTTCGTATGACGCACCTGCCCACCGGCATCGTGGTGTCCATGCAGGACGAAAAGTCCCAGCTGCAAAACCGGGCCGCCGCCCTGCGGGTGCTGCAATCGCGGCTGCTGCTGCTACGCAAGGCAGAAGAGGACGCCAAGAAGAAAGAGCTGGCGGGAGACATTAAAGCCTCCTGGGGTGACCAGATGCGCACCTACGTGCTCCACCCCTACCAGATGGTTAAAGACCTCCGCACCGAGCACGAAGTTGGCAACACCAACAGCGTTTTTGACGGCGACATCGATGGTTTCATCGAGGCCGGGATCCGCTGGCGGCGTTCGCAAAGCGACGAATAATATCCCCGGCGCGTGCGTGTCGGAGGGAACCGGTACTAACGCGCCTGCTTACAGTGGCTAACACCCACCCGGCAACAACGTAAGGACAGTCCGGCCCATGATTCGTTTTGAGGACGTCTCCAAGGTCTACAAGCGGGGCGCTCGCCCGGCCCTCAGCGACGTGTCCATCGACATTGAGCGCGGTGATTTCGTGTTCCTGGTGGGGGTGTCCGGCTCGGGCAAGTCCACGTTCTTACGGCTGGTGCTGCGCGAAGAGTTGCCGAGCGCGGGCCGGGTGTTCGTGCAGGGCAAGGACGTGACCAAGCTGTCCACCTGGCGGGTGCCGCACCTGCGGCGGAAGGTCGGCACCGTCTTCCAAGACTTCAAGCTGCTGCCCAAAAAGACTGTCTTCGGTAACGTCGCCATCGCCCTGCAGGTCCTTGGCACCCCGCGGCACCAGATCCTCCAGGCCGTGCCAGACATTCTGGAGACCGTCGGGCTGGAAGGGAAGGAAGGCCGCTACCCGCACGAGCTCAGTGGTGGGGAGGCACAGCGGGTGGCCATCGCGCGCGCCATCGTCAACCGGCCGGACGTGTTGTTGGCCGACGAACCCACCGGCAACCTCGACCCCGAGACCTCGCTGGGCATCATGGGGTTGCTCGACAAGATCAACCGCACCGGCACCACCGTGGTGATGGCCACCCACGCGGCCGAAATCGTCAACCAGTACCGCAAGCGGGTCATCGAGCTAGTCGACGGCCGGGTCGTGCGCGATCAGGCCCGCGGCGTCTTCGGCGCGAGCGTGTAGGACAACAAAATGCGACTTCAAGTTCTGTTCTCCCAAGTCTTCCAGGGGCTCTACCGCAACAGCATCACCGCGATCGGCGTCATGTTGGTGACGGCGGTGTCTTTCGTCTTCCTCGGCTCCGCCTTGCTGATGGACCGGCAAACCGAATACATGCGGGAATCTTGGTACGACAAGGTCGAGGTCACCGTCTACATGTGTGCCGCCGGCGACACCGCCGACACCTGCACGGCCGGTGAGGCCACGCAGGAGCAGATCGACGCGATTGGCGAGTACCTGAAGTCCGACGCCATGAAGCCCTACGTCGCTGACGTCATCTTCGAAGACAAGGAAAGGGCTTACGCCAACTACCAGCGCATGTTCTCCGGCACGGGCCTGGGGCAGTTCGCCGACAAGGAACTGCTGCCGGTGTCCTACCGCATCTCCCTGGTCGATCCACGTGAATACCAGGTGGTGGCGGAGGAGCTGACCGGCCGGGACGGCGTCTACCAGGTGCGCGACCAGCGGGCCGTCGTCGACCCCCTGTTACGTGTCCTCAACACTGCCTCCACCCTGTCGCTGAGCATGGCCGGGCTCATGTTCTTGGCCACCGTGCTCCTCATCATGACGACCATTCGGTTGTCGGCCATCAACCGGGAAAAAGAAGTCGAGATCATGCGCCTGGTGGGGGCCTCCCGGCTCTTCATCCAGTTGCCCTTCGTCCTGGAGGTGGCCGTCTCCGCGCTGCTTGGTGCCGCCTTGGCTGCCACGGCCCTGGTGGTCACCGTCAAGTTCTTCGTTGCCAGCTGGCTCGGTGGGGCCTTTTCCACCATGCGTTTCGTTGACGTCGGTGACGCCCTGCAGGTCACCCCCGTCCTCTTCGTCTTGGCACTCGTGCTGGCGATCGTCGGATCCGTCTTCTCCGTCAAGCGTGCCGCTCGCGTCTAACGGCTAGGAAACCGCCATGAACCCGAAAACTGCTTCCCCCCGTACCCGCCGCCTACTCGCGGCCTTCGTCGTCCTCCTGCTGGCCCTCGGCGGGGTGCTCTTCACCCATTTCCCGGCCCTGGCGGACGAAAAAGACGACCTAGAGAACCAACAGACCCAGGCCGAGGGCCAGCGGGAGAAGCTGCGGGCCTCCCTCAACGGGATCGACAAGAGCATTGCTGACACGTACGTGCAGCTGGAGGGCCTGCGGGCCCAGCTGCCGGGCCTGCGGGAGGAGCACGCGGCGGCCGTGGAAAAGGCTGCCGCTGCCGAGCGGACCCACACGCAGATCACCGACCGGCTAGCGGTGGCGGAACAGCAGCGCGACGACCTAGACGCCGCCATTGAGGTGTCTGAGGAAAAAATCGAGACTGAGCGCTCGGTGTTGGCTGACTTGGCGCGGCGCGCCTACCGGGGCGAGCTCTCGACCACCTCCCTGGAGATTGCGCTGACCTCCTCCTCCCCGCAGGACTTCGCGCAGCGGGCCGCGGCCGCCGATGTCGCCACCCGGACCCGCACCCGCTCTATCGAGAGCTTGGAGAACGAAACGGCGCTGAACAAGAACCGGGCTAGCCGCCGCGAGTTGGTCGTCGGGCAGATCTCCGACCTGCAGGCCGAGGCGGAAGTCGCCTTGGCGGAGGCCCGCACCGCCGAGGAGGCGGCAAGTCAGGCGCTGACCAAGGTGGAGCAGGCGGAGGCGACGGCCGCCTCCCTGTCCGATCAGCTGACTAAGGACCGCAATTCGGTGGAGAAGCAGTTGGCGGACCTGGAGAAGTCCTACAACGATCGGGCGGAGCGCATCAAGAAGATCGACGCGGAAAACCGGGCCCGGCAGCAGGCAGCCGCGGAGGCTGAGCGGGCAGCCCAGCCCGCAGCCCCCGCAGCCCCGGCGGCCCCGCCCGCCAACGGCGGTTCTGGCGGGGGCGGCATGTTCCGCTTCCCGGTGGACGGCAATCCCGAGGTCACCAGCCCCTACGGTTGGCGCATCCACCCGATCCTGGGTGTGCCGAAGTTCCACGAGGGCGTAGACCTGGGGGTGGCCTGCGGGCAGCCGCAGTACGCGATCGCCGATGGTGAGGTCACCGAGGCCTACTTTGACGCGGGTGGCGGCAACCTGGTGTACATAAACCACGGCCTGATCGACGGCAACAGCTACATGTCGGGCTACCTGCACCTGGAGTACTCCACGGTGGGGGTGGGGCAGTACGTGCGGCGCGGCGACGTCATCGGCTACACCGGCACGACCGGACGTTCTTCCGGCTGCCACGTCCACTTCGAGATCTGGCAAAACGGCGCCACCACTGACCCGATGAGCTGGTACTAGCTACACTAGGCGGTCGATTAAAGGAGAAAACATGTCGACCGGCAAGAAACCGACGGCGGCCGAGCGCGCCAAGGCGGCGGCGGACGCTAAGAAGGTGATCGCCCGCCACAAGAAAGCCTTCCACGAGTACCACATTGAGGACCGGTACGAGGCGGGCCTAGTGTTGCGGGGCACCGAAGTGAAGGCCCTGCGTGCGGGGCGCGCCTCCCTGATTGATGGCTGGGTGGAGATCGATCGGGGGGAGGCCTGGCTGCAGGGTGCCCACATCTCCGAGTACGCGCAAGGTACGTGGACCAACCACGCCCCGCGCCGCAAACGCAAGTTGCTGCTGCACAAGGACGAGATTCGCAAGCTCGCGCAGGCGGTGCGGGCCAAGGGATACACGATCGTGCCCTTAGAGCTGTACTTCATCGGGGGACGGGCCAAGGTGGAGATCGCGTTGGCCCGCGGGAAGCAAGACTGGGATAAGCGCCAGTCGCTGCGCGAGGCCCAGGACGAGCGCGAGGCCCGCCGGGCGATGGCGCAGTTCCGCAAACGCTAGGCGAGTCCTTTACCGCGCGGACATTACGGGGTGCGTGGGCTCCAGTTCCGCAAACGCTAGGGCACCCGCTGGTCTCCCGCAGGTGACCGTGGCGCGGGGAGCAACGGGCGGCGGCGGATTGGTTGGCGTCGTCCTGCTCTCGGAGGAGCGGAGTCCGTCCTGGGGGACGAGATGGCGGAACAGCGGGCTTGGAACAATAGCGCTATGCGCAAGATTTTGAGCCTGCTTTTCGTCCTCGTCTTTGGGGGCACGCTCGTCGGCACGGCAGCGGCGGCCCACGCCGACGTCGGTGACGTGACGTGGGCGAACAACGAGATTGAGGCGACGCTGCAGCCCGACGGTTCGTTGGCGGTCGTGTGGGATTTCGACCTAGTGCCTGGGCCCGACGGCGCGCGCGGGCCGGTGCTGGTGTTGGTGCAGACCCGCCCGGTGGCAGGGAGCGACGGCGAACGGGCAGTGGTGGAGGTGGAGGATTTCACCGTAACCTCGCCCGACAGCGTATCGACCGAGGTTGACCGGGAGAGTCGCAACTGGCGCGCCCAGTACCGCATCGGGGACCCCGATGTCATCAACTACGGAACGAACCACTACCAGATTCGCTACACCTTGCGCGGCCTGCCCTACCAAAGCCAGGACGGTGCCAACCTGGAATGGAACGTGATCGAGCCGGGTGGCTTCGCGGGCGGGCTAGATGGGGTGCGGGTGCGTCTGCAACTGCCGACCTCCCCTCTTGCAGCCAGCTGTGCAGTGGGGACAGCCGACCAGGCGGGACAACCCTGCCCGGTGGAGGACACCGTCGTGGAGCTGGCAGATGAACGATTGGAAGCCGACGAGGGCATCACGATCGGGGTGCGGCTACCTGCCGGTATGGTCGCCACCCCGGTTATCACCACCTTCCGCAACACCTTTGTTGACCTGGTTCTTAAACCTGAGCCGGTGCCGTTGGCGCTGACCGGCGGCCTACTCGTGGCGGGCGGCAGCCTCTTTGGGGCCTTGCGGCGGCGTTTCCGGCGAAGCCTGGTGGACAACACGGTGCCAAACCTGGGCAACAAGGTGGCCATGCTAGGCACCCAACCGCCCGCCGTCACGCGCCCGCCTGCCTTCCCTGCCTACCTGGCGACGCTCGCGGTTAAGGGCAAGGTCGGGGTGGAGGACCGTGCCGCCGTCCTCGTGGCCTTGGCCCAACTGGGGTACGTGCGCCTCGAATCGGTGCAGCGCAGCGGCGGAGCAACCATGGTGGTACACGTGGCAGACGGTATGAGCCACCCGCCGACCGATCCGGTGCTGGCGAGAGCCTGGCAGTACCTGCAAGAACACGGCGAGCTGGACTTTGGGCGCGACCTGCAAAGCGCAGGCAAGTTTGGCCGGACGGTGGACGGGGCGGTGCGGGCTGCCGCCACCAGCCACGCATGGTTCGTTCCGGGGGTGGCGCGGCGGGCTTGGTTGCTGGCAGGCGGTGGCCTGCTCCTGGTAGCCGGAGGTTTCGCGCTCGGTGCGTTCGGGTTCCTGACCTACACGCTGGGAATGCTGCCCGGCTTGGCCTTGGCGGTGGTGGGGATGCTGCTGATCGGGGCAGTGTCCTACGCCGCCCGCCGTACCCCCGCCGGGGCGACCGCCTACGCCCAGGCCCAGGGCTTCCAGCGCTACCTCGACGAGGTGGACCTGGACCAATTGCGCCCCTTCCTGACAGACGATTCGCCGTTCTGGCCCTGGCTAGCGACCCGGCCTCGCTCCGCCGTGGCCCAGGCCTTCGACGCCAAACAAGAGAACGACTTTTTCCCGCAGTGGTGGTTCTGGCGGGGAGCGATGCCCGCCGGCTTCATGTTTGCCCATGTCGCCAACGCCGCCAGCGCTGCTGGGGCCACGTCGTCGTTCAGCAGTGGCGGCTCGGTGTCGGTTGGCTCCGGCGGGGGCGGCGCGAGCGGTGGCGGTTGGTAAGCGGGGCTCGACAGGGGCGGGTGGGGCAGCGTATGCTGTCCCTCCGGCCCACGGCCGGGAAACTACATAGGGGATGATCGGTTTCGACGACGGTTGTCGTTTCAGGGGAAGCGGGTCGAGGATGCATGGTCATCTCGTTAACGCTCCGTGTAAACAAATAGGTGCCGATAACACTCGCACCGACTTCGCCCTCGCCGCCTGAGCGAGTTGCCAAGTCCGTCAGCCCGGGGGTGCTTTCGACCCGGATCCTGGCGTCGTCTAGAGAGCCACTGCTGCCAGTCCACGTTGCCGGGATTGGCGGGACTTTTAGGTGACTGAGCCCGTCGGCGTCCTTGTTCGCGTGAGACGCCGGGGCCGAGAAAAGCGCTAGCGAACTGCACCCGGAGAAGTCCTGGGCGCGCACCGTCGGACCGGGGTTCGATTCCCCGCATCTCCACTAACAACGCGGTCGGGCGGGGAGCATTCGTGCTCCCCGCCCGGCTGTGTTGTGTCCCTGGCGCCGACAGATTGGTCTGCGGGCGTGATGACTATGGGCGAGGGGAGCTCGCGATCGGCCTGTTCCGCCGACCTGTCTGTCCTTGTCGAGACGGCGGAACGGAGTTCGCGGAACGGCAACTTAACTGTCGTAGAACGGCAACTCAGGTCTCGTAGAACGGCAACTTGACTGTCGTAGAACGGCAGATTGCACTAGCATGCCTGTATGGAAAACGGCTTGATCAAGCGGAATCTGCTTCCTGTGGCGCAGGAAATGATCGAGCATGCGCCCGTCGTGGTCATCAGTGGTGCGAGGCAGGTTGGAAAGAGCACCCTGATGCAGATGCTGCTCGGGCAGCTCCAACACAGACTGGTAAATCTGGACGGCGCGGTTGCGCGCGAGTCCGCGATCTTCGACCCGGAGGGCTTTGCTGACCAGTTCCCGGAAGGCGTGCTTGCCATCGACGAGGTTCAACGGGTGCCGGACCTGCTCCTGTCGATCAAGCTGTCCGTAGACCGCAAGCGCAGGGCGGGGCGGTTCCTCCTCACGGGGTCGGCCAATCTGCTCACCGCCAGCGGAAGTCAGGAAAGCCTGGCTGGGCGGGCACAGACGATTCGGCTGTACGGCTTGAGTCAGGGTGAGCTTCGGGGGCGCGTGGAAGACTTCGCCGCGTTCGCTTGGGCATTGCCAACTCTGACTCCCTCGGTCCCCACAGAAGTCTTGTCCCGTGCCGAATACCTCAAGTTGGCAACGGCGAGCTGCTATCCCGAGTTACAGGGCATGCAGCCGCGAGCCCAACGGCGCTGGATCGACTCCTATCTAGAGCGGGTGCTGTCCAAGGATGTCGGCGACGTCAGCGGAATTCGTCTCCGTGACAGGCTGCGACCGTTGATGAGCTTGATTGCTGCCGAGAACACCTCGGAGTTCGTCAATCAGAGGTATGGCCAGGCGCTGGACCTGCCTGCGCGCAGCGTCCCGTCTTACATGCAGGCGCTGGAAGACGTGTTCCTGATTCACCGGATTCCCGCCTGGGGGCACAATCTCTCCAAGCGGGCGGTGGCCAAGCCGAAGATTTGTGTGGCAGACCCGGGCGTTGCTGCCCATCTGGCGGGTGTGAATCTGCGCGGCCTCGAGCACGACATCTCAAGCTCACTCACCGGAGGCTTTATCGAGGCGTTCGTTGTCGGGGAGCTGTTTAAACAGCAGGGCTGGTCGGAAGTGGACTTCACGGTGCATCACTGGCGAGACAGCGGCAACGGAGATCATGAGGTTGATATCGTGCTTGAGAATCGAGCGCGGGAGATCGTTGGCGTCGAAGTGAAGGCGCAAACCACCCTTGGGGCCAAGCACTTCAAGGGCCTGCAGCGCCTGCGGGACCTTGCTGACAAGCGCTTCGTCGCCGGGATTGTGCTGTACACCGGCAGCGAGGTGATGCCTTTTGGGGACCGTTTGTGGGCGATGCCTATCAACTCCCTGTGGGAAGCAAATTACCTCCCGCAATAGGCCGCGCCTGCCAGGCGCGAACACCTGCAGCGAAATGGTTGTAGATGCGCCGCAAATGGCCAGTCGGCGACGCAATCTCCTGCCAGGAACGATGGTACACGCGGGCAGGAAAAGCCAATACGCCACCTGGGTCTTTGTGTGCCGTCTTTGCCAAGCAGGCCTGGTCGGATCCATACGGTGCGTGGATTCTTCGCAAGATAACGCAGCAATGGAGCGTTTCTGGCCCTCCATGCGGCACGGGGTTACAGGTCGGCGCCTATCGGACAATTCCTAGCATTCACGATCTGCGAGTGGATAAAAGGCTGGCGCGACCCTACCCGCCGTCATTATGACTTCGCTACGATTTCACCCCATCAATTCGAGCCTCTCACACCGCCACCCAATCTGCGGTATGATTCATGCCAGCGTTAACTGTGCGCAGAGCCGGGGCAAGTCTCCTTTCGGATCATACCAGCGTCCCAAAACTTGGCGGCCAATGCCCGGCTTGTGAGCCAGCTGCGTGACCGGAAAGCTATCTCAATCGCCAATCGTGCGGTCTAGTCTCGATACTCCGCTGTGGGCGTTCGGCGCTTCCTGTATTGATTCTGATCTGCCGCTATGTGACGTTCAATGGGCATCGACCACCATTTCGGGCGTCCGCAAAACCAGGGCAGGCTCAAGTGAGCGTGTTTGGAGGTGGTAGAGATTTCAGTTTCAGCATGTTAGGCTATAATAGCGATGCACACCCCTGAGGTGTTTGGGGGCATCCTTGAATTTATTGTCTAGTTCAGGAGTTAATTTGAAATATCAGTGTTCAGTTGCGTCCGATATGGACCTGTATCTGCTTGCGCAGGTTCGTGAAGCTTTTGGTCGCGTGGCTTATAGTCACAAGACTCACGAAAAGCAGGCAGACATGTGTTTCGCAAAGCATCGATGGCAGCAGGGCTTGCTGATCGCGCTCAGTGCGATCAGCTCCGGCACTTTTCTTGCAGCGGTCGTCGGCCTATTAGGAAATCCTGCGCTGACCACTCTGGCGACATCTTTCGTTGCTCTTCTGGTAAGCTGGATAAGTCTTGGCGCTAAGACGTTTAAGTTTGAGGAGGAGTCAAATGCTCACCGCAGCATCGCTTCACGGATATGGGATGTTAGAGAATCCTATATTTCTCTCATTGCCGATCTGATGTCTGGCAGTGTATCCAGTGTTGAAGGTAGAAAGCGTCGCGATGAGCTTCAACAGGTCGTGCTAGATTGCTATGCTAACGCCCCAAGGACTAGTCCAGGAGCATTCAAGCGGGCGCAGGATGGTCTGAAGCGCAACGAGGAGATGACCTTCACTTCCCGCGAGATAGATAAACTTTTGCCAGAAACGCTCCGCCTCGAGCAAGTAGGGGGCGAGAATGGAAACATCTGAGATTTTCGATGCTCTGCTAGAGAGCCTTAAACTAGGAAAGAAGGCTTCGAAGATTACCTCGCGGCGGGACGAGATCGTCAAGGTGCTAAACAAGGACTTCCGGTCCAAAGACGACTGCACCGACTTCAAACTTATGGTCGGATCGTTCGGTCGTCGCACAGCGATCAAGGGCGTGTCTGATCTCGATATGATCTACGTCCTCCCGGCTGGGATCCGCGATGACTATGCCGGTGAGTCGGGGCCCCGCAGGATGCTCAATAGGGTCCGCGACGATCTTAAGGCAAGATACCCGAACACGGATATCTGCGTCGACCAATGTGTCGTTCGGGTACAGTTCGTATCAGATGCCTTCAAGTTCGAGGTTCAGCCTGCCTTTGAGAACAGTGACGGCAGTTTCAGCTACCCGGACACAAAGTTCGGGGGATGGAAGCTTACGAAGCCTCGTGAGGAAATTGAGGCGACCAAAGAGTTAAACGATCGAACCTCGAAGAACATGAGATGTCTTGCTCGGATGGTAAGAGCATGGAAAAACGCCAGCGGTGTAAGTATGGGCGGTCTGCTCATAGACACGCTGGTTAGCAATTTTTTCGAGCGTGATTCAGAGTATGATCGGATAGGTACTGAATCGTATGGCAGGATGATGTGCGACTTTTTTGAATTTCTCAAAGATGAGCCCGAGAAAGATTACTATCTCGCGCTTGGTAGTCGACAGCGTGTCTATGTTAAGAAGAAGTTCCAATCGAAAGCTGCGAAGGCATACATTCGCTGTGTCGAGGCAATTGCTCTCGAAGGGAAACCCGATGCGAACAAAAAGTGGCGCGAGGTGTTCGGTCCCTCGGTCCCGCTCGCGACGAGTCCCAGGGAGTCGTTTGGATCCTTCAGAGATACCGAGGAGTTCATTGAGGACTATTTTGCGGTCGAGATTACGGAGTCGGTGTCGATTGACTGCAAGGTTACGCAGGACGGATTTCGGCCGACATGGCTTCGAATGATGCTCAAGGAAGGCGTGCCACTCCTAGCTGACAAGAGTCTGCGTTTTTTGATTACAGACTGCTCAGTGGAGAAGCCCTATAAACTGAAGTGGAAGGTGCTTAACGTGGGCCCGGAGGCTGAGAAGCGTGACATGGTGCGAGGTCAAATCATCAGTTCAATCAGTCAAAGGGAGCATATTGAGCGCTCTCATTTCAAGGGCGAGCACTTCGTTGAATGCTTCGTTGTGAAGGATGGTGTGGTGGTAGCCCGAGACCGAATTGAGGTTCCGATCAGCAACACTTTGTTGGAGCGATGACGGTGCTGTGATGGTTGCTTGTAGGGCCTTCGGTGTTATTGGGCTGGAGATATAGGCGTTTCCATGGCTTTCTGCTCCGGTTAGCGATGCTGATTTGAAGGGCATGGGTACTTTTCGGTCGCGCGGACGAAGCCCATCGGCTGACAAGGGACAGCAATTCGCCAATCACTAACGAGTTCGGCCTGTTCCTTTGTATTCGCTCCTTCGCCCCGGCCCGGTTTATCTCGGGCCGGGGCGAAGCTGTCACTGGAAGTTGAAGATCGGCGGGAAGACGATGGCCACGATCAGCCCCCAGGTGGCCAGCACCGGCAAGGCAAGGGCCTGCCAACGTTCCAGGCGCACGGCGGGCTTGCCATTGACCAAGCCGAAGTAGTGGTAGACGGACCCGACCAGGTGGACTAGCAGCACCAGGTTCAGGCCGAGGGTAGCCAGCCGGTTCGGGGTGATGTCGAACTCGGCGATGCGCGCCCCGAGCGTCCACAACATCGCCAGGTCGACGAGGACCGCCGCGCAGACAAGAGTCAACTGCAGCCAGTCCAGGGGGCGGGGCGGCGCCCCCGTCGGCCGGGCGGAGACGGTGAACAACACCACCGCACCGATGACGATCAACAGCAAGTCGACGATGGTGAGCAGTTCGCGATTGAATTCGGAAGAGCCGCCGACCATCGCCAGCAGGGAAGCCACGGCCACCAGGGTGAGGATGGGGGTGAAGACGGTCGTCAGCACGGGAGCAATGTTCTCCATCGCCGCCTTCTTCCGTTCCACCAGCCAGGCGGAGACAAACAGCGCCCCGACAGCGCCGAAGATGACTATTTCCAAAGATGGGTCTCCACCTGCTCCCGACAGCGCCAGGACGCCGAGCAGCAGCGCCAGGCATACGCCCCCGCCGAGCGCGATGAGGACGTAGTAGATGAAGCCCTCGCCGACGAACCGCACCCAGTCCAGCCAGGCGTCCAGATTGCGCCAGCGGCGCCCCAGCTGCGCGAAACCGGTCAGGGCGACCAGAAAGACGGGCAGAAACAGGGCCGACAGGGCGAGGCTCTGCGAGTTGGTGGCGAGCGGATAGAGATTGACCAGGCCGGTGGTGAGGGCGAACCCGCCACCGAGCAGCAACAGTCCAAGCCGGTCGCGGGTCGCGGCCGTGGCGACCAGATAGATCGCCACGATCGCTAAGACCAGCGGAACGATCAGTAGCGCGTAGAACCGGTCGATGCCCGGGATCGCCATCGAAGTGGGCAGCCAGGCGAACAGCCCCGCGACCAAGCCGAGGCCGATCGCCAGTGGCAGGTGCCAGGATTGCTCCTGGCTGGCGGCGGGCAGCTGCTGCCAGGCGCGATCGGGGTGGGCGGTGAGGTACTCCGCCGACAACGCCCGGGCGGCCCCAAGGCGGTTTTCGGCGATCAAGAACGCCTCGGGTGGGGTCAGCGGCAGGCTCGCTAGTCGCTGGTACTCGGAGAGCAGGTGGTCTTCTAGCTCGTCGATGTCTTCGCGGGTTAGGCCGCGGTTGGCGGCCATCCGTTCGCGCCAATGGCGCAATTGGGGAGAGATGGCAGCAATGGTGGACATTATTTCTCCTCAAAGGGACGGGGCGGCAGGAGGCCCTGCAGGGTTTGGTTGACGCTGTTGAGTGCGGCGGCTTGCCGGTGCAACTCGGTGCGCCCTGCCGTCGTTATGCCGTAGTACTTGCGGCGGCGCCCGCTGTCCCCCTCCCCCCCCCCCCCCCCCCCCCCCCCCCAGCGGGCGGCGACGAGACCTTGTCGCTGCAACCGATGGAGAAGGGGGTAGAGCATGCCCTCGCTCCAGTCGAGGACTCCGCCAGAGGTTTCTTTGATGCGGCGCAGGATCGAGTATCCGTAGTCTTCGCCGCGGGCGAGCACCCCCAGCACAATGGGGGTGGCGGCAGCCGCCACCAGGTCTTTGCTGACGCGCATCGCACCCCCTTGCCTAGTTCTGCTAGGTATGAAGATTAGCCTAGAGGTGCTAGGTAAAACCCGGGATCGGCACCCCTATTGCGCCCCCAGGCTCGCCCCTAGGCGCCGCGCCTTGGCCGCCTGCTCCCGCACCTGCGTGGTGAGCAGGTAGCCGAACCCCTGGGCCTCGATCCGGGCCACCAGCCCCGGAACATCAGTGTGCAGCGCCTTGGCCGCCTGCCCCAGGTGCCAGGCGTGGTCGCTGAGGGTTGCCAACAGGTGCGCCCGCCGGGTCTGCAGCGCCGAGAGCCGATAGGTCTTGGCGTACAGCAGTTCGCCGTCGTCCCGCACCAACCGTTCGCCCACGTGGTTGACTCGCGCCGGATCCAGATCGGTAATAAATCGCTCCAAACGCAGCGGGCCCGGCTGATAGACGACCTCCGCCCGGAGGTCCCGTGCCAGCCAATCACCGAACATCGTGTGCTGCGTGAACTCTGCCCAATCGCGGCGCATGAGCGCCAGCGCCTCGCGCAACTCCGGCAGGTCCCGGCTCGCCCCGAAGTAACCGGTGGCCTCCACGCGGCCGAGCTCCCCTCCTTCGGCGGCGTACATGAGCAGCAGCTCGCCGTACAAATCGGTCAGGAGCGTGTGATGCAGCGCCCGGTAATCATCCGGATGCGGCACCACAAACAGGGACGCAAACTCGTCGGCCACAAACACTGCCATCCCCACTTGCCCGCGGTGCAGCTCGAAGGTACGCAAGGCGTCGGCAAAGCCCGGCAACGCGGCCCCCAGCCACGCTGACTCGCTTCGCTGCACCAGCTCGTGCCGCACGAAACAGTCCGACAACTCCGGCCAGTGCATCGTCGGCGGGGCAAAGCCCACCGCCAGCAACCCCTCCAAGGCCAGTGCCAGCGGCAGGAAACGCAACCCATCCGCATCCCGCTCGCGCAGCTTGCGCACGTCCGCCACACCTGCCGGTCTGCCGCCTCGCCGCGGCGCACCTGCGCCCCCACCAGCGTGCCCCAGCGCAGGTGCAGCGCGTGCGGCACGACGGTCCAAAACTCGCGTTGCCGCCCTGTAGAGACGTGCACTGGTCCGGTGAGCAACTCGCGGGCCAGCCGCACATCCTCACACGGTGCCACCCGCACCAGCGGCACCAGACGAAACGCCCCCCACACCTGCGCCGGGGCGATATCCAAACCCGTGAGCGCAAACGGGGCCGCAGGCTTAAACATCGACACCTCCCAGGAAGCGGCGGGTCGCCCCCGCCAGATGCTCCTTCAACTCGGCCAGCGTCGTCGTGGCGGCGGCGTAGGCGGCAAAATGCAGGACCAACGGCAGCTCCTCCGCCGCCCGCAAACCGAGGGCAGGCAAAGCCGGGCTGAGGCTGCGCACCGCCAACAGGTCGGGGTCGAAAACCGGATTCAGATGGATCACCCGCACCTGCGGACACAGCTTCGCCACCGCCGCCAGGGCGGCCGCGAACGCCCCCGGCGGGTCGTTTTCCACCCCGTCCGAAACAACGACGACGGTCCGCGCGCCCGCCGCGAGCGCGTCCAGCAGACGCTCGGTCAGGTTCGTCTGCCCGGCCGCCACCGGCATCGGCCCCGGATGCGGGTGCGTCCACAGGGCGATGTAGTCGGTGCAGGCCGCGCGCAGCACCGCGTCCACGGACCAGGCCACCGCCAGCGGGTGGCGACGCCGCTCGCGCGAACCGGAGGCAGAGTAGGAGTTGTCCAGCACGGCCGCCACCGGGCCCGGCAAGGGCAGCGGGCCCGAGCGTGCCAGCAGGGCGGCAGCCGAGGCCGCCAACCAACCCAGCTGGGTCTCCGTCGGCTCCGGCAAGGACAGCAGGTAGGCGGCAATCTCGGTGGGGGACAGGCGCTCGGCCCGGAGCTGTGGACTGGCGGCCTCGGTGAGGCGGGCGTCGGCCCGCAGCCGTTCGCGATCCGTCAGACTGGCCGCAGTACGAGCATCGCGCTCAGCCACCGCTATCCCATGCTGGGCGGCAAACCCGGCCGCCACCGAAGCAGGCAACCGCAAGGCCGCCTGGCGGCTGTAGCGCGCCTGCCGATACGTCTCGAACAGCTCGGTAGTAAACGGATGCGGCAACTTGGTAAACAGGAACTCCGGTAACTCCCCGGGCAGGCGCAGATGCGTATGGCGGGCCGCCGCCGCGACCTTCCGTCGGTATTTCACCGCCTGAAACTCTGGCTCCGGATGATCCGCCAAATAGTCCCGCACCAGCGCCCGGGTGCGCCGATTGTTTATGCGTTCCCGCTGCAGGCGGCGCGCCAGCTTCCAAAACCGCGGCGGCGGCAGAGCCCGAACAGCCGCCCGCACCAGCGCGTTTTCTTCCTCCCGGAAGTCGGCCGGGGTCTGACGGCCGGTGGCCAACAGGCGGAAGACAATCTCGGCGGCGTTGAAATCGTTGATGCCCGCCGCGAGCAGGCGGGCGTAGACCCGCCGGTAGTTCCCGCACACGTACTCGTGGAGAAACGCCATGGTCAGGTGTTGCTCACTGGCCGAGTGATAAAACTCGGCCTGCCCGGTCGATACGAACGCCGCGTTCAAAAACTGCAGGAGATCCTCGCGAGCCACCACTTCGGCGCGCTGCACCATGCCTCCTTGCTGCTATCTAGGGGCCCGGGGAAGAGCGGGGTGATGCGGAAACTAATCCTTTTACAGAGGAGGCTCGGGAATCACCCCAGAGTCCCACGGGCGCAAACAGCCTACTGGAAGCGGCCGCGGGGCCGAGTGGAATGTTGGCGCGGGCAGGGCAACACGGGGCAGATTCGAGCCTGCCGCCCCCGGTGGGTGGCGCGCCTCGGCCTGCAGGCCGAGGCCCCATCGGTAGCGGGTGCGCTGGTCCTTTGCGGATCCACAGGGCGGCCTCTGTCCCCAACAGGAAGGGGGGTGGTTGTCTACCTGGCCGGAGCCCGCCAGAGTCTCCCAATGGAGATCACCGAAGAACACCTGGTGTTTAGCGGCCCCCACAGGCGGACTCGTGGGGCCGCACAAGGCGGGGATAACGTCGTGCGGCGCGGCGTGCGCTTGCGCACCGACCTGCTAGACGACCAGCCTGCCTGGCGCCAAGCCCGGCGGGCCGCGGAAGCTCGTGTGCTGGCCACCGCACTCGCGGGCCCGCGGGACGTCGTATTTGCGGGGCAGTCGGCGTTGTTGCTATGGAATGTCGACCTGTGGCAGTCCAACCCCGACGTCGAGGTGCGCCTCCCGTGCGCCGAAAAAGGGCCGGTGTTCCCAGCCCTGACTATCGGTGCCACCACAGTGCCCGCCGTGCGACAGCGGCAAGTGTGGTGGAGGGCCAACGGTCTACCGGAGGAACGGGAGGGAGTCATGGCGGATTCGCTGGTGGATGCCGCGTTGATCGCGGCCCTGCGGCTGGCCCCCATGCAGGCCGCGGTCGCGGTGGCCGGAGCCATGCGAAGGCTAGTGGATTACCGGCGGCACACACCGCAGGTGGCGACACGCACGGTGCAGACGCGGGCGCTGCTGACGAGTCACCTGGCGGAACGAGGGGACAGACATGGGCAGCTGCGGGCCCGGCAGCTGGTGCGGGTAGTCGACCCCGCTTGCGAAACAGTGGGGGAGCGGGCCCTGCACTGGCTGCTGTGCACGCTCCTGCCGCAGCCGCCCAGCGCACAGCTTGAGGTGAACGCGGAAGGGAGGCAGTTCTTCCTCGATCTGGCCATCCCGGAGCGGCAGTTGGCCATCGAGTTCGATGGGGTGAGCAAGCTGGGGCAAACTCCAGCGGCATTTCAGGCAGCCAAACGTGACTGGGTTGAGCGCCAGGCGATCATCTCGCGTGCGGGCTGGCGGGTGCTGCGGGTGGCATGGCGAGACCTGCTGGCGCTCGAGCAGCTCCGACGGACCTTGAGGCATCAACTCCAGCTCTCGCCCACGCAGCGTGGGTGTCTGCCGTGGGGGTGAGTGGTGGCCATCATGACCGTGTTGCACCGTCATGCTCTTAGTGCACCGTCATGTTCTTGTGTCACCATCATGCTCTTAGTGCACCGTCATACCCTTATTTCAGGGTTTTAAGGACATGATGGTGCCGCAAGGGCATGGTGGTGCCACAACCACATGACGGTGCCACCCACAAGGGCATGATGGTGCCACAGCCACATGAAGTTGACACCCACAACCGCATGGCGGTGACACAGTCACATGATGGTGGCGGGCTGAGAGCCTTGTAAGCAGCCCTAGGCATGATGACCACAGGAGGGGCGGGCACGACCTCGCGCACACCCCGGGCAATGTTTGGCTGCGGGCTAGGCCACCACGCCGCCCTTCGCCCACCATCATGTCCTTAGCGCACCGTCATGTTCTTAGTGCACCGTCATGCCCTTATTTCAGGGTTTTAAGGACATGATGGTGCCGCAAGGGCATGGTGGTGACACAACCACATGACGGTGCCGCCCACAACAACTTGACCGTGCCACAACCACATGACGGTGCCACCCACAACAACCTGACCGTGCCGGGCAGAAGGTAAGCACCGACCCCGGGCAGCGCTCCCGGTCACGTGGTTCCATCCGGCTGTGCCACATTCGCACCAGGTGGGTAGATCGGGCACACTGGGGGTTGGCACTCATCCAAGGACGGAGACGCACGTGATTAAGCTCGGCATCATCAACGCTACGGCCTCCTCGGCTCGCCGCGGCACCCCCATTGCAGACTGGGTAGAGGCGGTGGCCCGGCGGTGCGGGGCGTTCGCGGTCCAGCGCATCAACCTGTGGGAGGTTGATCTGCCGCTGTTTGATGAAGCCGAGTTGCCCCGTCTGCGCACCTACCGACAGCCGCACACGCTGGCGTGGAGCGAACAGGTCGATGCGCTGGACGCCTTCATCATTGTGATGCCGGAGTACAACCGTGGCTACCCAGCGATCCTGAAGAATGCCATCGACTACCTCGCCCAAGAGTGGGCCTTCAAGCCGGTGGGTATCGTCTCCTACGGCACCACGATGTCCGGGGGGATGCGGGGAGCGCAGGCCCTGATCGACGTGCTGACAGCGATGCAGATGTACCCGGTGCGGGAACAGGTCGTGGTGCCTTACATGCTCAGTTACCTGGTGGACGACGTCTTCCAGCCCACCGAGGGCATGCAGCAGGGGGCGGAGGCGATGTGTGAGTCTTTGGTGCGGGCCAACGCGGCCATGCACTTGTTGCGCACCGATCTGGAGGAGGTGGGCGATCAGCAGGGGGTCGCGCTGCACGACGTGTTCGGTACCCAAACGGTGCCGCACGCGGGGCGGGTGCCGGGAGCCCCGCGCGACGACCGGGAAGCGTGGCGGCAAGCGGGTGGGGTCGGCCCCGAGTCGGGCAAGTCGGTAGAAACGTTCCGGGACCGCTGAAAACCCCTCTATCTGACAGGTATGGTGACTTTTGTCAGTAAACTCGGGCGTGGCGTGTTATTCCCGCCGCGAAATGGGGAAAAATCGCCGTAAATCGTGGATTGGCGCGGAAAGTTTGCGTAGGGTCATCGCGAAACGAGTCGCAGCTCTGCGGCACGTACCCAGACGAAATGAGGATGGAATATGTCCGTCAACCGTACCGAGATGGTTGCTGCCATTGCTGACAAGGCCAAGCTGACCAAGGCTCAGGCTGACGCTGCGCTTGCCGCGTTCCAGGAAGTCATCACCGAGTCGCTCGCCAAGGGTGAGCCGGTCAAGATCACGGGTCTGCTGTCCATTGAGCGCGTCGAGCGTGCTGCCCGCACCGGTCGCAACCCGCGCACTGGTGAGGAGATCAAGATTCCCGCTGGTTACGGTGTGAAGGTGTCGGCCGGTTCGACCCTGAAGAAGGCCATCGCTAAGTGAGTTAACTGCTTGCCTCGCAAGGGGCGGTCCCGGTGCTTGCCGGGGCCGCCCCTTGCTGTAGGGGGTGAGCCGGGCGGGTAGTGCCGGGCCCCGGTGCTTGCCGGGGCCGCCCCTTGCTGTAGGGGGCGAGCCGGGCGGGTAGTGCCGGGCCCCGGTAGGGACGCAGTTCATCCGGGAGGGGGAAGTGAGGTAGGTCGCAGCGTTCTAGGGTGGGGAATATGAGCGTTGAGTCAACATCGCAGCCTGATCCTTTTGCCTCTCCCACGGGGAAGCCTGTTCGGCAGGCGTCTGGGCCGCCATCCCACTGGTCGCCTGGCGGCCCGTCTCCGTCGACTACCCTGCCCGTCCCGCCTGCCCCCGAGGTGGCGTTGGCGTTGCGGGGTCTGGTGAAGGTCTTTGGGCAGACCGTGGCGGCGGCGCACATTGATCTGGATATCCCAGTAGGGGCGTTCTACGGCATGGTCGGCCCGAACGGGGCGGGCAAGACTACGACTCTAAACATGGCCACCGGTCTGCTGCGGCCGGACAGAGGCACAGCTTTCGTGCGGGGTGTCGATGTGTGGGCGGACGCGCAGCACGCTAAACAGCAGCTGGGGGTGTTGCCGGATGGCATGCGCTTGTTTGGGCGTCTGCGCGGACGGGAGCTGATTACTTACGCCGGGTTGCTGCGGGGTTTGGGGCGCGCGGAGGTGGCCGAGCGCGCCGATCAGTTGCTGCGCGTGTTTGATTTGGTGAAGGACGAGAAAACCCAGGTGGGGGACTACTCGGCGGGGATGACGAAGAAGGTGTCTTTGGCGTGTGCGCTGGTGCATTCGCCGAACGTGCTGGTGTTGGATGAGCCTTTCGAAGCTGTTGATCCGTTGTCGGCGCAGGGCATCCGCGAAATTTTGACACGCTTCGTGGCGCAGGGGGGCACGGTGGTGCTCTCAAGTCACGTGATGGCGACGGTGGAGCAGTTGTGTAGCCACGTGGCGATCATGCATCGGGGGCAAGTGGTGGCGGCGGGCACGACGGCGCAGGTAGCGGCGGGCGGGCAACTGGAGGACCGCTTTGTCGAGCTGGTCGGAGGCAGCGCAACCCGGGAGGAGCTGGCATGGTTGCGACCCTCGTCCGTTTAAGGCTGCGGTTGCTGGCCAACACGTTGGTGGCCGAGACGTGGCGGCTGGTGATGGTCATTCTTGGCACGGTCTATGCCTTGAGCGCGCTGCTGGCGGCGGTGGTGGGCATGATCCTGGTAGCGGGGCATGAGCCGGAGTATCTGCCGCTGCTGTTGGGGCTGGTGGGGGCCGCCGTGCACGTGGGGTGGTTGCTGCTGCCGGTGTTGGCTTTCGGGATGGATTCGACGATGGATCCGCGTAATTTTGCTCCGTTTGTGGCCCCGTCGGCGCGGTTGGCCGTGGGACTGCTGGTGGCGGGGGGTGTGGGGATCCCCGGGGTGGCTACCGCGCTCGGGTTTTTGCTGGTGCCCTGCGCGTGGTTGTTGGCAGGCCACCCCGGGAGCGCGCTTTTGGCGCTTGTGCTGGCGCCGGTGGCGACCGTGACCTGTTGGGCGTTGGCGCGCGTGGTGACGAGCGTGTTTAGGAACCTGGGGCGCACGCGCCGCGGCCGGGATTCGACGGCAATGTTGACGATTGCGTTGTTGGTGCCCGTGTCTATGGCCGGGTTGGTGTTGCCGCCGCTGGCGCGCAACTTTTCGGTCGCGGGCGCGTGGCGGGTGGTCGAGGTGTTGGCGTGGACCCCGTTCGGGGCGGCGTTGGCGGCCCCGGCCGATATCGCTGCCGGGCAGTGGGCGACGGCCGGCGCCCGTGTCGTGATCGCGGTGGGAAGCCTGGCATTGCTGCTGTATCTGTGGCACTGGCAGCTGCCTACCGTCATGGTGGGGCGGGCCGGTGCTCCCGCCCCGCAGGTGCTGGAGCGGTGGCAGGCGGCGGGGTCGACGCCGCAGGTGTCTCACGGCCCACAGACGGTGCACGCCTTGCCGTGGGCGCACCGTTTCGCGCTCTTGCCGGGCGTCACTCCGGTTACTGCCGCGATCGCAGCCCGGCTGCTGCGGTATCGATTGCGTGATCCGCGCTACCTGGCGAATGTGGTGATGACCGGGGTGATGGCTCTGGCCTTGTCGCTGCTGCTGCCGGTAACTATCGACATCATGTCTGACGGCGGGTTAGCGGCCTTCGCACAGTGGCCGTACGCCATGGCGGGCCTGGCAGGGCTGTTGTTGGTGATGGGTTTGCAGGTGTTGCACACCGACATCGCATTAGATTCCACCGCCTTTAGTTTGCACGTGGCCGCGGGGGTGAGCGGCCGCGACGAGATGCGGGGGCGGGCCCTGTCGGTGCTGACGGTTTATGGGCCGTTGGTGTTGTTGGTGGCGGGCGTCAACGCTTGGCGGGCCCCGACCATGACCGGCGGCGTCCTCGTGTTGGCGGGCACCGTTTCCCTCAGCCTGGTGGTGGTCGGGTTGGCGTTGGCACTGGCGGGGCGTTTCATCTACCCGGTGCCACCTCCGGGCGCTTCGCCCCTGCAAAATCAGGGCACGGGGCAGATGGGCTTTTCGCTGCTGGTGCAGTTGGTGGTGATGGCGGGGATCGTGGTGGTGGCGATATTGCCGGCGGTAGTGGTGTGGGCGACGGTGGCCGGGTACTTGCCGTTGGCGCTGACTGTCCTGGTGCTGCTCGGCTACGGCAGCGGAGTGTTTGCGGGGCTGTTGCGGGTGGCGGCTGCCGGGGTGGAGAGACACGCAGTGCGTTTCTTGACCGAGATGCGTTCTTGGCCAGGACATTAGGCCCATCGCCGCACGGCCCGGCCTCACCAATGGGCTAGGGTGAGGCGAGACCAGGAAGATTCCTACACTTCAACGAAGAGGAGTAACGTCGTGGACGTTTTGATCGTGAAGGACGACGCCACCATCGGCAAGCTCGCCGCGGACGAATACCAGCGTGTCCTGACCGCCAAGCCTGACGCTGTTATCGGCCTGGCGACCGGATCGTCCCCGTTGTCCACCTACGCCGAGCTGATTAAGCGCTACCAGGCCGGCACCCTGTCCTTCGCGGCGGCCACCGCGTTCATGCTCGACGAGTACGTTGGTATCGACCCGGCGCACCCGGAGCGCTACCGCAACGTGATCGACACGGAGATCGCCTCCCAGGTCGATCTGCGGCCGGAAGCGGTGCACGGCCCGGACGGCAACGCCAGCGACCTGCAGGCCGCCTGCGCCGAGTATGAGGCCAAGATCGCGGCCGTCGGCGGGGTGGACTTGCAGATTCTCGGCATTGGCTCCGATGGGCATATTGCCTTCAATGAGCCGGGGGGGTCGTTGGCTTCCCGCACCCACCTGGGGGTGCTCACCCAGCAGACCCGCGAGGATAACGCTCGTTTCTTTGACGGCGACCTGGCGAAGGTGCCCACCCACTGCCTGACCCAGGGGCTGGCCACCATCATGGCGGCCCGGCAGCTGGTGCTGGTGGCGCAAGGTGAGGGCAAGGCCGAAGCTATCCGCCAACTGGTGGAGGGGCCGGTCAGCGCCAAGTGGCCCGCCACCATCATGCAGCACCACCCCAATGCGTTGGTGATTGTCGATGAGGCTGCTGGCTCGAAGCTCGAACTGGCGGACTACTACCGGGAGGTCGCTGCCGCGTCGGGCCGCAGCGTATAGCCGAGGCGGTGAGGCGGCGTGCCTGCCTGTGTTTGGCCGCACTCGCCGCTCCTGGGCAGGCGTGAGATTTCCCCGCGCCTGCCCAGCTGCATTTGGGCGGGGCGAGAGTCTTATGCTTGTCCTCATGCACGTACCTGTTCTTTCCACTGAATCTGCTGACCCCGGCACCAGCGTGGGGGTGCTGGAGCGGGAAGAAACGCTGGCGGAGACCGATCCGGGGGATCGCGACCGCTTCGCCCACTACGTGCGTAAGGACCGGTTCACGGCTGCCGCTGCCTCGGGGGCACCCGTGGTGGCGTTGTGCGGCAAGGTGTGGGTGCCGGGCCGTGACCCGAGTAAGTACCCCGTTTGCCCGACTTGCAAACAGATCCTGGAAGAGCTTTTGCAGGGCCCGGGCGGATCGGGACCCCGGCGGCCGCGGTGGCCGTTTGGACGCGGCGGCAGCGAGTCGTGAGCCGGGCACCTGCGGGTGCCGCCGACCAACCCACTCTTTTCGGGCCGGGCTCTTCCCTGCCCGCGAGTGCCTCGCCGTCGGCGGCCGAACAGTTGTCCCCCGCCTACCCGGCGCGGGCCGCGTGGGGCACGGCCTCGTCTCTGCGGGCCTGGCAGGCGGAGGCACTGTCTAAGTATTTGCAGACCATGCCGTCCGACTTTTTGGCGGTGGCCACGCCGGGGGCAGGCAAGACGACTTTCGCGTTGCGTATCGCCACCGAGCTGCTGTCGCGGGGGGATGTGCGGCGGGTGACGGTGGTGTGCCCCACCGAACACTTAAAGTCGCAGTGGGCCGACGCGGCGGCGCGGGTGGGCATTCGCCTGGACCCGGCGTTCAGTAACGCGCAGGGGGAAGCGGGCAGCCAATTCCACGGGGTGGCGGTGACTTACGCGCAGGTGGCCACCAATCCGGCGGTGCATCGCCGCATGGCCACGACCCGCGACACGTTGGTCATCTTGGACGAGATCCATCACGGTGGCGACGCCAAGAGCTGGGGCGAGGGCATGGGCGAGGCCTTCGGAGGCGCCAAGCGCCGCCTGTCGCTGACGGGCACCCCGTTCCGGTCTGACGACGCCAAGATCCCGTTCGTGCGTTACCTCAAGGACGAGCACGGCGTGGAGCGCTCGCGCGCTGACCACACCTACGGGTACGCGGACGCGCTGCGGGATGGGGTGGTGCGCCCGGTGTTGTTCATGGCCTACTCGGGGCAGATGGCGTGGCGGACGCGGGCGGGCGACGAGTATGCCGCCCAGTTGGGGGAGCCGCTAACGAAGGAGCTGACCGCGCAGGCGTGGCGCACGGCGTTGGACCCGGCGGGGCAGTGGATTACCGCCGTGCTGGAGGCCGCCGAGCAGCGCCTGACGCAGGTGCGGCGGCAGGTGCCCGACGCGGGAGGCCTGGTTATCGCGTCGGACCACAAGGCGGCGCGGGCCTACGCCCAGCTGTTGCAGAGCATCTCCGGGCAGGCCGCCACCGTCGTGCTGTCGGATGATGCGGGGGCTTCGGAGCTGATCGATAAGTTCTCCGCCTCGACTGACAAGTGGATGGTGGCGGTGCGCATGGTCTCGGAGGGGGTGGACATTCCGCGGCTGGCGGTGGGAGTGTATGCGACTTCCACCTCGACACCGATGTTTTTCGCCCAGGCGGTGGGGCGGTTTGTGCGGGCCCGTCGCCGAGGCGAGACGGCCTCGATCTTTTTGCCGTCGGTGGCGCCGCTCCTGGAGTTGGCAGCGGCCTTGGAAGTGGAGCGGGACCACGTGCTCGGGGGCAAGTCCGCGCAGGGCCCGACGGAGGAGGAGCAGGCCTTAGCGGAGGCGAACAAGACCGAACAGGCCTCCGATGACCTGTTTGGCCAGTTCGAGGCGTTGGATGCCGATGCCGCGTTTGACCGGGTGCTCTTCGGGGGCGGCGAGTTCGGGACGCAGGCGGCGGTGGGCTCGGTGGCGGAGGCGAACTATCTGGGGATTCCGGGCCTGCTGGAGTTCGACGAGGTCACTTCGATGCTGCGCGAGCACCAGGCCACGCAGGTGCGCCAGCAGCAGGCGGAGCAGGCGGCGGCCGGGCTGCGGGAGGCCAACTCGGGAATCTCAGACCACCGGCTGCGGGCCGCCAAACGGAAGGAACTGCAGAGCCTGGTCAGCGCGTGGGCGCGGCGCTGCGGGGAGCCGCACGCCAACGTGCACGCGGACTTGCGGCGGCGCAGTGGCGGCCCGGAAGTGGCGAAGGCGACGACGGAGCAGATCCAGGCCCGCATTGACATGTTGCGGCGCTGGTTCGTAGGCAAAAGCTGAAGCTGGACCATTGGGGCGCTGCCGCTAGGCTGGCCGGATGGAAGATGAGCTGATGGAGGCCGCCCTGGCGGGAGACGCGGTGGCAATGCTGCGGGTAGCGCTGCGCTACGAGCAGCAGGAGGACGAGGCGCAGGCGCAGGAATGGTACGCCCGGGCTGCGCGCGCGGGCCACGCCGAGGCAATGGTGATCTACGGGGCCTTGTTGCATGAACAGGGACAAGGTGACCAGGCACGTTCCTGGTACGAGCGGGCCGCAGCGTTAGGGGATCCAGACGCCTGGGCGGTGCTTGGGGCCTTGGCGGTGGAGAACGACGAGCTGGCGGCCGCTGAGGAGCATTACCGGCGCGCCATCGCGGCTGGCAACCAAGACGCCTTGGTGTACCTGGCGGGAGTGTGCGAGTTGACGGGCCGGGTGCCGCAGGCCGTGGAGCTGCTGGCCCAAGCGGTGGCCGCTGATGTGGCGGAGGCTCGCGAGTTGCTGGCCGAGCTGGCGGCCGAGGGGCACGCGGCGGCCCAGGCCCAATTGGTGCGGTTGGCCGCGGACGCGGACTAGCCGACCCGGGCAGACCGGAGCGCGCTTGGCGGGGGCACCGGGCCCCCACCAACCGGTGCTTTAGCGGCGCGTGGCCTGCGAGACGGACAGGTCAACTAGGCGCGTGGGGATCGCGGGATCACCCTCGGACAGCCGCCAGCCGTCGTATGGGAGCTCGGCGCGCGAAGCCTTGTGGCGTTGGGCGGCCACCCGCAACGCTCCCGGCCCGCGGTGCTCCTGCACGATCTGCCCGCCGACCACGAGGTCGACGTGCAGCGCCCGCGCCCCCGCCTCCGCCAGCACCCGCTGGGCGGCGGCGCGGTCGTCGAACGTAACCACTAGCTCTTCGGTGGCCCGGCCGTCGCTGCTGACGCGCCCGGCGAGCTTTTGCCCACCGACGCTCTTCTTCGCCCCCGAGAACTTGGCGACGTCTTGCATGACGCCGTCGTCGCCCTCCCGGGCCACCAGCTTGTACACCAGGGCGGCGGTCGGCACGCCCGAGCCGGTCACCAGGCGGGTGCCCACCCCGTAGGAGTCGACCGGTGCGGCCCCCAGGGCGGCAATGGCGTACTCGTCCAGGTCCGAGGTGACGGTGATCTTGGTGCCGGTGGCCCCCATGGCATCGAGTTGTTGCCGTACCTTGATGGCCTGGGCTACCAGGTCACCGGAGTCCAGGCGCACCGCCCCCAGTTCGCCGCCCGCTGCCCGGGCGGCCTTGACGGCCCGCTCGACTCCGCGTTCGACGTCGTAGGTGTCCACCAGGAGCGTCGTGCCCGGGCCGAGGGCCGCGATCTGGGCGGCGAAGGCCTCTTCCTCAGAGTCGTGGAGCAGGGTGAAGGAGTGGGCGGCCGTACCAATGGTGGGGATCTCGTAGCGGCGCCCAGCCTCCAGGTTGGAGGTGCCCTCGAAGCCGCCCACGACGGCGGCCCGGGCCGCCGAGACTGCGGCGCGTTCGTGGGCCCGGCGGGCTCCCATGTCGAGGCACGGGCGACCGTGGGCGGCGGTGGTCATCCGGGAGGCGGCACTGGCCACTGCGCAGTCGTGGTTGTAGATGGACAGCAGGAGGGTCTCCAGCAGCACGGCGTCAGCGAACGTGCCTTCCACCACCAGCAGGGGCGAGCCGGGGAAGTAGCATTCCCCTTCGGCGTAGCCACGGATGTTGCCGTTAAACCGGTAGGAGCGCAGGTAGTCCAGGGTGTCGTCGTCCAGGAAACCGCGCCCGGCCAGAAAATCGATCTGGCGCGGCCCGAAGGTGAACCTGTCCAGGGCATCTAGCATGCGGCCCGTGCCGGCTACTACGCCGTAGCGGCGGGTGGCGGGCAGGCGGCGGCCGAACAGTTCAAAGACGCTGCGCCGGTGGGCGGTGCCGTCCCGTAGGCAGCTTTTCAGCATCGTCAGCTCATACATATCCGTGAGCAGGGCAGTGGAATCAACCATGTGCGCACCCTAGCGGGGTTGACGGGCTTTGTGTTGCGATTCCGTGCGGGGCCGCGGCGTGGTAGGGCTCACGCACAAGTTCTCTAGGGAAGTTGCCAGCAAACGTATAGCGTGCCAGGTATGAAGGACGCACCTATAGGCATCTTTGACTCCGGCGTGGGCGGATTGACGGTGGCCCGGGCGGTGCTTGACCAATTGCCGGGCGAGTCCATTCACTACATCGGTGACACGGCCAACGCCCCGTACGGCCCGAAACCCATCGCGCACGTGCGGGAGTTGGCTCTGAAAGTCATGGATCGACTGGTGGCGGCGGGGGTAAAGCTGCTGGTGATCGCCTGCAATTCGGCGTCGGCGGCAGTCTTGCACGACGCGCGCGAACGATACGCCGTCGGGGCAGGCATCCCGGTGGTGGAGGTCATCAAGCCTGCGGTACGCCGGGCGGTGGCCACGACCCGCACCGGGCGGATTGGGGTGATCGGGACCCAAGCGACGGTCTCCTCCCAGGCCTACCCTGACGCGTTTGCGGCTGCCCCGGAGTTGTTTATCACGCAGGCGGCTTGTCCCCGCTTCGTGGAGTTCGTGGAGAGCGGGACGACGACGGGCGGCGAACTTATCGAGGTGGCGCGCGACTACCTGCAGCCCATCGTTGCGCAGGACGTGGACACTTTGGTGTTGGGGTGCACGCACTATCCGCTGCTGACGGGGGTGATCTCGTACGTGTTGGGAGACAAGATTTCGCTGGTCTCCTCGGCAGAGGAGACGGCCAAGGATGTCTACCGGCAGTTGTTGACGCACGGGCTGGAGCGGGACAACCCGACCCCGCCCACGCACCGATGGGAGACCACCGGCAATCGGGAACAATTTTTGACGTTGGCGCGGCGTTTCTTGGGGCCAGATGTGCTGAACGTGGCCGAAATGGGGGACAAGTAATGAGACTGACGATCGTGGGTTCGTCGGGGTCGATGTCGGGCCCAGACAATCCAGCGTCGTGCTACCTGCTGCAGGCGCCGGGCCCGGCGGAGGGTGGCAGCCGACGGATTTTTTCGCTGGTGCTGGATATGGGGCCGGGATCCAACGGGGCCCTGATGAAGTATTTGCACCCGTCAGCGATTGACTTCATCGGTTTGTCGCACTGCCACGCGGACCACATGGTGGACATCATCGGGCAGCAGGTGTTCCGCAAGTGGCACCCGGATGGGCACCTGCCGCGCACCATGCTCTACGGGCCGTCGAACCTGACGCCCCGCATGCTGGGGGTATCGGGAGATGCGGGCATCGTGGACTACTCCGAGGAGTTCATTTTGGGGGAGTGGCGGCCGGGGGTGCCGGTGCAGGTGGGGCCATTCGTCATCACCGCGTTCCCGGCCTGGCATCCAGTGGAGGCCTACGCCATCCGCGTGGAGGGCCCATCGGCCCTGCACGACGGCACCGCGATCTTTACCTACTCGGGGGACACCGACCGGTGTGACACCGTGGTGGAAGCCGCCTACAACGCCGACCTGTTCCTGTGTGAGGCCGCGTTCCTGGAAGGGCAGGCGGTCGATCGGGGCGTGCACTTGACGGGGGTCAGTGCCGGGCAGCTGGCCACCGACGCGCGCGCTAAGGCCTTGGTGCTCACCCACATCCAGCCGTGGACGAACCGGGAATTGCCGGCGGCGGAGGCCCGCACTTCCTACAGTGGCCCGCTGGCCTTGGCCCGGCCGGGTGACGTCTACGAGTTTTAGGTCC
Source organism: Buchananella hordeovulneris (assembly GCF_001907235.1). Taxonomy (GTDB): domain Bacteria; phylum Actinomycetota; class Actinomycetes; order Actinomycetales; family Actinomycetaceae; genus Buchananella; species Buchananella hordeovulneris. The sequence continues at coordinate 63,450 of NZ_MQVS01000005.1, forward strand.
GGGCGGGGCTCTGCCGCAAACGGCGAACCCCGCCCGCCCAGTGGCGGCCGTCAGAGCCAGGCCTGCACGGTGGCGGCCAAGGCCCGCAGTGCGCGCCCGCGGTGGGACAGGGCGTTCTTCTCGGCGGGCGACATCTCTGCCGTGGTGCGCTGGTGTCCGGTGGGCAAGAACAGCGGGTCGTAGCCGAAACCGCCGGTGCCGCGCGGGGCGGTCAGCAGCTGCCCCCGCACCTGGCCGAGTTCGACGTGTTCCCGCCCGTCGGGGTGCACCAGCGCCGCGGCGCACACGAACTGGGCGCCCCGGTGCGGCGGGGCGATGTCGGCCAGTTGGGCCAGCAGCAGCTCCAGGTTGGCTTTGTCGCCGCCGCCGCCCGCCCACCTAGCCGAGAAGATGCCGGGGCAGCCGCCGAGGATGTCGACGCTGAGCCCGGAGTCGTCGGCGATTGCCACGATGCCCGCCGCCCGGCAGGCCGCGCGTGCCTTCAAAAGCGCATTGTCCGAGAAGGTCAGACCAGTTTCCGCTGGCTCAGCCAGCGCGAGGTCCGCGGCACTGACGATGTCTTCGGGCACCAATCCCGGCACCAGCGGAACCAGGATTTCGCGTAGTTCGGCCAGCTTGTGTTGGTTGTGGCTGGCCAGCACCAGCCGCGCCGTCACAAGGCCTCCAGGGCCGCGCGCTGCAACTTGGCCAGCTCGGCGGTGCCGTGCACGGCGAGGTCCAGCAGCTCGTCCAGCTGGTGGCGGGCGAAGGGGGTCCCCTCCGCGGTGCCCTGCACCTCGACGAAGTCACCAGAGCCGGTGACCACCACGTTCATGTCGGTGTCGGCGGCGACGTCCTCCACGTACGGCAGGTCCAGGCACGCCACCGCGTCGACTATGCCCACCGAGACGGCCGCCACTGAGTCGCGCAGCACCGGTTTGCCCGCCTGCGGGGTGATGTGTCCCTGGGCGGTGGCCCACGCGATCGCGTCGGCCAGCGCCACGTAGGCCCCCGTGATTGCCGCGGTGCGGGTGCCACCGTCGGCCTGCAACACGTCGCAGTCCAGCACGATCGTGTTCTCGCCGAGCGCGGCCAAGTCCACCACAGCCCGCAGACTGCGGCCGATCAACCGGGAAATCTCGTGGGTGCGCCCGCCAATCTTGCCCTTAACGGACTCGCGCTGGCTGCGGGTGGTGGTGGCGCGCGGCAGCATCGCGTACTCGGCGGTCACCCAGCCTTCTCCCGAACCGGTGCGCCACCGCGGCACTCCCGGGGTAAAGGATGCGACGCACAGCACCCGCGTCCGGCCGAACTCGACCAGCACGCTCCCCTCGGCCTGGTCTAGCCAGTTGCGGGTGATCTTCACGGGACGTAATTCGTTGAAGGCGCGGCCATCTGCCCGCCCGTTAGCTACAGACACGAAATCAGCTTCCTAGATAGACAGTTGGGTGCGCAGCCGGGCCACATGCCCGGTGGCCTTGACGTTGTAAGCCACCGAGGTCAGGGTGCCGTCCGGCGCCACCACGAAGGTCGAGCGTTTGATGCCCAGCAGCTTGCGTCCGTAGGACACCTTTTCTCCCCAAGCGCCGTAGGCGGTGGCCACCGCCTTGTCTTCGTCGCACGCCAGCGGGAACGGGGCCCCGTACTTCTCGGCGAACTTAGTTTGCGCTGCCACGCTGTCGGGTGAGACGCCGATGATGCCGTAGCCGGCCTGCTCAAAACCGGCGAACGAATCGGTGAAGTCGCAGGCCTGCGTCGTGCATCCCGGGGTGGAAGCCTTGGGATAGAAGTAGACGATCACCCCCTTGGCGTGCTTGGCCAGCTCCGCGGACAAACTGACGGTGCCACCGCCAGCGGTGGGCAAGGTGAAGTCGGGGGCGGGGGCGCCCGTTTCCAGCTCGGTCACGTAACTCTCCTTCTGCCGGTGCTGCAACTGTCAGTGTCTCACTGTCCGGAGCCTGGCTGCCCCGCCTCGCCGGAGTACGGGCGCGGTTTCCAGGTTCCGATCAGAATTGGGGCAAATCAGGGGTGCAAAAGTATGTTGCGATTCGGTAACGGTGAGCTATCTTCGTTTCTGGTGTCAGTGGAATGACATCGCAGAAGTTCATGGCGAAAGGTAAACAGTGCGTTACCGCAGTGACGTTTGGCGCGGGTTGGTGGCGATTGGCGGCACCATGGGGCTCGTAGCAATGGCCGGGTGCGCCAGCCCGAGCCAGGAGGCAGAGGTATACCCGGCGGTTGTGGTAACCGCCGATCCCACGATCGGCGCGGTCGGGAGCGGCAAGGTGGCCCCCACGGCGCAAGCCCAGTCGCAAACCGCTGACCCCGCGCAGCGGGCGACCGCCGCCCCGGTGGAGGAGGGTACCGATCCCGCCGGGCAGGAGGCGGAGGCGCAGCCCGCCCCTGGGGTTAACGTCCCCGCCCCCGTGGGCGATGCCGGGGCGCGCGACGTGCCAAGTGTTCCGGCCGCTTGGAGCTTGGACGAGTTTCTCGCCGCGCACCACGTCAAGCAGGCCGACGCCACCGTCGTCTCCTCGCTCAGCGAGGCCTTGGCGTTGACCGCACCGCAGGCCAACATTGTTGTCTCCGACGGCACCGCGCACGCGCTGTTCGTACGGGAGGCGACTGATGCCGACAAGTCCATCGAGGTAGCCGGGGCCAGCTACGGGGCGCGTTTCGAGCGGGAGGTACCCGTGCTGGCTTTCGCGGAGGCCGGACACAACGCCGACGCGGTCAACGCCGCTTTGCAGGTGGCAGCCCAGCGTGAGCTGGGGGTACGCCTGAGCCCCAAAGCTGCCTACACCTTCGACAAGACCGTCAAGATTCCCGCCGCAGTTTCGTTCCTGGACGGGGCCGGGGCGAGTATCGCCGTGCAGTTGGGGGGCGGCACGCAGAGCAAGCCCAATGTGGCGGTGCTCGTGGAAACCAACACCGATGGCCTGGCTATCAGCAACCTGCGCTTAGACCTGTCGGCGTCCCCGTTCACCCGCGGCGTCCTCGGGCACAACGTCACCCACTTGGCGGTGACAAACTCGCACATCACCGGGGTCGACTATCGGGCAATCGAGTTTGTCGCGACCTCCGGACCGGTCACCGATGTGGCAATCGTGGGCAACACCATCGAGGCCACCCCGGGCGACAAGGACAACAAGGGCATCACCAACGCCATCTACATCACGGCGGCGCTGGCAGAAAACGACCCGCGTTTCACCTCCAGCTCCAGCCCCATCTGGGACCGGTACACCACGGAGGGAGATGTCGTCCCGGGCAAGTTCGAGGCTAGTCGTTTCACGGTGGCCGACAACCACATCTCCGGTGGCTACTACGGCCTCGGCATGTCGGCGATCCAGCACTCCCTCATCTCCGGCAATCACATTGAGATGAACATGCGCAACATCTCGCTGCAGAACAACTGCAGTTACAACGTCGTGGAGAACAACGAGCTGCGGGACTCCATCTCCTCTTCGGTGCACCTGGCATACAACTCCGACCACAACGTGGTGCGCGACAACAATGTCGCCACCTCGCGGGCCAGCGGCCAGGGCCTCCTACAGGCCTACCAGGGCAGCAATGACAACACGTTCACTGGCAACACGGTGAGCGTCACCGGCGACAGTCAACCCAGCTGGATCCTGTACGTCGGCACCGATTCCCACAATGTCAGCTTCACCGGCAATACCGTCAACGGTGGGGCCCGGCACGCGGTGGTCGGCATCGAATCGGTGTGGGACGGGCAGTCCGCTGTCAGCGGCCTGGACCGCAACCTCTACACCTATATGTCGCAGGGCACCATCCCGAGCCCGGTGGACGGTTCGGCACAGAACTTCGGCGGGGGCTTCGGTCCGCTGGCTGGGGTCAGCGTGACCGACAACGTGTTCGCCCCCGCCAATCCCGCCACCCCGCTCATCTACGTGGGAGCCGAGGTCTCCAAGGGGCGGCACGGCGAAAGCAAGATCGTGGGTGACGTCACCGGGTTGGTGCTGCGCGGCAACCAGGTGGAGGGCGATGCCTACTCCGAGCTGCTTATCACCCATGAGGGAGAGCTGCCGGGGGTAGGGCGAGCCCGCATCCAAGCAGACGACGACTCCGTGGAGTAGCCCTTGCCGCTGACCGGCAGCGGTCAGGGTGAAGGGCGTAATGATCCGAATAGAGCGGCGACGCAGGCCACCATCATGTCTTTAGCGCACCAGCATGCCCTTAAATCGGCGCATTAAGGGCATGATGGTGCAGCAAGGGCATGGTGGTGCAGCAAGGGCATGATGGTATCGCCGTGCCCCGTGCGGGGGACAGTCGGTGCCGCGGCGATAGCGCCCGGCCCCCGTCGATCGGGCAGCCCGCGGCTAGTCGGCGGCGGAGAAGGACATTTCGTGAACGCGCGCGGTCGAGCCCGTGAAGCGCAGACGCACCGCGTCGGCCGCGGGCGGCACCTTCAGCTCCAGCCAGCTGCCCCGCTGGTCGATTTCGCCCAGCGGCTGCCATTGGCCTGCCACCTTGGCCTCCACGTGGCCCTCGCCGGCCGCCACGACTGTCAACTGCCTGGGGGAGCCGGATGGTACCTGTCGCGTGAAGGTGCCGCCGCTGGGAGCAGGGGCGGGGAGGAAGCTGGTGGCCAACTTGCCATCTGCCCCGGCCTCGCTGCCGACGTCCGCTTTCGGCAGTGTCGTCGCCACCTCGGCACTGGGCGGCCACACCACGAACTCACGCACCATGACCCACTTGTCGCCCGGGTTGGGGCGCGCGGCGCGCACCCGCACATAGCGGGCTGGCACCGGCTCGTCCAACGGGAGAAAGATGCGGGCAGCTTCCTCCGCCCGCCCGAGCTCCTGCCAGTTCTCGCCGTCGGCGGAGGCCTCGACGACGGCGTAGTGGAACATGTCGCCCGGCTCGTCGTCCGCGCTCGCTTGGTGGAGTTCCACGGTCCCCACCGGCGCGGTTTTGCCGAGGTCGACGGTCAGCGCGTCGTCGGCGCGTGCTCCTGCTTCCGACTGCCAGGCCGTGTCCTGCTGCCCGTCCACGGCCTGCGCGAGCGGTAGCTCGGGGTTGGTGTTTAGCGTCGTGGTGGGCAGCGCCTGGTAGGGGTGGCGGGCCGGGGCTGCCTCCAAGGAGAACTGGGAATCGAGCGCGGCCAGCAGATCGGCTTGCAGCTCCAGGAGGCGCCCGTCGGCTACCACCGGCACTAGTGCCGCCTGGCGCACCGTGCCGTCGCCGCCGAGGGCCGCCACGGACGGTGAATCGGCGGCGGCCCGCGTGACCGACCAGGCGTCCAGTTGCCGGGCCACCTCCTGCCGGTCATCGCGCGCGGCCGCCTCCCGGGCCGCCAGCAGGTGCAGGGTGCCGCGGGCCTGGGCGCTGAGGGCCTGCGCCCACGGGGCGACGTCGGCGGCGAAACCCCGGTCCGGCAGGTCGGCCAGGGCGGCGGGTAGAGCCGCCAGCAGCTCCAGCTCGGCCCGCAGCGGGGCATCATCGCCCTGCTCGAATTGGGCGATCGCTCGCGTTAAGGTGGGCGCCTCCACCGAGGTGAGGCTGTAGGGTTGCCAGCCGCTCGCCGAGTCAGCGAAGGCGTGCAGTGCCCGGCGGGTATCCAAGTTGGGGCCGGCCAGCTCGTTCAACACGCCCCGCCAGGAAACCTCCACGGAGAAGCCCGTCGGGTTCCAGGTATAGTCCGCCACCCCGGCCAGCGCCACCTGTGAGGCGTAGGGCTGAATCATCGGATTGGCCGTCAGGCCCGTCACAATGTTGCCCAGCTCGGCAGCGCGCTGCGGCAACGGTCCGAGAAAGAGACGGGTACGGTCACCGTCGTTGACGGGGTAGTTGTCCCACACTACGAGCGGGGCGGCATGGTACTGCTCGCGGGCGGCCTGTGCGTCGGCGGCAGTGATGGCGGCCGAAATGATGCCCGGGCCGGTCCACTGCACGGTGATGCCGGTGGCCAGTTCGCGCCCCAACGTGTCCTTGTACGGGTGCGGGTCGGTGCCGTGATATTTGGTAGGCACCACGCTTACCCCGGTCAGTGACAGATCAGCCACGAGCCGGTTGGTGAAGTCGGCCTGGGCCCGGGCGAGGGCGGTCTCGGCATCCCCCGGGAAGCGGGCGGAATCGTGTTCGCAGTGGAATTGCGGCTCGACGTCGTCAAAGGCGAAGGTGAAGTACTTGACCCCGGTGTCTTGCAGCTGCGCCAGCTTGGTGCGGGCAGCCGCGTAGTCCTCCGCACTGGTGTAGCACAGGTCTAGGCCAGGGGACAGGGCGACGGTGAAACGCACGTGGTGGCTCTCGGCGGTCGCCACCAGTTCCCGGAACTTGGCCAACTGCGCGGTCGTGAAGGGCTCTCGCCACCTGGCGCGCAGCAGGTCGTCGTCCTTGGCGGCGTAAACGAACGTGTTGAGCTTGTGGCGCCCCGCGAAACGCAGCAGGTCCAGGCGGGCGGGGTGGGACCACGGCACCCCGTAGAAGCCCTCCACCACGCCCCGTAGCGGTAGGCCCGGCCAATCGGTGATCCGCACCGCCGGGATTTGTCCGTCGGCCGCCAGCTGCCGCAGGGTCTGCACTCCGTAGTAGGTGCCTGCGGGGCTGGGGGACACCACGGTGAGGGTCGGATGGTCGTTCTCAGTTTGGGAGGACAGCACGTAGCCCTCGGCGGGCATGTGGGCTGGGAAGGGATGCGGTTGCGGCGTGGGGGCGGAGTCCGTCAGGTTGATGATCTGCAAACGGATGACACTGCCCTTGCTTGACGGCAGCGGCGCGGCTGCCAGCTGGACGGTGGGGGTACCGCCCGCGGCCCGGACGGCCGCGACGGTGTCCTCCACCGTCTGGTCGCTAACGTGGGCCCCGCGCACGATCGTGACCTGCCCCGTCAGCGGGACGGTGACCCCGGTGGGGGAGACGTGTTGCGGGAACGGGAAGACGTTCAGGAGCGCAGAGGGCAGGGTGGGGCCAGCGTCAGGAACCACGACGCGGGTGTCGGCGGACTCGGCGGTCTGCTCGGAGCCTGCAGGCACGCAGGCCGCTAGCAAGACGATCCCTAAGATGCTGGCAGTCCAGTTGCCTCTGCGCACCTTACCCTCCAGCGGTGAGTCGTGAGTGATTCGTGGTCCCGAGGAGATTATGGGCACCGCCCGCCGACCGCGACTGGCAGACGCCGCCTGGAAATGGCTTGCGGGAGGGGATGCGTAGAGTTAAGGGATGAACTCTCTTCCGCAGCTGGCCCGCGGCGCCCTAGTTCGGCCGCCCGCACACGAATGGGAAACCGACCGGGCGGCGGCAGCGGCAGATCCCGCGGCCCGGGTGCTGTGGGTGGGCGACGACGGGACGTTGGCCGCCGACGACACGGGGCGGGTGCTGTGGGACGAGCCGGGGGAGCAGGCCACCTACCTGGGGCGCGGGCCGGGCGGACCGCTCTTCGCCCAACTGGCGGCCTCCGCGGCGTTGCCGCCTGGAGCCACGGACTGGGTGGGGTTACGACGCATCGCCCACGCGCTGACGGCAGACGCAAGTGCCGCGGCGGTCACCGCGGTGGCGCTGGCCGCCTTCCATACCACCCACCGGTTTTGTGGTCGCTGCGGTGGGGACTGCCGCGCGGATGCCACCGGGTGGCAGCGGACATGCAACCAGTGCGGGCAGGAGATCTATCCCCGCATCGATCCGGCCATCATCGTGGCCATCACCGATGCCGCCGATCGGCTACTGCTGGCCCACAACAGTCGTTTCGCTCCCGCCCGGCGCAGCGTGGTGGCGGGCTTCGTGGAGGCGGGGGAAAGCCTGGAGACGGCGGTCCAGCGGGAGGTACGGGAGGAGGTGGGGCTGGAGGTCGAGGCGATCGCCTACGCCGCCTCGCAGGCCTGGCCGTTCCCACGGGCGTTGATGCTGGCATTCACGGCCCAGGCCGCGACGACGCGCGTGCAGGTTGACGGGCAAGAGATCGATGCCGCCGATTTCTACTCGCGGGCCCAAGTGCGCGCGGAGACGGCGGCGGGGCGCCTGGAGTTGCCCCCAGCCCACTCGGTGGGGCGCTGGCTGGTGGAGCGGTGGCTGGCCGCCCCGGCAGGCCACTAGCCCGGGGCAATGTCAGCGGTGGGAGGCAAGATGAGGACAGGCAATTGGAGGGGCGGCAGATGACGCAGGCACGACGTTTGCCCAGCAGCCAGGAGCTGCTGGCGGCACTCGATCCGGATCAACGGCAGGTGGCTGAGCACCTGCGCGGGCCGTTGTGCGTGTTGGCCGGGGCGGGCACCGGTAAGACACGGGCGATTACCTACCGCATCGCCCACGGTGTTGTCAGTGGCCAGTACGATCCGCGCTCGGTGCTCGCGGTGACTTTCACCGCGCGAGCAGCGGGCGAGATGCGTACCCGGTTGGCTGACCTCGGGGTCGAGGGGGTGCAGGCGCGCACCTTCCACGCCGCCGCCCTGCGGCAGCTGCGCTACTTTTGGCCGTCGGCGGTTGGCGGCAGCCTGCCGCACCTGCTGGAGCACAAGGCTCAGGTGGTGGCCGGGGCGGCCGGGCGCGTCGGGTTGAACGTGGATCGGCCGCTGCTGCGCGACCTGGCAGCCGAGGTCGAGTGGGCCAAGGTCAGTCTGGTCAGCCCGGAGGACTACGTGCAGGCGCTGGCCACCGTCGGCCGCCCCGCCCCCGGGGACCTGGAGCCGGCCACGGTGGCGCACCTGCTGGAGGTCTACGAGAAGGTCAAGATCGAGCGGGGGCTGATCGACTTCGAGGACGTGCTGCTGGTGCTCAACGGCATCCTGTTGGAGCGCGAGGACATCGCCAAGACGGTGCGCGCCCAGTATTCGGTCTTCGTGGTCGACGAATACCAAGATGTCTCCCCGCTACAGCAGGCGCTGCTCGACCGCTGGCTGGGCGGCCGCACCGACCTATGCGTGGTGGGGGACGTGGCGCAGACGATCTACTCGTTCACGGGGGCCACGCCGCGCTACTTGACGTCGTTCGCCCGCCGCTACCCGGGGGCGCGCACCATTTCGTTGGTGCGGGACTACCGTTCGACACCGCAGGTGGTCAGCCTGGCCAACGCCGTGCTGGCCAAGGCCGGGCAGGCCGGGCGGGGGCGACTGGCGGGGGCGGTGACCCTGCAGGCGCAGCGGCCCAGCTCGGTGCCGGTGCGTTTCGAGACCTACGACGACGACCGCGCCGAGGCCGCCGGGATCGCCGCCCACATCCAGGGCTTGGTGCAGCAGGGGGTAGCGCTCAGCGAGATAGCGGTGCTATACCGCACCAACGGCCAGACCGAGACATTCGAGGAGGCGCTCAGCGCGGCCGGTATCGGCTACCAGGTGCGCGGCGGGGAACGGTTCTTCGCCCGACCGGAGGTGCGCCAGGCGCTGGGGCTGCTGCGCTCCCAGTCTCGCACCCCCACCGGGCAGGAGTTGCGGGCTGAGGTGGAGGAGGTGCTGACGGGCCTGGGATGGAGCCCGCAGCCGCCCGCCGCGCGCGGAGCCCTGCGGGAGCGGTGGGACTCGTTGCAAGCGCTCGCGGCCCTAGCGCAGGAGCTACAGGAGACCCGGGGGGCGGACCTGGTGGCTTTCGTAGCGGAGCTGGAGCAGCGGGCGGCCGTGCAGCACGCGCCCAGTGTGCAGGGGGTGACGTTGGCTTCCCTACACGCGGCCAAGGGGCTGGAGTGGGACGCGGTGTTCCTGGCCGGGATGAGCGATGGGTTGCTCCCCATTTCGCTAGCCGAGACGCCCGAGGCAATTGAGGAGGAGCGGCGGCTGCTGTATGTCGGGGTGACGCGGGCCCGCGAGCATCTGATGTTGTCCTACGCCCGGGCCCGCACTCCCGGCGCAAAGGGCCAGCGCAAGCCGAGTCGCTTCCTGCAGGGCATTTGGCCGACGCCGCCGCGGAGCGAGCAGCCGGAGCGGTCGCGGCGGGCGGAGGCGCGGCATCGGGCTGAACAGTTCGCGTTGCACCACGACGCCCGCACGCTGCTGCTGTTCGAGGAGCTAAAGGAATGGCGGGCGCAACAGGCACGGTCCTTGGGACGCCCGGCCTACACGGTGTTGCACGACACCACCCTGCAGGCCATCGCGGTGGCCCGCCCGAAAAACCTAGCGGACCTGGCGCAGGTGCGCGGTATTGGCCTGAACAAGCTGGAGCAGTTCGGGGCGGACATCCTGGCCCTGTGTCAGGCCAATGGCGTGGCGGACGGGTAGTGGGGGCGGCCGGGTGTTGCCCCGCCGCCTCCACTAGCTGGCTGGTCGATTAGGGAGTTTCCTGCATGAAGTCGCAGAAAATTTCCCGCGTTTTCCACACGGTGGTGCCGTCGGTGAGGTAGGTGGGCCACCAATATTGTTCGGTTTTGGCGTCCCAGCAGCCTTCGGGTAGGGGCTGGTCGGTGGTGAAGGCCTGCCATTGCCGAGGGTCTAGGTCTTGGTACCTGAGGAGGCTTACTCCGGGGGGACCGGCCTCCGGGTTGGGGGATTGCAGGCTGCACAGGTAGAGAGGCTGGGTGGCGGATAGCTGGTCGGCGATGGATTTAGTAAGCGGCGCGGCACTATCCGCATGGGCTTGGCACAGTTCCAGCAGCTGGGCGGTGCGTTCCACCCCGACTTCGGGATCCACTAGTTCGGTGGGATTCACGGGGCGCGGGTCTTTGGGCTTATCCACCCATTCCTTTTCTCCACCGACGCAACCAGTCAAGGACAGAGCCAGTACCAGCCCGCATACCCACCAGCGCCTCATCGCGCCCTCCTTCCAGGTAACAGAATCCTAGCGGGTTTCCCTGCCCTGGGGCCCACCGCGAGTCAACTGGCCGCATCGGCGGGGGCGGGCGGCCGAGCGCGGGCAACGGGCAGGTGACTGACGGGGCTGAGCCCGTCGGTGGCGGCTCCGCAGCCGCACTCCGGGTGGGCGGCGATCTCCCGCAGGCTCGCCCCGGTGCCGTCGAACGGGACCACCAGCTGGCGGCCGAGATACTCCGGGTCGCGGCGGTCCAGCCAGGCCACCGCGGCCTGGGTGACCAGACTGACGGCCCGCACCGTCGCCACCGCCGGAATGGGGGAGGGCGGCAGCCCCACCAACTGGGTGGCCAGGGCGGGCCAGTCCGGATCCGCTGCGGTCGCATGCAGGTGCGTGCAGCGGGCGCACGCCGACTGGCCGGGCACCACCAGAGGCCCCACCAGCAGCTCCCGCTCGCCGGTGATGACCAGCAGGTGCGGGACGTCTGCGGCCGTCAGGGCCCGGGTCAGCCACGGGGCGGTAACGTGGCGCCCGGCCACCACCACAAAATCCTGCTCCACGGCCCAATCGGTGCCCGGCCGCTGCAGCAGCCCGGGCGCACCGGCGATGGGCGGGGCCGCGGCCGCCAATTCGGCGCTCAGGCAGACCTGGCCGTAGCCGCAGGCCGCCAATGTCTCGGCCACCCGTGCCAGGTAGCTGCCCACCCCGACCAGCCCGACGCGGTGGTTAGGTCGCTGTTCCAGCCCTGGCAGTTTGATGGCGGCGCGGGCGTAGGTGTTGCACTCGCGCTGCAGGGCGGCACTCAGCCCGGTCGCCTCCGCGGGGGCCAGCAGATCGGCGTCGGCCAGCTGTGCCAACAGGTTCGCCCGCAGGTGGCGACGGGCCTCCCGCTCCGGCAGGCCCGGGGACCGGGCCAGCCGCGCCAGGGCCGCGAACTGGCGTTGGGTGACGTACTGCAGGAGCACACAGTGCCGCCGATCTACCCCCACCTGCACCTCGTGGCGCGAACGCCACAACACTTCCACCCCGTCGCGTAGCCGCATCGCCCGCCCTTTCTACTTGCCTGGCCGCAGCGTGGCACGAATCCCCGCGCGCTGCTTGCCGGGCAGTAAAAGCTGTGGATAAGCGGGGGGAGTGGCGAGCGGTGGACAACTAGCTGTCCGGTCGATCCCGCAGCGGGTCAGGCGCCGGGATCAGCCTCGTCGGCCTCGCCCGCCGCATCCCGCGGACCTTCCGTCCCGGGAGCCTCCGCCGGTCCGCTGCTCGGCGGGCCCGCGTCGGCGGTGCGGCTCTCGTCCCCCGGCGCGGCGGCCCGACGCGCACGCTCGGCGGCGTCGTGGGCGGCCGCCCCCGCGTCCTGCGCCAGCGAACCGTCCAGGAGCGAAGCCAATTGGGCGTCCAAGTCAGCATCGGCGTCGGCCGCTAGCTGCCGCAGGCGCACGAACGTGTCCGGGGACGACAATTCCTCGGCCGTCGGCATCAGGTCAGGGTGGTCCCATAAGGCATCGCGGGCAGCCACTCCCAAATCCCGCCCGACGTGCGCCCACAACCGGCTGGCGTCCCGCGCCCGGCGCGGCCGCAACTGTAAACCGACCAGCGAGGAGAACAAGTGCTCCGCGGGCCCGCCGGTGGCCCGCCGTCTGCGCAGCAGCTCTCGCAGGCCGTGGGCATTCGGCAGGTGTGGGGCAACCGCGGTGAAGGAAACCTCATCCACCCAGCCCTCCACCACCGCCAGGGTGGTCTCCAGCTGCAGCAAAGCCCGCTCCTGGGCGGGCGAGGGACGCGGAGAAAACATGCCCGCCGACAACGCATCGCGCACCGAGTCCGGATCCATGCCCTCCAGCTCGGCCACCGCCTGCTCAATGGCCGCCGTGTCCAGCCGGATCTCGCGGGCGTAGGCCGTCACCAGGGCCAACACGTGTGGGCGCAACCACGGCACACTGGCATACAGGCGGGCCGTGGCGCTCTCCCGCACCGCCAGGAACGCCAATACCTCCGAACTGGCCAAATCCAGCCCATCCATGAAGGCCTCCACGTTGCTGGGCAGCAGCGCCGCCGCCCCCACCGTCAACGGCAGCCCCACGTCGCCCGCCCCGAAACACTCACGCGCCAGCGACCCCACGGCCTGCCCGATCTGGGCGGCGAAAGCCAAAGCCGCCACCCGCTGCAACATCGTGCCGAGCCCCGGGCCCTGCCCGCCTGCGAGTGAAGCCAACGTGTCCAAGCCATCAAAGCCCGTCAGCCCCTCCAGGCCAGGCAAGTCCTGGCCCGTCAAGTCCAAGCCGTCCGCTTCGACCCGCTCCGCGATGGCCTGCGACAGGGCCTCCACCGCCGAGGCTGCCACCGGCTCCATCACCTGCCGCCACACGGGCATGGTCTGTTCCACCCACTGCGCCCGCGACCACGCATGGCGGTGCAACCCCGTCGGGGCAAAATCGGTCACCACATCCAGCCACAAATCCGCTGTCTGCAGAGCCGCGCTCACCTGGGCGGCCTGCACCGCCAAGACGGCCGGATCGTCCCCGCCGTGGGCCGTGTGGCGGGCAGCGTCGTGCGCCACCTCCCAATCCACCGGCCCCGCAGTGGGCTTGGCTAGCAGGCGGCGGGTCTGCTCGACCATGGCCTGCAGGTGCAGCGGATCAATGCCCTCCAAGGAACCGCCCAAAGACTGCGGATCCAGGCCCGAGGCCCGCATGGCCGCAAGCAGCTGGTCGGCGTTGTCGCTGCCCAGCAGGTTGCGGAGCATCTCTTCCCAGTCAGGCACGTTTGCCTCGCTCATCGGCTCCCCTTTCGGTTGCGCACTCAGAGTAATGCGTCCCGGCATGCAGGCGCCAAGGGGCAGAGGGTGGCACAATGCGGCGCGTGAGCCAACTGCAATCGATCCCGTCCCCTGCCCGCCCCCGCCGCCGGTGGAGATGGTGGCTGGCCGGTCTCGTCACCGTCCTGGCTGCCGCCATCCTTATCTTCGGCACGTTCGTGCGCGCCCCCTACGTGCTGTACGGCCCCGGGCCCACCCTGAACGTGCTCGGTCAGGACGCAGGCCGCGACATCATCAACGTCTCGGGGGCCGACGTCTTTCCCACTTCCGGGGAACTACGGATGACGACGGTCTCGCAACAGGGCGGCCCCGGCACGCACCTGACGTACTTCCAGGTCGCTAGCGCCCTGCTGTCAGACGACTGGGATGTCGAGCGGGAGGAGGACGTCTTCCCGCAAGGCACCACCCGGGAGCAGATCTCCGAACGTGGTGCCGCCCAAATGGTGTCCTCGCAAGAAAACGCCGAAGCGCGGGCTTTGACCGAGCTGGGATACCAGGTGCCAGTCACGATGAAAGTGGTGGGGACCACCAACACCTCCGACGCGGCAGGCAAGCTGCAAGAGGGGGACATCCTGCGCACCATCAAGGTTGGTGACCAGCAGCCCGCCAAGCTCGACACCTACGCCGCCATCCACGACTTCCTGGCCCAAGTGGAACCCGGCAGCGTCGTGACGCTGGAGTTTGAACGCGACGGCAAGACACAAACAGCGGACATCAAAACCCAAGAACCCATCAACTCCTACACCGGCGGCAAGCTGCTGGGCGTGACCGGCTCCCGGCTCGGAGTCTTCCTCACCGTCGACATGGACCTGCCGCTAGACGTCGGCATCCTGGTGGAAAACATCACCGGTCCCTCGGCGGGCATGATCTTCGGCCTGGCCCTCATCGACAAGCTCACCGAAGGAGACCTGACCGGCGGCAATAACATTGCCGGCACCGGCACCCTCGGCATGGACGGCACCGTCGGCCCCATCGGGGGCGCGCCCCAGAAACTCTTGGGTGCCAAACGGGACGGCGCGGAGTACTTCCTGCTGCCGGTGGACAACTGCGCCGACATCTCCGGGCGGGTGCCCGACGGCCTGCACGTCTACGCCGTGGCCACCCTGGGCGAGGCCCGGCAAACCGTGGAAGGTATCGCGGCGGGTGACTTCTCCCGCGCGCAGACCTGCGAGCAGGCCATCGAGCGGCTAGCTGTACTGACCGGAGACGTTGGTCAATCGTGAGAAGGGCGGCTGGTTGCCGCAGGCCGTGTGGAGCCGGTGCTGGTTGTAGTAGTGCAGCCAGCCGTTGAGTTCGCCGCGGCGTTCGGCCTCGGATGTGTAGCAGCGGGCGTAGGCCCAGCCGTCAGCCAGGGTCCGATGGAATCTCTCGATCTTGCCGTTGGTCTGAGGCCGATATGGCCGGGTGCGCTTGTGTGTGATGCCGAGCTCGGTGCAGGTGTCTTGCCACAGGTGTGAGCGGTAGGCGCCGCCGTTGTCGGTCAGAACCCGCTCGACGATGACTCCGCGCTGGTTGAACCACTCGACAGCCCGGACCAGGACAGCGGTGGCGGTCTGGGCGGTTTCATCGTCGTGGATCTCGGCGTAGGCCACGCGGGAGTGGTCGTCGATCACGGTGTGGACGAAGGCCTTGCCCATCAACGGGTCCCGGTACTTGTTCCTGGGCTTGTCGGGTGTGGCTGCTCGGTTCTTCTCACCTTGGCGGCGTCCGACGTAGCGCCATCCTCCGCCGTCGGGGATGTTGCCGAGCTTCTTCACGTCGACGTGGAGCATCGCGCCGGGATGGTCGTGTTCGTAGCGACGGACAGGCTCACCCGTCGCACGATCCATGTGGGAGAGCCGATTCAGGTGCGCGTCCGTCAGGATCCGATGGACCGTCGACGGCGCGATTCCCAGCCGGCAGGCCAACTGCACGGGACCTTCCCTAAGTCGGAGCCGCAGCTGGATGCAGCGCTTGGTCGTCTTCGCATCGGTCTTGTTTGGTGAGTGGTTCGGTCGCGATGAGCGGTCCTGCATGGACTGGCCAGCGCGGTAGCGGTCTGCCCAGCGCTTCACGGTAGGCCAGGAGACCTGGAAACGGGCGGCGACCTCGCTGACAGGCCAGCCCTAGTCCACGACGAGGCGGCCGACAATCAGCCGGTGGCGGGGTGTGAGAGCGGCGTTGGGGTGCGACATGAAGGAGCCTTCCTGGGGGCATGTGCCGCCCAGGAAGGCCGGGTTGCCCCCGTGGGGCGGCTGATGGGTGGTGGGTCAGGCAGCAGTGGAGATGTGGAGCACCTCGTAGGCGGTGACACCTGTTGAACTCTGGTCGGCTTCGTGGGTGCTGAGTTCGACGAGGATGGCAGTCCAGGTGGTGACGTCGACGGCGGTGACGCGGGCCACGGTGGAGTCCGTGGCCGTGGCAAGGAACTCAGCGGTGATGTCGTCGATGCACTGGGACGGTGCAGCGTGAGTTGGCAGGGGCACGGTCTTGACGGTCAGGCTGCGGGCAGCGGAGTAGTCCGCCGGCCCATCGACGAGCTGGTGGACGGTCCAGTCCTGGATCGAATGGCGGCCGAAGTCGCGCACGATGGCCGAGTAGCCGGGCTCGCCCCAGCAGAACTGCCGCATCCCATCGATGTCGCGCCAGACGTAGAAGGGGGCGTAGACGTTGCGGGGTGCGCCCTTGGTCTTCTCCTGGATGAGGTAGGCCTTGAATTGCAGCCCGGGGTAGCCGTCCATGAGATGCCCGGTCTGGGTGACGCGGTCGCGGATGATCTCCATGCTGTAGTCGGTGGGCAGGGTGATCTGGTACTGCATGGCGTACATCAGTGGTTCTCCTTGGTTGCCTGGGTGTAGGTCGTGGGGGTGACGGGTTCGTGCCAATCGACGGTCGACAGGTCGTCGGCGGCTTGCTGGTAGGCGACGTGGGTCATCGGCTGCCCAGGTGCGGCGCCATGCCAGTGCCGCCGGTCGGCGTCGATCCAGATGGATTCACCCTTGGTCAGGTGCTTGGCCGTCTGTCCTTCGATGTGGACCAGGGCAACGCCGTCCGTGACGTAGAGGCCTTGTCCCTTGGGATGGGTGTGCCAGTGGGTGTGCGCGCCAGCGCTGAACGTGACGACGTAGACAGCCAGAGGAGACTCGGGCGTGGGTGCCGCCAACGTCGTCGCGTTGACGGTGCCTGTGAAGTGCACAGGCACCGTACTCATCGTTGACTCCACGCACACAGGAGCGCCGTCGCACCCTGAACGGCGGCATCGAACTCGGCAGGATCCTGCTGCGCACGCGCTAGGACATAGCCACCCTGCACAGTGGCCACGACCATGGAGGCGAGCCGGTGGGCATCGGTGTGGTGCGGGAACTCACCGTTGACGATCCCCTCGTTGATGACCAACTCGATCGTCTGGACAAGCCAGGCGAGGGTTTCGGAGACCGGCGTGAGCAGCTCAGGCGTAGCGAGCACGTCCGCGTCGTAGGTCATGCGCCCCATGCGGCACCCCATGAGGGAGTTGCGCTGACGCCCAAGGTAGGCAACGAGCCGCTCAGTGGCCGTTCCGTCTCCGTGGAGAAGCGCTTCAGCATCCTGCCGCATGACTGTCGCGCTGGCCTCCAGCGCGGCTACCGCAAGGTCCTGCTTGCCGGAGAAGTGGTGGTACATGCTGCCCTGCCCAGCGTTGGCCCGACTCAGGATTTCCTTCGGGCTGGTCGCGGCGTAACCCCGCTCCCACAGCAGTTCCTGGGTGGCATCTAAGAGTCGACTCCTTGTGTCCATGACTCGACTGTACATACCAGTAGTTACAGATTGCCAATCTGATCGCTACTGTGAGCCGTCTCAATCAACGTCTCCGGTCAGTACAGCTAGCCAGCTGACAGGCGGCGGTCGGCGCGCGTGGACGGTCGCCGGGCTGCCGGCGGCCGCCGCGCCTAGTCGGCGAAAGTCGCTAAGGCCGCAGCCACCAGGTCGGGGGCCAGTTCGGTGCCGCCCCCCACGGCGTCATCGGAGTCATGGGCGCGCGCCCGCACCGCACACCACGACTCCCCAGTGCGCAACACCCCCACCGCGAGGCGCACGTCCTGCCGCTGCGGGTGAGACAACAAGAACTCCTCGCGGGCTGTCGGCTCGCTGGGGGCGTCCTGCTCGACCTGCGGCGGCAGCACGAGACGCTCGGCCGTCACCGCCATGCCCGCCACCGTCGGGGGCCACGCCAACTGGGCCAGTACGGCCCCCAAGTCGTCGCCGAGGTCCGCAGTCTCCTGGGCGATGGCCGTCAGATGTTCCGGATTGTTCTCCAACTGGGTGCGCAGTTGTGCAGCCATTTCGGCGTCCAACTCGGGCGAGGTGGCCAGCAGTGCCGCCGACTGCACGAGCGCAAACACGCTGATTGACCGGTCCCAGCCGAGCTGGGCCACGTGTTGCTCGATCTCGGTGACGGCATGCACGAGGGCAATCTGGCGGGCGGAAGGCAGGGCGGCAGTACTCATGGGGACATCATCGCACTGGTTCGTGGGACGATTGTCTCGACTATCGCCATCGAAGGAGCAACGTGAGTTTCTTTTCCGCGCCCGCCTCTGGCCCCGCCCAACCACCCCGTCGTCCCCCCACGCGGCCGACGAGACCGGCTGGTCCGCGCCGCCGCAGCGCTCTCGTCCCCACGCTAGTTGTGCTCGGGGTGCTGGCGGCAGGCTTGCTGCTGGCCGCCAAAGTGTGGACCGAGGTGTTGTGGTTCCGCCAACTGGGCTTCACCCGGGTGTTGCTCGTGGAGTGGGGCGCCAAGGTGGGGCTCTTCGTCGTCGGTTTCCTCGTGGTGGGGGGAGTGGTGTGGCTGGCCCTGACGCTGGCGCACCGGTCACGTCCGCCTGCCTCGCGTCTCGGGCCGTCCGACGCCGTCGTCGCCTCCTACCGCAAACAGTTTGAGCCGTTGCGGCGCTTGTCCTTCCTCGGGGTTGCTGCTGCCCTCGGGGTCTTGGGAGGCGTGAACCTGGCCGCCAACTGGTCGACGGTGCTCACCTTCTGGTACCGCTCCAGCTTTGGGGTAAACGACCCGCAGTTCGGACTAGACATCTCGTTCTTCGTCTTCACGCTGCCGCTGCTGCGCCTCATCCAGGGCACCCTGCTGACCTTGACGGTGTTGTGCCTGGTGGCGGTGCTCGTCATCCAGTACCTCTACGGCGGCATCTCGGTAGTGGATAAGGTGATCTCGCGGGCGGCCTGGGCCCAACTGTCGGTGCTGGCCGCCGTGGCCATGGCCCTCGTCGGCGTGAAGTACTGGCTAGACCGCTACTCCCTGTTGTTGCGGCAAAACTCGCGGTTTGCGGGGGCGTCGTACTCTGACGTGCACGCGGTGCTGCCGGCCCGGGCCATCCTGGCCGCTATCGCCCTGGTGGTAGTGGCGCTCTTCGTGACCGCCGTCTTCCGGCAGTCGTGGAAGCTGCCCATCGCGGGCATCGTGGTGATGGTGGCCTCCGGACTGGTCATCGGCACCGCCTACCCGGCCATCGTCCAGCGCTTCACCGTCGTGCCCAACGCGCAGGAGGCCGAGGCGCCCTACATTCAGCGCAACATCGACGCCACCTTGGCGGCCTACGGGTTGCAAAATGTCGAGACGCAGACCTACCAGGCGACGACCACGGCGTCGTCCGGGCAGCTGCGGGAAGACTCCGAATCGACGGCCTCGGTGCGGCTGCTCGACCCCAACATCATTTCGCCCACCTTCCGGCAACTGCAGCAAAACCGCCAGTACTACGGCTTCTCGCGGGAGCTGAACGTCGACCGGTACCTAGTGGAAGGCAAGCGGCGCGACACCGTCATCGCGGTGCGGGAACTGAACCAAGACGGCCTGGGGGCCGAGCAGCGCACCTGGGTCAACGACCACACCGTCTACACCCACGGCTTCGGAGTGGTGGCCGCCTACGGTAACGCCACCGCCACCGATGGGCGCCCGGCCTTCTGGGAGCAGGGGATCCCCTCGCAGGGTGACCTCGGCGAGTACGAGCCGCGCGTCTACTTCGGCAAGCACTCTCCGGCCTACTCCATCGTGGGGGCGCCCGAGGGGGCGGCCCCGCAGGAGCTTGACTACCCGGACGACAAGGCCGCCAACGGGCAGGTAAACACGACCTACAAGGGCGACGGCGGACCGAGCGTCGGCAATTTCTTCCACAAGTTGCTGTTCGCGATGCGGTTTAAGTCCCTGGAGATCTTGTTCTCCGACCAGGTCAACTCCCACTCCCAGATCCTGTTCGACCGTGACCCGCACGTACGGGTGGCGAAGGTCGCGCCCTGGCTGACGTTGGACGAGGAGGCCTACCCGGCGGTCGTCGACCGCGACGACAACCCGGCGACCCCGAAGGAACTGGTGTGGATCGTCGATGGTTACACCACCACCAACTCCTACCCCTACTCGGCGCGTGCCTCGATGTCGGCGCTGGTTAACAGCCAGACCGGCTGGGTCTCGGCCCCGCAGGAAGTCAACTACATTCGCAACTCGGTCAAGGCCGTCGTCAACGCCTATGACGGCTCGGTCACGCTGTACCAGTGGGACGAGAACGACCCGCTGGTCCGTACCTGGGGCAAGGTCTTTGGTGGCACCGTCACCCCCTTGTCTGAGGTGTCCGGGGACTTGATGAGCCACTTCCGCTACCCGGAGGATCTCTTCACGGTGCAGCGTGAACTTTTGGGGCGCTACCACGTCACCGATGCGCGTTCCTTCTACTCCGGGGGTGACTTCTGGAAGCAGCCCGCCGACCCGTCGAACCCGGCTGAGGGCCGCGCCCAGACCCCGTACTACCTGACGTTGCAGATGCCGGGGCAGGACACCGCCGAATTCTCCCTGACCAGCGTGTTTATCCCGGGCGGTAATGACACCCGCAACGTGTTGACGGGCTTTGTGGCGGTCGACTCGGAGACGGGCTCGGAGCCCGGCAAGATCCGGGAGGGCTTTGGCAAGATCCGGCTGCTGGAGCTACCGCGCGACTTGACCGTGCCCGGGCCGGGGCAGGTGAAGAACATCTTCGACTCCACCTCCCGGGTCTCTACCGAATTGAACCTGCTGAGCCAGAACTCCTCCCAGGTGGTGCGCGGTAACCTGCTCACCCTGCCGGTCGGAGGCGGTCTGCTCTACGTGCAACCGATCTATGTGCAGTCGGCGCAGGGTACCCAGTACCCGCTGCTGCGCAGCGTCCTCGTGGCGTTTGGGGAACAGGTCGGCTTCGCCCCGACACTGTCCGAGGCGCTCGACCAGGTCTTTGGCGGCGACTCGGGGGCAACCACGGGGCAGGAGACGGTGCCCGACGAGGCCCTCGAACCCGAGGAAGGGCAGACGCCCGCACCCGACCAGGGCACTGCGCCGGGTGGTACCACCACCGTGGATGCGGGCGCAGCGGCGCGCCTCGAGCAGGCGCTGCAGCGGGCGGCCGCCGCCATGAAGCAGTCCGACGAGGCGATGCGGGCAGGGGACTGGACCGCCTATGGGCAGGCGCAGGACGCGCTAGACAAGGCCCTGCAGGAGGCCTTCGCGGCGCAGGCGGAGCTTGGGGGCCAGGCGACGCCCGCCCCGACCCCGGCGCCGACCCCGGCGGGCTGAGGCGGGGCGGCCTGCCGCCCGCAGGCCGACGAGGCAGGGCGGGGAGCCACATGCGTGGTTCCCCGCCCTCGTGTTGTGGCCGCCTGCCCAGCGTTGGGGCTGCCCGCTCGGCGCTGTGAGGCACGCTACGGCTGGGCGACTTGCGTGGGGGAGGCAGGGTGTCGTAAGCTATTTCAGCCGACGCGGGGTGGAGCAGCTCGGTAGCTCGCCGGGCTCATAACCCGGAGGTCGCAGGTTCAAATCCTGTCCCCGCTACTAAACAAATCGCGGACCCTGAAGGGTCCGCGATTTTTTCGTGCCTGGGAATGGGGTAGGGGCAGAGTGCGGGCACCGCCGCACAGGAGGTGTCTGCTCCCGCTTGCCTGGCGCGGGCTCGATTGTTGGTCGGCTGAAGGGTGATCTCAGCGCCAAGCGTCGACAGTTAAGAACGGGCGCAAACCGCTGTGTGGTCGGTGCTTTGCCTTAGGGGTCTGCGAGGTGCGCAACGGTCAGTGTCGACCTCGCCGATCCTCATCGCACCCCACCATCATGTCGTTGGTTCACCACCATGCCCTTAATGCACCACCATGCCCTTAAACCACTGAAATAAGAGCATGGTGGTGCATTAAGGGCATGGTGGTGCCGCAAGCGCATGGTGGTGGCGGTGGTCAAGGCGGCGTAAGGGCATGACGGTGCGGCAAGGGCATGGTGGTGCGGCGACCTGCTGGCCACCCCCGGGAGCCGCAGTGGCCGCGCTCGTTCACCGCAACATCACATTGTGCGAGCTGACCCCTTGTCCAGGCTGCTCCCTCCCCGTACTATTAGACCGACGGTCGGTCTGTAGTGGGTCGCGGCAGGATAGGAGGCAATCATGCGTGTGAGAAAGACCGCGGACGCGCGCCGGGAAGAAATCCTGGACGCCGCGCAGCAGCTGTTCATTACCAAGGGCTTCCAGGCGAGCACCATGGAAGACATTTTGCGAGCTGTGGGAATCGCCAAGGGCACTCTCTACCACCACTTCCGCAGCAAGGAAGAGATACTCCGCCAGATCGTGGCCCGCTTCGTGCGTGACTACGCCGAACGAGCGCAACAAATTGCTGACAGCCCTGCCCCCGCGCCCGAGCGGCTACTAGCGGCCCTGGCCGCGGGGCGAGCCGCAGGGGCCGATGCCGAGCTCATCGACGAGTTTCATGCCGCGGGGAACGCCGAGTTCCATGTGCTGTCTGTCGTGGAAGTGGTCCGCGCCCTCGCCCCCATCGTCGCCCGCATCATTGAAGACGGGGTCGCCGAACAGGCGTTCCACACCGACCAGCCCCGCGAAGTTGCCGAGATCATCCTGGTCTCGGCTGGGGTGCTGCTCGACGAGGGATTCTTCGTCGGCGACCAAGCGGAACAACCCCGCCGCTTGCAAGGGCTGATTTTCGCTACCGAGACGCTCCTTGGATGCCCGCGCGGCAGCTTGGCGCAGCTAGCGGGGCAACAATGAAACCGTTCCTGTTGCTGGTAGGCGGGGCGCTGATAAATGCGCTCGGCACCGGCATGACCGCATTCGCCTTGGCTGTCGTCATGTTTCAGGCGCACGGGTCGGCGAGCCTGGTGGCGGCGGTGCAACTGTGTGGGCTGGGGCCCATTGTGTTGCTGGCTCCGCTCGCGGGTGCCCTGGCCGACCGCTACGACCGCCGCACCATGATGTTGCTGGGGGACGGCGGCTCCCTGCTGGGCCTAGCCATCGTCTTCGTGGCCGCGCAGGCCCCGCAGCCCTCGCCCCTACCGGTACTTGTCGGCGTGACGCTAGCGGCCACCTTCGCCTCCTTGACGGAACCTGCGTTGCGCGCCAGCGTCACTGACTTGCTGCCGCAGTCCCGCTACCAGCAGGCGGCCGGGATGCTGCAACTGGCTGGGGCCGCCAAATTTCTCCTCGCCCCCGCGTTGGCCGGGCTGCTGCTCCCGACAGCGGGCTTGGCCACCATCCTCGCGTTGGATGCCGCCACCTGCCTAGTGACCGTGGCCTGCACCGCCGTCGTCCGCCGGGCACTAGCGAACGCGCCCCGCCCGGACGACGTCCCCGCGGACACCGCCCAACCCCACGCCTGGCGAGCAATACTCGCCACCCCGCTATTGCGCGGCCTGCTGCTGCGCCTGACCTTGGTCACCTTTGCCATCGGCTGCCTGCAGACCCTCTTCAAGCCCATGCTGCTTCCCCACTTCGGCCCCCGGGTACTGGGAACCCTCGAATCGGGGATCGCCCTCGGGCTGCTGCTCGGGGCGGTGGCACTCAGCTTGGCCCCTGCATTTCCGCCCCTCCACCTGTTGCGGGCCGCGCTGGCATTGGCCGGACTGGCTATGTGCGCCCTCGGCCTGTGGCCCGCGCTGGCCTGGGTGGCGGCCTGGGGTCTGCTCTTCTTCTTGGGCCTATCCGGGGCGAACGCGGCCGCCGAGGTGCTGGTGCGGCGGCAAGTGGACAACTCCGTGCAGGCCCGCGCCTGGGGCCTGATCAGCCTGTTGACCCAAAGCGGCTACCTGCTGGCCTATCCGCTGGCGGGCTTCCTCGCCGACCACGTGCTGACCCCCCGCCTGCAAGTCGGCGGCGCGTGGGCAAACACCCTGGGCGCCGTCTTCGGCACCGGCCCTGGCCGGGGAGCAGCTGTGCTCGTCACCGCCCTGGGACTCGTGGTTGTCCTGACCGCTGCCCGCCGCTTGCCTGCCGCCAGCGGGCAAGCGCCCATGTCCACCCATGTGAAAGGTCAAGATAATGCTCGGTCGTCTGCTCACTGCTGATCTGCGGCGGCGTCGCGCCGTCTCGGCCAGCCTGCTCGCCCTGGTCACCCTCGCGGCCACGCTCGTGGCCACCGGTGTTGGTTTGATTCTGCGCACCGCCGCGGCCATCGACGGGCTGTGGGCGGCCGCCCAGCCGCCCGACGCGGTGCAGATGACCACCGGCGAGGTAGACCCGCAGGCCATCGACGAGTGGGTAGCCACCCGCGCGGACGTGGCCGACCACCAGGTCATCACCACCTTGCCCGTGGCAGGCGCCAGCCTCACGATCAACGGACGCTCCCAGGCCGAATCGGTGCTGGAACCCGCCTTCGTCACCCCCTCGCCGCGTTTCGACTTCCTGGTCGATGCGCAGGGACGACCGGTAGATCCTGCGCCGGGCGAGGTCGTGCTGCCCGTCTACTACCTAGACACGGGCGCGGCCCAGGTGGGAGACAAGATCGAGGTGGCCAGCGCGGCTGGCCCCGTGCACCTGACCGTGCGTGACTTTGCCCGCGATGCCCAGATGAACCCGTCCCTGGTCACCTCCAAGCGCCTGGTGGTGCACGCCGACGACTTCACCCGCCTGCACGGCCAACTGGGCCCCACCGAACACCTGGTGGAGTTCCGTCTCCACCCTGGCAACAGCGCCAAGGCCCTGCTCGACGACTACGCCGCTGCCGGACTGCCCGCCACCGGCATCGCCTTGGACGGTTCCGTGTTCTGGCTCATGAACGGACTGACCACCATGCTGGTGGCGGTTGTGGCGCTGTTGGCGGCACTGCTGCTGGTAGCGGCCGCCGTCGTCGCCCTGCGCTACGCCCTGCTGGCCGCCGTCGAGGCCGACGTCCGCCAAGTGGCAACGCTGCAGGCCATCGGGGCCCCCACCCGTTTCGTCTCTCGGCTCTACCTGACGAAGTACGCCGCCCTGATCGGGGCGGGGGCACTGCTAGGTTGTTTGTCCGCCCTGCCCCTGACCCGCGCTATGGACCGCACTGTGTTGCTGTACCTGGGCCAGCCGCCGTTCACCTGGTCCCAGGTGTGGGGACCGGTAGGGGTGGTGGCGCTCCTCAGCCTGCTGGTGCTTGCCACCTGCTGGCTGGCGCTGCGGCAATTGCGCAAGCTGCCCGTGGTGGAGGCGCTGCGGCGCGGCACGCTAGCCAAGGTGCGGGTGCGGCGTTCGCGCAGCCGGTTGGTGCGCGCGCGGTTGTCCGTGCCGACGTGGCTGGGGTTGCGCTCGGCCTTGGCGCGAGGCAGTGGCCTATTGGTGGCCATTTTGGCGACCGCCCTGACGATCATGGTGGTGCCCGCCAACGTCGCCTCTACCTTCGCCCACCCCGACTTTGCCTCGTACATTGGCGTGGGAGCGGGAGCGGATGTGCGCCTTGATGTGCGGGAGGGCGACGTCGACTTCGCTGCGCTGACCGAGCAGCTGTCCGCCGACCCGCAGGTCACCAAGACGGCCGCCCTGGTCAGCCGCCAATACGAGATGCTCTCCAGCGACGGGCAGTGGGAGACCGTGGTTGTCGAGGGTGGGGAGCACGCCACCTTCCCGTTGCGCTACCAGAGCGGTGGTGCCCCCACCACGCCCACCGAGATCGCGCTGTCAGCTAACCAAGCCGACGCTGTGGGCGCCGAGGTCGGGCAGCAGGTGCAGCTGCGGGCCGTGCAGACCGGCCCCGCCGAACCGCCCGCTAGCACGCTGACCGTCTCCGGTATCTACCAGGATCTCACCAACGGCGGGCGCACCGCGAAGGGAGAACCGGCGGTGGCGGCCCCGCCGGTGTGGCAGCTGGCCTACGTGGCGTTGGCCGCCGACGTCGACCCGGCCACCTGGGCAGCCCAGATGCGTGCCGCCTATCCCTCCATCAAGGTCACCGAGATCGCCCGCTACGCGGACCAGACGCTGGGGGCCACCAGCCGCCAGCTGAGTGTTGTCGCCACGGTGGCCTGCGGCGCTGCCCTAGCCCTGGCCTTCCTCATTACGGCGCTGTTTACCGTGCTCAGTGTGGCCCGCAGCCGCGCCGATATTGCCCTGCAGCGGGCCCTGGGGATGCGGCGGCGCGACATAGCTGGCCAATTCCTGCTGCGCACGGGCGTGCTGGCACTGGTCGGTATCGGCATCGGCCAGTTGGTGTCCCTCACCCTCGGGCAGCGTGCTTTCGCCGCGTTGTTGGGCTCCTTTGGGGCCCCCGGCGTGCGCTTCTTGCCAACAGCATGGGTGGTGTGGGGCGTCCTGCCCGCCGCGCTGTTGTTAACCACTTTGGCGGCGGTCGGCCTGGCCCTGCGTCCCGTGCGCACCAGCAAACTTCTAGGAGAGGAATAAACATGACCAGCAACCACGTCCTGCAAGCCCGCTGCCTGGTGAAGGACTGGCAAAGTCGAGTGCTGCACGGCATCGACCTAGATATCGCCGAGGGGGATTTCGTGGCCATCATGGGACCCTCCGGCTCCGGCAAATCGACACTTCTGCACCTGCTGGCGGGCATGGATCAACCGACCGAGGGCACGGTCACCCTGGCAGGCCAAGAGCTCGCGGGCCTGAATCCGAGCGAGCTGGCGCAGGTGCGACTTACCCGCCTCGGCTTTGTCTTCCAACAACCCCACTTCCTGCCGACCTTGTCCCTGCTCGATAACGTTGCCCTGCCGGGCCTGCTGGCTAAGCGGCGTTCCCGTGCCGAGGTAGCGGCCCGCGCCCAGACGCTGCTGCAGCAGCTAGGAATCGGGGACTTAGCGGACCGAGCCGTGACTGAGGTGTCGGGTGGGCAGCTGCAGCGGGCGGGCATCTGCCGGGCACTCATTAACGAGCCCGCGGTCGTCTTCGGGGACGAGCCGACGGGAGCCCTGAACTCGGCAACCGCCGCGCAAATTCTCACCGAGCTGGAGACCATTAACGCGGCGGGCACCACCATGGTGTTGGTGACGCACGACCCGCAGGTAGCGGCCCGGGCCGCGCGGGTATTGGTGCTCGCCGACGGGCGCCTTGTGCAGGATATGCAGTTGAGCGGGAACGACCGGGCCGCCCGCCTGGCATGCGTCACTGGGGCGCTGGCAGCGTGCGGAGTGTAGGTCACTGACCTGCCCAGTACAGCAGCAGCATGCCGAGGGTCAGCAGCCCGACGCTCACCCCCGCAAAGAGGTTCACGCGCGGCCGGTAGGTCACGACCGCGACGTACTCCCGGAGCCAAGCGTTGGGGACGAAGTAGAAGGCGGTGCGGGCCGGTGCCACCGTCCAGGTCAGACCGAGATCGGAGGCCAACAGGGCGGTGCGGGCGGCGTGATACGACGACGTCACCACCAACACCCGCTGCGGGGCGGCGGGGTGCGCGGCCAGCAGTTCGCGGGTGAACCGGAGGTTCTCGCGCGTGGTGCGGGACTTGTCCTCCACCAGCAGGCGCGCGGGATCGACACCGCGCTGGAGCGCGTACTCGGCCATGGCGGCTGCCTCCGCGCGTGGCTCGTCGGGGCCTTGCCCGCCCGAGAGCACCAGCAAGGGCTGGCGGCCTTGGTGCTGTTGCTGCCGCAAGATGGCCAGGGCACGGTCGACGCGGGAGCGCAGCAGCGGCGGCAGTTGGCCATTTATCAGTCCGCTGCCGAGCGCGACGATGGCGTCAGGCTGCGGGGTGGCGCGATAGCCGCCCCGCCAGCGCTGGATGAAGCTTTGCAGGAACAGGATGAGCAGCAGGGTGCTTAAGTACATCGCCACCAGCAGGGCGCTGATGAGGAGGACGACGGCGATACCCGGCGCGAAGCTGAGAATGAGGACGGACACGACGGGGGTGGCTAGCACCCCCACCCCCAGGAAGAGGGGGAGCAGGTTGCCGGGGTGCAGGCCCTCGCGGCGGGCCATGGTCAGGCCATTGGCCACCAGGAGCAGGGGGACCATGAGAGCACTGAGGATGAACGTGGTGCCGAGCAGGAGCTGCATTACCTCCCGCCAGCCATACCATTCGGCGACCCACCCGACTAGATCCACCAAAGCGAAAAACAGCAGCAGTGCGAAGAAGCCATTACGCAGACGGCGGTGATCTCGCCGCACCGAGCACCACAAGCCCCCTGCCCCAAGGGCCACGAGGAAGCCAGAGGTGGTCAATCCCCACCAAAGCTGGGCATGCGAAATGGCCTCCAAGCGTTCCCCCTCAAATTAGCTAGTTCGTGTTGGTCGTTACGGTTGATCCTAATTGGCGTCCGCCGCCACCTGTAGCCCCACCCCGAGGGCCAGCAAGGTGCACACCGCCTGGATCCCCACCAGGAGGGGGACGGCGGGAGCCCCGAGCAGGAGGAGACTGGCGGGCAAGCCAGCCACGAGACCGGCGAGCGGCACCGCCAACAGCATCTGCGCCAACCCCGGCGGTAAGGAACCAAAGGGGGAGGGCACCAGCCCGACCGAGAAGTCCGGCATGGGGCGAAAACCGGTGAAGAGCACCGCCCCACCCCAGGCCAGGCCAGCCAACGTCACCAGCGCAACCACTCCCAGGGGTGAGCCCGCTAACACGAAGGCACAGCCAGCCACCTCGACCTCCTGGCGAGTAGCGGCCGCACCCAACCGGGGACCCAAAGTGACCGCCACCCAGGCGGTCATGCCGACCACGGGCACCACCAAGTGCCCGACCGCCACGGTGAACGGCCCAGCGGGCCAGCGGTGGTCCGCGCTCGGATCGAACCAGGCCTGCCGCGCGGGCGCCGCCAACGCCAGCAGCAAAACCAGACCCGCCACCAGGTGGCAGCCCACCAGTTGGAAGCGCGGCAACTGCGGAGCCAGGTGCGGCAATGCCGCCAAAAGCAGACTGATCGCCACCTGAGCCAGCCGGAAGGACTGGCGTCGTAGCTGCAACCAGTCGGCGGCCGCCACCGCACAGATCACACGCGCGGGGCGCGGCAGGCCCCGGGCAGCCCGCAAACCTCGGAAACGTGCGGGCGCAGCGGGCGGCTGCGGGCGGGGCGCCAACATGCGCCCCAAGGCGCGCGTATCGAGGGACAGCAGCGACACGTGCGCCCCAAAGGAGCGAGCCGCTCCCGCCAGGAGCTGGGCGTCGGGCAGGCGGGCCAGGTGCGGCGCCACCGCCGCCCGCCACCGCCCGAAGGAGATGACGGCCAGCACCACCGCCGCCCCAACCAGTCCCGGCCAGGCCCCGGAGCGCGGCAGCGGGAACAGGAAACTGGCCGCCAGGCAGGCGCTCGCGGCGCCTGCCAGGGTGAGGCTGGGCCAGGGGGTGGCACGATCACGCACCTGCTCGCGAATTAGTTCACCCGCCAGCAGCACGGTGGTGGCGGCCCCCAGGGCCAACCAGCCGCCCAGGTCCGGCAGGCTCACCCCGAGCACCAAGCTGACGGCGGTGGCAGTGGCCAGCCCGGTGCTGGCCGCCGCCCCCACCACCAGGCGGGTAGCGGGCAGGAACAGGCCAGTCCGCTCGCCAGGCAACCCCAGCCACCAGGCAACCTCGAAGGGACGCAGGAATAGGGGACCCAGGCGGCGCGCCGGGCTGAGGGCCGCCAATAGTCCCAGGCAGGCAACGCCGACCATCAGCCACCCGGGATCGGCAACCGCCAGCCCGGTGGCGGCGGGGCCTGCGCTCGTCAGGCGACCCAGGTGCGGTAAGACGAGCGCGGCAAGGATGGCCAAGGCGAGGACGGAAATGTATATGTCGCCCAGCAGCGCCCAGGGGCCACGGGCGTGCCGTCGAGTGTGCTGGGCCGTCCAGGCGACGATTTGCTCCCCGGTGGGGAAGTCGGCGACCGCGCTCACAGCGTGCCCTCGGTGATTGCCGCAACGGCCCCAGCAACATCGGTGAGGGTGGTGCGTTCGCCGACGACTAGGGCCGCCTGGGCGCACGCAGCCACCAGGTCGGGGTCGTGGCTGACGAGGACGACGGCGCCCCCGTCGGCCGCTTCCTCCGCCAGGCGTCGCCCTAGGTGACGGCGCGTGGCGTGGTCGAGGCGCTGCTCCGGTTCGTCCAGGAGCAGCAGTTGCCGCGGGCGGGCCAGCACCGCGGTCAGCGCCAGGCGGCGGCGCTGCCCGGAGGACAGCTGATCGGGGAGGGAATTGGCCAGCCGGGCCAGCCCAAACTCGGTCAGCAGGGAGGTGGTGACGTCGGCGGTGTTGGCCACCCCGTGGCCGTAGCACACCAGCTCCAGGTGCTCGCGCACCGTGAGGGAGGGAAAGAACGACTCTGTCTGCATGTCGCTGGCCACCTCGGCGCGCTGCGCGGCACGGCGCGGATCCGGGAGGCGTCCCAGGAGCCGCACTTGCCCGTTAAGGGCCGGTTGCAGCCCGAAGCAGGTGCGTAGCAGCGTAGATTTGCCGCTGCCGTTGGCCCCCACGACGGCCAATACTTGCCCGGGGAAGACGGCGAAAGAAGCGGCCCCACACACGGCATTGTCGCCGTAGCCGACTTGCAGGTCGCGGGCCTGGAGGAGGGCATCGGCGGCAAAGTCAGGGGGCAGGGCACGAGAGGAACGCATGTGGCCAGTTTTCCAGAGGGGTTGTGGGGCGCGGATCGTGCTGCGGAACGAAGCAAATGGCACCTGCGGCGGAAAACAGGGGTGCGATGGCAGCAGAGTAGCCCCCTTTGGCCCGCCCGGCGCGCCCTGCTCCCGAGCTAGGGCGGGGCTGCCAGACTGGGGGTATGCGCGTTTATCTTGCTGCCGCCCCCGCCGCCTTGGTCGCTCCGCAGTTGGAGGCCGAGATCGTCTACGCAGTCACCCCGGCCCTGGCCGCGGTTTTCCCGGACGATGACGAGGAAGAGCTGGAGGCGATTGCCGCGCTGTGTGCCGCAGAGCTGTCGCTCAGCCTGCTGGGGGCAGGCCCGGCGCGCCGTCTGGTGGTGGCCGCCGACGTCGAGCCGGAGCGTCTGCGGGAGGTGACCGACCGGGAGGACCTGTACACGGGGGCACTGGCACTGGACGGTCCCGTGGCGTGGGAGGAGGCGGTATCGCTGCACCTGGATGATGTCGCCGCCGAGGAGGCGGTGCGGGCGGCCCGTAGCCAGCCGGAACGCGCCGACGAGCTGTTGGCGGAGCACGACCTGCTGTGGTTCGACATCTCCGAACGCGGCAAGGTCGCGGCGAGCCTGGGGCTGTGACATGAGCCGCCGACACACCCGCTTACCGTCGGCGCTGGGTGAGTTGACGCTGGTGGCGGACGGGTCGGCGCTGGTGGGTTGCTTTTTCCCCGGACAGCGGCACGACGGCGGGCCGCAGCTGCTGGCGGCGGAGGATCCGGTGCTGGCGGCCGCCGCCCAACAGTTGACCGAGTATTTCTCTGGCCAGCGCCGCGTTTTCGAGTTGCCGTTGCCGCCGCTGGGGGAGAGTTTCGAGGAGCGCGTGTGGGCGCTGCTGCGCGACATCGACTACGGCCGCACCGTCACGTACGGACAGATCGCCGAGCAGGTGGGCGGGCGTGGCTACTCGCAGCGGGTCGGGCAGGCGGTGGGTCGCAACCCGTGGTCGATCATCGTGCCCTGCCACCGGGTGATCGGGGCCGACGGCTCCCTGACCGGGTACGCTGGCGGCCTGCACCGGAAGCGAGCGTTGTTGGAGCTCGAAGGGGTGCTCCCGAGCGCGGCCGACCGGCTCTTTTAACGGCGCTGTCCGGGCGGGCCGGGGTGCTGCCTGGTGGGAAACCGCACCGTTAACCCGTCTCGCGGCTGCCGTCGCCCGCCGTGACGGTCAGGGTCGAACCCGTGGGGGTGCGGTGCACCGTGATCCGGTCGGCGATGCGCTGGGCCAGCTCTGCCACGTGGCTGATAACCCCGACGGTACGGCCACCCCGCTGCAGGGCCTGCAACTGCGTCATGACCTCGTCCAGGGTGGCCGGATCCAACGAGCCGAAGCCCTCGTCGATAAAGAGCGTCTGGATGTCTATGCCGCCCGCTTCGGCCCGCACGACATCGGCCAAAGCCAAAGCCAAGCAGAGGGAAACGTAGAAGGTCTCGCCCCCCGACAGGGTGTGGGGATTGCGTTGCTGCCCGCCCGCGAAGTGGTCCACCACGCTCAGGCCCAGGCCGCCCAAGCGGGCGCGCTGCCCGCCCTCTGTGTTGGTGCGCAGCAGCTCGTAACGCCCCGCCGAGATGGCGGCGATGCGCGGGTTGGCGGCGGCCAGGACCTCGTCAAAACGTTCCAACAGCACGAACGTATCGAGGGGCACCGCTAATTGGTTGGTGGGCCGGGCCACGGCTAGCTCCGCCACCCACAGCAGCGCCTCGGCCTGCGCGCGGGCGCGGGCGCGGTCCCGCAGGGCGGCGGCCAGCTCCCGGTAGGCTGCGCGGGCGGTAGCCAGTTGGCGGGCGGTGGCGGCCTGCTCGGCCCGCGCTTGGTCGGCCGCCGCCGCTGCGGCTGTGGCCCGGGCGCGTAATTCCTCCAGGTGCGGGGACGGCGCGGCGAGGGCCGCCTGCAGGGCCGGCTCCGCCAGCGCCGCGGCCACTTCGTGCCTGCCTTGTTCGTGTGTCGCGACCTCCGCCTCCAGCTCGGCCAGGAGCGCGTCCGGGACGGTGGCCGCCGCGGCCTCTGCCAGCGAGGCGAAGTCGCTGTCGGCCAGCTCCGCGGCCACCCGCTGCTCGGCCGCCGCCAGGCTGGTCGTCGCCTGCCGCGCTGTGTCGAGGGCGCGCTGGGCGGCGCGCAGAGCCGCGACTTCCTGCCGCTGCGCTTCCAAATGGGCGGCAACCGATTCGAAGGCTCCGCGCGCCGCCTCCACCTCCGCTGCGTTCCGCTCGTGGGCGGCCTGCAGCTCGCGCAGCGTGCCCGCCAGCTCGCCCTGCTGGGTGGCGAGGTCGGTGAGTTCCTCGCCGAGCTGCCCGTCGCGCTCGGTCAAACGCTGCAACTCGGTGGTCAATTCCGCCACGTGGTCAGCGGCCTGCTGGCAGTCGGTCAGGGCCTGGGTGGCCGCCGCTTGGCGGTCCGCGGCCTGTGCGGCATCCGCCCCGCCGGTTTGGGCGGCCCAACGCTCCACCGCCAGCTGCCGGGCGTGCAGTTGCGCGGCTGCTGCCTGGTGGGCCTGCAGCGCCGCCTCGGCGGCGTCGTTGCGGGTGTCAACGTCGGCGCGGGTCACCGGCGCATCCCCGGGGGCCGCCGGGGCCGGGTGCTCCCGGGAACCACAGACCGGACACGGGCGGCCAGCCTCCAGCTCGGCTGCCAGGTTGGCGGCCTGCGTCGTCAACCAGCCTTCCAGGGCGGCGTGGGCCGCCTGCCGGGCCTGTGCGAGGGCGGTCGCGGCATGCTCCGCCTGCTGCTCGGCTGCGACCAGTGCCGCGCTGGCGTGCGCGTGCTCCTGGAGCGCCGCCACCTGTTCCTGTACCGCGGTCAGCTCGGCTTGCGCGCTGGGCATCCGGGCGGCGGCGCGGCGGGCGGTCTCGCGCTGCTCTTCGATCGCGGTGCGGTGGGCAGGCAGCGCGGCACGTTCCGCCTGCCGCTCAGCCAGGAGGGCGGAGAGCTCAGCGTGGCGCTGAGCGTCGGCGGTCAACTGGGCGGCCTGCGCGGGCAGGAGCGCCTCCCGTTTGGCCGCCGCCTCCAGTTCTGCCCCGCGGGCGGCGCGGGCTTCGAGGGCCGCCGCCAAGCTTTCGCCCGCTAGCGCGAGTTGCTCCGGGGTGGGCCAAGTTGCCTGCTCCGGCGGGTCCGCGGCCGTTGGCCCCCCGGCCACCAGCGGCCGGGGGAGCAGGTCACCCAGTTGCCTGTCGGCGGTCCGCAGCTGGGCCAAACAGTCCGCCGCGGTGGTCCGGGCGGCAGCGGCCTCCTGGGCGGCCTGGCAGACAGGAGTGGCGGCGTGGTGGCGAGTGATTCGCTGATTTACGGCAGCGATGTGCGGCTCGGCGGCCGCCAGCTCTGCCTGCCGGGCGGTCAGTTGCCGACCGCGGGCCTGCAACTGGGCGCACTGCTCGCCTGTGGCGGCAGCGGCAGCGGTGGCGACGGCGTCGGCGGTGGCAGCTTCCGCCGTGCCCTGCAGCCGAGCGGCTTGCTCCGCGAGTTCGGTCACCA
Source organism: Buchananella hordeovulneris (assembly GCF_001907235.1). GTDB lineage: Bacteria > Actinomycetota > Actinomycetes > Actinomycetales > Actinomycetaceae > Buchananella > Buchananella hordeovulneris. Next base: position 97,196 of record NZ_MQVS01000005.1, read on the forward strand.
CGGTGGCGGCGCCCTCCACCCCAGGCGCGAGACCTGCCTGCGCCGCAGCCCGCAGGAACTCGGTCCGCCCCGGGCTCGCCCCGGCGACCTGGCCGAGAGCCCCGGCCCGTTCGCTCAGCACGAGGCGGGCGGCGTCGTCGTCCCGCTGGGCCTGCCGGGCCCGCGCCGCCAGGTCTTCCTGCAGGCGGGTGTAGAGGCCAGTGTCGAAGACCTGGGCCAGGAGCTTCTTGCGTTCCTCCGGCTTGGCGTGCAGGAACTGGGCGAACTGTCCCTGCGGCAGGATCGCGGTCTGGGTGAACTGCGCCTTGGTGAGCCCAATGATGGCCGTCAGCTCGCTGCCGATCTCCTGCAGCGAGGTGGAGACCAGCTCGCCTGAGGCGGTGGGGGAGGCCAGCCGCCAGAGCTGGCCCGCGGCTTTCTGCGGGGTCAGTCCCGCCCCGCGCCGCTTGGGGCGGGCATACTCCGGGCTCCGACGCACCCGATAGCAGGCCTGCGGGGTGGAGAACGTCAACTCGACATAAGTGTCGATGTCCGGGGTGGCGTGCTGGGACCGCAGGCGCTGCTTATCGGCCTGCGCGCCCGCCACGTCTCCGTACAGGGCAAAAGTCACCGCGTCTATCAACGTCGACTTACCTGCCCCCGTTGGGCCCGTCAGCAGGAACAAGCCAGCCGGGGCGAGGGCGTCGAAGTCGACCACGTGACGGCCCGGGAACGGCCCGAGCGCCGCAAACTCCAGCCGGTGCAGGCGCATCAGCGCACCGCCTCGTAGCTCGCGCGCACCTCGGCCAACTCGACGGTCGTAGCAGGCCGCCCACCGACCTCCGCCAGGAAGCCCGCCACCACCTGCACCGGGTCGCGGCCCGGCCCGGGGGCGACGGAGGAGGCAGCCTGCGGTGTGGGTAGTGCAGGCGGCGCGTGTCGCACGACCAGGGCGTGGGGAAAGACCTCCCGTACGCGTCCCACCAGCTCGCGGGGGCGGGCCGCATCCGTCACCTCCACCGAGACAAAAGCCGAACGGTGCGCCGCGTGGGCCGGGGACAGCAGCTCGGCCAACGGTCCCCGCAGCACCGCTAGTCGCCGCCACACGGGGGTAGGCACCGCGGTCAGGCGCACCGCCCCACCGCGCTCCCCCAACTCCACCAGCGACACCGACTTGGTGTCCTGCCATTCCGAGAAGGAAAACGCCAGCGGTGAGCCGCTGTAGCGGGCCAGCTGCCCGCCCGGGGGGCGGGCAGGTCCCACCCACTGCGGGCGATGCAAGTGCCCGAGAGCCAGGTAATCCGGGGCCCAGCCGGTGGCGGGCGACAACGCCTCCAAGGGTGCAAAGTCCACGCCCCCCACCCGAATGTCCCGCTCCGAATCGCTGGTTCGGCCGCCCACCACAAACGCGTGCGCGCTCACCACTACCGGTAGCCCGGCCCAGTGCGGGTGGGTGGCCAGTTGCCGGGCGTGGGCGGCCGCAATCCGGCGGTGGGCCGCCTGCAGGACAGCAGCATGGGAACGCGCCAGCGCCCCGGTCCCTGCGTCATCAGCCGCCTGCCGCCTGTCCTCGCTAGCCGCCTGTGGGTCGCTGCCCGCCAACTGTAGGCGGGCCCAATCCGGTTCCAGGTAGGGCAGCGGGTAGATCAGCGCCCCCACCTGGCCCGCACCGTTTGGCAGCGCCACCGCCCGCCCGACGTCGGTCACCCGCGCCCGCATCACCAGTCGCTCGGTCAACAGGCCCTGGCCGAACGCCAGCCTGCCTGCCGAGTCGTGATTGCCGGGGGTGAGAAGGACGCGAGTGCGGGCGCAGAGACGGGCCAGGGCGTCGTCCACCAGCGCCACCGCCTCCACCGGCGCAATAGCCCGATCGAAAATATCGCCCGCCACGAGCAGGGCGTCTGGCTGTTCCTGGTCCACCAGTTCGCACAGGAAATCGAAGAACTGTGCGTGTGCCGCCGACAAATCGGCGCCGTGCAGACTCCGGCCGACATGCCAATCGGAGGTGTGGATGATGCGCATGGCCTGACGTTAGCGTGCCCGGCCTACATTCTCAGTCCGTGCCGGGCGCGAGCCACACCAGGACATCGTCGTGCAGGAGCCCGTTCGTAGCCAGCGCACTGTCGCCGAAGGGACCGTCGGTGCCCTCCAGGTCCGTGAATCGGCCGCCGGCCTCCGTGACGATCGGTACGAGGGCCGCCATATCGTGCAATGCCAGTTCCGGTTCGCAGGCGATGTCCACCGCGCCTTCCGCCACCAGCATGTAAGAGTAGAAGTCACCGTAGGCGCGGGTGCGCCAGCATTCCTCCGACAACCCCAGAAAGCCCCGCAGGCTGCCGCGCTGTGCCCACCCGCCGAGGGAGGAATAGGACAGCGACGCATCGGCGACCTGCGCGACTTGCGAGACCCGCAGGTTGCGGCCCTTGGAGAAGGACCGACCGGTCTGCGCCCCGCCGCCCTTCATCGCCCACCAACGCCGCTGCAGTGCCGGGGCCGAGACCACCGAGACCACCGGTTGGCCATCCTCCACTAGGGCGATCAACGTCGCCCACACCGGCACCCCGCGCACGAAGTTCTTCGTCCCGTCGATCGGGTCGATGATCCACTGCCGCGACGAGTGCCCCGTCGTGCCGTACTCCTCGCCCACGATCGCGTCGCGGGGCCGGGTCCGGGCCAGCTGATCCCGGATCATCTCCTCGGCTCGCCGGTCCGCATCCGACACCGGTGTCAGATCCGGCTTGGCTTCTACCACCAGATCGTCGGCCAGGAAACGGGACATCGTCAACGCATCGATCTGATCAGCAATCACGTGCGAGAGCCGCAGGTCGTCAATGTATCCACGATCAATCAGGGCCATGTGTTGAATCTAGCGGGCCGTGGACGGCGGCGCGCTCTGCCGCGCCGGGCAAAGTAGCCACCCCGGCCGGGCGGCCGCTTGGTGGTAGCGACCGACCGGGGGCGGGGTTAGTCTGGGGCGCACACCCGACAATGAGGAGAGGGAGGAACGTTCGTGGCGCACGTGCGGAGGGCGAAATGCACTAGGGCGTCAGCCCAGCTGCGGGCCGCGTGTTTGTTGAGCGGCCTGGGATTAGTGGCTCTTGGCGGCTGCGGCAGTGAACCGGAGACGACGGCCGCCACCGTTTCCCCGGTGGCTAGTAGCGCCAGCCCAAGCCCGACGTCTCCCGTCACGCCGCGCCCTTCACCGACTGCCACCGGACAACCGATGGGAGAAAACGCCAATGAACCAATCCTGCTGGGCACGACGCTGCCACCGTTGGTTTACGGCGAGCACAACGTCACCCTCGTGGAGGTGCGCGACGGGTCCGTGACCCTGTGGGCCCTGGAGGCGGAGCATCAGCTACAGGTGGGGCAGACCGCGAATCTCCCGGGCATCGGTGAACTGACGCTGCTAGAGACTTTCCCGGAGACGGCGGACGCAGACAGCGGCCCAATCTCCGGCGGGGGCGCGACGGCGGCCTTCACTTTCCAGCCCGCCCCGTAGCGGCAGCGCGGTCAGGCCTGCATCCGCAGCACGGTCAACTGCTCGACGATCCGCACCCGCAGGGTCTCGGGGGCCTGCTCGCAGCAGCACCGCTTCAAAATGGCGCGCAGATGTAGCTCGGCATCGGCCAGCTCGTGGCAGTGGCCGCACTCGTCTAGGTGCTGGGCGAGGCGATCCAGGAGGTCGGCATCAAGCTCCGCGTCGAGAAACGCGAACAGGTTCGCCACGAGTTCTTCGCATTCGGACTTCATGCTCACGACGCCATCTCCTTCACGTAGTCGGCGAGCTGGGCTCGCAATTGAGCGCGCCCGCGGTGCAGACGCGACATGACGGTGCCGATGGGGGTGCCCATAATCTCGGCGATCTCTTTGTAGGAAAAGCCCTCCACGTCGGCCAGGTAGACGGCCATGCGGCGATCCTCGGTCAGCGAGGCCAGGGCGTCGCGGATGACATCGTCCCCGATGGCGTCCAGGGCATCGGCCTCGGCGGACCGCAGGCCCGTTGAGGTGTGCGACGCGGCCCGGGCCAGCTGCCAGTCCTCCACCTCCGCCGCGTCGGACTCTTGCGGTCGCCGCTGCTTCTTGCGGTAGTTGGTGATGAACGCGTTGGTGAGGATGCGATACAGCCACGCCTTGATGTTGCTGCCGTCCTGGTACTGCGCGAACGCCGAGTAGGCCTTGGCGAAGGTCTCTTGCACGAGGTCTTCGGCGTCGGCCGGGTTGCGGGTCATGCGTAGGGCCGCGCCGTAAAGCTGGTCCAGCAACGGCAGCGCGTCGCGCTCGAACCGGGCGGACAGGTCGGCAGCACTGGCGGAGCGAGAAGGAGAAAGGTCAGTCATCGCTCCCGAGCCTAACCTGATCCGCACCGGGGGCGGAAGCCGCCGGGCGGCAGGCAAAGTAAGGCAGGGCATGTGAGGGCCAACGCGGCGACTTTCCGTTTATTCCCCGGCGCGCGGCGGTTAGCTGACGACGTCGATGGCGGCCACCTGCGGCACGGCCTGTGTCAGGTACCACCGCCAGAAACCTCGGCGGGCTTCCACATCGATGGTAGGCGGGTGCTGCCAATTCATGCCCCCAAAAGCAGCGGCGCACAGGTAGCTGCTTTCGTAACTGTCGGGACCCAGCTCATCGTCGTCAGCTATCTCGTCGACGATGTCGAAGCGGGGGTCGTGGCTGGCTGCCGCGCGCACGATCTTCACTGCGGCGTCTGCGACAAATACTGCAGGCTCAGTGACATCGTCGAATTCCTCCGTCTGCAGAAGGCTCTGCCAGAAGCGGGTGGCGGCGAGGTCAGCCTCGTTGCCGTCGACCAGTCCCGCCTCAACTTTCCGTGCCAATTCCAGATACTCGCTGACCCGATTGTCATCCGGGAAGGCCCGGTACCAAAAACTCAGACTGTGTTCCACGCAAGCTGCCTTCAGGGCCCACAGGCGTCGGCAACTCACAGGATCGTCGCCCGGCACGATGAGTGCGGACCAGACACGGCGTCGGCTGGGGAGCGGCAGTATCCCGCGTGGGTGGGTTTCCAGCAGGGTTTGCGCCTCTGCGAGGGAGGTGGACAGCTTCATCATGCGCCTTTCTCATGTTGGTGCCACCGGATTACGTGTGTTTTGTGCGGGGGGAAGCACCCCCACCCAGCCCCCTTTTTGCCCTCGACAGGTGAGTTTGGGTGGCGCTGGCGGCGCAGGTGGAGTACCAATTGACCTATGACTCTTCTAGCACGCCTTGCCCGCCCGCTGTTGGCCGCCCCCTTCATTAAGGATGGCATCGACGCCATCCTGCATCCGGAGGACCACGTGGACAGGTTCATGGAGGCGGCCACTTCGCTGGAGAAGGTCGGGGTGCCCCCGGTCATGCGGTCTGACGCCCAGCTGCTGACCCGCGCCGCCGGGGTGGTCTCCGTGGGGGCCGGTCTGATGCTGGCCACCGGGCGGCGCCCGCGCACGGCCGCGCTGGTCCTGGCGGGCATGAACGCAGTGTTGACCGCGGTGAAGAACCCGGTGTGGGAAACCAGCACACGGCGCGAACGTAACGAACAGTGGGTCGGGATCGCCCAAGGGGCGGCCCTGACTGGCGGGTTGCTGCTGGCGGCCGGGGACCGGGGTGGCAAGCCATCCCTGAACTGGCGCCTGGGCAATTGGCGGGACCACCGGGCCGCGCTGCGCGCCCAGAAGCAACACCTGCGGGAAAAGTACACCGCTTGAACGCGGTGACGCCCGCGACCGGGGCCTGGTCGGCTCCCCTCGCCACCGCTGCGCTCGCCGCCGAGGTAGCGGTGCCGGGCTCGAAGTCGCTGACGGCCCGCGAGCTGGTGTTATCGGCGCTTGCCACCGGGCCGTCCCGGCTGCACGGGGCCCTATTGGCGCGCGACACCCGGCTCATGCTGGCGGCCCTTACCCAACTGGGGGCGCACTGTGAGGTGAGTGACGGCCCGGTGCCCACCATCGACATCACCCCTGGCCCGCTGCGGGCGGGCGGGCATATCGACTGCGGGCTGGCGGGCACCGTCATGCGGTTCGTACCCGCGCTGGCCGCACTGGCGGCGGGCACCACTCACTTCGACGGCGACCCCGCCGCCCGGCAGCGGCCGCTAGCACCCCTGTTGGCGGCCCTACGGCAGCTGGGAGCCACCGTGGAGGCCGCGGCGGGTGACTGCCTGCCCGTGCGCGTGACCAGTCCCGGCAACCTGCCGGGTGGCCCGGTGCGGGTCGAGGCGTCGGCCTCCTCCCAGTTCCTCTCCGCCCTGCTGCTCATCGGGGCCCGCCTGCCCGCTGGGCTGACCATCACCGCCGCGGGCGCGATCACCTCGCGGCCCCACATCGACATGACGGTGCAGACTTTGCGGCAGCGCGGTGTCCAGGTGCGCGAAACGGACAACACTTGGCAGGTGGCACCCGGCCCGCTCACCGGGCGCGAAGTGCAAATCGAACCAGACCTGTCCAACGCCGGGGTTTTTCTCGCCCCCGCGCTCAGTGTCGGCGGGCAGGTGCGCATGGCCAACTGGCCGCTGGTCACCACCCAGGCCGGGGACGCCTGGCGCGAGCTGCTGCCCTGCCTGGGGGCGAGCGTCGAACTAGTCCCTACCAGCCCGACCACCGGCACGCTGACCGTGCGCGGCACTGGTCGCATCACCGGCATCGACGTCGATCTGTCCGCGGTGGGGGAGTTGGCGCCCACCGTGGCGGCGCTGGCCACCCTGGCCACCGGCCCGTCGCGCCTGCGTGGCATCGCCCACCTACGGGGCCACGAAACCGACCGGTTGGCAGCCCTGGAGGCCGAAATTACCCGCCTGGGCGCCACCGTGCGGCAGCTGCCCGACGGGCTGGAGATCACGCCGGGGCCCCTGACCGGTGCGCTGCTGCGCGCCTACGACGATCACCGCATGGCCACCTTCGCCGCCATCGTCGGCACCCGCGTGCCCGGGGTGCGGGTGGACAACATCGCCACCACCGACAAGACCCTGCCGGATTTTGTGGCCCGTTGGCAGAGACTCCTGCAAGGGGCAGCGTGAGCAGGCGCGACATCGGCACCGACGATGCCCGGGTGCGGGTGCGTCCCCCTCGCTCGTCCCGCCCACGCACCAAGGACCGCCCCAAGCACGCCGACGCCGTCACCGGTTTCGTTTTCGCGGTCGACCGGGGGCGCTACGGGGTGCTGCTGCCCGATGGCACCCGCATCGTGGCCATGAAGGCCCGCGAACTGGGCCGGGGCCGGGTGGTGGTAGGGGACCAGGCACGCGTCGTCGGGGACTTGTCCGGCCGGAAGGACACCCTGGCCCGCATCGTCGGCCTGGAGCCGCGCGCCACGCAGTTGCGGCGCTCCGCCGAGGATGGCGACCTGGCCGGGCACGAACGCGTCGTGGTGGCCAACGCCCAGCAATTGGTGGTGGTCACGGCGCTGGCGGACCCGCCGCCGCGGGTGCGCATGATCGACCGCTACCTGGTGGCCGCCTACGACGCCGGCATGGAGCCGGTGCTGTGCCTGACGAAGGCTGACCTCGCCGACCCGAGTGAGCTGTTGGCGGCGTATCGGCCGCTGGGGGTGCGCAGCCTCGTCGTCGCCTTCCCGCCGAGTGGGCAAGACCCCGACCTGACGGAAGTGGAGACGTTGCTGACCGGGCAGGTCTCGGTGTTGGTCGGCCACTCGGGGGTCGGCAAATCGACCCTCGTCAACGCGCTGACGGGGGCGGAGCGGGCCACGGGCGACGTCAACGATGTCACCGGCCGCGGCCGCCACACCTCCACCTCGGCGGTGGCGCTCCCGCTACCGGCGGGCGGGTGGGTTATCGACACCCCCGGGGTGCGATCTTTCGGGTTGGCGCACGTCCAGGACGACGACGTGCTGCGGGCGTTCGCGGATCTGGCCGCCGCCGCGGCGGACTGCCCGCGCGGCTGCCCGCACACCGCCACCGCGCCGGAGTGTGCCCTGTCAGCTCCGGGGCGCGACGAGGTTTTCGCCGCCCGGGTCGATAGCTACCGGCGGTTGATGGCCGCCCGCCTCGGGCCTGACCACGACCCGCGCCCCTAGCGGCGTTGTCAAGGCCACGCCGCGCTCGGTTGTGCGCGGGGGCGGGCGGTGTGACACAATCTCCCGCGTGTGCGGGGCATTGCCCGCGGAATGATCGGAGGCACCATGTCGAAGCGTGGACGCAAGCGTAAGGCGCGCAAGAAGAACGCGGCGAACGGCGGCAAGCGCCCCAACGCCTGACAGCGTAGCGGGGACGAAACCTGAGTGGTTTCGTCCCCGCTAGTTTTCCCCCTGCCGGTGGGGGAGCGCCGGGCCGGGAGACGGTCAGCTGGCAGCGCCGCACAGCCATTCTTTGAAGCCGTAGTGCATCACCAGCCAGGTGATGAGCTCGTAGCCCACGTGACCGGGCAGGCCGCTCGGGGAAGCGGCAACGTCGCTGCGCCACTGCTCGTGCTGGTAGAGGTGCTCGAACGTTTCGGCGTACGGCACGGAGCGTCGCCGACTCACTTCGTGGAAAGCCTCGGAATACTCCGAGAGCTTGCCGGGGTCCACACCGGGCAGGGGCGGCGGGCCGACGACGAAGGCTGCGTGCCGGGCGGTGGCGGCCGCGTCGAGGATCTTGGCCAGGTTCAGGCGGGCGCGCGCCAGCGAGATGCCTTCGCGCAGATCCTGCACCCCGAGGCCGACGATGAGTCGGTTATCGGTGCGGGGGGTGAAGCGTTGGCGGCACTCGGTTTCCCACCGCAGGGACAGCGCCAGGGTCGACTCGTGGTGGACCGGCAGGATGGCGACCATGCGGTCGTGGTAGTTGTCGATCTGGGCGAGCACGCGGCCCACCCAACCTTGGGCGCGCGGATCCCCGGTGCCGGCGATCAGCTCGTCGCCGACAAAGCACAAGCGTAAAAGTGGACCGTTGTCTTCGCTCGGAACCATAGGTGCATAGTGGCAGGTGGCAGGTGGGAGCGGGGCTTCGGCACGCCGACGACCATCGGGCCGAGGGCACGCCGGGCCCAGAATCGGGGTCAGGCGGGGCGCGTGCCCTGCGCCGACAGCCCGACGCGCGGCGAGACTACTCCCGGTGCAGGGCCGCCAGGTCGGCGAGGAAGGACTCAGCCCACAGATCGATGGTGTGCTCGGCAACCTGCTTTTTGAGCGCCCGCATGCGCCGCTGGCGCACCCGGGGCAGATCGGTGGCCGCGCGCAGGATTGCGGCCTTCATACCGTTGAGATCGTAGGGGTTGACGATGTAGGCCTGCTTCAGCTCCCGGGCCGCCCCCGCGAATTCGCTGAGCACCAAAGCCCCGTTGGTGGTGGGGTGGCAGGCCACGTACTCCTTGGCCACCAGGTTCATGCCGTCCCGCAGCGGGGTGACCAGCATGATGTCGGCGATCCGATAGAGGGCCGCCATGGTGGTGCGCGGAAAACTCATGTGCCGGTAGACGATCGCGGGGCGCCCGATCCCACCCACCTGCGAATTGATCTTGCCGACCAGGCCGTCGATGTCGTCGCGCAGTCGCTTGTATTCCTCCACCCGCTCGCGCGACGGGGTGGCCACTTGCAAAAACACTGTGTCGGTGGGGTCCAGCTTGCCTTCCGCAAACAGCTCGCCCACGGCTCGCACCCGCTGCCGGAGGCCTTTGGTGTAATCCAAGCGGTCCACTCCGAGCAGGACGCGGCGCGGATGCCCCAGCTCGGCGAGCAGGCCGGCGGCCTCCGCGATGGTGTCCGGATCGTTCGCGAGGGCGCTGAAACCGGGGGTGTCGATGGAGATGGCGTAGGCCCGCGCCGTGCAGCGGTGCGAAGCCAACTGCACCGTGTCTCTCGCCACCTGCCATTTGGTTAATTTTCGGGTCAGGCGGAGAAAGTTGGCCGCCCCGCCCGGCACCTGGAAGCCCACCAGGTCCGCCCCGAGCAGCCCCTCCAATATTTCTGCCCGCCACGGCAGCTGCAAGAAAATCTCGGTTGGGGGAAAGGGAATGTGCAGGAAGAAGCCGATGCGCAGATCGGGGCGCAGCGCCCGCAGCATCTGCGGCACCAGCTGCAACTGGTAGTCCTGCACCCACACCGTCGCCCCCGGCGCTGCCACCTCGGCCGTGGCGGCCGCGAAGCGCTGATTGACGTGGACGTAGGCATCCCACCACTCCCGGTGAAACTCCGGGAAAGCCACGGTGTCGTGATACAGCGGCCACAGTGTCGCGTTTGAGAAGCCCTCGTAATATTCCTCGTACTCGACGCTGCTGAGGGGGACTGGCACGATGCGATAACCGTCGTGCGTAAAGTCGGCGATCTGCTCATCCGGGGCTCCGTGCCACCCCACCCAGGCCCCGCCACGCTTTCGCATCACCGGCTCTAGCGCCGTGACCAGCCCGCCGGGGGCGGTGCGCCAAGTGGGTCTGCCTTTCTGATCAGTGACCCGGTCGACGGGCAGGCGGTTAGCGACAACAACAAACTGGGCGTGATCCGACACGGATAGTCCTCCTTGGTCCCCGCCAGCCTAACCCCATCACCTGACCGAACAGTGAGTTTCGTCGCTTTGCCCTCTAGGGTGGCAACATGGCTAAGTGGCAAGAACGCACCCCGGCGGCCGGTCGCTTCTGTGCGGCGGCGGCCAGTGATCCAGGCGGGGTGCTGCTCGCCCTCGACTTCGACGGCACGCTGGCGGACATCGTCCCGGACCCCACCGAGGCCCGCCTCCATCCGGCAGCCGCCGCCGCGCTGGCCCGACTAGGGCCGCACCTGGGGCAGATCGCCATCATTACTGGGCGGGCGGTCACCACGGTGTGCCAGCTTGGTCAGCTACCGGGACGTCCCGGTTTGGAGCGGCTGGTGGTGCTGGGACAATACGGGGCCGAGCGGTGGCATGCCGCCGACGGCCCGCCCCCCGCCGGGCAGGCCTCTGACCGCGTCGCGGCGGCGCGGGTGGCCGTCGAGCAGGCGGCGGCAAAGTGGCCCGGCGTGCACGTGGAAGACAAGGGTAGTGCGCTCGTGCTCCACACCCGCCGGGCCGCCCAGCCCGAGCGGGCTTTCGCCGCCCTGCAGGGACCGGCGCAGGCTATTGCGGCCGCCCACGACCTGGTGTTGGAGCCGGGACGCTGCGTGTTGGAACTGCGGGCCTCCCGGGTCAACAAGGGTGACGCGCTGCGCAGCCTGCTGGCCGAGCTGCGCCCGCGGGCGGTGGCCATGTGCGGCGACGACCTAGGCGACCTGCCCGCCTTCGCCGCCGTGCGGGAGGCGGAACCAGAGGTGACAGGGTGTGTGGTGGTCAGCGGCTCGCCCGAGACCAGTGAACTGGTGGAGATGGCCGACGTGGTCGCGGCGGGCCCCGCCGGGGTGGCCGCTTGGTTGACCGCCCTCGCCGACCAAATTGCGGCGGGCACCTAACCGCAGTGCCGGGGTAGGCGGGCGCTTGGCCGTCCTGGCGCGGTAGGCGGGCAGAGCAGGGCAGTACCCAGTAGTATCCGGACATGGCACTGGTAAGCCGTGTTATCGGCTATCGAGAACGAATTGTCTACTTGAGTCTCGCAGCTGGCTGCTTGGCGGCCTGCGGGGGTGTCGAGGTGGTGTCGGCCGACGGCCCGCCAACTTTGACGCAGTGGCAGCCAGAAAGCACGGTGGTGCTACCGGAACTAACGGCTGCGGAAGAGGAAACGATGCGCACGGAGTTATTGGAGAACGCGCGTCCTCCGGAAGCTGCGGGTCTGCCGATTCCACCGCCGGTGCGCTACGTCAGTGCTGAGGAAAATATGACAGTGCAAGCCGAGTGCCTGCGCGAGGCGGGCATAAATGTCAAGCTCCTGCCCGACGGTAATGGGCTCGAATACGAGGTCGAGCCGGGTAGCGAAGCGGATCGATTGGCTAATTTGCACAGCTGGCTGTGCCTAGCCAAATATCCCACGCCGCTCAAACAACAGTGGCCGTTCACGCGCGAACAATGGGCGGTGCTCTACGAATACTGGGACGGGTTCTTTCTCCCGTGCGCCGCCGTGCACGGGCTGGCGCTCGGCGAATCGCCGCCGTCAAAGCAAACGTGGATAGATGCGCGCATGGCGGGAGAAAACGGGCTGGAGGCCCTCGCGTGGGATCCGCGCAAAGAACGGTACTGGACCGAGGAGGCAAAAGAGAAACTCGCCAACGACGACGCTAAACTAGCGGCACTATTCCGTCAGTGCCCGGGCTGGCCCCCATCCCGCTACCTTTACCCCTGAGCGAGGTGCCGCAATGGAGCTAAGAAGAGTCCTGTTAATCACCCTGGGGGCCGTGGTGGGGCTGGCTGGCTGCGGGGGGAGTGTGGAATCGACGTCGGTGAGCAGGGTGGAGGCGGTGGGGGATTTGGCGGCGTGGCGGCCCGATACGCGGGTGAGTCTGCCCGAGTTGACGGAGGCGGAGCGGGAGCGGCTTAGGGTGGAAACGTTGGACGCAGCGCGAGAAATTTCGCCCGAACTGGAGTCTTTGCCGCTGCCGAAGGTGGTGCGGTGGGGCACGTTGGATGAGCCCATGCAAGGACTTTTTGATTGCTTGCTAGAAGCGGGATATGGCATCGAGCCGTGGCCCGATAAGCGGGGATATTCTTTTACTTTGGGGGACGGTCAAAAAATGGAGGACTACGACAGGCAGCACTGGCTGTGTCGGGCACAGTATCCGGAACCGGCCGAGCACATGCGGCCCCTGACTAGAGAGCAGTGGGCTGTGTATTACGAGTACTTGACTGAGTACTTCATTCCGTGCGCGCGGAGTATGGGGGTGGAGTTTGCAGACGGGGAGGTCCCGTCCCAGGAGGCCTGGGTGGATGCCCGCATGAGCCCGTCTGGGGCGCAGGCACAGCCCGCTGAGTTGTTTTGGTTCCCCAACGAAGTGGGCGGTTGGAGCGAGGAGACCCAGCGCCGCTACCGGGAGGACCCAGCTTCCTTCGCCTCCATGTTCGCCCGCTGCCCGGCCATGCCGCCCGCCCAGTACTTCTACCCGTGACCGCCCGCCCGGAAGGAGACTCCCGCATGGCCCGTAATGCTCCCCGCCGCCTCCTGCCTTGGCGGCGGCTCGTGGCCCTGACGATTGGCCTCCTTGTCTGCGGGGTCGCCGTGTTTTGGGCCGGGCTGCAGGTCGGCTCCCAGCAGCAGGACCCCGCCCAAGCCGCCTCCGCGCCCCTGACCGTCACCGTGGAGACCGCCAGCGTCGGCCGCTCCCTGACCCTGCCCGTCGTCGTCAAGCAAACTCGCGTCCCGGTGGGCGGCAACCTCGCTGCGGGGGTGCTGACCAAACTCGGCACGCCCGGCTCGTACGCCTCCGGGGACGTGCTCTACGCGGTCGACGGGCGCGACATCTACGCCGCCCCCGGCAAGACCCCGTTTTACCGTCCCCTCGCCAAAGACGCCAAAGGCGACGACGTGCTGGCCCTCAACCAGATGCTCGTTGACCTCGGCTACCTCGACTACGCCGACGACAAATTCGACGTCTACACCGAGGACGCCGTCAAACGCTGGCAGCGCGACGCAGGCCAGGAACCCACCGGCACCATCGCCCGCGGGGAACTGGTCGCCATCCCTACCCTGCCGCGCGCCATCTACTTCGATCCCGAGATCGGGCGCGTCGGGACCTTGCTCAGCGAGGGGCAAAACCTCGTGCTCACCCTCACCGGGGAACCAGAGTTCCAGCTACCCCTGACCGACCAGCAGCGTGCCACCGTGCTGTCCGGCATGCAGGTGGCCGTCACCGACGGCACCAACACCTGGCCCGCCGTCATCGGCGAGCAAGGCACCCCCAGCGACGGGGTCGTACCCTACCTGCTGACCGCCCCCGACGGCGGCACCGTCTGCGGCAACCAATGCAACCTCCTGCCGCCCGAACCCACCGTCTCCCTCCTCGGCGAGGTCGAGATAGTCCCCCGACAAGAAGGCTTGGCGGTTCCCCTGGCTGCCCTCACCCTCGGCACCGACGGCACCGCCACCGTCACCGTGCAGGAGGCCGGTGGTCCCCGCGAGGCCCAAGTGCAGGTTCTGACGGTGGCCGACGGCGTGGCCCTGGTCAACGGACTGGCGGCGGGCGACGTCGTCGTCCTGGCCGGCCCTCCACCAACCCCAGGGCCGTGATGGACCAGACCTACCCGCGCTGGGCCGTGCGGGACCTCCACTTCGCCTACACCCGCCGCGCCCCCGAGCTCTTCGGCGGCCTCACCCACGCGTTCGCGCCCGGGCAGGTCACAGCCCTGACCGGGCAGTCCGGGCGCGGCAAATCCACCCTGCTTTACCTCCTCGGGCTGCTGCTGCGCCCCCGCAGCGGGCAGATTCTCATCGACGACGCCGACGCCGCCCGCAGCTCCGACGCCCGCGCCTCCCGCCTGCGCGCGGGGGACATCGGCTTCGTCTTCCAAGACGCCCAGCTCGACCCGCGCGCCACCCTGGTCGACTGTGTGGCCGAGCCCGGCACCTACCTCGGCGACAGCCTCGCCGCTTGGCGGCCCCGCGCCCAACAGCTGCTCACGGAGCTCGGCCTGGCGGCCGCCAGCCACCAGCGGGCCGGGAAGGTTTCGGGCGGGCAGGCCCAGCGGGCCGCCGTCTGCCGGGCGCTGCTGACCTCGCCCGGGCTGCTGCTGGCCGACGAACCCACCGGCAACCTTGACCGCGCCAACGCCGAACTTGTGCTCGCCGCGCTGCAAAACGCGGCCAGCCAGGGCCGCACCGTCGTGATCGCCACCCACGACCCCTTCGTGGTCTCCCACGCCCAGGTGGTGCTCGACCTATGAACCCCACCGAGCTGCTGCGCACCGCAGCGCGTACCGCCCGCCAACAGTTAGTGGCTTCCCTGCTGACGCTGGTGGTCGTCGGCCTCATGTGCGCCACCGCGCTGGCCACCGCCGGGCGGGCCACCGCCACCGACGCCGCCCTGCGCGCCAGCCTCGACAAGGCCGGGGCGCGGGCGCTGTCCATCACCGATGTGAAGGACCTAGGGGTGATCAACTCCGCCACCTTCACGGTGGTGCGCGGGTTGAGCACCGTCGAGCGGGCCGTGGCCCTCGGCCGCACCTACGACATGACCCTCGGGGCCACGCCCGGGGGCAACGCCGTGCCGGTGCGCCCCGTCAACGACCCTGCCGCGGTCGCCACCTTGACGGCGGGCCGGTGGCCCGGCCCCAACGAAGTTGTGCTCGGTCCCGAGGCAGTCGCCGCGCTCCGCCTGCGCGGCCCCGTCGGCTATCTGGAAAGCAAGGGCGGGGACGAGGTGGCGGTGGTCGGTTTCTTTGCCCCGCGCCCGGGATTTGAGGACCTGACTGGCCTGGCCCTGCGCGGCTGGCGTGCGCCCGGCAAATTGACAGAGCTGCGCGTTATTGTCACCGACATTGCCGTGTTGCGTGACACCCAGGCCGAAATCTTGGGGAGCTTCGGCACGGTCGACCCACAGGCCTTGTCGGTCACCTCGCCCACCGGGCTAGCCACCGCCAACCAGCTAGTTGCCACCGAGTTGGGGGCCGCCAACCGGGCCGCCCTGGGACTCATTTTGGCCGTCGGGGCACTCTTCATCGGCATCGTGGTGCTGGCCGACGTGCTGCTGCACCGCCGGGAACTGGGACGCCGCCGCGCCCTGGGGGCCCGCCGCAGTGACTTGACCGCGCTGTATGTGGTGCGCACCTGCCTGCCCGGGGCCCTCGGGGCGGGCCTGGGCGCATTCAACACCTGGGCCTATTTTGCCAGCCGCGGCACCGATATTCCCCTGCCATTCGTGGGGGCGGTGGCGGTGTTGGCGGTCGCCACCGTCGCCGTGGCGGCCCTCGCCCCGGCCGCCTGGGCTGCACACCGCGACCCGGTGGCGGTGCTGCGCACCCCCTGAGTGGAAAGTCGCGCCGCGCAGGCGGGACGGGAGAAGGCAGCCCCCCGCGTGGTCACCAGATACTGGCTAAGTCCAGAAATGCCACCTGCCACGTGGGGTAAAACTCGCCCCACCGGTTCACGCCCAAGCCAGCCGCCAACACCGCGCCCAGGCTGGCCAATCCCAGCCATACCCCGCGGCTGACCAGCCGCCACAGGCGGCGCGGAATGAAAACCTCAGATGCTGGCAGGGGCGGGCTGGCCCCGCGCTCCCGGTCGCCGCGCATCCGCCCCCACCAGCGGCGCCGCGCGAGCAGCACCGCCCGGGGGAAGGCCGCAAGCACGGTCAGCACCCCGAGCAGCCCCCACGCCGCCACCAGCACCCCTAGGTGACGCAAAGGTGCCACCTCCTCCAGCTTGGCCAACAGCCCGACGGGGGTCTGGGGGCCGCTTTCTGTTGGTTCCCAGTCGATGGGCTGCCCTGCCTGGGCGGCCCCCCACCAGCTCAAGAAGTGCGGCAGGCGCTGGCGCCACAGCGCCCAGGCGTGCCCGCCCGCGGGCACAAGATCGCGGGCCACGTGATCAGCCTGCGGGGCCGCCAACGCGAAATGGCGCACGAAGTGGGTGGCGTCCCGGTCGTCCTGTGCGGCGGTCAGCCACCAATTAACGGCCGAATGCGCGTCGCCCTGCACCAGGTGCGACAAGGTGTGGGCCGCGCGCAATTCGTTGGCCTGCGCCAGCCCTCCGATTTGGGGGGCGTCGTAGGCCGAGAATGCGGCCGCCGTGCCGAATTCGGAGGACCGCTGCAGCACCGTCCACACCGCGCAGTAGCCGCCCGACGACACCCCGCCCAACGCCCACGCCTCCCGGTCGGCCGAGACGTTCGGGAAGTTGGCCCGCAACATGCGCGGCACGTCGACCTGCACCCACGTGCCTACCCGGGCCCGGCCCGCAAAATCGGCGCAGTCAGGCTCCGCCCGCTGGGCCGCATCCACGCTGAGGGCAGGTGCCACCACCAGCGTCGGGGGCAGGGCCCCGCTGTCGATGGCTTGCTGCACCTTGGCGGTGATATCCAGGTTGTAGAGCATCCCGTCGGGGGTGCCGGGGTCGCCGTGCAGCAGCAACAGCACGTTGTGCGGGCGCTTATCGGTGGGGGAGTAGTGGCGTGGGGTCCACACCCAGACGTCGTCGCTCACCCCGCTGGTAGGTCCCGCAAAATGCGTGACCTGCAGCTGCGCGTCGTGCTCCGTGAAATTGGTGTGCCACTTGGCGGACTTATCGGTGGTCGCGGTGGGTGTCAGTGGCAACAGCGCACTGGGCGCGGGAAGCTCCGCGCCTAACAGCTCCACGAGGTCTCCCAGCGTCACCGCCCAGCGCATCGTCTGGTTGGTGCGGGCCGCGAAGACGGCCACTACCAATACCTGACACAGCAGCACTGCGGCGAGGGCCGCCAGTCGCCGTCGCCACGTGCCCCAGCCGCCCTGGGCCGCCGCGTAGGTGCCACGGGTCGCCAGAAAATAGGTCGTGCCTAGTAGCACCGTGGCGGCCACCAAAACCAGGATCAGGACAAAGTTGGAGGTCGCAATTTCGAAGGGGAGGAAACGACTCACAGGCGTATATTTTGCCTTCTCTACCAGTGCCTGCCTATCCGCCTGCGGTCCTACGTAAATCCAGCGGGCTTAGGCGAAGGAAGTACGCAGGATCTCGGCATTTTCCTCCCGGTGGCGGGCCATGTTGCCCGCCGACGGGGAAGCGGCCTCCTTGCGGGAGATGAACGGCAGGCCGTCCCGCCCCAGCAGCGAGGGCAGGTGGCGCAACATGTAGGGAAGGGGGCCCTGGTTAGCAGGCTCGTCCTGCACCCACACCAGCTCCGCTCGGGAGAAGGGGGCCAGGGCGTCCTGCAGCTGGGGCACCGGCAGGGGGTAGAGCTGTTCCAGCCGCACGATGGCGACATCGGTGCGGCCTAGGCGTTCCCGCTCGGCGGCCAGGTCGTAGTAGATGCGGCCAGAGCACAGCAGCACTCGCGTGACCTGGTTGGCCTGCGCCGCCACCGTCTGGTTAACTTCGCCAAGCACCGGCTGGAACGTCCCGCTGGTGAAATCCTCCACCGCGCTAGTGGCCGCCCGTAGCCGCAACAACTGCTTGGGGGTAAAAGCAATCAGGGGGCGCCGCGGCCGCACGTAGGCCTGTCGGCGCAACATGTGGAAGTGATTGGCCGGGGTGGAGGGCTGACAGATCGTCATGTTGTCCTCCGCGGCCAGCGTCAGGTAGCGCTCAATGCGGGCCGAGGAGTGATCCGGTCCCTGCCCCTCGTAGCCGTGGGGCAACAGCACCGCCACGCTGGAACGCTGGTTCCATTTCTGCTCCGAGGAGGAGATGAACTCGTCGATTACTGTCTGGGCACCGTTGGCGAAGTCGCCGAACTGGGCCTCCCACAACACCAAGGCCTCCGGCATTTCCACCGAGTAGCCGTATTCGAAGGCCAGGGGTGCGTACTCGGACAGGGAGGAGTCGTAAATGCTGAAGTCGGCCTGGTTCTCGGTGATGAAGTGTAGCGGCGTCCACTCGCGGCCGTTGAGGTGGTCGTGCAAAACGGCGTGGCGTTGCACGAACGTGCCACGGCGGGAATCCTGCCCGCTCATGCGCACCGGGGTGCCCTCCACCAGTAGCGACCCGAAAGCCAACAGCTCGGCGAAACCCCAGTCGATGCCCCCTTCGCGGCTCATCTTTTCCCGCCGCTCGCACAGCTGCGCCAACTTGGGGTGCAGCGCGAAATCGGCAGGCACCCGCATGTGCGCCTGGCCGATCCGCTCGATGACATCCCGGTCGATGGCGGTGGTCCACCCGATCATCATCCCGGAACCGAGGCGCTGCGATTCGGGGCGCTCCAGGCCCGCCACCGCTTCCGCCTCCGCCTGCCAACCGTGCTCCTTGGTCGCGGACAGGATCTTTTCCAGTTCGCTGTTGAAGTCATCAACCAGCGCCTGCGCTTCACTTTCCGACAATTCCCCCCGCCCGACCAGCGCGCGGGTAAAGGTCTCCCGCACCCCGTCCTTGGCGTCGATCACCGAATACATCACCGGCTGGGTCATTGACGGGTCGTCACCCTCGTTGTGCCCGCGGCGCCGGTAGCAGGTCAGGTCGATGATGACGTCCTTGTGGAACTCGTTGCGGTAGGCGAAAGCCAACTGGGCGGCGCGGGCCACCGCCTCCACGTCGTCGCCGTTGACGTGCATAATCGGCACCTGCAGGCCCTTGGCAAGGTCGGTGCAGTAGTTGGTGGAGCGCGCCGATGTTGGGCCGGTGGTGAAGCCGATCTGGTTGTTGACGATCACGTGGACGGTGCCGCCGGTGCGGTAGGCGTCCAGTTGGCTCATGTTGAGCACTTCGTAGACCACCCCCTGCCCGGCAAAGGCCGAGTCCCCGTGGATCAACACCGGCATGACCGAGAAGTCCCCGGTGGCCAGGCGGTCCTGCTTGGCGCGTACGACGCCCTCCAGCACACCGTTGACGGCCTCCAGGTGGGAGGGGTTAGCCGCCAGGTAGACCCGGGTGGTCGCCCCATCGGTGCCCGTGAAGGTGCCTTCGGTGCCGAGGTGATACTTCACGTCGCCCGAACCGGCATTAGTCACCGTCACCCCGGACTCGAACTCGGAGAAGATCTGGGCATAGGACTTGCCGGCAATATTGGCCAGCACATTTAGGCGGCCCCGGTGGGCCATCCCGATGGCCACCTCGTCCAGGCCCTCGTGGGCGGCCTCGTCCAGCAGCCGGTCCAGCAACGGGATGAGGCTCTCGCCGCCTTCGAGGGAGAAGCGCTTTTGGCCAACAAACTTGGTTTGCAAAAAGACCTCGAACGCTTCCGCCTGGCCCAGCATTTTCAGAGCGCGGCGCTGCACCTGCGGGGCGAGCGGTACGTAGGGGCCCTCAATGCGGTCCTGCATCCAGCGGCGCTGGGCCGGGTCCTGGATGTGCATGTATTCAATGCCGATGGAACGGGTGTAGGTTTCCCGCAACTGAGAGAGGATGTCGCGCAGCTTCATGTGCGGAGCCGAACCGAACGAACCGGTGGCGAATTCGCGATCCAGGTCCCAGATAGTCAACCCGTAGTTGGTCATGTCCAGATCTGGGTGCCGTCGCACCCGGTAAGACAAGGGGTCGGTGTCGGCCGCTAGGTGGCCGCGCGACCGGTAGGCGTGGATCAACTCGACGATGCGGGCCGGTTTGTCCTTCTCCAGCTCGGCGTCGTACTCGACGTCCTGCACCCAAGTCAGCACCTCGTAGGGGATGCGCAGGGAAGTGAACACCCGCGAATAGAAACCGTCCTCGCCCGTGAGTTTGCGGTGGATCAGCCGCAGGAACTCGCCCGAGCCGGCCCCTTGAATGACCCGGTGATCGTAAGTGGACGTCAAGGTCAGGGTACGGCCGATTGCTCCGCGCGCCAGCGCCTGCGCCGACGCGCCCGCGAACTCGGCCGGGTAGTCCATCGATCCGACACCGACTATCACCCCCTGGCCCGCCATCAGGCGCGGCACCGAGTGCACGGTGCCGAGCGTGCCCGGGTTGGTCAGGGTGCAGGTGGCACCGAAGTCGGCAGCGGTTAATTCACCCCGGCGGGTGCGTTGCACCACCTGCTCGTAGGCCGCCACGAACTCGGCGAACGTCAGCTCGTCGGCGTCCTTGACGGCAGGCACCAGCAGCTGGCGGGTGCCGTCAGGGCGCGGCAGGTCGATTGCCAAACCGAAGGCCACGTGTGCGAACTCCACCAGGGCGGGTTTGCCGTCGACCACCTGGTAGGCCACGTTCATGGACGGCATCTCCACCAGGGCCTCCACCATGGCGTAGGCAATCAGATGGGTGAAGGAAACCTTGCCGCCCCGGGTCCGGGAGAGGTATTCGTTGATCAGCGCCCGGTTTTCGATCAGCAACTTGGCGGGCACCGTGCGCACCGAGGTGGCCGTAGGCACACTCAGTGACTCTTCCATGTTGGTCACGATGCGGCTGGCCGCCCCCCGCAGGCGGGTGGTGGTGTCCTCCTCCACCTGGTTGGCCGCCACCGGCAGGCGGGTGAGATGGCGGCGAGCCGCGTACGGAGAAGTGGGCGGGGCGATCGCCACAGGCGGGGCCGGGGGCAGGTCCGAGCGGGTGGCGTCGGCGGGTGCCGCCGCCTGCTGCGCGAATTGGTCCGGCTCCGGTGCCGGGGCGGGCGCTACGCCGCGTGGGGCGGGAGGCGGCACCGGGGCGGGCGCGGCACTGCTCGGCGTCGCCTGCGGAGACGGGGCAGGGGTAGCCGAACTGGCGGGGGCGGGCGCTTCGCCGCTTGGGGCGGAGGGTTGCGCCGGGGCGGGCGCGGCGGTCTCCGGGGTGGCGGCCACGAAGCTCGCCAAGGCGGCACCCGCCGTTGGGGTGGAATCGTCTGCCTCAAAGTAAGCCCGCCACGCCGCAGGAACGCTGGCCGGATCGGCCGCGTACCGTTCGCGGATCTCCTCAATCAACCACTCGTTCGCGCCAAAATCCAGAGAGTCAGCCACGTTACCGCCCACTTTCGCTGCGCGCCGCCTTGGCGCTGGTTACAAGCCTATGCCCTCCAGCACGCGCAACACGCCGCTTTTGGGACTTCCGGCCTAGTTAAGCTTGCCGAAAGAGGGCCTGCCCCGCAACCGGATTGGCCAGGTAACATCGCCTCATCATGAAAGGCCCTCGACATTCGCGCCCACTAGTTACCACTAGCCAAGGCCCCCAATGCTGATCGATTACGTTTTCTTGGCACTCGGGGTCGTCTTGACCCTCGGCACGGCACTGTTTGTGGCCACCGAGTTCTCCCTCGTGGCGCTGGACGCGGCCAGCGTGGAGCAGCGAGCCGTCTCTGGCGACCGGCGGGCGGCCATCATCGCGGCCGCTCTCAAGCGCCTGTCCTTGGAGCTGTCCAGTTCGCAGGTGGGTATCACCGTCACCACCATCCTGCTCGGCTACACCACGCAGGTGGCGCTAGGTGACATTTTGGCCGCCAACCTGGGACGCTGGCTGGCCCCGGCGGCGGCCACCGCCATCGCCCTGACGGTGGCTTTCCTCCTCACTAACGCCCTGTCCATGGTGTTTGGGGAACTGGTGCCGAAGAACCTGGCCCTGGCCGATCCGCTGCGGGTCGCCGGATTCGCCGTTCCCTACCAGTCAGTTTTCACCCGCCTGCTGCGTCCCGTCATTAAGCTGCTGAACTCGCACGCCGATTGGGTGGTGCGCCGCTGCGGAATTGAACCCGTCGAGGAGCTAGCCGGGGGCCGTTCAGCCCCCGAGCTCGCCGCCCTCGTGCGGCGCAGCGCGGAGGAGGGCACCCTGGCGGTTGGCACGGCCGAGCTGCTGACT
This sequence comes from Buchananella hordeovulneris, assembly GCF_001907235.1. Classification (GTDB taxonomy): domain Bacteria; phylum Actinomycetota; class Actinomycetes; order Actinomycetales; family Actinomycetaceae; genus Buchananella; species Buchananella hordeovulneris. Next base: position 119,302 of record NZ_MQVS01000005.1, read on the forward strand.
CGCTCCATCGGCATCGGTTCCCTGACCGCGGTGGATGTCATGACCGACCGGGGGCGCTTGCATGTGCTGCGGCGCGAGGCGACGGCCGCCGACGTCGTCGAGCTGGCGGTCCGCACCGGCCACTCGCGTTTCCCCGTCATCGGGGAAGACTTAGACGATGTGCTTGGCATCGCCCTGCTGCGGCGGGCCGTGGCGGTGCCGCACGAGCGGCGCGGTGAGGTGCCGGTGATGTCGTCGTCCATCCTCTTCGATGCCGTGCGGGTACCCGAGACCGCCGAGCTGGCCGGGCTGCTGGTGCAGCTGCGGGAGCAGGGGGTGCCGATGGCGATCGTGGTGGACGAGTACGGGGGCGTGTCCGGGGTGGTGACCCTGGAGGACGTGGTCGAGGAGGTGGTAGGGGAGGTCTCCGACGAGCACGATCGCTCCCGAGTGACCACGCGGCGGCTGGCGGGCGGACAGTGGAGCGTGCCCGGCGTGTTGCGCCCCGACGAGCTGACCGCTGTGGCTGGGCTGCGGGTGCCCGACGACGGACCCTACGAGACACTGGCGGGGCTAGTGATGGAGCGACTCGGGCGCATTCCGGCGGTCGGGGACCACGTGGCGGTCGCCGATGTGAGCCTGGAAGTTACGCACATGGAGGGCCGCCGTGTCACGCGCCTGCTCGTGCGGGATCTCACCGAAGGGCAGGACCAGTGAATACCGCTACCGCACTGACCATCGGCGTTGTCCTGCTGGCTCTCAACGCCTTCTTTGTGGCCGCCGAGTTTGCCATTCTTTCGGCCCGTCGTTCCCGTATCGAGCCGCTGGCAGATGCTGGCCGTCGGGGGGCGGCCGACGCCCTGCACGCGATGGAACACGTCTCGGTTGTGCTCGCCTTTGCCCAGCTGGGCGTGACCGTGTGCTCCACTGGGCTGGGAGTGATCGCCGAGCCGGCGTTGGCTCACCTGCTGGAGGTGCCGTTGGGATACCTCGGGTTGGGGGAGGCCGCCGCCCACCTGCTGGCCGTGATTGTTGGCGTGAGCTTCATCGTTTACCTGCACGTGGTAATCGGGGAAATGTTGCCGAAAAACCTGGCGGTAGCGAAACCGGAAGGCGCCGCATTGCTGCTGGCCCCAGTTATTCGCCGCCTAGTACGCCTGCTGCACCCGATCCTGCACGCGCTCGATGCCACGGCGAACTGGATCCTGCGCCTGGCAAAGGTGGAGCCGAAAAGTGAAGTGGCTTCTGCTTTCACGGCGGAAGAGGTGGCAACTATCGTCGAGCATTCCCAGGCGGAGGGTGTGCTGGTCGACGAAGGGGGTTTGCTTTCGGGAGCCTTGGAATTCTCGGACAAGTTGGCCCGCGACGTGATGATCGCCCCGGAACAGTTGGTGACCTTGCCTCGTGGGGTGAGTGCGGAAGAGGTGGAGGCCGCCGTCGGCCGCACCGGTTTTTCCCGCTATCCCGTGGGAGAAGGCGGTGAGCTGGACGGCTACCTCCACATTAAGGATGTCATCGCCTTGCCCGCGGTGTTGCGCAGTGAGCCGGTGCCTGCTTGGCGCATGCGCCGCCTGGCGACGGTGGATGGTGAAGCGGAGGTCGAGTCCGTGTTGTCTGCCATGCAGGCCTCCGCCACCCACCTGGCGCAGGTGCACGAAGACGGCCGCCTGGTGGGTGTGGTTTTCCTAGAAGATATCTTGGAAGAACTTGTGGGCGAGGTGCGAGATTCCATGCAGCGCCGCAAAGGTTCCGGACGAAACTAGTGTTGTGGTCAGCCTCACCGGTAGGATGTGAGCGTTAACGCGGTCCGAGGAAAAACGGGCGGTTACAGTGGGTGGGGGTCGGAATGTCCCTACTGGATTTTGCAGGCAATGTAAGGAAATGCTGCGTGACTGAACGAATTTCCTCCCGGCGCGAGCGGCGGAGCCGCGAACGTGCTGTTGAGGCGGAGTTGGTCGCCCAATCCCGCTCAGCTGCTATGCCCACGCGACGGTCTTTGCGAGCATCCACTAGTGACAGCGAGGCGCCGCGGCGATCAGAGGTAACCTCCGCCACGACAGCGCTGTTCACGGGGCGGCGGCCGGTGACCGTGACCCGCCCGACGTCCGCAGCCCCCTCGGCCTCGCAAATGGCTCAGGCAGGGGAGAGGCTGCTGCGACAGGCCGCCCAGCGCGCGGAGGAAGAACGGCGGGCCGCTGCCCAACGACAGGCCGCCCAGCGCGCCGAGGAAGAACGGCGGGCCGCTGCTCAACGACAGGCCGCCCAGCGCGCCGAGGAAGAACGGCGGGCTGCTGCCCAACGACAAGCCGCCCAGCGCACCGAGGAAGAACGGCGGGCCGCCGCCCAGCAGGCTGTTGAGCAAGAGGAGCAGCAGCGGGCGCATGCCAAGCGGTCTGCGATGCGTCACGCCGCTGGTGGCGAGACCCGCGCGGCCGTAGCCTCTTCGTACGAGCCGGTAACGGAGCGATTGGACCCGGTGCGGCCGCAGGGCGAAGGTCGTCGGCGCTCCGCAGATAGCATTGTTCCACGCCGCTCCCGTCCGAGCTTCGAACAGGTCATATCGGCCCCGCCCAAGGCAGAAAAGCTGGAGCAAGTGTTGCCGACCGCCGGTCTGCTCAGTGACAGCTTGCAGGCTGCCGTGGAGGCGGCCAGTAAGGACTTGCAGCCGGGGGCGGAGCGATCGCAGTTGATGCGCACTGGGGCATTGGGGACGCTGTTGGCGGCCACTGTGGCGCTGCCGCTCAGTGGCATCCTGGCAGATGCCGAGTCTGCCACTGCTGCCTCCACGCCGCCCCGGGATCCGGTGGCGCGTTCGCTGGGCGAGGTGGACAACTCGGTGCTGCAGGAAGTGGTTTCCGAGGAAAACGAGGACGCCGCCATTCAAGAGGTACCCGCGGCCGCCTCGCGGGCCCAGGTGCGGGAAGCTTTTGCCCAGCCTCAGCCTGGCTGCATCTCGCCGGAGACTGCCGGGGCGGACGGCGTCCGCAACGTCGCGCGGCAAGAGGCGGTGCTGTTCTGGCCCATGATCCACGGCACTTACGAGATGACTTCCCCGTTTGGTTGGCGCGTGCACCCCGTGTACGGCGTGCCGCGCCTGCACGAAGGAGTCGATTACTCGGCGCCGCTCGACACCCCGATGTACGCCCCCGCTGACGGTGTTGTGAAAGATATCACAACGGATGGGTATGGGACGGCGATGACCATCAGCCACAACCTGAATGGCGAGGTGTTCGAGACCGTCTACCGGCACCTGTACCCCAGCACGATTTACGTTGCTGAAGGCCAGGAGGTCCAGGCAGGGCAACACATTGCTGGTGTTGGTAACTCGGGGGTCTCCACCGGTCCGCACCTGCACTTTGAGGTGGTCATCGACGGCACGCCCGTCGATCCAGAAGCGTGGCTTAGCGCACACGAGGCCGTGCAGGTCGGATCCTGCGGCCCGGTTGGGTAAAAGCACTGCCGAGAGCCTGCTAGGATTTACTCCGTTGCCCCGGTAGCTCAGTGGATAGAGCGCTTGCCTCCGGAGCAAGAAGTCGAAGGTTCGAATCCTTTCCGGGGCACAACGACGGCGGGTCACCTAAATGGTGGCCCGCCGTTTGCGTTGCTGTGCGAGGTGGAGATTTGGGGGCTGTAGGCCCAAATGTGTTGTTCTGGGGTTTGGTTTTCGTTGTGTTTGTTGGGCAAAGTGGGGTTTGAAGTTGGGGTGTGGCAACTTCAAGGTCGGACAGATTGTGTTGCTGGCGGGGCTGGTTTTCGTTGTGTTTGCAACGGATTGGTGGTGTTGAAGTTGGTGGGGTCAGGTTTGGGGGATGAACACTGCCAAATGCCCGCTGTGTGCGGCGGTGATGACTTGGCATGGCAAGACCCGTGGTGGGGCCCAGCGGTGGCGTTGTCGTAGTTGTAACGTTTGGCGGGTTGGGCGCATTGATTCAAGCGCTAAGCAACTACAGGCTTTCTTGACTTGGCTGTTAGGCGCGGGACGTCAGGCCGACATGCCTGGCGTTGGTAGGACCTTTCGGCGTCACTGCCAAAAGTTTTGGTGTCTGTGGCCCCTGTCCCCGATCGTGGACGAGGTCCACGAAGTCGTCTTCGTTGACGGTATCCATCTGGGGCGTAAAGCGGTGGTCTTGATTGCCCGCAGTAGGCACCACGTGCTGGGCTGGTACGTGGCTCGTAACGAAAACTCCCGGGCCTGGGCGGCGCTCTTAGCTAGGATCGCCCCGCCACAGATGGTGGTCACTGACGGGGGCAGTGGTTTTGATAAGGCCCGCAGACAGCACTGGCCAGGCACTATGGTGCAGCGCTGTACTTTCCATGTTTTTGGGATGATCAAGACCGCTACCACCACTCGTCCCAAGCTGGAAGTCTCCCGCCAGCTCTACGCCCTTGGGCTCGATCTGATCCGTCTACACACCCGTGACCAGGCCTTGGGATGGCTCCAGGCCTACCAAGCCTGGACCACGTGTTGGCAGAGCTTTCTAGATGAGAAGACCACCGGGCCAGACGGCAAGCAATTCTTCACCCACGCGCCCTTGGTCAAGGCCCGCAACAGTCTGAACCGTCTGCTGCGGGCAGGGGTGTTGTTCAGTTTTCTGGCCCCGGGCTGGCTAACGGTGATGCCCGCGATGAACAACCAGATCGAAGGAGCAACCAACGCCCCGCTGCGTCAGATGCTGCGCGATCACCGCGGCCTAGGGCTAGTCAGACGGATCAAAGCGATCTTTTGGTGGTGTTACATGCACACCCAAGCCCCGCTACCGGCAGTCAAGATCCTTAAAACCATGCCCACCGACGCCCAGATCTAGGCCGCTTACCAAGTTGCTGCTCTCCACGCCCAACCCGCTGACTTCCTGCCCCGCTAGGGAGACGCCATTGTCTGGAGAGAACTCCACCACACAAGCCCATACCGCAACGACTGGAACTAAGCAACCCACCCCACCCCCAAGCAACACAATTTGCCCTATAACCCGGATGTTTAGCGTCCGGCCACTAACCCCCGCTGTTCCCACTCCTGCCATCTCCGTAGCTTCACCATCGTGTCCTTAGCGCACCATCGTGTCCTTAGTGCACCGTCATGTCCTTAGTGCACCGTCATGTCCTTATTTCAGTGTTTTAAGGGCATGATGGTGACTTAAGGGCATGATGGTTGCCCCGTCATCGGGCAGCAACTCCTCGCGAGTCGTGAATGGCTGGTGCAGGGGGCAGCCCCAAAGACGCCGCTAATCCCACTGCTTGGGCTGTAACTCCAGCTCGGCAAGGCGTGCGAGGCCTGCCGTACACACACCCCTGCCGCTAACCCGCAAATGCAGCTTCAGCCTGGGGCGAGGCCACCGCCTGGAGGCAGTGGCAGCATTCCAGCCCCTGCAGCAACAGCCGGAGCCGAGCAGCCTGCACCCCAAAGCAACACGTTTTGGACTGCGGTGCTCAAGGCCATCCTTGCGGACCTGGCTCACCAGCACGCCTTTGGCTCACCACCATGCCCTTAACACACCAGCACGCCCATATGTCGGTGTTTTTAGGGCGTGCTGGTGGGGTTCCTGGCTACCTACTTCTTTGGCTTCGCCGACGCGGACGCAGACACCGCCCGGGATGTCAAGAAGGTCCGCCTCGGCAACCGCGCACCGGTAGCGCGCTGAGCGAACCGGCAAGGGGTGGGGCCCGGCAGCAGCGTGCTGCCGGGCCCCACCGGATGCTGCCGCACCTCGCTCAGGCGACTACGGTGCGCTGCACGCCTTGCCCGGGACGGGTGATGATCGTGGAGGCACGGCTGCCCTCTTCGGGCCAATGTGTCTGGTATTCAGCCAGCCAACGCGCCGCGAAATCTTCCGCGTCGCCACTGGGCACGAGCGCCCACACCGAGCCACCGAAGCCGGCCCCGAAGGCGCTGGCGGCCACGGCCCCGCTGCTGCGCGCCAGGCGGTGCAGCGAGATGGTCTGCGGCACCTGGTTGGAGAGCCCCTCCTCGGTCCAGGTCTGGGACTGATCCACCAGCCGCCCGAACTCAGCGAGGTCGTGCGCGGCCAACGCGTCGGCAGCCGCGGGTACCAGGGACTCCGATTCGGCGAGGAATTGCTCGAACCGTCCGCGCAGGTAGCTGGTGCGGCCGAGCAGTTTGCGCATGATTTCGGGGGCGTCGGGCTGGGACCGCACGGCGGAGGCCAGGTAGATGTCGTGGCGATCCATGGCCTTGTTCCACAGGGCAACTATCTCTCGAGTGGAGAGGGAGGCCCGGTTGTACAGTTCGCGCGCTTGGCCCGATTTTTCGGCGAGCACGCCGGAGACGGCGATCACGAACGTGTGGTCGGTGGGGAAGGGCACGCGCCGCTCGTAGCGGGTGGGGCAGAACGAGTACTGCGACAGCTCCCCGGCGGTGCAGCACAGCATGGCGGTGTGGTCCTCCGAACCGCCAAATGTGCCGACCCCGGCGTGTCCGGCCAGGTCGCCGAAGCTTTGGCCGTTCTCGATGCAGGCGAGGTAGGCGGCGTACTGCTCCAAGGTCGTGATGTTGTCACGGAAGACATCGGTGCTTTCGATGCCTGCGATATCGATGAGGCAGCGGGCCAGCCCGACGATCATCGCTGAGGAGGAGGACATGCCCGAAGCGAGCGGCAAGGTGGAGGAGACGTGGATTTGCGCGCCGCGCACTGCGGTGGGGAAGTTGGTGGCCAGGCGGGCGGCGACAGCCGCTGGGTAGCCGGACCAGTGCCCGTGCCGATCCTCGTGTTGGGCTGCGAACGGCACCTCGACCACCTCGCCCGGAATGGCCTCGGAGGTGACGCGCAGGACTGGCTCATCGATGGCCGTGGCGGCAAAGGTGATGCCGACGTCGGAGGCCGCCAGTAGGGAGCGTCCGCCCGCATAGTCGGTGTGTTTTCCGAGCACTTCGATGCGGCCCGGCACCGTCCAGGTGACCTTTTCGGCGGGTGCGGACAGCGGCGTGATGGTCACAGGACTACCTCGGTGTCAGCCAACGCCGCTTGCACCGCCGCAATGTCGGTGCGGCGCGACATGTCCAAGACGCCCACCGCGGCGCGCACCACGGTGAAAGGGGTTCCCGCAGCGATCGCTGCTCGCACGGCGTCGGGCAGCTCGTACTCGCCCCGCACCGACTTAGCAATCGAGCGGCAGGCGGTGAAGATCGCGGGCGTGAACACCCACGCGTTCATGTTGGTGGGGGCGTCCTCGCCCAGTTCGGCAATTTGCGTGGGGGTCGGCTTTTCGACGATGTCCACCATGGTGCCGTCAGCGGCAACCTCGATGAGGGCGAAGGCGGCGATGCGGTCGGCGGGAATATTGGACTGGGACACTAGAGCCTCTCGGTCGAAGCCGACGACGCCTGCCCCCGGAAGCTCCGTCAGGGCCCGCAGGGCACTGACGGGGTAGTAGTTGTCGGAATTGAGCACGAGGAAGGAGTCCTCGCCCGCGAAGTCCGCGGCAGCGGCGACGGCGTCGGCGGTGCCGAGCGGTTCGACCTGGACGGCGTAGTGAATCTTGACCCGGCTGGTGGGCACGGTGTCGTAGTAGTCGCGGAAGATGTTGTGCTCGGGGCCGATGACGAGGCAGACGTCGGTGATACCGGCATCGGCGAGGGCGGAGATGACGTAGTCCAGGAATGGGCGGCCGATGTCGATCATTCCTTTGGCGCCGACGTCAGCGGCCGCACTGGCGGGGGCGGCGGAGTCTTGCTCCCGCATGCGGGTGCCGAGACCGCGGGCGAGGATTACTGCCTTCGTCGTCTTAGTCATGGGCCACATGGTAGTGGCCGCTCTCCGTTCCTGGCGCGAATCCGGCCCGTGTGGTTACCGGGTGGCAGTCAGTCGCCGCCGACGCACCAGGGCCCAGATCCCGAAACTGAGGGCGAGGACGAAAGTGAGCATGACCCCAACCGTTTTCGTGAGAGAGAACCAGGAACCCAGCTGGGGCAGGGTGGGGCTGACCTCGGGGTAGGCGCGCAGTGCCAACCAAGTGCAGACATTTTCGCCCCAGTCACTGAGGCCCGCCAGCACCGGAATTAGGGATATCAGCCGTGCGGGGCGGGGCAGGCCCAGGTACCGGGTTAAGGCGGCCAATAGCAACCCGAAGGAGGTCATGAACAGGGCGGGATACACCATGTCGACGGGGAGCTGAATGTGCTGGTAGTAGTCACGACCCTCGACGCCGAGGGCTTCGTAGAGGCTGACGGTTTCGGCGTGGCTGAGTCCCGTGGGGGACAGGTCGGCGAGTTGGTGTCCGGGCGCGAAGCCCTGGAGCGCGGGGGTGGTGATCAACAGGAGGGTGAGGTAGACCCCGCCGGTGAGGGCCAAGAGGGTGAGCAGCAGGCCGATGCGGGTGCGGGAGGTCAGGGGAGTGCCGACCGAGGTTTCATCCATATTTCAACTTTAACCCCGTCCATCTTCTGGTGGGGCCAGTTTGCCCCCGCCGACCAGAGACGAAAGCTAACTGTGATGCTGGCCGCGCCTGCCGCCGACAGTCCAAGACGGGCTCAGGGGACGTAATAGGCTTTGGTCATGACACCTGCTGAGCTTGCCGCGCACGTGCGCACCGCCCTGTTAGCCCTCATCGACGCGGGCCAAGTAGCCCTCGATCCGGCCGAGGTGCCGGACCCAGTCAAGGTGGAGCGTCCCCGATCCCGTGAGCACGGCGACTGGGCAACCAACGTGGCCCTCCAGCTGGGCAAGAAGGCGGGCACCAACCCCCGGGCGTTGGCGGAGCTGCTGGCCGCGCAGCTGCGGGAGATTGAGGGGATCGACAGCATAGAGATCGCGGGTCCGGGTTTCTTGAACATTCGCCTGTCGTCGGGGGCCGCCGGCGAGCTGGCGCGCACCATTTTGACGCAGGGCGAGGCCTACGGACACACGAACACCGGGGCAGGCCACCACGTCAACCTGGAATACGTCTCCGCCAACCCGACCGGCCCGGTGCACCTGGGCGGGGCCCGGTGGGCCGCCGTTGGCGACACCCTGGCCCGCCTGTTTGCCGCCACCGGCGCCAAGGTGACTCGCGAGTACTACTTCAACGACCACGGTGCGCAGATCGACCGTTTTGCCCGCTCGCTGTACGCCCGGGCGCTGGGGCAAGAACCCCCGGAGGACGGCTACGGCGGCCAGTACATCGAAGACATCGCCAACCAGGTTTTGGCCCAGCAAGCCGAGCGCGGTGAGCCGGACCCGCGGCAGCTGCCCGAAGAGCAGGCCGTCGAGGTCTTCCGGGCCAACGGCGTGGAGTTCATGTTCGCGGAGATCAAGCAGCGACTGGCTGACTTCCGCACCGAGTTCGACGTCTTCTTCCACGAGGACTCCCTGCACACCTCCGGGGCGGTCGCACGCGCCATCGACCAGCTGCGGGGACGCGGCGTGATCTTCGAAGAGGGAGGCGCCACCTGGCTGCGCACCACTGACTTCGGGGACGACAAGGATCGCGTGCTCATCAAGTCCGACGGGGCCCCCGCCTACTTTGCCGCTGATGTCGCCTACTACCTCGACAAGCGGGACCGCGGTGCCGACAAGTCCATCTACCTGCTGGGAGCCGACCACCACGGCTACGTCGGCCGCATGATGGCCCTGTGCGCCGCCTTCGGCGACACCCCCGGGGAAAACATGGAAATCCTCATCGGCCAGATGGTGAACCTGGTCAGTGGTGGGGAAGCGGTACGCATGTCCAAGCGGGCCGGCAACATTGTCACCTTGGACGACCTGGTGGACGCCGTCGGCGTCGACGCCGCCCGCTACGCCCTGGTGCGTTCCTCCATGGACTCGCAGATCGACATCGACCTGGATCTGCTGCGCTCCACCTCAAGCGAAAACCCCGTCTACTACGTGCAGTACGCCCACGCTCGTACCTGCAACGTCGCCCGCAATGCCGCCGCCCACGGAGTGCGGCGCGAGGACGGCTTCGACCCGGCCGAGCTGTCTGCGCCCGCCGACGCCGAGCTGCTGGGCGAATTGGCGCGCTTCCCCGAGATCGTGGCGCAGGCCGCTGAACTGTCTGAACCCCACCGGGTGGCCCGCTACCTCGAGTCCACCGCCGCGGCCTACCACACGTGGTACGGCAAGTGTCGCGTCACGCCGCGCGGGGACGACCCAGTCACGCCTGCGCACGTGGCCCGCCTGTGGCTCAACGACGCAGTCACCCAGGTGCTCGCCAACGGCCTGCGGTTGCTCGGCGTCTCCGCCCCGGAGCGCATGTGACCGGCGGGGCGCCGTTGGCCTGCCCTGAGCCCGACCAACGGCCCGACCTGTGGCCCGCCAACGTGCGGCGGGCAGCTGACGGCGCCCTGACCATGGCGGGGCAGCGGCTGCCGGACTTAGCGGCCCAGTTCTCCACCCCCGCCTACCTGCTGGATGCGGCCGATTTGGCGGGTCGCGCCGAGGTGTACGCCACCGCGTTCGCCGAGGAGTTTTGGCCCAACTACGGCATGAACGGCGCCGACGTCTACTACGCCGGTAAGGCGTTTTTGTGCCGGTACGTGGTGCGCACCGTCGTCGACCACGGCCTGGGCGTGGACACGGCTACCGGCGGGGAGCTGGAGATCGCGCTCGCAGCGGGCGCGGACCCGGGACGGCTGACTCTGCACGGCAACAACAAATCGCGGGCCGAGATCGAGCGGGCGCTGCAGGCCGGGGTGGGACGCCTGGTGTTGGATTCCCTGCCTGAGATCGACTTTGTGGCCGAGATCGCCGCGCGCTTGGGCGTGGTAGCGCCCGTCATGGTGCGGGTGACCACCGGGGTGCACGCGGGCGGCCACTCCTACATCTCCACCGCCCACGAGGATCAGAAGTTCGGGTTGTCGGTGGCGGCGGGCAGCGCGCTGGAGGCACTGACCCGGGTGGCTGCGCATCCGCAACTGCGGTTGGTTGGGATCCACTCGCACATCGGCTCGCAGATCTTCGATTTGACCGGCTACCAGGTGGCTGGGCGGGCAATTTTGGAGTTGCGGGCCGCCCTGCAAGCGCGTGGTATCGCGGTCCCGGAGGTGGACTTCGGCGGCGGGGTGGCGGTGGCCTACACGGACGCCGACCCCGTGGCGCCGTCGGCTGCCACCTTTGCACGCACGCTGGCCGAGCTGGTGCGCACCGAGTGTGAGCGCCTGGGTACCGACGTGCCGCACGTGAGCGTGGAGATGGGGCGGGCCATTATCGCCCCCACGACGCTCACGCTTTACACCGTCGGCACGGTCAAGCCAGTGCAGCTCGACGACGGGGGCTCGCGCCTCTACGTCTCCGTCGACGGGGGCATGAGTGACAACATTCGCCCCGCTCTCTACGGTGCGGCCTATACCGCCACCCTGGCCAATCGTCGGTCGGCCGCTCAGTTGGTGACGGCCCGGGTGGTGGGACGACACTGCGAGTCCGGCGACATCGTGGTCCACGACGTGGCCCTGCCCGCCGACATCACTGCCGGGGATCTGTTGGCTGTCCCCGTCACGGGGGCCTACGGCCGGTCGATGGCCAGCAACTACAACGCCGTGCCGCGACCGCCCGTGGTGGCGGTGACACAAGACGGGGCGCAGGCAATCGTGCGCCGCGAGACGGTGGCGGACCTGCTGTCCCTCGACATCGGCTAAAGGTCGGACACTCTGCCCGCCTCCGGTGGTGTGGCCCATATACTGCGCCCAGACCCACCAAGCTCAGGAGTTTGCATGCCGGAAGTTTCCCTCGCCGTCCTTGGGGCGGGCACGGTTGGTTCCCAGGTGCTGCGGCTGCTGGGGCAGCGCGCTGACGATCTCGCTGCCCGCGCCGGGGCCCAGTTGGTGGTCAAGGCCGTTGCGGTGCGTAATCTCGCCACCCCGCGCCCCGACTTCATCGACCCCGCGCTGTTGACGACCGACGCGCGGGCCGCCATGGCGGGAGTTGACATTGTGGTGGAGCTGATTGGGGGGATCGAGCCTGCCCGCAGCTTGGTGCTGGCGGCCTTGGCGCAAGGCAGCACCGTGGTCACCGGCAACAAGGCCCTGCTGGCCGCGCACGGGCCCGAGCTATACGAGGCCGCCGCCGCCAGTGGCGCCGACCTGTACTACGAGGCCGCCGTGGCCGGGGCGGTGCCCGTCGTCTACGCCATTCGCGAGTCTCTCGCCGGGGACCGCATTACCAAGATTCTCGGCATCGTTAACGGCACCACGAACTACATCCTGGACGAGATGACGACCAAGGGCCTGGACTTCCAGGAGGCCCTGGCCACGGCCCAACAATTGGGATACGCCGAGGCTGATCCGACGGCCGACGTCGACGGCCACGACGCCGCGGCCAAGGCCGCGATCTTGTCCTCCCTGGCCTTCCACACGCGGGTCGCCAGTAAGGACGTGCCGGTCACCGGGATCCGGCACATCACCGCGGCGGACATCGCCCAGGCCCGCGCGGACGGTTACGTCATCAAGCTGCTGGCCTCGGCCGAGCGACACGCCGACGGATACGACGTGCGAGTCGAGCCGCGGCTGGTGCCGCTCGTGCACCCGTTGGCCAGCGTCAGCGGCGCGTTCAATGCGGTAGTCGTGGAGAGTGAGGCGGCTGGACGGCTCATGTTTTACGGTCAGGGGGCCGGCGGGGCGCCGACCGCCTCGGCCGTGCTCGGTGACGTGGTGGCGGCCGCCAGCCACAAGGTGCGGGGCGGTAACGCGCCTGCCGAATTGGCCTACGCCGACCTTGCCGCCCTGCCGCCCAGCCGGGTCCGGGCCCGGCGGTGCCTGACCATTGAACTGTGCGACCAGCCGGGGCAGTTGGCGGCGGTGGCTAACATTCTGGCCGGGCACGACATTTCGATCGACCGGGTGCATCAGCGACCCTTGGCCGCCCAAGAAGGGCAGCCACGGGCGGCGGTGACGATCATGACCAAGGCCGCCACCCGGGCCGCTCTCGACGCGGCCGTGACCGAACTGGGCTCGCTCGCGGTCCGCATCATCAACGTCCTGACGGTGGAAGGAAACGACTAATGGCACACCAGTGGCGCGGGCTAATCGAAGAATACCGCGAGCGCCTGCCGATTGCGGCAGACGACCCCGTAGTGAGCCTATTGGAGGGCGGCACCCCGCTGGTACCGGCTCCGGCCCTGTCCGCGCGGGTGGATGCGCAGGTGTGGGTGAAGGTGGAGGGCGCCAACCCCACCGGGTCCTTCAAGGATCGCGGCATGACCATGGCGATGAGCAAGGTGGCGGCCACTGACACGCAGATGGTGGTGTGCGCCTCAACGGGTAACACCTCCGCCTCGGCTGCCGCCTACGCGGTGGCGGCGGGCCTGCGCTGCGCCGTCGTGCTGCCCACCGGCAAGATTGCCGCGGGCAAGCTGGCCCAGGCCATCGTGCACGGGGCCGAGCTGGTGGCCGTGGACGGCAACTTCGACGACTGCCTGACGATGGCGCGTTCCCTGGCGGCCAACTACCCGGTGGCCCTGGTTAACTCGGTCAACCCCTACCGGCTGCAGGGACAAAAGACCGCAGCTTTCGAGATCGTGGATGCGCTGGGCGATGCCCCCGACATTCACGTCCTGCCGGTCGGCAATGCTGGCAATATCTCGGCCTACTGGATGGGCTACCGCGAGTACGCGGGCCTGGACGCGGGGGCCGACTTCGCCCCGCAGGCCACCAAGACCCCCCGCATGTGGGGAGTGCAGGCCGCCGGGGCCGCGCCCTTTGTCAGCGGTGCCCCCGTGGCTCAGCCCGAGACGATCGCCACCGCGATCCGGATCGGTAACCCGGCCTCGTGGGAGCTGGCAATTGCGGCCCGCGACCAGTCCGGGGGCGCCATCACCGCCGTCAGCGACGCGGAGATCCTGGCCGCCCAGGCCCTGCTGGCTGCCGAGGTGGGCATCTTCGTCGAGCCGGCGTCGGCCGCGTCGATCGCGGGCCTGCTGGCCGCCCACGCGCGCGGCGAGGTACCCGCGGGGGCCCGCATCGTCTGCACGGTGACCGGCAATGGTCTGAAGGACACCGCCACCGCGCTCGGTGAGCGGCAGATCGAGCCGACGGTCATCCCGCCGCAGGCTGCGGCGGCCGCCGAGTTCCTCGGACTGTAGGGCGCGCCATGTCGATCGTGCGGGAGCAAGCCACCGTCGTCGTCCCAGCCACCTCGGCCAATCTCGGGCCGGGCTTTGACAGCCTCGGTCTGGCCCTCGGCATCTACGACGAGATCACCGCGCGTGCCACCACTGGGGCCACCGAGGTGACGATTCACGGGCAAGGGGCGAGCAGGGTCGCCACTGACGAGCGCAACCTGGTGGTGCGAGCGCTGCGCGTCGGCCTGGAGGCCGCCGGGGCGCCCGAATGCGGGTTGGAGTTGACTTGTCACAACCGGATTCCGCACGGGCGGGGCCTCGGCTCCTCGGCGGCGGCGGTCGTGGCGGGGCTCATGCTGGCCCGGGGCCTGACCACCCCGCCGGTTACGCCGTCCGAGTTCGACCCGGCCAGCCGGGGCGTGCTCAACGACGAGCTGTTGTTGGAGCTGGCCACCGAGTTCGAGGGACATCCGGATAATGTCGCCCCTGCGCTTTACGGCGGGGCGACCGTCGCCTACGTGGACGGCGACGGACGGGGGCGGGCCGCCCGCGTGCCGCTGGGGCGGGAACTGCCGCTGACGGTCCTGGTTCCGGAGGTGCGCCTGGCCACCAAGAAGGCGCGGGCGGCGCTGCCCGCCAGCGTCCCGCACGGGGACGCGGCCTTCAACGTGGCTCGCGCCTGCCTGCTGGTGCTGGCCCTGGCCGGGGGCGAGGTAGAGCTACTGACCGCCACGGAGGATCGGCTCCACCAGGACTCCCGCCGTGCCTCCATGCCCGGCACTGTCGGCGCCGTCGACGCGCTACGACGTCGCGGACTGCCCGCGGTCGTCTCCGGGGCCGGGCCCTCCATCCTGGTGCTGGCGCACCTGGATGCCGAGCTGCGCAGCGAGTTGTCCCGCGACTGGCAGGTGCTGACGCCGTCGCTGGACATGAGTGGAGCGCGCCTGCGCTAGCTAGCGGGGCACTTTCGGGGCGGCCGGTTGCCGGACTGCCGGTGATATGCCTGCTAGCGTCGATGGGGAAGTCCGATGAAAGGAGCTCCGTTGACCCGCCCAACTGACTGGTCTGCGTTGTCCTTGTCTAGCGACCCAACGCCGGGCGATCCGGCGGTTGTGCGAGAGGGAGGCCGCAAGTATAAGGCGGTAGCGGATTCGATAAAACGAATTGCCGATAACATGCGGAAGCTGTCGGCAGGGACGGTGCAATCGCAGTCGGTGCAGGCACTCATGGAGTCCCGCGATACTGTTGTAGAGGGGGTAGGGAAGGCTGAGAATCGGTACCGGCAGGCTGGCCAGGCACTGGAGGACTACGCGGTAGTCCTCGATCGGGTCCAGGTAGAGACCGCGGAAGCCCTGGCCAAAGCTCGCAGCGCGGTGACGGACAGGGACGCGGCAGAGGCCGCGGCCAAGCGTTACGACACCAGCGCTGAATCTGCAGGCACCGACGACAGCTTGCAAGAAAAGTACTCCCGCCGCGCTGCCGAGGAGCGAAGCGCTGCCGCCGACGCCCGGAGCACAATTGCCGCCCAGCAGACAGTGGTGCAGCAGGCGGTAGCGGACCGCGACGCCGCTGCCCGCACTGCGATAGACGGCATCAATATGGCAACCGAGAGCGACGGTCTGAACGACGGCTGGTGGGAAAACTGGGGCGCCAAGCTAACGAAGATACTGGCGAAGATATGCGAATTTGTATCCATGGTGACCGGCATCTTGGCGTTGCTGGTGTGTTGGATCCCGGTGATCGGCCAAGCAATGGCAGCTGTGCTGATGACCATTTCTGCCGTCGCGGGGATCCTAGCGGCATTGGGTAATATTTTGCTGGCAGCTACCGGGCAGATCTCTTGGAAGGAAGCGCTGCTGTCTATCGGGATGGCGGTGTTATCGTGCATCGGGCTCGGCTGGTTCAGGGGCGCTTTCGGGGCGTTGTGTCGGGCGGTGCCGTTGTTAGGAAAGGGGGCGGCAAGCGTCTCGCGGGCGGCCTCCGCGGTAGCCGCCGGAGTGAAAGGTACGGCGGCCTTTCAGAAGCTGGCTCAGGCTTACGGGCGTGCCAACAGTGCGGTGCGGACGTTGGTGGCCAAAGCGGTCTCTAAGACGCCACTAAATCAGTTCAAACAGACCTTTGACGTTCACATGGCAATTCTGCGGAGGAACCTGGAGACAAGATTTGGAAAATCCACTACTCCGGTTCGTTTCAGGGAGACCCATGGACTGGATGATGCAGCGCGGGCATTTCTGCGGGATCGGGCGGTTCCACGGGGGGCAACCCGCGAATTTAGGCGCGAATTTACTGAGAAATACGCGGGCATGCCTAAACAGAGGGACCCGGCTTTGAAGGCGCCTAAGGGTGGTGACCCAATATATTCCCGTGTTGAGCAAATCCAGACTGAGCACATTGTGCCCTTTGATGACATTATTCGTATGGATGGTTTTGATAAGCTCTCTGAGGTGCATCGGCTCCAGGTTGTGCGAGAGGCAGAGAATCTGATGCCGCTGAGTCAACCGGCTAATGCTTCGCGACAGGCGACGCACTACTCAGATTGGACCCAGGTTGTGTCTGGCAGGCACGCGGGAGCCACGGTGCCAGCTCTCTATCGGCATCAAATGGCGAGCCTGCAAAATGTTTTGCAGGACAGGATGCAGTTCATTATCGACGATTTAGTGGCTTCGATGAAGACAAGTAGGGGCGGGTAGCTCGATGAGCGAAAAGCGCGGATCGGCACTGCGGGAGCGCATTGAATATTTGCAAAACTATGTGTTTGGGCGCGGCGAGCTGACCTTTCTGGATGGTCCAGTGGCGGCGAGCGTGGCGGTCCCGGACTGTTGGCGGCGATTGCCGGAGCTTGTGCCCGAGGGGCGGGTCGGCCTCGCAGTGGGGAAAGTGCGGGAGGTCCTTGGTGGCCGACTCCCGATCACTTCACAACTATTTTCTGTTTTCACTCGCGATGTTGAGCTAGTGCGGATAGGGAATGATTATTTCCTGCTATACTTGCTTATCGGGCCCCACGGAGATGCGGCCTATTACCTTGGAGGCAACCCGCTGCAGCCTGAGCAAATAGACCCGCCGCTGCGCCCCGAACTGGGTGAGTTGGGGTCGAGGTGGGGAGAACTGCCGGAAGAACTACAGAGCTTCTATCGGCAAGTGCACAGCGGGTTGTCGGCCCTGGAGATGCGTTGCTATGGCCTGAACCCCTCGTGGGGGGTGCGGTGTCTTGGGGATTTCGACCTGGGGGCAGATAACCCGCTGCGTCCCCAATTTGCCGATGCCTACGTTTTCTTTTCCACCTGGCGTTTCGGTGGCAACATGCTGGCGATTGATCTGGCTGGCGACGCTCCAGACAATGGTATTTTGTGGATGCGGGACGACGAAAACCGCTTGGGCGTGAATTTCTGGGGATACCTGGACATGTTATGGGCATTGGCTATCGGTGACATGCTTTCCGTAGAAATCTAGGAGGAGTGCGTGGGTTGGTTCGGCAGACGGCGGGATGGGGCTGGGCCGCGCGGTAATGGCCCGGACCCCAGTTCGGTTGCCTACTTTGCGGCCCACTGGCCGGGGGGAGGCACATTGGGAGAAGGAGGACAGGACGTCGGCGCCCCTGCCCACTGGCGGCGCCTTGTCTTCGCCGCCTCACCCGCAGAGCGGGTAGCGGCCTGGCGGGCAGAATTCGGTCAGGCGTGGCGGCAGCGGCTACCCCAAAGTTGGGCGGTGGTGGAACAGACGTTGACCGATGTGGCATTGGCCGAGCTGTCTGGTTCCCCCTGCCTGATAGGCAGGTTGGAGACGGACAACGGGGTGGAGTTCCTGGTGGCGGCAGCACCAGTGGAGCCTGCTGCGGCGCAGGCGCAGCTGGCGGCGCGCGGCGTCAGCTGGCAGGACGTCCCGGACTCGGTGCGCCACTGGTATGAGAAGGTGCACGGGGCGCTGTGGCTTGGGGCGTTCATGCCCATCTTGCGCTCTTTGCCCGAGGTGGAGAACCTGGCGGAATACGCCACGCTGCCGCCCGCCGACTATCCCGACTTCGCGGCCTGCTACGTGTTTTCCGAGCGGGGCAACGGCGACCCCGTGGTCTTGCGCTTGTCCGCGCCAGGAGCCGGACAGGCGTACCTGTGGGGGCACGACTCCAGCGGCCCGCAGGGCCCTCAGCTAACCGTGGTTGACTTTTGGTCGGCCATCGACTGGCACCTGGCCGCCGAGCTGGGCGGGAGCGAGCTCACCTAGCTGCCTGCCGGGGCAGGAGGGCCGGTTTGCTATACTGTCGGCGAGCGCCAGCTGTAGATGGTCCGGCGCCCCGCCAGCGAACGAGGCTGGTATCCCAACTGCCTAGCGCAGTTTCACTCCATTCGATCCGTGCAATAGGCACGCAGGAGGAACCCAATTGAGTGACGAGTCCACGAACGCAGGGGCATTGACTGCCATGCGCCTGCCCGAGCTGAAGCAGCTCGCCAAGGAACTCGGCGTCCCCAGCGTCTCCACCAAACGCAAGCCGGAGCTCATCGCCGCCATTTCCGCGATCCGCGTGGCGCAGCGGCAAAAGGCCGCAGAGCCTGTCGCCCCCACCCCGCAGGCCGAGCGCGGCGAGGATGCCGCTGCGGAGCGGCGGGTGGCGCCCCGGCGGCGGGCGGCCAGTGAGGTAGCCGCCGTCGTTCCGTCGCAGGAAACTGCCGCAGAGCTCCCCGTCGAACCCACCCGGGGCGAGGGCGTGCGGGTGGAGGCTACCAGCCGCGGGGAGCGTGCCGGCCGGTTGCAACGCGCCGAGCACGACGTGCGGCGCCGCACCCGCCGGGGTGTGAGCGCCCCGGCCGCCGAACCGGGCGAAGCCCCGCTGCTGGACGTGAAGTCCGAGCTGGCCCGCACCCGCGAGGAGGCGGCCGCCCGCCCGGAGCGGCGCCTGGACCAAGACGCCCAACGCGCCCTGGAGCAGGTCTCCGAGGCGGCGGGGGAGCGGCGTCAGCAGCGGCGGGAACGGGACCGCGATCGCGACCGGGAGCGCGACGACGAGCGCGGCGGGCGCAGTCGCCGCAACCGGCGGGACCGCAACAAGCGGCGCGGCCGCGGCGGCGACGTCGAGGTCGATATCGAGATTTCGGAAGACGACGTCCTCATCCCGATCGCGGGCATCCTGGACGTGCAGGACAACCACGCCTTCGTGCGCACCTCCGGTTACCTGCCGGGGCCGAAGGACGTGTACGTGACCATGAACCAGGTGCGGCGCAATGGTCTACGGCCGGGTGATGCTGTGCAGGGCGCCATCCGCGCCCCGCGCGATGGCGAGTCCCAGCCCACCTCGGGGCGGGGCGTGAACAAGGCCAACCCGCTGGTGCGGCTGGACCGGGTGAACTCCATGACGGTGGAGGAGGCCAAGGCGCGGCCCGAGTTCGCCAAGCTGGTGCCGCTCTACCCCAACGAGCAGCTCCGCTTGGAGACCACCCCGAAGGCCCTGACCCCGCGCGTGATCGACATCGTGGCCCCCATCGGGAAGGGGCAGCGCGGGCTGATCGTCTCCCCGCCCAAGGCGGGTAAGACCATCGTGTTGCAGCAGATCGCCAACGCGATCGCCGTCAACAACCCCGAGGTGCACCTGATGGTGGTGCTGGTGGACGAGCGGCCCGAAGAGGTCACCGACATGGAGCGCACCGTCAAGGGGGAGGTCATCGCCTCGACCTTCGACCGTCCCGCTTCCGACCACACCATCGTCGCGGAGCTGGCTATCGAGCGGGCCAAGCGCTTGGTGGAGCTGGGGCAGGACGTGGTGGTGTTGCTTGACTCCATCACCCGCCTCGGCCGCGCCTACAACCTGGCCGCCCCCGCCTCGGGCCGCATCCTGTCCGGTGGGGTGGACGCCTCGGCCCTCTACCCGCCCAAGCGATTCTTCGGGGCGGCCCGGAACGTGGAGAACGGCGGCAGCCTGACGATCCTCGCCACGGCCCTGGTGGAGACCGGCTCGAAGATGGACGAGGTCATCTTCGAGGAGTTCAAGGGCACCGGCAACATGGAGCTGCGGCTGTCGCGGCAGCTGGCGGACCGGCGCATCTTCCCGGCGGTCGATGTCAACGCGTCGGGCACGCGCCGCGAGGAGATCCTGCTCAAGCCCGAAGAGCTCAAGGTCTTGTGGAAGCTGCGGCGGGTGCTGGCCGGCCTGGAGCCGAGCCAGGCTATCGACATCGTGTTGGGCAAGCTGCGCGAGACCCAGTCGAACGCCGAGTTCTTGCTGACTGTCGCCAAGACGACGCCCAGCGACGACTAACAGTCGTCCCGGGGGCGGGTCGCGCGTTTGCGGGGCCCGCCCCTTTTGCTGTCTCTTCGCAGGTGCGCCACCCTAGTTGACGCTGGGGAGACCATAAGTGGCATATATGGCGCCTACGGCGCGTAGACAGCCAACTAGGGTGGGGCCTCCGGGCTGTGGTGCGCCGCGCCGTTAGTCGGCGGCGTACTGGGCGTGGACGGTGACGGTGAGCCGCAGGTCATCGGGCAGCACGGGCGCGGAGTCTGCTGATTTGCGGCTGTGCAGCGACGCCGCGAGGGGGCCGGAGGCGCGGTGCACGGGCAGACTGTCCCAGTTGTCGGACAGGTGCGTGCAGTCCGTCAGCTCCGCCCCGGCCGCGCGCGCCAGCACGGCGGCCCGGCGGCGGGTCTTTTCCACTGCCTCGACCAGCAGCTCCTCCTCGACGGTCGCCTGGGTGGGCGGGCTGAGTTCCCACTCCACGGGCAGCAGCTCAACGTGTTCGTACTGGCCCCAGTGCTGGCAGAAGTCACCCAGGGCGGTCAGGTCCAGGAAGGTTAGGCGCGCCCGGGCGCTGGCGGCGCAGCGCAGAATGCCGCCGCGACGACCAGTGGTCCAGGAGTGCACCCGCACGGGGGACAGGCTCCACTTGCTGACGGCGTGCGGCACTAGGTTCGGCACGGTATCGGCCAGTTCGACGCTGAGCGAGCGCACCGTTTCCATCACTGCCTGGCGGTCTGTGCCTTCGCAGGAAATGTCTAACTCCAGTGTCGCCCACTCGGGTTGCACCAGGCGCTCAGCTTGCGCCTCAACCTTGATCTCCATGGGCGGGAGTATAGGCAGCCCGCCGGGTCAGCACGGCGCTGGGGGCCCGGCAGAGCGAGCCCCCAGCGGTTGCTGTCAGCCCTGGCGGGCCTTGAAACGCGGGTTTTGCTTGTTGATGACGTAGAGCTTGCCGCGGCGGCGCACGACCTTGGAGCCGGGCTGCTTGGCAAAGGAGCGGATGGAGGCGCGTACCTTCACTTGACCGCCTCCCGCTTGGCGTAGCGGGCCCGGAACTTCTCCACCCGCCCGGCGGTGTCGATCAGACGGGACTTACCCGTCCAAAACGGGTGCGAGGCCGCCGAGATATCAACGTCGATGACGGGGTAGGTCTGCCCATCCTCCCAGTCGATGGTGCGCGCCGAGGTGGCGGTTGATTGGGTGAGGAAGGCGAAGTTGGCGGACTTGTCGCGGAAGACGACGGGGTGGTAGTCGGGGTGAATGCCCGGTTTCATATGGAACTCCTTCTCTAGGGATGGGGCAGGTGGGCTACCAGGACGACTTCTTCACGCCGGGTAGCTCGCCGCGCAGTGCCATCTGCCGGAACTGCACCCGCGACAGGCCGAACTTGCGCAGATAACCGCGGGGGCGGCCGTCGCTGGCACCGCGGCCCCGCAGGCGGGTGGGGGAGGCGTCGCGCGGCAGGGCGTGCAGGGCAGCCATGGCCGCGTCGCGTTCGGTGGCGCTCAGGTGCGGATTGGTGGCGGCGGCCTTGTAGGCGCGGCGCCGCTCGGCGTATTTGCGCACCACGGCCTCGCGCTGCTGGTTACGGGCGATCTTCGACTTCTTGGCCATCAGCGGGTCTCCACGAATTCGACGTGGCGGCGCACGATTGGGTCGTACTTGCGGATGCGCATGCGGTCCGGGGTGTTGCGCCGGTTCTTGGTAGTGATGTACCGGTAGCCGGTTCCCGCAGAGGACTGCAGGGTGATCTTGGGGCGGATGTCGGTGCCTTTTTTCGCCATTAGAACTTCTCTCCTCGTCGCTGCATGTCCGCTACTACCGCCTCAATGCCGCGCTTGTCGATGGTCTTGATGCCGCGCGGGCTCAGGCGCAGCTTGATGGTGCGCCCCAGGGAGGGGACGTAGTAGCGCTTGGTCTGCACGTTGATGTCGAAGCGCCGGGTGGTGCGGCGGTGCGAGTGCGATACCCGCTTACCGAACGCTGGGCGTGCGCCCGTGACCTGGCAGTAGTTGCTCATGTGATTGGTCCTAGTCGTTGGTGGGGGAGGCGGTTGCCACCCCCGCTGTTATAGTAATGATAATCATTCTCATGCAAGTTGGCTTGAAGGAACCCCGTGCTGCTCGCCACCCTTTCCGCCGTCGCACCGCTGGTGCGCGACCTGACCGCCCTCACCGCCGCCTGGCACACCCCAGTTTTGGTCTGCGACCTCGACGCAGCGGGACTCACCCTGCGTCTGAACGACGCAGCGGGGGAACAATGGCAACAACGCGTGGAGCTCGAACATTCCTGTATCACGTGCTCCCTGCGGGAGGGCATAGTCCCGACCCTGGCCGACCTAGTCGCCCGCGGCACCGACACACTGCTGCTAGCCCTGCCGTGCGGCGTCGAGCCCCTCTATGTCCTGCCGCAACTGGCCGAACTGTGTGAGGCGGGCGAGCTGGAGGGAATTGAGCTGACCGCGCACCTGCACGCCGTGCACCTGGACACCCTGGCCGCCGACCTCTTCACCCACATCCCGCTCCACACCGCCGACGCTGCCCTCTTCCCGGAGGACGAACGCTGCACCGGCGAGGTGCACATGGTCAGCCTCGGCTACGCCGACCTCATCGTGGCCGTCGGCCACGACCCGCTCGGTGCCGAGGCTCTGGAACACCTGCGGCCCCACGACACGCTGCTCCTGCCCGACCCGGACAACCTCGCCCCCGAACTGCTCTTCGGTTCCCGCCACGATGTCGAACGCGCCCTGGCGCGCGTCCACCCGGCCTCCACCGCCGCCTGGGGTGGCCCCACCGAGCACGGCGTGTGGACCCTCGACCTGCACTCCGCCCGCCCCTTCCACCCCACCCGCTTTGGGCAGCTGGCCGCCGAGCTGGCGGGCACCGGCACGTGCGCCCGCGGCTGCTTTTGGCTGCCTTCGCGCCCGCGCACCCTGTGTACCTGGGAGGTAAACGGGGGAACGGCGAGCGTGGGCACCGCCGGACAGTGGGATGGCACCCCCCAATGTCACCTGATCGTCACCGGCATCGGCGGGCAGGAACAAAAAGAGCGGATCGTGGCCGCCTTCGCCGAGATCCTGCTCAACGAGGAGGAAATGGCCGACGCCCTGGCCTGGGTGGGCGCCGACGACGGGCTAGCTGACTGGTTCGCCGATTCTTAGCCAGCCGCCTGGCAGCGTGGGCGACGCGCTGGCGGGCGATGATAACAAACAGTGCACTGCCCAACTGGTCGTTCCGCGGTTGGGTGAAGCGGGGCGTAGGGTAGGACAAACACGCTTTTCTCGACCGCCGGGAGGCCCAGGCGAGCGCGCGGTCACGAGCCAGGTGAAGGAGTTGTTGCGATGTCTGGTCCATTCCCTCTGCCTCCACCCGCCGACGGTGACCGTTCCCAGCCCGCCAGGCCTGCTGGCGCCGGAGCCTGGCCCGCACATGGCAGGGGCGATGCCCAGACAGGCGTGCCCAACTCGGGGTCGCACCCCGCGCTGCCCTCTACCGCCGTTCCCGGCTATCCCGCGGGGGCCCCGACGGGCTCCCTGCCGCCGGGGGTCGGCCCGCTCTCCCCGCCCCCCAGTGGCAACAGGGTGGGAGCTTGGGTCGCCGCCGGGGTGGTGGCGCTACTACTAGTGGTGGGCGGGGTGGCTGCCGCCGTCAAGCTATCAGGCAAGGGCCAACCCGCTCCCGCCGCGTCGTCCGCGGTGGAGACCAGCTCCTCCCCGACCGCTAGCGCTCAACCTTCCCCCTTCGTGTCGTTGCCGCCCGCGGCCCCCGCCGGTGGCTGGGCCAATGGGGCGCGCGAGGCCTGGCGGCTCAACTGGGGTAAGGGAGGCAAAGTAGCCGCATTTTGGCGCGGAAATGCCTTGGTGGTCTTGAAATTCGATACTGCAGAGTACCGGTATGCCGTCTACGACTATTCCGCGGAGACCGCCAATCTGCGATTTGACGGGAAATGGCACGGCAGTAGCGGTGAGATCTCCGACCGCTTTCAAAGCGCGGCGTGGGTAGGGTCGAAGTTAGTGGTGCCCGACCCACGCGAGAAGCGGCCTTTCGTCATCAATGTGGAGACCGGGGAAGCGGTCGAGGCACCCTGGGGGCCCGACTACGCCATTCATAGCGTCTCTGACGACTCGCTCGTGGTCACGTGCCGCCGAATTGCGGACACCGACTGCCGGGTCTGGGACGAGAACCTGCAGGAAAAGGCCCATCTGGATGTCGGTGTGCCGTTGTACTACTTCGGAGACATTAAGGTCGACGGCACCACCTACCTGGCCTTCAAGGAACGCGATACCGCCCGCGTGACGATCCTGGACGCCACCAGCGGACGGGTAACCCGCAGCACGGCTATCCCCGAAAACCCCAGCACCAACGCCTTCGTCAGTCCGCTGGCGGACGGCTGGCTCTACGAGGGATATGTGCAGGAGGGGGACAAGGCGGTTACGAAGATCATGGGCTACCTCACCCCGGGCGGCGTCTGGTGGGAACAGTCGAAGTTCAGCACCGAGGACATCAATAACCGCTACCCGGCCACCGGGGTGGCGTTGCGGCAGATGACCAAGCGCGACTTCGAGGCCTGGTTGGGGGGTGAAAACAACGCCCTGGTGGTGAAGTTTCTCGACGATGCTTGCACGAAGATTGAGATCGGCCCCTACCAAGTCACGTTGCCAGACACGGGCAATAGCATCAAGGACCAGGATAAATGCATTTTTTCCTACCGCGGATGGCTCAACATCGAGGAGCACGTGGTGGAGCTGCACGCGGCGGTGCCCAAAGATAAAGAGCATTACCAAAGCGAGAAGTACGTGCACGGCCACATCGACCTAAAGTCGGGCAAGTATCACGAGATCCCGGGGGCCCACGACGCCTACCAGCAGCCGCAGCGCACGCGCCAAAACGTCGTCTTCCTCGTGGAGGAAGACGGCGAAGTGGTGGCCTACGTGCCGCGCGGTTAGCGCGGCAACTCCGAGACGGGGCGGCCAAAAGCGGCCGCCACGGGGGCAGACACCAGCAGCCCGTCCCAGGTATTGACACCCTCGGCCAGGGCCGGGCAGGCCCGCACCGCTTCGGCCACCCCTTGGTCAGCCAGCTGTAAGGCGTAGGGCAGGGTGGCGTTGGTCAGGGCAGTCGTTGAAGTGCGGGGGACCGCGCCCGGCATGTTGGCGACGCAGTAGTACAGCGCGTCGTGCACCCGGTAGGTGGGTTCCGAGTGCGTGGTGGGGTGGGAATGGGCGAAGCAACCCCCCTGATCGATGGCCACGTCCACCAGCACCGTGCCGGGGCGCAGTCCCGCCACCATCTCGTCCGTTACTAGCTGCGGGGCGCGGGCCCCGGGCACCAGGACGGTGCCGATGATGATGTCGGCGTCGGCCACCGCCTGGGCGATGGTGGGGGCGGAGGAAACCAGAGTCGTTACCTGCCCCGGGTACTGGGCCTCCAGTTGTCGAAGCTTGGCGACATCGATGTCCAACACCGTCACCTCGGCCCGCAGTCCCACCGCCAGGGCGACCGCGTTTTGCCCCGCTACCCCGGCCCCGAGCACCACCACCTTGCCGCGGGGCGTACCCGCCACCCCGGGCAGCAGCTGTCCGCCGCCTCCTAGCGGTTGCAGACAGTGGTAGGTACCGACAATGGTAGCCAGGCGGCCAGCGATCTCCGACATCGGGCGGAGCAGCGGCAGCGAACCGTCGGCTGCCTGCACCGTCTCGTAGGCGATGGCCCGGCAGCCGCTGGCCAACAGGGCGTCGGTGAGTGGCTCGTCGGCCGCCAAATGCAGGTAGGTGAACAAGGTCAGATCCTGGCGCAGGAAACCGTACTCGCTGGCTATCGGTTCCTTCACCTTCAAAACCAGCTCGGCCTGCCCCCAGACCTCAGCGGCCTCAGCCACCAACTGGGCCCCGGCGGCCGCGAACTCAGCATCACTAATGCCTGCTTCCACACCGGCCCCCGCCTGCACCTGCACGGTATGCCCCCGTCCCACCAGCTCGGCCACCAGGGTGGGGGTCGCGGCAACCCGGTGCTCGTTATTCTTCACCTCAGTGGGTATTCCGATGCGCACTACTGTTCCTTCCCGCTCTGCTTGCCCGCGCGATGGGGCGTAGGCTGTGTTCTCCACGCTACCGCGCCGGACTGCCCCTGTTGGCCGGTAGGCGACACAACCAAGAAGAAGAAACCTGATGTCTGCGCGTGAGTTGACTGCTCTGGGCACCGCGAGCCTCGTGCCCACCAAAACCCGAAACCACAACGGCTACTTCCTGCGGTGGGGGGCCAGCGGCCTGCTTTTCGATCCGGGGGAGGGAACGCAACGGCAGCTGACGCAGGCGGGTATCAGCGTGCGCGCCATTGACGTCATCTGCCTGACCCACCTGCACGGGGACCACTGCCTCGGCCTGCCCGGGGTGCTGCAGCGCCTTTCGCTGGATCAGGTGCCGCACGAAGTGACCATTTGCTATCCCGCGCAGGGCCAGGAGTACGTGGACCACCTGCGGCACGCCAGCAGCTACTACAACCAGGCCCGGCTGCGGTTCCTCCCGGTGCCGGGCAGCGAGGCGCCGCGCGAAATCTTGCGCACCGCCGACTTTGTCCTGTCGACCGCCAGCCTTGACCACCGGGTGCCCACCATCGGCTATCGCGTGGCCGATCTGCCCGGCCGCCGCCTGGACCAGGCCGAACTGGAGCGGCGGGGGCTGGCCGGGCCGCAGGTCGGGCAGTTGGTGCGCGACGGGCAGCTCACCGTCGCCGGACTCACCCATCGGTTGGCCGACGTCTCCGTTCCGCGGCGGGCGACAACGTTCGCTTTCGTCATGGACACCCGGCCCTGCGCGGCGGCCGCTGCCCTAGCGGCTGACGCCGACCTGCTGGTGATGGAGGCGACCTACACGCGGGAGTGCGCGCACCTAGCCGCTGAACACGCCCACTCCACGGCCGCCCAGGCCGCCGAGGTCGCGGTCAGTGCCGGGGCGCGACGCCTGGCCCTCACCCACTTCTCGGCCCGCTACCCGGACACCACGGGGCACGTGGCGGAGGCCAGCGCGCTGCACGGCGATGTGGTGGCGCTGGCGGACCTTGCGCGGGTGCCCGTGCGGTGATGCGCCGGAAACCTGGGCGTGGGCGGGCTCACCGAAAGGCTACTGGCCTGCCGACCTCAAACCTGGAATACTGTCCCCTCGGCTCCGGTTCACCTGAGTAGTCCAGCTTAAGGACCCGGACCATCCGACCCAAGGAGACTCCATGAAGCAGGGAATTCACCCCGAGTACGTCACCACCACGGTGACCTGCACGTGCGGTAACACGTTCGAGACGCGCTCGACCTCGACCTCGGGCCAGATCCGCGCAGACGTGTGCTCGGCGTGCCACCCGTTCTACACCGGCAAGCAGAAGATTCTCGACACCGGTGGTCGCGTGGCTCGCTTCGAAGCTCGCTACGGCAAGCGCGGCAAGTAGCACCGTCAAGGCGCCGGAGTTTGGTTATACCAACTCCGGCGCCTGACTGTATTGACGGCACCAGGACAGGGGGAGTAATGAGTGACGTGGCCAAGGCACAGCTAGCGGAGTACGCCGAGATCGAGGCGGCGCTAGCCGATCCGCGGGTCCACGAGGATCAGGCCCGGGCCCGGACGCTCGGTCGCCGCTACGCGGAGTTGGGGCGCGTGGTGGCGGCCCACCGTGCCTGGGTGGCGGCCACCGAGGAACTGACTGCTGCCCAGGAGCTGGCGACCGAGGACGCCGACTTTGCGGCCGAGGTGCCTGCGCTGGCCGAGGCGGCTGCCGCCGCACAGGCCCGCCTGCACGAGGTGCTGGCCCCGCGGGACCCCGACGACGCCCGCGATGTCATCCTGGAGGTCAAGGCCGGGGAGGGCGGGGCAGAGTCGGCGCTGTTTGCGGCTGACCTGACCCGCATGTACACCCGGTACGCCGAAACCAAGGGCTGGGTGGTCTCGGTGCTTGGGTCGACTGAATCGGACCTGGGGGGCTACAAGGACATCTCCCTGTCGATCCGGGCGCGCGGCAATGTCGCTCCCGAGGACGGGGTGTGGGCGCACCTGAAGTTCGAGGGCGGCGTGCACCGTGTTCAGCGGGTGCCGGTGACCGAGTCGCAGGGCCGCATCCACACGTCGGCGGCCGGGGTGGTGGTCATGCCCGAGGCGGAAGACACCGATGTCGAGGTGGAGATCGACGCCAACGACCTGCGTATCGACGTCTACCGCTCCTCCGGCCCCGGCGGCCAGTCCGTCAACACCACCGACTCGGCGGTGCGGATCACCCACCTGCCCACCGGCATTGTTGTGTCCATGCAGAACGAGAAGAGCCAGCTGCAGAACAAAGAGGCCGCCATGCGGGTGCTCAAGGCGCGGCTGCGCGACGCCAAAAAGGCTGAGATGGAGGCCGAGGCATCGGCGGCCCGCCGGTCCCAAGTGCGAACCGTGGACCGCTCCGAGCGGATCCGCACCTACAACTTTCCCGAAAACCGCATCGCTGATCACCGCACCGGCTACAAGGCCTACAACCTGGACGCGGTACTCGGCGGCGAACTGGGCCCCGTGATCGACTCGGCAATCGAGATGGAGAAGGCCGAGCGGTTGGCCGAGGCCTCCGGTACTGCCGAGGCATGAGCGCCACCCGGGCGCTGCTGCAGCAAGCCACCGACCGCCTCCGCGCGGCCGGGCTGGCGAGCCCGGCTGCTGATGCGCGCTGGCTGCTCACCCACGTCCTGCAGGTGGACAACCTGGTGTGGGCACCCGCGGCGCTCACCGCCGCCCAGGCGGGCCGCTACTGGGAGCTGGTAGAGCGCCGCGCCGCTCGCCAGCCCCTGCAACACCTAACCGGCGAGATGGCCTTCCGCCACCTCGTACTGGCCAGCGCCCCGGGCGTCTTCATCGTGCGGCCGGAGACCGAGGCGGTGGCCGGGGCCGCGATCGCCGCCGCCCAGGCCGCCGGGCCGCAGCCACGCGTGGTCGACCTGTGCACCGGTTCCGGGGCCATCGCCTTGGCCCTGGCCACCGAGGTGCCCGGCGCGCAGGTGTGGGCCGTGGAATTGGGTGCCGAGCCGCTGCGGCTGGCTGCCGCCAACGCCGAGCGGGTAGGTGCCAGCATTCACCTAGTGCCCGGAGACATCCGGCGCCCCCTGCCCGCCCTGGCTGCGCTGGCGGGGCGTTGCGACGTCGTCGTCTCCAACCCGCCCTACATCCCGCCCACCGCGGTGCCCCGCGACCCGGAGGTGCGCGACCACGACCCCGCGTTGGCCCTGTACGGCGACGGACCTGACGGGCTCGGGCACGTAGGCGCCGTGTTGGCCCGGGCCGCCGAACTGCTGCGGCCCGGCGGCAGCGTGTTGATAGAGCACGCCGACTGCCAAGGGCTGGCCACTCGTACAATGGCCACACAGGCCGGTTTCCGCGCTGCCCGCACGGCGCGCGATGACACCGACCGCGACCGCTACCTAGTCGCCACCTGGCCAGGGGAGGAGCCCGGCGATGCCGCTGATTGACGCCCACCACCCCACCGCCCTGCCCCGCGCAGCGCAGGCCGTGCGGGCCGGGCAGATAGTGGCTCTGCCGACCGACACCGTCTACGGCATCGGCGTGGACCCGGCCAACAGCGCCGCCATCGACCGGTTGCTCGCGGCCAAGGGCCGCGGCCGCAGCCTGCCGCCGCCGGTGTTGCTGGCCGATGCTGCGCTCCTACCTGAGCTCGCCAGCGCTCTGACCCCCGCAGCTCGCCGACTGGCGGCCGCCTACTGGCCCGGGGCATTGACGCTGGTCGTTACCGCTCACGCCCACCTCGGCTGGGACCTGGGGCAGACCGGGGGCACGGTGGCGCTGCGCGTGCCGGACGACGCTGTGGCGCGCGCCCTGCTGGCCCGGACCGGGCCGTTGGCGGTCACCTCCGCCAACCTGCACGGCCAACCCCCCGCGACGACCGCCGCCGAGGTAGTTGCCCAGCTCGGAGCGGCGCTGGCGGTGGTGTTGGACGACGGCCCCCGCGCCACCTCCGCCGCCTCCACCATCGTGGACGTCACCGGACCTGAGCCACGCATACTGCGCAGCGGTGCCGTGGCACCTGCAGCGCTGCTGGCCACCGGGCAGGAGGAAAGGCAGTGAAGGTCTACCTCCTGATCCTGCTGGTGGCGGCCGCTGTCACTTTCCTGGCCACCCCCGTCGTGCGCCAGCTGTCTTTCCGCATCGGGGCGCTCAGCCCCGTCCGGGAGCGCGACGTCCACTCCGTGCCCACCCCCCGCCTGGGAGGATTGGCGATGCTGTTGGGGGTCTTCGTCGCCCTCTTCTTGGCGCGGCTGACGCCCTTCCTGAAGGGACAGCTGCAAAGTCCGGAGTTAACGGCGGTGTTGGTGGGGGCCATTCTCACCTGCCTGTTGGGGGCAGCAGACGATCTGTGGGACCTGAGCTGGGAGCTGAAGATTGGGGGGCAGATCCTCATCGCCCTGGTCACTGCCTACCTCGGGGTGACGCTCTACTCCTTCCCGCTCGCCGACCTCACGATCGGCTCGTCCCAGCTGTCGATGACGGTGTCCGTGATGGTCATCGTGCTGCTCATGAACGCCGTCAACTTCGTCGACGGACTAGACGGATTGGCCGCGGGCATGATGGGCATCGGGGTCTCCGGCTTCTTCATCTACAGCTACGTCCTGACCCGGTTGACCGGTGCCCCCAGTTACGCCTCTTTGGCGACCGCGATCTCGGCGGCGATCATCGGGGTGTGCCTGGGGTTCTTGCCGCACAACTTCCATCCGGCCCGCATCTTCATGGGAGATTCCGGGGCGCTGCTGCTCGGCTTCCTCACGGGCTGCACCATCATCATCGTCACCGGGCAGATCGACCCCAACTCGGTGGCGACCGAACGGGTCGCCCCCGTGTGGCTGCCCGTCATCTTGCCGTTTGCCATCGTCATCCTGCCGCTGACGGACATGATTATGGCCGTGGTGCGGCGCACCCGGTCAGGGCATTCGCCGTTCAAAGCTGACCGCATGCATCTGCACCACCGGCTGCTGCAGGCCGGGCATTCCGTTCCCCGCGCCGTGCTCGTGATGTACCTGTGGACGGCGATCGTCTCCCTGGGGTTGTCAGCGGTGCTCGTCATTCCCCTCCGCTTCATCCTGCCCACCGTCGCCGGCCTCGTCGCGGTCGGCATCCTGACCACCTGGACCGTCATGCCGGACATCTCCCACAACGAGGACGTGGCCGACCCGCCTGCCCCGGCCGAGGAACAGAAGGGAAGCAGCCATGCCCCGCAGCCTTGACCTGTTCGACGCCTTCACGCAGGTGGGGCGCCGCCTGTTTGGGCTGGCCGGCGGCATCGCCGGGGCCGCGTGCCTGACGGGCTGGCTAGCGGCTGAGCGCCCGGGCCTCGCGGCAGGTGCGATCGGCGGGGTGATCGTGCTGGCCATGGCCGCACTAGAGGCGGGCGCGCTGCGGCTGGTGGCCAGGCGCCCCGCCCTGGCAATGGCCGCCATCTTGGGCTCCTTCCTCGGTAAGGCCCTGCTGATGTTGGCGGCGCTCTTGGTGGGGCGCCTAACCGACACTGCCGCGCCCGCTGTGTTGTTCCTCACCTTAGTTGCGGGTATTCTCGGCACTACTGCGCTTGAGGTGCACGCTTTGGCGCGCATTCGCCCACTTCTGGACCCCCAAGCAGGGACTTCTGGCCCGCGCGGCGGCGAATAAACAGGAGTAAGTCCAGGCAATAATCAGCTATTGTCACTGAGGCCGATCCACAACGACGAATGGGGGACCAACTGTTCACCGCAGCTACGCAGCGTGTCCTCGTTGCTCTGTCCAACTCGTCTGACGACGGCGGCTTCCCGGGCATCGATTTCGAGCACGAGTTCTTCCCCGAGCCCATCGCCTTCGCCGGCACCATCTTCGAGTTCAATCGGCTGGTGCTGGTGCGGATGATCGCTGCGCTGGCTGTGGCCGCGATATTCGTGGTGGCGGCCCGCCGGGCGAAAATGGTGCCCGGACGCGGGCAGTCCCTGGTGGAGCTCCTGCTGGAGTTCGTCCGCAAGGGCATCGCCGAGGAAATTCTCGGACCACGGGCCCGCAAGTACACCCCGGTGCTGACCATCATCTTCGTCGGTGTCTTCGCAATGAACATCACCGGCATCATCCCGGGGCTCAACATCGCGGCCTCCTCAGTGGTGGCCGTGCCCCTCGTCTTCGCGCTCTTCGCATATTTCACCTTCATCATCGCGGGCATGCGGGAACGCGGGGGGCTGGCCTTCTTCCGGGAACAGCTTTTCGTTCCCGGCATCCCGTGGCCGATCTACTTCATCTTGACTCCCATCGAGCTGTTGTCGACCTTCGTCATCCGGCCGGTGACCCTCACGATGCGTCTGTTGGCCAACATGATGGTGGGGCACCTGATCCTGGTGCTGGCCTTCACCGGGACCCACTACCTCTTCTTCGAGGCCGCGGGGGCAGTGAAGGCCGCCGGTACCCTGACCTTCGGGGTCGGGATCATCTTCCTGCTGTTCGAAACCTTCGTGGCGGCGCTGCAGGCCTACATCTTCACGCTTTTGACCTCTGTGTACATCAACCTCTCGGTCGAACACCACTGATCGAGCGCACCGGAATAAAAGGAAACCAAATGAACCTCATCGGTAACATCGCCACCATCGGTTACGGTCTGGCGACGGTTGGCCCGGCTCTCGGTATCGGGTGGCTGGTGGCCAAGACCCAGGAAGCTACCGCCCGGCAGCCCGAGGTCG
This sequence comes from Buchananella hordeovulneris, assembly GCF_001907235.1. Classification (GTDB taxonomy): domain Bacteria; phylum Actinomycetota; class Actinomycetes; order Actinomycetales; family Actinomycetaceae; genus Buchananella; species Buchananella hordeovulneris. The sequence continues at coordinate 152,195 of NZ_MQVS01000005.1, forward strand.
CTGGCACGCTGCGGGTCAACATGATCATCGGTGCTGCCTTCGTTGAGGCCCTGGGCCTCATCGGCTTCGCCGCCGGTCTCGTCTTCCCGGCCACCGCGTGATGCAGCCGCTCGCTGGAGGGGCGGGCGGCGTGCAGGTTCTCCTTCCGCCCCTGTCCGAGGTCTTTTGGGCTGGGCTGGCGCTGGCCATCATCGTTGGGGCCCTGTGGAAGTACGCCCTGCCGAAGCTGACTAGTCTGCTCGACGAGCGGTCGGCCCAGATCGAGGCAGGCTTGCGTGCGTCCGAGCGGGCAGAGGACGAGCTAGCGACCGCCCGGGCCCACGCGGCCGCCGAGCGGGAGCAGGCGCGCACCGAAGCCAACCAGCTGCGGGAGCAGGCGCGCGCCGAAGCCAAGGACATCGTCGCCGCCGCCCGAGTGGCCGCTGTCGCCGAAGGCGAGCGCGTGCGGGAACAGTTTGACGCCCAGCTGGCCGCCTCGAAGGCCGCAGCCGAGCGGGAACTGCGGGGGGACGTCGGCCGCCTGGCCACCGAGCTGGCGCGCCGCATCGTCGGTGCGGAACTGTCCGACCCGGACCGCGCCGCTGCCGTGATCGACCAGGCCATCGAAGAGCTTGAGCGGGCACCCATCAAGCGCCCGGCGCGAAGCGAGGCCTGATGCGACCCACCTCCGCCGCGGCCCTGGCCGCCACCACTGGGCAGTGGACCTCGCTGCTGGCCTCCGGGCCGCGGCGGGGCCTGCCGCCTGCCCGTGAACTGTTCACCGTCGCTGACCTCCTGACGGGGCACCCGCGACTGGCTAGCGCCCTGACCGACACCGGGCGGTCTGCCACCGACCGGGCGGAGCTGTTGCGCGATCTGCTGGCCGCCCGCGTGGCCGCCGCGGAACTGTCGCCCGAGGTGTTGGACCTGCTGACCGGGCTGGTGCGCCACCGGTGGGCCGAACCGGCAGACCTGGCGGCGGCTTGCGAGACCCTGGGGCGCACGACGGTCCTGTTCGACGCCCAGCTGACCGACCAACTGGATGACGTGGAGCGGGAACTGTTGGCGCTGCTCGACGTGCTCGACGGCTCAGCGGAGCTACGCCAAGCCCTGGTAAACACCCGGGACTACACCACCGCCCAGCGAGTGGGGCTGTTCGAACACCTCTGCGGGGCACAACTGACCGAGCACACCCGCACCCTGGTCACCCGCGCCCTGACTATCAACGGGCGGCGGCCGCTGCGGGCAGTGCTGCGCGAGCTCATCGACGAATCGGCGGCTCGCCGGGACGAGCTGGTGGCGCTAGTGAGCTCCGTAGTGCCGCTCAGCCCCGCGCAGGAGGCGCGGCTGGCCGCAGCCCTCAAACGCATCTACGGCACCGAGGTGCTGCTCAACGTCACGGTCCGTCCCGAGATCGTCGGCGGCCTGCACATTCAGGTGGGGCAGGACGTCATCGACGACACCGTTGGTGCCCGCCTGCGTACCGCCCGCCAAATCCTGGGCCAGTAAGCCGCCCACGCCGGAACTGAAAGACAAAGGAACATAAATGGCTGAGCTGACGATCCGCCCCGAAGAGATTCGCGCGGCCCTGGACAGCTTCATCGACTCTTACGCCCCCGCCGCGCCCGCGGTAGAGGAGGTCGGGCACGTCACCCTGACCGCCGACGGGATCGCCCACGTTGCCGGGCTGCCGGGGGCGATGGCCAACGAGCTATTGCGGTTCGAGGACGGCACGCTCGGCCTAGCCATGAACCTGGATGTGCGCGAGATCGGGGTGGTCGTCCTCGGCGACTTCTCCGGCATTGAGGAGGGCCAGGAGGTGCGGCGCACCGGCGAGGTACTGTCGGTGCCGGTTGGTGACGGCTACCTGGGGCGCGTCGTCGATCCGCTAGGTAACCCCATCGACGGGCTGGGCGAGATTAAGGCCGAGACCCGCCGGGCCCTGGAGCTGCAGGCCCCCGGCGTGATGGCCCGCAAGTCGGTGCATGAGCCGCTGCAGACCGGGCTGAAGGCCATCGACTCGATGATTCCGATCGGGCGCGGCCAGCGCCAGCTCATCATCGGTGACCGCCAGACCGGCAAGACCGCCATCGCGCTGGACACCATCTTGAACCAGAAGGCCAACTGGGACAGCGGCGACCCCAGCAAGCAGGTGCGCTGCGTGTACGTGGCCATCGGGCAGAAGGGCTCGACCATCGCGGCCGTACGCTCGGCGCTGGAAGAGGCCGGGGCGCTGGAGTACACCACCATCGTCGCCTCCCCAGCCTCCGACCCGGCCGGGTTCAAGTACCTGGCGCCCTACACCGGCTCGGCCATCGGCCAACACTGGATGTACGACGGCAAACACGTCCTGATCGTCTTTGACGACCTGTCCAAGCAGGCCGAGGCCTACCGCGCGGTCTCGCTGCTGCTGCGTCGCCCGCCGGGCCGCGAAGCCTACCCCGGTGACGTGTTCTATCTGCACTCCCGGCTGCTGGAGCGGTGCGCCAAGCTTTCCGACGAACTCGGTGGCGGTTCGATGACGGGCCTGCCAATCATCGAGACCAAGGCCAACGACGTGTCGGCCTACATCCCCACCAACGTCATCTCGATCACCGACGGGCAGATCTTCTTGCAGTCTGACCTCTTCAACTCCAACCAGCGCCCGGCCGTCGACGTCGGGGTGTCGGTCTCCCGCGTGGGTGGGGCGGCCCAGATCAAGGCCATGAAGCAGGTGGCCGGGACCCTGAAGCTGACCCTGGCCCAATACTTCTCGATGGCCAGCTTCGCCATGTTCGCCTCCGACCTGGACGCCACCACCCGGCGGCAGCTGGCGCGTGGGGAGCGGCTGATGGAGCTGCTCAAGCAGCCGCAGTACTCCCCGTACCCGGTGGAGGAGCAGGTGGTCTCCATCTGGGCGGGCACCAACGGGTTGCTTGACCAGATCGAGGTGGCCGACGTGCAGCGCTTCGAGGAAGGCCTGCTGGACTACGTGCGGCGGCACACCAAGGTGCTGGCCACCATCGCCGAGACCGGCAAGCTGGAAGACGCCACCGTGGCCGAGCTGCAGGCGGCCGCCGACGCCTTCGCTGCTGACTTCACCGGCGGCGCGGGCCAGGCGGCCGACGCGGCCGACGGCGAGGTCGAGGCCGAATACGCCGAGGAGCGCATCGTCAGGAAGAAGCGGGGCTAGGCATGGGCGGCCAGCAGCGCATCTATAAGCAGCGCATCCGCTCCACCCAGACCCTGAAGAAGGTGTTTCGGGCCATGGAGCTGATCGCTGCCTCGCGCATCGGCAAGGCGCGCGAACGGGCTTCCTCCGCCTCCCCCTACGATCGCGCCCTCATCCAGGCGGTCGGGGCGGTGGCCGCACACGCCGACTTCGATCACCCCCTGACGCAGGAACCGGAGGAGCGGGCCGACAATCCGCGGGTGGCCGTCGTCGTCGTGTCCGCCGACCGCGGCATGGCCGGTTCCTACTCGGCAACCCTGCTGCGCGAAACCGACCGGCTGTTGGCCGCGTTGGCGGCCGAAGGCAAGCAGCCCGTGCTGTACGTGGTGGGACGGCGCGGTGCCGCCTACTTCCGGTTCCGGGGGCGGCCCATCGAGCACGCCTGGGCAGGCAACTCGGATAACCCGACCGAGGAGGAGATGGAGGACATCGCCCTGACCCTGCTCGCGGCCTTCCTCAGCCCCGCCGAGGAGGGCGGGGTCTCCGAGGTCCACATGGTCTACACGCGGTTCGTCTCCATGGTCAGCCAGGTGCCGCAGGTGCGGCGCATGCTGCCCATCAAGGTTGTCGACGAGGATCGCGTGCAGGTCGAGCGGGCGGATACGGGCCCGCACACCCACGGTACCGACGCCGAGCCGCTGTACGAGTTCGAGCCGTCGGCCAACGAGGTGCTCGACGCCCTCCTGCCCCTGTATGTGCGTTCCCGCATCCGCAACGCGCTGTTGCAGGCTGCGGCCTCCGAGCTGGCGGCCCGCCAGCAGGCGATGCACACGGCGACCGACAACGCCGAAAACCTCATCCGCGACTACACCCGGCTCGCCAACTCGGCGCGCCAGGCCGAAATCACTCAGGAAATCAGCGAGATCGTGTCGGGGGCCGACGCCCTCGCGGCGAGCTGAGCCACCCCGGACACGAAGGAGACAAGTTCATGGCAGCATCAGGTCGCATCGCGCGCGTCATCGGGCCGGTGGTCGACATCGAGTTCCCGCCGGACGCGATTCCGGAGATGTACAACGCCCTGACCACCGTCGTGGGCGAAAGTGGCACCACCATCACGCTGGAGGTCGCCCAGCACTTGGGTGACAACCTGGTGCGGGCCATCTCGCTGAAGCCCACCGACGGGCTGGTGCGCGGCTCGCAGGTGGTCGACACCGGGCAGCCGATCACCGTGCCGGTCGGGGACGTCACCCGCGGCAAGGTCTTTAACGTCATCGGCGAGCCGCTCAACCTGGCGCCTGGCGAGCAGCTGGAGGTCACCGAGCGGTGGTCCATTCACCGCCAGCCCCCGGCCTTCGACCAGCTGGAGGCCAAGACCCAGATGTTCGAGACCGGCATCAAGGTCATCGACCTGCTGACCCCCTACGTGCAGGGCGGCAAGATCGGCCTGTTTGGTGGCGCCGGGGTCGGCAAGACCGTGCTCATCCAGGAGATGATCCAGCGCGTGGCCCAGGACCACGGTGGGGTCTCCGTGTTTGCCGGGGTGGGGGAGCGAACCCGCGAGGGCAACGACCTCATCCACGAGATGGACGAGGCCGGAGTGTTCGACAAGACGGCCCTTGTCTTCGGGCAGATGGATGAGCCGCCGGGCACGCGGCTGCGGGTGGCGTTGAGCGCGCTGACGATGGCGGAGTACTTCCGCGACGTCAAGCAGCAGGACGTGCTGCTGTTCATCGACAACATCTTCCGCTTCACCCAGGCCGGCTCCGAGGTCTCCACCCTGCTGGGCCGCATGCCGTCGGCGGTGGGCTACCAGCCCAACCTGGCAGACGAGATGGGGCAGCTGCAGGAGCGCATCACCTCGGCCGGGGGCCACTCGATCACCTCGCTGCAGGCCATCTACGTGCCCGCCGACGATTACACCGACCCGGCCCCGGCCACCACGTTCGCGCACTTGGACGCCACCACGGAGCTGTCGCGTGCCATTGCGTCGCGCGGTATCTACCCGGCGGTGGACCCGCTGGCCTCCACCTCGCGCATCCTTGACCCGCGCTATGTGGGCACCGAGCACTACGAGGTCGCCACGCGCGTGAAGTCGATCCTGCAGAAGAACAAGGAGCTGCAGGACATCATCGCCATCCTCGGGGTGGACGAGTTGAGCGAAGAGGACAAGGTGGCGGTGGCACGCGCCCGCCGCATTGAGCAGTTCTTGTCCCAGAACACCTACATGGCGGAGAAGTTCACGGGCGTGCCCGGCTCCACGGTGCCGTTGGCCGAGACGATTGAGGCCTTCCGTCGCATCGCCGACGGGGAGTACGACCACGTCGCGGAGCAGGCATTCTTCAACATTGGTGGCATCGAGGACCTGGAACGCAACTGGGCCAAGCTGCAGGCCGAGGCGTAAGGAGGCGGCATGGCGCTGCGCGTTGACATTGTCTCCCGCGTCGCCGACGTGTGGAGCGGCGAGGCGACGGCCGTGACGGTTCCGGCCGTCCACGGTGAGCTCGGGATTCTGCCCGGGCGCCAGCCCATCCTGGCGGCCCTCGACTCCGGCTCGGTGCGGGTGACTACCGCGGCCGGGCAGGAGCTGTCCTTCGATGTGCAGGGGGGCTTTGCGACGGTGGACAGCGACACGGTGACGGTGGTGGTCGACAACGCCGCTGCGCGCCTGGGCTGAGCCGTGGAGGGGGTCGTCGTCCTCAGTGCACTGGTGGTGGTGCTGCTGGCCTTGGCCTTGGCGCGCCAACGGGCACTGCGACACCGGCTCGGTACCTTTCCGTGCCTGCTGATTGGTCGCAACGGACGGCAGCTGCGGGGCCTGCTCGTGTTCGCCTCGACCAACCTGTACATCTATCGCTCGATCTGGGTGGGCACCCGCCTGGTGCGCAGCTACCCGCGGGGGAGCTTTGAGATGCGGAACCTGCGGCTGACTGACCAGTGGGCGCGGGTGGAGATTCGCCAGGGTGAGACCTGTGAGGAGCTGCTGTTCGGGCGGGACGTGCACTCGGCGATCGTGGCGTGGATTGACGCGGCTGGCCCCCGCGAGGAACCGATTCTGTGAGGCGAGTGTGCGGGTAGTTTTTGCCGATTGCGCGGTGACGTACGCCGGGCGGCTGGATGCGCGCCTGGAGCGGGCCGTGCGGGTGCTCATGTTGAAGGCCGACGGCTCGGTGCTGGTGCACGCCGACGGGGGCTCGTACAAGCCCCTGAACTGGATGAGCCCACCGTGCACGTTCGCGGTGGAGCAACCTGCCGCCGATCAGGCCCCCGAGGTCGCCGAGGTGTGGCGGGTGCGGGCCACCAAGAGCGACGACGAGCTGACCATCGAGATCTACGAGGTGGTGGCCGACGTCGAACACGCCCTCGGCCAGGACCCGGGCCTGCTGAAGGACGGGGTGGAGGCGCACCTGCAGGAGCTGCTCGCCCAGCAGGTTGAGCTGGTGGCCCCCGGCGTGAGCCTGGTGCGCCGCGAGTACCCGACGGCGATCGGGCCGGTGGACCTGCTGGTGCGCGACCCGGCGGGCGGGCACATCGCCGTGGAGGTCAAGCGGCGCGGCGAGATCGACGGCGTCGAGCAGCTCACCCGCTACTTAGAGCTGCTCAACCGGGACCCGCTGCTGGCCCCGGTGCGGGGGGTGTTTGCGGCCCAGCTGATCAAGCCGCAGGCCCGCGTGCTGGCGGCCGACCGCGGCATCGCTTGCCTGCTCTTGGACTACGCCGCCATGAAGGGCACCGACGATTCCGAGTCCCGCCTGTTCTAGGCGTGTGCCCGCGCTGGGCTGGGCGTGTCGAACCCAACCAGGCAAGATCAGGGATGGTTACCGCTGACACCTAGGACGCTAGGATCTGCGCATGGATCTTCTTTCGGCTCCCAAAGTCAAACCGGGGGATCAGGTGGCAGTGCTGTCCCCGTCGTTCGCTGCGCCAGGTTTTGCGCCCGCAGTGCACGAGCAGGCGATGGAGCGACTACGTAGTGAGTTCTCCTTGGTGCCGGTGGAGTATCCGACCACCCGGCAGTTAGGGGCCCCGCCAGCAGAGCGGGCCCGTGATTTGCTGGCGGCGTTTGCCGACCCGAGCATTAAAGCCGTGCTCGCCACCATCGGTGGCGATGATCAGATAACGGTGCTGCGGCACCTGGACCGCGATACGGTGCGGGCAAATCCGAAGCCCTTCCTGGGTTACTCGGACAACACCCATCTGCACAACTACCTCACCGGTTGCGGTGTGGCCAGCTTCTACGGTGGCTCCACCCAAATCCATATCGGTGCGGGACCGGCCGTGGACGCGATCCATGCGGCCAGTTTTCGGGCAGCCCTGTACACAGGCGAGACTCTGGAACTGACGGAGCCGGGAGAGTCAGAAGACTACGGGCACGACTGGCTCGATCCGCGCGCCCTCACCGAGTTCGGTCAGCGAGAGGAGACCGAGCCGTGGCAGTGGTCAGGAGCGGGGTACCGAGTTGCCGGGCGCGCCTGGGGTGGTTGCCTGGAGGTCGTCAATGACATCCTGGCTGCGGGGCACCTGTCGCTCTCGCTGGCGGATTTGACCGGCAGTGTGCTGTTGCTGGAGACCAGCGAGGAGGTAGCACCTGTACCGGTGGTGCACCGGATGCTGCGAAACTTGGGGGAGCGGGGCATATTGGGCGTGGTCGCGGCGGTGCTCTTCGCCCGACCACCGGTGCGTACCTTCGCCCACACGCCCACAATGGAGGAGCGGCAGGTCATGCGGGCCGAACGCTATGACACATTGCGCCAGGTGGTGGAGCGGTACCAACCTGAGGCGGTCGTCTGCTGCGGGGTGCCGTTCGGGCACACTCGCCCACAGTGGATAGTTCCCTACGGTGGCAAGCTGACAGTCGACGGGCAGGCACGGCGCATTTGGGCCGACTACTCCTAGTCAGTTACCCACCTGTGTCCGGAGCGCTCTCGTTCTCGCGGGGATCAGCGTTTTTCGGGTATGGCCCGCGCTGGGCCGGGTGGCCCGCGGGGCCGGGCGGCGGGGGTGGCAGAATTGAGGGCATGGAGCAGATCACTGGCGCCCTGCGCGGGCGCATCGTTCTTCCCGACTCGGTGCTCGACGACGGCGTTGTGGCCTGGGCGGGGCAAGACCTAGTTTTCGTTGGCCCGGTTGACGCGGCCCCGGCACCCTACCTGGAGGCGGCCGAACCAGTGGCCGGCTACGTCCTGCCGGGACTGGTGGACGTGCACTGCCACGGTGGGGGCAGCGCGTCGTTCCCGGACGCCACCACCTACGAGGAGGCGATGGTGGCGGTGCGGGAGCATCGCCGCCACGGCACCACCACGCTGGTGGCCTCGACGGTGACCGCCGCCCCGCAGACGCTGCGGGAGCGCACCAAGTTGTTGGCCCAGCTGTGCGACGACGGCGAGCTGGCCGGGATTCACTGGGAGGGGCCATTCGTCTCGCACGAGCGCTGCGGGGCCCAAGACCCGACCCTGATTCAGCCCCCGAATGCTGCCCTGACAGCGGAGCTGTTGGAGCTGGGGCGCGGGCACGTGGTGACCATGACGCTGGCCCCCGAGAAGGAGGGTGTGACCGGCCCGGGTGGGGTGAGTGAGGTCCTGATCCGCGGCGGGGCGCTACCGTCGTTCGGGCACACCGACGCCGGGCCGGCGGAGACCCGGGCGGCCATGGAGTGGGCCCGCCAGGTGCTGGCGGACACACCGAACCGCCGCAGTGACCACGCGACGATCACGCACCTGTTCAACGGGATGACGCCGCTGCACCACCGCACCCCCGGCCCGATCGCCGAGATATTGGCCGACGCGGTGCGCGGCGGGGTGATCGTGGAGATGGTGGGCGACGGCACCCACCTGCACCCGAGCGTCGTGCGCGACGTCATCGAGATTGTCGGCCGGGACCACGCCGTCCTCATCACCGACGCGATGGCCGCGGCGGGCATGCCCGACGGCCAGTATCGCCTGGGAAGCCAGGACGTGACTGTCGCCGACGGCGTGGCGCGCCTGACGGGGGGAGACTCCATCGCGGGCGGGACGGCACACCTGCTGGATGTGGTGCGCACCAGTGTCGACGGCGGCGTGTCGTTGGTCGATGCCGTGTACTGCGCCTCCCTGGTGGGGGCCCGCATCATTGGCTGCCAGGACCAGGTTGGGTCGCTGGCGGCGGGCAAGCGCGCCGACCTAGTGGTAGTCGACGACACCCTGCACCCCCAGCGGGTGGTGCGCGCCGGCGCGGTGGTGGACTGAGCCCATGCCGTCGTCGCGCCGCTCCTCTCGCCGCCCCTACCACGCCGGGCACGTCCCCCTTGACCCGGCGCGGCTGGCCAGCGTGCCGCGCACCGAGACCGGGCCGGGCGGGGCCCAGTTCACGGTGCGGCAGCTGCGGGGCAACGAGCGGACCTACACGTGCCCGGGCTGCCACCGACCGATCCCGCCCTACACGGCACACGTGGTGGCGTGGAGCAACGAGCACCTGTTCGGGCCCGAGCGCGGGCTGGAGGAGCGGCGCCACTGGCACACGGAATGCTGGCGGCGCGCGAAATGAAGGAGGACCAGTGCTGTTAGGGCACACCGTCTTTGGTGATCTGCACGCAGCGATCCCGTACGTGCTGCTGCACGGCTTCCCGGTCGATAGCCGCATGTGGCGGCCCCTGGTGCCGCTGCTGGAGGGGCCGGTCATCACGCTGGACGCCCCGGGGTTCGGCACCTCGGCCCACCTAGTGGGGCCCGACGGGGCCAGCGAGGTGGCGGGGCTGGCGGGCTACGCCGATGCGGTGGCCGCCACCCTGCACCACCTGGGGGTGGAACAGGCCGTGTGCGTGGGACTGTCGATGGGCGGTTACGTGCTGGCCGAACTGGTGCGCCGCCATCCGGAGCGCCTGGCAGGCCTGGTCTTTGCCGACACCAATGCCCGCGCCGACACCGCCGCCGCCCGCGCCACTCGCCTGACGCAGGCCGACCAGGCGCTGCGGGAGGGAGCCACCGTGGTGGCCGGAGCCCCCGCCAACCTACTCGGGGCCACGACGCTGGCCACTCGGCCGACGGTGGTGGCCGACTTCCGCCGGTGGGTGGCGCAGGCCCCCGGCGGCGCCATTGCCTGGGCCCAACGGGCTATGGCGGCCCGCCCGGCGGCTTTCGAGACTTTGGCCACGGTGGGGGTGCCGAGCCTGGTGGTGCGGGGACAAGAAGACACCGTGGCCAGCGCCGCCGTCAGTCAGGAACTGGCCGACGTTTTGGGCTGCGATCTGGTGGAGATTGCCGCCGTGGGGCACTTCCCGCCGGTGGAGGATCCGGTGGCGCTGGCCCGGGTGCTAGTCACGTGGCGTTAACGCTGCGTCCGGTCTCTTCCCAGCCGGGCAAGAGACGATCAAGTGCCGCTGTCAAAGCGATGGAGTCCCCATCGCGGCCGCCCTGGCCAATGACCAGCGGTGCTGGCTCGGCCGTGAGCTTAATTGTGCGGAAGCGATCGAGAAAGCTGAGCGGCGCGGTTAGTACGTAGAACTGTCCATCTGTACCAACGCCCACGGTGCGATCCAGGCGCAGGTACCAACCCGTTACGGAACTTTTGGCTTGCGAACCGTTGTAACCCTGCACCCGCAAATTGGTGGGAGCCAGGCCCGCGCGACGGGCGGCTGCCACAAAAAGAGTCAGATATTGGGCGGCCTGGGCGGCCTCGGCGGCCTGGCGCTTACGCGCCAACTCGGCCTGGCGAGTGGCGTTGGCGCGGCGGCGGCTGGCCCAGTCTTCTTCGTGCATAAACGCCCCCTGGTGTATTGCGCGACACAGCGCGAGTCGGCAGCTCGTCGTATTGTCTTGGGATTGTGTCATATCACCGAGGAGTGGCTTTGAAGAATATTCGGCTCACGTTGCGCCACCTGGTGGCCCTATTGGGGGCGCTAGCCGCCGTCTTCGCCTTGGTGGCGGTGCTCTCCCTGACCGTATGGAAGCCCGTCGAACGCATTAACGCGGCGCTGACGGGCCAGCGGGCGCCCTACGTGCTCACCGCCCCCGGCGTGCTTTCGCTTTATCCCGGTGATGTCACGATCACGGTCAAGGCGGCCGGGGCGGACTCCCCGGTGGTGCTGGCCCTCGGGCGCAGCGCGGACGTCAAAGCCTGGGTGGGGCAGGCCGAGCACGCCACCGTCGTCGGCATCGTCGACTGGGAGACCTTGCAGGTAGACAAATCCGCTGCCGCGCCCCCGGCCTCCGGTGCCCCCACCGCCGCGGCCACCCCGAGCGCGGAAGGCAGCGCAGCCCCGGAGGACGCCAATCCGGCAGGTTCCGACCTGTGGATCAAAGAGGCCACCGGCACCGGGCAGGCGACTTTGCAGTGGAGCCCCGCTCGTGCTGAACAGGTGTCGATTCTGGCCGCCACGGACGGCCTGCAGGCCGCCCCACAGGTGACGATCTCGTGGAAGGCGCCGCCGCAGCGCAGCTTCTTCACCCCGGCCCTGCTGCTCACCGCCTTGTTTGCGGCCGCTGCAGCTGGCGTCTGGTACCTGGAGTCGGTGGAGAACCGGGAGCGGGCACGTCGTCGGGAGGTAGCCGCCAAGCGCGCGGCCCGGCGGGCCGCGACCTCCTCCATGCTGGCCACTATTGACCCGCACGCCGTCGCCCCGGTCTCGCGCCGCGAGGTGGTGGAGCCGGAGGAAGACACGCCCGCCCTGACCGGCATAGCTGGTTTCGTCTCGGGACTACTGGCGCGCTTCACCGCTCCGCGGGCCGGGCAGGCAGAACCAACGGATCCTCCCGCGACGGCCGTGCCGAGCCCGGACCTGTCGGTGGCGGCCGCGGCCGCGCCGACCGCTGCCGCAGTAGTCGATTTGCCGCCGCCGACCGCCGAACCACAGCCTGCGGCGGAGGCGACCAGCGCCGGTGACCGCAAGTCGTTGGCGGCGCGCTTGGCCCGCAAGGTGGCGGCCAAGGCGGGCGTTGCAGCTCAGGAGTCCCTCGGGGAGCTGGCTGATGAGCAACTAGCCAAGCTGGAAGACGCTGACGGGCTGACGGCGCTAGGGCAGTCCCTGCCGCAGGCTGACGAGTCGCCCCTGGCGGCCGTGACCCCCGACTGGGCGCAGGCGAGGCAAGAACTCGAGGCAGTAGCGGCGGACGAATCCGTTGGCTCGCTCGGGGAGGCGGCGCAGGCGTTAGCGGACGGCGACGTTGCCGGGCGCCTGCAGGAAGCTGCCGAAGGACTGGCTGGGCGCGGGCTGCAGGGCGGTGCCAAGGCCGCCGGGGCCTTCGTGCTCAAGAAATGGCGGAAGGTCAAGCCCGCCCCGGCCCAAGCGGCGCTGCCAGAGTTCACCGAATTGGCCGACGCCCCCGCCCCGGACGGGCAACCGTCGACCCCGCCGCCCGCAGCTGAGGACTTCGGCCCGGCCCCGCTGCAGGGGCTGCTACAGCGCATGAAAGAGCGGGGCCTGGAAGTGGATTTGCCTCAGGAGGAGGAACAGTGACCAAGCGTGTAACTAACTGGCTGGCCCTCACGGTGGCCGCGGCGTTGCTGGGGGCCTGCGCCGATCCAGTGCCGGGACCTGTCAGTGCGCCGACCGCCGAAGAAACCACGCCCGTGCTCACCCCGGAGCAGCTCAGCTCGGCACTCAAGACGATTAACGACGCGCTACAGGCCGCCGACGCCAAGATGGACCTGGAGTTGCTCGATGACCGGCTCGTCGGCCCGGCGTTGGCGGCCCGCACCAACTCCTACAACTTGGCCAAGGTCAACGCGAAAGAGTTCCCCTTGGCTAATTTGGTGGCCCCGACTGCTACCGTCTCGGTGTCCGCGGGGGTCGACTGGCCGCGCTCCATCATTGAGGTCACCGAAACCCCGGAGGGCGGCCAGGTACCGCTGCTCCGGTTGGCCCAGCAGGCTGATGCCCGCTCCGACTACAAACTGTGGGGCTGGGTGCGCCTGCTGCCGGGCGCTACCGTGCCCTCGACGGCCGCCCCCGAGGTGGGATTGGTAGAAACTGGCACTCCCAAGTTCACAGCCAAGGAAGTCATCGATTCCTACACCGCGCAGGTCACGGGCGGGGCGCAGGACGGCGCACCGGTAGCGATTTCGGACCCCTACACGCAGGCGGCCTCCACCCAGGTGACTGAGGCGATGGCGGCCACCAAGGATGTCGGTACCGTGAAAACGGCCTTGACCAGCGGCAAGGACGAACCGGTCAGCATTCCCACCGCGGACGGCGGCTTGATCGTCTTCGCGCCGCTGGAGCAGACGGTCACTTACCAGCGGACGGTCGCCGGTGCCACCTTCCAGTTGCAGGGAGCGCCCGCGGTGCTGTTGGGGCAAGACCCGTCGGTGTACGGTACGGTGACGGTGACCTACGACGTTATGCTGGCCTTCGTCATCCCGGCCAAGGACGCGAAGGAAAACGCCACCGTTATCGGGGCGGATCGGACGTTGCGTTCGGTGGTGGCGGATAAGAGCACCAACCCCGACGAGCAGGAGACCACCCCATGAGTGGCGGCATTGACCTTTCCCCCCTCGCTAACAAGCAGCAGCCACCAGCGGCGGGCCCGGCCCCGTCTCTGCCGCCCGCCCGGGTGGAGCTGACCGAGCAAAACCTCCAGGCCACGGTGGTGGCCTCGCAGCAGGTACCGGTGATCGTCACCCTCGGGGCGGGCAGCGATCAGTCCTCGCAGCAAAACGTGCAGGCGTTGGAGGCCCTGGCCGCGCGTAACCCGGGCGCGTTCCAGCTGGCCGTGGTCGACATCGAGACCGCCCCGCAGGTGGCCGGGGCCTTCGGGATCCAGCGAGTCCCCTACACGCTGGTGCTACTGGCCGGACGGCCCGTGCCGCTGTACGAGGGGGAGGCCTCGGCGGCCGAACTGGACCCGCTGTGGGACCAGGTGCGGCAGCTTGCCGTGCAGCAGGGGGTGACCGGCAAGACGGCGGCCCCCGGGGCGCAGGCCGAACCGGAGCCGTTGCCGCCGCTGCACGTGGAGGCCCAGGCGGCCATTGAGGCCGGTGACCTGGCGGCCGCCGAGGCGGCCTACCTGCAGGCGCTCAAGGAGAATCCCCGGGACCGGGAAGCGGAGGCTGCCCTGGCACAGGTGCGGCTGATGGTGCGGCTGGAGGCCGGGGGCGACGTGACCGATCCCTTTGCCCGGGCCGACCAGCTGGTGGCCAGCGGGCACCCGGGCGCCGCCCTGGAGCTGCTGTTGGAGCAGGTGGCCACCACCAGTGGGGAGGAGCGGGAGGCCGCGCGGGCCCGCTTGGTGGAGCTATTTACGGTGCTCGGGCCCAGCAGCGAGGTGGATGCCGCCCGGCGGCGACTGTCCACGCTCATCATGTAGTGACCTGGGCCAACCGGTACAGGTGCACGCCCGAGTCCCCGAGAGACGCGGTGTGTATCGTCCGGAAGCCGTGCCGATGATAAAACGGCAGGTTGCGGGGATTGGTTGACTCCAGCCACGGGGTCTGCACTTCCGCCAGGCCAGCTTGCAACAGGCGCGCGCCGACGCCCTGCCCCTGGGTGGTCGGCAGAACCGCCAGGAGGAAGAGATAGTCCCCGCTGCAGTCGGGGGCGGCGGAGCGCGCCTGGCGGAGTGCCGTGGTGATGCGTTCGGCTCGCCTGGGGGAGGTCAGAATCTCGGTCATGTCGCCCAGACGCGGCAGGCTTGCGGGCGGGGTGGTGCCGTGCGGCACCCACGCCGCGAAACCCACGACGTCGGGGCCTACGCGGGCCACGTGGACTAGCGCGGCGGTCACCAGCCACTCCAATGTCGGCGAAAAATACAGGGCGATGCGGCTGCGGCGCACATCGCTGCGTTCGTAGGTCGGCGGAAAGTACCACTGCAGCAGGGGATCGTCCCCCAGCGCCTCCACCAGCACGCGGCGTATCGCGGGCAGGTCCGTTACCTGGGCGCGGACTATTTCGTCGGTCATTGTCTCAGACTATGGCAAGCGGCTGGGCGGCAGTTCCCGCTGAGCAGAGCAGCCTGAGGCGAGGCGAGCAGCTCGTGGCCTGCGGGCAACGTATACGCAGCAGACCGGTCGCGGAAGTTTGCTCCACGACCGGTCTGGCTAGCCAGCGGTATGCAGTTCAGCCTTATTCGCCGCTGCGTTGCTTGGCGAACTCGAACAACGAGTCCAGCGAGGCGGAAAATTCCACCAGGATCGGCACCGGCACAGTCCGGCTGTCAGCGCGGGTCGCCAGCTGCCGCTGCAGCTCCGCGAAGGAAGCCCCCGTGCCCTCCGGCGCGAAGATGGTGACCACTAAGGCCCCGTCATCCAACAGGGGGACGCTCCACCCGAATCCGGGGAAGTCTCCGAGCAGTTGCTCGATCTCGGCGTTGGCCTGCGCCAGCTCTGCCCGCGAGAACGGCGCAAGGGTCACGTGCACGTGCTCGGCGAGCGCGGAGCTGTCAATGAGTTCACGCAACTCAGGGTGGTTCTCTCCGTCAGTACCCTCTTTCACCGTTAATTCGATGCCGGCGTAGTCGGGGGAGAAGTTGACGTCGGCGTAGATGTCCTCGTGACTGAGGGCAAAGTCTTGTATTTGTCCGTAGAGGTCAACTAGCTCGGCAGTGGGTTCTTTCGACATGTCGAATGACCGCGACTCATCAAAGAAGCGCGCCGGGGCAGTGGGGGTGAGCTCACCGGTGGTGTCCAGCAGCACCCAGATGGGGAGGTCGGCCGCTTCGACGGCCTGCGCGGTGTGTGTCGTGCGAGACGGGTCCGGTGTTTCCTCCGCAGCGATAGCAGACGAATAGAGAACAGCGGTCCCGAGGGCTGTTGCCGCTGCCAGGGCAGTTAGGGATAAGCGTGGGGAGAGCACGATCTAGTCCTTTCGTCGGGCAAGAAATCAGTGCAACGACCGTGATCACCCCAGGGTGGTGTACGGGCAGGTGGCGTCCCAACCCCCTGTAGTTTACTTTTTAAGTGAGTTGGTCATGCCGGAGGACTATGGCCTGCGCTCCGTAGGTAGTTTCCAAGTGGGACCGTTGGGTCGGATCCAACATGAGGATGGTGGCGACCGCGTCCGCTAGGCGGGCGGTGGGGGCCTTGACGTAGACGGTCACCACGTCGGTGCTGCTGCTGGCCGCCGTGGTCGGATCGAACAGGTGATGATGCTCCACCCCATCTGTCACCCACACCCGTTTCACTGTCGAGCTCACCGCCAGGCCGCCGTTGGTCAGCTGGGTTTGTCCCACCTGCAGCTGCGGATTGTACGGGTGCTCCAGGGCCAGAGAGACGGGGGTGGGGGAGATGACGCGCAGGTCCCCACCGCCGTTGACGATTAGCTGTGCCAGTCCCGCCGCCCGGCAGTGCTCCGCGAGCTTGTCGATAAGCCACCCTTTGCCGAAGCCGCCGAGGTCTAGGCGCACCCCGGCGGGCACGGTCAGGAGCTCGGGCGACAGGTGAGTGCGCTGCCACAAGTCGGCGTGCACCTGGCCTCCCGGACCGCTGCCGTAACCGGCCTGTTCCAGGGCGCCGCCGATCGAGATGTTGAACACGCCCCCGCTGTGGGCGTGCAGGTCGCGGGCGAAGGTCAGCATGTCCAGCAACTCGGTGGGTGGGTTGGGCAGTGTGCCCGTCGTCCCCAGCTGGTTGAGTAGCGAAGTGGGCTCGAAGCGGGAGTAGGCGTGCACGAAGTCGGCCACCAGCGTGGCTATCTCCGCCCGCAGGGCGGCAGTGAACTCGCCCTGCCGGGCCTCCAACCACCAGCGTGTGCCGAGCGCGTCGAACTCCAGCGTGGCTACCACAGCTCTCTCCCGTCTGTCGCCCGGGTGGGCCGGGATCTGCACGGGCCCCGGCCCACCTTTAGCGCTCCTAGCGCGCCGCCTCGGCGCGAATCTGGTCCAGGGCCGCGGTGAAGCCCTTGGTGGTCAGGCTGGCCCCCGCGATGGTGGCCGGGGTGTAGGTGGACAGCGGCTGCCCCACCACGGTGCCGGCAAACTCCTTGTCGAAGGCCTCCGCGAACTGCGCCGACTTCTCGTCGCCCGTGTTGTAGGTGGCCTTGGCGCCAGTGATCTTGTCCCCGGCAACGGTCAGCTCGACGGTGATCTGGTTGGTGCCGGCCGGCACCACGTAGTCGGCGGTGGCCGAGAAGGTCTGCTCGCCTGCGGCGGGGGCGGCGGAGGAATCCATCCCGGCGGGGGACGCAGACTCGGCGGGGGCGGCCGTGGCGGGGGCCGCGCCCTCCGACACCTTGGCGGCCTCATCGGTGGCGCCGCAGCCTGCCAGGGCCGCCAAGCCCAACGTGGTGGCGGCCATCGTGGTCAGCGAGCCGATGCTCAGCATGCCCTTGTCCAACTTGTTCATTGTTTCTCCTTACTGTCAGAGCGAAAACTCTTCGGTGTGGATTCGGTTGCTCGCCACCCCGGCCGCTCGCAGGCCCCGCGTAAGGGACTGGGTCATGGCCGGGGGGCCGCACAGGAAGTAGCGATTGGCAGGCGCGGCAGGGATTAACTCCATGATGCGCTGGGCGGTTGGCAGTTCGGTAGCCACGCCCTCCGGGGCCTGTTCGCTGTAGAGCGGCAGGTAACGCTCCTTAAGCGCCGCCTGCAGCTGCGGGGCGTACGTGGCGTGTTGGGGGCTGCGTACGCAATACACCAGCCACTGCTCCCGGGTCGCATTCTCTGTCAAGAGGCGGGTGACGAACGGCGTGATGCCGATACCGCCGGCCACGTAGACCGTGCGGTCGCCATCTACTTGGTGGGTGAAGCTGCCCAGCGGTCCGGTCACCCGGACTGTGCCGGTGGACTGGTTCGCGAGTTTGCGGGTGAAAGGGCCCAAGACTCGGTAGCTGACGGTGAGCAGCGCCTCCTCGGCGTCCCACGCCACGATGGAGAAGGGATGCTCCTCGCCGCCAGGGCGCAGCTGCAGGTAGACAAACTGGCCGGGGGTCGGGGTGAACGGACGTGGGCCCAAGCGGCGCAGCTGCAGCTCGTGTACGCCCGGGCTGAGTTCCGTGTTGCTGGTGATGGTGAAGCGGTGCTTGCCCAGCCCGAGGGCCCCGCCCAGGCGGGCAACCACCGCCACCAGCAGCAGCGCGAGCAGCGTCCAGTAGTAGACGGCGGTGTACGGGCGGTCGGCGAAGTTGAAACCAGCCAGCGGAATATGGAAGACCAGGAAGAAAAGCGCTAGGTAAGCGGTGAAATGCAGGTACTTCCACGGGCGGCGAGTCATGCGGCTGCGCAGCACTGCCGAAGAGAACCACACCAGCAGCACCAGCCACAGGGCCACGCGGCCCAACGTGATCGCCCGCGCGGTGGCGGTGGACAGGTCGGGCACCACGAGGAAGGCCAAATCCTCGCTGTAGCCAACCATGACCAACAACGGGTGGGCGAAAATCAGTATCGCTCCCCAGGTGCCGAGCTGTCGATGCAACTCAATTCCCTGGGCGTAGTCCGTAGTTAGCAGGCGGGAGGCGGGGCGGCTGCCAAGTAGTAGCAGCCAGGCCAGCAGCATGGCGCCAGCGTAGCCGCAGATGGTCGACGCCCAGTAGGCGGTCGCGGCCAGGGACCACTCGTGGGGCAGGGGAGCCGTGGGCAGGGCCAGCAGGAGGCTGGCCCCCAGCAGCGCGGCCACGGCCCACAGTCGGGATCGGAAGAGCATTGCGGCAATGTAACAGGCGGCAGCTGAACGTCAGGTGTGAGTATGGTGAGGCAGGCCTATGACATTGCCAATGCTGTGGTTAGGGTCACCGCCCGGCGGGAGAGAGGCGTAACCAACATGTTGCCTGCTAACGGGTGGCAAAGTGGCTGTGGGGGGAGTACGGTTGGTGGACATATGTGCTTGGGATCACAGTTGATCTTGGACCTGAAAGGGTGACATGCAAACCGATACCGTCAAAGACGACGCAACAGCCGCACACGGCAAAGTTTCTCTACCCGCGCTGACCGCCCTGGTGGTCGGCTCCATGATCGGTGGGGGCATCTTTGGACTGCCCTCCCAAATGGCGGAGGCTGCCGCGCCCGGGCCGCTCATCATCGGCTGGATCATCACCGGCGTGGGCATGCTGTTCCTCGCCCTCGTCTATCAGCGCCTGTCGCGCTCCCGCCCGGACCTGGAAGCCGGTGTCTACTCCTACGCCCGCGCTGGCTTCGGCGACTACGTCGGCTTCTCCTCAGCCTGGGGCTACTGGGTGAGCGCCTGGCTCGGCAACGTCTCCTACCTGGTGCTACTCATGGCCTCCATCGGGGTGTTCGTGCCCGGCATGGGGGACGGCAACACCGGCCAGGCCATCGTCGGCGCCTCGGTGTTGTTGTGGGTGTACGCCGGGTTGATTGCCCTGGGCGTGAAGGAAGCTTCCTTCGTCAACGCCATCATCACGGTCGGCAAGATCCTGCCGCTGCTGGTCTTTATCGTCTTGGGCCTGTTCGCCTTCCGCCTAGACATTATGGTCAACGACTTCTGGGGTACCGAAAGCGGGGATCTGGGCAACACCATTAGCCAGATCAAGAACATGATGCTGGTGACCGTCTGGGTCTTCATCGGGGTGGAAGGGGCGTCTGTCTTCTCCGAGCGGGCACGCAAGCGGCACGACGTTGGCCGTGCCACCATCGTCGGCTTCGCCTCGGTGCTCGCCCTCCTGCTGGCCGTGAACCTGTTGTCCTACGGCATTGCCGCCCGGCCGGAGCTGGCCGGACTGGCCGACCCATCCTTGGCGGGCGTGCTGACGATCGCGGTGGGCTCGTGGGGCGCGAAGTTCGTGGCCGTGGGCCTGATCATCTCCCTGATCGGGGCGCTGCTGTCGTGGTTCTTGTTCGCCGCCGAAGTGCTGCGCGTGCCGGCCGTCGACGGCCTCCTGCCGGCCTGGCTGGGGCGTCAGAGCAGCCGTGACGTGCCCGTCGGGGCCCTGATGCTGACCGTCGGTAGTGTCCAGGTCTTCCTGATCCTGGCGTACTTCAACTCCTCTACGTACACCACGTTGATTCTCCTGGCCTCGGCCCTGATCCTGCTGCCCTATCTGCTGTCAGCGCTGTATCAGATCGTGTACGCGGTGCGCCACAGTGAGAAAGCTAGCCGTGCTGACCTGATCGTGGGGGGCTGCGCCAGCGTCTACGCCCTGTGGCTGCTGTATGCCGCCGGGTTGAAATACCTGCTCTTCATCGGGCTGTTCTACCTGGCAGGTACCCCATTCTTCGTATCTGCTAAGCGGGCGCGCGGCAAGACAGTGTTCAAACCGTTTGAGTTGGTTATCGTGTGTGCCTTCGCCGCCACCAGCATGGCCGCGATAGTCTTCCTGTCCACCGGGCAGATAAAGCTCTAGACGTCCAGGGAGAAGGTGGGGCCGGTCGGACAATCCGACCGGCCCCACCTCGCTGCGCCCCGCCGCGCGCTAGACGATCTTGTGCAGCCACAGGGCACCCAGCGGCGGCACCCGCAGGGACGCCGAGTGTGCGCGGCCGTCCCAAGCAATGTCCTCAGCCCACACGGTGCCCATGTTGCCGACCCCGGAGCCGAAGTAGACATCCGAGTCAGTGTTCAACACCTCGTCCCACTGCCCGCCTGCCGGCAGTCCCACGCGGTAGGACTCGTGCGGCAGGCCTGCGAAGTTGACGATGCACACCAGCAGGTCGTAGCGGCCGTCGTCGCGTTCCCCCTTGCGCACGAACGACAGCACGTTGTGATCCCCGTCGTTCGCGTTGATCCACTCAAAGCCCTCGCCCGTGAAGTCGTGTCGCCATAGGGCCGGGGTGTCCCGGTACAGCTGGTTAAGCTGCTTGACGAGGCCACGCACACCCTGGTGTTCCACCTTGTCCAAGTGCCACCAATCCAAGCCGTGGTCAGCGTTCCACTCGGCGCCCTGCCCGAACTCCTGCCCCATGAACAACAACTGCTTGCCGGGATGGGCCCACTGGTAGGCCAGCAGCGCCCGGAGTCCCGCCAACTGCTGCCAGTAGTCGCCCGGCATCTTGGCCAGCAACGAACCCTTGCCGTGCACGACCTCGTCGTGGCTGAACGGCAGGACGAACTGCTCGGTGAAGGCGTAGATGAGGGAGAACGTCATCTTGCCGTGGTGCCAGCGGCGGTTGATCGGCTTTTCCGCCATATAGGACAGGGTGTCGTTCATCCAGCCCATGTTCCACTTCAAGCCGAAACCCAGCCCGCCGTATTCGGTCGGGGCGGTCACGCCCGGGAACGCCGTGGACTCCTCGGCCACCATCACGATGCCCGGGTTGGTGCGGTAAGCGGTAGCGTTGGCCTCTTGGAGGAA
Organism: Buchananella hordeovulneris; assembly: GCF_001907235.1. GTDB lineage: Bacteria > Actinomycetota > Actinomycetes > Actinomycetales > Actinomycetaceae > Buchananella > Buchananella hordeovulneris. The sequence continues at coordinate 173,473 of NZ_MQVS01000005.1, forward strand.
GGAAATAGCCTCCAGATTTTCCCGCCCGCCGTAGATATTGGGCACCCACGCCCCGTGTTCGCGCGAATAGTCGAGATACAGCATGGAGGCCACCGCGTCGACCCGCAGGCCGTCAATGTGGAACTCGCTGAGCCAATACACGGCATTGGCCACCAGGAAGTTACGCACCTCCGCCCGGCCGAAATTGAAAATGTAGGTGCCCCAGTCGGGGTGCTCACCCAGGCGCGGGTCGGGGTGCTCGTACAGCGGCGTGCCGTCGAACCGCGCCAGGGCCCACTCGTCCTTCGGGAAGTGGGCGGGCACCCAGTCCAGGATCACGCCGATGCCCGCCTGGTGCAGGGCATCGACCAGGAAACGGAAGTCGTCGGGGGTGCCGAAGCGGGATGTGGGGGCGTAGTAGGAGGTGACCTGGTAGCCCCACGATCCGCCGAACGGGTGCTCAGCGACCGGCATGAACTCCACGTGCGTGAACCCCAGGTCCACGACGTAGTCCACCAGCTCCGTCGCCAGCTGGCGGTAGGACAGGCCAGGCCGCCACGAGCCGAGGTGCACCTCGTAAATGCTCATTGCCCCCGCGTGGGGGTCGCGCTGCGCCCGCTTTTCCATCCAGTCTTTGTCGCCCCAGGTGTGCACATCCTTGGTGACCACCGACGCGGTGGCCGGGGGCACCTCGCAGGCCCGCGCCATGGGGTCGGCCTTTTGCCGCCAGGCCCCGTCGCTTTGGCGGATCTCGAACTTGTAGCGGGCGCCCACGCCTACCCCCGGAATGAACAGCTCCCACACCCCGGAGTTGCCCAGGGAACGCATGGAGGTGCCGGTGCCGTCCCAATAGTTGAAGTCCCCGACCACCCGCACGGCTTGTGCGTTGGGGGCCCACACCGCGAACGAGGTGCCGCGCACCGCCCCGAGCGGGCCGTCGTACTCGCGCACGTGCGCGCCCAAGACCTCCCAGAGCCGTTCGTGCCGCCCCTCCCGGATCAGGTGCAGGTCAAGCTCCCCGACGGTGGGCAGGAAACGGTAAGGATCATCCACCTCGGCCACCGAGTCGCCGTACCGCACCTGCAGCCGATAGTCCATCATCTCCTGGCCCGGCAGCACCGCCACCCACACCCCGTAGGCCTCGTGCACGGCAGGGAAACTGCCCTCTTCGGTCACCACCGTCACCTCGTCGGCCAGGTGCCGGACCGTGCGGATAGTGATGCCGTGTTCGCCTACGTGTGGTCCCAGCACCGAGTGTGGGGAGTAATACTCGCCTACGGCCACCTGACCCAAAATTGCGTCGTCTACGCGAATGGGGGCGGCCTGCGAGGCAGCGGGCACCGGGTTCGGGGAGTCTGGAATGCTCATAGCATTACTTTGGCACGATTTGCCGCCCGGTGGGGGAGGTTCGCCAGGCCAATGCCTAGCTGTCCGCGAGCAGTCGCCGCACCCCCGCGAGCGGTATTTCCACCCAGTCCGGCCGGTTACGAACCTCGTACACCACCTCGTAAAGGGCCTTATCCAACTCGTAGGCTCGCACCAGCTTTTCTGGCAGCGGCGCGGCGAGTTCTTCTGCCCGATAGCCGGCCAGGAAAGCAGTCCGGGCCGCCTGCCGGAGCTCATCATCCGCCAGGTGGGCCACCGCGGCAGCGTAGTCAAACGACCGCAGCATACCCGCCACATCCCGGGCGGGCTGGTCGGGGGCGGTCCGTTCCGCCAGCGGTCGCAGCGGCTCGCCTTCGAAGTCCAACACATACCAGCCGTCGGCGCCCCACAGGCACTGCCCCAAGTGGTAGTCGCCGTGCAACCGATGGGCGGCGGGCAGGTCTCCCACGTGCGCGACTGCGGCCAGGGCGTCCTTGATGTCACCCGCCAGCGGTGCAAGCACGCTCGCCACCCCGATGGCCCAATCGGCTTGCGCTTGTAGCTTGGCGACCAAGGCGGCGGGCTGCCCGGGGTCGGCAGTGCCGAGGTTGTGGAGCACCGCGTGCATCTGGGCCGTGGCGGCCCCGAGTGTGCCCGCCAGTTGTGTGACCTGCTCGCGTTCGCCAGCCGCCAACAGGTTAGTGAAGTGAGTGAAGCCATCCGTGGCAGCGGGCACGTAGGTGGCCAGCACCCCGCTGTGGACGACGCTACCCGCCTGCCCCAGCAGCGCTCCGGCGGCCGGCAAACTCAACCAAGCCACGGGACGCGGCACCCGGTGCCACCCGGCCCGCGCCAGGGCCACCGGCAATGCGACATCCGGGTTCTCGCCGCTGGCCAGCACCCGGAACAGCTTGAGCACCGCCCCGCCGGTCGCGCTCGGTAGTAACACCGAAGTGTTTGACTGTTCGGCGCCCAGCGCCCGGGCTCCTGCCAGGCCCGCCCGCAGCTCCGGCAGCGGCGAGCTGCCGTCGGGGGCGGCCAGCACCTGCCCACCCGTCTCGGCGGCCGCCAACCAGGCCGCCAGGAAGTGGGGCTGGGCCGCGCCATCCACCAGTACCCCGCCTTGCACCCGGCCGACGACGTCGGCCCCGGGCGGGGCGGCAGGCAGACGCACTAGCGGCACTTGGAGGACCAGGGGACCCTCGGCGGTGGCGAGGCGCACCAGCGCCAGGCGGACATCGTCGCTGGCCGTCGCGAGCGGCACGCACTGGACAGACTCGATGGTTGCCAGTGGGTCGTCCTTGGCGGGAAACCAGCGGAGGGTGGGCAGCCACTGGGCGAGCAAGGAAACCAGCTCGGCTGAGTGGAACCAGTCGGTCATTGGCCTACCTCCAACCAGTAGTAGCCGCGCGGGGCCAAGCTCAGGGTGAGGGTGCCGTGATCGCTGATGGACGGGAAATCAGCCCCGCCCAGCACGTCCCGCACGGGACGACCTGCCAACTCTGGCAACTGCACCGTCCCGCTGTGGGCGCGGTCGGCCAGGTTGGCTACGCACACCAACGTCTCGTCGGCCGTGCGGCGTACGTACGCCAGCAATGCGTCGTTGTCGCTGTCCACCAGCGCAAAATCGCCTTTCCCGAACGCGGGGTGGGCCTTGCGGACCGCCAAAATGTTGCGAGTGAAGTGCAGCAGGGAATCGCGCTGGGAGATCTGGGATTCGACGTTGACACTGACGTAGTGGTAATTCAGCGACTGAATAAGGGGCAAGGCCAGGCGGCCCGGGTCCGCGCTCGAAAAGCCGGCGTTGCGGTCGGGAGTCCATTGCATGGGAGTGCGCACCCCGTCCCGGTCGGGTAACCAAATGTTGTCCCCCATGCCGATCTCGTCGCCGTAGTAGAGGCAGGGGCTGCCCGGCAGGCTCAGCAGCAGGGCATTGGCCAACTCGATCTCGGCGCGCGAATTGTCCAACAGGGGGGCCAAACGACGGCGAATGCCGATATTGGCGCGCATGCGCGGATCGGGGGCATACCAGCCGTACATGGCCGCCCGCTCGGCATCGGTGACCATTTCCAGGGTCAGCTCGTCGTGATTGCGCAGGAATGTGCCCCACTGGCCCGCCGCCGGAATCGGGGGAGTATCGGCCAGAATGTCGCGGATCGCGGCGGCCTTGCCCTCCCGCAGGGCGTAAAAAATGCGGGGCATGACTGGGAAGTGGAAGCACATGTGGCATTCGGGCCGTTCGGGAGTGCCGAAGTACTCCACCACCTGGTGCGGCCACTGATTGGCCTCCGCCAGCAGGATCTTGCCGGGAAACTCGGTATCGAGCATGGCCCGCAGGTCAGCAATGAACTCGTGCGTCCGCGGCAGGTTCTCGCAGTTAGTGCCCTCGGCTTCAAAAAGGTAGGGGATGGCGTCGAGGCGGAAGCCGTCCACTCCGCGCCGCGCCCAAAAACGCACCACCTCGGCCATGGCTTCGCCCACCGCCGGGTTCTCGAAATTCAAGTCCGGTTGGTGCGAAAAGAAGCGGTGCCAGAAGTACTGGCCACGCACGTCGTCGTACGTCCAGTTGGACTTCTCCGTATCCACGAAAATTATGCGCGCGTCCGCGTACGCCGACGGCTCGTCTGCCCACACGTAAAAGTCGCCGTACGGCCCCGTCGGGTCCTGGCGGGAGGCCTGGAACCACGGGTGCGCGGCGGAGGTGTGGTTCATGACCAGGTCGATGAGGATGCGCATGCCGCGGGCGTGCGCCTCGTCGATCAGGGTCTGCAGCTGGTCGATGGTGCCAAAGTCGGGATTTACGGCGGTGTAGTCGGCTACGTCGTAGCCGCCGTCGGCCAAGGGGGAAGGGTAGAACGGCGGCAGCCACAAGCAGTCCACGCCGAGCCACTGCAGGTAGTCCAGGCGCTGGGTGAGCCCAACGATGTCCCCCGAGCCCGAGCCCTGGGAGTCCCCGAACGAGCGGATCAACACCTCGTAGAACACGGCGGTGCGGAACCAATCGGGATCTGGGCTGAGCCCGGGGCGCTCGCCCATTACCGGCACTCCGGTCGGCAACATTCTGGTGTTCACTGGGCACTGACCTCCAACACGTGCGCCATTTTGCCGATGGGCAGGTGACCAAAGGGACTGAGTTCCACATACGGGGTGGCATTCCAGGTGTACTCGGCGCCGTCCAGCTCGTCGCGGACCCGCAGGCCGGCGCTGCCGTCGGCGCCGCCCACCCCGAGAGCCGCCACATTCAAGTACAAAATGCCCGACTGCTGGTGGTGCGGGTCGAGGTTGACCACCACCAACACGGTGTCCGCGCGCCCGGTGGGCGACAAGTGGGCGGGCACGTGCTTGGAGAAACAGAACAGTGCCTCGTTAGAGGTCGGGTGGATGGTGACCCGGTGCAACTGCCGGAGCGCTGGATGGTCGGCCCGAATGGCGTTCAGGCGGGCCAGCAACGGGGCAATACCCAAGCCGTCGGCCCGGGAGTAGTCGCGGGGTTTGTACTCGTATTTTTCGTTATCGATCTGTTCCTGCGCACCCGGGCGGGGCACGTCCTCCAGCAGCTCGTAGCCGTTGTAGATGCCCCACGACGGGGAGGCCGTGGCGGCCAGCACCGCCCGGGCCGCAAAGATGGGGGCCCCACCGTCCCACATCTGCGGGGTGAGGATGTCATGGGTGGTGGGCCAGAAGTTCGGGCGCAGCAGGTGGGCGGTCTGCTCGGCGAGTTCCACGAGGTATTGGCCCAATTCGCCCGCCCCGGTGCGCCAAGTGAAGTACGTGTACGACTGGTGGAAGCCCACCGCCCCGAGCGTGCGCATCATGGCCGGGCGCGTGAACGCCTCCGAGAGGAAGATAACCTCCGGGTGCTGCGCATTTATTTCGGCCAGCAGACGCTGCCAGAAACTCACCGGCTTGGTGTGGGGATTATCAACCCGGAAGAGGGTGACCCCCAAATCGATCCAGCCGAGCAGCATGTCGCGAATCGCCACGTAGATGCCCTCGGGATCTTTATCGAAATTGAGAGGGTAGATGTCCTGATACTTCTTCGGTGGGTTTTCGGCGTAGGCAATCGATCCGTCGGCCCGAATTGTGAACCAATCCGGATGCTCGGTCACCCACGGGTGGTCTGGGGAACACTGCAGGGCAATGTCCAGGGCTACCTCCAGGCCCAACTGGCGGGCGCGCGCCACGAAGGCCGCGAAGTCTTCCTCGGTGCCGAGGTCTGGGTGGATAGCCTCGTGCCCTCCCGCGGCGCTGCCAATTCCGTACGGTGAACCGGGGTCGCCGGGTTCCGCGCGCAGGGTGTTGTTGCGGCCCTTCCGGTTGGTGGTGCCGATGGGGTGAATCGGGGTGAGGTAGACGACGTCGAAGCCCATGCCCGCGATCCGCGGCAGGTCAGCGGCCGCCGTGGCCAGGGTACCCGACTGCCAGGAGCCGTCGGCGTGCTGGTAGGCACCGATGGAACGAGGGAAGATCTCGTACCAGGCCGAAGCCAGCGCCAGCGGCCGGTGCACAGCGAGCGGGTAGGTACGCGACGGGGAGACCATGTCCCGCAGCGGGTGAGCAGCCAGCACCCGCCGCACCTGCGGCGACAACCCGGCGGACAGACGCGCCTGCGGCGGGCGCGCGCCGTCCCGCAGGTGGGCGGCTGCCGTCGTCAAGACCCGCTGGGCCTCGGCAGGCAGGGAGCGGGCTGCCGCCCGTTCCAACAGCAGCGCCCCTTCGGCCAGCATCAGCTCGACGTCACTGCCCGCATTAATCTTCACCGTGGCGTCGTGGCTCCAAGTGGCGTACGGATCCGACCACCCCTCCACCCGGAAGCTCCACTGCCCGGGGGCATCGGGCATGAGCCAGGCCTCGTAACGATCCAGCCCGGGGGCGATCTCCACCATCGGGGCCGTAGAGTGCACATTGCCCTGCGGGTCAAGCAGCACTGCCGTGGCGGCGAAGGCATCGTGTCCCTCCCGGAAGACGGTGGCACGCACCGGGAAGGCTTCCCCCTGGGTGGCCTTGGCGGGCCACAGGCCATCCTCGACGACAGGGAAGACCTCCGTCACAGGGATGCGGCCAAGAGGCGCGGGGTGGGACTGATCTGGGCGGGTGGGCGCAGGTGGCGCGGGCAGGTCACTCACGTGTCCAATGCTAGGGCCCGGGCGCGGGAGGCGGGCGCGACCGGCACCGCCGAAATTACGCGCAGGGTGGTTGTTCTCGGTGTAGGCACCGCCGGGTGCGGCGAGGAGTCGGCAAGCCTGCCCGGCGGCTCCACACGAGCCAGCTATCGTGGCCGAGATTGAGGTGAAGTCCGCAGGCGGCAAGTTCCGTCCCCCTCCTGCGCCCAAGAACAACTTCGGCGGGTTACTACCGCCCAACATGCGCCTGGAATGAGGCAGCAGGCGGCCGCTGCGCGGCACTGCCGCAGCCAGCCACAGTGATTTCCAGAGCCGTGCCCGCCCGCGTGGCGAGAGCAAGCACGAGGGGGCGCCCACGGTTGGCGGACAACCCCACCTGCAGGCTACGGCTGCGGCTCGGCCTGCTCGTCCCGATAGGTGGCGGGCATAAAGCCAAACGCTTCTTCTGCCTCGACCAGTGCGTCGGTTGGGGTGGTGCCGCGCACCAGCAGCAGCCGCTCCAGCTCGCCCCAGGAAAAACTCGCGTACGCGAAAGTTTGGGCCTGCCAGTTAACTACCGGCGAGGAGTAGCTGACCTGCAGCTCAACCACCGCCAGATCGTCCTGCTGCGGGGTGGCAATCGTCCCCACGGACACCACCTGAGCGGTGGCCCCGGTGACCCGCTCGGACTGCTCCTTGCTCTGATTGTCGTTAAACAATTCAGTGGCTCGCTGCAAAATTTCCTCCCGTGCCTGCGCAGGCACCTCGGCAGGCAGCTGCAGCGCCGAGATGGCGGCCTCCACTTCGGCAGCGGTGGGGGCGGTCTCGTCGGCGTAGGCCAGCGAGTAGGCCACCGGAGCCAAAGCAGCGGCCGTCGAACGCGCCTCAGCGGTGTCCGCGCACCCACTGGTCACCCCCAGCAAAGCCAGTCCGATAAACGCTGCAAACGACCGTGGCACGCGCACCGTGAAAACCTCCCGGGAAGAGAAATGAGGAATGCGGGCCAAATTGTAGTGGCGGTTTAGGAAGCCGCGCAGGGGACCGACCGCGCAGCGGTCGCACAATCAGCGGCAAGCGGGTGGCAAAACCGGTTGTCTGGCCTGCAGTGTGGTCGTAAGCTCATTGGAACGGTCGTACCAAAGAGGGGCGTGCCAGGCCCTCACCCGGGAGGCATCCATGACACAGGCAGCCCAAGATTCCGCTACCACTGCTCCCGCCGCGCCCTCGTGCGCGTCGCGTGCCGCGCTAGGGGCGGGCCTCGATGCCCCGGGTGCAAGCCCGGCGGTGCGTGAACGCTTGCGGGAACTGGCCGAAGAAGCCGGAACTCTTACCCGCAAGAACCGGCACCTAGCCAACGCCTTGCGAGCCGCCCGCACCGAGATAGTCACCCTGCACGCTGACCTGGAAGCGCTGCAGCAGCCGCCCCTGGCGCATGGCGTCGTCCTCGCTGTCGACGCCACCGCCCGCACCGCCGACGTCTCGCTGGCGGGGCGCCGACACCGCGTCGGGATCGGGCCGGGAATAGTCGCCTCGGCCCTAGCGGTGGGCGAAGTCGTGTTGCTCAACGAACACCTCGTGGCCACTGCCAAGGCGTCGCCACCCCGTCACGGAGATGTGGTCACCGTCAAAGAAACCTACCCGGACGGCACCGTGCTGGTGCTGGCCCGCCACGACGAGGAACAGATTCTCACCCTGGCGGGCCCCCTGCTCGCCGCCCGCCCGCGCGTCGGCGACGCCCTGGTGGCGGACCTGGCGGCCCGGGTGGCGTTGCGCCCCGTGGTGCGGGCCGAAGTGGAGGAACTGCTGCTGGAGGAAGCCCCCGACGTGTCCTACACGGACATCGGGGGGCTGGCCGAACAGATCGAGCAGATCCGCGACGCCGTCGAACTGCCGTTCCTGCACCCCGACCTGTACCGGGAACACGCCCTGACACCGCCGCGCGGGGTGCTGCTCTATGGTCCACCTGGGTGCGGCAAGACCCTCATCGCGAAGGCCGTGGCCGCCTCCCTGGCCGCTAATGCCGCCCACGATGCCTACTTCCTCAACATCAAGGGCCCGCAGCTGTTGGACAAGTACGTCGGGGAAACGGAGCGACGCATCCGCGTCATCTTCGCTCGGGCACGGGAAAAGGCCGCCACCGGGGTGCCCGTCGTCGTCTTCTTCGACGAGATGGACTCCCTCTTCCGCACCCGCGGGTCCGGCAAGTCCTCCGACGTGGAGACCACCGTGGTGCCGCAGCTGCTGGCCGAAATCGATGGGGTCGACGAACTCGACAACGTCGTCATCATCGGGGCCACCAACCGGGAGGACATGATCGACCCGGCCATCATGCGGCCCGGACGCCTGGACGTGAAGATCCACATCGGCCGCCCGAGCGCCGCCGGGGCGCGCGAGATCCTCTCCACCTACCTGACCGCGGATCTGCCGCTGCACCCCGACCTGCTGGCCACCACCGGCTCGCCCGCCGCGGCGGTGGCAGCATTGACGGAGCAGGTGATCCAACAGCTCTACACCTGCACCCCGGCCACCGCCCTGGTGGAGTTGACCCGGGCCGATGGCACCACCGAGGTGTTGCATGTGGCGGACCTGGTGTCCGGTGCCATGCTGGCCAACATCGTCGACCGCGCCAAGAAAGCCGCCGTCAAAGACCTGGTGCGCACCGGGGTGCGGGGCATCAGCGCCGCCCACCTGGCGGCGGCCGTGCGGGACGAGGTGGCCGAGAACGAGAGCCTGCACTCCACCGTCCACCCCGACGATTGGGCGCGGGTGTCGGGGCGACGCGGCGCCAGTGTGGTGTCTCTGCGGATCCTCCACCCCGCCGGGGGCGGGCAATGACGGCCGCGCCGCCCACCGTGCTGGGCCTGGAGACCGAGTACGGGATCACGGGGGCAACCAGCGAGGAGGTCGTGGCGGCCTGCCTGGAGGCCGCGGCGGCAGCAGGCCGCAGCCCAGGGGTTCGCTGGGACTACTCCGGCGAGTTTCCGTTGCGTGACGCCCGCGGTTTCGACATGGATCCGGCGGCCGCGGACCCCTCAATGCTCACCCACCGGCCCGGGGCCTCCGTGGAAGGCCCGGTGCCCGGCCGGGTACGGACTGCCGCCGTGGTGCGCCTGACCCGGTTGGAGGAGGAGTGGCAGCGCGGCACGGCTACCTGTCTGCCCGACGGGGGGCGCCTGTACGTCGACCACGGTCACCCCGAGTACGCCACCCCGGAGTGCACCAGCCCGGCCCAGGCGGTGCGCGCCGACCGGGCCGGGGAAGCACTGCTGACCGCCGGGGCCGCACGGCTGGGGGAAGCGGGGGTCGGGGTGCGCTTATTCAAGAACAACGTTGACGGCAAGGGTGCCACCTACGGCTGCCACGAGAACTACTTGGTGGACCGCGCCATCCCGTTTCCCGATCTGGTCGATGCCTTGGTGCCCTTTCTTGTCACCCGCCAGTTGCTGGTGGGAGCGGGACGCGTCGGCCACGGGGTGATCGCCGACAATGCCCGGCTGCAGATCAGCCAGCGGGCTGACTATTTCGAGCGGGTCGTCGGGCTTGGCACCACCACCGACCGGCCACTGGTCAACACGCGCGACGAGCCGCACGCCGACCCCCAGCGGTGGCGGCGCCTGCACCTGATCTGCGGAGACGCCAACTGCTTCGACACCAGTAGTTGGCTCAAGCTCGGCATGACGAACTTGGTGCTGCAGGTGCTGCACGACGGGGTGCCCGCCGCGTGGCGGGCCCTGGCGCTGGCCGATCCGGTGGCGGCCGTGCGGGAGGTGTCCCACGATGTTTCCCTCACCACCCGGGTGGCACTGGCGGCCGGGGGCGAGGCCGATCCGCTGACGATCTGCCAGACCTACCTGGACCAGGCGCGCGACTTCCTGGACCGCCACGGCCTGCCCGCCCCGGCCCCCACCAACCCGCTGGAGGTGGACTTGGAGGCCCTGGCGGCGGGCGCGGGCCCGGCCGGGGCCGAGACTGGGGCCCTGCTGGCATTTTGGCAGGCGAGCCTGGACGCGTTGGCCGCACAACGGGCGGGTGGGCCGCGGGCCACCCACCTGGAGTGGGTGGCCAAACACGACCTGGTAACCGCCTCGGCGCAGCGGCACCCGGGCGCGCAGGGCGACGTGGTGGCACACGCCGTGGACCTGGCGTGGTCGGAGCTGGGCCGAGGCCTGGCGGGCTTGGTGCCAAGCGGGCGGGCGGCCCGCGAGCGCTGGCGGCCTGAGACGCTGGCGGCGGCGTTGAGTGAGCCGCCGCCAACCACCCGGGCCTGGCTGCGCGGGCAGTTGTTGACGCGGTTCCCGGGCCAGGTGGTGGCGGCCGGGTGGCACTCGGTGCTGCTGGAGACGGGAGCGCGGCATCACCGCCGCTTGCCGATAACTGACCCGTTGGCGTGGACGCGGGCGGAGGTGGAGTCGGTGGTGGCGGCCGCTCCGGACGTGGCCCACGTGCTGGCGGCGCTCACCGATGATGACAACCTAGGAAAGGACAAACCATGAGTCGCTTTGCGCAGCCGTCGCGTTCGTCGCACGAGGAGACCCCGCCGGAGGACGACGCCCCCACCCCGGGTCCGGCCACGCCGGGAGCCAGCCACGATCTGGCCTCGGTGTTGGACGTGATCGATGAGGTGTTGGCGGTAGACGCCCAGGAGTTTGTGCAGGGCTTCGTCCAGAAGGGCGGCCAGTGACCCGCATCGCGGGGGTGGAGACCGAGTTCGGGCTGCGTTTCGTGCCCGGCGCGGTGGGCGGGGCCGTGGGGGTGGAGGAGGTGGCCGAACGCCTGTTTCGCCACCGACCACGTGGCTACCGCTCCAATAACGTGTTTCTGCCCAACGGAGGGAGGCTGTATCTCGACATCGGCGCCCACCCGGAGTACGCGACCGCGGAGTGTGTCACGGTCCGGGAGCTGGTGGCGCAGGAGGTGGCGGGGCGGGCGTTGTTGGCCGACATGGCGGTGGCCACCGAGGCAGACCTCGCGGCGGGCGGGCAGCCGGGCAGTGTGCACGTGCTGGCCAACAACACTGACAGCGCGGGCAACACTTACGGTTGCCACGAAAGTTACAGCGTGCCGCGGGATTTCGACGTCGAGGCGGCCCTGCCGGTGTTGGCGACCTTCCTGGCCACGCGCCCGGTACTGGTGGGAGCGGGGATTGCCTTGCCGGGGGCGGGCGACGACGAGGAAGCCGCCTGGGGGCTGTCACCGCGCGCCCCACACCTGCATCACCTGGCTTCCAAGGACACCACGGGGGCGCGGGCGCTGGTGAACACCCGTGACGAGCCGCACGCCGACGCTCGCCGGTGGCGGCGGCTGCACGTGACCAGCGCGGACACCACGATGGCTGAGCCGACGATGGCGCTGCGCGGTGCGGTGCTGTGGCTGTTGCTGGACGCCTTGGAGGCGGGGGAGGACTTCTCCGACCTGGTGCTGCGCGACCCCTTGGCCACGTTGGCGCGACTGGGCACCAGCCCCTGGGGGAACGAGGCGGCGGCCACGGTGGCGGGGCGCGAGCGCACGGCCGTGGACCTCCAGGAGGAGTTCCTCACGCGCCTGACCGCCCTCCTGGCGCGCACGGGCCCGCCTCCGGCCCTGGCGGGGGTCGAGATGGTGCTCACCGACCTCGCGCCGCGGGTGGTGTCGGCCCTGCGGACGCGGGATATCAGCGGCATCGACACCGAGATCGACTGGGCGATAAAGCGGCGCCTGCTGGCCGCGCACCGCGCCCGGCACCCGCAGTTGATGGGGGAGGAGCTACGGGTGCTGCGGGCCCGCATCGAGCTGGCCTTCCACGATCTGCGGCCGACCACCGCGCTGGCGCCCCGCCTGGCGGCCAGCGGGGCCTTGGCCACGTTGCTCAGCGCAGAGGAGCGGGCCGCGGCCCGCACCACGCCCCCGGCGACCCGGGCGGCCTTGCGGGGGCGTTTCGTTGCTGCCTGCCGGGCGCGCGGGGCTGACTTCGCCGTCAGCTGGGACAGTCTGCGCCTGGACTCGCCGCCCACCAGCCCCATCGAGTTGTCAGATCCGTTCGCCGCCACCCACCCGGGGGTTGACGCGCTGGTGGCCAAGGTCGCGGCGTTGCGCGATGAGGAGACCACCTGGGTTGATGCCGTGGGCAAGGACGGGCGCGGCGCCCCCGGGTGAGGGACAGGGCGCACCAACCCCACCGCCCTAGTTGGCTCCCAGCGGTCCACAAGCGCCATATAGGTGGTGTCAGATGCTCAGTGCAACGGTTTGTTGTGTTGGGTTGGAGGTTGTTGTGGGTTGGGATCGGGATGTGGTTTTGGATGAGTTGGAGATGGGGTTTGCTGGGCG
>NZ_MQVS01000006.1 GCF_001907235.1 Buchananella hordeovulneris
CCCTCGCCTGCCGTCACCGGCTGCGCCTCGACCGGGGCTTCCGGCTCAGCCACCGGGGTAGCTGCCTTGCGCCGGGTGCGCTTGGCCTTAACCGGCGCAGCCTCCTCGACCTGCCCCTCACCTACCGTCACCGGCTGCGCCTCGACCGGAGCTTCTGGCTCAGCCACCGGGGTAGCTGCCTTGCGCCGGGTGCGCTTGGCCTTAACCGGCGCAGCCTCCTGTCCGGCGGGCGCCGTCGGCTGCTCGGCCGTTTCTTCCGTTGGCTCGCTCGTTGTCTTCTTGCGGGTGGTCGCCATAGCGGTACTCCTACCCGGGCAGCGCCCCACATCTGCCGCTGCCGCGAATGGTTCTTAGGTTCAGGAACCGAAAGTCTGTGGTTCGTGCCCGAGGCGGCCGTCGGATGAGGCGCCAACACGCACGAAAAAATGAAGGCTCGCGATGCGGAGCGAACCAGCCAGGCCAGTATCCCACACCGGGCCCTGCATCCGCGGGAGACTTGCCGCGGGCGAAATTGTCACGCCCACAGTTCGCTAATTTGCCCACACAAGTAACTGCCAGTTGGCGCGTGGCGCCATCCGCGGGGCGCGAAAATACGCGCCCCGCCCACCCTCAAAGTGACGCTGCGTCACAACCAGGCCCAAAAGTCCGCCACAATGGGGCAATGTTTGTCCCGTGCGTGGGACCAATGCCCCAACACTTTAGGAAGGTGACGAGGTGACTCCCTCACCCATGGCGCTCGAGGCCCTTGACCTCGCGCGCTGGCAGTTCGGTATCACAACTGTCTACCACTTCATCCTCGTGCCGCTCACCATCGGTCTGGCGCCGCTGGTGGCGATCATGCAGACCCTGTGGCTGCGCACCGGTAAAGAGCACTGGCTCAAGGCCACCAAGTTCTTCGGCAAGCTCCTGCTGATCAACTTCGCCCTCGGCGTGGCCACCGGGATTGTCCAAGAGTTCCAGTTCGGGATGAACTGGTCCGAATATGCCCTGCACGTCGGCGACATCTTCGGCGCTCCCCTCGCCGTGGAAGCCCTCGCGGCGTTCTTCCTCGAATCTACCTTCCTCGGTCTGTGGATCTTCGGATGGGAGAAGCTCCCCAAGTGGCTGCACACCCTGTGCATCTGGATGGTGGCCCTCGGCGTCAACCTGTCGGCCTTCTGGATTCTGGTAGCCAACTCTTGGATGCAGCATCCCGTGGGTGCCAAGTTCAACCCGGAAACGGGGCGCGCCGAACTGGACGGCATCAACGGTTTCGTGCAGGTAGTCACCAACCCCAAGGTATTCACCACGTTCTTCCACACGGTGGCCACCTCCTTCCTGGTGGCGGGCACTTTCGTGGCCGGCCTGTCCCTGTGGTGGCTGGTGCGCGAAACCCGGGCGAAGAACGAAGACTCCGCCCGCCGTATGTGGCGTCCCTTGGCCATGTTCGGTTTCTTGGTGATCCTCATCTCGTCCCTCACCGTCGTCGTCTCCGGTGACATCCAAGGCAAGCAGGTCGTGAAGTACCAGCCCGGCAAGATGGCCGCGGCCGAGGGCCACTGCGTGGGCAGTGAAAGTGCAGGCTTTACCCCGATCGCCTTCCACAACTTCTCCGGCGATTGCGAGGGCATCTCCGCACCTATCACCATCCCTTACGTTTACTCCTTCCTGGCCACCGGCAGCTTCACCGGGGAGGACTCCTACGTGAAGGGGCTGAAGGAGGTGCAGGCCGAAAACGAGGAGCTGTTCGGTACCGGCCGTGACTACACCCCCAACCTGTTCGTGACCTACTGGTCTTTCCGCTTGATGATGGGCACCGCCCTGTTCACCTCGGCCCTGGCTTTCTTCGGGTGGCTCAAGCTGCGGAAGAACCGGATCACCGACTCCAAGTGGATGTCCCGCCTCGCCCTGATCACCATCCCCATGCCGTTCCTCGGCGCCTCCTTCGGCTGGATCTTCACCGAGATGGGGCGCCAGCCGTGGGTGGTGGCCCCCAACCCGGACGACCCCCTGGCCGGCATCGCGATGCTGACCGAAATGGGCGTCTCTCCCAATGTCACCGCCGCCTCAGTGCTGACCTCCATGGCGTTGTTCACCCTGCTGTACGGCGCACTCGGGGTGGTCTGGTACTGGCTGATTAAACGCTACGCCCGGGAAGGGGTCACCGAACTGAGCCCGGCTAGCCTCACTGAGGCCCCAGCCACCGCCACCGACGACCTGTCCTTCGGATACTGAGAAAGGCCGCGACAATGGATCTGACGACTCTTTGGTTCATCCTCATCGCGGTCTTGTGGACCGGCTACCTCTTCCTGGAGGGCTTCGATTTTGGTGTGGGCATGCTGGTGCGCATCCTGCCGCGCTCGGAGCAAGAGCGCCGCGCCATGCTGCGCACCATTGGCCCCGTCTGGGACGGCAACGAGGTGTGGTTGCTTACCGCTGGTGGGGCCACCTTTGCGGCCTTCCCCGCCTGGTACGCCACCATGTTCGCGGGCTTCTACCTGCCGCTGCTGTTAATCCTGTTGGCCCTGATCGTGCGGGTGTGTGCGCTGAAGTGGCGCAACTACGTTGATTCCCCCAAGTGGCGCAATGCCTGGGATTGGACCCACACCATCTCGGCTTACGTGCCGTCCCTGCTGTGGGGGGTGGCGTTTGCCAACCTCGTGCAGGGCATGCACATCGAGCTGGTCAGTCGCGCCGATGGCACCGTGGTGCCGCCCGCCGAGGTGGCCGAGAAGTTCGCCACCTCCTCCCACCAGCTCACCGGCGGCTTCTTCTCCCTTCTCAGCCCGTTCACCCTGCTCGGGGGCCTGGTCACGCTCAGCATCTTCGCCGCGCACGGCGCGATCTTCACCGCGCTGAAGACCGGCGGGGACCTGCAAAAACGAGCTGGCAAGTTGGCCTTCTCGCTGAGTGTCGTGGCCACCGTCATCGCGGCGGTGTGGGTGTTGTGGGCGCAGTTGGCCTACTCGCCGGTGGCCTGGACGTGGGCCCCGCTCGTGGTAGCGGCCCTCGCGCTGGTGGGCACCGTAGCTATGGCGGCCCGCCGCCGTGAAGGTTGGGCCTTCATCTTCAACGGGGTGGCGATCGCCGCCGCGGTGATCTTCATCTTCGGGGCGATGGCTCCCGACGTGATGCGCTCCGCGATTGACCCGGCCTACTCCTTGACGATGCATCAGGCCTCCTCCAGTGTGCCCACGCTGCAGATCATGTCGGTGGTGGCCTTGTGCCTGGTGCCGGTGGTGCTGGCCTATCAGGGCTGGACCTACTGGGTGTTCCGCAAGCGGGTCGTGGCCGACACGGTCGATCTGGAACAGGGCGCAGGCCTGCACCCGACCAAGATCCGCACCTTCCTCACGGACTGAAGTCCCAAGTAGCGCTACGCAGCTGCGACAATTGCTGGCGGCGGTCCCACCCGGGGGCTGCCGCCAGCGCTTACCAGGAGAAACGTGAAGCCAGTCGATCCGCGTCTCTTGCGGTACGCCCGCGCCGCCCGGCGTCACGTGGCTGTCACCGCTGTCCTTGGCATTGTTGCCACTGCTTTGACGATTGCCCAAGCCTTCACCTTGGCCTACGTCGTTGCAGGTGTCACCCAGGGACGCCTCCACCTTGCAGCCACGCTCCCACATTTGGCACTCATCGCGGCACTGGTGGGGGCCCGGGCGGGCGTGGTGTGGGGGCGCGACCGGCTGTCTCACCGCGCGGCCACGGCCGTCGTGGCCGAGCTGCGGGCAGCCGCCCACGAGGCAGCTATCGCCCGCGGTCCCCGGTTCGTGACGGCACAGGCGGCACAAACCACGACCCTGCTTACGCGTGGGTTAGAGGATTTGCGCCCCTACTTCGTCTCCTACCTCCCGCAGTTGGTGCTGGCGGCCACGCTCACCCCAGCCACCGTCCTGACCATCTGGTGGCTGGACTACCCCTCCGCCCTCATCGCCATCTTCACCCTGCCCCTCATCCCGATCTTCATGTGGCTGGTGGGGGTAGTGACACGGGACTTTGCTGCCGCCCGCATCGCCGTCATGAACCGCCTGGGCGGGGAGCTGCTGGACCTGTTGGCGGGCCTGACCACCCTGCGGGCCTTCGGGCGGCAAGACACCCCCCGCGCCCGAGTGCGGAAGCTCGGCACGCAATACACCCACACCACGATGTCGACGCTGCGAGTCGCCTTTCTCTCCGGGGCGGTGTTGGACTTCTTGGCGACCCTGTCGGTGGCGCTGATTGCCGTCGGTATCGGCATGCGCATGGTGCACGGCCTGCTGCCCCTGCTCCCGGGTCTGACCGTGCTGCTGCTAGCACCCGAGGTCTACGCTCCCCTACGCAGCGTCGGGCAGCAATTCCACGCCTCGGCCGACGGGGTGGCAGCCGCACAGGCCGCCTGCGACCTGATCGAGGCCTCCCCCGCCGTACCACCGGTGCCCGCGGAGCGGCGAGCCCACCCCACGGCCGCCGACGTGCGATCCGGGCGCCTAGAACTACGCGGGGTCACGGTGGAGGCCCGGGGCCGCCTCGCCCCGGCAAACCTGAGTGGCTGGATCGAACCTGGGCAGATAACCGCCCTGGCGGGCCCATCCGGAGCAGGCAAAACCACCACCGCCCAATGCCTGGCCCGCCTACTCACCCCCACTGACGGTCAACTCCTGCTGCATACCCCCACCGGGGTAATAGACCTGGCTGACGTGGAGGCCGCCGATTGGCACGAGCTGGTCACCTGGGTCGCCCAGCGCCCCCTGCTGACACCCGGGACCCTCCGGCAGGCCGTCGCCCCACCGGGACGGGAAGTAAGTGACACCGAGTTGCAGACCGCCGCACAACGCACGGGCCTAGCTGAGGTGGTCGCCAACGTGGGTGGCTGGCAGGCCCCGGTCGGGCACGGCGGGGTGGGGCTGTCGGTGGGCCAACGTCAGCGGGTGGCATTGACCCGGGCCCTGCTCAGCGATTCCCCCTTGGTAATTCTCGACGAGCCATCAGCCCACCTGGATCATGTCAGCGAGTCTTACGTTCTGGCCTGCCTGACCGAGCTGCGTGCGGCGGGCCGCACCGTTGTCGTGATCGCCCACCGCCCGCGTCTGCTCCGCATCGCTGACGCGGTGCTGACGGTGACCTACACGGAGGTGCCGGCATGAACCAGTTCCCCACATTCGCGGCCGAACGGGCCGCCGTGACCGAGATCTGGCCCCTGTTGGGGGTCCGCCGTACCCGCCTGGCGTTGGCAGTGCTGCTCGGGGCCGGGTCGCTAGCCGCTGGTGTGGCCCTCACAGCCACCTCGGCCTACCTCATTGCCCGCGCTTCCCAAATGCCGTACGTGCTCTCTCTGACGGTGGCAGCCGTCTCGGTGCGCATGTTTGGTATCGCCCGCCCCGTGCTGCGTTACCTGGAGCGACTGGCCAGCCACCGGGTGGCACTCAGCGGCATGGCGAGCCTGCGGGCCGGCATCTACGACCGGCTGTCGCAGTCCCCCAGTAACGAGGTGGCCCAGCTGCGGCGCGGCGATGTCCTCGGCCGTACGGGTGCCGACGTCGACGCGGTGGGCGATCTGGTGGTCCGTGCGCTGCTGCCGGTGCTGGTGGCCGGCGCCGTGGGGGGCGTGGCGGTGGCGATTTTGGCCAGCTGGCTGCCGTGGGCAGGCCTAGTGTTAGCCCTTGGTCTGGTGGTGGCGGGGGTCGGTGGTCCGCTGTTGGCGCTGCGCTCCGCGCGCCGGGCCGAGTATCACCGGCAGGCCGCCGCCCGCGAGATGACAGCGCTCCTCCAAGACTCCCTCGCAGGGGCCGCCGAAGTGCTGGTTGGCAGCCAGCTGCCCGCAGTCCAGCACCGCCGCGACCAATTGGAGAACGAGCTGGCGCAGGTGGCCGACGACGCCGCCCGCCCGGCGGCCTTCGCGACCGCCCTAGACACCGTCGCCCTCGGGGCCACGGTGCTTGGCTGCCTGCTGGTCGGTATTCCGGCGGTCACCAACGGCTCGTTGCCCGCCGTGGGCCTCGCGGTCCTGGCGTTGACTCCTTTCGCCGCCTTCGAGGCCGTGGCCGGGCTGCCAGCCGCCGCCGTGCAGTGGGTGCGGTCGGCGGGAGCCGCCGCCCGCATCAATGCGTTGCTGCCCACCGACAGTGTGGCCGCGCCGCCATCGGAGGCCAGACCCTCCGCCAGCGTGCTGCAGGCCCGGGATCTCGCGGTGGGATGGAGCACCGACAAACCTGTGCTCACCGGGGTGGAACTGGAGGTGGCCCCCGGGCGGGCGGTAGCAATAGTGGGACCGTCTGGCAGTGGGAAAACCACCCTGCTGGCGACCCTGGCCGGGCTGCTGCCCAGCCGGGCGGGCCGCGTCGAGCTGGGTGGGGTGGCACCCCACGAGTTGCCGCGCACCGTTGCCGCCACGTACGTGACTTTCACCGCCGAGGACGCCCACATCTTCGCCACTACCCTGTTCGAGAACCTGCGGGTGGCAAACGGGGCGCTCAGTCGCCCCCAAGCGACCGAACTGCTTACCGCTGCCGGGCTGGGGCCGTGGCTGGCTGGCCTACCCGACGGGCTGGACACACACCTGGGCTCGGACGCGGTAAGTGTGTCTGGTGGGGAGCGCCGCCGAGTATTGCTGGCACGCGCGTTAGCCTCCCCGGCCCCCCTTCTCCTGATCGATGAGCCCGGCGAGCATCTGGAGCCGGAGACTGCCGCCCGCTTGGTCAGCGACCTGTTGGCAACCAGCCGGGCTGGGCGGGGCGTCGTCGTCGCCACCCATCAGCTGCGTGCCCTGGCGGCGGCCGACGAAATCCTGGTCCTCTCCCCCACCGCGGAGGGCACCACAGTGACCGCCCGCGGCACCCACGCGCAGCTGCTTGCCAACTGCCCGGCCTACCGCGACGCGGTGGAAGGAGAACAAGCATGACGTCCCTGCCCTCCCCCGCGCTGCTAGCCGCCACCCTGGAACTAGCAAGCGAATTGGACCTGAGCGAAGCCCTGCGGATCTTTGTGCGCTCGGCCTGCACCATTACCGGGGCCCGCTACGGTGCCCTGTCGGTGTTGGACAACCGGGGCGAGACCGCCCAGTTTGTGCAGCACGGCATGTCGAGCGCGGACGCGGCGTTGCTACCACACCCGCCGCTCGGGCACGGGGTCATCGGTGCCATCCCCGACCACGGCACGCTGCGCATCGACAGCCTGGACGGCCACCCCCAGTTTTCGGGCTTTCCGGCTGGCCATCCCCCGATGGAAAACTACCTGGGGACCGCGCTGCGCCTGCGGGACCAGACTTTTGGCCGCCTGTACTTGTGTGACAAGGAGGGAGGCTTTAGCGCTGAGGACGCCACCAACGTCGAGACCCTGGCCGCCGCCGCCGCGGTCGCCGTGCAAAACGCCCGCTTGTTCGCCGAGGCCCGGAACCGGGGCCGCTGGCTGAGCGCGTCCCAGCAAATCACCACCACCCTCCTGCAAGGCACAGAAGAGGAGGAGGCCCTGGCCCTCATCGCGCGCCTCGTGCGGGAGGTGGCGGAGGCTGACACCGCCTTGATCGTGTTGCCTTCCATTGGCCAATCGTGGGTGTGCGAGATCGCCGACGGCTACGAAGCGGCCGGACTGATAGGCATCCAGTTTCCGCCGCAGGGCCGGGCGGTGACCGTGCTGCGTGACGGCGCAGGTCTCGTCGTCGATTCGCTGGCCCGGGCCCGTACCCTGCGCGTGCCGCAGCTGGCCCGCTTCGGCCCGGCCCTCTACGCCCCCCTCATGGCGCGCGGCAGCGGCATCGGCGTGCTGATACTGCTGCGGCGGCGCGGGCGCATGGAGTTTGCCCGTTCGGATCTGGAGATGGCGGAGTCGTTCGCGGCCCAAGCCGCCCTGGCGCTGGAGTTCGCCTCGGCCCGCCATGCGGAAGACCGTGCTGCGCTTCTTGACGAGCGGGCCCGCATCGGCCGGGACCTGCACGACCTAGCGATCCAGCAGCTTTTTGCCACCGGCATGCAGTTGGAGACCGCCCGGGCCGGCATTGCCCGCGGCGAGGAAAACCAGCAACGGGTGGAGGAGTTGCTTAACCAGGCGCTGACGTCGGTGGACGATTCGGTGCGCCAGATTCGGGCCATCGTCCGTTCTTTGAAGGAACCGGATCAGGAGGTTGACCTGCCGGAGCGGATTCGCCGCGAAGCTTCCCTGGCCCGCACCGCCCTAGGCTTTGCCCCGTCCTTCACGATCGAACTAGACGGGGTGAGCTTGGCAAGTGCCCCCAACCCGGAGGAACTGACCCAGCAGGTCTCGGACCGGGTGGACAGTGACATTTCCGACGACGTGGTGGCGGTGGTGCGCGAGGGGCTATCCAACGCGGCCCGCCACGCCCGGGCCGCCTCGGTGCAGGTGCGGGTGGCGGTGAGCGGACACGGGCTCCTCGGCCACGTCCTGGTCGAGGTACTTGATGATGGGGTGGGGGTGCCGACGGACCGCACCCGCAACTCTGGCCTGGAAAACCTGGCGGCCCGGGCCCGCCGCCACCGCGGCACGTTCACCGTTGGGCGTACCGAAACGGGGGCCGGAACCCAACTGGTGTGGCAGGTACCCCTGACCTGACCTCGGCCGGGCGACCGCGCCCTCGCTGCGGTTGGGCTGGCGCGGTCAGTGGCGCCAGCCGGCGGCGCGTTGGCCGGCCACCCAGGCGGCCACCTGGGTGCGGCGTTGCAGCCCCATCTTGGACAGCAGCGAAGTGATGTGGTTCTTTACGGTTTTCTCCGCCACGCCCAGCCGCTCCCCGATCTCCCGGTTGGACAGCCCGTCCGCGATCAGGTCGAGCACCTTGCGTTCGGAGGGCGTGAGGTCGGCGGTGGGGTCGTCGTGGTCTGCACGCCGCCGCGTGATGGTGCGTTCGTCCAGCAAAGTGCGGCCGTCGGCCACCGCCTTGACGACCTCGGCGATCTCCGCGCCCCGCACGGTCTTGAGGAGGTAGGCGCGCGCCCCGGCCGCCAGCGCCTCCGCGAGCGCATCGTCGTCGTCGAAACTGGTGAGCACGATCGACTTGATGGCCGGGTTGGAGTCGCGCAGGCTGTGCATCACATCGATGCCGGTGCCGTCGGGCAGCTGCAGGTCCACCAGCACGACGTCGGGACGCACCAGGTCGGCGCGCCGCAACGCCTCGGCTACCGTGCCGGCCTCGGCCACGACGGACAGTCCGTCGGCGCGGTCCACTATCTCGGCGATGCCACGGCGGACGATCTCGTGATCGTCGATGATCATTACGCGGACAACTGCGCTGTCGGTGCTGGTACCTGCCATGCCTTCAAGTCTACTTGAGCCTTTAGTCCTGGCAGTATTCGCAGTACGTGGTCGACCGCCCGCCCAGGGTGTCACGCGCCAGCGGCGCACCACAGCTGCGGCACGGCTCGCCCGCCCGGCCATAGACCTGCAGTTGGCGGGCAAAATAGCCCGGCGTGCCGTCAGCATCCACGTAAAGTGCATCAAACGACGTGCCTCCCACCGCGATGGCTGCCGCCAAGGTCTGGCGGGCGGCGGCCAACAGGCGGGCCACGTCGTCGCCGCGCAGGCTCGTGCCGGGACGGTGGGGCGCCAGCCCGGCCCCGTGCAGCGCCTCGTCGGCGTAAATGTTACCGATGCCCGAGACGATCGTCTGGTCCAACAACAAGGTTTTGATCGGGGTGCGTCGGCGGGTGATGGCCGCCGCCACTTGCGCTACGTCCAAGGCTGGGTCGAGGGCATCCCGGGCGATGTGGGCGCAGGAGCTGGGCAGACACGCCGCGTCGCTGCCCATCCCCCCGGGCGCCCCGTCTGTGGTCGCCACGAGGGACACGACGCTGAGGTAGCCGAAGGTCCGCTGGTCCACGAAACGCAGCGTGAAAGGGACCCCATCGGCGCCGCGGAGCAGAGCCACCGCCCGCAAGTGCCGGTCGGCAGGCGACTGTGCTGGCGGCAGGTGCCCGGCCGTGTCGTACAGCAGCTGCCCGCTCATGCCGAGGTGCACGAGCACCGCGAGGTCCTCCCCCAGGCTCGCCCACAGGAACTTACCGCGCCGCACCACGGCCGTGACGGTGCGGCCCACGGCGGCGCTGTATCCGAGGGCGGCATCTTGGTGCCGCGTCACGCGCGGATGGCGGGCCACCAGCTCGGTAATGCTCGCCCCCGTCAGCCGGGGGGCCAAACCCAGGCGAATGGTCTCTACTTCTGCCAGTTCGGGCATGGCCGCTACTTCCCGTCCACGCCGAGGCGGGCACAAGCCTCGGCGGCCGCCTGGACCTCGGCGGCCTTCCGGGACGTGCCACTACCGCGCCCGTACACCTTGCCGTCCAGGCTGACAGTGGCGGCGAAGACACGGGCGTGGTCGGGACCAGTGTGCTGCGAGGCGTAGACGGGGTGGCTGTAGCCGTGCTTGACGGCCCACTCCTGCAGCGGCGTCTTCGGGTCCTGGAGAAAGGCCAGGCGCGGGGCGTCGGCGAACACCTCGTCCAGCAGTGAACGCACCACCCGGGCGGTGGCGTCGTAGCCGTGACACAGGTAGGTGGCCCCGATGAGCGCCTCCACCGCGTCGGCGAGCACTGAGTCCTGCGCGCGTGCGCCGTAACCGTCCGCCGCCTGGTCCAGCAGCAAATAGTCGCCCAGGTCTAGGCGGCGGGCCAGGGCCGCCAATGTCGGCTCGGAGACGGTGGCGTGGTGCAGGCGCGATATCTGCCCCTCGGCCAGGCCGGGCTGCTCCCGATAGAAGTAGTCGGCGGCCACGAGCGACAACACCGAGTCCCCTAGGAACTCCAGGCGCTCGTTGTGGGGTCCACCCACCGTGTTGGCAAACGACCGGTGTGTCAACGCGAGCACCAACAATTCGCCATCGATGCTGGTGCCCCACCTCTCTAGCAGTGCCCCCAAATCGATGCGTTTGGCCCCGTTCACTTGTCCTCCTGGGGCGTCTGCAGCGCGGCCAGGGCGGCCCACCGCGGATCGATGACGCTGTGGCCGTGGTCGGCGGGCAGCTCGGCCCACGGCAGGCCGCAATCCGGACACAGGCCCCGGCAGTCGGGGCGGCAGAGAGGATCGAAGGGCAGGTCGAGCACGACGGCGTCGCGCAGCAGCGGCTCAAAGTCGATGCCCTCGCCGCTGAGTTCGGCCATCTCGTCGTCGTCCTCCCCATGGGCGGCAGCCAGGCGGGCGCTGGGGTAGAAGAACATTTCGGTGGCCTGCACGGCCTGCTGCCGCTGCAGGGGAGTCAAGCAGCGCACGCACTCGCCCGCGAGCGGCACCGTACCGGCCAGGGTGGCCAGCACCCCATCGGACACCGCGGTCAAGCCGAGCTGCAGCTCCAGCTCGGCCCCCTCCGGCACCCCAATGACGTCGGTTCCCAGATCGGCTGGGGCGGGCACGGTCAGCGAGTAGTCGCGGTGCGAGCCGGGCGAGCGCCCCAAGTCGTGGGTGGAGATGAGGAACGGGTTGGCACTCATGTCAGGACTCCTTGGAAAACTGCGCGGCCAGGGCCGCGGCCACGGCCGGGGTAGTGAACTGGCTGACGTCGGCCCCGTGGCGGGCGGCGTCCTTGACGAACGACGACGACAGGTGCGCCAACTCGGGGCGGGCCAGCAGCAGCACCGTGGTGGGGGCCCCTAGGGCACTGTTCATGTGGGCCAGGGCGGCCTCCTGGTCTGCTTCCTGGCCGGAGCGGATGCCCCGGATCAGGGCACAGGCCCCCTGGTCGCGCGCAAAGTCTGCCACCAGGCCGTCCACTTCCGCCACCCGCACGCGGGCCTGGCCCGCCAGGGCCTGGCGCAGCAGGTCCGCTCGTTGCGCGGCAGGAAAGAGACCGGATTTGCTGGCATTGCGCGCCACCGCGATGATGACCTCGTCGAAGATCTCGGCGGCGCGGGCAGCGATGTCCAGGTGGCCGCGGGTCGGCGGGTCGAAGGAGCCAGGGTAGACAGCGATTCGCATTGGGCTAGCCTACGCGTGCTCGTAGAAGTAGATGACGGTGTCCCCGTACTTCTTGGGTTTAAGCGCCCGTAGACCGGGTGGCAGCGGCGGCTCACCGCTGCGGGCGGCGCGCTCGACCACTAGGACCCCCGTGTCGGTCAGCCACTGCGCCGTGCCCGCCAAAACGGTGGCCAGCTGTGTGTTGGCCACCTCGTAGGGCGGATCGAGCAGCAGCAAGTCGACCGGACCGATCGGCAGGTTTGGCGGCCCCGCTAGCACACCGCCAATATCTGCCACCAGCACACTGACTTCCGCACCTGCCCGCAAAGCCGCGACGTTGGCTCGGCACACGGCCGCAGCCTGCGGATTCTTCTCCACCAGGGTCACGTGCCGGGCCCCCCGGGAGGCGGCCTCCAGGCCGAGCGCCCCCGAACCGGCATACCCGTCCAACACCCGCGCCCCGTTCACCACCCCGAGATGCTCCAGCCGCGAAAACAGGGCCTCGCGCACCCGCTCAGAGGTGGGACGGGTGCCGCTGCCCGGCACCCTGAGACTGCGCCCGCCATACTTGCCGGCCACGATTCTGCTCATGGGCTCAAGGCTAAACCGTTGCCTGGCGCACCGCCCAAGCCAAGTGCGGCAGCGTCCGCTCAACTACGGTGCAGGTTCGCCTCGCTGCTGGCCGTCAAACGGGCCGCGAGCGCCGCCGCCAGGGCCGGGTGGTGGGTAAGCTGCGGGTCGGTTGTCACCAGGGCGCGCGCCGCCTCGCGCGCGTCGGCGATGACATCGCCGTCGCGGGCCACGCGCAGCAGGCGCAGGGAGGAGGCCCGCCCGGACTGGGTTTGGCCAAGCACGTCGCCCTCGCTGCGCAGCCGCAGGTCTGTTTCGGCCAGGGCGAAGCCGTCGGCGGTGGCGGCGAAGGCTGCCAGGCGCGCGGCGGCGAGCGAGCCGGGCGGGGCAGCGGAGATGGCAATGCACACGGCGGCGCCCCCGCCCCGCCCCACGCGGCCACGTAGCTGGTGCAGCTGCGAGATGCCGAAGCGGTCGGCGTCGCAGATGACCATGATGGAGGCGCTGGGCACGTCCACCCCCACCTCGATGACGGTGGTGGCCACCAGCACCGGGGTCACCCCGGCCACGAAGTCCCGCATGGCGGCGTCCTTCTCGGCGCTAGTCAGTCGGCCGTGCAGGGCCCCGACCTTGATGCCTGCCAGGGCCGGGTGCGCGCGCAACTGCGCCACCTGGGAGGTAACGGAGGTCAGCACCCGGCCTGTCTCGGGGGCGGGGGCTAGCTCGGTGGGGGTTTCCTCGTGCGTCTCGTCGTCTATGCGGGGCACGACGACGAATGCTCGCCCGCCGCGCGCTACCTCCTCGGCGACCCGCTGCCAGACGCGCTCCACCCACGTTTCGTTGGCGGCGGGCGCGATGAAGGTCTCCACCGCCTGCCGCCCGGCGGGTAGCTCCGGGAGCACAGAGACGTCCAGGTCTCCGAAGACTGACATAGCGATGGTGCGCGGGATCGGGGTGGCGGTCATCACCAGCAGGTGTACCCCCCGCGTGTCCCGCTCGCGCAGCCGTTCTCGCTGCTCAACGCCGAACCGGTGTTGTTCATCGACCACCACCAAACCCAAGCGGGCAAACTGCACGTTTTGGCCGAGCAGGGCGTGGGTGCCGACCACGATCCCCGCCGTGCCCGCCGCGATCTCCGCGAGGGCGGCGCGCCGCTCGCGGGCTGCCTGAGAACCGGTCAGCAGCACTAGCCGAGTGGCGTGGTCGGCCCCAGCAAGCATGCCGCCGTTGCCCAGGGGGCCGAGTAGTTCACGGAGGGAACGGAAATGCTGGGCGGCGAGCACCTCGGTGGGGGCCAGCAGCACGGCTTGGGCGCCCCCGTCGACCACCTGGAGCATGGCGCGCAGCGCCACCACCGTTTTGCCTGCCCCGACGTCGCCTTGTAGGAGCCGGGACATGGGGGTGGGGCGGGCCAGATCGGCGGCTATCTGCTCGCCGACAGCGCGCTGCCCCGCGGTGAGCGGGAACGGCAGGCGGGCGTCCAGGGCCGCAGCGAGCGGTCCGGGGGTGGAGGGGAAGGTGGGTGCTTCTGCGGCATCGGCGGCACTGCGGGCCTGGGCCAGGGCAGTTTGCAGCACGAAGGCTTCCTCGAATTTGGCGCGGCGGCGGCCGGTTTGCCAGTCGGCGGGGGTGGCGGGGCGGTGGATCAACTCCAACGCTTGCCGGGCCGCGGGCAGGCCGCGGGCGGCCCGCACCTCGGGTGGCAGCACCTCGGGTACCTCGGCGTCCGCCAAACTGTCGAGCACTATGCCGACCGCCCGGGCGATGACCCAGGTGGGCAGTCCGGCGGTGGCGGCATAGACGGGAACGGGGCGTTGTGTCCAGGCGCGGGCATCTGCCTCGCCCACTTCGTCGGCCAGCAGCTGGTAGTCGGGGTGCGTCAGCTGGCGTTGCCCGCGGTAGGTGGAGACGGTGCCTGCGAAGAGGCCGGTGGCTCCCGGCTGCAGGCGGGCCTCGTGGGGGCGCAGCGCCCCGGGATATTTACCGAAGAACGTCAGGGTGAGCTCGTCGGTGCCATCGGAGATGCGCACCGTGAGGATGGCACCGGAGCGGGCCCGCATCTGGCGGGTCTGGGCCGCCACGACCCGCGCCTGGACTGTCACG
The DNA here is from genome assembly GCF_001907235.1 of Buchananella hordeovulneris. Taxonomy (GTDB): domain Bacteria; phylum Actinomycetota; class Actinomycetes; order Actinomycetales; family Actinomycetaceae; genus Buchananella; species Buchananella hordeovulneris. The sequence goes on from NZ_MQVS01000006.1 coordinate 14,524, forward strand.
TCCGCCCCTTCGGCTAGGCAGGCGATCGGGGTCAGTTCCCCCCAGGTGTCGTAGCGGCGCGGATAGTGCGTGAGCAGGTCAGCCCCGGTGGCTAGTCCCAGCTTGGCCAGCTTCTTGGCGGTAGCGGCCCCGACGAGGCGGGGCAGCGGCTCGGTCAGCACGCTGCCGACGTCGCGGCGGAGCGGGGCGCTCATTCTGCGCTCAGCAGCACGTCAGGGCGGCTTTGCCCTCCCTGAACGATGAACAGATCGGTTTCGCCGTCCACCCAGCCGGAGAGGGGGGACAGGAGGAACGGCAAGCGATCGGGCAGGGCAGGGTCGAGGTGGGCGCCAACGATCACCGTGAGCACCTCGGGTTGGTCGACCAGCAGGGACCGCACGGCGTCGTCGAACTCTGTCTCGCTGGGGTCTTGCAAGGCGACAATTCGGGTGTCGTGCAGGGCTCGGGCCCCTCGCCGCGCCACCTCCGCTGCCCGCTGCTCGGTCGGCCACGTGCGCGGTAGCGCCCCCGCCAGGGCCAGGGTGGCGGCCAGCACTCCCGCTTCGTCCTCCGCGTCAGTTACCACCACGTGAGTGTCGGCGGCCCACCGCTGCCCATCCCGCAGGCGCTGGCTGGCGCTGGCAGCCGCTTGGCGCAACTGTGGACTGCAGGCGCTCACGCCCACGACGTCCTGCCCGACCTCCCGAATGGCTTTGCCGATGGCGGCGCGGGCAGCGGCGGGCTCCTCGGCGGCGGCGTAGACCACCACTGCGCCCGTGCGGGCCAGTTGCTCGACCAGGCCGGGGGCCGCAGTGATCGCCACTATTCCCGGGGCCACCAGCGCCTGGTCTGCCCGGCCACTGCGCTGCAGCAGGCTGACGCCTGGCGCGGTAGTGGTGGCAGGCTCTTCCAAGCCCAGCATGCCTGCGCCGCCGCCCAGGTGCCGCACGTGCCCAAAGCGCAGCGCGGGTCCCAAGCCCGCCGGTGCCAGCTGCCCGGGTAAGGCCAAGGCCCTTTGCGGCTGGATGGTGTGCACGTGCACCTGCCACTGGCCACCACGCAGGAGGTCCTCGCTGCCGGTGACCGCAACGGAGTTGCCGAAGGTGGTCAGCAGCTGCCGCACCTGGTGGGCGAGGGAAGCCGGGCCGTGCAGCACGTACATGACCTCGAATTCGTCGGCCAGGGCCGGGCTCTGGGAGCCACCCAGCTCCAGCAATGCGGCGGTTTCCTCCTGCCACAGAGCCACCTCGCGGGTGCCTGCCCCAAGCACGTCCGCGAGGACCGCCAGGAGCAGCGACATGCCCACGGCCCCCGCGTCGGCGGTGCCGGTGGGACCGGAGTCGTACTCCTGGATCTGTTGCCGCCCGGCCATCGAGGCCACTAGGCTCACCTCGGTGGCGTCAGCGAACTCGTGGTAGTAATCCAGCGTCTCTGCCACCGCCCGTAAGGTCGTGAGCATGGTGCCCTCTACCGGGTTAGCCACTGCCTCCCAGGCGGCGTCCGCCAATGCCTGCAGAGCCTGGCTGAAGCCGACGGGGTGCAGGCTAGTTCGATCCTGGCAGGCAGCGGCGAACGACGCCAACACCTGGGCCAAAATGATGCCGGAGTTGCCGCGGGCGGCTTGAAAAGCCCCGGCGGCGGCGCTCTCCGCCACGCTCGCCAAGTCGGCGGCTGCCAGTTGGGCTTCGGCGACCTCCAACGCCGCCTCCCAGGTCACCAGCATGTTGGTGCCGGTGTCGGCGTCAGGCACCGGGAAGTGGTTAAGTTGATTAATGCGCTCGCGGTACTGTGCTAGGGCCCGCGCGCCCTCAGTGAGCCACCGCAGCAGCTGCTCGCCGGTCAAGTGACTGACCCGCGGGACGGAAACATCGGTCATTGCTACTCCTGGCTCTGGCTGCCGCTAGGTTACCGCTGACCGCCCCCACGCGGCCAAGCCAGGCGGACAAGCCCTGGCCGCTGCCACAATGTGTCACGTTGCACATGCCAGTTTCGGGGCCAGTTTTGGGCAAAAGCCGCGCCATCAGCTACGCTTTGCAGGTTGCCTGGGAACGCTAAAGCGGCCCGGCAGGCGCGCAAATGGGTCGCGCAGTTACTTTTGGGTTAGATGTTGAGGAGAACGACAGTGGCTTCCACCTGCGACGTGTGTGGCAAGGGCCCGAGCTTCGGCAAGAGCGTCTCGCACTCCCACGTGCGTACGTCTCGCCGCTGGAACCCGAACATTCAGCGCGTGCGCGCCATCGTGAAGGGTGCCCCCAAGCGCCTGAACGTGTGCACCACCTGCCTGAAGTCGGACCGTGTTGAGCGGCGCGTGTCCTTCTGAGATTTTCCGAAACGGCGGCCCCGCGGGGCCGCCGTTTCGTGTGCGGGAGCGGTCTGTCACCACCTGCCCCCACGCACCTAAGAGCTGCCCGGTGGGTTGGCGGAAGGCGCATGGATGTACAGGCGCGGCGTGTCGTGGTGGGGGGTTTGGCATCTGCCCATCGTGCCCTTAGCTCACCATCAGGTCCTTAGCTCACCATCATGTTCTTAGCTCACCATCATGTCCTTAACTCACCGCCATGCCCTTAGCTCACCGCCATGTCCTTATTTCGGTGTTTTAAGGGCATGATGGTCGCACAAGGGCATGATGGTGAACTAAGGACATGATGGTGGCCCGCCAGCGGGCAGCTATTCCCCAAGAGCCGTGCATAGCTAGACGCCGCCGCCAGCAGGCCAGACGCAGCGCTTCCCCTGCCACCTTAGAACCCCCGCCACCAACCTGGCCCCGCCTTAGGGCACGGGCGCGAAATGATCCCACCCGGCACTAGCCAGCTGCGGCCCGGGGGCACGGACCTGCCCGCGTGGGCCATCGACCACCCGCCCAATCGGGACGAACGGAGCGGGCAAAGCTACCCCCGGTGGGAAGCAGGCCAAAAGCCCGTGGTCCTCTCCCCCGGTCAGCAGCCAGCGCCGCACCGTTTCTTCCCCGTGCCCGAGCCAGGCCGCGCTGGCCTGCAACGTCGCAGTCACCGCGGGCAGCCACGTCGTGGCCTCGGTTAAGGCGACCGCGACACCGGAGGCCCGGGCCAGGCGACCGGCGTCCCGCAGGAGCCCATCAGAAACATCCAGCATGGCGGTGGCACCGGCGCGAGCGGCCGCCGGGCCCGCGCTTAGGGGCGGCTGCGGGGCGCGAAAAATCTCCAGGCACGCCGCGACGGCGGTGGGCAGTTCGTCGCTGCGCGACAGGTGTGGTGCTGCCTGGCGCTGCCCGGCCCCGGTCTGCCCGGCATCCGCTGTGGGCCGTGCCCGCAGGTGGCGCGCCACCTCGTAGCCGGCGGCCGACATGCCCACCGTGCCTGCCAACGCCACCACGTCCCCCGGTTGGGCGCCCGCGCGGGTCACGGCCGCCCGCCCCGCCAACTGCCCGAAAGCGGTAATGGACACGGCGACTTGGCTGCCGCCGGTCAGATCTCCCCCAACCACGCCCGCTCCGGCCGTGGCCGCTGCCTGCCCCAGCCCGTAGGCCAGCTCCACCACCCACTGGGCGGGCAATTGCCCGGGCAAGGCCAAGGCACACACGAGGGCTGTCGGCGTCGCCCCCATGGCGGCCACATCGGCCAGGTTTTGGGCTGCCGCCCGCCGCCCGATGTCGCAAGGGTTAGAGACGTCGAGCCAAAAATGACGGCCTTCCACCAGGAGATCACAGGTCACCACCACGTTGCCGCCCGGGGTGCCCACCACCGCGCAGTCATCACCGGGGCCCAACTGCGTGTGTGCCCCACGGGGCAGCAGCGGCGTAAAGGCAGCGATCAGCTCCCCTTCGTCCACCTGCTCGACCCGGACCTGCGGGGCGAAGACCTCAGGCGCGGGCCGCATGCTGGGCGTGCGCGGTAGCGTGCAGGACGATGGCGGCCGCCGCCGCCACATTCAACGACTCGGCAGCGCCGTGCAGCGTGATCCGCACGGTGTCGTCGCAAATGGCTTTTTCGGCCTGCCCCAGGCCGTGGGCCTCGTTGCCCAGCACCCAGGCGGTTGGTGCCGCCAACAGCTCGCCGCTGTCCTCTAAAACCAGGGAGCCGTAGCCGTCGGCCCCCAGTATCTGCAGGCCGGCCTGGCGCAGTGCAGCAGCGATATTCGGCAGCTCTAGGCCGGTGAGAACCGGGAGGTGAAACAGGGAACCGGCCGTGGCGCGCACCACCTTCGGGCTGGTCACGTCGACGCTGCCAACCGCCACCAGCACGGCGTCGGCCCCGCAAGCGTCGGCAGCCCGGATGATGGTGCCGACGTTGCCCGGATCGGAGGCGGCGGGCAACACCACCACCAGGCGGGCCCCAGCCACCACGTCGGCAATGTCGGCCTGCCGCCCGGCGATGGCCGCCAGTTGACTGACCGCCAGTACCCCCTGGCAGTCAGGGGACATGGCGCGCGCCACCTGCGGCGAAACCAAGTGCACAAACCGCACCCGCTCGGCGGCCAGCTCAGCCACGTCGGGGTATCGCTGGCGGGCTGCGTCCGTTAGATACACATCGCGCACCGTGGGGGCGCGATGCATCAGCAGCTCCCGCACGGCCTGCGGCCCCTCCACCAGCAGCTGGTTGTGCTTCAGTCGTGCCGAACGCCCGGACAATGCCGCCACCCTATTCACGCGCTCAGAGCGCGGATTGGCGAGCATGTCCGGGCGCATCGGGGAAATCAGGCCGCCGGGGCGTTTACGTCCGTCGGCAGGGCCTGGCGAGCGACCTCCACCAGGGCAGCGAACGCCGCCTGGTCGTGCACGGCCAGCTCGGCCAGCATCTTCCGGTTGATCTCCACACCGGCCAGGTTCAGGCCCTGGATGAAACGGTTGTAGGTCAGGCCGTTGGCGCGCACCGCCGCGTTAATGCGCTGGATCCACAGCCGCCGGAAGTCACCCTTACGGTCCTTGCGGTGGTCGAATGCGTAGACCAGCGAGTGCGTCACCTGCTCTTTGGCCTTGCGGTACAGGCGCGAACGCTGCCCGCGGTAGCCCGAGGCGCGCTCGAGAATAGTGCGACGCTTCTTCTTGGCGTTAACAGAACGCTTCACACGTGCCATGAAAGTTTCTCCCTTACTTCCGTATCACTTGCCGAGCAGGCGCTTGACGGCCTTGACATCGGACGGGGCCACACCCTGGTCCATGGACAGGCGGCGCGTACGACGCGACGACTTGTGCTCCAACAGGTGGCGCTTGCCGGCCTGTTCGCGCATCAGCTTGCCGCTCCCGGTAACGCGGAAACGCTTCTTGGCACCGGAGTGCGTCTTCATCTTGGGCATCTTGTGATCCTTTACTTGCGGTTGCCTGGCTGCGCCGGGCAAGTTTGAGCTAGGCGGTTTCTTCGGCGCTGGCTTGCGCGGCGGATTCCCGCTCAGCTTGCTCCCTTTCGCGCTTGCGGCGCTGTTCGGAGCGGGCGGAGGTCTTCTTCTTCAGAGGGGCAATAACCATGGTCATATTGCGCCCGTCCTGCCGGGGCATTGACTCGACCGTGCCGAGTTCGGCGACGTCGTCAGCTAGCCGCTGCAACAACCGCACCCCGGCTTCGGGCCGGGACTGCTCGCGGCCCCGGAACATGATCATCACCTTGACCTTGTCGCCCCCGGACAGGAAGCGCTCGACATGGCCCCGCTTGGTGGCGTAGTCGTGGTCATCAATCTTCAAACGGAAACGGATTTCCTTCAGCACGGTGTTGGCCTGGTTGCGGCGCGCGTCGCGCTGCTTCATTGCCGACTCGTACTTGAACTTTCCGTAGTCCATGAGCTTGCATACCGGCGGCTTGGCATCCGGCGCAACCTCAACGAGGTCGAGGTCGGCTTCGTGCGCTAGGCGCAGCGCGTCCTCGACCCGGACAACGCCCACCTGCTCACCGGATGGTCCCACCAGACGGACCTCGGGGACACGGATCCGGTCGTTGATGCGGGGCTCGTTAATGAGGTGCTCCTTCGATAGTCGCTTCGCCGCCACCCCGAAAGCAAAAGCCTCCGGTGCGAACGCGCACGGAGGCTCACGCCGCCACAGCCAGTGGCGGACCTAGACCCGGCTCCTGTTGGGCGCATGCCGCGGTTGGAACCCAGGTGGGAGTGACTCCGCTTACGTACCACGGGCAGGTGCCCGCGATCGGTCAAGGGGTAATGCTACCAGTCTTCTGGCCCGGCGGGGCTGTGACTCCCAGCACGGGCTGCAGCTCTATGGCGTCGCAGGCAAGACGCAAATCGGCCAGCTGTTGGCCGAGCCGGGAGACAGCCGCCTGATGCTTGGCGCGCGGGGCGGCCGGGTCAAGAACCACCCGCACCTGCAATTGGCCCTCCGCCCCACCCGCCAGTTGCAGGTCCTGGAGCGGCGGCCTGCACAGCTGGGCGACGGCGGCGTGCACGGCTTCGTCCCGCCACGGCGCCTGCCACTGGCCGCCGGTAGCCAGCGCGACGACGGCGGGGCGGGAGACAACGGCGGGGCGCGGACCGGCCACATCTAGCAGCAGCACCCCGTCGACGTGGGCCAGAGCAGCCAAGGCGGCCCGTTCGGCCTCCACGGGCACGGGCCGGGCGGTCGGGTCCCACGCGTGCAAGGCAGCGACGCTACTGAAGACCGGCAGGGCGCGTTTGCCTGCGGCGGTGCGTACCTCGCGCAGCGCTGCTTGGGCGCACGGGTCGGCCTGCGCGGCGGGCGCGTGCGGCGCCACACCCCCATCGCTTAGGCGGCCGGGATGGGGATGGGGGGTGACTGGCACGAGGAGGCGCGCCCCGCGCAGGGCGACATACACGGCCTCGGCCCGCCGCGCATCGGGTGCGGGCAGTTCCAGGGCGGCAGCCAACGCCGCGGGAGCGGTGCCGTCGTCGGCTGCGAAACGGCCGGAAAGCCGCTGGGCGAAGCGGGCGCGTTGCTCGGGGGTCAGGCTCACCAGCCCGCCGCCTGCAGGGCCGCGGGCAGGGTGAAGGCGCCGGCGTACAGCGCCTTGCCCATGATGGCGCCCTCTACTCCCTCCGGCACCAGGCTGGCTACTGCCGCGATATCAGCCAAGCTGGAGATGCCGCCGCTGGCCACCACCGGCGCGTCGGTGCGGGCGCACACCTGCCGCAGCAGCTCCAGGTTCGGTCCCTGCAGGGTGCCGTCCTTGGTGACATCGGTGACCACATAGCGGGCGCACCCGGCCTCATTGAGGCGGTCGAGGGTGGCAAAGAGGTCACCGCCTGCGCGGGTCCAGCCGCGGGCCGCCAGGGTGGTGCCCCGTACGTCCAGGCCCACCGCGATCTTTTCCCCGTAGGTCGCGATAACTTCGGCGGTCCACTCGGGCTGTTCCAAGGCCGCGGTCCCCAGGTTGACGCGGGTGGCGCCACTGGCCAGCGCTCGCGCCAGTGACGCATCGTCACGGATGCCTCCCGACAGCTCGACGTCGATCGGGGTGGCGGCCACGATATCGCGCAACAGCTCGGCGTTCGATCCGCGCCCGAAGGCCGCATCCAAGTCCACCAGATGGATCCAGCGGGCCCCGGCCTCCACGAAGGCGGCGACCGCTGCCGCCGCGTCCCCGTAGGCAGTTTCGCTGCCCGCCTCGCCCTGTACCAGGCGGACGGCCTGCCCGCCTACCACGTCTACGGCAGGCAACAGCTCCAGGCGTGCCATGTCTTCTCCTTACTTGTTCAGTAGCGGCAACTGGTATTACAGGGTCTGGAGCCAGTTGCGCAGCAGCTGGGCCCCCGCCGGGCCAGACTTTTCGGGGTGGAACTGGGTGGCTGCCAGCGGCCCGTTCTCGACTGCGGCCACGAAATCGCGACCATGAGTGGCCCAGGTCGTCAGCGGCAGCCGGGTGGGGCCGTGCGGGTCGAGGTCGGCGGCGGGATCACGGTGAGCGGCGTAGGAGTGCACGAAATAGAACATCTCGTTTTCGACCCCGGAAAACAGTGCACTGCCCGGGGCGCTGCGCACCGGCGACCATCCCATGTGGGGGACGACGTCGGCCTGCAGTCGGTCTACTAGTCCGTCCCACTGCCCCAGTCCGGGCGTCGGTGCACCCTGCGCCTTCTCGGTGGAGGCGGCAAACATGACTTGCAGGCCGACACAGATGCCGAGCACGCCCCGCCCGCCGGCTAGGCGGCGTTCAATGAGCCGGGGCGCATCGACGGCCTGCAGGCCGGCCATCACCGCCCCGAATGCCCCCACCCCGGGGACCACGAGCCCGGCAGCGTTCTCCACGGCCCGCGGCTCGGCAGTCAGTTCCACCTGCGCCCCGGCTCGTTCCAGCGCTCGGCACACCGAACGCACGTTGCCCGCTCCGTAAGACAAGACGACCACTTTTTGCACCCTGCCACCTTAGCGGGGCCGAGGCAGCGGGCCCATTTCCTGTCCAGCCCCCGACCAGGGGAGACAAACCGGTTCGCGATTAATGAACGATTGGCTTTTTTGGGGCGAGCGCCCCAACCCGTGGGGCGGGCAAGGCCTCTAGGCTTAGAGGCGGTAACTTTCCACGAACGGAGCGATATGAAGATTCGTCCACTCGCCTTGGGGGCGTGCCTTGCCCTCTTGTTGGCATTTGTTTTCGAGCTCATCGGCTTGTCCAATGGGTTCAGTTTCTGGCTCTTCCTGCACACATTTGTCGTGACCATTGCGCCCATCGCGTTAATCGGGATCGCTCTGCTTCGCGACGGTAACTGGATGCGCGCGGGCCTGTGGGCCGCAGCGATCGGCGGCTTGGCGGAGTTTTCCTTCCTGCTGAGCATCACTTCCAGTTTCTTCGGTGGGGCCCCGGTCACGCTCACGCTGGCCTGGATCGTGCTGTTGATTGCCGCGGCGCTAGCCATCGCAGAGCTGGCACTGTTGAAGTACTTCAACATCACCCCCTCGCCCATCATCATGGGTAATGGCAAGCAGGCCGAGCTCACCGCCTTGAACAACGCGCTCGCGCAGGGTGCTTCCCAGGTGGGCGGGCTCGCCCAGCAGGGTGTTGGCCAGGCTCAGCAGATGTTCGGGCAGCAGGCGCAGGCCCAAGCAGCTTGGCAGCAGGGCGCTGGTGTCCCGGGCCAGTACGGCCAGCCCGGCCAGTACGGGCAGCCGGGTCAGCCGGGTCAGCCCGGCCAGCCGGGTCAGCCCGGCCAGTATGGGCAGCCGGGTCAGTACGGACACGGCGCTGCCCCTCAGCCCCAGTTTGGGCAGCAGCCCGCGCAGTCGGCACAGCCCGCGCAGCCTGCTGCCTCCGGGGGTGGTCTGGCGGGGGCGGTCTCGCGTGGCTTTGGTGGCTTCGGGGCGCTGAAGGACGCGGCGTCCGGCATGGTCGACTCAGTGAAGGAAGCGGTCGGTGCCGACGAGGCCGAGGTGTCCTTGGAGCCCAATATGGTGTACGACGATGTCACCGCGAAGCTGGCTGAGGGCGAGAGCCTGAGCGACCAGTTGGGCGAGTTGAAGGACGCTGTTAGCGACGCCAAGGAGCATGTCTCGGATCTGCAGCAGGCCGCCAGCGAAGTTAAGGGCCAGGCGCAGGAGCAGTCGGCCCAGCAGGCGCAGGAGCAGTCGGCCCAGGCCCAGCAGGGCTCGCCCACGGGCATTGCGGCCGGTTGGTACGCCGACCCGCAGAACCCCGCCATGGTGCGGTATTGGGACGGCAACGCCTGGACGAGCCACGTCCAACCCCGCCCCAACTGACCTAGGTGGGTAACTTTGGGGGTCGCAGGTTTCCTGCGGCCCCCAAAGTTGTCGGCGCACCCACCCGGTGCGCCCCAAAAGACACCGGGGTCGCAGGTTTCCTGCGGCCCCCAAAGTTGTCGGCGCACCCACCCGGTGCGCCCCAAAAGACACCGGGGTCGCAGGTTTCCTGCGGCCCCCAAAGTTGTCGGCGCACCCACCGGGTGGGGGGGGCGGGGATGTTGTTAGCCGAGTCCGTGGCGGTGGGCCCAGATGACGGCTTGCACGCGGTCTCTGGCTCCGATCTTGGGCAGCAGGCGCGTGAGGTGGGATTTCACGGTGCTGATCTCTAGCACTAGTTCGGCGGCGATTTCGGCGTTGGACATGCCGCGGGCTAGTAGCGTGATGATGTCTTGTTCGCGTGGGGTGAGGTGGTGGGCTGGCTCTGTGGGGAGCTGGGCGGGCTGGCGGCGGGCGAATTCGGCGATTACTCGTTTGGTGACGGCTTGGTCTACCAGGCCGAAGCCAGCAGCGAGGCGGCGCACGGCGGTTACTAGTTCTTCGGGTTCGCAGTCTTTGAGGATGAAGCCGTCGGCTCCGGCTTCGAGGGCACCGAAGACGTCGGCGTCGAGGTCGAAGGTGGTCACCACGAGCACGGCTGGTTTTTCGTTTTGGCGCTCGGCGACGAGGCGGCGGGTGGCCTCCAGGCCGTCACCGGCGGGCATCCGCAGGTCCATGCACACCACATCGGGGTTGGTGCGGCGCACGATCTGCAGGGCCTGGTGACCACCCGAGGCCTCCCCGACCACCTGGATGTCCGGCTCCGACTCCAGCAGCACTTTGAACCCGGCGCGCACGACGGCTTGGTCGTCCACCAGCACCACCTGGATCATGATTCCTCCTCGCTGGGGTGTGGCCAGGTCAGCTGCACCTGCCATCCTCCAGTATCCGTGGGGCCGACGTCGAGGATCGCCCTAATGGCGGCAGCGCGTTCCCGCATCACCTCTAGGCCCACCCCACCCGAGCCGAGCCCGACCTCGCCTTGCCCCCGGGCGTTTCGGACCCGCAGCCCATTGCCAGCGACCTCGACGTGGATCGGGGCACCGGGGGCGTGCTGGATGGCGTTGCTGATGGCTTGCTGCGCGATCCGGTAGGCGGCGGCATCACTCAATGGTGGCAGCAGCGGTGTCTGCGCTTGATCCAGGGTAATCGTCACTCCAAGTTGGCGGGTGGTGGCGACGAGGTCGGGGATGTCGGCCAGGCCGCGTTGTGGGTCGTCGTGACGGAGCAGCTTGACCACTGCGCGCAGCCCCGTCAGCGCCTCTTTTCCCATGCCGCGCAGGTGCTTGGCTGCTTCCTTCGCTCGCGCGGGGTCCCGGTCGATCAGCCGTTCTAGGGCGGCGGCCTGCACCACTAGCCCGGCCAGGTGGTGGGCGGCGACGTCGTGGAGCTCGCTGGCGAGGCGGCGGCGTTCTTCCGCGAGCGCGGTTGCCAGCTGTTTGTCTTGTTCCGCGGCCGCCAGTTGCCGCACAGCTTGTTCGTGGCGAGCGCGGCTGGCGAGCATGGCCCCTCCGACCAGGGGGAGGAGGAAGTCGAAGGCTTGGTTCAGCAGGAGATGGGCGGTGTCCAACCAGGTGGGGTGCTTCGCCAGCACCGTGGCGAGCAGTGTGAGCGTGGCCAGGCTGCTGGTGATGGTAGCGGCGCGCCGCAGGGGAAGGCGACGGCCGAGCGAGAAAGCCACCAGCGCCTGGGCGATACCGGAGAGATGGATTTCGAGCGGCAGGAGCGACACGACGGCGAGGTGGAGCGGGAAGATGAGGCCTTGGGCGAGCAAGGGGCGGGTGCGCCACCAGATCAACGCCAACCCTTCCAAGGCCAGCAGCCCGCTCACGGTCTCCCACTTCACGTGGGAGTGGGAGACCGTGTGGAGGAGCGGATCCGGCAGCAGCGCCCCCAGGCTGGAGATCAAGGCGATCCCCAGGGCCAGCAGCACGTCGTGTCGTCGACTCATGCGGGACAGTCTGCCTTGGTTCACACCCCGAGGTTGGGGTTGAGGCTGTGTCCTGCCCATGCCCACCAAGCGGTGGCGAGGAGGGCGAGCAGGAGGAGCGCGGCCATGGTGGGGCGGCGCCAGGCGGACCGGGTCTTGACGACGGTGATGATGTCGAAGACGGCGGGGATAATGGCGGCGACGCCCGCCCATTGGAGGACCTGAATGGTGCGCAGCAGCGGAATGTTGCCGAGCAACTCAAGGTTGCCGCCGAGTAGGGCGCTCGCGCCGACACCGATCCACCCGAGGAGGGCGGCGGTGGCACTGAGGGCCCCCAGGCGGGCCAGCCGGGCCGTCCAGGGCAGTCCCGCCGTGCGCTGGTCGCGCCGCCACCGCCTAAGTGCGCCAACTGCCCAGGCCAGCAGCACCAGGGTGAAAGTGGCCAGGCTGGCGAGGAACACCGGAATGAGGGCCTGCTGGGTCGAGGTGAGAGGAAGCAGGGTGAAGGCGGGCCCGACGCCGACGGCCTCGACCTGGCCGTTGACGACCCGGGCGGTGAGGGTGCTGCCGAACCCGTCGGCGTGGGGGTCCTGCCAGGTCCAGGGGGCGATTTCCACGTACTCCCGGTTCTGGGCGAGTAGGTTCCCGTTGGGCAGGGCTTGGATCGTTACCGAGGTGACCCCGCTCCAGGCCGACTGCCAGGTGGTGATGACGGAGCGGCTAAGGAAGTACGTGCCTGCCACCTGGTTGGCGCGCGCGCCGGAGCCCTCTAGGGGCGGGGTGTCGGCGGCGGCGGTCGGGAAGTAGCGGTCGGCAAAGCCCGCCATTAGGTCGGCGCGCAGGGTGGCGGCCGCGTCGCTCCCGCCGCCGTCGTCTACGTAGGAGATGAAGATGCCCACCTGGTCGTCGGGGTAGAGCTCGAACTGGGAGTGGTGGTACCTGAGGTCGCCGCCGTGTTCGACGATGCGGTGGCCGTTGCGGGTGCCGGTGAAGTAGCCGAGCCCCATGCGGGGAGAGTTGGCGAGGTTGCCGAGGGTGTCCGCGCCGAGGGCGGGGGTCCACATTTCCTCCCAACGCTCGGCGCTGAGGATCGCGGGCGAGCGGTCCAGCTGGGCGAGCAGGAAGGCGGCGGCGTCGGCCCCGGAACCGGCCAGGGAGCCGGCGGGGGTGTCGGGAATGAACTCGAAGGGGGCCGATTGCCCGTCAGGGTCGTAGGCGACGGCCAGCGTCTGTGTCGACAGGGGCTGGTCGTAACTGGCGGTGGTCATCCCGGCAGGATTGAGGACGTGGTTCTTCACGTACTCGTGGAAGGGCTGCCCGCTGGCCTGCTCAACGAGGTACCCGGCGAGGGTCATGCCGTAGTTGGAGTAGGCGGGGGTGGTGCCGGGACGATACACCGACACCGGCGGATTGTGGCGGACGTAGTCGGCCAACGCCGTCTTCTGCAGGGCGGGGACGAACATGGTGCTGGTCTCCTCGAAGCCTGCGGTGTGGGTGAGGAGGTGGCGCAGGGTGATCGGCTCGTCATGCTGCTTTTTGAGGGGGAAATCCAGGTAGGTGGCGATGTCGGCGTCCAGGTCGAGCTTGCCCTGTTCGACCAGTTGCAGCACGGCGATTGAGGTGGGGACCTTGGAGATAGAACCCCAGCGGAACAGGGTGGCTTCCGGGTCCACCGGGGTGGCCGGGCGCCCGTTCTCGGCGCGGGTGGCGTAGCCGTAGCCGCGGTTGGTGAGGATCTCGCCGTCCTTGACGACGGTGACAACCGCCCCGGAGGCCTTGCCGTGGGTGAGCACGTCGGGGAGTTTTCCGTCGAGCCAGGCGTCGAGGTCGGCCTTGGTGAGCTCGTGCGTGTCGGGCGGTGCGATGACCGGTGGGGGCGGGGCCGTGGCGGGACCGCCGCAGGCTCCGAGGAGCACCGCGGGGACGAGTATTAGGGCAGCCAGCAGGCGGCGCGGGAAAGTGATGGGCTTCATGCCTCCAGTCTTTCGGGCCGACAGGTGCCGCCGCTAGCAGCGCGGGAGGGAAGCGCGGTTGCGACCAGCGACGCAACCGCGCGGGGCGGCCCCTCCCCCGGCGGGAGGAGACGCCCCAACAAGTGGGGACGCCCCAACAAGTGGGGACGGCCCAACGGTCGACCGCGGGCAGGGCGCCCCACCGCCACAGGCGGGGCCGCGGAGTGACCAGCGGCCCGAGCTCTGGGGGTTAGCGCCCCCCGAACCGCCAGCGGCGCCGTCCCAGCGCCTTCAGGGCGTCCAAGCCCTTGACGGTGGAGGTGTCGATCACCCCGGGGGCCTGCGCGAGCTGCTGGCGGCCGATCAGGATGTCTTCGACCAGGCTGTCCATGCGGGCTAGCACGAGCCCGACTGGCACTTCTTCCCCTGGTTCACCAGCGTTGTATTGGCGGGCGGTGATGTGCCCGGACAGGCCTTGTTCGTTGCCCACGTCGGTGGCGAGTTCGCTCAGTAGCAGCACCACGCCTGCCCGGCTGGTGCGGGAGAGCAGGCGGGCCATCTGGTCGGCGGCGGGTGGGGTGACGGCCAACAGCTGGTCGAGGTCGGCTTCGGGCGAGCTGGCCAACGTCAGTTCGCGAGCCACCACGGCACCGGTGGGCGTGGGCACGACACTCGCCGCAAGGTTCCCCATCGCGCAGAGGGCAGCAACCGCCTCGGCGCTCTCGAACGGGGTGAGCACGACGGCGAGTGCGCGCCGCGCCGGGTCAGGCTCGGTTTCCTCAGCAAGGGAGGCAACTAGGCGGGCAAATTCGTCGTCCAGGTTGTCTTCCATCTGTCTCTCCTAAAGTGCGCCTTTGGTGGACGGTATGCCGTCCACGCGCGGGTCGGGGGCCAGGGCGATACGCAGGGCGCGGGCGAGGGCCTTGAACTGGGCCTCGACGATGTGGTGCGGGTCCCGTCCAGCTAACACCCGCACGTGCAAACAAATTCCCGCGTGCAGGGCCAGACTTTCGAACACGTGGCGGGTCAGGGAGCCGGTGTAGTGCCCGCCAATGAGGTGCAGGGCGTGCGCCTCGCTTTCGCCGCTGTGCACGCAATAGGGCCGCCCCGAGATGTCGACCACTGCTTGGGCGAGGGCCTCGTCGAGGGGCACGAGCGCGTCACCGAAACGGGTGATGCCCTGCTTAGTGCCGAGCGCGCTGCGCAGGGCCTGACCGAGGCAGATGGCGACGTCTTCGACGGTGTGGTGCGCATCGATGTCGATGTCGCCGCTGGCCCGCACCCGCAGGTCGATCAGGGAGTGCTTGGCCAGCGCGGTGAGCATGTGGTCGTAGAAGGGGACGGTGGTGCTAATGTCGGCCTGCCCGGTGCCATCCAGGTCGAGTTCGACGTGTACGGTGGACTCCGCGGTAGTGCGGTCGATGGTGGCGATGCGGTTCACATGCTCTCCTTCAGGGCGGCTTTGAAGGCGGCCATTTCGGTGGGGGTGCCGACGGTCACCCGCAGGTAGCCTGCCGGGCCCACTTGCCTAATGATGATGCCTCGCGCCAGCAGTTCGGTAAAGACCTTGGTTGGCTCGGGCAGGGGGCCAAAAAGTACGAAGTTGGCGTCGGAGTCCAGCGCGTCCAGGCCTTCCGCGCGCAGCCAGTCCACCAGCGCGTCCCGTTCGGCGCGCAGCGCGGCCACCTGACTCATGAGGGAGTCTTGGTGTTTGAGGGCGGCCAGGGCCGCGGCCTGGGTGATGGCGGACAGGTGGTAGGGCAGACGCACCACCGTTAAGGCATCGATGATGGCCGCAGCTGCCGCGCAGTAGCCCAGGCGCAGCCCCGCCGCCCCGAAGGCTTTAGACATAGTCCGGGTGACCACGAGGTGTTCGTAGTCGGCCAGCAGCGTCAGGGCGGAGGGAGTCCCGGCCCGCCGGAATTCCCCGTAGGCCTCGTCAATGACGACGACGGTGGCGGTGGGTGCGCCGTCAACGTCGCGCGGGCCGGAGGCGCGGGTGGCCTCAAGCAGTTGACGGGTCAAGGCCAGATCCTGGGCCGTGCCGGTGGGATTATTGGGGGAAGCTAGCACCAGCAGGCTGGGGCGGTGGCGGGCGAGGAGGTCCTGGGCCCGCGCCAGGTCGACACGGTAGTCGGGGTCGCGGGGCGCCGTGTAGTAGCTGGTGTGGGTGTCGCGGGCGTACTCGGGATACATCGAGTAGGTGGGGGTGAACGATATGGCGGACCGCCCGGGCCCCCCGAAGGCGAGGAAGAGGTGGGTCATCACCTCGTTGGAGCCGTTGGCGGCCCACAGCTGCTGGCCGGGCAGGGCGACGCCCGCCTCCCGCTGGAGGTAGGCCGCCAGCGCGGCGCGCAACTCGCGAAAGTCACGGTCCGGGTAGCGGTTGAGCCCGGTAGCGGCGTGGGCGACGGCGGCAGCGATCTCGGCTACCACTGCGTCGCTGGGGGCGTAGGGATTTTCGTTGACGTTCAGGACGACGGGCACGTCGGGGTGCGGGGCACCGTAGGGCGCCACCCCCTGCAGCTCGGGTCGGAATGGCAGGCGCATGAACTCAGCATAGGGGGCGGGCAGCAAGTCGGGTTTGTTGTTCAATGCGCGGGCGGGAGCGCACTAAAGTGGCAGACATGAGCTACCCCGCCCCGCCGCTGTACTTCTCCACCTACGTCTCGCGTTTTGCCGCCCATCGGGAGCAGCTAGCGTCCCTGGTGCGCCCGGGGGACTACGTCTTCGTCTGCCTGCACATGGGTGAGGAGGCGGCAGCTCCGGACTACCAGGAGCAGGTGGCACACATGTGCCGCACGCTGCACGAGTGGGGGGCCGTCATTTTGGCGGACGTGGCGGGCCGTACCTTGGAGTACTTTCAGGCTCCTGACCTGCTGACGGTCGCCCAGCGCCTGGAGCTGGATGTCGTGCGGATCGACTACGGCGTCGAGGTGGAGCACATTCGGGCCCTGCTGGGCAAGCACCGCTTGTGCATCAACGCTTCGCTGATCGACGAGCGCTGGTTCGAGGTGCTGCGTGCCGACATGTGCGCCACCCACAACTACTACCCGCGCCCCGAGACCGGCCTCGATCTCGAACAGTTGGCGGAGCCGACCGCCCGGCTGCAAGCGGCGGGCCTGGAGGTGCTGTCGTTCATCAGTGGCGAGGGCGAGCTGCGCGGCCCCGTGGGCGCGGGCCTGCCCACCGTGGAGGCCCACCGGCACCTGCCGCCCTACGTGGCGTACTTGGACTTGGCGTTGCGTGGACGGCAGGACGGGATCATCGTCGGCGACTATGCCATCTCCCCCGCCCAGATCGCCCTCATCGCCGACTACCGCGCCACCGGGGTCATCAGCCTGCCCGCGCACCTGGACCAGAGCGTGGCGCAACTAGCCGGACAAGAGGTGACCCTGCGGGCCGACACCCCGGCCGGACTCTTCCGCATCATGGAATCGCGGGAGTACGCCTCCAAGGGCGCCGACGTGCCGGTGGGACAAACCGGGCCGCGCCCCCGCGGCAGCATCACCGTTGACAACCTCACCTACCCGCGGTACACGGGCGAGATGCAGATAATGCGTCGCGACTATCCCGCCGACTCCCGGGTCAACGTCGTCGGCCGGGTCGCCGACGGCTATGAGCTGCTCCTCGACCTGCTCGCCCCCGGGCAGCGCTGCAAGTTCGTTCCCGTCCCCTAGGCGGTCACTGGGCGCGCACCTGCGCGGCGAAGGCGTGGGCGGGCAGGTCTTCGGCGAGAGCCAGGGCGGTCAGCGGCTCAGTCAGTTGCGCCAGGGCCGCGCGCGTGTACTCCACCACCTGCACGGGCTTGAGGTAGGCCAGCACGCTGAGGCCCGCGTCGAAGCGCGCGGTGCCGCCGGTCGGCAGCACGTGATTGGAGCCCGCCACGTAGTCACCGAGCGGCACCGGCGTGTAGGGGCCGACGAAAATCGCCCCCGCGTTGCGAATACGCTCGGCCACCGCTGACGCGTCTGCCGTGTGGATCTCCAGGTGCTCGGCGGCGTAGGCGTTGGCGGTGGCCACCATGGCATCGAGATCGTCCACCAAGACGATGCCCGACTGGGGGCCAGCCAGGGCGGTGGTCACCCGCTCGCGATGCTGCGTGCGCTCCACCTGCGCGGCCACCTCCTGGCGCACCCGCTCCCCCAGCGCCGCACTGTCGGTGATCAGCACCGCGGCGGCGGCCGGGTCGTGTTCGGCCTGCGAGATGAGGTCGGCGGCCACGTAGCGGGCATCGGCGGTGGCGTCGGCGAGGATGGCGATCTCCGTCGGGCCGGCCTCGGCGTCGATGCCGACGGTGCCCCGCACCGCCCGCTTGGCGGCCGCCACGTAGGCGTTACCGGGCCCGGTGACTACGTCGACCGGGGCGCACAGCCACCCCTCCCGGGCCACCGCCTCATCGGCGGGGGTGGCGGGCCGCGCCCCGTACGCGAACATGGCGATCGCTTGCGCCCCGCCCACCGCATACACCTCGTCAACCCCCAAGAGGGCGCAGGCCGCCATGATGGTCGGGTGCACCAGCCCACCGTGCGCCGCCTGCGGCGGGCTGGCCAGCGCGATCTGCTCCACCCCGGCCGCCCGAGCCGCCGCCACATTCATCACCACACTCGAGGGATAGACGGCGAGCCCGCCGGGCGCATACAAGCCGACGCGCCGCACGGCAATCCACCGTTGCCGCACCTGCCCGCCGGGCACGATCTGGGTGACCGCGGCGGGCGGCACCTGGGCCGCGTGGCCAGCCTGCGCGTGGGCACTGGCCAGCTCTAGGGCGGAACGCACCTGGGGATCCAAGTCAGCCAAGGCCGCCTGCAGGGCGGTCGGCGGTACCCGCAGGTCGGTGGGCCGCACCCCGTCGAACCGCTCGGCTGCCTCCCGCAACGCGGCCGCCCCCCGCTCGCGCACATCCGCCAGGACCGGGGCCACCGCTTCGAGGGCCGCCGCCGTGCTGAGGGCCGCCCGGGGCAACCGGGTGGCCAGTTCCGCCGCGGACAACTGACTGCCACGCAGATCCAAAACGTCAAGCATGGCCCAATCCTAAGTGGGACAATGAGGGCCGTGAGCGACTATCCCACAGTGTATGTAAGCGGCGTGATCCGGCTCGGGCAGTTCCTCAAACTGGCGGGCCTGGTGGACGACGGGGCGACGGCCGCGCTCGCGGTGCGCGCGGGCGATGTGCGCGTGGACGGGCAGGTGGAAAAGCGCCGCGGGGCCCAGCTGGCGGCCGGGGCCGTGGTGGAGGTGGACGCCCCCACCGGGCGGGTGGGGGCCGTCGTCGGCCAGACAGCCGAGTAGGCGCGGCTGGCTAGCCCAGGGCCGACGCGCCCAGCAGGGCCTTGACGTCGGCCACGAACGCCGTGGTGCGCTCGACCATGAGGTCTGCCCCCAGTTCGACCAGTGTCTCGCGCCCAGGCTGGGTCACCATGACCCGCACCGGCGAGGAGCCCCGGTGCTGCTGCAGCAACTCCAGCAGCTTGCCGCTGACCTCCTCGGTGCACCGCCGGGCGGGCAACCGCAGGACCACCGGTCCCCCGGCCCCCACCCCCGTGGTGTCCAATATCCGCATCTCGTTGGCGTGCAGCGCGATCGTCTCGTCGCGTTCGGACAGACGCCCCCGCACGGAAATGACGAGGTCGTCGGCCAGCATCGTGCGCACCGTCTCGAAGGTGCGCGGGAAGAAAAGCACCTCGATCGTGCCGGTGAGGTCTTCGAGCGTCACCAGCGCCCACTGGCTGCCCTTCTTGTTGGTTTTCACCTGCATACCGGTCACCAAACCGGCCACGGTCACTACCTGGCCGTTAACGGACTGGCTGGTGCCGGTCTGCTCGGTGCCGTCGTCGGGGGCGGCGGGCTCCAGTTCCCCGATCTCGACGGTGGCGTGGGCCTTGATGAGGCTTTCTAGCCCGTGCAACGGGTGGTCCGAGACGTACAGTCCCAGCATCTCCCGCTCGAACTTCAGTTTCTCGCTCTTGTCCCACTCCGGCAATTCCGGGACCTGGGCCGCAAAGGTCAGGCCCACCTCTTCTTCCCCGCCCAGGTCCCCGAAAAGGTCGAATTGGCCCATCGCCTCGTTCCGCTTGACGGCGATTACCTCGTCGATAAAGTCCTCGTGGCAGGCTGTCAGGGCGCGGCGCGGGTAGCCCATGTCGTCAAAGGCTCCGGCCTTAATGAGGGAGGAAATGGCGCGCTTGGTGCACACCACCGCCGGAACCTTCGACAGGAAGTCGGCGAAAGACGTGAACTTTCCCTTGGTCTGGCGCGTCTCGATGATGGCGTCGACAACGTTGGCGCCCACGTTACGCACCGCGGTCAGCCCGAAGCGGATATCGTTGCCGACGGCCGCAAAGTCGGGCAGCGAGTGGTTGACGTCGGGCGGCAGCACGGTGATGCCCATGCGGTGGCATTCGGACAGGTAGACGGCCAGGCGGTCCTTGTTGTCCTTGGTCGAGGTCAGCAGCGCCGCCATATATTCGGCCGGGTAGTGGGCCTTCATGTAGGCCGTCCAATAGGTCACTAGGCCGTAGGCGGCCGAGTGGGCCTTGTTGAAGGCGTAGGCCGAGAACGGAACCAGCACCTCCCACAGGGTGTTGATGGATTCCTCGGAAAAACCGTTGTCCAGCATGCCCTGCTTGAAGTAGACGAACTGCTCGTCGATGGCTTCGCGTTTCTTCTTCCCCATCGCCTTGCGCAGCACATCGGCTTGCCCCATGGTGAAGCCCGCCAGCTTCCGGGCGATCTCCATGACCTGTTCCTGATAGACGATCAGGCCGTAGGTTTCCTCCAGCAGGGGGCCCAGTGCCGTGGCGAGCTCGGGGTGAATCTGCTCGATCTTCTGCCGCCCGTTCTTGCGCAGCGCGTAGTTGGTGTGGGTGTTGGTGCCCATCGGCCCGGGCCGGTAGAGGGCGCCGAGGGCCGAGATGTCCGCGAAGTTGTCGGGTTTGAGAATCTTCAGCAGCGACCGCATGCCGGAGGAGTCGAGCTGGAACAGGCCGAGCGACTCCCCGCGCGCCAGCAGCGCGTAGGTCTCCGGGTCGTCCAAGCCGAGGCTGTCGATGTCGGGGCGCGGTTTGCCGTTGCGCTCACAGTTATCCAGCGCATCCGACAACACCGTGAGGTTGCGCAGCCCCAAAAAGTCCATCTTCAGCAACCCCAGTTCCTCGCACTGGGGGTAGTCGAACTGCGTGATGACGGCCCCGTCGGAGGGCCGCATCATTAGCGGCACCACCTCGACCAGGGGCACCGACGACATGATGACGGCACAGGCGTGCACGCCCCACTGCCGGGTCATGCCCTCCAGTCCTTTGGCCAGCTCGACGATAGGTTGCATCGACGGGTTTTCGTCCAGGAACGAACGGAACTCCGAGGCCTCGGCGTACCGTTCGTGGCCGGTGTCGAAGATGCCAGTGAGGGGGATGTCCTTGCCCTGCACCGCCGGGGGCATCTTTTTCGTCAACTGATCGCCCACCGAGTAGGGGAAGCCCAGCACCCGGGCGGAGTCCTTCAAGGCCTGCTTGGTTTTGATCACGCCGTAGGTCACCACCTGGGCCACGTGGTCGTGGCCGTAGCGACTCTTCACGTACTCGATGACTTCCTCGCGCCGTCGTTCGTCGAAGTCGATGTCGAAGTCGGGCATCGAGATACGTTCGGGGTTCAAGAAACGTTCAAAGATCAGGCCGTGCTCCAGGGGGTTGAGTTCGGTGATCCCCATGGCGTAGGCCACCATCGACCCGGCCCCGGAGCCACGCCCCGGCCCCACCCGGATGCCTTGGCGCTTGGCCCACTGAATGTAGTCGGCCACCACCAAGAAGTAGCCGGGGAACCCCATCGAGGTGATGACCCCCACCTCGTACTCGGCCTGCTTGGCGCACTCGGCCGGGATGCCCTGCGGGAAGCGTTGGGCCATGCCCCGCTCGACTTCCTTCACGAACCAGGAGTGCTCGTCCTCCCCCGGCGGCACCGGGAACTGCGGCATGTAGGAAGCACCTTCGCGCGTGGTCTTGAACTCCACCTCGCACATCTCCGCCACCAGCAGCGTGTTGTCGCAGGCCTCCGGCAGCTCCGCCCAAGTCCGGCGCATGTCGGCGCTGCTGCGCAGGTAGTAGTCGGAGCCGTCGAACTTAAAGCGATCCGGGTCCGAGAGGGTGGAGCCGGAGTTGATGCACAGCATGGCGTCCTGAATGTCCCGCTCGTCGCTCGTGACGTAGTGCGAATCGTTGGTTGCCAACAGGGGGGCGTCGAGGTGGCGGGCCAACCGCAGCAAGTCGCGCTGCACCCGCCGCTCGATGGACAACCCGTGGTCCATCAACTCCACGAAAAAGTTCTCTTTGCCGAAGATGTCCTGCAACTCGGCGGCCGCCCGCACCGCCTCGTCCCAGTGCCCCAGGCGCAGGCGGGTCTGCACCTCCCCCGACGGGCAGCCAGTGGTTCCGATCAGGCCCCGGCCGTGCCGCTGCAACAGGTCGCGATCGATGCGCGGGTGCTTGCCCAGTTGCCCCTCCAAAGAGGCCGAGGTGCCCATGCGGAACAGGTTGTGCATGCCCTCGGTGGTGCGCGACAGCAACGTGATGTGCGTGTAGGAGCCGCGGGCCGAGACGTCGTCCCCGGCCTGCTGTTGTTCTTTGGTACCCCACAGCACGCGGGACTTATCGAATCGCGAGGTGCCGGGGGTCATGTAGGCCTCCAGCCCAATAATCGGCTTGATGCCCGCCTTTTTTGCTGCCCGGTAGAACTCGTACGCGCCGAAGAGGAACCCGTGGTCGGTGATCGCCAGCGCCCCCTGCCCGAGCCGGGCGGCCTCGGCTACCGCGCGATTTATCTTTGCCGCCCCGTCGAGCATCGAGTAGTCGGTGTGAACGTGCAGGTGAACGAAATCAGAGGCAGCCATAGCGCCTCAGTCTACGGGGTCGCCAGCCGCACCACGCGAGCCATATCGCAGTGCCAGATGCCCGCATCCAGGTACGACTCTCCCGCCAAGCGCTCGTAACCGCACCGCTCGTAGAATCCCACCGCCTGCTCCTGCGCCGATAACTCGACCACCAACAGCCCCGCGGTCTGGGTAGCCCAGCGGCGCGCCGCCGCCTGCTCCAGCCCCGCCACTAGCGCCGCCCCCAGTCCGGTGCCCCGCTGGTCGGCGACCACGGCCAGGCGCCCCAGGTGCACCACGGGTGGGACAGGATCTACTCCCGTGGCCCGGGCCAGGGCCACGGAGTGCGGATGGTCGGGGTGCGGTGGCACGCCGCGCACGCCCGGACCGAGCACCCGGCCCGTCCCGACCGCTCGGCCGTCAGCGCGGGCCACCAGGTGCAGCACGTCCGGGTGGGTGTCGGCGGCGTCTATCTCCTCGTCGACCGGCACCTTTTGTTCCTCCACGAAAACCGCCATCCGCACCGCCCAGGCTTCCTCCAGGCCCGCGCGGTCCGTCACTAGGGTCAGTTCGATCATTGGCGCATCAACTCCAGGGCGTGGACGAGGTCCGGTGGATAGGCAGAGGAGAACTCGACGTAGGTACCGGTGCGTGGGTGAGTGAAGCCTAGCTGCACCGCGTGCAGCCACTGCCGCTCCAGTCCCAGCCGCGCTGCCAGCGTCGGGTCGGCCCCGTACATGGGATCCCCGACGCACGGGTGCCCCACCGCCGCCATGTGCACGCGGATCTGGTGGGTGCGACCGGTCTCCAGATGCACCTCCGCCAGGCAGGCGTGCGGCATGGCCTCCAACGTCTCGTAGTGGGTGACCGAGTGCCGTCCCCCCTCGATGACGGCCATCTTGAAGTCGCGGCTGGGGTGGCGCCCGATCGGGGCCTCAATGGTGCCGACCGAGGGATCAAGCCTGCCCTGCACCAGGGTGTGGTACACCTTGTCGACCGTCCGGTTGCGAAAGGCCCGCTTGAGTACGGTGTAGGCCAGCTCGCTTTTGGCCACCACCATCAGGCCGGTGGTGCCGACATCCAGCCGCTGGACAATCCCCTGCCGCTCCGGCACGCCCGACGTGGAGATCCGGTAGCCGGCCGCGGTCAGCGCCCCGAGGACGGTCGGTCCCTCCCATCCCACCGAGGCGTGCGCGGCCACCCCCACCGGCTTATCGACGACGACAATGTCGGCGTCGTCGTGGATCACCTGCAGGCCGGCCACCGGGGTGGGGGCGATGGCTGGCGGGCGGGGGTCCGGCACCTGGACATCGATCCACGGCACCGCAGGCAGCGGATCGGCTTTGCCGAGCACCCGACCGGCGGCCTGCACTCCCCCAGCCTCCGCGATCTCGGCCACGCGGGAACGCGAGAGCCCGAGCAGCCGGGCCAACGCGGCATCTACGCGCATCCCCACCAAGGCATCGGGCACCGGAAAAGACCGCTCGCTCACGGCGTGGCCTCCTCCTGCCCGCCCACTGCGTCTGGCAGCTGAGCGCCGTCGTCTTCCTGCGCCGCCTGGGCTGCATCCGGCGCAGCGGACATGGTCGGTGCCTCGGTTTTCTGCGGCCCGGTAGGTTCGATGTTGGCCAGCGCCAGGGCCGCCAGGCCAACGGCCGCCAGCACTAAGGCGATATCCGCCACGTTGCCGATAAACCAGTCTCCGTACCGGATGAAATCGACCACGTGACCGCGCAGCGGGCCGGGGGGGCGCACCAATCTGTCGGTCAGGTTGCCCAGGGTGCCACCCAAAAACAGCCCCAGCACCACCGCCCATGCGCGCGACCGCAGGCGTGGGGCCAACCGCACGATGTAGAGGCTGACCACGATCGCCACCACTGCGAAGACCCACGTCAGGCCCGTCGCGAAAGAGAAGGCGGCTCCCGGGTTGAAGTGCAATTCTAGGCCGAGCCAACCGCTGCCCAGCAGGTCGATGCTTTTGTCGGCCCGCAGGGCGCGCACCGCCCACCATTTGCTGGCCTGGTCGGCGAGGTAGACACCGAGGGCCGCCAACCCCAGCAGTGTCACGCAGTGGCGTGGTCGTGTGGCGTGCATTAGCGCTTTCTCCTCACACGCGCAGGGCGGCGACGAATCTCCGTCACCGCCCTAGGCGTGAAATTATCTTGTCGGCTAGCCGAGAGTCGGGCGGTCCAGGTTGCCGTCGTTGACGTGCGCGACCAGGCCCTCCAGGTAGGTCTTCAGCGACGAACGGTAGTCCCGCTCGAATTCGCGCAGCTCGTCGATCTTGCGCTCCAGCAGCGACCGCTCCTGCTCCAGCTTGGCCAGCGTGCGGGAGTGCTGTTCCTCGGCCTCGCGGATAATGCGCTGGCCTTCCACGTGCGCTTCGGCCACCAGCCGGTCGCCTTCCTTGCGGCCGTTGGCGACGTACTCGTCGTGGAGCCGCTGGGCGAGCCGCAGCATGGAGGTGGCCCCCTCCGGGTCCGCCTCGGAAGTGGCGCCAAACGCGGAAACGTCGGGAGTGGTGTCCTTCACGGACGACACCTCGGGCACCACGACAGGTTCGGAGACGTGGATCTCGCCTCCCTGGGACAGTTCCGCGATGCGCCGCTCAGCCGCAGCAAGCTTCTCGCGCAGTTCGTCGTTTTCAGCCGTTACAACACGCAGGGTCTCCGCAACCTCGTCGAGAAAGTCATCGACCTCGTCCTGGTCGTAGCCCTCGCGGAACTTAGTCGGCTGAAACCGCTTGTGCAGCACGTCCTCTGTGGTCAGCAGCGCCATCAAGTCACCTCGAAATTTCAGTTGATGAGTTTCGTGGGCATTGCTGCCCGTTCCTCAACCGTAACCGATCGATGGGCCCCGCACCTAGGTTTCAGCGCCCCAAGCGAGCTAAGCCACAATTTGGTCACGATTGATTCGTTCAGTTTTCAGGCCAGCGCCCGCAACACGTTCGCCAACAGCGACAAGCCAAAGAACAGGGCGATAAAACCGAGGTCGAGGGCCACCGGCCCCAGGCGCACAGGCGGGATCAGGCGGTTGACCAGGCGCACCGGCCGGTCGGTCAGTAGGTAGACCAGGTTGGCCGCCACCAGCAACAAACCGCGCGGGGCGAAGCGGGGGTTGGCAAAGGCGATCCAGTCGAGCACAACCCGCCCCAGCAAGACAAACAGGTACAACGAAATGAGGACGGCACCAGCCGACGCAAGCCAGGACAATTAGCTACTTCCTACCTAGCGCACCCTCGACGGACACGTGCGGCGGCGCAATCAGATAGACCAGGTCTGTGATCTTTATAACCCGCCCGTTGACCCCGGCTGCTAGCCCGAACGCAAAGTCCGTCAATCGCTGCACCATCTGGTCCGAGGCGAACGACAGGTTCAGGATGACCGCGCTGCCCTCCCGCACGGGCTGGCAGATGGGCTGCAGCTCAGAGTCGACGAACTCCCGGGGAGAGACGGTGTGGATCCGCTGCGAGTCGTTTTGCAGTTCCGGATGCAGGGGCGCCACCTCGGCGAAGGGCTCTTCCTCGTAGTCGTCGTCATAGACCATGTCCACCTGGGAGTCTTCGTAGTCGTACTCCGCCGGGCTGGTAAACAGCCCCTTTACCTTTTGCAGGCGAGACATTTCGACACTCCTCGGATCGGGCACGATTGAATGCCTTCACGTTATCGGGATTGGCAGGCCGACGGGGCCATTTGTCAACCGGCGTGTTGCACAACCGTGACCAAAGCCTGGCGGCCGGTGCGGCTGGCCCGCCGGTAGGAGTAAAGCTCCTCATCTTCGCGGGTACAGCGCGGATCGCAGTAGGCCACCGCTACTCCCAAGCGATCCAGCTCGCTCACCACCCCGGCCCGCAGATCCAACGCCGGGGTGCCGCGGCGGCTGGTGCAGGCCAAGGAGGGCAGCTGCGCGACCGCGGCCGCCGCCATGTCGCCCGGCACCTCGTAGCAGGAACCGCAAATGGCGGGGCCCACCACGGCGGTGAGCGCCTGCTCCGGGCGGCGGCGGCGCGCGGCCCGGATCGTAGCCTCCACTACCCCCGCTAGCAGACCGGCCCGGCCCGCGTGGATAGCGGCCGCCAGGCTGCCGTCGGCGGCCAGCAGGCCGATGGGCACGCAGTCCGCGACGACGACGGCGGGCGCGAGTTCAGGACCGCACAGCAAGGCATCGGCCCGCGGTGCCGTGGTGGCGCTGCCGCACGCCACGGTGGCACCATGCACCTGCTGCATCCATGCCAGGTCCTTGCCCGCGAGACGAGCCAGTCGGGCCCGGTTGGCTGCCACTGCCTCCGGGTTGTCGCCCACATGGTCGCCGAGGTTAGCTCCACCGCCTGTCGGCGCCGCGAAGTCTCCTTGCGACCGCCCACCTGGGCGGGAAGTCAGCAACACGAAGCCGCCGGGCAGATCGAGGCGAACCGTCCCGGCGGCAATCGTGCGCAGCATCAGTTCCCGGAGAGGAAGTCCGGCACCTGGATGTCGATGGAACGCGGCCGCTGCTGCACCGGCGGGTAGGGGGCGGGGGCCTCCGTCGGCGGCTGTTCCTCCACCGGCACCTGCGGCACCACTGGCTGCCCCTCATCGCCACTGGAGATGATCACAGCGTCGTCCTCGATCCCGATCTCCTCCACCGGCGGGGGCACGATGGGCACCCGGTGCTGCGGGTGCCGCGGCGCAGGCGCCGGGGCGGGAGGCACTTGTGGCACGGCGTGCGGCGGGATCGGCGCCAAGTGTGGGCGGCTCGGGATCGGCACGACGCTGTCCTCGCGTTCCCGCGCCGGGGAGGTGGGGTCGAAGCCGGCCGCGATAACCGTGATGCGCAGCTCGTCGCCCAGGGCGTCGTCGGTCACGTGCCCGAAGATGATGTTGGCCTCGGGGTGCGCTGCCTCCTTGACGAGGTTGGAGGCCTCCTCGATCTCGAACAGTCCGAGGTCGGAACCGCCTTGGAAATACAGCAACACGCCGTGTGCCCCGTCAATGGAGGCCTCCAGCAGCGGCGAAGAAATTGCGGCCTCAGCTGCGGCCTGCGCGCGTCCCTCCCCGGAAGCCGCCCCAATCCCCATGATGGCGCTGCCCGCGTCCTTCATGACGGAACGCACGTCAGCGAAGTCGACGTTGACGTCCCCGGGTGTCGTGATGAGGTCGGTGATGCCCTGCACACCGGACAACAACACCTGGTCGGCAGTCTTGAAGGCCTCGACCATCGAGATGGAGCGGTCGGCGATCTCCAACAGGCGGTCATTGGGGATGACGATGAGGGTGTCGACTTCTTCGCGCAGCGCGTCAACACCGGACTCGGCCTGCTCTGCCCGGCGTCGCCCCTCGAAGCTGAAGGGCCGGGTCACCACCCCGACCGTGAGCGCCCCCAGGGAACGGGCAATGCGCGCCACAACCGGTGCCCCCCCGGTGCCGGTGCCACCGCCTTCCCCGGCGGTGACGAAAACCATGTCGGCGCCCTTGAGTACCTCTTCGATCTCCTCCGCGTGGTCCTCGGCAGCCCGCTTCCCGACCGACGGGTCAGCCCCCGCGCCCAGCCCGCGCGTGAGCTCCCGCCCCACTTCCAGCTTGACGTCGGCGTCGCACATCAGCAGCGCCTGGGCATCGGTGTTGATGGCGATGAACTCCACGCCCTTCAACCCCTGCTCGATCATGCGGTTGACAGCATTGACGCCCCCACCACCGATGCCGACGACCTTGATCACTGCCAGGTAGTTCTGTGGTGCCGCCATCGCGGTTTCCCTTCGTTTTGCTTCCGCCAACCTTCAACCTCTAGCTGAGGGTTGATTTTATGCCATTTCCGACTAGTTGAACGCTACGAAAAGCGTCGGCCACTTTCGAGGCGACACGCCCGTGGCACGCAGGCCCTATTTTTCGGAAGTGGCGGGGCGATGTGGCGACGACACATCGTAGCGCTTAGCGGGGATCGTCAACAGGGTCGCCAACACCTTCGATTTCAGCTCCAACTCGGAAGCGTCTCCCCACACCACTACACGGTCCTCCGGCAGGAGGAAGACGACGGTATCGGCGCTCTGCGCCTGCACCCGCACCACCTGCTCCCGCAACGACTTATCCAGGCTCGCTAGGGACTTCAGGGCGGCCTGCAGCGCTGGGCGGGTGCGCACGTCGCTGACCGGGATTTCCACGAGCGGTAACCCCGTCATCTCGCCCTGACTGGGCCCCAACACGACGCCCTCGCTATCCACCAGTTGCGGGCCCTGCTCCGTCTGGGCTATCGCCACCGGTGTGCGCATCACCACCTGCACCTGCACGCTGTTGGGCCAAGAGGTGGAGACTTCCGCCTGCCGCACCAGGGTCACCTGCTCGATGGCCCCCTTCACCTCTTCCTTATCCAAAGTCAGCAACGGCCGCCCCACGAATTGATGTAAAACCGGCCCCAAGGGTGGCAGCTCCTCCCCCGCAGGCTCCACCGCGAACTCGAAAGAGCTGATTTGCACTTTGAATAGCGGGAGTGTCAACAGCAAAGTGGGAATCGCCACGGCCAACGCCGCCACCAGGCTGCAGGTGATCACCACGGAGCGTCGCCGCCGCACGCGCGCTTCCTCGCGTTCCGCTATGCGGGCCGTGAGATCCTCGGGGGAGGACATGATGTCCTCCCACTGGCCCGACGGGGCCAGCCGATGCCCGTAGGCGGGCGTGAACAGGGCCTCAGTCTCATGTTCCAGCCCCACCTCCACGGGCGGCGGAGGCAGGCTTTCCTGCTCGCCGGACACCGGCCCCCGGTCTGCGGGCCGCCGCCCCGGCACGTTGGGTCTTTTCATTGTTCCGCCTGCGCGAGAGCCGCCAGCATCACGTCAGCCAGCTCGGTGATGTCCCCCGCCCCCACCGTGAGGAGCAGATCCCCCGGCTGGCTACGTGCCGCCAACAGGCGTGCGGCGGCCACCTTGTCTGCGACGTACTCGCCGGTGCCGTGCTGGGTGATGGTCCGGCCGTCCACCCCGGGTACCGGGTCCTCGCGTGCCGCATAGATGTCGGTAACCACCACATCGTCGGCCTGCGCCAACGCCGCAGCGAACTCGCGCTGGAAGTTGACGGTGCGGGAGTACAGGTGCGGCTGGAACAACACCCGCACCTGGCCGCTGCACACCGCCCGGGCGGTCCGTAACGTGGCCGCCACCTCGGTCGGGTGGTGCGCGTAGTCGTCCACCACCCGCACCCCGCCGACTTCACCGCGCAGTTCAAAGCGTCGCCCCGTGCCCGCGAAGTCGGCCAAGGCCGCCACCACCGCGGCCGCCTGCCCTCCCAGTTCCACCAAAGCCGCCACGGCCGCCGCCGCATCAAGGGCCAGGTGGTCGCCGGGCAGCGCCAGCCGCAGTTCCCACTGCTGGGTTCCCTGGGTGAGCGCGTAGCCTGCCTGCCTCCGCACCAGCTGGTAGTGCGTAGCGGCTGCGGCAGGCGCCGGACCGAAGCCATAA
This sequence comes from Buchananella hordeovulneris, assembly GCF_001907235.1. Lineage (GTDB taxonomy): Bacteria > Actinomycetota > Actinomycetes > Actinomycetales > Actinomycetaceae > Buchananella > Buchananella hordeovulneris. The sequence goes on from NZ_MQVS01000006.1 coordinate 44,335, forward strand.
GACACGAGGCGCGGTGCCTGCTCCTGCCCACCGAGCTGCTCTAGAAGACGGGCGACCCCCGCGTCGTCGGCGCAGGCCACCAAAGCCCCGCCCGGTGCGATCCGCTGCGCAAAGTCGGCAAAGGCCTGCTCGAAGGCCTCCCGGCTGCCGTAGTGGTCCAGGTGGTCGGGCTCAATGTTGGTCACGATCGCCACCGCAGGCCGGTAGTTCAGGAACGACCCGTCGGATTCGTCGGCCTCCGCCACAAATATGTCGCCTGCTCCCAGGTGCGCCCCCGACCCGAGACCGGTGATGGAGGCCCCCACCGCCCACGACGGATCCAGGCCAGTGGCCCGCGCAGCGAAGGCAGTCATCGCCGACGTCGTGGTTTTGCCGTGGGCACCCGCCACCGCCACAAAGCGGGCGTCCCGCGCCGCCAAAGCGAGGGCTTCGGACCGGTGCAGCACTTCTTGGCCCCGCTCCCGCGCCACCCGCAACTCCGGATTGTCGGGCCGAACCGCCGAGGAGACCACCACCCGGGCACCGGGCGGGACTTGGTCTGCGGCATGCCCAACGTGACCGGTGATGCCCAACTGCTGCAGGCGTCGCAGGGTGGCAGACGCCGCCCGGTCCGAGCCGGAGACCTGCGCCCCCTGGGCGTGCAGCAACTCGGCAATCACACTCATGCCCGCCCCGCCGAGACCGATGAAATGGAAGGAGGGGCGCGAAGCCCGCGCGGTGGCACCCCGATCTGCGGCCGCGAGCACCAGTTCCGCCAGCCGCTCGGCCGCGTCGACGCGACCCACCTGCGCCGCCGCCTGCCCCATGCGGGACAGTTTCTCGCTGTCCAGCACCAATTCGGCTACCCGGGCGACGAAAGCATCGCCCACCTCGGCATCGGGTACCAGTTCGGCCCCGCCCACCGCCACCACATCTGCGGCGTTCAACCGCTGTTCCCCGTTCCCGATCGGCAACGGCACATAGATGGCGGGCACGCCCAACGCCGCCAGCTCACTCACGGTGCCCGCCCCGGCCCGGCATACCACGAGGTCGGCGCAGGCCAGCGCCGCCTCCATCTGACCCAGATAGTCCAGAACGTGGTAGTCCGGGAAAGCGCTGGTGGCCTGTCGCACCTCAGCGTCCTTACCCCGCCCGGTCAGGTGCAACACCTGCACCTGAGCCAAGTGCGCGGCCCCAGCCGCGAAGGAATCGTTGAGACGCTTGGCCCCCAGCGAGCCACCGGTCACCACCAGGATCGGTCGGCTCGGATCCAGCCCCAACGCCGCCGCGCCCGCCGCCCGCTGCTCCTGGCCTCGCCCAGCCGCCCGCGCTCGCGCCAGCTCGGCCACCGCCGCCCGCAACGGCAGGCCGATAACCTCGGTGTGTCCCTGCCGGGCCCGCAACGGCGTGGAGGGGAACGTCACCGCCACGGTGTGCGCGAAACGGGCCCCATACCGGTTGGCTAACCCTGGACGCGCATTCTGTTCGTGAATGACCACCGGCAGCCCCAGCTTGCGGGCGGCCCGGTAGGCCGGGGTCGAGACGTAGCCACCAAAGCCGACCACCACGTCGACCTGCTCCCGGACCAAGATCTCGTGCGCCTGCCGCTGCGCCCGCAGCCAGCGCGCCGGAAACGCCAGCGCCGCCTTGTTGGGCCGCCGCGGCGCCGGTACCTTCTCAATAGTTTCTAGGCGCAGGCCCGCCTGGGGCACCAGCTTGGTCTCCAAACCGGCAGTGGTCCCCAAAGCCACCAGCTGCTCGGCAGCAATCCCGTGGCCCTGCAGCACGCTGGCCGTTGCCAGCAGCGGATTGACGTGGCCGGCAGTGCCCCCACCAGCCAAAAGGATGCGCGTCATTTTCCGGACCTTCCCGCCAGAACAGCACTCGAACGTCGCCCTGCCCCCGGGCCGTGCGGCGCTTGGGCTTCAGCACGCTCGTTGGCCTGACTAAATGAAACCAACACCCCCACCGCTGCCAGTGATGACACCAGAGAGGAACCCCCCGCCGAGATAAAGGGTAGCGGCACGCCGATGACCGGCAGGATAGCCGTCGCCACGCCCATATTGATGAAGGTCTGCGTCGCAAAGCTGAAGGCGATGCCGCAGGCGGCCAGCTTGATGAACGGGTTGAGGGAGCGCATCCCGATACGCAGGACGATGCACACCAGCCCGATGTAGATCAGCACCAAGGCAACCGCGCCCACAAAACCATATTCTTCCCCCCAGATGGAGAAGATGAAATCGCTGTCCGCCGCCGGCAGGTAGCTCCATTTTTGCTTCGAGCCACCCGGACCGGTTCCCGTCAGACCACCGTTGGCCAATGCCCACACCGCGTGATCCACCTGTTCCGGCCCCTCTTTTTCCAGCTCGATCCCGTGGTTGCGGAACACGTCAGCGATGCGGTTGGACCGGTTGGAGCTAAAGATGGTCAACAGTGTCACCACGCAGACCGCCAAGCCGCCCAAGGAGATAAACCACCAGCGCCGCAAACCCGCCACCCACAGGGTGGCCGCGATGAAAGCAATGAACACTAACGCTGAGCCGAGGTCTTTCCCGAGCAGCACCAGGCCTAGCCCCACCAGCACCGGGCCGCCCAGCCACAGCAACAGGTCACGCGGCTTGTTTATGTCGAAGCCCGGGCGGGCAATGATGCGGGCCAGCAACAGGATCATCGCCAGTTTGGCAAACTCCGAAGGCTGGATCGTGATACCGAACAGGGCAATCCACGCCCGGTTACCGCCCCGCACCTCCCCCAGGGGCGTGAACACCAGCGCTAGCAATATCAGCCCCAGCACGTAGAGGGCCGGGGACAGCAAGCGCCACAGGTGGGCGGGTACCAGCGCGCCGACCACCAGACACACCACCCCTACCAGAAAGTAGGCGGTGTGCATGCCGATCCAGCTAAAGATGCTCTGGCCCTCCTTCAGGCCCGAGATGGCCCCCAGCGAGGCGGCCACCAGGAAACCGGCGACAGCCAACATGCCGGTGAGGACCAGCAGTATCAGCGTGTCGCCGCGGGCCGACGTGCGCGGATGGGTGAACCACCGGTCGATGCGCTCGAATTGTTTACTAAGCATCAGCGCTTCCCACCTGCTCCCGGGCGGCGGCCGTGAACAGCGCACCGCGCTGGCTGTAACTCGAAAATTGGTCCCATGAGGCGCAGGCGGGAGCCAGCAGCACTGTGTCCCCGGGCTGTGCCAGGCGGTGGGCGTGCGCAACTGCCGCCCGCATGACCGCCTCTGCACTGCCATCGGGGACCACCACGGCGGCCACCGGCGTGGCAAGCTGCCCTACCGCACTCGCCAACGGGGTCGGATCCTTGCCGATGATGACCACCGCCCGCAGCCGGTCAGCCACTTCGTGCACCAAGGAGGCCAACTCGGTGCCTTTGCTGTCTCCGCCCGCAATCCAGACGGCGCTACCCGCAGCAAGGCCCGCCAGCGCCGCGCGGGCCGCATGCGGATTGGTGGCCTTGGAGTTGTTGACCCAGCGCACCCCATCCTGTTCCGCTACCACGTCGCCGCGGTGAGCGTCGGGGGTGAAGTCGGTCAGCGCCTGCCGCACCGCCTCCGGGCTCGCCCCGGCACTGAAGGCCAGGGCGGCGGCGGCCAGCGCGTCCTGCACCAAGTGGCGGGGCGGCACCTGCCCGCCCGCCAGGTGCGCCAAGTCCTCCAGGGTGGCAAATGGCCGCGCCTCGCGCTGCCTCTTCGCCAGGAACGCCCGGTCAACCAGCAGTTCCTCCACGACGCCCAGTTCCCCCACCGTGGGCACCCCCGTGGTCACCCCGATGGCCCGGGTGCCGGGGGCGACGTCGGCTTCCTCCACCATGCGTCGGGTGGCCGGGTCCTGGGTGTAGACACACACCGACTGCGCCCCGGCATAGACCCGTGCCTTGGCGTCAGCGTAGTGCTGGGCGCTGCCGTGCCAATCCAAGTGATCAGGTGCCAGGTTCAGACACACTGCCCCGTGGGCGCGCAGTTGCTGGGTATCGAACAGCTGGAAACTGGACAGCTCCAACGGGATTGCCGTGGCGCCGTGCGCCGCCCCCAGTTCGGCCACTACGCGCACCAGCGGGTCACCCACGTTGCCGACGGCGGGCGCCCGGTAACCGGCGGCGCTGAGCATTGCCGCCAGCATGCGCACCGTCGTGGTTTTGCCGTTGGTGCCCGTGATGGCAAACCACGGCACCTGACTAAAGCCCCCCGCGTCCTGCAACCGGCGAGCCAGCTCAATTTCCGAAATTACCTCGCTACCAGCGAGCGACAGTTGCTGCCGGACCGGCGTAAAGGGCGAGATACCGGGCGAGGTGATGACCAGGCGCGGAGCCAAGCGCGTCGCCTGGGCTGCCAGATCGGTGGCATCGCGGGCGAGCACATAGTTGGCTTGGGGTGCCAATTCGCGGGCCCGCTCTATGGCCGCCTCGCTGACGTCGAGCGCATCGACCTTTGCCCCGAGCGTGGTCAGCACTTCGACAACCGCCGCCCCTGTAGCCCCTAGGCCCAGGACCAACGGACGCGCAAGATCAGTAACGAAGGAAGAAACGCCGTTCACTCCCCCAATGCTGCCCGCACCCACTCGGCGTAGAAGATCACCACGCCGAGCGCAGCCGCGATTCCGGCAATCATCCAGAAGCGAATCACGATGGTGATTTCTGCCCACCCCTTCAGCTCGAAGTGGTGATGCAACGGTGCCATCCGGAAGACCCGTTTACCGGTGAGCTTGAACCAGCTGATCTGGACGACGTCGGACACCACGACGGCCACGAACAGTCCGCCAATGATGATGGCCAGTACCTGGGTGTGGGTGAGGATGGACATGGCGGCCACCGCCCCGCCGAGGGCCAAGGCCCCGGTGTCTCCCATGAATATCTGGGCCGGCGAGCCGTTCCACCAGAGGAAGCCCAGCAGGGCACCGACCAGGGCGGCAGAAATGATCGCCAGGTCCTTCGGGTCGCGGGTGTTGTAACAGCCGGGGTTAGCCAACAGCACGTGACAGGCCTGGGACTCCTGCCAGTAGGCGATCAGGGTGTAGGCGGCAAATACGCAGATCGAGGCACCGGTGGCCAGCCCGTCCAGGCCATCAGTCAAGTTAACGGCATTGGACCATGCCGCGATGAGGAAGTTGGCCCACACAATGAACAACACGAAGCCTAGGCCGATGCCCCACTGCGACAGGTCAAGCATCGCCACATCGCGCACCACGGAGACAGCAGGGGTGGCGGGCGGGACGTTGTATCCGTTGGGAAACAGCAACACCATCACGGAGAAAGACACGCCCACCACGGCCTGCCCCACCAGCTTCGCCCACGGATTCAGGCCGAGGGAACGCTGCCGAGAGATCTTGATGTAGTCATCCAGAAAACCGATGAGGCCCAACCCGAGCACGATGTACAGCACCAGCAGCCCCGAGGCTGAGGGACCGCGCTGCATCACCAGATGGGCTACCAGGTAGGCCACCACCGTGGCCCCGATGAAGACCACGCCCCCCATGGTTGGGGTACCGCGTTTCGTGTGGTGGCTCGTCGGGCCGTCCTGCCGGATGAACTGCCCGTACTGGTGGCGGACCAGGAAACGAATGAAGAACGGGGTGCAGCCCCAAGACAAGGCCAGGGCCACGCCAAACGAGACGAGAACTGGAATCATTCATTGCCTCCTAGGGCGTTGGCCACCTGGTAGGCCCCAGACGAGTTGGAACCCTTGACGAGGATAACGTCCCCCGGCACCGCCAGCTGGGTCACTGCCTCCGTGGCCTGGGCGGGTGAATCAACACAAATCGTGTGCACCCCACGCGCGGCCGCCGCTGCCGCCAGTGGTTGGGCATCGCTTCCCAACGCGATCACGACATCCACACCCAGCTGCCCGGCGTAGTCCCCCACCCGCGCGTGAATCTCGGCGGAGGTCTGCCCCAGCTCCAGCATCTCGCCGAGCACGGCGATGGAGCGCGCCCCCGCCGCTCGCCGCGGCTGCGTCAGCTGCGCCAAAGCAATCAGCCCGGCCCGCATGGAGTCTTCATTGGCGTTGTAGGAGTCGTCGAGCAGAAGCCAACCTGCGGGCGGTGTGGAGACGGCCATTCGGTGCGGGCTACGGGCCCCGGTGTGCGACAGCACATCGGCAATGTCGGCCACCCCCAGCCCCAGCAGGTAGGCCACGGCCGCCGCCGCCAGGGCGTTGGCGGTGTGGTGGGCCCCCACGAGGGCTAGGTGCACTGGAGCCGACCCGTCGGGAGTTACCAGGGTAAAGGCGGCGCGGGAGGTCTCATCCAGGTTAATTCCGAGGGCCTGCACGTCAGCCGGGCCAGCGGTGGCGGAGAAGGTCACCACTTGTTCGCAATCCTGCGCCATGGCTGCCGTCGCGGGATCGTCGGCATTTAACACCGCCGTGCCGCCCCGCTGCGCCGGGCCTGCCAAGATCTCGGCCTTGGCGGCCGCCACCGCCGCGGGCGAACCGAAGCCGCCCAGGTGAGCGGTGCCGACCATCAACACCACCGCGATGTCCGGCGGCGCGATGTTGACTAGTTCGGCGATGTGTCCCGGCCCGGAGGCTCCCATTTCCAACACCAGGTAGCGGGTGTCGTAGTCGGCTTGCAGCACGGTCAGCGGCAGCCCGATCTCGTTGTTGTAGGACTTTTGCGGTGCCACCGTCGGCCCGAGACGGGCACACAGGGCCGCCAGGAGGTCCTTGGTGGTGGTCTTGCCGACCGAGCCGGTGACCGCCACCACCGTCAACTTGGCTTCCGCCTCCTGTGCGTCTCGCCGCAGGTGGTCCAGCACCCCGGCAGCAAGGCGACCAAGGGCCACAACAGTGTCGGACACCAGAACGTGGGGGCCATCCACTGGGCGGTCGACGATTGCCAGCACCGCCCCGGCGGCCCGCGCAGCCGCCACGTGGTCGTGCCCGTCGCTCTTCTCGCCCTTAATGGCCACGAAAATGTCCCCCGCGGCCACTTCGCGGGAGTCCCGCACTACTTGACCCCGCAGCACCGTGGCGGGGTCCATCCCCACCAACTGCCCGCCGACGAACTCGGCTACTGACTCTGCCACCAGGTTGATCATGCTTCGCCCCATTTCTCCGCCACCGCTTCGCGCAGGACGGGTGCATCGTTGTATCGGTGGAAGACGCCGGCGATCTCTTGGTAGGGCTCGTGGCCTTTCCCGGTGACGATGACGGTGTCGTCCGGGTTCGCCAGCTGCACTGCCTGCCGCACCGCCTCGGCACGGCTGTTGGCCTCGTAGACCCCTGCCAGGTCGGGCCGGACCTGCCGCACCCCGCCCAGCACGGCCTGGCGAATGGTTGCGGGATCCTCACTGCGGGGATTTTCGTCCGTCACCACCAGGACGTCAGCCAGTTCAGCCGCCACCTGCCCCAGCATGGGGCGCTTGCCCTGGTCACGGTCCCCGTCTGAGCCGAAGACGATGATTATGCGCCCCGGCGTGATCGGGCGAATGGCCTGCAGGGCCAGCCGTAGCGCATCCGGCGTGTGCGCAAAGTCGACGATGCACAGGGCGCGCGTGCCGTCGCGCTGGCTGATGCGCTGCATCCGGCCGGGAATGTTGTGGGCGCTCGCCACTGCCCGCAGGGCGGTGGGAGCGGGGATACCAACGTTCAAAGCCATGACGATAGCCAACGCCGCATTTTGGATGTTGACGCGCCCCGGCAGCGGGCAGGCGGCAGCCAGTTCCTGCCCCTGCGGTCCGCGCAACGTAAATGTCGAGGCCGCCTCCTCCAGTGAGACCTGCTCGTCGTGCACCGTCCAGTCGGCCTCCTGGGGGCCGTCGTAGGCCCGCAAGGTCTGGACCGGGATGGCGGCCTGGGCGGCCAGCCGCTGTCCGTAACTGTCGTCGACGCACACCACTCCTCGTGCGGCCGCCGCCGGGGTGAACAATGCGGCTTTGGCCTGCAGGTACTGGTCCATCGTCTCGTGGTAGTCGAGGTGGTCGCGCTGCAGGTTGGTGAAACCGACAACGTCGAAGCGGATGCCTGCCAGCCGGTGCAGATCGATGGCGTGGCTGGAAGCCTCTAACGCGGCGGCACGCACGCCCTCTTCCCGCCCCAGTCGCAGCAGGCGCTGGAGCACCGGCGCCTCGACAGTGGTGCGCGGCGACTCCACCGAAATCTGCCCGACTTTTAGCTCCACCGTGCCAGCCACCACGCAATCCCCGCAGTGCGCGGCGAGAATGGCGGCCCAAAAATACGAGGTCGTGGTCTTGCCGTTGGTGCCGGTGACGGCCCCCGTCAACATCTCCGCGGCGGGATGTCCATAGACGGCACTAGCCAGCGGCCCCACCACCGCCCGCGGGTCGGCGCATAGGAGCACCGGTGCCTCCACGCCTGCCGCAGCACACAGTGCCGCGCCCGCCTCGTCGGTCACAATGGCCCTGGCCCCGGCCGCGACCGCCTGCGCAGCGTACTGCGCTCCGTGAGATTTAAAGCCCGGCAATGCCACGAACAGCTCGCCGGGGGCGATGTCGAGCGAGTCCACGCTGACGCCGGTCACGCGCAAGTCGCCGGGCAGCTCGCCCTGCAGCTCGAATGCTTGGACAAGGGAGGATAGGCGGGCGCTGCGAGGCGCGGGCCGCAAGTCACACATTTCCACGCGCATTAATCTAGCGGCTCACCTGTCTCGCCACAGCCCGAGTGGCAGCAGCGGCCCCACTACTGTTCCTCATCTGTCCCTCCCGCCTCGACGGGAAACAGGGTGACGGGCCCGCTGGAGGGCGGCACCTGCAACATGCGCATGGCGTCCGCGCCGATGGTCCGGAAGACGGGAGCAGCCACATCACTGCCCCAGATGGAGGTGGTCGGCTTATAGACGATGACGGTGATGGCCACCTTCGGCTTTTCTGCCGGCAGCAAGCCAGTGAAGGAGGCGACGGTGCCCTCGATTTCGCCACCTGCCCCAATGATCTGCGTGGTGCCAGTTTTCCCCGCCGTCCGGTACCCCTCCACGGCTCCGTATTGTCCGGTGCCTCCTTCCAGGGTGGCAGATTCCAGCATAGTCACTAGATCACGAGCGTGGTTTTCCTGCATGACCCGCCGTTCGTCGGGCCGTTTGGCGGCGGTGAAGTTGCCGTTGACGTCGGAATACCCGTCGACCAGGCGCGGGGCCCGGTAGATTCCGCCCGCCCCCACCGCGGCGAGCATGGCGTTGGTCTGTACGACGGTGCCCGAAAATCCCTGCCCAAACATGACGGTGTAACGCTGGCGGCCGTCCCACTGGGAGGCGGGGGCCAGCATGCCCGCGGTCTCTCCCGGCAGTTCGATGCCAGTAACCTCCCCGAACCCAAAGTCGCGGAGGTACTTCTCCCGCTGTGTGTCAGTCAGCATGTCGCCGATCTGCACGGTGCCGGTGTTGGAGGAAGCCGCCAGCACCCCGGTGGCCGTGTAGTTCTTGACCTCATGGGGGTGGGAATCGGAGAATGACTGCCCGTTGGGCGCCGTCCAGTGGTCCGGGGACACGATGACGCTGGTGGGTGTGACCTTGTTTTGGTCAAGAGCGGAGGCCAAAGTCACCACCTTGCCGGTCGAGCCAGGCTCCACCGGGGTAGTCACGGCCAGGGAGTTCATCGTCCGCCTGTCCCATTCGCCCGGTTTACCGGGATCCAACGAATTGGAGTCAGCCAAGGCCAGAATGCGGCCGGTGTCGATCTCCTGCACGACGACACTGCCCCACTCGGCCTTAAAGTCGACCACGGCCTTGTCCAGGGCACTTTGCGCGGAGAACTGCAGATCTGAATTGAGGGAGGTGTGCACGTTGCGGCCGGGCTCGGCCTGCACGAGCACCTGGTACTCCCCCTCGGGCAGCACCTGCCCGAAGGCACCCGTTTCTGCCGCTTGCTCTCCGGGCACCGAGCGCAGATAGTCCCGCTGGGAGTACTCCAGCCCCGCCCCCGTCTCGGTGACTTTGCCGTCCTCTCCCAACACGTCGTCCCGGTAGTAACCCACTACGGTGCCCGCCGTGGCCCCGGCCGGGTACTCCCGCACGTAGGTCTCTATCTTGTCTATGCCAGAGATGTTCAGGGCCTTTATCGCGTGCCAACGGGCAGGCAAGACATTCTTAGCGAGCACTGGGAAGCGCTGCTCGCCCGCCAGCACCCCTCCGAGCACCAGCGGGTCGACGTCCAGCAGTGGTGCCAAGAGTTTGGCCGCGTGGTAGGCCCCGCGGCCCAGCACGACTGGTTCTTGCTGTTGCGTCTGCGGGTTTAGCTCCGTGCACAGCTGTTCTTCCCCAGCGGGCCCCGGGCACATTTTGTATTCCACGAACCCCCGCACCTGTTCCGTGTCCGCGAGGATGTCGTAGCGCTTGACAGAGGTCGCCAGCACGTTGCCGTTGGCGTCCTTGATGTCGCCGCGCGGTAGCTGGATTTTGGAGCGCGTTAGGCGCCAATCCAGCGACCGCGCGGCCAGGGGACCGACCTCAACGATCTGGATGCGAGCCAACGACCCAACGACTCCCACCAGCATGCATAACAAGAAGATGCCAAGAGGGATGCCTATTCCTCGGGTCTGCCCGCCTCTGACCACGGCCGCTCCGTTTCCTTAACTATCTGCTCCTACTTCGCCGGGGTGCCCGGCACCACCTCCGAGGTAGCGAGCGTAATGGTTCCGGCGTCACCTGCCTGCACCAGACCAAGCTCATGGGCCCGGCGAGCTAGCTCTTGGGGGGACTTGGATTGGAGGGCTTGCGCCGTCATCGACTGGTACTCGTCCTCCAACACCAATAGTTCCCGCTCGAGCTTTTGGATATCGTAGGCGGCCGCCGCCGACTTGGCGCGGAACACCAGCGAGACAAGGATCGTCAGGATCAACAGCAGGATCACACCCAAGGTGGGCACGAAGCGTCGACGCACTACCGGCGCCGTGCTGACCAGGGTCAGCGTCGGCGGCAGTTCGCGCGCCCGGACTGTTGGCCGGGTGGACCGAACAGGAATGGCGCTCATCTCTTGCTCCTAACATTGGCGGATCGAATACGTTCGGCGGCGCGTAGACGCACAGACTGGGACCGCGAGTTGTTCGCGATCTCGGCAGCATCGGCGCGTTCTGCTCCGCGCGTCAGCAGACGCAGGTAGGGCTCGTGCTCGGGTAACAAGACCGGTAGCCCGACGGGGGCGGGGGGATTGGCTCCCGCCGCCAAGGCCACCTTCACCAGGCGGTCTTCGAGGGAGTGGTAGGACTCGACGACGATGCGGCCGCCCACCGCCAAGCTGGCGATGGCGCGTGGCAAGGCCGCCTCCAAGATGCGCAACTCATCGTTGACTGCGATGCGTAGCGCCTGAAAGGTCCGCTTGGCCGGGTTGCCGCCGGTACGGCGGGCCGGGGCGGGGATTACCGTCTTGACCAACTCCGCCAACTCACTGGTGCGCCGTAGCGGCCGCTGCTGGCGCTGGTCAACGATGCGCTTGGCAATCTGGGGGGCAAACTTTTCTTCTCCGTAGACCCGGAGAATCCGCCGCAGCTCCACCTCGCTGGCGCTGGCCAAGAGCTGCGCGGCGGTGGGGCCAGTGTCGGACATTCGCATGTCCAATTCGGCATCGCGCACGTAGCTAAAGCCTCGCTCGGCGTCGTCGAGCTGGAGGGAAGAGACACCCAAGTCCATCAAGATGCCATCAACTTGTCCCCCGCGCCCGTGGCGGGCAGCGACGTCGTCGATGGTGTCGTAGGTGGCCTGCACCGCAATGAAGCGGTCGGCGTACGGGGCCAAACGCTGCGTAGCCAATGCAATGGCCTGCGGGTCGCGGTCGATGCCCACCACCCGGCAGTTTGGCAACGCCGCCAGCAGGGCGGCGGTGTGGCCGCCCATGCCTAGGGTGGCGTCGATCACGACGGCCCCAGGTTGGGTCAGCGCAGGGGCCAACAGCTCCACACAGCGTGCCTGCAACACAGGCACGTGGAGGTCAGCCACTTCATCGGGGGTTCGGTTTGCAGTATCCATGGCTTTCCTCCTTTCGTTATCTGTGCTGGTCTGCGTCAGGACTCCCGCCGCCCCTCCGGCGTTGGGGAAGTCCGCCGGTGCACGGAAGGAGACCTCACGCGACCACGAGCCTTAAGACAACTCGCTGCCAAAGATTGCGTCTTGACTGGCGGCGTACACCTCCTCCTTCTCCTGCAGGTACTGACTCCAGGACTGGGCATCCCACACTTCAAAATGGTCGCCCACCCCGATGACCGTTAAGTCACGCTGCAGGTGGGCGTACTCGCGCAGAGCCGGGGGCACTGTTATGCGCCCCTGCTTATCCGGCACGATGTCCGCCGCCCCAGAAAACAGCAGTCGCGCGAAGTCGCGCACCTGCATCCCGGGAAGTGGCTTACTGACCAGCTTCGCGTGGATGGCCTCGAAGACCGCCGACGGATATGCCGCCAACGCTCTTTCTTGCCCCCGAGTGAGCACCAGACCGGTGGCCACTTGGTCACGGAACTTTGCAGGCAAGATGAGCCGACCTTTGTCATCCAGACGTGGTTCATACGTCCCGAAGAACACGGCTCACCTCCCCCGCAGAGCTCCATGGCTCGCCACTCTACTCCACTTTCCCCCACTTTTCCCCACATGCCCGCTGAACAAATGCTGAAAGAGAAGTAATTTGTCGCGCAATTTCAACGAAAATTACCGGTGGGGGACAATGGAGTGATCTAGTCCGCCACCCCCACTCCGGCGTGGCGCGTGACCCAAGACACAGATATTGTCACCACTGGGCCAAGGGCAGGTTATGCAGCCAAAACCCAACCGCCTGACCACCCAGTCCCCCGAAATCGCCCAGCGGGGAGGAAAGTGGAGCGGGTGGCAAGCCAGGTGGGACGTCAGGCGCAGGTTTCTCCCGGTTTCCCAACGGCAACCCCGCCACGGGGGAGGAAAGTGGAGGCGCACACCAGTAGACCCCCACTTCCCTTCCCCCGCATGACAAATGCGCACCCTGACATGACCTTTTCTTTACGTAAGAAACCTGGAAAGGGAGGAGCGCCAGAAAGAGCGGCGCCCCCGCGGAACCCGGCAACAGAATTCACCCAGGGTTCCCACAGGATAGAAATAAAGCGGAGGGATTTTTCGCCCTTTTTTGGGAAACGATAAGCCCGGCCCGCGACATCACGATAGGCGCACCGCTCAGCATTTTCTCAGCTTCGCGCGTTGGTAAACATATGCGGCGGCCAAATTGTCCGGGCACAGCCCCGGGCGCCGCAAATAGTGCCGAGACGACGCGCCCCTGCCAACCAGTCGCTCCCTATCTCCCACGCCCCGGCAGGCAGGAACACCTCCCCCCACCCTGGCACCAGGCAGCGCTCCCCTCCCCCGCGGCAGGCAGGCGCAGCGCCGTCAGCGTTATACGGCGCAGGGGACGAACGCGGGCGCCCCGCCACTGTCCGGGGGGACAGTCGTAGCAGGGCGCCTGCTTACCAGCCGCTCACTATTCGCGCGAGCGCCGACGTTTGTCCCACTGCTCTTGCTGCCGCTGCATGAACGAGCCTTGCTTTCCGCCCCCGCGCGGGCGACGCCCCGCCGCCCACTTCCGCCCCCCGCGTGGCTGCGATATGGCGTACACGACCCCCGCGAGAGCCACCAGGAATCCCAGCACCCCCAGGGTGACGGCAGGAACCGTTGCTAGCCGGAAGGCCACCGCCCCGACCAGAATCGCCATGCCCACGAAGGTTCCCGCTACCCCCACGACCACCCGGGTAAAAGAGAACCCACCGGCTGCGCCACCGGACACAGGCCGCAGCGAACTGGGGCTGGCAGGTCCGGTGGGGGCGGCAGCCCCAGGATCCTCGCCTCGCATCTGTGCCTCCAGCTGCGCAAGCACCTCACGTTCGCGTTCTGACAGGCCCATCTTCCGCTCCATTCTGCTCGCTACCTACAGGATAGCCCGCTCGCCGCCCCCTAATCGCCGTCTTGCCGCCTGGGCCGGTCCCCTTTTGCCCCGCGAGGAGACTGGCAGGTTGGACCGCCCGCGGCCCGAAACGGTTCAGCACCTCGTCAACGGAGCGTTGGGTGGCCTGCTGCCTTCCGTCCGAATCGAGCGCAAATTGCACACCGACGGCCCGCTCCACCACTCCCTCCACGCGCACCCCTACCAGCCGCACTGGCCCCGCTAGGGCCATCTCGGCCAGCAGGCGCAGGGCGATTGCTGCTAGCTCAGCATCCAAATCGGTCGGCTGGGCCAAGGTGCGAGAACGCGTATGCAGGCGGAAATCTGGGGTCTTGACCTTTAGCACGACGGTGGTGGCCAACCGGTGACGTTGCCTGAGTTGCCTGCCGCAGGTGCGGGCCTGGTGCAGGACCGTACGGCGAAGCTGCGCGGCCGTCACGTCCGCCGTAAAGAAGGTGGTCTCGGTGCCGTAGGACTTCTCCACCCGTCCTGGGCGCACCTGTCGCCGATCGTCGTTGCGGGCCAGAGCGGCCAGGCGGGCGCCAGCGGCGCGGCCCACCCACTTGCTCAGCTGACTGGTGTCAAGGCGAGCGAGGTCGCCCACCGTCTCCACTCCCCGCAGTTGCAGATTCTGCGCCGTCACTCGCCCGACACCAGGCAGGGCACCGATGGGCAGCAGGTGCAGGAAGTCCAAGGACCGGTCTGCCGGTATGAGCAATAGGCCGTCCGGTTTGGCGTGTGCGGAGGCCAGTTTGGCCAACAGCTTGGTGTCTCCGATGCCGATCGAGGCCACTACCCCGACTTCACGACGAATGGTTTGCCGCAACTGGGTGGCGATGGGCAGGGCAGATCCCCACAGCCTGCGCGCTCCCGCCACATCCAGGTAGGCCTCGTCAACGCTGACCTGCTGCACGTGCGGGGTCACCCGCTGCAGGATCGCCATCACCGAACGCGAGACCTCTTGGTAGCGGCGCATTCGGGCCGGTTGTAGTACCAGCTGGGGGCACAGCTGCTTGGCGTGGGCGACGCTCTGCGCCGCTCGCACCCCGAAAGCCCGGGCTGCGTAACTGGCCGCACTGATCACGCCTCTGTCAGGCCCGCCCACAGCCACTGGCAGACCGCGCAGGTGCGGATGGTCGAGAATCTCTACGGCGGCGAAGAAGGCATCCATATCCACGTGCAGGATGGGGGTAGCGCTGTCATCGTCACCCCAGTGACGGCGGGCGGCCGCCAACCGCGGCGCGTTGGACATGACTTCTCCTTTCTTCCCCCAAGCCACTATCTTCCCTGGTGTGAACAAGCACAGGACCGGGAAGGGGCGCGGCCGCGGGGCGCGTTCCCTCCGGGACGATTTTGCCTTGCCTGCCGGGGAGGTGGCTGGCCAGTGGGCACGGATCGAGTGTGTGCCGGACGAGCGAGGCGTGTTGTTGCTCCTCGACGGGGTAGAAAGCTCCTACCTGGACGCCCTTGACGCCGCTCACCTGGAATTTGAGTACATGCAGCAGTTCGCTGCGGTTGTCGATGCCGTCTTCCCGGCAGGCGCGGGCCTGCGCGCCTTGCATTTGGGGGGTGGCGGTTGCGCCTTGGCGCGGGCCTGGGACGCCACCCGGCCGTCCAGTAGCCAATTGGTGATCGAGTACGACGGGGTGCTGGCCCAACAGGTCCGGCACTGGTTTGCCCTGCCGCGCGCTCCCCGCCTGCGAATTCGCCACGCCGAGGCCCGCGCGGCGCTGGCAGGCAATGCCGGTCAGTGGGACGTTATCGTGCGTGACGTCTTCGTGGGCCGCCAGGTGCCACCGCACCTGCGCACGAGCCAGTTCTATGCGTTGGTTCGCGCGCGCCTGGCTGCCGGCGGGGTGTTTTTGGCCAACCTAGCTGACGGTCCGCCGCTGAGCGAGGCCCGGCGGGAGGTGGCCACCGCTTTTTCCCAGCTGCCGGATCTGGCCCTCATCAGCTTCCCGGCCGTGTTCTCGCAGCGTCGGTTTAGCAACCTGGTGCTGGCAAGCGCCCCGGGGGTGGATTGGGCTACCACCGACCTGGCTCGCCGCCTCACCCGGTTGCCGTTGCCAGCCACATTCCTCAGCGGAACCAAACTGGCGGAGTTCGCCGCGGGCCACGCCCCGTTTATGGATCCGCCTTCTCCCACCGGGCAGCCAGCTGCCTAGCGGCCCCAAGCGGCGAGAGACACTGGTGGGGTGGCCGCATGGACTACTCCCCGGAAGTTGGGCCTGGTAATCGGGTTCCTTCTTCCGGGGAGCAGTTCAGCAGGCCACCCCACCGACTTGTCTTTCCGTGAATTACAGGGGAACGACGTTCTCCGCCTGCGGCCCCTTCGGACCATCACTGATGTCGAACTGCACTCGCTGCCCATCCTCCAAGGTGCGGTAACCCTCAGTCTGGATCGCCGAGTAGTGGACGAAAACGTCCGGGGCGGTGGGGTCTTCCTGCGCGAGGAAGCCGTAGCCCTTCTCCGCCTTAAACCACTTCACTGTGCCCTGAGCCATGCATTTGTCCTTCCGGGACGTTGTTACCTTCAGCAATGCCGCAACACCAGTCCCGGTCCGCTCGCCACCGCTACGGGAAAACCGCCTGGAGGATACTTCTGCGCGGGGAACGCGGGTGCAACCCCCCAAGCATTACATGCCCCACCCGCCTACACCCGAGGCACGACGCAAATATCGCGCTCGAACGGTTTAGCCGAGAGTGAACTTCTAGGTGGGGTCCACGTCCTTGCGGTACCGACCGCGCCGCTTGGGCTGCTGCCCCGGATCGACTTCTAGGACCGCGTCCCGATGCGCCCGCTCATCAATCGCATCGGCCGAATCAACCATGCGCAGGAACTCCGCCAACTGCCCAGCGAGCTCTTCGGCGTCGGGCAGCTCCCCTTCCCCGGGGCCAGAGATGAGCTCGGGCCGCAGGGAGTCGTGCTGCTCCTCCAGGGAGGAGATGACCTCGGCCAACGGCGACTGCCCCGCCACCACCGCATCGATCTGCCCGGCGGTGTGCCGAGCCGCCGCCTCCAGGTCACCGATGGGCAGCTTCAAGCCGGTTACCTCTGTCAACTTGCGGATCAGCGCCACCGCCGCGGGCGCAAAGTCAGACTCGGCCAGATAGAACGGCACCGCCGCCACCAGTCCGAGAGCAGTTCCGCCCCGCTGCGCTTGGTCTATCTCCAACATGGAATCCATGGAGGCGGACAGCCGCATGGCTCCGATCATGAGCGGTTGCCCGGCGGTGGCATCGGCATCGTTACCGTGCAGGTGCACCGGCAGAGGGCGCGAGTGCGCCACCGGCATGGGGGCGCCGTGTACCGACACCGTCATTTCCACCCCCGCTGCCGCGATGATCTCCTCCACGGCGTGCCGGAAGGCCTGCCACTTGAAGTCTGGCTCGGGGCCGTGCAGCAACAGGATCGGCACCCCTGCGTCGTCGTGGATCAGGTCCAGGGCGATCTCGGGGCCTTCGACGTTGCCCAGCTGCCAGTTCTCCAGCCACACCGCGGGCCGGTTGGCGCGGTAATCGACGAATTCGTCGGATTGGAACGTGGCGATGCGGGTTACTGGCAACGCCGCGCGCAACTGCTCGGTCACCAAGCGCCCGGCACTGCCCGCGTCCATCGCTCCTTGCAAGTGGTGGAGCAGCACGGGGGCGCGCACGCCGGGAACGTGCACGTCGTAGTACTGGTTCATAGTCACCTCCACCTATCTCAACGCCCTGTGCTTCCTAGCCTATTCCCACCCCTGGCTTGCTGCGGCTCACACGCCGCACGGTGCGCGCTGCGGGGTGCCTTCCGCATAATTAATAGCTGCCCCTTTAGAAAGGTTGCTCGCCCTATGCGTGTTTCTGTGCCCGAAAACACCCCCGCTGTCCGCGACGAAGAGATCGAGCGCGAGCAGAAGCAGGTGGATGCGGCCTACGCCGCGCTCGATGCACGGCGGGTGCACTACCGGGCCGAGCAAGCCCGCGTCCAGGCAGAGAACTATGCCTCCACCCCCCAAAACCGTACCGAGAGAGACGCTTTGGCAGCCCACTACGGCGACGAGGCGACACGGCTGGCCCAGATAGAAGACCGGTTGGTGTTCGGGCGGCTCGACATGGTCGACGGGGAGAAGCGGTACGTGGGGCGTATCGGTTTGGCCGACGATGCGGGGGCCAAGCTGCTGCTGGATTGGCGGGCTCCCGCCTGTGAGCCCTTCTACCGGGCGACGGCGGCCCAACCGCTGGGGGTGGCACGGAGACGTCACGTGTTGACCCGGGCCCGGCGGGTGGTCGACCTGGAGGACGATCTGTTGGACGGCACGTCGGGCCTGGATCTGGCCGAAGTGCGGGGGGACGGCGCGCTCATGGGGGCGTTGTCGGCGGCGCGCTCGGGGCGCATGAACGACATCGTTGCCACCATCCAGGCTGAACAGGACGAGGTTATTCGCGCGCCCCTGGACGGGGTGCAGATTGTCCAGGGCGGGCCGGGCACCGGCAAGACAGCGGTGGCCCTGCACCGCGCCGCCTACCTGCTGCACACCCACCGGGAGCGGCTGGCGCGGTCCGGCGTGCTGATTTTGGGACCGTCGCGCGCTTTTCTGCGTTACATCGAGCACGTCCTGCCCTCTCTCGGCGAAACCGGCGTGGTCTCCACCACGCTCGGCGATTTGCTGCCGGGCAAGCGGGTGGGAGCGGTCGATACGCGCGCCGCTGCGGAGGTGAAGGGCCGGGAGGTGTGGCGCGACATTCTGGCTCGCATCGTGCGGGCGTTGGAGCGCACCCTGCCGCGCCGCCAGCTGCGCGTGGGAGGCGTGGGCATCTGGCTGGAGCCGGATGAAGTGCGGGCGGCCATCACGCGGGCGCGTCGCACCGGTTTTCCCCACAACGAGGCCCGCGTGAAGTTTGTCGATGTCATGATCGAGCAGTTGGCCGTGCGGTACGCCGCGGCACTGCAGGGCCCGAAGGCCGAGGTGGATGACTGGATGCGGGCCGAGTTGCGCTCCGATCCCGACGTGCGCACGGCTTTGAATCTGTGTTGGATGCCGATCGATGTGGAGCGTCTGCTTGCCCGCATCTATTACCATCCCCACTACTTAGACACCTATGCTCCCGAACTGAGCGAGGACGACAAGGCACGCATCTGGCGCCCCCTACACAGCGAGCTGACTGAGGCGGACATTGTGCTGTTGGACGAGCTGAGCGAGCTGGTGGGCGATACCCCGCTCACGTGGACGACCGATGCGGAGGCAACCCGGCGGGCCGAGGAGGTGGCGGCGGCCCAGGCGGCTTTGGAGACGGCGGGGCTGGCGGGTGGTCTAGTGAGCGCCGAGATGTTGGCCGACCGCTTCGCCGACTTGGGCGAGGAGTTGACGCTGTCGGAGCGCGCCCGCCGGGACCGCCGCTGGACTTACGGCCACATAATCGTTGACGAGGCACAAGAGTTGAGTCCGTTGGCGTGGCGGGCGGTGCTGCGCCGCTGCCCCGCCAGGTCGTTGACCGTCGTGGGGGACCTCGCCCAGGCCTCTTCGTTGGCGGCGCGCCGCTCGTGGGCAGCTGCGCTGGCCGGGGTGGAGACTGCGGCGCTCAGCGAGCACGTCTTGACGGTGTCCTACCGGACCCCCAAACGCATCATCGACGCGGCGGGCGAGGTCTTGGCACACCTGACCGGGCACGCTCCCCCGCCGATGACAGCGGCGCGGGACCTGCCTACCGCCCTGGCCGTGACCCCGACGCTGCTCACACAGTTGCCAGACTTGGTGGCGACCGAGTTGGCCACCCTGGATGCGGACAAGGGCGTCGAGGCGGGACGGCTGGCGGTCATCGCTCCAGCGGGGCAGGTGGCGCAGGCACGGGAAGTGTTGGCCGACTTTCTGACGCAAGCTACCGGCGAGGCGGATCTCCTGCAGCGGGTGGTGGTGCTCACGCCGCTGCTCGCGAAGGGGCTGGAGTTCGACGTGGTGGTGGTTTTCGACCCGCTGGCGCTCGCCACGGTGACGCCCGCCGATCTCTACGTGGCGATGACGCGCCCCACCACCCGGCTGGTGGTGGCGCACCCTACCGCCCTGCCCGCGCGGCTCGGTGACATCCTGCACACGGGCGCCCGCCTGCCGTAACGTCCGCCAAGCGGGCAGCCTCGCACTTCGGCGCCGCAGCAGGCACAATGGCGCCATGACGCGCATTTTGTTGCTGGAAAACCCCCATCCGGTTGCCGACGAGGTGTTGGCATCCCACGGCTACGAGGTGGTGCGCCACGCGGGAGCCCTGGACGAAGAGGAACTGATCGAGGCTCTGGACGGCATCGATGTAGTGGGCATTCGCTCCAAGACCCACATCACTGAGCGCGTGCTGGCCGCCCGCCCGGGCCTGCTGGCCATCGGCGCCTTTTGCATCGGCACAAACCAGATCGCGCTGTCGGCTGCCGCGCACCAGGGCATTGCCGTCTTTAACGCCCCGTACTCCAATACTCGCAGCGTGGTGGAGTTGGCGTTGGCCGAGATCATCTGCCTCACGCGGCGCCTGACGCCGAAGAACGACGCTCTCCACGCCGGCGTGTGGGATAAGTCGGCTGACGGGGCGCACGAGGTGCGGGGTCGCACCCTGGGGATCGTGGGGTACGGCAACATCGGTTCCCAGTTGTCGGTGTTGGCCGAAGCCATCGGCATGCAGGTTATCTATTACGACATCGTGGAGAAACTGGCCCTCGGTAACGCTAAGGCGATGCCCTCGCTGGCGGCGCTCTTGGAGCAGGCCGACATCGTCTCGGTGCACATCTCCGGCTCTGCTGGTACCCAGGCGGTGTTCTCCGATGCGGAGTTCGCGCGCATGCGCCCCGGTTCCCTATTTATTAACCTCTCGCGTGGGCACCTGGTGGACTACGACGCCCTCCACCGTGCCCTGGACTCGCGGCACTTGGCGGGAGCGGCCGCTGACGTCTACCCCTTAGAGCCCAAGGCCAACGGTGACGAGTTCGATTTCCCGTTGCGCGGCTACGACAACGTCATTCTCACCCCCCACATCGGCGGTTCCACGGAGGAGGCCCAGCACAACATCGGACGGTTCGTGGCGAACAAGCTCTGTGACTTTTTGCAGGCAGCGTCCACGGACATGGCGGTCAACCTCCCCCAGTTGACGCTGCCGCCTTCGCCCACCTCGCGCTATCGGGTGGCCTTCGTGCACCGCAATACGCCCGGGGTTCTGGCATTGGTCAACCAGACCTTTGCGGAGGCCGGGGCCAACATCGACGGGCAGATTCTGGGCACCCGCGGTGATATCGGCTACGTGTGCACCGACATCGCCTCGGAGCTGCCGGTGGAGGCCATCGCCGCCATTTCCGAGATGGAACCCACTATTCGGTTGCGTGTGCTCGGTCTGTGACCAAGCGGCAGGCAGCCGCGCCCGGCAGGCCTCGGGCGCGGCTGCCGCTTTTGTAGTTCCCCACCACCCCCAACCTACGGAACCGTAAGTTAAGCTGGGCTCGCATCGCCACGGGCGCACCAGCGCCCCTACCTCCGGGAGCGCTCATGACGATTACCGCCCGTTCGCACCAACACTATGGGCCTGGCGTGCCCACTACCGTCGAGATACCCACCGGGGACCTCTATGCGGGCCTGGAAACTGCCGCCACCCGCGCCCGCGACGTTGTCGCCCTAGACTTTTTGGGGGCCACCACCACCTACGGCCATCTTCTCGAACAGGTCGAGCGGGCGGCCCATGCCCTGCATCTGCAGGGCATCAAGGCCGGCGATCGTGTTGCCCTCGTCTTGCCCAACTGCCCCCAACACGTCATTGCCTTCTACGCGGTCTTGCGCCTCGGCGCGGTGGTGGCTGAACACAACCCACTCGCCCCCACCGAGGAGCTAGAAAAACAACTCGCCCGCCACGGGGCCCGCGTCGTCATCGCGTGGGAACCAGTGTTGGCCCGCCTGGCCGCCCACCATCCCGCGGGCGCTGATCGCCTTTACGTCGCGGTGGATCTCACGGCCGCGATGCCAACCAAGCTCCGCCTAGCGCTGCGCCTGCCAGTGCGGGCGGCCCGCACCAAACGCGCCGAGATGCGCGCCGCAGTGCCGACCGGTACCCCCTATCTGGAGCGCGTAACAGCCCGCGCCCACCGGCTCGACCCCGCCCACCCGCGCCCCCGCAACACGGACCTCGCGGTGCTGCTGCACACCGGCGGCACCACGGGCGTTCCCAAAGCGGTGATGCTCACGCACCGCAATCTGTTGGCTAACGCCGCCCAAGGCAAGGCTTGGCTACCGTTCATGCGGGACGCCGAGGAAGTCATCCTGTCGGTGCTGCCGTTCTTCCACGCCTTCGGGCTGCTGCTCTGCTTGGTCTACGGCATCTCGCGCACCTCGACCCTGCTGCTGTTGCCTCGTTTCGATGTCGACTTGGCACTAGCGGCCAATCGGCGACGTCCCATCACCTTTCTGCCTGCCGTCCCCCCGATCCTGGACAAGCTGGAGGCGGCGGGCCGCGAACGGGGCGCCGATTTCACGGCCTGCCGCACCTCGCTGTCTGGGGCAATGTCGCTAGATCCCGAGGTTGCCCGCCGTTGGGAAGACTTCACTGGTCACCTGGTAATCGAGGGCTACGGGATGACGGAGGCCTCCCCCATCATCCTCGGCAACCCCGTCTCGGATGCCCGCCGTCCCGGGGCCCTAGGGGTAGCGTTTCCCTCCACCGAGGTCCGCATTGTTGACCCAGAAAATCCTACCGTCGACGTGCCAACAGGACAGACTGGGGAGCTGATCGTCCGCGGTCCGCAGGTCTGCCAGGGCTACCTCGACGAGCCGACAGAATCCGCCCAGCTGTTCACCAAAGAAGGCTGGCTGCGCACCGGCGACATTGTGCGCGATGAGGACGGCTTCGTGGTGATGGCCGACCGCCGCAAAGAGCTCATCCTCGTCGGCGGTTTCAACGTCTACCCCTCCCAAGTTGAGGAGGCTGTGCGCTCCATGCCGGGGGTGCTAGATGTGGCCGTGGTGGGGATGCCAAGTGGCTCGGTAGGTGAATCAGTGCTGGCCGCCCTCGTGCTCGAACCCGGGGCCGGAGTCACGTTGGAGGAGGTCCGCGCCTGGGCGGAAAAGTCCATCTCGCACTACGCGCTGCCCCGCCAGATCGCCATTCTGACCGAACTGCCACGGTCCGCCCTCGGCAAGGTACTGCGCCGCAGTGTCCGCGAGCAGTTGCTCCAGGCGCAAGCCACTGTTGGCTCGAAAGTCGAGGAGGCGCGCGAATTGGCGCGGCAAGCGGCCGCCGCCGTCAGCTCCGCCCTTGATGAACGCCGGTCCTCCCGCACGGACGGCGACAAGGCTCCACAGTGAGCGGGCGCACCCCGGCGACGGCGTACGTCCGCCCGCACTACGCCCCCGGGGTCGCGGCCACCATTCCCCCACCGACAGGCAATCTGTGGCAGGTGCTGCAGGCCAGCGCCCGCGCCTACCCCGAGGTGGTAGCCATCGACTTTCTGGGCAAGTGCACCACCTACCGGGAGTTGCTGGCCGCCGTGGAGCAGGCGGCGGGCGCGTTAGCGGCAGCTGGGGTACGGCAGGGCGACGTGGTGGCACTGTGCCTGCCGAACTGCCCCCAACACGTGGTGGCCTTCTATGCGGTGCTGCGCCTCGGGGCCATTGTCGCCGAGCACAATCCCCTCGCCCCTGCCCACCAGCACCAGACGCAGTTGGCGCGCCACGGGGCGCGGGTAATCATCGCCTGGGAGAACGCGGCCGCCGCTATCGCAGGCCACGACCCCGGCCTGACTCTGTTCAGCGTGAACCTGGCCGCTGCCCTGCCCGTCGGCAAGCAGCTGGCCCTGCGCTTGCCGGTGGCCCGCGCCCGCCAGGTGCGCGCCAAGCTCCGGGCCCGCCCGCCGGCTTTCGCTCGCCCCTGGGGCGCAGCGCTACGCCGGGCGCCCGACCCGCCCCCACCGGCCACCGCGGTGGACGGTGCGGCGGTGGCCGTGCTGCTGCACACCGGCGGCACCACCGGCGAGCCCAAGACAGTGATGCTCAGCCACGCCAATCTGCGCGCCAACGTGTCCCAGGCCCTGCAGTGGGTGCCGCACCTCAACAACGGTGCCGAGGTGTTCCTGACGGTATTGCCGTTCTTCCATGCCTTCGGGCTGACGTTTAACCTGTTGTGCGCCGTCGGGAAGGCCGCCACGCAGCTCATGTTCCCCACCTTTGACGTCGAGCTGCTCTTGCCCGCCTTACAACGCCGCCCCGCCACGTTTTGCGTGGGAGTGCCGGTGATGTTCGAGCGGCTCCTGCAGGCGTCCCACAAGCGCGGGGTGTCCCTGGCAACTCTGCACACCGCCGTGTCTGGGGCGATGGCGCTGCCAAGCGACTTAGCACGCGACTGGGAGGCAGCCACCGGCGGACTCATCGTGGCCGGTTACGGCATGACGGAGACCTCCCCGATCGTCTCCGGCTCTCCGCTGACCGCCGCCCGCCGCCCCGACAGCCTCGGGGTGCCTTTCGCCTCCACCGACGTGCGTATCGTTGACGAGACGGGGGCCGACGTCGCGCCCGGACAACCGGGCGAATTGCTGATCCGTGGCCCGCAGGTGTGCCTGGGCTATCTGCACGACCCGGCGGCCACCGCCGCCCTCATCGACGCCGACGGTTGGCTGCACACCGGCGACATTGTGCGCGAGGAGGACCACTTCCTCTACCTGGCAGATCGCCGACGCGAGTTGATAATCGTCAATGGCTTCAACGTTTATCCATCTGCGGTGGAAGCCGCGCTCAGCGGGCACCCGACCGTCAAGGAGGTGGCGGTCGTCGGCCTGCCGCGCGGCGCGGCCGGGGAGGAGGTTGTCGCCGTCGTCGTGCCGCAGGAGGGGGCCACCCCCACCCTGGACCAGCTGCGCGCGACAGCCGCCCAGGAGCTGCCGCATTACGCCCTGCCCCGGCGCCTGGAGTTGGCCGAGACCCTGCCTCGCAACGAGATCGGCAAACTGCAGCGACGGCTCGTGCGCGAATCTTTGCGCTGACCGCCCCTGCCATACTGACTCCAGCGGCGAGGGAAGGCATCATGGGAAGACGACTGGCAAGTTTGGGCATAGTCTGCCTTGGGCTAGCTGCGGCCTGCACCACCGCCCCGCCCCTCCGGGCCCCGGCTGCGGCGACGACCCCACCGACGGCCACCGCCCCACCGGCAGCCACCGCCTCCGGTGCCCCATCGCCGAGTACCCCGGCGGTGGAGCAGCTCCTGTCCCGCATGAGTGTGCGCGACAAGATAGGGCAAATCATCTGGCCCTACGCCTACGGCGCGAGCGCCGACGACACCTCCCGGGCCGCCGACAACCAGGCCGTCTTCGGCCCGGAAGTGCACAGCCCGGCCGAAGCAGTTGTTACCCACCGGTTGGGCGGCCTGCTCTACTTCACCTGGACCGACAACCTCTCCACTCCCCTCGACCCCGCCCAGGTGGCGGAGCTATCCGCGGACCTACAGGCCAGCGCCGCCCGCAGCGGGCTAGTTCCCCTCGCCTTGGCCGTCGACCAGGAGGGCGGACCGGTAAGTCGCCTGGGGGCACCCGCCACGCTCCTGCCCCCGGCCCTGGCGGTGGGGGCCGCCAACCAGCCGGAGCTGTCCCGGCGTGTCGGCGGCGTCCTCGGGCAGGAACTAGCCGCCCTGGGCATCAATGTCGACTTCGCTCCCGCCGTGGACCTCAACACCAATCCCGCCAACCCGATCATCGGGGTGCGGGCCCTCGGGGACGATCCACAACGGGTCGGACCGCTGGCGGCAGCGCAAATCGAAGGCCTGCAGGCGGCCGGGGTGGCCGCCACTGCCAAGCACTTCCCCGGTCACGGCGACACCGCGGTTGACTCCCACCTCGGGCTGCCCATCGTCACCTACGACGAAGCCACCCTGCAAACTCATCTCGCCCCCTTTCGGACCGCCATTGCGGCGGATGTCGACCTGATAATGAGCGCCCACATCATTGTCCAGGCCCGCGATCCACAGCGCCCCGCCACCCTTTCCCCTGCGCTCCTCACTGACCTCCTCCGGGACGATCTCGGCTACACCGGGCTCATCACCACCGATGCCCTCGACATGGAGGGGGTGCGCCTGGCGGTCCTGGAGCCCGGCGAGGCCGAGGCTTACGCGCAGGCAGACCCGGATCTGCATGCCACCGTCACGGGACGGGTCTGCGTGCAGGCGCTGCAGGCCGGGGCGGACGTGCTGCTGAGCGTCCCGGACGTGCCCGCGGCCGTTTCCGCTATTGAGGCGGCCCTGGCCGATGGCTCGCTCCCCTCGGCGCGCCTAGACGACGCTGCCCGGCGCGTTCTGACTTGGAAGGCCAAGCGCGGCCTGCTCGCGCCCCCGCAAGTGGAGGCCGCCGCTGCCGCCGACCAGTTGGGCCAGGCCCAGCACCAACAGGTAGCCCGCGAAGTGGCGGGGGCGGCCGTTACCGTGGTGCGGGCCGGGGCGCCGCTGCCACTGAGCGTGCAGTCCACCCCGCGCCTGGCCCTGGTCGGGCCACCGGAGGCCGCCCCCGAGTTCTTCGCCCAGGCGCTGCGGCAAGCAGGCTTCGCGGTGGAGACGATCACCAGCGCGGATCTGGTGCCGACCGCAGGCGAGCGGGCCCGGATGGTGGCCTTGGCCGAGCGGGTCGACGTCGTCCTCGCCCTGACTGCTGATGCGGACGACGCGCAGCTGCAGTTCGTGCACCAGCTGGCCGCCCTGGCTACCCCGCTGGTCGTGGTGGCCACGGCCACGCCATACGAGCTGGCGCACTGGCAGCAGGAAGCCGATGCTCCCGCGCTCCTCGCCACCTTTAGCACCGCCCCCGGCGCGGACAGCGCACTGGTCGCGGCCCTGACCAGTGGCAAGGCCCCGGGCAGCCTGCCGGTGCGTCTGTCGCTGCCCGCCACCGAGAAATAGTCTTCCTCCCCAGCCCCGTTCGGCAGCCTGCCGGGGGATACTTGCTGGAGCACACGATTCAAGGAGGACTTGTGAGAGCACTGGCGTCACTCTGTGCAGCCACCCTGTTGGCTGCCAGTCTCGCGGGCACAGCCCATAGCACCATGCAGGACAGCGATCCGCAGTCGACAACCGGTTCACGCGCCGAAGAGATCCTGTCCCAAATGACGCTCGATCAGAAGGTCGGGCAGCTGCTGTGGACACACGTCTACGGCGCAAGCGCCGACGACGAGAGTTTGGCGGCGAAAAACCAGGCCGTCTTCGGTCCAGACGTACGCACGCCGGCACAGGCGGTAGCCAAGTTCCATCTGGGGGGCGTGCTGTACTTCAACTGGTCGGGCAACCTGAAATCCAACCCGACCGACCTACAACAAGTCGCCACCCTTTCCAACGGCCTGCAGGCCGCCGCGAAAACCTCCGGCGCTCAGGTGCCCCTGGCGATCACCATCGACCAGGAGGGCGGCTTGGTCGCCCGCGTGGGTTCCCCGGCCACGGTCTTTCCCGGCAACATGGCGCTCGGTGCCACCGGTCAGGTTCCCCTGGCGCTGGCACAGGGACAGGTTTTGGGACGCGAACTGGCAGCCCTCGGCATCAACGTCGACTTTGCCCCCACCGTCGACGTCAATACCAACCCCGCCAACCCGGTCATCGGGGTGCGATCAATCAGTGACGACGAAAACCTTGTCGCCGAGCTCGGAGCCGCCCAGATCACGGGCATGCAGCAGGCTGGGGTGTCGGCTACGGCCAAGCACTTCCCCGGCCACGGCGACACCGAAGTGGATTCGCACCTGGGGCTGCCCGTGGTCAAGTATGACCGCGCCACGCTCGACCGGCACCTGACGCCTTTCAAGGCGGCGATAGCGGCCGAGGTGGACATGATCATGACTGCCCACATCATCGTCGAGGCGATCGACCCGACGATGCCCGGGACCCTGTCTAAGGCCGTTTTGACGGACTTGCTGCGGGGCGAGTTGGGCTATACCGGGCTCATCACCACCGACGCCCTCGACATGGAGGGGGCCCAGCTGGCTGTGATGACTGAGGAGGAAAAGGTCCGCTACCGGCAGCTGAAGGACGCAGAGAAGGCCGCCAAGGATCAAGCCGCAGCCGACCCAACCTACGCCGACCAGGCCCAGGCGGCCTCGGCGGAGTTCAAAGCATTCATGGCCCCCATCCGCGGCCGGGTCGCAGTCAAGGCCTTGCAGGCGGGCTCCGACATCTTGCTCAACGTCTACGACGCACCGGCAGTCATCAACGCGGTCAAGGCGGCGCTGGCCGACGGCACACTCAGCAGCGAGCGCTTGGACGAGTCCGTGCTGCGCATCCTCAAATGGAAGGAACGACGCGGCATCCTCGACCACACCCCGGTCGATCCGGCGGCGGCCGCCAATGTGGTCGGGAGTCAGGACGATCTGGCCGTTGCCCGCCAGATCGCTGACTCGTCGGTGACGTTGCTGCGCAACAACTCGCACCTGCTGCCGCTGTCCGCTGCCCGGACGCCGAAGGTGTTGGTGGCCGGCTCTACCTACGGCAATCCCGAGTTCTTCCCGCCTGCCTTGGAGGCGGCCGGCTTCACGGTGACGTTTAAGTCCACGGCCAAGATCCAGCCCACCGACGAAGAGATAGCGGCGATGGTGGAAGCGGCCAGGCAGGTCGACGTGGTCCTGCTAACCACCTACAACCTCTCTGCCGCCCAGGAGCGCATGGTGCGGCAGGTGGCGGCCACAGGCAAGCCAGTCATCATGGTTTCTACCCGTAATCCCTACGACCTGGCCAAGTTTGAGGCCGAGGCCTTCCCGCAGGCGGCGATCGCTACCTATTCCAACAAGCAGGTCTCGGCCGAGGCGGTCGTGCGGGTGCTGGTCGGCCAGGACCCGGTTGGTAAGTTGCCGGTGGCGGTACCGAAGACAGACGGCAGCGACGTGGCCTATCCCCGCGGCTGGGGCCTGAACTATCGGGATATCGAGCGCGTGGCCGGGGCGGACCGGTATGCCACCGCGCGGGAGGTATTGGCAAGCGGTGATTGGGCGGATACCGCGCTGCTGGCCTCCGGTACGACGTTCGCCGACGCGGTGGCAGCTCTGCCATTGGCGCAGGCCCTGGATGCCCCGGTGCTGCTGACTGGTCCCACCCTGGACAGCGAACTGATTCCCGCGTTGCAGGCACACGGCATCACCAAGGTGACCATTGCTGGCGGCGAAGGCTCGGTGCCCGCAGCGGTTGCTGACGGCCTGCGCCAGGCCGGGCTGCAGGTCGAGCGGGTGGCCGGGCCCAACCGGTATGCCACCGCAGTTGCCTTAGCGCAGGCCACCGTGGACGCTAGCCCGGATATCGAACGGGTGCTGGTGGCCGACGGCACCAATTTCCCGGACGCCCTGGCGGCGGGGACCGCGGCGGGCCCGGCCCAAGCCGTGGTGCTGCTCAGCGACGGCGGGCGTCTGCCCGCTGCCGTCGAGACGTTCCTCGCCGATCGCAACCTTAAGTTGGTCGGGGTAGGGGGCGCAGCGGCAACTGCTCTGCAGCACCCGCACGGTGCGCCCCTCGACTTTGAGGCCGTGACGGGGCGGGACCGCTACGCCACGGCGGTGCAGCTGGCGGCCAAGTTCCTGCCGCAGCCCCGCGCAGTTGTGGTGGCCTCCGGACAGGATTACGCCGACGCCCTCAGCGGAGGCTCGCTGGCCAACGACCGCCAGGCCGCGTTGTTTTTCACCCCGGCGACGACTCTGCCCGGCACAGTCCGGTCGGCCTTGGCAGACAACCCCGAGCTGCGCCACGTCGTGGTGGTGGGCGGGCAGGCCTCCGTCAGTGAGGCCGTCTATGCCGAGCTAGCGGGAATTTTGCGCCGCTAGCCGCCCTCGTCTGCACGCGGCGGCGGAGCCTTGGCGGGCTCCGCCGCCGCGTTTCGTAAAGGTAGGCAGGGGCTACTGGCTCGCCCGCAGCGCCGCTATCTCCCGTTCGAAATCTTCCAGGCCGGAGAAGTTTTGGTATACGGAGGCAAACCGGAGGTAGGCCACGACGTCTAGCTCGCGCAGCGGCGGCAAGATCGCCATGCCTATGTCGTGGGCGTTAATTTGGGCAGCGCCCGTGGCGCGGATCGTGTGCTCGACACGCTGCGCGAGCAGTGCCAGTTCATCGTCGGTAACTGGACGCCCTTGGCAGGCACGCCGCAAGCCGGAGACGATTTTTTCCCGCGAGAAGGGCTCCAGCGCCCCGGAGCGCTTATGCACGAAAAGACTGGCAGTCTCGGTGGTGGTGAAGCGTTGTTGACAGCCGGCACACTCCCGCCGTCGCCGGATGACGCTGCCGTCCTCGCTGGCTCGCGAATCGACTACGCGCGAATCAGCGTTCAGACACAGGGGGCAACGCACTCGGTCTCCTCGGCTCGGGGCTGGAATGCAAAGCCTACCCTGTTAACCACCGGTAGGCAGTGCCCGCGCAGCCCTGCGCTGCCGATTACGCGCCCACGCGCGGGCTGCGCGCCCGTCTTCCCTCACGCCAACGGGCCGAAGCCAGCGACCGCCGCGGCAACCGCCACCACGACCACGACCGTTCCGAGGGCCACTACCCCCATGGCAATGTTCTCCGCCACCCGGCGGAGACGTGCCCAACCTCGCTGCGGTTTGCTCGGCACCTGCCCCCGCACTCCAGGCGAGCAGTGCACGGGGCGCACCGCCCCCACCGGTCGCGGCCGGGCTGGACGCCCCGTTGAATCGGCGACGGGACGCGGCCGCGCAGGGCGCACGGGCAGGGTAGGCGACGGCGAATCGGTGCCCCCGGTCACCGGGGCGGCGATCAAGTCTGGGACGGCGCGCAAGTGCCGCCGCACAGGGGTAGGCCGCGGGGTGGTTAGCACCGAGCTGATCGGCAAAGCACTCATCTTCATCTCCTCGAACACTTGTTCGTCGAACATCTGTTCCCATGCTACGACCCGGGCACCCGTTTGTCGAGATTCATTCGAACAGACGTTTGCTTTCCGGTATCGCGGTCCGTAAGCTGGTGCCCTAAGTGCAACGCGAGGCACTGACATTTTGAGGAGGAGCAGTGGAGCCTGAATCAGTACTCTCTGCCCGACAGGTCGAGATCCTGGACTTCATCACCCAAAGGACCGCCAATACTGGCTATCCGCCGTCGATGCGGGAGATCGGCACGCACGTGGGCCTGTCGTCCACGTCCTCAGTCAAGCACCACCTTGATGTCCTAGCCGAACGTGGGTTCATCCGCCGCGACCCCCGGCGCCCGCGCACGATTGAGATTCTCGGCGCACAGGCGCCCGCTGCGAAGGTCACCAAGCTGCCGGTGGTGGCACCGCCACCGCTGGCCGATGACGAAGAACCACTGCCCGCCCCCACCTACGTGCCGCTAGTGGGCCGTATCGCCGCTGGCAACCCGATCCTGGCCGAGCAACACGTGGAGGATGTCATGCCCCTGCCGCGTCGTTTTACCGGCGCGGGCGAACTATTCATGCTCGAGGTGGTGGGTGACTCCATGGTCGATGCCGCTATCTGCGATGGCGACTGGGTGGTGGTGCGCCGCCAAGCCGTGGCGGACAACGGCGAGATAGTCGCTGCCATGTTGGATGGGGAGGCCACCGTCAAGACGCTGTCGCGCCGTGACGGGCACGTGTGGCTCTTGCCGCGCAACTCCTCCTACCCCCCGATCCCGGCAGATGAGGCCACGATCCTCGGCAAGGTGGTGACCGTCATTCGGTCCCTGTAACGCGCGGGTCTGCCGCGATTGCCTCGACGGCAGACTTTGGGGGCGGAACCACGGCGTGGTTCCGCCCCCAAAGTCTGCCCCCGGGCGTCTAGAAGCCCAAGTCGCGGGCGACCGCGCGCAGCTGCATCGCCGAGGATGTCAGCAAATCGCGCTCGTGCATCGTGATTGGTGGCTCCAGCACGCGCCCGGCCCCGTTGCGATCGACGATGGTCGGCACCGCCATGCAGACATCGGTGATCCCGTTCCAGCCATTGAGCAGGGTAGAAACAGTCAGCACCCGGTTCTCGCCGCGCAGTACCGCCTCGATAATCTTGGTGACGGCCAGCCCCACCGCGTAGTTGGTAGCTCCCTTACCGGCGATGATCCGATAGGCGGACTCGACCACGTCCACGCGAATGCGTTCCTTCAGCGCCTCATCGAAACGGCGCCCGTCCCCTAGATCCCACCGCTCCAGCGGCACGTTGCCGATCTCGGCGGTGGACCACAACGGCACCTCCGAGTCGCCGTGTTCCCCGGCAATGTAGGCGTGAATGTTCTGCACGGCGATGCCGGTCTCCAGCGACACGAGATAACGCAGCCGGGAGGTGTCCAGCACGGTGCCGGAGCCGAACATTTGCTGCTGCGGTAGGCCGGAGATCTTCAGCGAGGCATACGTGACGACGTCGACCGGGTTGGTCACCAAGATGTAGACCGCGTTCGGGGCCACTTCCAGGATTCCCGGCAGGATCTTCTTCATGAGATCGACGGTCGCCCCGGCCAGCTCCAGGCGCGACTGGCCGGGGTTTTGCTTGGCGCCGGCCGTGATGACGACAACGTCGGCATCCCGCACCGCCTCAATGTCGTCGGATCCCAGGACCTGGTTCATGGGCGTGAACTGGATGCCGTGGGCGATGTCGAGGGCTTCCGCCTCGACCTTGGCCTTATTGATGTCGTAGAGCACCACTTCCCGTGCCACGCCGCGGATGACGGCGGCGTATGCCAGGGTGGAGCCCACCGCGCCGGCTCCAATAATGGCCAGTTTCGAGGGCCGGGATTCGCCGCGGGTTGGGTACAGGGTTTGGGCAACGTTGTCGGGACCGGACATGTCTACTCTCCTTTAGGGCAACCGGCAGTACTTCTAGGCTAGTGCGTGTTGTCAGGCGTCGGCAGGGCCCTTAGGGCTGATTATGTTTAGTGGCCGTGTCCGCGAGGCGTGCCAAAGCCCCCTTGACTGTTGCCAGTTCTCTGGTTACCCAGAACTCCGGCAAACTGCGGCGAAAATAACTGCCGTAGCGGGCCGTATCAATGCGGGGGTCTAGGAGCGCCACCACCCCCCGATCGTCAGCCCGCCGAATGAGTCGCCCGGCCCCCTGCGCGAGTTTCAGGGCCGCGTAGGGCACGGTCACCGTCATGAACGCGTTGCCGCCCCGGGCGGCCACGCGCTCGCTGCGAGCTTCCAACACCGGATCGTCGGGACGCGGGAAGGGGATGCGATCGATGGTGACCAGACGGCAGGTATCCCCGGGCACATCCACCCCCTGCCAGAGGGACAGGGTGCCAAACAGGCAAGCGTGCGGATCCGTTTGGAACAACTCCAGCAGCGTGGGCAGCTGATCCTCCCCCTGGCAGTAGAGGGGAAAATCGACTGCTGCACGCACATGCTCCGCGGCCCGCACGGCGGCCCGCCGCGAGGAGAAGAGGCCGAGTGCCCCACCTTGGGAAGCCTCGATCAGTTCCACCAGTTCGTCCAAGAGCTGTGGGGAAGTGCCGTCCTTAGTCGGGGCGGGCAGGTGCGGCGCGAGGTAGCAGATGCCCTGCCGGGCGTAGTCAAAGGGGCTGCCCACATCCAGGCTCTGCCAGGGCTGCTCGGTCAGCCCCAGCCCGAGCGAGGCCGCGACCGCTGAGAAATTGCCCCCGAGGCTCAGGGTGGCGCTGGTCAGCACCGCCGCCCGATCCTGCAAGAGCTCAAACGCAACCTTGTCTCCCACTTCGATGGGACAAATCACCAGCTGGGGCGGTTCTTGCCCAAAATTGGGTCGCTCGACGTAGGCCACCTCCCGGCGCTCAGCGATCGCGGGCGACAGCGCGTGCTCGGTGGCAGTGACCAAATCGGTGAGGGCGGCAGCGGCCGCCGTCGCTTTGGCCACTTCGTCGGTGGCCATACCCGGGCCGGGCTTGCGGCACGTCTCCAACGCGGTGACGGCCGCTGCCCGCACCAAGGTCAACGCCTGCACCAGCTGTGGGCCGGGACCATCGGGCAGCCGCCCGTCGTCGATCTGCCACAGTTCGTTTTCCAAACCGCGCCCGGCCTCTTCCAGGGCCCCCACCTGCGCCCCGCCCCCGCGCCGCGCGGTGGCCACCACCCGGGCCACAGCGGGGCCGGACAGGGTGAAGGTGTTGTGGCTTCTTACCCGCTCCACAAGGTCGTGTGCTTCGTCAACGATCAGCACGTCGTGCTCGGGCAGGGCCGCGCTGTTGCCGCCCGCCACCACCGCCAGCATCGCGTGGTTCGTAACCACGACGTCGGCAGCGAAGGCGGTGGCACGCGCGGTTTCTGCAAAACAATCAGTTAGGTATGGGCAGGCCCGTTTGAGGCACCGTGCTCTGTCCATCGAGACCTGCGCCCAGGCCCTATCGGAGACACCAGGCACCATATCGTCGCGATCGCCTGTGCTGGTGGTTGCCGCCCACTCCCGTGCCCGCAGCACCTGTTCCTCCAGCTCGGAGCGGGCCCCCTGCCCCTCCTCGACCCCGCTAGCCTCCCCAACGCTGAACAGGGAGTCAGGAGTGGCTGCCTCGGTCACCTTGTAGCGGCAGACGTAGTTCGCCCACCCCTTCAGCACCGCGAAGGTGGGGGCCGTGCCTAGCACCTGCTCCGTGGCGGCCGCCACTCGGGGGGCGTCCTTGCGCAGGATCTGGCGTTGCAAGGGCAGGGTGGCGGTCGAGATAACCACCCGCCTCCCGGTGCGGGCGGTGTAGGCCATGACCGGTGCCAGGTAGCCGATCGATTTCCCCGTGCCGGTGCCCGCCTGCACCAGCAGGTGGCTGCCCGTCTCCAGGTGCGCGGCGACGGCGTCTACCATCGCTGCCTGCCCGGCGCGCGGAGCGCCCCCGAGTTGGGCGACGGCGTGTCGCAGGATTTCTAGGCTGGCGGCAGCGGCGTCCTCGCTCACGGCTGTGCGGCGCGCGCCAGCTCCTGTGCCAAGCCCGGCCGGACTCGTGCCACCAAGCGGGTGCCTGCCTCCAGGTGTTCCTCCACTTCTATCTCCCCTTCTGCGTGCACGCGCCCCACCAGATCCCCTCGGCTGTAGGGCACCACCAAGTCAATTTGGGTGCCGGGATGGGGAAGCTCAGCGGCCAGTCGCCGCTGCAGCTCGTCGATGCCCTGCCCGGTGTAGGCCGAGACTGCCACCGCCTGCGGGAAGCGCGTGCGGAGGGCCAACAGGTCCACCGGATCGGCGAGGTCCACTTTGTTGAACACGATCAGCTCGGGCACCTCGCTGCCTCCAGGAATCGTGCTAATTACCTCGTGGACCGCCTCGATCTGTCCCCCTGGATCGGGGTGCGCGGCGTCGACCACGTGCAGTAGCAGATCCGCTACCGCCACCTCCTCCAAGGTGGAGCGAAAAGCCTCCACCAATTCGTGGGGCAAATTGCGGACGAAGCCAACCGTGTCGGTCAGGGTGTAGGCGCGTCCCTCGGCTGTCTCCGCCTTGCGCACTGTTGGGTCCAGGGTGGCGAACAACGCGTCGTGCACCATCACGTCGGCGTCGGTGAGTCGGTTCAGCAGGGAGGACTTGCCGGCATTGGTGTAGCCGACGATCGCCACCGCCGGTACCCGGTGGCGTTTCCGGTTCAACCGGCGAGTCTCCCGGGCCGGGGCCATGGCGGCTATCTCCCGCCGCAGCTTCGCCATCCGTTGCCGGATGCGCCGCCGATCCAGCTCAATCTTGGTCTCCCCGGGGCCGCGCGACCCAATACCGGCACCGGCCGCTACCCGCCCACCGGCTTGCCGAGACATGGACTCCCCCCAGCCCCGGAGGCGCGGCAGGAGGTATTCCAGCTGTGCCAACTCGACCTGCGCCTTGCCCTCCCGTGACTTGGCGTGCTGGGCAAAGATATCCAGGATCAGGGCTGTGCGGTCTACCACCTTGACCTTCACAACGTCCTCCAGACCGCGTCGCTGCGAGGGGGCGAGTTCGGAGTCGACAATGACGGTATCGGCCCCGGTCTCCGCCACGATCTCGGCCAGCTCCGCGGCCTTGCCTTTCCCGAGGTAGGTGCCGGGGTCGGGGGTAGCGCGCCGCTGCAGCACCCCGTCAAGCACCTGGGAGCCTGCTGTCTCTGCCAGCGCGGCCAGCTCCCGCAGGGACACCTCGGCCGCCTCGACGCCGCCAGTGGACCACAGGCCCACCAGCACCACCTTCTCCAGCCGTACCTGCCGGTACTCCACCTCGGAGACATCTTCCAGTTCGGTGGATAGCGAAGGCACACGCTTTAGGGCCAGTCGCTCCTCACGTTCCAGCTCACCGGCCGAGGACTCAACATGGCCCTCGGTCGAGGCGAGGGCCGTGCCCGCCCTGGCCAGGATGCGGGCCACGATGTCATCTTCGCGAATGGGGGGCTGTGCGTCAGTCATTGGATCCTTGCAGTTGGGGTGGGCAGTTGCCTGATTGTCCCATCTTTTGCGCGTGAGCGCGTCGCACAGGCGCGCGTGCTGGGGATACCGTTGCCCTGTGGATCACTACTTTTCTGACTCGGCCGCGGTTGACGCCGCCCGCACGCAGCACGAGGTGACGGTGGCGGGGCGGACCTGGCAGGTGGTGGGGGCCGCCGGGGTCTTCTCCACCGGTCGGCTTGACCCGGGGACCGCGGTGCTGCTGGCCCATGTCCCTCCCCCGCCCGCCACCGGCTATTTGGCCGATCTGGGCTGTGGCTGGGGCCCGCTGACCTTGACATTGGCGGCCGCCAGCCCGGCCGCCCAGGTGGTGGCGGCCGACATCAACCCGCTCGCCCAAGCACTGACGCGGGAAAACGCTGCCCGCGCCGGCTTGCCAAACGTGGAGGTGCTAGGCGCCGATGCTCCCGCCCGCCTCAGGCAACGCGGCATTGAGCTGGCGGGATTATGGTCCAACCCCCCGATTCGCATCGGCAAACAGGCCCTGCATCAGCTATTGCAGTCCTGGCTACCGCTCCTCGCCCCGCATGCGCCCGCCCACCTGGTCGTCTCCAAGAACCTGGGTGCCGATTCCTTAGCACGTTGGCTGACGGACAACGGCTTCCCGACCATCCGCCTCGCCTCGGCCAAAGGCTTCCGCGTGCTGGAAACCAGACGATCCGCGGACTAAGACTAGAAAATTTCCTTTCCTACTCAGTCAGTGGCCACGTCAGTCAATCGCCAGCCCTCACTGCCCTCCTCCGTGGCTGCCACATCGAGGGTGACGGTTTCTGCGTCGACCGCGGGCCAGACCACGGTCACCGCCACGGTCTCGTCTTCCGGCAGCGGCTCAGTGGAACCTAGGTCGGCTAGTGGCACCTGGGCGCCGTCCTCCGTGAAAGTGACCGGCGCCAACCGCAATTGCCCGTCCAACACCGCTACCGTCTCCCGGTTGTCGTTCGAAAGCCCCAGCCAGTCTGCGGCGGAGCGTGTATGACTCTCCCCGGTGGCGGTGACCAGAAACTCGCCGACGAGGAAGTCGCCGTGGCGCTGCAAACTGTTGACGGCGATGCGCACCGCCTCCTGGTTCTCACTATCGACCACTTCGATGGGCCCCTGCCCGACCAGCTCGTTGCGGGCGGGCACGGGCACCTCTTCTCCGGCGCTCGGCGGCACCAGCGCTCCCTCAACGTCCGCGGTGATGGTCACCTCGACCCGCCGATTTGCTGCGGCGTCAACTTCCGGGACCAGCGGCTGATTTGCCCCCTGCCCGCTGGCGGAAAACTCAAATCCTGCTCCCGCCAGTTGTTCTTGCAACGCCCCGGCTACCGCCTCGGCGCGGGCCTGCGACAAGGCCAGATTATCGGCGGCCTCACCAACGCCATCGCTGTGCCCCGTCACTTGGATGGTGCCCCCACTCAGCGGCGCGACGTACGTTGCGAGGTCCGCGAGTGCGTCGTGGGCCGTGTAAGTCAGGTCAGGCGAATCCGGCACGAAGAGGTCGTCAGTGGGCAGGACAGCGGTGACACCTGCGTCGGTCTGACTGATACGCAGGCCAGAGGACGTCTCGGTGAGCGAGACATTCAGAGCGTGGGGGGTCGCCGGGAAGCGGGCACCGAGCTTGTCCAGCTCTGCGGCCAACGCCGACGGGATCTCCGTGTCGAGCACCGGCACGTTGTGCACCATGCCAATACCGGGCAGGAGCACCGAGAGCTGCGGGCCCGCGACGGCAGCGGTCGCCAGGTGAGCCACCGCGGGCTCGGAACTTTCCCCTCCTACCGGCAGTTTCTCGGTGGCGAGCGCGGTGGCGGGGTAAAGCTGTCCGGTGGTGAAGTCGACGACGGCGGCCCCGGTCACGCCCTGGGAGTTCGGGGCAGTCCAGTGGGGCGCCAAGTCCACCGTCTTGTCGCCGCGTCCTACCACATTTACCGGCACCACCAGTCGCTCTGCCTGGCGCAAGGCAGGTCCGACGGTGACGGTGAGGTCCACGCCCTGGAGGGAAGTGTGCCGGGTGACTGCACTGCCCTGGGTGGGGCTGGCGGCGTCGAAAGGCACCGCTGAGGCGGAGGAAGACGTCGCTCCTCCGGCCTGCACCGGCCCAAACATGCCACAACCGCTCACTGCTAGGGCGGTGCCTGCCAGCAGCCCCACTGAACGCCCGAACCGCAACATTTGCCTCCTGCGTCAATAACTCACCCGTCCTCGCAGGGACGGGTGACTTTTTCGCGTTCCAGCTAAACAGGTGCGGAGAGGCAAGACCTAGGGGCAAGCGCCCCAAATCCGCCCCCGACCAATAGACTAAACCACCCCTAACGTGATATGAGCCACCTCCACGGCGTCGCCGGTTAGTTCAATGGTGGTTTCCCGCAGGTGGACCTCAACTTGCCCACCCGGGACGGTGACTTGATAACGGTCCGGGCTCTCGGGCCCGTCCCAGAGCCGCACCGCGGCGGCGGCTGCGCAACAGCCGGTACCGCAAGAGGCCGTCTCCCCGACGCCACGCTCCAGCACCCGCATCCGGAACGCGCCTAGCTCCGGGCTAATGTCTTCCTGCCGTACCACCAGCTCCAAGTTCGTGCCCTCGGGCAGCACCGGAGTGACGTTGGCGTCGCCCACCAGCTGTGCCTGATTCAACTCGTCGACGGAATCGAGGGCCACCACCACATGCGGATTGGGCATCGCCACCCGCAACCCGGGCCGTTGCCCGGCCAAGGCCGCAATCTGGACCGACACGTCGTGCCCATCTGCCACCGCCGAGTCACCGCCCGGATACTGGGCCGGCCCCATATCAATCGTGTAGAGGTCTCCCCCGGCGGTGGCCTGGCGCCAGCCGCGCCGCAGCCCACCGCGGGTCCCGAACTGCAGCGGCTCCCAGGGGGTAAGTTCTGCCAAACCAGACGCGTGTAACCGGTGCAGGAACGAGCGAGCACCGTTACCGCACATTTCTGCGTGGGTGCCGTCTGCGTTGTAGTAGTCCATGAACCACTCGGCGCCCGCGGTTTCCGCCGGGGCCGCAGCCACGAACTCCGGACGCGTAACCCGGATCAAGCCATCCGCGCCGATTCCGGCCCGTCGGTCGCAGAGCCAGGCCACCACATCGGAGGTGAGCACCACCTTGCCGGTGGGGTCGGTCAGCACCAGAAAGTCGTTGTGGGTGGCGTGCCCCTTGACTAGGGTGACATCGGCCAGGCTCAGGAGGGCGCCCGCAGGCGGGGGCGGGGTCGGGTTGGTGAACATCACAGTCCTTCTTGGTTCAGCATTTGCACGCAGGTTTTGACCATATCCTCCGCCGGATCCAAATGGTGGATACGGGAGTCCCGGGCGAACCACTTGCGCTGTCGGCGAGCAAGTTGGGTGGTAGCCAGGGTGATGGCGGCAGCCGCCTCGGCCTGCGTCAGCTGCCCGTCGAGCACCGCCAATGCCTGGGCGTAACCGGTGGCGCGGGCGGCGGTCTTGCTCTCCCGCAACCCCTGCGCTGCCAGTAAGCGGGTTTCTTCCAGCAGCCCGGCAGCGAGCATGGCATCGGTGCGCGCCGCGATTCGCTGCCGCAAAGTGGTTTGGTCGACGGTGATCTGAAACTGCATGGTGGGGGCGTGGTATCGCTGGGCGGGCAATTGGGCCGAAAACGGTCTGCCCGTCAGTTCGATGACTTCCAGGGCCCGCACCACCCGTCGCACGTTTGCCGCCGCAATCTGCGCCGCGGCCGGCGGGTCGAGGGCCGCTAGGCGGGCGTGGGCGGCCGCCGGGCCGCTGGCTGCCGCCTCCTGCTCCAGGCGGGCCCGCACCGCGGGATCAGTGCCGGGGAAGTCGATCTCGTCCAGCAGGGCCCGGACGTAGAGCCCCGATCCCCCCACGACTAGGGGCACCGCCCCCCGCGCGCGAATCGCGGCGATGTCGGCCCGGGCGTGCCGCTGGTAGGCGGCCACCGAGGCCTCCTGCCACACCTCTAGGACGTCAAGCTGATGGTGCGGGATTCCCCGCCGCTCGGCTACCGGCAGCTTGGCGGTACCGATATCCATGCCGCGATAGAGCTGCATGGCGTCAGCCGAGACGATCTCGACGTCACGCTGCAAAGCCTCGGCCACGTCCAGGGCCAATTCACTCTTGCCCGTTGCGGTGGGGCCCACCAAAGCAATGATCACGCCCCCAGCCTACGGGGCCGCCTAGGCTGGACCCATGCACACGATCGCTCCTTATTCCACCGCCCGCCTGGCGCACGCCCTGCAGCGCGGAGGATATGAC
This sequence comes from Buchananella hordeovulneris, assembly GCF_001907235.1. Lineage (GTDB taxonomy): Bacteria > Actinomycetota > Actinomycetes > Actinomycetales > Actinomycetaceae > Buchananella > Buchananella hordeovulneris. The sequence goes on from NZ_MQVS01000006.1 coordinate 84,671, forward strand.
TGGTTTAGCGACGGCGTCGGTCACCTCGGGTTGATCCTCGGCGGCCTAGTGGTGCGGCTGCATCAAGTAGGTCCGGAAGACCAAATCCTGCAGGCACGGGTGGCCTGGCCACGCCGCGCCGACATCGAGCAGCAAACAGAGTTGCTGAGCCTGCTGCGCGACTTGAACTTCGAGCGCCCCGATCCAAAGTGCTACACCCGGGTGTTGGACGACGGCACCGTGGTGGTGGTGTGGGAGACGGCCCTGCCGGTGCAGGCGGGGGTGAGCGACAGCCAACTTGATGCCTTCCTCCACAACTTTGCCTCTCGGTCTCTGTCGCAAAGCCAAAAGCTGGCCGCTGCCTGGCCCGACCCCTTACGCCCTAATCAGCGAGCCGCCGTAGCGGTAGTCACCGATCCGGCGGCACTGCCGGGCCCGGCTGTGGAACTGCCCGCACTGCCAACCGCACCGGAGGATGTCACCGAGGTGACCACGGACGTCGACCTGGCCCACCTGCAACGGGCCTTGCGGGAACTAGACCTCCATTTCGGCATCAACGACACCGGCGGGCTCCACGGGGTGGTCAACAACTTTCCGCTGGAGATCACCCACCTGCCTGACGCGGGCCTCGTGCGGGTCGCTGGCCAGTGGCCCGGCGAACTCTCCGACCTGGTGGTCTCCCAACTGGGGCTAATCACCAACGATTGGAATCGGGCCACTGTCGCCCCGACGTTGTGCTACCAGACGAACGAGCAGAGGGTGTTGCGGGCCGAGTTCATCATCGATGTCTCGGCGGGCGCAGGCGCGGAACAGCTGCGCACGTGGCTCACCGAGGCTCTGGTCGCGGTGATTTCCGCCCTGGAAAGCTTCGGAGCGGTGGCCATCTCGCATTAGCCATCCCATGTCGAGGGACGCCACCGCGGGCGCGCCGCTGCCAGCCGCAAACCTCCTTAGCGCGGCGGTCCCACCCGCAGGGTGGGCAAACCCAAGCTGACCGGCGCGGTGTCCTTCTCCAGCTGCGGGGCGGCCTGCAGCTGTTGCCAGGCGTCACCCCCGCGGGTGCGCCGCACCGAAAAGGCCCCCTGCGCAGTGTTGGCGTCTACCAGCAGGTGGTGAGGAGCGGAGTGGGTGATCACGGTGGTGACCATGTCCCCCGGGCGGGGGTGCGCGTCAGTGGGCAGATCGCTGGGCAGCGTCAGGTGCACCAAGCGATTGTCGCGTGCCCGCCCAGTGATGCGAGCAGTGCGATCGTCCTTTCGCCCCTCGCCCTCGGCGATCATCACCTCGACGGTGCGCCCCACCTGCGCGGCGTTTTCTTCCTCGCTGATGCGTTCTTGCAGCTGCAGCAGTTGCGCATAGCGGGCCGCCACCACGTCGCTCGGCACCTGGTCCTGCCGATCGGCAGCCGGAGTGTTCGGCCGCGGGCTGTATTGGAAGGTGAAGGCGGAGCTGAAGCGCGCGGCCTGCACGACTTCGAGGGTGCGGGCGAAGTCTTCGTCACTCTCGCCGGGGAAGCCGACAATGATGTCGGTGGTGATGGCGGCGTCGGGAATCGCGGCCCGCACATCCGCCAGGATACGCAGGAACTTCTCGCTGCGGTAGGACCGCCGCATGGCCCGCAGCACTTGATCCGAGCCGGACTGCAACGGCATGTGCAGCGACGGCATGACGTTAGCGGTCTCCGCCATCGCGTCGATCACGTCGTGGGTGAAGGCCGCCGGGTGGGGCGAAGTGAAGCGCACGCGTTCCAGCCCCTCTATCTGTCCGCAGGCGCGCAGGAGCTTGGCGAACGCCCCCCGGTCTCCGAACGACACCCCGTAGGAGTTGACGTTTTGCCCCAGCAACGTCACCTCCACCACGCCTTCGGCGACCAGGGCCTCGATCTCGGCCAGCACGTCGCCGGGCCGCCGGTCGCGTTCCTTCCCGCGTAGCTGCGGCACTATGCAAAAAGTGCAGGTGTTGTTACACCCCACCGAGATGGACACCCAGCCAGCAAACGCCGAGTCGCGGCGGGCGGGCAGGGTGGAGGGGAAGACCTGCAGGGACTCTTCGATCTCAACGGCAGCCGCCGCGTTGTGCCGGGCCCGCTCCAGCAGCGTGGGCAACACGTCGATGTTGTGCGTGCCGAACACCACGTCCACCCAGGGGGCTTTATCAAGCAGGCTCCCCCGCAGTTGCTGCGCGAGGCAGCCGCCCACCGCGATCTGCATGCCCGGGCGGCTGCGTTTAACGGCAGCCAGTTGCCCGAGGTTGCCGTAGAGGCGCGTGGCAGCGTTCTCGCGCACCGAGCAGGTGTTGAGCACGACGACGTCTGCGCCCCCGTCCCCGGCCTGTGTGGCCCGGGCGGCAGCTTCCGGCACCGATTCCACCGGCACCAGGCCCGCGTCCAGTAGCAAGCCTGCCATGCGTTCGGAGTCGTGAACGTTCATTTGGCACCCGAGGGTGCGCACGTGGTACGTGCGGGGCATCATCGTAGTCATCGGCGCAGATTTTAAAGGACCGAAACCTGCTCCTCCGCCCAGGCAAGTATTTCCGCGGTTACCTGTAGGCGCACCTGGTTGCGGTCACCCGCAAATGCGAAAGCGCGCGCTAGCGTTTGTCCCGTGGGCAGGGCCAGGGCGATGAATCCCGTGCCGGGCGGGTGCGCGCCCACCCCGGTCGGGCCTGCCGCCCCCGTGGTGGCGAGCGCGAGGTCCGCTGCCAGGGTGCGGGCCGCCCCGTCGGCCAGCTGGCGCGCCACCTCGGCATCGACCGTGCCTTTGTCGGCAAGCAGTTGGGCGTCGACCCCCAGCAGCCGCCGCTTGATCTGCTCCTGATAGGCCACGATGCCGCCCCGCAACACCAGGGAGGCCCCATTGACGGCGGCCAGGGAGGCGCACACGAGTCCGCCGGTCAGGCTTTCGGCGGTGGCCACGCAATAGTGCAGGCGCCGCAGCTGCCTCAGCAACCGTTCGGCCGCGGCGGCCACCTGCCGCCCCAGCTCCTCGTGGTCGGGTACCGCCTGCCTCACTGCTCCTCCTCCGGCTCGGCCCAGTCGGCCAATACCTGGGTCACGACCTCGCTGACCAGTTGGGCGGGGTAGCCCTTGCGGGCCAGCATACTGGTCAGCCTCCGCCAGGCCACTTGCCGGGTGCAGTTGGTGAGGCTGCGGGCTCGTTTAACCGCCAGCTGGCTCGCCATTTGGCGCTGCTGGTCGGCGTCGATCTGTGCCACCGCGGCCTGCACGATGCTGCTGGCCACCCCCTTGCGGGCCAGCTCGCTGGCGATGGCGGCAGGTGCCAGCCCCCGCTCGGCCACCCTGGTGCGCACCAGCAGCTCGGCGTAAGCCGCATCGTCAATTAGACCGACCTCCGTGAGCCGGTCCAACACCGCCGTCGCGGTTGCCTCGTCAAAGCCCTTGCGCGCCAGGGTGGCGGCCAGCTGCCCCCGGGTGCGCGCGCACGCGGTCAGGGACTTGAGCACCACCTCGCGGGCGGCCTCGTAGCGCGCGGCGGGCGGCAGGTCGGCGGGCGAGCGCCGCACGCGCCGTCCCTGCCGACCACTCCGCGCCTCCACTAGAAGCCGCCCGCATCCTCGGCGTTCTTAGTGCGTTTGGTCCCCGCCCGCGGGGCGGCAGCCGCCTTCTTGGCCGCGGCCGTGGCTTTCGCCACGGTTTTGGTAGCAGCGGGCACGTCAAGTAGGGCGTCGCCCTCGGCAGCCGCCTCCACCTCGGGCGCCGGGCTCGGGCCGATGCCGAGCGCAGCCAGGATCTTCTTCTCGATCTCCGCGGCCAGCGGCGGGTTGTCTTTCAAGAAGTTGCGGACATTCTCTTTGCCCTGCCCCAACTGGTCACCGTCATAGGTAAACCACGATCCGGACTTGCGGATGATGCCGGTCTCGACACCAAGATCGATGAGGCCCCCTTCGCGGGAGATGCCTTGCCCATAGAGGATGTCAAATTCGGCCTGCTTGAAGGGCGGGGCCATCTTGTTCTTCACGATCTTGGCCCGAGTGCGGTTACCGATCGGTTCGCCCCCCTCTTTCAGGGTCTCGATGCGGCGCACGTCGATGCGGACCGAGGCGTAGAACTTCAGCGCCTTGCCCCCGGTAGTGGTCTCGGGGGAGCCGAAGAACACCCCGATCTTTTCCCGCAGCTGGTTGATGAAGATGGCGGTGGTGCCGGAGGCGGACAGGGCGCCGGTGATCTTGCGCAGGGCCTGGCTCATCAGCCGTGCCTGCAGGCCGACGTGCGAGTCACCCATTTCGCCCTCGATTTCCGCCTTGGGCACCAAAGCGGCCACCGAGTCGATGACGATGATGTCCAGGCCACCGGAGCGAATGAGCATGTCAGCGATCTCAAGGGCCTGCTCACCGGTGTCGGGCTGCGAGACCAACAGGTTGTCGGTGTCCACCCCCAGCTTCTTAGCGTATTCGGGGTCCAACGCGTGCTCGGCGTCAATGAAGGCGGCGTTGCCACCGGCACGTTGCGCGGAGGCCACCGCGTGCAGGGCCACCGTTGTCTTGCCCGAAGACTCCGGGCCGTAGATCTCCACGATCCGCCCACGCGGCAGCCCGCCGGTGCCGAGTGCCACGTCGAGGGCGACCGAGCCGGTGGGAATTACCGCCACCGGCGGCCGGGTGTCGTCCCCCAGGCGCATGATCGAGCCCTTGCCGAACTGCTTATCGATTTGGCTGAGGGCCAGTTCCAGAGCCTTTGCCCGATCCGCGTTTACCTGTGCCATTGTTTGTCGCTCCTCGCTTAGGTTTTCAGTCCTGGCCTTGCCAAGTTGCCCTCTCCGGGCCGCTGGGAGCGAGACTATGCCCGGCCACTGACATCCTGACGCGCCCGCCCTCCGGCATGTGGATGGACACCGCGTCAGCCGCTCAGTGGAAACCTTAATACGAACAGGTGTTCGAGTGGCTATTTCGGGGGCGGCGTGGCGCCGTCGGGCAGGCACTGCCCCAGATGGGTGAAGATGCGGTGCAGGTGGGCCGCGTCTGCCTCATCCAGGTGGGACATGACGGTCGTGTCAATGTCCTCCAAGTGCGGCCCGGCGGCGGCCCGCAAGGCCGCCCGACCCGCCGCCGTCAGCGTCACGCGGGCCACCCGCCTGTCTCCGGCATCGGGGCAGCGCTCCACCAATTCCCGTTTCTCCAACACCCCGACGGCGTAGGTCAGGCGCGAGGGGGCAAAAACCACCTTCTGCCCTAACTCCCCCATCCGCAGGGGCTCAGCGGCCTGCGCCAGGACCAAAAGAATGTTGTACTCCCCCATGGTTAACCCCGAGCGGGCCTTCAGGCCGCGCTCGAGGTGCACCATGATGCGCGCGGAATACTCCAGATAGGCTCCCCACGCAGCGAGCTTCGCTGGAGAAATCCGCTTGCTCACAACTAGACACTCCGTAGTAGAACTTCAAATGGGACGACAGTATCTAAATCATCAACCTTTGTCCGTGCAAAAGCCAATCCGTCGTCCACCTTTCGCTCCGCAGTCGGAGCGGAGGGTTCCACTACCTCTGTCGGTCGGCCCTGGACCAGCTGCGCTAGCAGTTTCAATTCTGCCACCGCCCGATCCAGCCTGCGCGCCAGCGCCCCCGGCCCGTCCTGTTCGTCGGCCCCCTGGATCCCGCCCCAGTCGTCGGCCGCCACGAACAGCGCGGTCGGCACCACCACGGCGTGCAGGTACGACAACAGTGGCCGCACCGCGTGTTCCACCATCAGGGCGTGCCGGGCCGTGCCCCCGGTGGCACCTATCAGCACCGCCGTGCCCGCAAGAGATTGCTCCGGCAAGGTGTCGAAGAACAGCTTGAGCAGCCCCGAGTAGCCCGCCTGGTAGGTGGGGGTCAAAACGATCGCCACCTCGGCTTCCTGCACCGCGGCTTGCATCTGCTCCAGCGCCGGCGACGGAAAGCCCGTCAACAGGTTGTCAACTAGCTCATGCGCCAGGGGGCGCAGCTGCAGGCGTTGCACCTGCCACTGCTCGGGCAGCCTCTCGATGAGCTGGTCCCCCAAACGCGCCGAGGTAGCAGCTTCCGACAAGGAAGCGTCGATGACGACCGCTCGCATTACTCCCCCTCGGCTTTTCGCAGCAAGGCGTCCGCCCGCTCAATGGCTGCCTCGTCGGAGGCCGCCTGCGGGTAGAAGCTCGCGCCGGTCACGTTGTCCCCACCGCGCCCAGTCCGCACCCCAAAGTGGTCGCTGGCCTGCTCCGCCAGCACGATTTGCTCGTCGTTGCCAGGCTCCGGCTGCGCCTGCTCCGCACCGCTGGCGCCGGCCCGGGCCGCCAGGCGGCTGGCGTGCGTCGGCGCGTCGGGCACCCCGGGCTCCCGCCGGGCGGCGAACTCGGCCCGCAAAGTGGGCAGGATCTCGCCCAGGAAGTCCAACTGCCGCAGGACTACATCCAGGGGCAGCCCCGCGTGGTCGATGAGGAAGGCCTGGCGCTGGTAGTCCCCCACGTACTCGCGGAAGCTCAGCGTACGGTCGATGACCTGCTGCGGAGAACCAACAGTGAGCGGGGTCTGCTCGGAGAAGTCCTCCAAGCTGGGGCCGTGACCGTAGACCGGTGCGTTGTCGAAGTACGGCCGGAACTGCTTAACGGCGTCCTGCGAGTTTCGGGCCATGAATACCTGACCACCCAAGCCGACGATCGCCTCCTTCTCGGTGCCGTGCCCGTAGTGGGCAAAGCGGCGCCGGTAGAGCTGGACCATCTTGGCCGTGTGGCTGGCGGGCCAGAAGATGTTGTTGTGGAAGAAGCCGTCACCGTAGTAGGCCGCCTGCTCTGCAATTTCGGGGCTACGGATGGAGCCGTGCCACACGAAGGGCGGCAGTCCGTCTAGCGGACGCGGGGTAGCAGTGAAGCCGCGCAGCGGCGTACGGAACTTGCCGGACCAGTCCACGACGTCTTCGTCCCACAGTCGCCGCAACAGCGCGTAGTTCTCTACCGCCAGCGGGATGCCGTCGCGAATGTCCTTGCCGAACCAGGGGTAAACCGGGCCCGTGTTGCCGCGTCCCAGCATGATGTCCATCCGCCCACCGGTCAGGTGCTGCAAGGTGGCGTAGTCTTCGGCGATCTTGACCGGGTCGTTGGTGGTGATCAAGGTCGTCGAGGTCGACAGCAGGATGCGAGAGGTTTGGGCGGCGATGTAGGCCAGCATGGTCGTGGGCGAGGAGGGCACGAACGGTGGGTTGTGATGCTCCCCCTGCGCGAAGAAGTCCAGGCCCACCTCCTCCGCGTGGATGGCAATGCGCACCATAGCGTCAATACGCTCGCCCTCGGTGGGGGTGCGGCCGGTGGTGGGGTCAGTGGTGACATCCCCTACAGACATGACGCCAAATTGCATGAACACGACTTTCTCCTTACGTCGACTTCGTCCCACTGATTATTTCAACTTTGAACAGAAGTTGCAACGTGGGTTCCCTCACTTCGGCCACCGCACCTCACGATGCAGCCACCGCAGCTCCGGCCGCCCCACCGCCTCGCACAGCGCCCGCCAAACCTCCTCCGGCCGCTGTCCGGCCGCCAGCGCCTCGCTCGCCGTCAGCCCCCAGGGCGAGAGAACCACGTCCTGCGCGTAGCTCGGCCCCAGCACGTCCCCGAAAGCCTGCCTCAACGCCGCCGCAAACTCGCTGTGCTTCACGCCGCCCCTCCCCGCTCTCCCGCGCTAGCGCCACTACCCGCAGTTTAAGACCCACCACACAAACAGGTGGGACAGGGCCACTGCCCTGTCCCACCTGCACCACACGCGTTAGGAAATCGGCGCCTCCGAGCGCATCAACTCCGGCGGAATGGTGTCCGGGATGGTGACCCCTTCCACCAAGGCAATGCGCTCCGAGACCTCGCGCAGGAGCAACGACAGCGGCACCCCGAGCGCCGCGCAGATGGCGCCGAGCAGTTCCGAAGAGGCCTCCTTCTGTCCGCGCTCCACCTCACTGAGGTACCCGAGGGAGACCCGCGCCTCAGCCGAGACCTCCCGCAAGGTGCGTCCTTGCTTCAGTCGCAGGTCGCGCAGCACGTCACCAATCTCGGAACGCAAGACCGGGGTAGCGGCGGGTACAGGTGCGGAAACGGAAGCCGATGGAGAAACCACACCCTTACCGTAGCGGGTAACCGCAGGTCGTGTCAGCGGGCGCCGGTTGCTAGGCATCGGGCGACTCGGAACCGGGTTCATAGGGTGCATCCTTGTCATGACTCCTACAATAGAGGCAGTTAATGGACGTTGGCTGAATAACGCCAGCGGCGCCATTCGTAAAATGACAACGCCAACCGCCAGCGATTATTCCCCCCTCCCCGGCTACCGCCCCAGCCGGGCCTAGTCGCGCGCCCGCAGCGACTGCCGCGCGCCCCAAATGTAACCCACACCACTCCAGACGGTGAGCACAACCGCGATTACTACCAGCACCTCAACGACCACCTGCACCCGCCCGACGGCGCCCGGCGAAAGAAAAGTAGACCACGGAATGAGGGCCAACTGAATAAACAGCATCTGGGTCACCGTTTTCAGCTTCCCCAAATTATTCGCCGCAATAACTTCCACCCGCGCCAAAGACAATCGCAGCACGGTAATGCCAAGCTCCCGCACGATGATGACCGGGGCCACCCACCACCACAGCACCCCCTGCCAGGTCAAAAGCACCAGCGCCGACATCACAAGCGCCTTGTCGGCGATAGGGTCAGCCAGCTTGCCGAAGTTGGTGATCCACCCGTATTTCCGGGCCAGATCTCCGTCGAACTTGTCGGTCGCAGCCGCCACGGCGAAGACCGCTGCCGCCCCCCAGCGGCTCGTCGGGGAGTTGTGCCACAGCAGCACCACGAAAACCGGCACCAGCGCCAGGCGCAGCATGGTCAAAAGGTTGGCGGGGTTCCACAGACTCACCGTGGTCTTGGCTTCTGGCATACCCCCAGCCTAGCGGGCCCGAGATCGTTTTTCGAAAGTCAAAGCGCCGACGCCGCATCGCCCGTAACATTGCAAAATGGCAGTATTTCGCGCTAGTGTCCCCCGGCCGCTGATCGGCACTGCCCTGGCGGGCAGTGTGCTACTGGCTGCCTGTTTCCCCGCCGCGCCCGCCCCGACCCCGGCTGCCCCGGCTGCCCCGCCTGTCAGCCCCAGCGCGGTCGCCACTTCCAGTACCCCGACTCCCACCCCGACCCCGCCCGCCCCCGTGACCATCACCATCGGATACGCGGGCGACGTCCTGACCCACATGCCGGTGCTCGACAGTACCCCCGACGGCGACCTGACCGAGTTGCTCGCCCCGTTCGCCCCCTGGACCAGCGGAGTGGACCTCGCCCTGTGCGGGCTGGAGGTGCCGCAGGTACCCCCCGGGGGCGAGCCCTCCGGCTGGCCCCTGTTCGGGATGCCGCCCGCAGTCATTGCCTCGTTGCCGTCGGCAGGGTGGGACGGCTGCACCACCGCCTCCAATCACTCCCTCGACCAGGGCTGGCAGGGCATCGTCACCACCCTGGACGCCGCCGAGGCCGCCGGACTGGGGACGGCGGGCACCGGACGCACCGAAATAGAGGCCCCCGCGGCCCAGCTCTACCAGCTGCAACGCGGCGAGCGAACCATCACCGTGGCCCAGCTGGCCGCCACCTACGACACCAACGGCCTGCCGCTGCCCGAGCAGGCCCCGTGGTCAGTGGTACACATAGACGTGCCGCAACTGGCCAAGCAGGCCGAGCTCGCGCGCGCCGCCGGGGCCGACGTCGTCGTGCTCCAGATCCAGTGGGGCACCGAATACCAGAGCCAACCGGATCAGAACCAAGAAAACCTGGCCGCCGAGCTGGCCGCCACCGGCCAGTTCGACGCCATCTTCGGCAATCACGTGCACGTCCCCCAACCCATCACCCGCCTGGGCGGGGGCCCTAACGGCACCACCTGGGTCGCCTACGGCTCGGGCAACTACGTGTCCAACCAGAGTGCCGAGTGTTGCGCCTATCTCTCCCCCGTCGGGCTCTTCCTGGTGCTCACCGTCACCGTCCCGGGCGAGCCGGACGGGGCGGTGACCACGGAGATGACGTGGACGGCCCATACCACGGACACCGACGGCGGCCACCGGGTCTACCCGCTGGCGGAGCTGGCCGCCGGGCAGTTCCCCGACGCCACCATCAGCGCCACCGAGGCCAGCGAGCGCCTCGCGGCCCTCGTAGAGGTGATGGGCGGAGATAGCCTGCAGCGACGCGCACCCTACACCCCCTCGGGCCCCGAGCCGCAGGTAGTGCCGCGTCCCCGCTAGCGGCGCGGCCTTAACCGTCGCGTCCCGTCAACGACCAGGCGTCCTCGTCGTCCTCCTCGGCGAAGTCCCAACCGGGATCCGCGGCGGCCACGATCGGTGCCTCGGTCGGGACGTCGCCCCGCAGGCGGGCCAGGGTCTGCTGCAGCTGCTCGGCAGGCACCAGCACGTCGCGGGCCTTGGCCCCTTCGCTGGGACCGACCACATCGCGGCTCTCCAGCAGGTCCATGAGGCGGCCCGCCTTGGCGAAGCCCACCCGCAGTTTGCGCTGCAGCATGGAGGTGGAGCCGAACTGGGAGGAAATAATTAACTCGGCGGCCTGCAGCATCAAGTCGAGGTCGTCGCCGACCTCTTCCTCGATCTTCTTCTTGGCACTCGGGACGATGACGTCTTCGCGGTAGCTGGCCTCCAGCTGTTCCTTGACGTGCGCGACCACCTCGTGGATTTCCGCTTCCCCTACCCAGGCCCCCTGCACGCGCATGGGTTTGGAGGCGTTGGCCGGCTGGAACAAGGCGTCACCTTGCCCGATCAACTTCTCGGCCCCCGGGGCGTCCAGGATGACGCGCGAGTCGGCCAGCGAGGTCGTGCCAAAGGCCAGGCGTGCCGGCACATTGGCTTTGATCAGCCCGGTGATGACATCGACGCTGGGCCGCTGCGTGGCCAGCACCAGGTGGATGCCCGCGGCACGCGCCAGCTGCGTGATGCGCTGGATGGATGCCTCCACATCGCGGGGGGCCACCATCATGAGGTCCGCCATCTCGTCGACGACCACCAGGATGTACGGGTAAGGCGCGATGGGACGCTGCGAGCCGGGGGGCGGATTGACCGTCCCCGCCCGCACCGCTTTGTTGAAGTCGTCCACGTGCCGGAAGCCGAACGTCTGCAGATCCTGGTAGCGCACATCCATCTCGCGCACCACCCACTCCAGGGCCTCGGCGGCCTTCTTCGGGTCGGTGATGATGGGGGTAATCAGGTGCGGGATGCCCTCGTAGGCGGTCAGCTCCACCCGCTTGGGGTCAACCAGAATGAGCCGCACCTCTTCGGGCGTGGCCCGCATCAGGATCGACACAATCATCGAGTTCACGAAACTCGACTTCCCTGAACCGGTGGCCCCGGCCACCAACAGGTGCGGCATCTTCGCCATGTTGGCAACCACGTAGCCGCCTTCGACGTCCTTGCCGACTCCCACCAGCAGCGGGTGGTCGGAGCGCAGCGCGGCATTGGAGCGCAGCACGTCGCCCAACGCCACCGTCTCCCGGTCCGCGTTAGGAATCTCCACCCCGATCGCGGACTTGCCCGGAATGGGAGACAGGATGCGCACGTCGGCGCTGGCCACCGCGTAGGCGATGTTCTTGGACAGGGCGGTAATGCGCTCGACCTTCACCCCCGGCCCCAACTGCAGCTCGTAGCGGGTCACGGTCGGCCCCCGGGAGAAGCCGGTCACCTGCGCATCCACCCCGAACTCCGTCAGCACCTGCGTCAGGGCCTCGACGACGCTGTCATTGGCCGCCGAACGGGTCTTGTGCGGGGTGCCGCGGGCCAGGAGGGTGTCAGCTGGCAGCTCGTAGGTGATGTGTGGGCTCAGTTCCAGTTGCACCGCTCCGCCCGGCAGCGGCGTGAGCGGGGGCTCCTCCACCTGGGTCTCCGCCTCGGTGTTGACCGGTGGCAGCACCTGCGTGGCGGCCGGGGCGGGGGCGGCGTCCAACGGGGCCGTCGGCGCGTCGTTGGGCAACGGCTCCGGTGGGGCCACCGGGGTGGAGCGTGGTGCCCGACGGCGGGGCTTGGCCACGGCGGTGTCTTCAGTCGATCGATCCACGGCGCTGGCGTACGGACCGTCGTCACTGCCCGGACCGTGGTCGAGGCCGACGTCCGTGAGCGCTTCCCCGCCCCAGGCGCGCCGCAGCCTGGCGGGAACCTGTCGCATCGGGGTATCGGAGGCCACCAACAGCCCGTAGATCACCACTAGCACCAGCACCGGAATCGCCCCCCACGGCGAGAGCAGCAGCGACAGGGGGTGCCCAAAGAGGTAGCCGAACAGGCCGCCCGCCGCCTCCAATTGGCTCCACTGGCGCATGGGCGAGGGGTGCCCGCTCGCTATGTGGGTGATACCTGCCGTACCGACCACGATGCCAAAACCGCCGCTGATCAGGCGCCCCGGCTGGGTGGAGGCAGGCTTGCGCATCAGCTGCACGGAGATGACCAGGAGCAGCAGCGGCACCAGCACCGCGTAGATTCCCACCAGCCCCGCTATCACGTGGTGGATAGCCTTGCCGGCGATGCCCGACAGCGAGAACCATTCCCGTAACGCGATGATGATCGCCAACGCCAGGAGGACGAAAGCCACTCCATCGCGCCGCAGCGCCGGATCCGTGTCCTGGCCGTGCCCCAATGCCCGGACCATCGCCCCTACTCCTCCTGTCAGGCCCCGCCACAGGCGCCCACCCACGCTGGGACCACCCTGCGCACTCTCCTCGCGGGACGCAGGGGTTTTCTTCTTGCCCGCCGAGGATGCGGTACGCGCGGGGCGCTTGCCACGCGCTGGGGATCCACTACCTTTGCCACTCATAGTGCACCCACGCTACCGCCTGCGGCTGGCGCGGTCCGGCAAACAGGGCCGGGCAATGAAGAAGTTGGTTTGCGACAGTCCTAATACCACCCGGATATCTGGGGCCGTCCCTGGCTGCACTGGGCCATGAACTCGTCTATCTCCGCCCGGGTGGGGCAGGTGGCGGGCCCCTGGCGGGTGGCCGTCAACGCGGCGGCCGCGTTGGCCCGCTCCGCGGCGGCAAAAATATTTTGCCCGTCCATCAAAGCGGCCACCAGCACGCCCGTGTGCGCATCGCCCGCCCCGGTGGTGTCGACCGGCTCGACGGGATAGGCGGGAACGGTCACCGACCCACCGTTGCCGGTGCGCAGAATCTCGCACCCGTGTTCGCCGGTGCGGCGCACCACCAACCGGTTGGGGGCAAGTAACTGTCCCAGCTCGGTCCAGTCCCGCACCCCGAGCTGGTCACCGAGGAGGCGGGCCTCCCGCCGGTTCATCGTCAAGACATCGACCCGGCTCAGCACCTTGCGCAGCACCTCTACCTCGATCTCGTTGACGATTGGCGAGGTATCCATCACCACCACCACGTCCGTGCCGATGGTCTCCAGCCACGGTACCAGGACGGGACCCGAGGTCGGGTAGGCGAGGTCGTAGCCGGAGACGTAGAGGTAGTCGCCGGGATAGAGCCGCAGTGCCTGCAGGTCTTCGGGCTGTGGCTCGGCCTCCACCCCCAAAGTGGTGACGAAGGTGCGTTCGCCCGACGGTTCGACCAGCGCGATGCACAAGCCAGTGTCGCCGACCATCTCATCGAAGAGAGTCTCGATGCCCTCGGCGCTGAGCGCGTTGCGCACCTGCGCCGAGTTCGGGCCGGTGCCTAATGGGCTGGCGAGCGCCACCCGGGTGCCTTGCCGGGCGGCGGCCGAGACCACGTTGAAGCCTCCCCCCACCACGGTGCCGCTGGAATAGGCAATTGCGTCGGTGCCGCGATCCGGGAGCTTCAAAACTCGCATCGGCAGATCGATAACGACCGAGCCGGTGGAAACAAAACGCGGCAAAAAGCTCCCATTGTGGGCAGAGATATCTTCTTCGAGCGCTGCTTCTAGATGGGTTACCATCCGTCCTCCTTGACGGCGGAAGTCGATACAACAATTAACGAGGGAGCAGTCTCGCGCCGATTCGTCGAGTATCAGTGCAAGTTCTTACATCATATAACGCGGTCCAGCACCTCGCCCAGTTTCAGGCATCGACGACCACCGGCACGATCATCGGTCGCCGTTTCAGCTGGCGGCTAACCCACCGGCCGAGGGACTGTCGCAGCGCCTGCTGAATTTCCCGCGTATCCCCGTTAGAGCGGTCAACCGCCTGCGCCAGCACCCGTTCTAATTCTGGCAAAATCTCGGTGAAGACGGCGTCGTCTTCGGCCATACCCCGGGCCTGGATCTGCGGACCGGCTAGCACCACTCCCCGGGCAGTATCCACGGCCGCGAATACGGTGATAAAACCTTCCTCGCTCAAAATACGACGATCGACGAGTTCGGCCTCTGAGATTTCCCCGACCGACGAACCGTCCACGTAGATGTGTCCGCAGGGCACCGCCCCCACGATCTGCGCCTTGCCGTCCCGCACGTCCACCACCACGCCGTCCTCGGCCAGCATGACCCGCTCGGCGCTGATCCCGGTCTGGACCGCCAGCGCCCCATTGGCCACCAGGTGCCGAATCTCGCCGTGCACTGGCATCACGTTCTTGGGCTGGACGATGTTGTAGCAGTACAACAGCTCTCCCGCCGAGGCGTGCCCCGACACGTGGACTCGCGCGTTGGCCTGGTGCACCACCTTCGCGCCCAGCCGGGTCAACCCGTTGATGACGCGGTACACCGAGTTCTCGTTGCCCGGAATGAGGGAGGAAGCGAAGATGACGGTGTCGCCCGCGCCGACGGCCACCTTCGGGTGGGAGGCGTTAGCGATGCGCGACAGGGCCGCCATCGGCTCACCCTGGGATCCCGTGGCCACGTACACCCGCCGCTCGACGGGCAGCTCGTTAACGGTGCGCAAGTCAGACAAGACACCGGCGGGAATCTCCAGGTAGCCGCGCTCGGCCGCGATAGCCATGTTGCGTTCCATGGAGCGGCCGATTAAGGCCACCTTCCGTCCGTGCTTGGCCGCGGCGTCGAACACCTGCTGCACGCGATGCACGTGCGACGCGAAGGAGGCCACCACGATCTGTCCGCGCGCACCCGCGAAGACCGAGTCCAGGACCGGCCCGATTTCGCGCTCTGGGGTGGTAAACCCTGGCACCTCAGCGTTGGTGGAGTCCACCAGGAAGATATCTACACCCTCTTCCCCGAGCCGCGCGAACGCCCGCAGGTCGGTGATGCGTCCATCCAGGGGCAGCTGGTCCATCTTGAAGTCCCCGGTGATTAGGGCCGTGGCCGCCCTGGTGCGGAGCATGACGGCCAACGCGTCGGGGATGGAATGGTTGACGGCGACGAACTCGCAGTCAAAGGGCCCCAAGGTGAGCCGCTCACCCTCCACCACGGTGCGGGTGGGCGGGGTGACCCGGTGCTCGGCCAGCTTGGGAGCGACAAAAGCAAGGGTCAGCTCCGAGCCAATGATGGGGATATCGGCGCGCAGGCGCAGCAGGTAGGGCACCGCCCCGATGTGATCCTCGTGTCCGTGGGTCAGGACGATGCCGACGACGTCGTCCATCCGCTTTTCGATGTAGCTGTAGTCGGGCAGGATGAGGTCCACGCCCGGCTGGGAGTCTTCGGGGAAGAGCACCCCGCAGTCAACGATCAGCAGCTTGCCGTCGACCTCGAAGACCGTCATGTTGCGCCCCACCTCGCCCAGACCGCCGAGGGGCACGATGCGGAGGGTGTTTTCGGGCAGGGGCGGAGGGGTGCGCAAAGTCTTCATCACGGCCCCATTGTGGCAAATTCAGAGCAGAGCGTGGCTACGCAACACCGCAGCAAGCTGGTCTACGTCTGTGGCAGGCGCCGACACCAGCGGCAGTCGCAGGGTCGGGGTGGGCAGGTGCCCCTGCAGGTGCAGCGCATGCTTGGCCATAACGGCGCCCTGCCCGCTGCCCATGATGGCGCCGACAACATCGCGCAGCTCGTAGGCGATCTGCCGCGCCCCCGCCAGGTCTCCCGCGTCGACTTCGCGCACCATTGCCCGATACTGCGCCGCCGCCACGTGCCCGACCACCGAGACGATCCCTGCCGCCCCGTGGGCGAGCCACGCGAAGTTCAGCCCATCGTCACCGGAGTAGAACTCCAGACCGGTGCGGGCCATTGCCTCAAAGCCGTGCGCCACATTGCCGGTGGCGTCCTTGACGGCCATGACCGGTTCGAGGGCCGCCAGGCGATCCATGGTGGCGTCCTCCAGCCGCACCCCCGTGCGGCCGGGAATGTCGTACAGCATCGTGGGCAGGTCAGCGGCCGCGATAACGGCGGACATGTGCTGGAAGACCCCTTCCTGGCTGGGGCGGTTGTAGTACGGCGGCAAGACGAGCAAACCGTGCGCGCCGGACCGCTTGGCCCCCTGCGCGATGCGCACCGCGTGCGCCGTGTCGTTGGACCCCGCCCCGCAGGTAATGAAGGCCCGCTGCCCCACGGCCTCAACCACGGCGGCGACCAGGGCGTCCTTCTCCGGTTGGTGCGTGGTGGGGCTCTCCCCCGTGGTGCCGTTCAGCACCAGGCCGTCACAGCCCAGGTCCACCAGGTGGGTGGCCAGCGTCTGGGCGGTGGCGATGTCCACGCTGCCGTCGGCGTGAAAAGGCGTCACCATGGCCACCACGACGGAACCGAATACCCGCTTTAGCTCGCTCATGGGAAAACCGTAGTGGCCGCGCTGACTTTTCAACGCGCCGCACACCGGTTGTTTCGCCCCTCGGACACTTGCCCCCTATGGTGGGCGCATGCAGCAGCAGACCTCTTTCGTCCGGCCCGCCCGCCCCGGTGATCTGACCCCCGTTGCCGACCTGCACGCCGCCTACCTGGCGTGGCTCAGCCAGGTCAGCGACCAACCACTGGCCCCGTTCCGGCTGCTGCCCCCGGGCAGCGGGGCCGCGGCCACCACCGGCTTCGCTGCCGCCCGGGCCGACCAAACCCCGGGCACCCATCTGTTGGTGGCCACCGAGGCGGACCAAGTAGTCGGGTTCGCCCTGGCTGTGTCCGTGGCCAACGCCCCTGCCACTGCCGCCCCTGCACCAGACAGCTCCCCGCTCGTGGCCCTCGCCCAGGGCGCGCCCACCGAACTGGCCTACCTGGTGGTCAGCCCCGCGGCCGGGCCGGGGCACGGGGAGCGACTCCTGGCAGCGCTGACCGACGTCTGCCGCGCCGAGGAACTGGCGACGCTGCGGGCCTGGGTGCCCGCCCCCGACACCGCTTTGGCGGGACTGCTGACGGCCGCCGGCTTCGCCGAGACGGGGGTGGCGGTGCGTTTTGCCGACGCCCCCACTCCCCTGCGCGCCCACCTGTACGTCACCCGTCTTTAGCCGCCTACTGCCAAAAGTCCACGCCCCGCACCTCTACCGGCAACCCATCACTGCGCAGGCGCACCTGCGTGATCGTGCCGGCGCTCACCTCCGGCGGCAGCGCCACCCGGATGGTCCCCAGCTGGTAGCTGCCGTTGTCGTGCTCACTGGCGCGACTGCGCAAAGCAGGATCGGTCGGCGGGACGCGCACCACGTGTTCCTGGCCGTCGCGCAGCGTCAGCGTCACCCGCAGCGCGGCACCGCCCTGCGGGTCGGTACCGGCCGGTGCCACGTGCACGGCCACTCCGCGCGCGCCCGCCACCTCCACGGCGGCAATCGCGTCCGTCAGGTGAGCCACGGGGGTAACTATCTGCACCACCCCCTGCTCCGGTTCGGGGCAGGCGTCAGCCACCGGCTCCGGGTTCATCGGGTCAACGTGGCGGCACACCTGCGCCGTCCCGGCCGCCGCAGCCGCCAGGTCCGCGGGCGCCAACCGCGCCGTGGCCTGCGGGGTGGCGGCCAGCCAGTGCGCGGGCAGCCCGGCCACCGTGGCGGGCAGCTCCTGGTCGGCCCGCACCGGCAGCTGCGTATCTGCCCCCAGCAGGTGGGCCCCCAACCAGTCCAGGCTCACCTCGGTCAGTACCCGCTCGTGGGTCGCCGCATCCGGACACTCCAGCAGGTCACAGCCGCGCCGATCGTCCCCCAGCGCGGCGCTCGCGGCGGGGTTTACCAGGAGGTGTCCGAGGCCGGGCAGGGCCACCACGGCGGCGCTGTGCTGCCGCTCCTGTCCCAGGTAGTGGCCGAGCCACAGGTTGGCTGACGGGCCGACGTCGGCGTCGGCCAGCCCGACCACCGCCAGGTAGGGCACCGCGGCCGGGGCCGGCGAGATGCTCTCCAGGTCGAAGGTGTCGTAGGCGGGGGCGTAGGCGAGTACCGCCCGCAGGTTGTCTGGCCCGAAAAGCTGCTGAGCGGATTCGACGACGGTGCCCGAGCGGGAGTGGGTCACCAGGCCCACCCGGCGCAGATCCAGGGGCGCCACGCGCTCCACCCCAAGCTCGGCGGCGGCGGTCGGCCGGGTGATCGCTTCCAGCAACTGCTGCACGCTGGCGCGCCACAGGCGGTGTTGGTCGTAGGGCACGGTGAGGTCGCTGCCCACGAAGATGCCCCCCATGTCGGGGATGAGCACCGTGTAGCCCGCGCTCGCCAGGGCCTGGCCCAGGTACGTCATGCCACGGTCGAAACGTAGCTCGGTGGCGCCGTCGGCGCACGGGTAGGCGAAGGTCTGGTC
Organism: Buchananella hordeovulneris; assembly: GCF_001907235.1. Taxonomy (GTDB): domain Bacteria; phylum Actinomycetota; class Actinomycetes; order Actinomycetales; family Actinomycetaceae; genus Buchananella; species Buchananella hordeovulneris. The sequence goes on from NZ_MQVS01000006.1 coordinate 103,166, forward strand.
GCTGCAGTTGGGGGCCCGCAGGTGGGAGACGACGATCACGGGGGTGGGACCGCTCGCCTGGCGCGGGGTCACGATCACCCCACGCACCGGCGCTGCGTACTGCCCGGCGGTCACGTTGCCGAGGTCCAGGTCGATGATGGTGGACTGGCCGTCAGCGCTGGCTTGCGCGCTGGGGGGTGCCAGCACGCGGTCGGCGGGGGCGTGCGGACCGTCCGCCCCTGCCGTCTCGACCGGCGGGCTCGTGGTAGGGCCCGCACTCGCCGTCGGCGGGGCGGGGGACGCGCAGGCCCCGAGCGGCGCGCACACCAGCGCCAGAGCGGCGAGCCAATAGCTACCCGACAGCCTCATTCGTTTCTCCTCACTTCCGTGCCCCCACGCCCGAGGCCAAAGCTCCAGACCGCACGCCCCGTGCCGGTCTGCGTCGTGGTGCAGGTGAAAAGCTACCGCGGGGCTGCACCCCGGCCGTCACCAGTTGGCGTGGACGTGCGCCCGGATGCGTTCGTCGTAGATACGCTCCAGGGCGGCGAGCTGCGGCTGGGTCAGCGGCGCGAGCGAGCCCGCCAACGCATTGGCCCGCGCCTGTTCCGGGTTGCGCGCCCCGGGGATAACGACGCTCACACCGGGCTGATCGACAATCCACCGCAGCGCGAACTGCGCCGTTGACGCCCCCGGCGGCGTCAACGCGGCGACCTCGCGTGCCGCGGCCACGCCGACGTCGTAGGGCACCCCGGAGAAGGTCTCGCCCTTGTCGAAGGCCTCGCCGTGGCGGTTGTAGGTGCGGTGGTCGGAGGGGGCGAACTGGGTCGACTCGTCGTACTTGCCCGACAGGAGGCCGGAGGCCAGGGGGACGCGGGCGATGATGCCGACCCCGGCTGCCGCGGCGGCGGGCAGCACCCGTTCCAGGGGCTTGTGCCGGAACGCGTTGAGGATGATCTGGACGCTCGCCACGTTGGGGCGGGCGATCGCGGTCAGGGCCTCCTCGACGGTCTCGACGGAGACGCCGTAGGCCTTGATGCGTCCCTCCTCGACCAGCGCGTCGAGCTCGTCGTAGACGGCATCGGTGCGGTAGACCGGCGTCGGCGGGCAGTGCAGTTGGACGAGGTCCAGGGTGTCGACGCCCAGGTTGGCGCGGGAGCGGTCGTTCCAGGCGCGGAAGTTGGTGCCGTTGTATTCCTCCGCCACGTGCGGGTTGGCACGCCGCCCCATCTTGGTCGCCACCGTGAGGCCGTCGGCACCGCGCTCGCGCAGGAACCGCCCGACCAGCTGCTCGCTACGGCCGTCGCCGTAGACGTCGGCGGTGTCGAGGAAGGTGACCCCGGCGTCCACCGCCGCATGCAGGGTGGCCAGCGCGTGCTCCTCGCTCACCTCGCCCCAGTCCCCGCCGAGCTGCCAGCAGCCCAACCCGATGACCGATGTGTTGAGCCCGAGCCGTTCCATACGCCGTTGTTCCATGGCCCTACCCTAGATGAATGCGTCCGCATTGGTTGGTTGAGCGCGGTGGGTATGAGGGGAGGGCCTCCATAGTCGGTGCGTGAGCAATGACCTTGAGACTCTTCTGACTGCACTGTGCGTCGGTCTTGAAGACCGTGTCCTGCCTGCCCTTCCCGCGCGCGGGGCTCACTTCTCGCGCGTCGGCGCCACCGCTTCTGGCGCGGGCGTCGCCCTAGTTGGCCGCCAGGAGGGGACAGGCGCCATATACACCGGATAAGGCTCCCCCATGGCCAACTAGGGCGGCCCCACGCCGGTGCCGCCCCCAGATGCCCGAGTCCGAGTCTGTTGGACGCGGTGGGGCTGGGGGCGTGGGTGGAGGGTCTCCAAAGTCAGTGCGTGAGCAGTGACCCGCAGACCCTCCTGGCAGCACCACAGGTCCTTGCCGCCCGCACAGGACAACCCGCCCCAGCAAACCCCGGCCAACGCCCCCTGACCGGGACATCTGCGCGCCTCACCGCCCGACTGCGGGCCATGGTCACCGCGATCTGGCACCCCTCAACAACCAACACCCCCCAACCGCCCACGCCCCCTAAACCCAAACGAACTCAGCCAGCTAGGCCACGGCGCCGGCTCGGGCACTCACGGCCGAGATCTCCGCAACGTGGTGCGGGCCCCGGTGGCAGCGTCGAAGAGGAGTAGCTGGCTGTCCTGGGTCAGGGCCCAGACGTGGTTACCGTCGAGGCTCCACCCGGCGCTGGCCTGAAAGTCGGGGAGGTCGAATTGCTGTGGTCTCCGCAACGTGGTGCGGGCCCCGGTGGCGACATCGAAGAGGAGCAGCTGATCGTCGTGGGTCACGGCCCAGACGTGGCCACCGTCGAGGCTCCACCCGGCGCCGGCCAGGAAGTCGGGGAGCTCAAGCCGAAGCGTCGCGTTGCCCGCCGCGTCCCAGATCACCAACGAGCCCGTCTCGTGGCCGCTGAGCAGGTGCCCACCATCGGGACTGAACTCGACGACCTCCATGAAGCCGGCCTGCTGCACCGTGGGCTGGTCGGAGTGGATGAGCTCCTGAAGCAGCTCACCGGTGCGGGGGTCCCAGACGAGCACCTCGGCCTCCCAGGTACCGCCCGCCACGCGGGTGCCGTCGGGCGCCCATGCCACACATCTGATCCCGGGTGGTTCATTGGTCATGGGGTCAGTCTGGCAGAGGAGCCAGCGGGCCCTGGCCCCTGGGAAATGTCCGTTTACGTGACGCGCTGGTGCAGTCGGGTAAAGCTCACGTGCAGAGATCGGTGAGGGCCAGTCCCGGGGTTCGGCTTGCTCACGGTGGGGCGGCTCGGGCGTGATCCGCCCATCCGCTGGGGGCGTCGGCGAGGAGCTGTGGCAGCACCTCGCCCACCGAATCTACAACTCCAGGAGCTGGTCGAGTCCGAACGTCAGGCCGCCGCGGCCCCGTACCCGCCGGATCGCGAGGAGCACACCCGGCATGTAGCACTCGCGGTCGAACGTGTCGGTGCGGATGGTGAGCATCTCCCCCGGGTTACCCAGCAGGATCTCCTCGTGGGCCATCAGCCCGCGCAGCCGGACGGCGTGCACTGGCACCTCCGCCACTCGGGCCCCCCGCGCCCCATCGGGATCCAGCTCGGTGGCGTCCGGCATGGGCGCCAGGCCCGCGGCCTGGCGGGCGGCGGCGATAGCGCGGGCAGTGGCCGCGGCGGTACCGCTGGGGGCGTCGACCTTGCCGGGGTGGTGCAGCTCGATCACCTCGGCCGACTCAAAGAAGCGGGCGGCTTGGGCCGCAAAACGCATCGCCAGCACCGCCGAGAGGGCGAAGTTCGGGGCGATAACGACGCTGCGCCCGGGTAGCTGCGCCAGGTGCGCTACCACGCGGTCCCGGGCCTCCTGGCTCCAGCCCGTCGTGCCCACCACCACGTCCAGCCCGGCGTCCAGCAGCCGGTGCACGTTGGCTTCCGTCACGCTCGGGACCGTGAAGTCCACTGCCACCTGCGCCCCGCCCAGGGTCGTCGGCTCGATGGTGTCGCCCGCGTCCAGGCGGGCGATGAGTTCCATGTCGGCGGCTGCCTCCACCGCCCGGCACACGGTGGCGCCCATGCGGCCCGCGGCCCCCAAGACTGCAACCTTCGTCATGGGCACAAATCTAGCGGGCCGCGGCCGCCGCCCGCCTGCTGGCCAGGAGCCAAGTTTCCGACTCGCGGTGGGCCAAACGCAGGCAAAACCCTGGTTCGCTCTGGGACCCAGGGGCCAGCTCCGCTAGAACCTCAACCGGGCACCGCCCATCGGTGTCCCGCAGGATGAAGTAATTCACTCCATTGCGGGCCGCATCTCTACATTTACTCAATGAAGTGTCAAGGTTGCCTGAGCCCCTTGCCACCCGCACGTGCCTAACAGTGTGGCCACAGTGCAGCGCTAAACGCCGCGCCAACTCCTTATCGGACTCGCCCTCCACGAGGAGCATGAGGGAGGCCATCAGCGGCGGCCAATGCCAATGAGACCGCGCAGATCTCCGGTGGACAGCAGCGGCTCGGCCACCGCCGACAGGGGAACCCCGGCCGCAATCTCCGCCTTGACTACCGGATCCGAGTTACTTCCTAAGAGCTCCCCCACCGAACCGTCGCTGCCCACTTGCACCACCAGCACCTCGTCGGGATTTACCCCTTCATCGTTGAGAATATCCGGCGAATGAGTGGTCAGGAAAATCTGGGCGCCTGGGTCCCGCAGTACGGTGGCCAGCATGGTGGGGATCATGCGCACTATCGAGGCGTTGAGGGAGAGCTCGGGTTCTTCCAGCAGAATCAAGCCCCCTCCCTTCGGAGAGCTGACCACTGTCCATAGCAGACCGATTAGCCGCAAAGTTCCATCGGAAAACTCCGCCTCGGTATGGACGGTGGGGCTAGCCCGCCAGTTTCGGTAACCTGCCGATAGATGTGGACGCCCGGTATCATCGACAGTCACTTCTAGTGTTTCAAACTCCGGCACTGCGGACTTAAGCGCCTCCGTTATGCGCCGTAGCCAGGCCTCCCGGGTCTTCTTTGGCGTCGAGTTTATCTGCGCAATGAACCCGGCCCCGAAAGAATCGGCGCTGCCGCTGGGCGCGGCCCGCACCACCTGCGGCACCAGATGGAAGTAGTGAATCTTCTGGAAGTATTCGGCGATTGCCCGGAACTTGGCGTTCGCCCTGATCTGTTCCAGATGCGTCTGCGTTAGCAGCTCGTCGTCCGCCTGATCATCGGCGTCGGGGCGCGAAAGTACAACCACACCATTCTTTACAACTTCCTCTTTGGCGACAAAGATGCGGTTCTTACCCTTCGCCTCCCCCCTGATGGCTAGGCTGTAACGCCACTCGTCCTCCTGTCCTCCCCCACTTTCGTCGCGCAAAGTTACCGTTATCTCTACCCGCCCGCCTCGATGCCTACGCGCGAAAAGACTACGCACAAAGCTCAGGCCTCGTCGACTCTCGACGGCATCAGCCAAGCCCCCTCCAGGCTTGGCGATATCCGCCAAGAATCGGAAAACATCCAGGAAGTTCGACTTCCCGGACGCATTGGGCCCAACCACAAAAAGCCGTTTCCCAAGCGGGATATCTATCATTTTGAAGTTGCGCCAGTTGGCTATTTCCACGTGTGTAATGCGCACTCAATCATTTTACACACGCGAGGTGAAATGTGACCTGTTCAGCGGGCCGCGGCCACCGTGTCGGTCAGCGCGCCGCTCAGGGCGCGGGGCGAGACCTGCGCCACCGCCCGCGGGCGGGCCAGCAGCTCGCGCGCCACTTCGGCCACCGCCGCCTCGTCCACGGCCTCCAGGCCCGCCACCATGTGCTCCAAGGTGGCCAGGTGACCGTGAATGATCTCGCCGCGCCCCAGCCGGAACATGCGCGACCCGTTGTCCTCCAGGCCCATCAGCATGGAGCCGCGCAACTGGCCCTTGGCGCGGGCCAGCTCGGTCGGCCGCGGCCCGGTGGCGGCCAAGTCCTGCCACTGCTCCAGCATGACGGCGGCAACGTCGTCGGCCAGCTGCGGCGCGCAGCCCGCGTACAGCCCGAAGTGCCCGTCGTCAGAGTAGCGCGCGTCGAAGGCGTAAGTGGAATAGGCCCAACCCCGCTTCTCCCGCACTTCCTGGAACAGGCGCGAGCTCATGCCGCCACCGAGGATGGCGGTCAGGAGACTGAGCGCCCAGCGGCGGGGATCGTTGGCGGCAATGCCGCGGCAGCCAAGCAGCACGTGGGCCTGCTCGCCCGGGCGCACCACCTCCCGCACGGCCACCTCCTGGCTGCTAATCACCGTCGCCCCCGGTGCGCGCCGCCCCACCGGCTGAGCCCCCACGGTACGGTCCCAGCCGCCCGCCGCCACCGCCCGCTCTACCAGCTCCACCAGCGCGGCATGCTCGACCGCCCCGGCAGCGGCCACCACCAGCTCCCGCGAAACGTAGACGCGTTCGTAGTGGTCCCGCACGGACTGGACCGCCAGCTCGCCGACAGTCTCCAAGGTGCCCCCAATGGGACGGGCCAGGGACAAGTCCCCGTAGACGGCGGCAGCGAACTCCTCGTGCACGACATCGTGGGGATCGTCGGCAGCCGCCGCCAACTCGTCCAGGATCACGCCCCGCTCCCGCTCGAACTCAAGCGGGTCCAGCACCGAGGAGGTGACCATGTCGCCCAGCACCTCCACCGCCATCGGCACGTCCTCGGCCAACACCCGGGCGTGGTAGGCAGTGAACTCCTTGCCGGTGGCGGCGTTGGCCTCCCCGCCGACCGCATCGAACGCCTCCGCGATCGTGGCGGCGTCGCGCTGCGCGGTGCCCTTGAACAGCAGGTGCTCCAGGAAGTGGGTGGAACCGTACTCCCCCGGTTGCTCGTCGCGTGACCCGGCCGCCACCCAGGCCCCGATCGTGGCCGAACGCTGGGTCGGCATGTGCTCGGAGATGACCCGAATGCCACCCGGCAGCACCGTGCGAGTGATCGTGCTGTCGGCCTGCGCCACGGTGAAGCTGCTCGCCCCCGTCAGGGGCAGATCTATGAGGTTTCGCATGGTTTCTTCACTTCCCTCACGGGGTGAGGCCCGGGCCATCGGCCCGGGCCTCACCTAGCGGACTGCTCAGTCTTCGCTCTGGTCCTCGCGCGACCGGCGGGTGCGCTGCCGGGGACGACGGGTACGCCGCTCGCCCTCGCCGCGCGCCGGGGCGGCCTCGGTCTCGGGGGCTGCCGCCGCTTCGGCCTCGGCGGCTGCCGTCTGCTCGTCGACCACGGCGTGCAGCGACAGCTTGCCGCGCGCGTCGATCTCCGCCAGCTCGACCTCAACCTGCTGGCCGACGTCGAGCACGTCCTCAACGTTCTCCACGCGCTTGCCGCCCACCAGGCGCCGAATCTGGGAGATGTGCAGCAGTCCGTCCTTGCCGGGCGAGAGCGACACGAACGCCCCAAACGTCGTGGTCTTGACCACGGTGCCGATGAAGCGCTCCCCCACCTCCGGCATCTGCGGGTTGGCGATCTGGTTGATGGCGTTGCGGGCCGCCTCGGCCGACGGACCATCGACCGCGCCGATGTAGACGGTGCCGTCGTCCTCGATCGTGATGTCGGCGCCGGTGTCCTCCTGGATCTGGTTGATCATCTTGCCCTTGGGGCCGATAATCTCGCCGATCTTGTCCACCGGCACGTGCACGGTGATGACCCGTGGCGCCGTGGAGGCCATCTCGTCCGGGGTCGAGATGACGGACTCCATAACGTCCAGGATGTGCAGGCGGGCGTCGCGCGCCTGGGTCAGGGCCGCAGCCAGCACCGAGGCCGGGATGCCGGTCAGCTTGGTGTCCAGCTGGATGGCGGTAACGAACTCGCGGGTACCGGCCACCTTGAAGTCCATGTCACCGAAGGCGTCCTCGGCCCCCAGAATGTCGGTCAGGGCGGCGTAGCGAGTCTGACCATCCACCTCGTCGCTCATCAACCCCATAGCGATACCCGCCACCGGGGCGCGCAGCGGCACGCCCGCGTTCAGCAGCGACAAGGTCGAGGCGCACACCGACCCCATCGACGTCGAACCGTTGGAGCCCAGCGCCTCGGAGACCTGGCGGATGGCGTAGGGGAACTCGTCCCGGCTCGGCAGCACCGGCACCAGGGCCCGCTCGGCCAGGGCCCCGTGCCCGATCTCGCGCCGCTTGGGCGAACCCACGCGCCCGGTCTCACCGGTCGAGAAGGGCGGGAAGTTGTAGTTGTGCATGTAGCGCTTGCGGGTCACCGGGCTGAGCGCGTCCAGCTGCTGCTCCATGCGCAGCATGTTCAGGGTGGTCACCCCGAGGATTTGGGTCTCGCCCCGCTCGAAGAGGGCCGAGCCGTGCACGCGCGGCAGCACCTCCACCTCGGCGGCCAGGCGGCGAATCTGGGTGGTGGTGCGCCCGTCCATGCGCACGCCGTCGGTCAGCACCTTGGTGCGCACAGCGTTCTTGGTCAGGGAACGGAAGGCCGCCTTGTAGTCCTTCTCCTCGTCCTCGGTCAGCTCCCCGAAGGTGGCCAGCACCTCGTCGCGCACCGCGTCGATCGCTTCCTCGCGTTCGGCCTTCTCCACGATGACCAGGGCGGCGTCGAGCTTGTCGCCGGTGGCCTCGGCCACCCGGGCGTACTGTTCGTCGGTGTAGTCCAGGAAGAGCGGGAACTCCCGCACCGGCTTAGCAGCCACCTTGGCCAACTCGACCTGCGCCTCGACCAAGGCCCGAATGAAGGGCTTGGCGGCCTCCAGCCCTTGGGCCACAACCTCTTCGGTGGGTGCCGGGGCGCCCGCCTTGATGAGCTCCCAGGCGTTCTCGGTGGCCTCGGCCTCGACCATCATGATGGCCACGTCCGAACCATCGGCGTTGTCCACCACCCGGCCGGCCACCACCATGGAGAACACGGCGCGGTGCAGCTCCGAGTAGCGCGGGAAGGCCACCCATTGGCCGTCAATCAGCGCGATGCGGGTCCCCCCCACCGGGCCGGAGAACGGCAGGCCTGCCAGCTGAGTGGACATGGAGGCGGCGTTGATGGCCACCACGTCGTAGGCGTCGTCGGGGTGAATGGAGAGCACGGTCTCCACCACCTGCACCTCGTTACGCAGGCCCTTGACGAAGGACGGGCGCAGCGGGCGGTCGATGAGGCGCGCAGCTAAGATGGCCTCGGTGCCCGGGCGTCCCTCCCGCCGGAAGAACGAACCCGGGATCTTGCCCGCGGCGTACTGACGCTCTTCGACGTCGACGGTCAGCGGGAAGAAGTCGAACTGATCCTTCGGGTGCTTGCCGACGGTCGTGGCGCTCAGCAGCGTCGTCTCGTCATCGAGCGTGACCACCGCACTCCCGGCGGCCTGGCGGGCCAGCTGGCCGGTCTCGAAACGGATGGTGCGCTTACCGAAGCGGCCATTATCGATGACGGCCTCAGCGAATTTGATCTCAGAACCCTCCACGGGTCCCCCTTCTCTTCAACGGCGTGCATCCGCGCGACATTCGCCACCCTCGTGGCGGCCCCACCGAGGCGTCGGTGGGCACACGCCGCGGGCCCGGTCGAGCCCACATTTTCGTCTTTCTATCGGGATCAATAATGACCGAAACCGGACCGTTATGCACGCCCGGGGCGCGTGTGGCGTATCACTAGCGGCAAAAGTGGGCGCGGGACCAACTGGCCCCGCGCCCACTTTTATTACTCCGCTGCGTCTCTTAGCGGCGCAGCCCCAGGCGCTCAATCAGCGACCGGTAACGCTCAATGTCGATGCCAGCCAGGTAGCCGAGGATACGACGACGCTGCCCGACCAGCAGCATCAGGCCGCGGCGGGAGTGGTGGTCGTGCTTGTGGGTCTTGAAGTGCTCGGTCAGGTCCTTGATGCGCTGGCTCAGCAGCGCCACCTGCACCTCGGGCGAGCCCGTGTCACCTTCGTGGGTGGCGTACTCGGCGATGATCTTGCTCTTGACCTCGGGGGAAAGCGACATGGATACCCTTTTCTTCTCGTTGCACGGAGCGCCAAGGCATTTCCTTGGGCATGCCAATTCCGTGGCCGGCGTTAACGGCCCGCCCAGCCTAGCAGAGCCCGCCGCCGCGGTCGGCCCGCCCCGAAGTGAGCCCGCCCACGGGTCCGGCGCCCTGGCCACGGGGCGGTCAGTCCTGTTCCGCCTCTCCGTGGCCCTCCCGCAGGGGCAGCACGACCTCGATCCCCTCCACCCACGGATTGTGCCGGACATTGCCGTCCCAGTCCCACCGCAGCCCGGCCTCGGTGATGCTGGGCTCAAGTACCTCGGTGTACAGATCCATCAGGGCCTGCGCCTCCAGGCGGCGGCGCCGCTTCGCCCCCAGGCTGGCCTCGAAGTTTTCCCCTTGGCGGTAGCCCAGGTGCGGCCAGCACATGAGCTGGGCGCGGCGCTGCAGCATGTTTGCCCCGTCGGTCAGCAGCAGCACGGTGGCACGCCACTGGTTGCGAGGCGGCGGCGGGCAGGGCACGTCGCAGGCCTCAATGGACACCTCCGCCCAGACGTCGGCCTGCCGCCAGGCGGCCAGCAACTCCTCGACCACTCCGCCCGCGTAGTCCGCCAGGCGGCGGCGCCGCAGCTGGAGCAGGTGTTCACACCACTGCCGTAGCCCGGGCGGCCGCGGCGCCTGCCCCACGCTGGCCTCGATACCACCCCAGGCCGCCAGCTCCAGCAGTTCCAGCTCGGCTTCGCCTGCTAGCAGGTCCTGCCACACCCACACCAGGGCATTCATGGCCGCCGCCCCAGACACACCCGGCAGGGCAGGGACTTCGGTCAGGCCGGGCAACAGGTTCGTGGACATGCGGTTTCCTCCTCACAACTCGCCCCAATCCTGGCCCACCCTGCGGCCGCGGCGGGGACGGTCGCTGTCGCAATTCGGCGACCGGCCCGGCCCGACGTCAGGCAGGCTGCGCGGTGACCGCCGCCGGGTCGATCGGGTCGGGCACCGGCACCCCGAGCAGGGCGGCGGTCTGCTCCACGTCGGTGCGCATCTGCGCCAACAACTCCCCCACATCGGCGAAGCTGAGCATCGGCCGCAGCCGGTGCGTCAATTCCACCACCACCTCTTGGCCGTACAGGTTCAGGTCGGCGCGCCCGAGCACGTGGGCCTCCACGGTGCGGGCGACATCGTCAAATGTCGGGTTGGTGCCAATAGAGATCGCCGCAGGCAGACGCTCGGGCACGGCGTGCGTATCGGCCCGCACCAACCAGCCGGCGTACACGCCGTCCGGGGGCACGACTCCCGCCGTGTCAGCGTCCAGATTGGCGGTGGGGAAGCCCAGGGTCCGCCCACGGGTCGCTCCCTGGATGACAGTGCCGCGCACGCGGTGCGCCCGCCCCAGGATCTGCCCGGCGCCAGCCACATCCCCGGCCGCCAAAAGCTCCCGCACCCAGGTCGAGGACCAGCGGCGTCCGGACGGTCCGCCCACGTCGGGCAGCACGTCGACGGCAAAGCCCAACTCGCCCCCCAGCGCCTCTAGATCCGACAGACAACCGGCGTTCTCAGCCCCGAAACGCACGTCCTCCCCCACCACGATGCGTTGCATTCCCAAGCACTCCACCAGCCAGTGGGTGACAAATTCGCGGGGAGTCTGGGCCGCAAACCGCAGGGTGTAGTCCACCACCACGGTCGCGTCGATACCGGTGGCCGCGATCGCCTCCAGGCGGTCAGGCAGTGAAGTGATGAGCGGCAGAGCCAGTTCCGGGCGGTGCACGTGCAGGGGATGCGGATCGAAAGTCAGGGCCACCGCCCGGGCCCGGGCCCGGCGGGCAGCCTGCACAGTGTGTCCCAGCAATCGCTGGTGCCCCAAGTGCACTCCGTCAAAGTTGCCCAGCGTCACCACGCTCGTGAAATCCGCCGGGATCTCTTCCCGGCCGTGATAGATCTCCACCTCAGCGTTTTCCGCAGCCGCAGCCACCCGACTTGCCGCGGGCCCCGGCAGCCTTCAGTCCCAGGTCGCGGCGGCCCTCACTGATCGGACCGATTTCCTCGGCCCGCGCCTTGTGCCCACGGCCGCGGCCCCCGCAGCCACACCCGCCCCCTGTGGGGGTGGGCGTGGGCGCTGGGTTCGGCGTTACTTTGTCGTTCACGTTATCTTCTCCCTCCGGCAGCTAATGCTAGGTGACCGGCCCGCTAGTTCCCGGCCTGCCCCGGTGGGGCAAAAACCACATGCGGTCGGTCATGTTCGCCCTGTCGCCGCAGCAAGGCCACCAGGTCCTCGTGCGGACCGATAGCCGCCTGCGCCGCAGGCCCCCTGGCGGGGAGGAAGCGCCCCTGCCGCAGCGCGGCGGCCTCCACCTGCGTCACCTCCCGCACCGTAAACTCGGCGCGTGCCACGGCGGCCAGCCCCACCACCCGCAAGGCGACGGGAGGCTCGGCAGCATTGCCTGCCATCACCTCGGCGCTGAGCTCCTCCAGCGTGCGGGCGGCATCCAGACGGTAGGCCCCCACCCGCGTGCGCCGCAACGCCGTCAGGTGCCCGCCGCAGCCAAGCTGCTTACCCAGGTCACGGGCCAAGGCCCGTATGTAGGTGCCGGCCGAACAGTCGATGTCCACGTCGACGTCCAGCACGGGCGTGCCATCCGCCGCCCGGGCCGGGCGCGGTGGGCTCACCACCTCGAACCGACTGACCGTCACCGGGCGCGCTGCCAGCTGCACCCCCTGCCCCTGCCGCACCCGGGTGTAGGCCCGCTGCCCGTCGACCTTGATCGCCGACACGCTGGCGGGCACCTGCAAAATGTCCCCCGTCAGCCGCGCGATCTCGGCGGCCAACGTCTGCTCCGCGAGCTCCCGGCAGCCGCCGCCCGCCACCACTTGCCCCTCCGCGTCGTCGGTGTCGGTGGCCTGGCCGAGGCGGATGGTGGCGGTGTAGCTCTTGGTGGTGCCGCTCAGATGGGTCAGGAGCCGCGTGGCCGCCCCCACCCCCACCACCAGCACCCCGGTGGCCAGGGGGTCCAGCGTGCCGGCGTGCCCGACCTTGCGGGTGCCTGCCAGCCGCCGCAGCTTGCCGACCACATCGTGCGAGGTCAACCCTTGCGGTTTGTCCACCACCACTAGGCCCGCCGGGGCGGGGGCCAGGGCGCGAGGCGCCGGGAACCGGTCGGTCGCCCGCTGCGGTGCGCCGTTCAGAGCGTCCCCTCCGCTTCTTCCTCCGCGCTCGGACGTGGCTCCCGGTACGGATTGGCTTCCCCGGCGTAGCTCTTGCCCGCCGCGAGGCGAGCCACCTCGGCATCCTTAGCGGCAGCTGCCACCAGAGCATCCTCAATTGAGGCAGCCGTCTCCGGCAGGGCGTCGCGCACAAATGTCAGGCTGGGAGTCAGGCGAATACCGAGGGCCTTGCCCACCTCCGAGCGCAACATGCCCGTGGCCGAACGCAGGGCCGCCGCGCTGGCCTCCGCCTGGGACTCCTCGCCATAGACCGTGTAGAACACCGTGGCCTGCTGCAGGTCCCCGGTAACCCGCACCTCCGTGATGGTCACGAAGCCGAGCCGGGGGTCCTTAACGCGCGTGTCCAGCAGGCGAGCCACCGTTTCGTGAATCCGATCGGCTACCTTGCGGGCGCGTGCCTGATCTGCCATGTCGGCCTCCTTCAGTGTTTTCCGGGCCCCAGATTACGGCCCCTACCGGTCTGGACGCGAACGCAGCAGGTCCACCACCCGGTCGGCTTGCAAAACCGGCAGAGCCACCAACGGGTCAGTGCCCGTACTAACCACGTAGTTGGTCAACTGGGTGCGCACGGTGTCCGCCAGCTCGGCGGCCTGCCACGGCTTGGCGATGTAGTGATCCAGACCCCCGTCGTTAATGGCGCGAATCGTGTCGGCCTGATCCGCCTGTCCCGTCACCAGCACTCGGCGGGCATCCCCGGTGGCGGCCACCTGCCGGGACGCCACCAAAAAGTCCACCCCCGACTCGCCCGGCAGTCGGTGATCAGCCAGGATAAGGGCCAACTCATCCCCGTCGGCCGTTATCTCCTCAACCACCTCCCGCGCGTCGGCGACGTCCTCGGCGTACTCGATCCGCACCCACGGAGCGAATGGCTCTAGGTCGCGGGCTAAGGCCGCCCGCACCGGGGGTTCGTCTTCTAAAACCAAGATGGCTAGCTTCATGTTTCCTCCTGCAGGGGCGGGGCAGACACGGGCAGACGCACGGTCACCACGGTGCTGCCAGGCTCCGAGTCGATGGTGATGTCGCCGCCGTGCTCGGTGACGAAACGCTTAGCGATGTCCAGACCCAGCCCGAGACCGAAGCGAACTGTGCCGTGCTTAGTGGTGAAACGGGGAGTGAAGACGTGCGCGAGCACGTCGGGGCTGATGCCGGGACCGTTATCGCTTATCTGCACCACGATCCACTCACCGTCCTGCCGGGTCGTGACTTTGATCCTGCCTTGCCCGCCGAGCGCTTCGGCAGCGTTAACCAGCACGTTAGTCCACACCTGCCCCAATTCGGCGGCGCGAGCCCGAATAACCGGCAACTGACCGTAATCCCGGTCGATATCGATGCCGTGCAACCGGTGGGAGACCAACTGGAAGGTGTCCTGCAAGGTCTCATTTACGTCCACCCCATCCCGCGGCCCACTCTCCGGGCGCGCATAGTTACGCAGGGAGGCCACTAGCCGAGTGATGTGCCCCGCGGCCTGGTTGATGGCCCGCACAGCGGTGCCGAGCGAGGCAGCCCGCTCGACGATCTCTAGGTCCGCCGGGTGACTGGCCAATTGGGCTGCCCGCTCCACCTCGGTGATACCCGCCGTCACCAGGCGTCGCGCCAGCGCGTCGTCGCCAATACGGGCCGTTATCGCGCGCCGGGCGGCCCGCTCGGCGCGCGTAGGCAACGGCGGCCGGGTGGCAGCCTCGGCGATGGCCTGCACCAACATCGGACCGCGCGGATGCGACGCCAATAGTGCCTTCACGTCACTGGTCAAATGCTCGGTGGAACGCACTAGGGCCGCCACCGGGTTGTTCAACTCGTGGGCGATACCGGCCGACAGCTCCCCCAGGGTGGCAAAGCGAGCCTGCGTGACCAGCGAGAGCCGAGCCTCCTCCAACGCGCTGAGCGCGCGGGCCAGCTCCGCCCGCTCGGTACGCAAATGGTCGGTGAGTTCGTCCCGCTCGATCTGCAATTGTTCGGCCCGCTGCAACCGACTTCCGAGCACGGTAATGGCAGTGGCGGCCAGCACCGCGGCCACCTGCCCTTCCAGCCGCAGCGCCCGGTCAAGTTGGTCCTGAGACAAGTGCACCAACACCGTGGGCGAGGTGGTGGTGGCCGTGAAGTAGGCGGTGCGCCGATTGGCCAGGGCCAACAGCCCGACAATCCGCCCGGTGGTGGCGTGGTGAAAGAGGATTTCCTTGCCTTGATTTACGCGGGTCAATGCCACCCGGCCGGACAGCAGCACATAGACCCCGTCCAGGTGCCGATCCTGGTGGGTCAACCGCACCCCGGCGGGCAGCCGCACACGCGGTCGCGGGCCCAGCACCCGCTCGATGGCGTCCATCAGTTCGACCATGAGCACCCCGTCGGAGGCGTCCAGATCCCGCAACAACTCACTCTCGGGGCGGGCGGTCACCTGCGCGATGCGTTCCCGGGCCTGCGCCTCACTGGCCGTGGGGGCGGCGGGCGGCCCGTGGCGCCGCATCCAGCGGGCGAACTGGTTGGCGGCGTGCTTGGCGAGGAACCCCGGGGTCATGGGCAGGCCGATGAAGGCATCGACCCAGCCCGCGTCCACCGAGTGCGAGGCACCGGGCACCTCGGGGCCGGAGAGCACCAGCATGCGCGCGTGCGCCAGGTGCGGGGAGGCCATCAGCACCTCCAGCATCTTGTCCACGCTCTGGGAAACGCAGGCCACCACCGCGAGCGCCACCGGGCGGGTGGCGGCCTCGACTGCGGCCGCTGGGGTGGGCACCGTGCGCAGCTCGACGACGTCGCCCAGGCCGTTGCGGAGCTCTGCCTCGGCTTCTGCCACCAGGTGCCCCGCGCCGACGACCAGCGCCAACGGGGTCCACGCCTCCTCTATTGGAGCGTCGTTCATGACGTGATCCCGCTCAGGTCCCACAGCCACGGCAGTGCGAAAGCCAAAACTAGGGCGCCTATCCCGCCGACTACCAGCCCGACCACGGCCATGTCCTTGGTCTTAATGGCCCCGGTGGCATATGCGATCGCGTTGGGTGGGGTGGAGATAGGCATCGACATGCCGAGGGAGCAGGCGATGGCGATGAGGACGGCGATCGTGATGGGCGAGACGGCTAGACCGGCGGAAAAGCCGAGCGCCAGCGGCACCAGCAAGTTGGCGGAAGCCGAGTGGCTCATCACGTTCGACATGCCGAGCCCGAGGGCGGCCAGCCCCAACAGCAGGGCCCACACCGGCAGGCTGCTCCACTGCACCGCCCCCACGATCCAGCCATCCAGCCCGGTGGCCTGCGCCCCCTTGCCGAGGGCAATACCCCCGGCCACCAGCCACAGCACCGGCCACGAGAGTTTTTTCAGGTCCTCGCCCGACATGACTTGGGTTCCCAGCAGCGCCACAACCGGGATGAAGCCCACGATGTTAGAGCTCAGGCCGTGCAGGGGCTCGCTCATCCACAAAAGGATCGTCACCCCGGCGACGACGTAAAAGACCCGCGCTGGGATGGATGTGTCGAACGACGCCGACATGGTCACCGTCAACTTCCCGCCCCGGGGCACGAACCACAAACAGATGACCCACCAGGCGAAGAAAAGCAGTGCCAACGTGTAGGGCAGGGCCAGCGCCATCCAGTCCACGAAGGTGAGATCCACTCCCCTTTCCTTCAGCGCCCCGAGCGCTACCGCGTTGGGCGGTGAACCGACGGGGGTGCCGATGCCACCGATATTGGCCGCCACCGGGATGCTGACCGCGACCCCGGCCCGCATTTTTTCTTCCGGCACTAGGGCCAGGATTGGCAACACGACCGCGAACATCGTGGCGGTGGTGGCAGTGTTGGACATAAACATCGACAACAGCCCGGTGATGAGCATCAACCCAAAAACTGTGCCCCGCGCCGACCCGTGGAATGGTCGCAGCATCACGGCGGCGATCGACCGGTCTAGTCCGAACTTGGCCGCCCCGTCGGCCAACAGGAATCCGCCCAAAAATAAGATGAGTACCGGGCTGGCTAAGGTGGCGAATATCGCGGTCGAGGTGGGGGCGTCGGGGCCCGCATCCACCAGCCCGTCTGTGGAGATTAGCAGCACCTGCGCCAGAATCACCCCCACGGCGGTGGCGTACAACGGGATGGCCTCGGTTACCCACAACGCGATGGCGGCCAAGAAGATCCCGAGCATTCGCCGACCTGGGGGTGCCAGGCCTGCTATGTCCACCACCGAAGTGACCACCATTGCCACCGTGGCAATTAGTAATCCCGCGGCTTTCACTTTCGTCAGCCGCGGCAATTTCGCTTCCACTGCGGTTCTGCGTGCCATGTGCCCTCCCTGCCGCATAGCTTCGTTGCGTAGCGCAAGCAATTGTGATGATACCCACTGGCAGCGCCCGCGGTGCGGGCTTAGGGCCTAACGTTGCTGGCCGCAGGGCCGCGACTGGCTGGCAGCGGCCGCAATACTTACCATTACCCGGTGCTTAACTACGCCGATCGCCGCGCCCTGCTCGGGCTCGGTATTGCCAGCAGCTGCTACTTCTTGTGGGGACTGTTTCCCCTGTACTTCCGTACCCTGATCGAGGTTAATGCGGTAGAGATCATCGCGCATCGCGCGGTGTGGACCTGCGTGACTTGTCTGGGGCTCCTGGCCCTCCTGCGGCGAGGCCAGCGCCTGCGTCGGGCATTGGCCGATCGGCGCACGGTGCTGCTGTTGGCAATAGCGGGGGCCCTGGTGACGTTGAACTGGCTCACCTACGTCTACGGGGTCAATACCGGACGTACCACCGACGCCGCCATCGGTTACTTCCTCAACCCGCTGCTGACTGTCGCCCTCGCCCGTTTCTTCCTGCACGAGCCGCTCCGGCCTTTGCAGTGGCTGTCCCTGGCAATCGCCACCCTCGCGGTGGTGGTGCTTATCGTGGCCTACGGCAGTGTTCCCTGGATCTCGCTGGGGCTCGCCTTCACCTTCGGTTTTTATAGCCTGTTGAAAAAGCAGGCGGGGGCCCGGGTCGATCCGCTGACCGGCCTGGCCATCGAAACCGCCGCGGTGACCCCGCTGGCCGGCGGCTACCTGCTGTGGCTAGCCGCCACCGGCGTAGGGGCCTTCAGTTTGCCGAGCCTGGTGAGCGGCACCGGGACGCTGACGTGGCTGCTCCTGGCCGCCGGGCCCATCACCGCTTTGCCCCTGTTGCTGTTTGCCGAGGGTTCGCGCCGCGTCTCGTTGACGGTGATGGGGCTCTTGCAGTACATCGGCCCCACATTGCAGTTCCTGGTGGCCGTCTTCCTCTTCCACGAGCACTTACCTCCCGCCCGCCTGTGGGCGATAGCGCTGGTGTGGCTGGCCGTCGCCGTCTTCGTGACTGACTCGCTGCGGGCCCGGCGGCGCACCCCGCGCCAGTCTTAGGCGTCCCATGCTCGGCGGCGGACGATTCACGCCGCGCATACGGGGAGGGGGCGACCGTGACGGTCACCCCCTCCCCGACGGCAAACGCTAGCTGCGCGGCTTCTCGCGCATCTCCCAGGTCTCGATGACGTCGCCTTCGGCGATGTCCTTGTACCCGAGCGTGATACCGCACTCGTAGCCCTCGCGCACCTCAGTCACGTCGTCCTTCTCACGGCGCAGCGACTCGATGTTGAGGTTGTCGGCCACCACGACCCCGTCGCGCACCAGGCGGGCCTTGGTGTTGCGGCGGATGGTGCCCGAGCGCACGATCGAACCGGCAATGTTGCCGAACCGACCCGAGCGGAAGACCTGCCGGATCTCCGCGGTGCCCAGCTGGACCTCCTCGTAGATCGGCTTGAGCATGCCCTTCATGGCCTGCTCGACATCTTCCAGCGCCTGGTAGATGACCGAGTAGTACTTGATCTCCACGCCTTCGGCGTCGGCCATGTCGGCCACGCGCTCGGCCGGGCGAACGTTGAAACCGATGATGACGGCGTTGTCGACCGTCGCCAGGTTGACGTCGTTCTGCGTGATGGCCCCCACCCCGCGGTGGATGATGCGGAGCTGGACTTCCTCGCCCACGTCAATCTTGAGCAGCGAGTCTTCCAGGGCCTCCACGGCACCGGAGACGTCACCCTTGATGATGAGGTTAAGGGTGTCGACCTTGCCTTCCTTCAGGGCCGCGTCGAAGTCTTCCAGGCTGATGCGCTTGCGGCGCTTGGCCAGGTTGGCGGCCCGCTCGGCGGCCGCCCGCTTGTCGGCAATCTGCCGGGCGGTGCGGTCGTCGCCCGCGATCAGGAAGCTGTCGCCGGCGCGCGGCACCGAGGTCAAGCCCAGCACCTGTACGGGGCGCGACGGCTTTGCTTCCGTCAGGGCGTTGCCGTGCTCGTCGAACATGGCGCGCACGCGCCCGTAGGCGGTCCCGGCCACGATCGAGTCCCCGATGCGCAAAGTACCGCGCTGCACCAGTGCCGTGATGACGGCGCCACGGCCCTTGTCCAGGTTGGCCTCGATGGCGACGCCACGGGCATCCTGCCGCGGGTTGGCCTGCAATTCCAGGGCCCCGTCGGCGGTGAGGAGCACCGCGTCGAGCAAGTCGTCGATGCCGATACGCTTGAGCGCCGAGACGTCGACGAACATGGTGTCGCCACCGTATTCCTCGGACACCAGGTTGTATTCGGTCAACTGCCCCCGGATCTTCTCCGGGTTGGCGCCGTCCTTATCGATCTTGTTGACGGCCACGACGATCGGCACCCCGGCCGCTTGGGCGTGGTTAAGCGCCTCAATGGTCTGCGGCATGATGCCGTCGTCGGCCGCCACCACCAGGATGGCGATGTCGGTGACGGATGCCCCACGGGCCCGCATCGCCGTGAACGCCTCGTGACCGGGTGTGTCGATGAAGGTGATCGCCCGCTCCTCGCCCTCGTGCAGGCGGTGGATCTGGTAGGCGCCGATATGCTGCGTGATGCCGCCGGCCTCCCCGGCGACCACATCGGCCGACCGGATGGCGTCCAGCAGCTTGGTCTTCCCGTGGTCGACGTGCCCCATGACCGTGACCACCGGGGGCCGCGGCAGCAGGTCCGCGTCCTCCACCAGGGCCTCCTCGGCGTCCAGGTCGATGTCGAAGGACTCCAACAACTCCCGGTCTTCGTCCTCCGGGGAGACGATCTGGACGTCGTAGCCCAGCTCGGTGCCCAGCAGCATGAAGGTGTCCTCGTCCAGCGACTGGGTGGCCGTGGCCATCTCCCCCAGGTGGAACAGGACGGTGACCAGGCTGGCCGGGTTGGCGTCGATCCGTTCCGCGAAGTCCGCCAACGACGCCCCGGCACGAATCCGCACCTTGGTGTTGTTGCCGCGCGGCACCTGCACGCCCCCGATCATGGGCGCGGACTGCTGCTCGAACTCCTGCCGCTTGGCCCGCTTGGACTTCTTGCCGCGCACCGGGCGGCCACCGGACCGCCCGAAGGCACCCTGCGTCCCGCCGCGGCCACCGCGGCCACCGCCGCGACCGGCGGCCGCCGCGGGCGCGCCACCGCGCGTCCCAAACGACCCGCCGGTGTTGCTGGCTCCCCCGCCGGGGGCGCCGGGGCCCCGGCCCCGACCGCCACCCCGCGCGGCGGGCGCGGGCCGTCCCAGACCGGATTGCCCCGGCATCATTCCCGGGTTGGGCCGCGGCCCACCCGGGCGGGGCGCCTCACCCGCCGGACGCTGGCCGCCCGGGCGGGCCCCAGCGGGGGGCGCGGGCCGACGCGGTTGGCCCGGACGCGGCATACCCTGCGACGGGGCGAACGGGCTGTTGCCTGGCCGCGGACCGGCGGGACGCTGCGGGCGGGGAGCCTGCGGACGCGGGGCGGCCGGGCGCGGGCCGGGCACTGCGCCCGGCTTGGGGGCGCCAGGCGCGGCATCCCGCCGGGGGGCGGGGGCAGCCGGTTCGCTCTTGGCCACCGACGGCTTCGGTCCCGGTTTCACCCCTGGCTTGGGGGCAGGCTTGCTCGGTGCCGCACTCGGCTTGGCGGCCGCCGGCGGTTTGCTCGCGGTGGGCTTGTCAGCTACCGGGGTGGGTTTGTCAGCCGGGCCCGGCTTGCCGGGGAGCGGCTTGTCCTTGGCGGGCCCCGGTTTGGGGGCGGCCGGGGCCGTCTTGCCGCCCCCGGGCGTCGGCTTGGCGGCAGGCTTGCTGCTCGCCGCCTTGGCGGGCGTCGGGCTCGGTTTAGCAGGCTGCGCCGCGGGGGCGGCTTCAGCCTGCGGTTCGGCGGGCTTGCTGGCGGCCGCGAAGTGTTCGCGCAGCATGCGCGCCACCGGCGGCTCAACCGTTGAAGAGGCCGTGCGCACAAATTCGCCCTTGGCCTTCAACGTCTCAATAACTTCTTTGCTTGTGACTCCGAACTCCTTGGCAAGTTCGTGCACGCGGGGTTTTGCCACTTTTCTCCTGTCTGGGTCCCCCACCCACACAGGTGGAGAACATCAATTGGTCTGGCAGCTCATTGCTGGGTACTCATCGGGTGCCCATGGCCTTTTCCGCCTTTCCTCGAGTTTGGCTCGCGCCGCCCTCACCGTCGCGCACCTTACGCAACGTGTTTGCCACTTCCGTGACGTCCACCGCCTGGGAGGTACGAAATGCCCACGCAAGGGCCCGTTTCTTTACCGCCAGCGCCAGGCACTGCGGATGAATCCAGGCCCCCCGCCCCGGGGCACCGCCCCGCTCATCCACGGCCGCGCGTCTTGTGCTCGCGTCGAATACGAGGCGCACTAGGTGCGACCGCGGGTGTTTAGTGCGGCAACCCACACACGTGCGCAGCGGCACATGTTTCGTTTTTTCCACCCAGGAAAGTGAACCATCGGCCAGTGTACCCGGCTGGGCCGCGTTTTCTCCGTCACTGGCGAGTGGGCCTGGTCGCAAGTTGCGTTTCACCAGGCCCGATCGGGACGCGAACCCTGCCCGATGACGTTGGTGCCTGACGCGGTGTCCGACTTGATGTCGATCTTCCAACCGGTCAACCGGGCAGCCAGGCGGGCATTTTGCCCCTCCTTGCCGATCGCCAGGGACAGTTGATAGTCCGGAACAATCACCCGCACCATCTTGGCGCGTTCGTCGACGACAGTCACGTTGCCTACCTTGGCCGGGCTGAGAGCATTGGCCACAAACCGGGTCGGGTCGCTGGACCAGTCGACGATGTCGATCTTTTCCCCATTGAGTTCCGCCATGACGGAACGCACCCGCGCTCCCATCTTGCCGATGCAGGCCGCCACGGCAGCGACATCAGGATCGTGGGAGACCACCGCGATCTTGGTGCGATGCCCCGCCTCCCGGGCGATGGCTTTAATCTCCACCAGTCCGTCGGCGATCTGCGGCACCTCCTTTTCGAACAGGCGCTGCACTAGGCCCGGGTGGGTGCGCGATAGCCGCACCTGCGCCCCCGCGTGGGCGCGCGCTACCTCAATGACGTAAGCCCGCAGCGGGGTGCCGTGTTCGTAGTTGTCGCCCGGCACCTGTTCCTCGGGCGGGAGCACCGCTTCGATGTCGTCCCCCAGGTCGACCTTCACCAGTCGCCGGTCTGCGGACTGCACCACCCGCCCTGACACCAGCTGCCCGGTGGCGTCCTTGAACCGCCCGAATACCTTGGCGTCGTCCGCGTCGCGCAGCCGCTGCGCAATGATGGAACGCACGGTGGCGGTGGCGATGCGACCAAAATGCGCCGGGGTGTCGTCGAACTCGCCAATGACGTTGCCTTCTTCGTCCACTTCCGGAGCCAGCACGACCACCTGGCCGGAGGTCTGGTTGACTGTCACCCGCGCCCCCCGGATGGCCCCCGGCACCTGGGCGTAGGCCTTGAGAAGAGCCACTTCGATGGCATCAACGAGCGTGTCGACAGACACCCCCAGTTCGTCGCCCACCACTTTCAGTTGGGTCATGTCGATGTCCATGGGTTTCCTCCTCAGTCCTCGTCACGCTTGAATTCGAGCTCGACCTGGGCCCCAGCCACGTCGGTCACCGAATAGGTCTGCCCCCCGATGTGGACGACGTCGTCGGTTGCCTGTTCGAGGCGTCCGCGGACCTGTTGGCCCGCCACCTCGGCCACCACCAGGCGCCCGACCGCCCGCCGGAAGTGCCGCGGGGTGGTCAACCGCCGCTCGGCCCCCGGCGTGGACACCTCCAGGGTGTAGCGTTCGGCGATCGGGTCTGCCTCGTCCAGGGCCGCAGAGATGGCGCGCGTGACCGTATCCAACTGGTCGCTGTCGACACCGCCCGGCCCGTCGGGCAGATCGACCACCACCCGCACGACGGTGAACCTTCCTTGCTTGGTGATCTGCACCCCTTCCAGATACAGCCCCGCCCCAGTCACTACGTCAGCGAGCTGCTCCTCGACCTGCTGCGCTATGTTCCGCCCCACGTTCGCCCGCCTCTCGTTTCGCAATCGTCGGCTACATTCTAACCGTGCCAAGATCTAAGGCTATGAACACTGCCGCCTCCCGCCCGGTTCGTTTCTCGCGCGCCCAGGCCCTGCTGGCCGCCTGTTGCGCCGCAGCGCTGCTGGTACCGCTCGGTGGCTGCGGTGTCCGCTTGGCGGCTCCCCCCACCACCATCCCCACCCTCTCCCCCCAGGCACAGTTACGCGATGAGCTGTCGCGGCGCGAGGCCGCGATCAGTAAGGGAGCGCTGGCGCTGATCGCCCCGGCCAGCACCGCCACGCCCGCCCCTTCCTCCGCCGTCGGGGCGTCGGACACGGAGCTCACCCGTCTAGCTTCCCGCTCCCAGGATCGCTTGACAGCGTTGGGGGGCGTGTGGACACCGTGGCCGCAGGGGGCGCCCCCGGGGGCCGATGCGGGCCCCGCCCCGCGCCCCCTGCCCGCCGACCAGTCCGCGCTGCTGGCCGAACTGGAGTTGGCGGTCAAGGCGGCCCAGGTGGCCACCGCCCAGGAAGCGGATCCAGCGCTGACTCAGCTATACGCCTCTCTGTACGTTTCCTATTCCCTCGACGCCGATGCCCTGGCCACGGCCCTGCAACAGCCCCGCGCCGCCCAGGGGCCCGAGGGGGTCAGCGCCCCGGCGGCACCCAGCGCCGCAGCCCCAGGCAGCGAGTCGACGACGACCCCCGTCGTGCTGTCCGCCACGGCCACCGACGCCCTCTTCCAGCTGCAGTGGTACACCGAAAACGCCGCCATGCGGGCCGACGAGGACGAGCAGCAGCGGCTACTGGCTGCGGCCGCCGACACCCGCACCCAGCTGACTGACTCGCTGCGCGGTGGCGGCCCTGGCCCGCGGACCCTCAGTTTCCCCTTCGATTCCTCCTCCTCTGACCAGCAGTGGGTGCAGCAGGCCGCGGTGACGGCCACCGACGCCCTGTTGGCCGACCTCGTGGCCAGTCCAGCTGGCTCCCCCGCCCGGCAAGCCCTCCTGGCCCGGCTCCTGCACACCGCCCGGACAGCCCGCGACTTTGGCATTTCCCCCACTGAGCTGCTGCCGCTGTCCCCCCTCTAGGCTGCCAGGCCGGCAGCAACTGCCCGCCACGGTCGGCGGCAATGGCCCCATATACTCGCCCCCATGTCTCCGTGGATTTGGTCAGGGCAAACGGCGATTCTCCTCGGAGGCGCCTCGTTTGCGGTGTTGTGGATTCCGATGTTGGTGGCCCAATACCGCCGCTGGGGCTCCTGGAACCTGGCCCGTCTGGCGGGCTCGCTAGCGATATCGCTCTATGGTGCGGCCCTCGTCAGCTACACGCTCCTGCCCCTGCCCGACCCACAGACCCTGCAGTGCCGGGCGGGCAGCCGCGACCCCCAGCTAACACCGCTGCGGTTCGTCAGCGACATCTCGGCCGAGTACGCCGGACACGGCTCACTGCGCGGCCTGTTGACGAGTTTTACCTTCCTGCAGGTGGCGTTCAATGTGCTGCTCTTCGTGCCGTGGGGGATCATCCTGCGGCGACACCTGCGCCGTGGCTTCATCTTCACGGTGGCCACCGGGTTCCTTGCCAGCCTGCTGATCGAAACGACGCAGGGCACCGGCATGTGGGGGCTCTACCCGTGCGCTTACCGGCTGGCTGACGTTGACGACTTGCTCACCAACACGGCGGGGGCGCTGCTTGGGGCTTTGGTCGCGCCTTTGGTGCTGTGGTGGATGCCCGATGCGCGGGCCCTGTCCGCCAAGCGCCTGCAACCGCGGCCGGTGACGAACGTGCGCCGCTGGACGGGCCAACTCATCGACCTGGCGCTCTACTTGTTCGTGGCATCGTTGCTGCACACGGGCGTGGCGGTCGGCGCCACGCTGCTGGGCTTCTCCCCGGTCAGTGATCGCGCCTGGCAACTGCACACGGTGGCAGAGGTCGTCACCTGGCTGTTGGTTTTCGTCGTGCCCGCCTGGAGCCACCTGGGGGCCTCTTTCGGGCAGGCCGCGGTGTGGCTCACGCCCATGTGGCGTGCCGCCGACGGCGCGCTCGGCCACGGGCGGCGGTGGCGGCGGCTGGCGCGGGCGAGCGTGGTGAGCCTGCCCACCCTGGCCACCTCCGTCACGTTGCTGTGGCACTCACTCCCCACACTTGAGCTCGTCTCACTGGCACTGCCGCTGTTGGCGGTGCTACTGGTGCCGTGCTCGCGCACGAAACGCAGCCTGTCCGGTTGGGTGACGCGCGCCGAGTTTGTCGACATTCGTACGCTGACCGGCGACGCCGCCGTCCACCGAGACAAGGGCGGCTTCCGGCGGCCCGCCCCGGTGGGTGAGTGACTGACGGCCCGGCGGGGTGCGGCCGGGCAGGGCCCGGGGTGCCGGTTGCCAACACCCGAACGCAGGAGAACACTAGCGTCATGCCAGAGCAGAAGATCGTCGCCCACCGCCAACTCGCCGACAGCTGGGACCCGCCCACGGACTGGGTCGTCACCACCCTGGCTGAGCGGGGGCAGGACGCTTTCGTGCGGCTGCTACTGCGCGCCAGCCTCGGCGATCCGCACCACACGAGCACCCGCGAATCGGCGCAGGATGACTTTCAGGAGCTGATCTCCGCGGCGGGAACGGCCTTCGACGCGACCGCCTGGTTCACGGTGGCGGACCAGCAGGGCGACTTCGGCGTCGTCCTGCCACAGCTCTTCCCCGACGACCCGACGACGGGCACCCTCTTCTACCTCGCCGTGGTTCCCGAGCGACGCGGGCAGGGGCGCGGGCGACAGCTGCACAGTTTCGGCCTCGGGCAGCTCGCCCGGCGCGGCGCCACGCACTACGTCGGCTCCGCCGACCCCGCCAACGCCCCTATGCTGGCGATCTTCCGCGCCAACGGTTGCCAACTGGACCCGACGTGAGCGGGCAGATCGAGCCGAGCTTCGTGCCCCTCAGCCCACAGGTGCGGGAGCTGCTGGAGCAAATACTCGGCGCGGGCACGGACCATGGCGCCCCGCAGTTGCGGGCCCAGCTGGCCCTGACCCAGGAGGCGCGCAGCCAGCACGGCTGGATCGATTTCCGTGTTCGCGCCGACGCGCCCCGGATCTGCGGACCGAACTACGATTTCCCTGTCGCCCTCGCTGGCGACGACGCGGGGGCACCCGTGTGGGTGGTGTTGTGGATCCGCAACGGACTCCTGGCAGAACTGGAAGTACTGCGGGAGGGCCTGCTGTGGCCGGAAGGCCTCGCACGCCTTGCCGAGCTGGAGTTACAGCCCAAGCAGTGGGATTAGCGGCGTCTTTGGGGCTGCCCCCTGCACCAGCCATTCACGACTCGCGAGGAGTTGCTGCCCGATGACGGGGCAACCACCACGCCCTTAAGTCACCATCATGCGCTTAAGGCACCATCATGCCCTTAAAACACTGAAATAAGGACATGACGGTGCACTAAAGGCATGACGGTGCGCTAAGGACATGACGGTGGAGCTACGGAGATGGCGGGAGCGGGAACAGCGGGGGTTAGTGGCCGGACGCTAAACATCCCCTGCGACACATTCAGTCCGGCCCCACATTCCCCCTCCGCACAGCAAAGCGGCCCGGAGAAACATCTCCGGGCCGCTCTTTGCAGCCCCGACCGGATTCGAACCGGCGCCGCCGCCGTGAGAGGGCGGTGTCCTAGGCCGCTAGACGACGGGGCCACGCGACGCTGAGCGCCGCAGCTGGGGTACCAGGACTCGAACCTAGACTAAATGAACCAGAATCACTCGTGCTGCCAATTACACCATACCCCATTGGCTTCGGCTCCAAGAATTGCTTCCTGGCGCCGAGGAAGAACGTTACACGACATCGCGCCCGAGGGCCAATCGAGCAGGTGCGATCCGCGCCACGTTCCTGCCTGTGCGCCCGCACGCGCAGATTGTCAGTCCAGCTGCGCCGCCAGGTGCCGCAGGCGCACCAGACATTCGGCGCGGCCGAGGATCTCCATCGACTCAAAGAGCGGGGGCGAGACTTGCCGACCGGTGATCGCTACCCGCAAAGGCGCGAAGGCGAACTTTGGTTTGTGTCCGAGCCCGTCCACGAGCGCTGCCCGCAGGGTGGCTTCCAACGCGGCAGCCGAGAAATCTGTCTGCTCCGCCAGGGCCGCCAGGGAAGCATCCAGCACCTGACGCGCCTCGGGCCGCAACTTGGCGAGCGCCTGCGGGTCGTAGGCCACCGGCCCGGTGGCGAAAAGGAAGCCGACCATGCCTGGCACTTCGCCCAGGAGCTGCACGCGGGACTGCACGAGCGGGGCGATGGCGGTCAGCACTTCCTGCTCGCGCGCGGTCAGCTGGTCGAACTGCTGCCCCGCTACCAGGCCCGCCGCCTGCAGGTAGGGCACCGTGCGGTCCCGGAAGTCGGACTCGGCCAGCAAACGCAGCTGCTCGGCGTTGATGGCGATGGCCTTCTTCGGATCGAAACGGGCCGGGTTCGGGTTGACGTCGTGAATGTCGAATTTCTCGATCATCTCGGCCATGGAGAAGACGTCACGGTCCGGGGCGATGGACCACCCCAGGAGCGCCAAGTAGTTGGTGAGTCCCTCCGGAATCATGCCGCGTTCCCGGTGCAGCAGCAGGTTCGATTCGGGGTCCCGCTTGGAGAGCTTCTTGTTTCCCTCCCCCATCACGTACGGCAGGTGCCCGAACTCGGGGACGGCCGCAGAGATGCCGAGCTCCACCAACGCCCGGTGCAGCACCAACTGGCGGGGAGTCGAGGAGAGCAGGTCCTCGCCGCGCAGCACGTGCGTGATCCCCATCAGCGCGTCGTCCACTGGGTTGACCAGCGTGTACAACGGCGCGCCCCCGACCCGCACAATGACGTAGTCCGGGACGCTGCCCGCCTTGAAAGTGATCTCCCCGCGCACCAGGTCGGTGAACGTCAGGTCTTCGTCTGGCATCCGGATGCGCAGCACCGGCTGACGGCCCTGCGCCAGGTACTCAGCCTTCTGCTCCGCGGTCAGGTCCCGGTCGAATCCGTCGTAGCCGAGCTTCGGGTCGCGGCCTGCCGCCCGGTGCCGCGCCTCGACTTCCTCCGGGGTGGAGAACGACTCGTAGGCGTAACCGGCGGCGAGCAGTTGGGCGGCCACCTCGGCGTACAGCTCCATCCGCTGGGACTGCCGGTAGGGGGCGTGCGGGCCACCTACCCCAACGCCTTCGTCCCAGTCCAGCCCCAGCCACCGCAGCGAATCCAGGATCGCCTCGAAGCTTTCCTCGCTATCGCGGGCGGCGTCAGTGTCTTCGATGCGGAAGACGAAGGTGCCACCGGTGTGCCGGGCGTAGGCCCAGTTGAACAGGCAGGTACGCACCATTCCCACGTGCGGGGTGCCGGTGGGCGAGGGACAGAAACGAACACGAATCGGTTTTGCAGGCGAAGTAGTCATGGTGGCACCAGTCTAGGCGCGGGGGCAGGCCACCCTCGGCTTCTACCGGGGTGGTGCAGCCAACATTGGCTTTAGGCTGGGGGCCTCACCTCAGCGAAGGAGCAGCATGGGATTCGACGACGTTTCAATCGACCAACGGCGGGCCGACGCCTCCCTCAAGTGGTCCCGGCATCCGCAGGCCCTCGGCGCGTGGGTGGCGGAGATGGACTTCCCGACGCCTGACGTCGTGCGGCAAGCAGTTACGCAGCAATTGGCGGCCTCGCACCTGGGCTACCCCACGCCTGCTGACAAGGCGGCCCTCGTGGCCGCCACCGTGGAACACTTGGCGACGCAGCACGCCTGGCAGGTGGCGCCCGAGGCGGTGTTCGTGACCCCGGATGTGCTGAGTTTGTTTACGCTGACCATCGCCCAGCTGACGCGGCCGGGCAGTGCCGTGGTCGTCCCGACGCCCGCCTACTTCCCCTTCCTCACTTTGCCCGCGCTGCACGGCCGCGAGGTCATCGAGGTGCCGAGCGCCGCCGATGCCGCGGGGCGCTACCGGCTGGATCTGGCGGGCATTGAGGCGGCGCTGGCGGCCGGGGCGGGCTTGGTGGTGCTGTGCAACCCGTGGAACCCGGTGGCGCGCGTGCTGGAGCGTGCCGAACTGTCGGCCCTGGCGGACCTGGTCAACCGCTACGACGCGCTCGTCTTCGCCGATGAGATACACGCCCCGCTGGTCCTCCCCCACGCCCCGCGGCATGTGCCGTACGCGAGCCTGCCGACCGCCGCCCCCCACACCATCGCCGCCTACTCGGCTACTAAGGCCTGGAACATGCCTGCCCTCAAATGCGCCCAGGGGGTGGTGGTGGATGCTCAGCTGCGCGCCCGCCTGCTGCCCTGGCAGGATCCGTTGGCGGCCCTGCACAGCCCGCTGGGGGCCAGCGCCACCGTGGCGGCCTATCGGCACGCCCAGCCCTGGCTGACCGAGCTAACCAGTTACCTGGCGCGCGGGGCGGACATTTGGCAGCAGACGCTCGCCGACCACCCATTGATGCGCCCCGTCTCCCTGGAGGGCACCTACTTGGCTTGGTTGGATTGCCGCGCGCTAGCTGACCGTCTGCCCGCCGCGACCAGCGTGCAGGACTTCTTCCTGCACCAGGCGGGCGTGGACGTGATAGACGGCCGGGCGTGCGGGCGAGACTTCGGGCCGTACGTGCGGGTCAACCTGGCCACCTCCCACGCGCTGGTGACCCAAATGGCCGACCGCCTGCGCGCCGCCGTAGACAGCCTCCAGTGACAACGGGATGGGTGGGGCCGGCAAGCTGCGGGCCGCCCCACCCGTGGTTAGCGTTGGACGACGGGGTTGGCCAGGCTGCCGACCCCAGCCACCTCCACCTCTACTCGCTGGCCGGGGCGGGCCACGGCCTGCCCCACCGGGGTGCCGGTGAGGATGACATCGCCGGGTAGCAGCGTCATGCAACCGGTGAGGTATTCGATCAGCTCGGGGATCTTATTCACCATGTCGGCCGTCGTGCCCTCTTGCCAGACCTGCCCGTCGACCCGGGCGCGCACCGTCAGGTTGGTTAGGTCGAGGTCGCTGCCCACCACTAACCACGGCCCGAGCGGGCAGGCGGTGTCGAAGCCCTTGGCGGCCGCGTGCGGGCCAACGGCGGTGTGGGGGTCGCGGGCGGAGATGTCGTTTGCCACGGTGTAGCCGAGGATGACGGTTTCGGCTTCGGCAGCCGAGACGTTTTTGGCCAGGGTTTTGATGACGACGGCGAGCTCGGCCTCAATGTGTACTTCGTCAGCCCACGGGGGTACCACCACGGGGGTATCTGGACCGATGACGCTGGTGTTGGGTTTGAAGAAACACGTGGGGTGGGAAGCGGGGTCCTGCCGCTGACCGGCGGGGCGATAGTTGTCGGCCACCCCAATTACTTTGCTGCGTGGGATAACGGGGCTCAGAAGCCGAACCTCGTCGAGAGCTGCTATCTGGCCGGTGGGTTTGGTGCCCCCGAACAGGGGGTCCCCGTCGAGCACTACCAGACGTTCCGAACCATCTTCTAGTACGCCGTAGGTGGGACGATCGTGCAGGGTAAAGCGGGCGATTCTCATGCTGTGAGAATAGGCCCATTCCTTCTGATGGTGGATGGAGGCCCGTTCGCGGCGCGTCACAATGGGCGCCATGCATGATTTTCCTGAACGCGACGGCAGGCGGCCGTTGTCTCCCTACGATTCCCACAATCGCCCAGCGCCCGGGCTCTCCACGGACAGCGAGAGCAACGTCAGGGCCGCTGCCGCGCAGCAACCGGACACTCGGGTCAGCGTGACCGAGTTATTGACTGCCGACGAGCAGCCGGAGGTGGAGATGGTGGGGGCCGCGGAGACGGAGCAGCCCCTCCCCGGGCCGGAGGAAGGGGAAGCAACCGCGCCGGGGAAGACTGACACCGTTGCCGCGCCGTCGGCGGGAACCCGGCCTACCGCTGATGAGCAGGAAGAGTTGGTGCGGGCGTTTTCGGCACCTGCCCGCCGGTGGTGGCCGCAGCTGCGCCGCGGGGCCTTCTTGGGCGATGCGCGCCGACTACCCGGGTTGGATGCGGTGCGCGGCCTGGCTTTGGCAGGCATGATGGCGGCCCACTCCGCCAAACAGGTTGAGGAAGTTACCTCCCCTACCTGGCTGGGGTTTGCCAACGGCCACTCCTCCATCTTGTTTGCCACGGTGGCAGGCGTGTCTTTGGCAATCATCACCGGAGGCGGCCGGGCCCACACTGGCCCCTGGGTCGTGCGGGACCGGTTGCGGATTTTCGCGCGGGCCTTTGCCTTGTTTGTTTTGGGGTCGCTAATGGCGATTCTCGGCACACCAATCGGCATCATTCTCGGGTCTTATGGGTTGTGGTTCGTCTTGGCGTTGCCGTTCCTGCGCTGCCGGTGGCAAACGGTGCTGCTGGCCGCCAGCGTCTTCCTGGGGCTGGGGTGGATGCTGCAGTGGGCGGGCCTGCTGCTGGCCGGCAATCTGGATCTGAAGTTCGATGGCCAGTTGGGTAACACCCTGTTTGCTTTGCTTTTTACCTCCCAGTACCCGGCCGCCATCTGGCTGGGTTTCGTGCTGGCGGGTTTGGCGCTGGGGCGTGCAGGTTTGGGCAGTGCGCGGACCCTGTGGCGCTGGGGCCTGGCGGGCGCGGTCGTGTTTGTCGGTTGTGTGACTCCGTTCGTGTGGCAGGCCGGCTCCTTGGAGCCCGTGTGGGGGGTGTCTCCTGCTCTGGTGGACAGTGTGGATCAGTCCGCGCCGACCGAGCCGGAGTGCCTGGACGGCGAGACCCTCTACCCGTGCACCCCGGAGGAGCAACAGCAGCAGATGGACACGTGGACCAACGAACAGTGGGACACCTTTATGCGTGCCCAGCGGCGCCCCCCGGAGGAGTCTGTGTGGCAGCTGTTGTGGGGGGCGGCTCGGAGCCAATGGACGATTGCCCCGCATTCCGGCTCTCCCTTCGAGGCGCTGGGCTCGGCGGGTTTCGCGGTGGCGGCCATCTGCGCGTTCACGGCTTTGGGGCGCTGGGCAAAGCTGCTGGCCGCCCCGTTGGTGGCGATGGGGTCAATGTCCCTGAGTTCTTACTGCTTGCATGTGGTTCTCATGTGGCATTTCGCGGATAACTTCACGGGGGAAACTAATACGCCGTTCCTAATGATGCTGGGAGGTATCGCGGTTGTGACACTGGTGTGGGCGGCGCTGTTCCAGCGCGGCCCACTGGAACAGGCGATGGCCTGGTTTGCCGACGGGGCTGCCCGCCTGCCGCGGCAGGCCCGGACGGTGCCGAGGGCGGCCGGCAGCTAGCCCGCGTCGGCCTGCCGACTCCACGCATCGGTGGGCAGGAGGCGGGGTAGCCCCGCGCTGGCCGCGGCGTCGAAGACAGGTTCTGCGACGCCGCGGGCCCGCTGGGCGCGGTAGTCCCGGAGGAGGGCCAGCACCCACGGGGAAAGCACGAGGATGGTCACCAGGTTCAGGATGCCGAGCAGGCCCAGGGCGATGTCGGACAGCGCCCACACCGTCTTCAGCTCCAGCACGCTGCCCAGCCCGGCCGCGACCGTGACCACGACCCCGTTGAGCAAATGCAGGTGGCGCCGGTGGCCCAGGAAGTCGATATTCACCTGCGAGTAGGAGTAACAGCCAAGAAGCGTGGAGTAGGCAAAGACCAGGATTATCACGGCCACCGGCGTCGCGGTCCACTGGCCGAGGCCGCTGACTACCGCCTGCTGGGTGAGCACTGCCCCCATTTTGGGGTCGACCGCCAGGGAGGTGCCGGTGACCAGGATCGCCAGGCCGGTGGCGGTGCAGACGATGATGGTGTCCAGGAACACCCCCAGGGATTGGATAAGGCCTTGGCTGACGGGGTGAGCCACGGTCGCGGTTCCGGCGGCGTTAGGAGCGGTGCCGAGCCCGGCCTCGTTGGAAAACAGCCCGCGCCGGGCCCCGTGCAAGACGGTTGCCAAGACTCCGCCGGTGGTGCCAGCGGCAGCTTCCCCCCAACCGAAGGCGCCTTGGAAGATGTTGACAAATACCCCGGGCACGGCCGGCAGGTGCAGCGCGATGATGACAGCGACCATCGCCACGTACAGCAGGGCCATGCTCGGGGCGAGCCATTCGGTGACGCGGGCCACCGAGCGCACTCCGCCCAAGACGACTGGCGCCACCAGCGCCATGAGAAATATGCCGGTGCCCCAGGTCGGCACCTGGTGGGTTTCGGCAAAAATCCCGGCCACGGTGTTTGCCTGCACCATGCAGACGCACAAGCCGACGGCGAAGATGAACAGCGCAGCAAAGACTTTGCCCAAAGTGCGCGAACCGAGGCCGTGCTCCATGTAGAAGGCGGGGCCGCCCCGATAGGAGCCGTCTGGGTGGCGGCGCTTGAACAACTGCGCTAGCACGCTTTCTGCCAGCGAAGTGGCCATGCCGACCAGCGCCACCACCCACATCCAAAAGAGGGCCCCCGGTCCCCCG
This sequence comes from Buchananella hordeovulneris, assembly GCF_001907235.1. Lineage (GTDB taxonomy): Bacteria > Actinomycetota > Actinomycetes > Actinomycetales > Actinomycetaceae > Buchananella > Buchananella hordeovulneris. The sequence continues at coordinate 136,394 of NZ_MQVS01000006.1, forward strand.
AGGATGAGGGCCAGGGCCACGCCCGCGATGTTGCCGATACCGACCCGCGAAGCAATGCCGACGGCGAAGGCTTGGAAGGAGGTGATGCCGTGGCTGGCGCGCCGCGAGCGCACCAGGGAGCGCACGGCGTCGGGCAGGAGAGTGAATTGTCCGCCGCGGGTGAGCAGCGTGCAGAAGATACCTACGATCACCAGCAGGGCTACCAGCACGTAGCCGTAGAGGTAGTCGTTTATTGTCTCAAGCACGGCTCGCATTGCCGCTCCTTTATTTGTCGGGCCACGCTCCGGCGGGCAGGGTCTGGGGCAGGTAGGGGTTATCGCCGACGGTGAAGCGCGGCGTTGTCGCCTGCCGCGCGGCGGCTTCGTAGTGGCGCAGCGCGCCGGTGGTCCACCGGTACAGCAGGACGAGGGCCAACAGGTTGGTGCCGGTCATCACTGCCATCGTGAGGTCAACGGTGTTCCACACCAACCGGAGGGAGGTGAGGGCGCCGAGCACCACGGAGATACTGGAGATGAGGCGGGGCACCCACCGGGCCCTTGGCGCGGCGGTGAGGAAGGCGACGTTGATCTCCGAGTAGGTGGCGGCGGCGATGATCGAGGAATAGGCCAGGACGAAGATGACGATCGCGATGGGGATGCCGGCCCAGGCGCCGAGGAGGCTGGTGACAGCGGTTTGGGTGAGGATGCCTGCACTATCGGGGCTGGTAACGCCGAAGGTGTAGATTTCGGGCCCGGCGAGCATGATGACGACTGCGGTGGCGGTGCAGACCACCAGGGTGTCGACGAGGACCCCTAGGGCCTGGACGTGTCCTTGCTGCACCGGATGGGCCACGGTAGCGGTGGCGGCGGCATTGGGGGCGGTGCCTTGCCCGGCCTCGTTGGAAAACAGCCCTCGCCGGGTGCCGTTGATGATGGCGGCGAAGAGTCCGCCGGCAATCCCGCCGACGGCAGGGCTGGGAGCGAAGGCCTGCGAGACGAACTGCCAGAGGATACCGGGCACGGCCGGGAGGTGGAGGGCGACGATGACGGCCACCAACGCCAGGTAGACGACCGCCATGACGGGGGCCAGCCATTCGGTGACGCGGGCCACCGCCCGCACCCCGCCCAGCACCACCGGGGCGGTGAGCACGGCCAGTATGACGGCGGTGGCCCAGGCGTCCAGGCCGGTGCCGTGACTCATCACTCCCGCGATCGCGTTGGCTTGCACCATGGTGATGGAAAAGGCGCAGGTGATGACGGTCAGGACCGCGAAGATCATGCCCAGCCAGCGGGCGCCCAGACCGCGGGCCATGTAGGTGGCGGGGCCGCCTCGGAACGAGCCGTCGGTGTGGCGCACCTTGAAGATTTGCGCCAGGGTCGCCTCGGAGAAGGCGGTGGCCGTGCCGACTAGGGCCACTATCCACATCCAGAAGATCGCGCCGGGGCCCCCGAGGGCCAGCGCGGCGGCCACCCCGAAGATGTTGCCTATGCCGACGCGGGCGGCCAGGGAAATGGTGAAGGCTTGGAAGGAGGAGATGCCGCCTTCGGCACCGCGGCGCGAGTGGCGGATGGCGTGCAGCATGCGCCCGAAGTGGCGCACCTGGACGACCCGGGTGACGCTGGTGAGAAATAGCCCGGTGCCGATGAGGGCGGGGATCGTGAACCACAGGGTGACGCTGTCGCCCAGTCGTTCGAGCAGCGCAGCTAATGCGTCCATGTGGTGGTTCTTCCTTTCCGCCGTGCCGGTGGGCACACATCGGGCCTGATTATTCCAGCTTTATACCCAGCATTGTCCGCGCATCGGAATACTGCTTGCATACTGGACAAGCGGTTTTCTGGAACGATGTACCTATGGCAGCTGACCTCAATCTTCTCCTGGATGACCTCCTCGACGCCGCCGACGGCCCGCTCGCCGACGACGAGCTCTTGGCGGGGTTTGCCGACTGGGCGGCGAGCACCGGCCGTCCCCTCTACCCCCACCAGGAGGAGGCCGCCCTGGAGATCATCAGCGGTAATCACGTCATCGCCGCCACCCCCACCGGCTCGGGCAAATCCCTGATCGCCGCCGCCGCCCACCTGGCGAGCCTCGCCAAGGATGAACGCACCTACTACACGGCCCCCCTCAAGGCCCTAGTGTCGGAGAAGTTCTTCGAGCTGGTGGCCCTGTTCGGGGCAAGCAATGTTGGCATGCTCACCGGCGACACCAGTATCAATCCGCTCGCCCCCATCATCTGTTGCACCGCCGAGATCCTCGCGCTGGCGGCCCTGCGGGAGGGCGAGCGGCTGGACGTGGGCACGGTGGTGATGGACGAGTTCCACTTCTATGCCGACCCGCAGCGCGGTTGGGCCTGGCAGGTGCCGCTCCTGACCCTGCCCCAAGCCCAGTTCGTGCTGCTGTCGGCCACGCTCGGGGACGTGGAGTGGTTGCGGCAGGATCTGCACCGCCGCACCGACCGGCCCGTCAGCCTCGTGACCGGAGCCGAGCGACCAGTGCCCCTCAGCTTCGAGTACTCCCTGGAGCCCATCGGGGAGTTGCTGCCCCGCTTGACCCAGACGGGACTCGGCCCCGTCTACGTCGTGCACTTTTCGCAGCGGGAGGCCGCGGAACGCGCCCAGGCCCTGACCTCGGTGCCGGTAGCCACCAAAGCCCAACGCGAAGCGATTGCCGCGGAGCTGGCCGACTATCAGTTCTCCACGGCTTTCGGCCGCCAGTTGGCCAAGCTGCTAAAACTCGGCATCGGGGTGCACCACGCGGGCATGCTGCCCCGCTACCGGCGACTCGTGGAGCGCCTGACGCAGGCCGGCCTGTTGCAGGTGGTGTGCGGTACCGACACCTTGGGCGTGGGCATCAACGTCCCGATTCGGACCGTCGTGTTTACGGCCTTGACGAAATTCGATGGGCAAAAGCAGCGCCACCTGACGGCCCGCGAGTTTCACCAGATCGCCGGCCGGGCGGGGCGCGCCGGTTTCGACACGCAGGGGAACGTCGTCGTGCAGGCCCCGCAGCACGTCATCGACAATGCCGCCGCCCTCGCCAAGGCAGGTGACGATGAGCGCAAGCGCCGCAAGATAGTGCGCAAGAAGGCACCGGAGGGCCACGTCAACTGGACCGATAAGACCTTCGAGCGCCTACGCGACGCCGAGCCGGAGCGCCTGACCAGCCAGCTGCAGATAACGGCCGCCATGCTCCTGTCGGTGCTCGCCCGCCCGGCCAGCGACCCCGTGCAGGTCCTGGCTCGGCTCCTGACCGACAATCACGAACCTCCGAGCGACCGCAATGAGCTGGTGCGGCGGGCCGTGCGGATCTATGCCACCCTAAAGGCCGGTGGACTCGTCGAGCATGTCTCCAGCGCCACGGCAGCCGCCGACGGTCGCCCGCGGCTGCGCCTGACCGCGGAGCTGCCCGAGCGCTTCGCCCTGGACGCACCTCTGGCGCCTTTCGCCCTGGCTGCCCTGGACCTGCTCAACCCCGACGCTCCCACCCACGCCCTGGACCTGGTCTCCGTCTTCGAAGCCACCCTGGAGGACCCGCGGCCGCTGCTGTGGGCGCAAGAACGGGAGGAGAAGGGCCGGGTGGTGGGGGCCTTGAAGGCTGAAGGCCTCGATTACGACGCCCGCATGGAAGCGCTGGAGGAGGTCACCTGGCCGCGGCCCCTGGCCGAGCTGCTGGAACCGGCCTTCGCCATGTTCCGTGCCGCCCATCCGTGGGTGGGTGAGAACGAGCTGGCCCCGAAGTCGGTGGTGCGCCACATGATTGAGCACGCGATGACTTTCTCCGACCTGATCTCCCGGTATGACCTGGCGCGGAGCGAGGGGGTGGTGCTGCGGTATTTGACCGACGCCTACCGCACGCTGCGGCGCGGGGTACCGGCGGCGTGGCACACCGCCGAGGTGGATGCCATCATCGACTGGCTCGGCACCTTGGTGCGGGCGGTGGACCGCTCCCTGTTGGACGAGTGGGAGAAGCTCGGGCAGGACGAGGACGGCGACGGCAAAGTCGACCGCCTGCCGGGTGGGGCCTCCCCCGTGGGCGAGGTGGCATTTGGGGCCGACGCGGACGGCCGGGTGCGGCCGAGCACCAACCCGCACGCCCTGCGCGCGGCGGTTCGGACGGCCATGTTCCGGCGGGTTGAACTGGCGGCCCGTGACGATGTAGCGGGCCTGGCCCGGCTGGACGAGTCCGCCGGGTGGGACTACGACCGCTGGGATGCCGCGCTGGGGGCGTTTTGGGACGAGCACGAGTGGATAGACACCACCGCCCGCGCCCGCGGGGGCCACTACTTCACCCTGGTCGAGCAGGTGGACACCGCGGCGCTGCTGGCCGCTGGGCTGGCTGACCTCGGGGTCGAGCGTCTGACGACGCTGGCGGAGGCCGCCCGCGCCGGACGCGCCTGGCTGGCCACCCAAACCCTGGTTGACGACGCAGAGGCCTGCGACTGGCAACTGGTGGCCCTAGTCGATCTGCCCGCCACCGACGCGGCGGCCGCCGCCGCGCCCGCGGGCGCGCCCCTGGCCCCGGTGCTGCGGCTGCTGTGGGTGGGGCCCCGCTGAGACGAATGTTGGCCGCCCCGCCCGCGCACCTGACCGGCCCTGCCAAGATACGACGCGCGGGCGGGGCAGCCTAGGGCGAGGAGTTCCCGGCGCGGGGCGCCACCGCAGCCAACTTGGCCAACTGCGGCGACCGAAACGTGGGGTGGGGGCGACCACGGCCGCCCCCACCCCACGCCCCTCAGTTTTGCAGGGCCGCGTGCAAGGCCTGCGCTACCTCGTCGTGCACCGAGGCCCGGCCGCCCAATATCTCTAGCTTGCGGAACTTACCGCCCGCTAGGGCTTGCGCGGTGGCCGGGGGCACCCGGGTCGGTTCGACCAGCAGCAGCGCGCCGTCGTCGGCCAACGCCCGGGAGCCCGCGGCCAGGGCGTCAGCGAAACCGAAGCCGGTGGCCACCACCAATTTGGTGGCGTCCGCAGCGTAGGCCGCGTGCAGCTTGCTCATCGTTTCGAAGCGGTTGGCCCCCACCACCGTGGTGACCTCACGCCCCGCGAGGGCTGGATGCTGCCGCACCTGGGCCGCCGGGCCACCGACCAGCACCACCGGGACGTGCGGTGCCTGGGCCAACATGGCCTGCGAGGCGGACGGCAGCGTGCCGTCGCCGGCGAGGATGACAACGCCTCCGGAGCGCCCGGCCGCGACCCCGGCCCCGAGCGTGTCGGCGTAGGAGGATCCGGAGGCGATGAAGAACGCCTGCGGTTCCTTACCCCGCACCTTGCTGGTCTCCGCGACCACCGCCTGGGCGGTGGTGTAGCGGTTCTGGCCCGCCACCCGGACGGTCTCGATGCCCGCGTAGTTAAGGGCCAGTTCCTTGGCCACCGGCACCGAGTGCTCGCCGCCGACGATGTAGACCTTCTGCACCTGGGCCGCCCGCATGGCCTCCAACACCTTGACTTCCAAGAAGTCCGGGCTGGTGGAGAAGTAGATCGGCGCATCCAGGGCGCCCGCCAGCGGCCCGGCGGCCATCGCATCGACGTGGCTGTTGCCGGTGGCCAGGAGTGCCGTGCCCGGGGTGTAGCCGCCGTCCTGGGCCGCCGCGATCGCGGTGTCGACGCGGTCCCGGCCCGCCAGGCGGGTGTGCGTGACGTTGCTGCCCGCGGTGGAGAAGGTCAGCTGGTAGTCGGTCTTGGCCTGGGGAACGAAGCGGTAGCCGGGCTGCGGGGCGGCCTGGATCAGCACCGATTCCGTCCCGGCAGGCACCACGTGTTTACCAGCGGCGATGTCGTTGCCGTTGCTGAGGAAGCGGATGCCCGGCAGTTCGGGAATGAGGAAGGAGTCGGCCCCGGTTCCCGGTTGATCATCGATCTCCAGTTGCGCGGGCGGGGTGAGGAACAGGTACTGCCCCTGCACATCCACCTCGGCCGCGCCCGCGAACTGGCCGCCGTTTTGAGCCGAGAGCGCCACCAGCCGCACGTACCGCGCCGTGACGGGATCGAAGGTGACCAGGGCGGCGTTCTTATCGGTGAACTGCCCTTCGTGCGCCACCTGCCACGCGTCCCCGTCCGCGCTGACCTCGATTCGGTAGTCCTGAATCACCCCGTTGGTGCCCTCGTCCTGGCGCGGGAGGTAACGCAGGCCGTCGACCGAGGCGACGTACTGCATGTCCAGGGTCAGGGTGTGGGGCAGCGGGTCGATGCTCGGGTGGTAGGCCGTGTGCCAAAACGTGCCGACGCTGCCGTCGATGGCGCGGCTGGCCTGCCCGGCCTCGCCCTGCGTCTCCTCAGAGTCGGCGGAGGCTTGCCACCCGGTGCGATCGAGGAACGGGTCCTCGCCCGCCACCCCGTAGGCCGTCAGCTCGGCCACCGCCCCAAAGTCGCGGCCGTTGTGGGTGTTCTTGCCCACCAGCTTGAAGTGGCGGAAAGTGCGCAACTCCTCCGGCAGGGTGAGGAACTGGGTCGATTCGGAGTTGGGGAATTGCCCCACCACCGCTGTGCGCCACTCGGTGCCGTCGGCGGAAACCAACAACTCGAAGTCCTTGAAACGGCCGTTGCCGCCCCCGCCCGGACGCGGGGTGTAGCCGAGCCGCCATACCTCGTTAGCCAGCTGCATGTCGACCTGCAGCCAGTGCGGGCCGGTGGTGGGCCGCGTGTAACGCGAGTGCCAGATGGTGGAGGCGTTGTCGTCGATGGCGCGGCTGGCCTGCCCCGGCTCGCCCTGCGTCTCCTCGCTGGAAGCCACGATCTGCCAGCCGTTCTTGGGCAACTTGTTGAACTCGGGCGAGTACTCGGGCTCGGCGGAGTCCGTCGGGGCCTCGGTCGACGGTGCACACTCGAACAACTTGACTTGGAAGGGTTCCAAGGTCACGTAGTAGGGGTGGGCCTGCCCCGCCACGAACGGCTCGGCCTGCCCATCGCGCTCCACGCACCGGTAGGTGCCGTGCGCCCCGGCGGGCAACTCAAATGCCTCCCCCGGCGCGAACGCGAAGTGCTGCGGGCGGGCGGCCGGGTTGCGCACCATGAGCATGGCCTGCTCGCTGCCGGTGGCGTTACTCCAGGCGGCGGTACCGTACACCTCGGCCGCCCGCGGGTCGCCGCCCACCCAGTGGACGTCGGCCAGCAGGGCCTCGTTGGCGCGGGCCCACTTCGCGTTGCGGGTCAACTCGTCCCAGAACCAGTCGGCGTTTTCCTCCCCGATGCGGGCGGGGTCGACCAGGGTGTTGCGCACGTAGAGTTCTTGCAACTCCAGCCCCATCGCGAAGTAGTTGCGCATGTCGGCTGCCAGGGCGCGGCGGGTCTCCGGCCGGCCCAGGTCGTGGTTGGCCGCGAACTGCGGGGCCCGGTTGGAGAAGATGAACCCGTGGTTCATCAGCTTGGTGATCGGCACCAACGGTGCCTCGACGACAAAGTTCTGGTAGACCTCCCCGTCCCGGTAGGACACGTACAGCTCTTGATCGGGGCCCTCCCCCGCCTTGGCGGCGTCGTGACCGTCGCGCCAAATCGAGTCGGAGTGCCACATCCAGTACGGCGAGCCCCAGGTGCCGACCGTGGTGTTGATGAACACGTCGCTGCGGTGGGCGCGCATGTCGCGCGCCAGCCGGAACATGGCCTCGTAGTCCGCCCGATAGGTGGCCGCTGGCACTGTCTGGTAGAGGCCACCGCCGATACCGTCGAACTTGAAGCCCTGGACATTGTGGTTGTCCATCATGTTGAACACTTGCGAGCGGAAGTGGGAGAAGTATTTCTCGCCGGAGAGCTTGAACTGGCGGCCCCCGTAGGTCTCCAACACCTGGTCGCCTTCCTTGGAGGCGTTGAGGGCCTGCCGCCGGGCCGCCGAGGTGCCGTAGCCACCAAACGGGCTCATCCACACCGACAGCGATCCGCCGTGTTTTTCCGCCACCGCTCGTTGCGCGGCGAAACCGTCGCCGAACTGGCCGGGGTCAAAGTCCCACACGTGCATGTCGGACTCGTCGCTCACGCGCGGGTCGCGCAGGTAGTCCCAGCCGTCGTCGATCCAGTAGGAGTCCAGTTGTGCGCCCCGGCTCGTGAACTGGGTGCCAAACAGGTCGATGGCGCTGGTCAACTCGGTGGCGGGCATCGTCAGCACGTCGGTGCCGGCATCACCCGGTTTCAGGTCGAACCAGGACTGGTAGTGCAGGAAGGTCCGCCGGAAGTGGGGCCGCTCACGCTCCAGGTAATAGGCGAAGGCGCGCCGCTGCTGCCCGGCGACGTTGACTCCGACGGTGGTGGCCAACTCGACCGGCTCGGCCTTGCGCACGTGTCCGGCCCGCTCCAGGAAGAGCACGGCCCGCCCGCCCTCGACCGAGGCACTGGCCATTGGGTTTTCCAGGCCAATCCACGCGGTCCGGGCCCCTTCCTCCCCGAAGGTGATCGGGTAGCCCGCGTCGCGGCCCTCCACGGCCGCCGCGGTAGCGGGGGCATCGAGCACGGTGAACGCCGTGATGGGCAGCGGCGTCTCGCCTGCCGGGGCGATCTTTACCACCTGCCGCACGTAGTTGGCCTCGTCGCGTAGTTCGGCCTGCAGCGTGACATCGACTTGCCCGGCGGCGCCCGCATCGACCCGGTAGGTGGCGGTGAGTGCCTTACCGGCGTGGCGCAGGGCGAGGGTCGGAGAATCGGCGGTGGCGGCAAGGTCGACAATCCGGGGCTGGTCGACGACGGTGGCCCCGGTCAGGTCGTACTCGGTGCCGCCGAGAGAGAAACGCAAGACAGGCGAGGACTGCAGCGGCACCGCCTGCCCAGTCTCCTTATTCAAGACCGCGGCGAGGAGCGGCTGGCCGCTAGTGAAGTCGTAGGTGGCGGCAATGACCGCGTTGCTGAGCGTGAACTGTTGCTCCGCCGCGGTGGCGGTGGCAACCCCCGGGGCCTGGCCCGGGTAGGCGATGCCGCTGGCCACCGCTGTCGGCACGGCAGGCGGGGCTACCGGGTCGGCGTGAGCGCTGGGCACGGCAGACAAGGAGAGCGCTAACGCTAACCCCATGGCTGGCATAACTCGAACGGTGTGGTTGGTGCGCATCATCTTCTCTCTGGTCTTCGTTGACAGATCGAGGGTGGGGGGAGGCGGGCAAATCCGCCCCGCCCCACCTGAATGTCGCTACCGCTGATTGGGTGTTAGCGACGTAACAGTTGGTTCAGTTCGTTCACCACCTTGTCGTTGATAGTGGCGGGCCCGCCGAGGATCTCCACGGCACGGAACTGCGAGCCTGCCAGGGCGGCGCGGGTGGGGGCAGGGATGCTGGTGGGCTGCACCAACAGCAGTGCCCCATCGTCTGCCAGGGCGCGCGCCCCCGCGGCCAAGGCGTCGGCAAAGTTCAACCCGGAAGCGACCACCAGCTTGGTGGCATCCTGGCTGTACTTGTGGTGTAGCTGGGCGGCGGTTGCGAAGCGGTTGGCGCCGACGATCACCTCCATCTGCCGTCCGGCCACCGCCGGATCTTGCGCGACCGCGGCTGCCTGTCCCCCGACGATCACCACCGGCACCTGGGGGGCGGCGGCCAAGAGCTGGCGCGAGGCGTGCGGCAGGCGACCACCGTCGGTCAGGATCACCACCCCGTCGTGCCGCCCGGCGGCCACCCCCGCCCCGAGAGCGTCGGCGTAGGAGCCACCGGAAGCGAGGAAGAACTTGGCCGGTTGGTGGCCGAGTTTGCCCAGCTCACCGGCCACGGCGCCTGCCGTGGCGTACCGATTGGCCCCGGCCACCCGCACTACCTCCAGGCCCGCCAGGCGCAGCGCCCGGGCCTTCAGCTCGCTGACCGAACCGGTGCCGCCGACGATGTAGACCTTGGTGACCTTGGCCTCCAAGAGTGCCTGGAGCACTGCCGGTTCCAGTTGGTCACCGACCGTGAAGTACAACGGGGCGTCCAACGCCCCTGCCAGGGGCCCGGCCGCCACGGCGTCGGCGTAGTTCTGCCCGGTGGCCAACAGCGCCACCCCGGGGGTGTAACCGCCGTCCTGGGCCGCCGCGATGGCGGTCTCTACCCGGTTCTTGCCCGCCAACCGCACGGCAGGAGCCGGGGTCGGGGTCGGGGTCGGTTCCTCAGCCGTTGGCGTCGGAGTCGGCGTGGGGGTCGGTTCCTCAGCCGTTGGCGTTGGGGTAGGCGTGGGGGTCGGGGTCGGCGTGGGGGTCGGTTCCTCAGCCGTTGGCGTCGGAGTCGGCGTCGGCGTCGGGGTAGGCGTCGGTTCCGCAGTCGTTTCGCCCAAGGTGGCGGTCGTGGTCAGCGTTTGCCCCGCCACGCGCACCTCTACCTGCAGCGGCCCCGCTAGTTCGTCCTGCTCCGTGTACACCGCGAACAGCGAGTTCACCGCCCGCGGCACCTGGTCGCCGGGCCGCGCCAGACCTGCCGCACGATCGGCCGCAGCCACCCCCTCCACCGTGGCGGGCACCGCCTGGCCGTGCGCGTCACGCACGCTCACCGTCGCCGCCGCCAGATCCGCCACCGGTCCGGTGAGGTAGGCCAGGTAGCCGTCATCGACCTGCGCGTCCCCACGCAGCTGCACCTGCCACGGCACCTTCGGATCGCCGTAGAAGTTGATGTCGTTGACAGTCAGCGCAGTGCCGCGGCGCGCAACCCGCTGGGCGAAGTCACCAAAGCTGCGGGCGCTTTGCGGAGTCCAGGCCACCTCGGCGGTGGCGAGCAGGCGCGGGAACATCCAGAACTGGGTGTCAGTCAGTCCCCGGGTGTGCTCGGACCACATGGCGGCACTGACCCCGAGAGTGTGCTCGTCCCCCACGGCCGGGCCGGAGTGCGAGGGATCCCAGTTGTAGAACTTCTCGATGTCGCACAATCCCCCACCGCAGGCCCACGACGGCCCACCCAACTGCCGGGACTGGATCTGCGGGAAGTAGGTGGTCCAGGCCGGCGACATGACAACCTTCATGCCGCGCCCGGCGAGCACCGCCTGCCGCACGTTATTAGCGTTGCCGTTCCAATACTGGATGACCGTCCCGTCGGGGAGCGCATCCAGGTGGGCGGCCGCCTCGTTCCACACCATCGGCACGCGGCCCCGCTGCGTGATCAGCGGCATCGTGCGGGTCATGAACGTGGTGTAATCCGGGGCCGAGATATTGAACGCCTCGTCGCCGCCCACGTGGAGATAGCTGCCCGGCAGCATCTCCGTGACCTGGTCAAAAACGTGGCCCAGGAACTTGTAGGTGTTCTCGTTGCGCGCCCCCATGTTGGCCGCCCCCACGGACGTGTCGGTGATGGCGGGCGTGGTCTGCCCCGGCGCCACCACCGGGAAGGAGCCGCCGCCGTTCAGCTCCGCGATGGCGTGCAGCTGGGCATTGGAGTGCGCCGGGCCGTCAATCTCCGGGATGATCTCAATGTTGCGGGCGCGGGCGTAGGCGACCAGCTCCCGGATGTCTGCCTGGGAGAAGAAACCTGGCCGTCCCGGGACCCGGCCGATGCCGCCCTCCTGCGGGGCGTTCGGCTCGCTGGAGATCGGGGCCCACTTGCCGGCCGCCACCGCGGTCTTGCCCGACACGTCGGTCAGTAGCCGGTAGTCAATTGGGTCATCCGCGGCCTTGCCGTCGTTGGTGATCTCGATACGCCAACCCTGGTCATCGGTCAGGTGCAGGTGCAACTTGTTCAGCTTCAGGGCCGCCATCTCCTCGATGATGGTCAGCATCTCGCCCTTGTCCAAGAAGGAGCGCACCACATCGACCATGACCCCGCGGTAGGCGTAGCGTGGCTTGTCCACGATCGTGCCGGTCGGCACCCGCCAGGGCCCCACTACCTCCACCCCGGCGGTGGCCCAGGGGCCGAACAGCTGCAGCAGCGACTGCGAACCGTAGAAGAGCCCGGCCTCGGTGGCGGCCGTAATCGTCACCCCGGCGTCGGTTATCTCCAGCGCGTAGCCCTCCGCGCCGTCAGCCGAGCGGCTGGGATCGAGGACGAATTGGATGTCCCCCTGTTCGTCCACCGGGAGGGCGTAGCCGGTGGAGTAGCGCAGCACGTGGGCCAGGTTATTGGCCGCAAACTCGCCGCCCCCGGTGAAGCCGATGCGGGCGGCGGGCGCAAGGGTGAACTCGCCTTCCCCTGCCTGCACGCTCACCGGGAGGGGCACGATAGCGCTCAGGTCCGTCGACGGGGCCGGGGTCGGAGGGGCGGCCACGTCACCGGTGCCCCAGATCTCCAACTCCCACAGGGATGGGCCCCACTCGTTGCGCAGTTGGAAGGCCTGCAGGCGCAGGTGGGTGGGGTGCACACCGGCGGGGATCGTCAGCGGCGTCTCGATGGACTTCTTGAAGCATTCCGCGCCGGTCTTGACCACCCGCGCGGAGGCGGGCAGGAAGGCTTGGCCGTTGGTGGAGTACTGGAACTGATACTCGGTAGCGCAGGCCCCCGCCCACTGCACGCGGGCCCGCTTGGCCACCGCGTGGCCCGGGAGCTGCACCGTCAGGTGGGCGTTTGGGTCGCCGGGACCAGACCAGCGGGAGGCGTCGGCCGCCACCTGATTGGCAGTGCCTCCGGCCCCGTCATCGCCGTCGACCGCTTTGTCCGGCCCCCACCTGTCTGCCACCTCCTGGCCGGAAGCAACGACCGGTTGCCGCAACGCCAGATTGCGGTCAGCTTCCTGGGCCACGGCTGCGGTGGCGGGCATGAGCGCCAAGAGCGCAGTTGCGGCTATTGCCTGGTGCAGACGCTGTCTATAGCTGCTGCGCATCCGTTTCTCCTTCACGAGCAGTCTCCATCGACCTGTCAGACCGGCGTGGGTGTCCGTCGTTGGACATCCGCGCCGAGTCTCTCCCCCTATTTTCTGAGCAAATTAGCTCACTGGCAAGGGGTTATGCGCAAAATAGATCGGATTTAGTGTGCCGCTGCGGGCCTGTCCGGGCGCAGCAAAGCCCGCGCTGCCCCGCCGCGCGGCGGCTGGGGCAGCGCGGGGCGCACCGCAGGCACTGGCCCGGTGCGACCACCGGACGGGCAGCGCTTAAGCTAGGCGATACATCCACCCATGTGGGTCAGGCGCCTGCCCCAGCTGCACCGCGGTCAAGGCTGCGTAGGTTGCTTCCGTCACCGGACCGGGCTGGCCATCACCGATCACGGTGTCGAAGTCGTCGCCCGCCAGGCGACCAATGGCCGTGACCACCGCCGCCGTACCGCAGGCAAACATCTCGGTCAGCGCGCCGCTGGCCAGTCCCTGCCGCAACCATTCCACCGACAAGTGCTCCTCCCGCACCTGCCTGCCCTGGTCCCGCAACATGGTGATAATCGAGTTTCGGGTGCACCCCTCCAGGATCGTGCCCGTCAACGCCGGGGTGTAGACCACACCGTCAGCGCCGACGACGAACACGTTCATGCCCCCCAGTTCCTCCAAGTAGGTGTTGGTGACATCGAGGTAGCACACCTGGTCAAAGCCCCGGGCCGCGGCCTGCTGTTGGGGCAACAGCGACGCTGCGTAATTGCCCGCCGTCTTCGCCGCGCCCGTGCCGCCGGGGCCCGCCCGGTGGAAATCGCGGGTGATCCAGATAGACACCGGGGTAAAGCCGCCCCGGAAGTACGGGCCGCACGGGGAAGCGATCACCTCGTACGCCACGGTGTGCGCCGCCCGCACCCCCAGGAACGGCTCGGCCGCGTACATGAACGGACGCAGGTAGAGCGCAGCGCCCGCCGCGGCGGGCACCCAGTCGGCGTCGGCCCGCACCAGATCCACCAGCGAGGCCAAGAAGTCCTCCACCGGCAGCTCCGGCAGTGCCATCCGCCGCGCCGAGGCCTGCAGCCGGGCCGCGTTCCACTGCGGCCGGAACGTCCAGATTGACCCATCGGCGTGCCGGTAGGCCTTCAAGCCTTCAAATACTTCCTGCCCGTAATGCAGCACGGAGGCAGCCGGGTCGAGGCGGTGCGGACCGTAGCCCACTAACCGCCGCTGCCCCCAACCAGCATCCACCGTCCACGTTGCCCGCGCCACGTGGTCGGAAAACTGGGTGCCAAACCCCAGGTCAGCAAAGACCGCCGCGCGCTCCGCCTGACTGCGGACAGGCACCGGCCCAGACACCGGAAACCTGCCAGCCAACTCGTCGGCCCGCGGTGGCACCGCCGCTGCCGCCCGTTCCAGCTCGGTCATCTCCATGTCCCGGTCTCCTCTTGCTCTATGCCTCACCCAGCCGGGCCACGATATCGCGGCCCACCGCCTCCGTGCGCACCGGTTGGCTCCCCCGCGCGGCCAAGTGCGCGGCCACCGCCGCCTCAATGCGGGCCGCCGCCGTCGGCTGGCCCAGGTGTGCGGCCAGCAAAGCGGCCGACAAGATCGCCGCCACGGGGTCAGCCACCCCGCGCCCGGCGATGTCGGGGGCCGAACCGTGCACCGGCTCGAACATCGACGGGAACGTGCCAGCGGTGTTGATGTTGGCGCTGGCCGCCAGCCCGATTCCTCCGGTGACGGCCGCCGCCAGGTCCGTGAAAATGTCGCCGAACAGGTTGTCGGTGACCACCACGTCGAATTGCCCGGGGTCCACCACCAGGGCGATCATCGCCGCGTCGATGTGCAGGTAACGGGTTTGCACCTGCGGGAACTCGGCGCCGACCTCGTCCACCAGCCGCTGCCACAGTCCCCCCGCGTGCACCAGCACATTGTGTTTGTGCACCAGCGTGAGCTGACCGCGCCGGGCCGCCGCCCGGGCGAAGGCGTCCCGCACCACCCGCGCCACCCCGTAGGCGGTGTTGACGGACACCTCCGTGGCGATCTCGGCGTCGGTGCCGCCCCGCACCACCCCACCGTTGCCGCAGTACAGGCCCTCAGTGCCCTCCCGCACCACCACCAAGTCGATCGGCGGGGCGGCCGCCAACGGGCTGCCTGCCCCCGGATAGGTGCGCGAGGGCCGCAGGTTCACGGCGTGATCGAACGCGAAGCGCAGCCGGAGCAGCAGCTCCCGTTCCAGGACGCCGGAGGCAACGGCGGGGTCCCCGATCGCTCCCAGCAGGATGGCGTCGTGGGTGGCCAACTCGGCCAGATCAGCCTCGGTCAGGGCCTGGCCGGTGGCCAGGTAGCGGCGGGCACCCAGATCGAACTCTGTGGTTTGCACCGCGACGTCCGGGCCGAGGGCGGCCTGCAAAACGGTCAGGGCGACGGGCACTACCTCTTGCCCGATCCCGTCACCGGGAATAAGAGCTAACTTCACGCGGATCTCGGTTTCTTCCAGCGGGGCGGCGGAGGGGCGCCTAGCGCCCCTCCTGGGGAGGGTTAGCGACCGACGGAACCGTCGGTGTAGTCAGCGTCGCGCTGCTGCGCGGACCACGCGAAAAGCTTGCGCAGCTGCTGGCCGGTGACCTCAATCGGGTGGTTTTCGCCCGCGGCCCGCAGGCGCTTGAACTCTTGTGCCCCGGAGTCTTGATCGTCGATGAAGCGCTTGGCGAAAGCCCCGGACTGGATGTCGGCGAGCACCGCGGCCATGTTCTCCTTCACGCGCGGATCGATCACCCGCGGCCCGGAGACGTAGTCGCCGTATTCGGCGGTGTCGGAGACAGACCAGCGCTGCTTGGAGATGCCGCCCTCCCAGATGAGGTCGACGATCAGCTTCAGCTCGTGCAGCACCTCGAAGTAGGCGATCTCCGGCTGGTAGCCGGCCTCGGTCAGGGTCTCGAAACCGTACTGGATCAGCTGCGACACTCCCCCGCAGAGCACCGCCTGCTCCCCGAACAGGTCGGTTTCCGTCTCCTCGGTGAAGGTGGTGCGGATGCCGCCCGCCCGCAGGCCACCGATGGCCTTGGCGTAGGCCAGCGCCAGCGGCCAGGCCTGGCCGGAGGCGTCCTGCTCGACGGCCACAATCACGGGCACGCCACGCCCGGCCTCGTACTCGCGGCGCACGGTGTGCCCGGGCCCCTTCGGGGCCACCATGGCAATGTCGTGGCCCGGGCCGGGCTGGATGTAGCCGAAGCGGATGTTGAAGCCGTGGGCGAAGAAGAGCGCGGCCCCCTCCTTGAGGTTCGGTTCGATCTCCTCGGTGTACAGGCGCCGCTGCACCTGGTCCGGTGCCAGAATCATGACGACGTCGGCCGCCTTGACGGCCTCGGCGACGGTGGCCACCGCCAATCCTTGTTCGCTGGCCGCCTCGCGCGAGCGGGAGTCCTCCCGCAACCCGACCACGACGTCGACCCCGGAGTCACGCAGATTCAGCGCGTGGGCGTGGCCCTGGGAGCCGTAGCCGATGATGGCCACCTTTTTCCCGGCGAGCACGGCCAGGTCAGCGTCGTTGTCATAGAACATGTCAGCCACGGTTGTTCTCCTTGAACTGTTGGGTAAGCGAGGCCGGGCCGCGCGTGATTGCCACAGCACCGGATTTGGCGATTTCGGTAATGCCGTAGGGGGTCAGCGCCTCGATGAGGGCAGCGATCTTGGAGCGCGACCCGAGGGTCTCGATGACGATGGACTCGTTGTGCACGTCGACCACGTGGGCGCGGAAGAGGGAGACGATCTCCAGCACCGAGGTGCGGTTGGCGGCGTTGGCGGCCACCTTGATCAGCAGCAGCTCGCGCTGCACGGAGGACTCCGGGTCGAGCACGTGCACCTCGAGCACGTTGACGAGCTTGTCCAGCTGCTTGCGCAGCTGGCGCAGGGTGTTGGGGTCCGGGTCCACCAGCGCCGTGATGCGGGAGATTTCCGGGTCCTCGGTGGGGCCGACCGCCAGGGAGTGGATGTTGAATGCCCGGCGGGCGAACAGCGCGGAGATGCGGGTGAGCACACCTGGCTTGTTTTCCACCAGGATCGACAGGGTCTGCAGGCCGGTCACGGAGCCTCCTCCTCATCCCACACGGGCGCAATGTCGCGCGCGTACTTGATTTCGTCGTTGGACACCCCCGCGGCCACCATCGGCCACACCATCGCGTCGCGGCTGACCCGGAAGTCGATGACGACGGGCCGGTCGTTAATGGCACGCGCCTGCGCGATCGCGTCGTCCACCCCGGCCTCGTCATCGACCCGCAGCGCGGCGCAGCCGTACGCCTCCGCGAGCTTGACGAAATCGGGGATGGCTTGCTCGACGTAGTCGCCGGTGTGCAGGTCGGTGTTGGAGTAGCGCCCGTCGTAGAACAGGGTCTGCCACTGGCGCACCATGCCGAGGGAGGAGTTGTTGATGAGGGCGACCTTGATGGGGATGCCGTTCAGGGCGCAGGTGGCCAGTTCCTGATTGGTCATCTGGAAGCAGCCATCCCCGTCGATGGCCCACACTTCCCGCTCCGGGCAGGCCACCTTGGCGCCCATGGCGGCGGGCAGGGAAAAGCCCATGGTGCCAAGCCCTCCGGAGGCGATCCAGGTGCGGGGCTTTTCGAACCGCAGGAACTGCGAGGCCCACATCTGGTGTTGCCCCACCCCGCCGACGAAGATGCCGTCCGGCCCGACCAGTTCGGCCAGCCGGGAGATCACGTATTGGGGCGCGAGCAGCCCGTCCGAGGTTGCCGTCCACCCGAGTGGGTAGGTCTGGGCGATCCGGTTGAGCTGGGCCACCCAGGCAGCCAGGTCGGTGCGGCCGTGGGTGGCGTTGGCGGCGGTGGCGGCGGCGCTGAGCGCCGCCAGGGTGGGTTTGACGTCGGCGACGACCGCGACGTCGGCCCGGCGGATCTTGTGAATCTCGGCCGAGTCAATGTCCACGTGGATGACCTTGGCCTTGGGGGCGAACGACGTCGGCAGTCCGGTGACGCGGTCATCGAAGCGGGCCCCGAGCGCGACCAACAGGTCCGCCCGCTGCAGGCCGCCGACGGCGGCGACGGTGCCGTGCATGCCCGGCATCCCGAAGTTCAGGGGGTCGGAGTCGGGGAAGGCGCCCCGGGCGTTGAGGGTGGTGACCACCGGCATCCCGGTGGCGGCGATGAAGTCGGCGAGCTCGGCGGAGGCGCCCGCCCGCACCACCCCGCCCCCGACGTAGGCCACGGGGCGTTTGGCGGCCCGAATGAGGTCGAGCGCGTCGGTGATTTTCTCGGCGGCGGGCGCGCTGGGGGGCGCGTAGCCGGGCAGGTCGAGGGTCGGCGGCCACGAAAAGTCCATCTCGGCGGCCTGAATGTTCTTCGGGATGTCCACCAGGACGGGGCCGGGCCGCCCGGTCGAGGCCAGGTGGTAGGCCTCGGCGATCCGTTGGGGAATCTCCTGCGGGTTGGTGACCAAGAAGGAGTGCTTGGTCAGGGGCATGGTGGCGCCCACGATGTCGGCTTCCTGGAAGGCGTCGGTGCCCATCGCGGGGCGGCCGACCTGCCCGGTGATGGCCAGCACCGGCACCGAGTCCATGTTGGCGTCGGCCAGGGCGGTTACCAGGTTGGTGGCCCCCGGGCCGGAGGTGGCAAAGCACACCCCCACCTTGCCGGTGGCGTGCGCGTAGCCCTCCGCGGCGTGCCCGCCGCCCTGCTCGTGGCGGATGAGAATGTGGTTAAGCGAGGAAGCGAAAATTTCGTCGTAAATCGGCAGGATGGCCCCGCCCGGCATGCCGAAGACGTCGGTTACTCCCAGCTCCTGTAGCGAGCGAATGACGGCGCGCGCGCCGGTCATGCGCTCGGGCGGGCTGGCGGACTTGTCGGCGGTAGAGCCCATGCCGTTTCCTCCCCACGTACTCCGTGTCGCTACATACAAAAACCCCCGGCACTTGCGTGGCGGAGGCGCGCGGCCGGTGCCGCGCTAGCTAACGACGAGGATTTGCATGAGCGCCATGGTAGCCGGGGGCCGGAAAGGCTGTCACCACCACCCTCCATCCGTCCACATATTGGGACAACGGTCCGGTCTGCGAGTGGGGGTAACGAGCTTCACGCGCCCCCGGGACGGTAGTCACGATTTGGCCCGGGCGGCGCCTTAGATACTTAAAGAAACAACTGACGAGCCTTCTGGCCCCGTTTACTCACCTGCTTCGTTCGGAGTTAACACGATGAACCTGATCTTCCGCGAGCTAGCAGACAGCCAGGTGCTGTTGCTGTTCGTACTACTCGGCCTGGGTATGGCCTTCGGCCACATCAAGGTAAAAGGCATTTCCCTGGGGGCAGCCGCCGTGCTCTTCGTCGGCATCGGCCTGACCGCCTGGGCCCTGGCCGCCGGCTACGAGCTGCACATCGAACACGACATCGGCATCCTCGGCCTGGCGATCTTTGCTTTCGCCATCGGTATCACCTCCGGCCCCACCTTCTTCAACGTGCTCAAGACCGCCGCCGGTCCCATCGTGGCGATGGTGGCCGTCATCATCGCCGGGGGCGGGGTGGCCTTCGGGTTGGGCAAGCTGCTGGGCATGGACGTGCCCCTCATCGCGGGTACCTTCGCCGGGGCCATCACCAACACCCCGGCCCTGGCGGCGGCCGGGCAGTCCTCCGGTGACCCCGCCACCGCCACCGTCGGTTACTCGATCTCCTACCTCTTCGGGGTCTTCGGCATGCTGATCGCCTGCCACCTGGCCCTCCTGGTGGGCCGGGGCGACAAGGACACCCCCTCCCCCGTGGCCAACCGCACGATCCGGGTCGAGCGCGCCGACCACCCCACCATCGGCGACCTGCACGAAAAGCTCGGCGGACAGGTGACCTTCTCCCGGTTGCGCCGCGGCGAGACCGGCCCCATCTCCCGTCCCAAGATGACCGACACTCTCGACAAGGATGACCTGGTCACCGTCGTCGGCCCGCAGGAAGCCATCACCCAGATCATCAACGAGCTTGGCCACGGCTCTTCCCACTCGCTCCTGGCCGACCGCTCCTACCTGGACTTCCGCCGCATCACCGTGTCCGACCCGAAGCTGGCCGGACGCACCGTCGGTTCCCTGAACCTGGACGGCCAGTTCGGCGCGACGCTGTCGCGGGTCCGGCGCGGAGACATCGACATGGCCGCGACCTCCGGTCTGGTGCTCCAGCAGGGCGACCGCGTGCGCGTGGTGGCCCCCACCGGCAAGATGAAAGAGATCACCAAGTTCTTTGGCGACTCGGCCCGCGGGCTGTCCGACATCAACCCGATCATGCTCGGCCTCGGCGTGGCGCTGGGCTACGTCATCGGGCACCTGCCGATCCCGCTGCCGGGCGGCAGCCAGTTCTCCATCGGGGCCGCCGCCGGTGCCCTGATCGTGGGGCTGGTGATGGGCAAGCTCGGGCGCGTGGGCAAGGTGGTCACGGCCCTGCCGCACACCGCCGCCATGGTGCTGGCCGAGCTGGGGCTGCTCATGTTCCTGGCCTACGCCGGCACCAATGCTGGCTCGCAGATCGCCAACGCCTTCACCTCCGGTTCCTGGGTGAACATCCTGGTCCTCGGGATGGCGGTGACCACCACGGTAGCGGTCGGCATCTTCTTCTCGATGCGGTGGCTCTTCAAGATGGGCGGCACCCGCCTGGCCGGCTTCCTCGGCGGCGTGCAGACCCAACCGGCCGTGCTGGCCTTTGCCAACCAGCGCACCAACGGCGACCCGCGCGTGGCCCTCGGCTACGCCATGGCCTACCCGGTGGCCATG
Organism: Buchananella hordeovulneris; assembly: GCF_001907235.1. Lineage (GTDB taxonomy): Bacteria > Actinomycetota > Actinomycetes > Actinomycetales > Actinomycetaceae > Buchananella > Buchananella hordeovulneris. The sequence continues at coordinate 156,773 of NZ_MQVS01000006.1, forward strand.
ATCGGCAAGATTCTCACCGCCCAGATTTTGGGCATGCTCACCTAGCGGGAAACAGCAGGGGCCGCCAGGTTGCTGCCTGGCGGCCCCTTTTTCTCCGCCCCCGGAGGCGCCCGGGCGGCTACAGGTCGCGCAGCTGCGGCAGGGTGGAGGTGGCGGTGTCGCGCCGCCAGCCGGGGTCGGTGACGATGCGGGACAGGGCCAGGCCGATGCCGATGGAGCCAATCACCAACGCGATCGTGGCCAGCTGATCCAGGGCCGCCGGGACGTTTTCGGCGTCGAAGGCCGACAGCGCGAAGTAGAACGGCGCCCCCGGGATCATGATGACGATGGCGGGCACGGACAGGGTGACGCGCGAGTAGCTGGAGCGGGCCGAGAGCATGGTGGCCAAGATCCCGATACCGAACGCGGCGGCCCCCACGCCCACATGCCACGCCGCCCACCCGGCCTCCACCACCGCTAGGCGCGCCGGGTTAGCCAGGGCCCCCACCACCCCGGCGGTCAGCGCCACCTTTTGCGGCGAGTTAAAGAGCAGTGCCACCCCGTAGGCGCCCGCGAAGGACGCCAGCGCCCGCAGGGCGAAGACGGCCAGCGGCGCGGCAGCCCCGCCGGTCTCGGCGGGCGGGGCGAAGTCCCAGTGGAACAGGCTGGTGGCGGCGCCGATGGCCAACCCGGTGGCGGTCATGACGGTCAGCACGTAGGCGGCGCGCGACAGGGCGCTGGAGAAGTCGTGCCGTAGCAGGTCCAGCATGGCGGTGACCAGCGGGAAGCCGGGCATGAGGAACAGGATGGTGGAGACCACCCCGGCGTGGTGGGAGGTGTCGATAACCTGGGCGGCCTGCAGGGCGCCCACGATGGCCACGTAAATGGTGGCCGACGTGAAGCCGGCCGCCAGCCACACCGCGAAGTGCGTCAGGCGCCGCTCCAACATGGCCCGCCGCAGCAGTTGGCCGACGCTGGTGGCCAGCACGACGACGAGACACTCCAGCCACGTCCCCCCGTTGAGGTAGGTAAACCCGGCACACGCCAGGCCCGCCGCCAGGGCGTTAATCCACCACGGGTAGAGCGGAGCCAGCGCGGCGATCCGGTCCAGCTCGGCCTCCACCTCCTCCACGCGCGTCCCCTTGCGCACGCGCGCCACCAGGCGCCCAAGCTCATCCAACCGGTGGGCGTTGGTGCCGACCTGGCGGTGCTCGCTGACCTCGGTGCGGAAGTAGTCCCCGGCGTAGGACGTCGTCGTGATCTCCGTCAGCGTCACCAGGGCCTCGTGCCGGTCCAGGCCGACGGCGGCCGCCACCCGGGCCATCGAGGCCTTGATGCGATAGGAGCCCGCGCCGCACGATTGCAGCAGCTGCCCTAGCCGCATAACGACGGCCGATTGGCGCATGAGGCGGTCGGGGCCCAGATCGTCGGAGGGCCGCGCGGCCCGGCGTTTCCTTCCCATGCCGCCATTGTCCCCCGGGCACGGTGGCGCCCGCGAGTTGCTGTCTGGTTTCCCCACCGTCCACACAGCCAGCCGCTAGCATCGGTTTAGTGGTTCCCTCCTACTGAAAGCGACGGCACGCGCATGGAAGAGATTTTCCTCCCGGTAGGCGACTTGGAGAGTCTGCAGGACTCGACGGCAGCTATTGGACGGGATGCGGAGTCGGCGGCGTCTCGGCTCGCGTTGCCGCAAGTCGCGGCGGCGATGCCGGGGTCTGCGGCGGCGCCGAACGCCGCAGACACCGCAGACGCCCTGCGCGTCGCGACCACGCACCTGACGCAGGAGTACACGGAGTTCAGCAACAAGGTGCTAATCGCGATAGACAGTTTCGCGCAAGCTGAGGACAAGATGGTGGCTACTTACCAGCAACTTGCTGGACAGAGGGCGCTCGACTCCGCCACTATCGGCATCCTTTCCCCCCAGTTCCCAACCGAGGAATAGCAGGTGCGAACATGTCATTAACATGGTCAGATATCCAAAACTGGAATCCGGAAATGCTGCACGAAGCGTTAGATGATTTGCAAAACGCCCGACACATGTTGGTAGACCTCTCGCGAGATTCTGCCGACGCCTTGCGGAGAGTTAGTTCCACGGGACTGACCGCCGAGGCCATTAAAGTTAGACTCGCCATTTTGACTAACGAGTTGACGCTGCTTAGTGAGGAGGTAGCGAAGCTGCAGACCGCGACCGATGCGGCGGCGCGCGGGGTGGCCAGTGTCCAGGAGCTGGTGCGCAACTGTCAGTCACTGGCCGCGCAGCAGGCAAACGTCACAGCCAGTGCCGATGGCACGGTCTCTTGGTCGCTGCCCCCAACCGCCTCCCCGGCGGACATCATCCGGGTGCAGGCAGAGGCTGAGGTGTTGGCAGCCGCGATATCTGAGGCGATGCGGTGTGCGACCGAGGTCGATCAGACCTACTGCGAAGCCCTAGCCAATATCGACACGGCCCGGCTGAGTGGGGCATCGTCGAAGGGGGCACTGCCGCAAACAGATCCGAGTGGCCGCCCCAGCCTGGCGGACATTAAACGAAAGTACCAGGTGCAGGAAGTCGGAATGGTCGAGTGGAAGCCACTGCCCTGGTCTGAAGCTTACAAGCTGACCGAGACTGAGGCACGAATGCTTGACGGGCTCAGCCTCCTCCAGAAGCGCGACTTTAAGGGCATTCAGGAAGACGCCATGGCAGCTGCGGTTGATCGTTTCCCCAATGGCACGGCCAATGACGACCACCATGATGCCTTTCGGCACGCCTACTGGAGCGCCCTGTTGACCCAGAGGTTTGGCCCAGACTGGGCGAGCCAGTACACCACCGCACACGAGCAGGGTCCAGACAACCCGCCCACCCGGGAGGCGATGGATCTGCACAACAACAGTGTCGGGGTGCAGATCGCGCGCGACAATCCGAACGCCAGCCCGGAGGAGCTGGCTGGGCTGGTGGAGCAGGCGGTGCGTGACGGCAAGGTGGTGGTGGTTGATGGGTCTGGCAACTTAGAGTGGAGCGATCGGGTCCAGGAGGGGCAAACCGGCACGCCAGACACCACCGAAGCCCCGCTGCCCGGAGCTGACCCCGGCACCCCGGATGCTTACCCCAACTATTAACCAGGAAGGCACCCGACCATGAAAACTATTCTTCGCCTCTCTGCGTTCCTTTTCGTTTTTTTCCTGCTTCCCGCTTGCGCTACCTCGGAGAAAGTAATGCTGACCTCGGATGACAAACTGACTGATGAACTATCTGCCCTGTACCGGGACGGAGGAGAGAGCGTGCCTCTGAAGTCCTTGACGGATTTCGAGTGGGACGAGTTCGGTTTTGTCTCCGAGGGCACCCCCGCGACGAAGATTGAGGAGGTATTCGGTCAGCGCCTCACCCAAGACAAGTTCTACCTGAACTCCACCAACTTGTTCGTCTTTAAGAAGGACGGGCAGGTGGTGCGGGCGATCATGCTGCCGCTGGACGTCTTTGTGGCCGCTGATTCCGGCAAGCTGTACCCGGACACGGTGCGGGTCGAAAAGGAGACGGAGCATTTGCAGCTGCTGCGCTTCACCCTGTGATTAGCACCCCAGCTTTGCGGCTGTGGCCCTGCACTAGACTGACCGCCGAGATCACTAGGGGGAAGGCAGGCGGCCAGGCCCCGCTACAGGGAGTGCACCGGTGCCCAACTCGTCCGCGCAGGCATTAACGCTCGCGGCCCCGCCTGCCGATTTCCAGCTGGCGGCCGAGGCGCTGCGCATCAAGTACGCCGCCCTGTTCGATCCGCTGGCCGCGGTGCATTCGTCCCGGGTCGAGCCGCTGCCGCATCAACTGTCGGCGGTGTACGAGGAGCTGCTGCCGCGCATTCCGTTGCGTTTCGTGTTGGCGGACGATCCGGGGGCCGGTAAGACGATCATGACCGGCCTGTATCTGAAGGAGCTGTTGCTGCGCGGGGCGTGCGCCCGGGCCTTGATCGTGGCCCCGGGCGGTCTGGTGGAGCAGTGGCAGGAGGAGTTGGCGGACAAGTTTGGCCTGCAGTTTGAGATCTACTCCCGCGCCATGGCTGACCTGGCCGCCCACCCGTACCTGCTGGCCCGCATGGATCAACTGGCCCGCTCCCCCGAGTTGGCCGAGCAGTTCGCGCGGGCGGGCTGGGACGTGGTGGTGGTCGACGAGGCCCACCGCATGGCAGCCCACTACAGCGGCGGCCGGGTCACCGAGACGCAGCGTTTCCGGCTGGGCCGCACCCTGGCGGCTGGGCCGCACCACCTGTTGTTGCTGACCGCCACCCCGCACGCGGGGGTGGAGGCCGACTTCCAGCTCTTCATGTCGCTGCTAGACCGGGACCGCTTCGCGGGCAAGTTCCGCCCGGGCGCCCACCGCAGTGACACGCGCGGGCTAATGCGGCGCCTGGTAAAGGAGGACCTGCGGACTTTCTCCGGCCAGCCGCTGTTTCCGCCGCGCCGCGCCTCCACGGTGGCCTACGAGCTGAGCGGGCCGGAGCGGGAGCTGTACGAGGAGGTCACGCAGTACGTGCGCACCGAGATGGGGCGCGCCGAGGCGGTGGCCCGGGCCGGTGACGGCGAGCGAGGCAACCGCGTCGGCTTCGCCCTGACGATCCTGCAGCGGCGCCTGGCTTCCAGCCCGCAGGCGATCTGGCGGTCGCTGCAGCGCCGCCACGCGCGGCTGCGCACGCAGCTGGCTGACTGGCGCGCGGGCGCCGCCCCGGTGGCCGCCGGGGGCCTCCCGGCAGCGATTTACGCACCCCCCCCCGCTAGCTCTCGCTGATTTCGCGGAGGACCTGCCCGCAGCCGAGCAGGGCGCGGCCGAGGCGCAGCTGACCACGCTGGCGGAGTCGGCGTCGGCGGCCCGCTCGCGCGCCGAGTTGGCCCGCGAGGTCGAGGTGCTGGCGGGCCTGGTGCAGCTGGCCGGGCGGGTGTGCGAGCGCGAGACGGACGCCAAGTGGGCACAGCTGCGCGGCATCCTGGACGAGCAGCTGCTGGCGGGCGGGGCAGCCGAGCCGCGCAAGCTCATCGTCTTCACCGAGCATCGCGACACCTTGGAGTATCTGCACGCCCGGATAGTCGGGCTGCTGGGGCGCGCCGAGGCGGTGGCCACCATCCACGGGGGCACCCCGCGTGCCACCCGTTTGGCGGTGCGGGAGAACTTCACCCACGATCCGCAGCTGCTGGTGCTGCTGGCCACGGACGCGGCGGGCGAGGGGCTGAACCTGCAGCGCGCCCACCTGATGGTCAACTACGACCTGCCGTGGAACCCGAATCGGATCGAGCAACGGTTCGGGCGCATTCACCGCATCGGCCAGCGCGAGGTGTGCCACCTGTGGAACCTGGTCGCGGCCGATACCCGGGAGGGCCAGGTCTATCAGCGGCTGCTGGAGAAGCTGGCCTGCATGGGCCAGGCCTACGACGGCAACCTGTTCGCGATCCTGGGGCAGGACGACGCCTTCACGGGCCAACCGTTGCGCGAGCTGCTGGTGGAGGCCATCCGGTTCGGAGAGCAGCAAACCGTGGCGGACCGGCTGGCACAGCGGGTGGACGACGCGGTGGCCCGCGGAGTGCGGGAGCTGGCGGCCCGGCGGGCAGCGGTCGATGGGCTGGACACCGCCGGGCAGGTGGCGGAGCTGGCGGCCCGCCTGGAGGCCGCCCGCGAGCGCCAGCTGCAGCCCGGCTACCTGGAGGCCTTCGTGCGGGCGGCCCTGGCGCGACTGGGCGGGCGCCTGGGGGCGCGGCCGGGCGGCGAGTTCACGATCGGGCGGCTGCCGCGGGCCGTGGTGCGAGCGGGCGGGGCGGGCCTGCCGCAGGCCTTCGAGCGGGTGACGTTCACGCCCGGGGCGGGGACACCGGGCCGCAATCCGGCGGAGCTGTTGGCGCCCGGCTACCCACTGGTGCAGGCGTTGGCGACGGCAACGTTGACCGCGACGGCGGGGGCCCTGGCAGCGGGCACGCTGTTTGTGGATCGCCGCCCGGAGCAGGCGGGCCGGCCGCAGTGGTTGTTCGTGGTGGAGCAGTGGGCGCTGGACGGCACCGGGGAGCGGGTGTGGCACCAGTTCGCCCACCCGGTGGTGGACGCGACGGGCCGGGTGCGGGTCAGCGCGGTGCCGCCCTACCTGGATTTTGCGGCGCCCACGGCGGCGGAGGAGGCGGCCCTGGCCGCTGCCCTGCCGCCCACTGCCCGCCAGCCCCCGCGCCGCCAGGTGGAGAGCTGGCTGGCGCAGCAGGCCGCCGGGGCGGAGTTGGCGCGGGTGGCGGCGGCCCGGCGGGCCGAGGTGGAGCACACCGCGGCCCAGGTGCGCGCCCGGCTGCTGGCGGAGATCAATTACTGGGAGCAGGAGTTCACGCGCCTGGAGGCGCTGGAGCGAGCGGGCACGGTGGGCCGCCTGCGGGCGAGCGCGGCCCGGGGGCGCGCCCACGCCCTGGAGGCGCGGCTGACCACCCGGTTAGCGCAGCTGGCGCGCGCCGCGCAGCTGGGCCCGGCGCAGCTGCGGGTACGGGGGACGGCGCTGGTGGTGCCGAGCCGCTGGCTGGCGGCCCGCGCCCCGCAGGCGGAGCAGGCGCCCCCGCTGTGGGGCGCAGCCGACCGGGAGGTGGAGCGCCGCGCGGTGGCGGCGGTGCTGGCCGCGGAGCGGGCGCTCGGGCGACGGCCGGAGGAGATGGCCCGCAACAATCCCGGTTTCGACGTGCGCTCCACCGACGCGCAGGGCCGCGTGTTCTTCCTGGAGGTCAAGGGCCGCACCGCGGGGGCGCCGACGTTTTCCATCACCGCCAACGAGGTGCAGTTTGCCCGCACCCAGGGCCCGCGCCACCGCCTGGCCTTGGTGGCGGTCAGCCCGGCGGGGCCCGCGGCCGACGAGGTGCGCTACGTGGAGGGCGCCTTTACCCACCTGACTCCGGCCACCACCACCGTCTCTTTTGTGGAGGAGTGGGCCGCGCACTGGGCGCGCGGCCAGCCTCCGCACTGATCTTCCCCCGCCTGCCCTTATCTCCTCGTTTTGCAGAAAGCCCCCTCATGTCCAAGAAACTCATCGAGACCTCCCTGCCGCTGGAGGCCATCAACGCTGCCTCGGTGCGGGAGAAGTCGATCCGCCACGGCCACCCCTCCACCCTGCACCTGTACTGGTCGCGCAAGCCCCTGGCCACCGCCCGGGCGGTGCTGTTCGCCCAGCTGGTGGACGATCCGTCCGCCCGCCCGGAGGAGTTTCCGACCGAGGAGGCGCAGGCGGCCGAGCGGGCCCGCCTGCACGACCTGCTGAGCAGGCTGGTGCAGTGGGAAAACAGCAACGACGAGGCGCTGCTGGCCGCGGCTCGGGCCGAGATCGCCAAGAGCAACGGCGGACAGCTGCCCGCGGTGCTGGACCCGTTTGCGGGCGGCGGGTCGATCCCGCTGGAGGCCCAACGGCTGGGGCTGGCGGCGCACGCCTCGGACCTCAACCCGCTGGCGGTCCTCCTCAACAAGGCCCTCATCGAGCTGCCGCCCCGCTTCGCGGGCGCGGCCCCCATCCACCCCGGTCCGGCGGAGCAGACGCACTACGTCCGCGCCGAGGGCCTGGCCGAGGACGTGCGGCACTACGGGCGGTGGCTGCGGGACGCGGCCGCGCGCCGCATCGGCCACCTCTACCCGCCGGCGGTGGCGCCCGATGGGACTAAACACACGGTCATTGCCTGGAAGTGGGCCCGCACCGTGCGCAGCCCCAACCCGGCCCATCCGCTGGAGGTGCCGCTGGTCAACTCGTGGTGGCTGAGCAAGAAGAAGGGCAAGGAGGCCTGGGTGCACGCCGAGGTGGTGGACGGGCAGGTGCGCTACGAGGTCCGCCACGACCCCGCCGGGCCGGAGGTCGACGGCACCATCGGCCGCACCGGCGGCCACGCGGTGGGCGACGGTACGCCTCTTCCCCTGGAGTACGTGCGCGCCGAGGCCCGGGCAGGGCGCATGGGCGCTCACCTCCTCGCGGTGGTGGCGGACGGGCCGAAGGGAAGGTTGTATTGCTCCCCCACCGCTGATCATGTTGCCAGCGCCGTGGTCACTGATCTACCCGCGCTGCCAGCGGCCCAGCTGCCTGAGCGCGCGCTGGGTTTCCGGGTGCAGCAGTACGGCATGACCATGTGGACGGACCTGTTCACCAATCGCCAGCTCGTGGCCCTGACCACCTTCAGCGACCTGGTGGGCGAGGCGCGCGCGCAGGTCGCGGCCGACGCGGAAGCGGCGGGGCTGTCCCCTGAGCGGGCTCGGGCCTACGCCGACGCGGTGGCCACTTACCTTGCGCTGGCCGTTAGTCGACAAACAGACCGTCTTTCTTCTCTGGCCAGCTGGGACAGCACTAGAGATTCACAGCGAAACGTGTTTGCTCGCCAGGCGCTGCCCATGGTCTGGGACTTTGCGGAGGCCAATCCGTTTTCCAATTCCTCGGGCAATTTCCTCGGGCAGGTGGAGTGGGTGGCCAAGGCGTTGGCCTCCGTCCCGGCTGCGGCCAGCGGGACGGTGGCGCAGCTGAGCGCGAACGAACGGGAGTACGCGGGCCTGGTGGTCTCCACCGACCCGCCGTACTACGACAACATCGGCTACAGCGACTTAAGCGACTACTTCTACGTCTGGCTGCGGCGCATGCTGCGCGAAGTCCACCCCGCGGTAACCGGCACCCTGCTGACCCCGAAGGCCGAGGAGTTGGTCGCCAACCCCTACCGGCACGGCAGCAAGGAGGCGGCCGCACAGTTCTTCGTCGACGGCTTCAACGGCGTCTTTGCCCGCCTGCGGGCCGCGGCCTCCCCGACCGTGCCGCTGACGGTCTACTACGCCTACAAGCAACAGGACGGCCAGGACCAGACCGCCACCGGCTGGCACACCCTGCTGGCCGGGCTCATCGACGCGGGCTGGCGGGTGACCGCCACCTGGCCGGTGCGCAGCGAGTTGGCTAACCGTCCTAGATCCCAAGGCAGCAACGCCCTGGCCTCCTCCATTGTGCTGGCCTGCCGCCCGCGCCCCGCCGACGCCCCGGCCACGGACCGCCGCAAGTTCGTTGCCCAGCTCAAGCGGGAGCTACCCGCCGCCCTACGCCCCCTCATGCAGGGCGCCATCTCGCCGGTCGACCTGGCGCAGGCCGCCATCGGCCCCGGCATCGCGGTCTTCTCCCGCTACGCCCAGGTGCGGGAGGCCGACGGGACCGCCATGTCGGTGCGCGCCGCCCTGGCCCTCATCAACCACACCCTGGACGAGGTGCTGCACGAGCAGGAGGCCGACTTCGACCCCGACACCCGCTTCGCCGTCAAGTGGTACCGCCAGCACAGCTGGGGGCAGGCGGCCGCGGGCGAGGCCGACCAACTGGCCCGCAGCGCCGACACCTCGCTGGCCGCCCTGGAGCGCGGCGGCATCTTCGTCGCCCGCGGCGGGCAGGCCCGCCTGCTGCCGCCCGCCGAACTGGCGGGCGACTGGGACCCGCACACCGACGCGCACCTGAGTATCTGGGAGGCGACCGTGCGCCTGGCCGCCCGCCTCGGCCACACCGGGCTGGCGGCCACCGCCGCCCTCCTGGCCCGCCTGGCCGGGCGCGTGGACTGGGAGGCCGTCAAGGAGCTGGGCTTCCTGCTCTTCCACGAGGCCGAGAAGCAGGGCCACGGCCCCGACGCTGGCCTGTTCAACGCCCTGGTCACGGACTGGGCCGAGCTCACCGAGCAGGCCCGTGCCCTCGCCGCCCGCCCGGCCGCCACCCAAACCACCTTCGACCTGCCCTGAGACCGAAAGGCCCCGCCATGTCCCTCAACAATCGTGATCGCCTCAGCCGCGCCTTCGAGCTGCTGTCCGAGGGCCTGGAGGACGTCGTCGACGGCGTCCTCACCCGCACCTACGCCACCCCCGACTGGCCGCGGCGCTGGGCGTTGGAGGACGCCCGCGGCGGGGTGATGCGCACCCTGTCCAAGGAGGACGTCCAGGTGCAGCTGCGCGCCCTCACGGAAAAGGGTCGCGAGTTCAATGCCCTGCTCTCCCGCTCCCAGCAAAGCTACGCCTCCGAACTGCGCGAGACCCGCAACCGCTGGGCCCACATGGAAAAGTTCTCCTCCGAGGAGACCCTGCGCGCCCTGGACACGATGGCGCTGCTGCTGGCGGCCGTGGACGCCCCCGACTCCGCGGCCGACGTCCGCAAACTGCACGCCGACCTGCAGCGCCAGATCTTCGCCGACCAGACCCGCCAGCAGGCCAAGCGCGCCACCCAGGTCAAGCTGGAGCCCGGCGTCGGCCTCAAGCCGTGGCGCGAGGTTCTCGCCCCGCACCCGGACGTCGCCAGCGGCGCCTTCACCGCCGCCGAATTCGCCGCGGACCTGCACCAGGTCCACACCGGGCAGGCGCTCGGCGCCGAGTACGCCCAGCCCGGCGAGTTCTTCGCCCGCACCTACCTGACCGAGGGCCTCAAAGACCTGCTGACGCGCGCGGCCCGGCGCCTTAGCGGCGACGCCAGCGCCAGCCCCGTCGTCAACCTGCAAACTAACTTCGGGGGCGGCAAAACCCACTCCATGCTGGCCCTGTACCACCTGTGCTCCGGCACCCCGGTCACCGCGTTCCCCCAGGAGCTGCAGGAGCTGCTGGCCGCTGCCCAGGCCAGCGACATCGACCGGTTGCCCGTGCGGCGGGCCGTGCTGGTGGGCACCTACCTGGAGCCGGGCGCGGTCTCCCGCAAGCCCGACGGCACCGAGGTCCGCACCCTGTGGGGCGAGCTGGCCTGGCAGCTGGGCGGGGCCGAGGGCTACGCCCTGGTGGCTGACGCTGACCGCACCGGCACCAACCCGGGCCAGTCGCTGCGCACCCTGCTGGAGCGTTACTCCCCCGCCCTGATCCTCATCGATGAGTGGGTGGCCTACGCCCGTCAGCTGCTGACCGATCAGGAGCTGCCCGCCGGCTCCTTCGACACCCAGTTCACGTTCGCCCAGTCGCTGACCGAGGTGGTGCGGCAGGTGCCCGGGGCGATGCTGGTGGTCTCCATTCCGGCCTCCGACGTCGGCAGCGGGCAGGCGGGCGGCAACGACATCGAAGTCGGGGGCCGCAACGGCCAACTGGCGCTGGAGCGGCTGCAAAACGTCATCCGCCGGGTGGCCGACCAGTGGCGGCCCTCCAGCAAGGGCGAGTCGTTCGAGATCGTGCGGCGGCGCCTGTTTGCCACCCCCGACGCCGCCGCCCACGCCACCATCAACGCCACGGCTCGCGCGTTTGCCAACTTCTACCGCCAGCACAAGGCTGACTTCCCGGCCGCTACCTCCGGCCCCAACGACGACTACGAGGCCCGGCTGCGGGCGTCCTACCCTTTGCACCCCGAGCTGCTGGACCGCCTGTACGAGGACTGGTCCACCCTGGAGCGCTTCCAGCGCACCCGTGGGGTGCTCAAGCTCGTCTCCTCCATCGTGCACGAGCTGTGGCGGGACGGCGACACCGCGCCCCTCATCCTGCCGGGCACGGTGCCGCTGGCCGCCACCGCCGTCAACACCGACCTCACCCAGTACCTGGAGGACCAGTGGAAGCCCATCATTGACTCCGACATCGACTCCGATACGGCCACCGCCGGGCGGATCGACGCCGAGAAGGTCAACCTGGGGCAGCGGCACGTCACCCAGCGCCTGGCCCGCGCCATCTTCCTCGGGGCCGCCCCGCGCACCAAGGCCACCCACCGGGGCCTGGACAAGCAGTACGTGTGGCTGGGCACGGCCCTGCCCGGAGACCAGCTCGGCAACTTCCCCACCGCCTTGGCCCACCTGGCGCAGCGCTCAACCTACTTCTACGAGGAGCAGGGCCGCTACTGGTTCGACACGCAGCCGTCGGTCAACAAGAGCGCCAATGACTACGCCGAGCGGTTGCGGGAGGACCCGGAGACGGTGTTCAACGAGATCGTCGCCCGCCTGAGCGGCCAGGATCGACCGCGCGGCGCCTTCGACCGCGTCCACCTGGCCCCCGCCACCAGCGCCGACGTGCCGGATCTGGAGGAGGCCCGGCTGGTCATCTTGCACCCGCGCCACGCCCACCGCCGCCAGGACAAGACCGACTCGGCGGCCGCCACCTGGGTGCGCGCGGCCCTGGAGGGGCGCGGGGCGGCCCAGCGGGTACACCGCAACTCGCTGATCTTCCTCGCCCCGGACCACGCCGAGCTGGAAAATTTGGAGGCCGCCACCCGGGCCTACCTGGCCTGGCGACACATTTTGGACAGCGCCGAGGCGCTGAACCTGTCGGCCCAGCAGCGGGGCCAAGCCGAGCGCAACGTCGACGGCTACGGCCGCACCGTCGAGGACCGGCTGCGCGCGGCGTACGTGTGGGCGCTCTACCCGACGCAGGACGACCCAACCGCGCCGTTCACGCTGGAGATCGAGCGGGTGCCCGACTCCGGGCAGGAGAGCCTGGCCGCGCGGGTCTCGAACAAGCTGAAGCGCTCCGAGCAGCTGGTGTGCGAGCTGGGGCACGAGACGCTCGGCGCCGCGTTGCAAGACGAGCTGGGCGCCCTGTGGGAGGCCCGGGGCGAGGTGAGCGTCGGCGAGCTGTGGGGGTTCTTCACCCGCTACCCCTACATGTTGCGCCTGGCCAACCGGCAGGTGTTGGACGCGGCGATCACGGGGGCGTTGGATCAGCTGCCCGGGTTTAGCGGCCGTTTCGCCGTGGCCACCGGGCGGCAGGCGGAGACCGGTCGGTACGTGGGGCTCGTGGTGCCGCCCACACCGCACGCCACCCTGCAGGTCACCGACGCCACGCTGCTGCTGCGGTGGGAGGTGGGCGAGGCCCAGCAGCAGGCCGACGCCGCCGCGGCCACCGCCGAGAGTGCGGCCGGGACGGACGTGCCGGGCGAGCCCGCTGGCGACACGAGCGGGCTGCCCACCGGGGCCCCGGCGGGGGCGAGCCCTGCGGGGAGCGCGGCCGCGGCGGCCGGGGCGGGCCGGATCGTCGGGAGCCCGGTCGCCCCGGCCACCCCGGCTCCGCCGACGACTTTCTTCGCGGTCGTGGACATTGACGGGGCCCGCTACGCCCGGCCGTTGGGCGAGGTGCAGCGCGAGGTGCTGGAGCGCCTGGCCCAGGCCGGGGCCGACATCGAGATCACCCTGGACGTGCGGGCCCGCAAGGCGGGCGGTTTCGCCGAGGCCGAGGTGCGCACGTTGCGGGAGAATGCCCGCACGCTGGGTTTCCGGGAGGCTGCTTTCGAGTAGGTGGGGCAGTGCGGTGGGGGCGGCCGGATGCCCGGTCGCCCCCACCTTTTTCGATTCTTCGGGTTGGTTATTGGGTGTTTTGTTGGTGGATGACGTCCCAGGCGTTTTGGGGTTCTGGGGGGCGGGTGCCGATGACCGATTGCAGGCGTAGGACTTCAAAGACACCGGTTTTGTCGGTGGTTTGCAAGGTGCCGTCGATGGGGTGCCAGGTGCCGGTGACGGGGTGTTCGAATTGCGCGGTCCAGGTGGTGGTCAGGGTGATCTGCCGGGCGGGAGCGGTTTCTTGGTAGCGCACGAAGGTGGTGTGGTCGGGGTAGAGGCGGCCCGGATCACGGGTGTCCAGGCTCTGACCATCACCGAAGTCGTAGTGAAAGTTGATGGGCGTGACCTTGATATTGATGGGCCGGCCAAGGACCTGGACTTGGTGTTCCTGGGGCGCGTTGCTGGTAGTCACGATGGTCTCCAGCTTTATCAGCACCCAGCCTTGATCTGGCTGCATTTGGATGCCCGAACCATGGATAGCCACCTGCGCCACCTGGGCCATGGTGACCCGTTTATGCCAGTTGATGACCTGCGGCGGGGCCACCTGCCCCACGGGCGTTTGACACCACTGCGGCACCTGCCCCTGACTTCCCTGATGCACCCCACACAACGCCGCCCACCCCGCCAAACGTTCCTGCTCCTCCCGAGACAACTCCACCCCACCACCCTCCCCAACCACCCCAGGCCCAACCTCACCCTCGTCACAAAATACCTTAACTTCCTCCAAATAAACCTGATCCCCCATCTCGACGACGTCACTAGAATCGTCAACATTTCCACTTAACAGGGGAAATGCAAGCAGAATTACAGCAGTAATTTTTTTCATCAGATACAGCATGACGGTCAGTCCAGCCCTTCTGGGCGCTCCGAATAGTCGGCTGCACCGACCAGCTTCCATGCATCACCATAAAATTCAACATAAGTTTCAAAATATATCTCTTTCCCCCCATTCTCTTCAACGAGCTTCCCGGTCGAGTCTAGCGCGTATTCATTACCCATTCGAACAATCAAAAAAATTTGGAACCGATTAGAGTTTTCAGCACCCTGTCTAACTTTTATTGATTCAATGGTTAAACCTTCATATCCAAGTCTGACCCCCAACTCCTGGCGCTCGATCGCGAGCGCAGAAACCCTATTCGCATAATTAGACTCTGGGCTAACTACCTGCTCCCAGGTAGCAAGATCGTTGGTTTGGGCGACGTAGTACTGCAGCTCCACGAAGTACTTCGCCGCCAGCTCGGCCTCGGCAAAACCGGCTTGGGCTTGGGCCTCGGGAGGCAG
>NZ_MQVS01000007.1 GCF_001907235.1 Buchananella hordeovulneris
TCTCGGGTGGGGCCGAGATGGGACCGGGGTGGTGACAACTGGAGTAGGGCGGCAGGATGCGGGGCTGTTCGGAGTGGGGAGGGTGGGTTCGAAGCGGCTCGGCCGGGGGTGGGTTGGAGACGAGGGCCGACTTTGGGGCGGCTGTGGGCGGGTGTGTGTTTCCAGTTGTCACCAGGGCGGGGTTATCTCGGGTGGGGCCGAGATGGGACCGGGGTGGTGACAACTGGAGTAGGGCGGCAGGGAGGTTGGGTCTGGAGGAGGGCAGGGCAGGTCCTGGGGCGTGGCTGGCCCGGCGCGCCCGGGCGCGCCGCCTAGTCGCTCGGGGCCTGGTCGGCGTCTGGCGCGGCGGGCTGGCCACGCCGCACGGCCTCCAGCATGAGTACCGCCACGTCCTTGACCTGCGGCGCGGTTCCCGGCGCACCATCCGCGGCACTGGCCGCCTTAGCGGCCCCATCAGAGAGCATGGTGGTACAGAACGGGCACGCCGTGGCGATGACCTCGGCCCCGGTGCTGATGGCTTCGGCCGCCCGGGTTGCCCCGATGGACACCCCGAGCTTCTCTTCCATCCAGACGCGGGCCCCGCCACCACCACAGCACATGGCGCGCTCTTGGGTGCGCGGCATCTCCACGACCTGCTCGCCCCCGACTGCTGCCCCCAGCAGTTCCCGCGGCGGGGTATATATCTGGTTATGGCGGCCGAGGAAGCAGGGATCGTGGAAGGTCACGTCGCGCCGCTGGTCTGCGGGGGGCGCCACGGGACGGAGGCGTCCATCGCGCACTAGGGCGTTCAAGACCTGGGTGTGATGCAGCGTCTCGTAGCGGCCGCCGAGTGCCGGATACTCGCGCGCGATCGTGTTGAAGCAGTGCGCGCACGAGACGATGATCCGCTGGGCGCGGGCCTCGTTGAGGGCCTCGATATTGGCGGCCGCCAGCATCTGGAACAAAACCTCGTTGCCTGCGCGCCGCGCCGGGTCGCCCGTGCACGACTCCCCGTCGCCCAGCACCGCGAACGACACGCCCGCGGTGTGCAGCAGCTCCGCGATCGCCGCAGTGGTGCGCTTGGCGCGATCGTCGAAGGCCCCGGCGCAGCCAACCCACAGCACGTAGTCCACCTCTGTGGCGTCTTCGATGTCGACGCCGAGCACGGGAACTTCGAATGCGAGGCCCTTGGCCCAGTCCAGGCGCTTGCGGGCGGCGGCATTCCACGGGTTGCCCTTGGTTTCCAACCCGCGGAAGACCTTGCCCAGTTCGCTGGGGAAGGCCGAGGCCATCAGCACCTGGTGTCGCCGCAGGTTGAGGATGTGGTCGACGTGCTCAATGTCCACCGGGCATTGGTCGACGCAGGCCCCACATTGAGTGCAGCTCCACAGCACGTCGGCGGGGATGACATTGTCGATCAGGGGCCCCGGCTGCCCGGGGGCCTGCCCGGTTGCGCCTGCCGCGAGCAGGGCTCCGAGCACGTCGCCACTATGGACCACCTCCGGCCCGCCGCCCGCCCCGGCGGTGGCCTCTTCCGCTTGCCCGCCGTCCGCCGCCGCGGGCGTGGCGCCAGTCGCGTCAGCGGCCGCCTGCAGGAAGGGGGCGACGGCGTGGTGATGGTCGCGCAGCGCCAAGGTGAAGAGCTTGGGGGACAGGGGTTTGCCGGTGTTCCAGGCGGGGCACAGTTCCTGACAACGCCCGCATTCGGTGCAGGTGCTGAAGTCGAGGAGACCTTTCCAAGTGAAGTCGGTGATGGTGCCGACGCCGAGGGGGGCGTCGTCTGGGAGGTCGTCGAGGGTCTCGGCGGTGACGGCCTGTCCGTCGACGCGCAGCTCGGCGGCGGCCCCCAGCGCCTTGCCGCCGTCGGCTTCGCGGCGCGCGTACAGGTTGGGCAGGGCGAGGAAACGGTGCCAGGCCACCCCCATCGCGGGGGAGAGGCCCACGACGATGAACCACGCGTTGGACACCAGGATTTTGCCCAGGGCCACCAGGATGATGGCGGTGCGCAGCTGCGCGGCGGAGGTGCCCACTAGGGGCTGCCCGACGAACCAAGTCAGGGGGAAGAGCCACTTGTTTTCGTGGCCGCTGCCCCCGGCCAACGCCCACTCCAGGGCCCGCAGGGCCAGCACGCAGCCCACCACCGCCAAAATGGTCCACTCGACGTAGCGGGCGTGCCAACTGGTGGAACCCGCAAAGCGGGACAGACGGAAGCGAGTGGGGCTGTCGGTTTGGCTGTGGCGGCGGGCGCGGGTGCGCACGAGCATGAGGGCGCTGATGCCGAACAGGCCGCCCCAGGCGAAGATCTCCACTAGCCAGGTGAAGGGGGCGAAGCGGCCGAGGCCGGGCAGCTCGAAGTGGGGATCGCCGAGTTGGAAGTAGGCAGCCACCAGCGTCAACACCAGCACCGGGAAGGACAGCATGACGAACCAGTGGGCGACCCGCACCACGGGGCGGGATTTGAAGGCCCGGTGGGAGAGAGCCTCGCGCAGGAGCCCCCAGGTCCGTTTGCCGACGGGACGCAGCCGTTCCTGGGCGCCCTGCCCGAGGCGCAGCCGCTTGCTGAGGCGCACGACGCCGTAGGTGAAACAGCTGACGCCCGCAATCGTGGCAGCTAGCGAGATGGCGAGCGCGATGGCGGCAAGGGGGGTCAACTAAGGCTCCGAGAACGACGACGGGGGTGGCTAGCAGTTAGTCAATCTACCTGGCGGGCGGCAGGCCGGGGAAAAGCCCACCCGGTTAGGGTAAGTACTCGTTGCTAAACTTGTCTCCCTGCCCCGACGTTCGCTTAGCGGATGGGAGTCTGCATGCTGTATCTGCTGGCCTTGCACGCGCTGGCCGCAGTTGTCGCGCCTTTTTTGCTCTCTCGGTTTGGGCGACGAGCGTTCGTAGGGTTGGCGGCGGTGCCGGGGGTGTCGGCGGGGTACGTCCTGTGGCAGGGCGGGGCGGTGCTGGCGGGCCGCCCACCGCGGCAAGGTTTCATGTGGATCCCCGAGTTGGGGGTGGAGATTTCCACGCGGCTGGATCCGCTGTCTTGGGTGATGGCCCTTATTGTGTCCGGGGTGGGGGCCCTGGTGCTGCTGTATTGCGCGGTCTACTTCTCTGCCAAGGCCTCGGGTTTGGGGCGTTTTGCGGCGGTATTCTTGGGGTTTGCGGGCGCCATGTTGGGGCTGGTCACGGTCGATAACACCATCGCCTTGTACGTGATGTGGGAGGGCACCACCGTTTTCTCCTACCTGCTGATCGGTCACTATTTCGACCGGGCGACTTCGCGGCGGGCGGCAGGGGAAGCCATCATTGTCACCACTTTCGGCGGGTTGGCGATGCTGGGTGGGTTGACCATGCTGGGCGTGGCGCCGGGCGGGTCTTTCTCGTTGTCGACACTCGTGTCCAATTTCGCGTCCGGGCAGTTGGGGCCGTCGGCGGCGACCAACACGGCGCTGGTGTTGGTGCTGCTGGGGGCGTTGTCAAAGTCGGCGTTGGTGCCGTTCCATTTCTGGTTGCCGGCAGCGATGGCGGCGCCGACCCCGGTGTCGGCCTACCTGCATTCGTCGGCGATGGTGAAGGCAGGGGTTTACCTGGTGGCGCGTTTTACGCCGGGGCTGGCTGCTTTTCCGGTGTGGCGCTGGTTGGTGGTGGTCATTGGGGTGGTGACCATGCTGATTGGTGGTTACCGGTCGCTGCGCCAGTATGACCTGAAGCTGGTGTTGGCTTACGGCACTGTTTCCCAACTGGGTTTCTTGATGGTGCTGGTGGGCTTCGGGGCGCGGGCGGTGGCGTTGGCCGGTTTGGCGATGCTGATTGCGCATTCGTTGTTTAAGTCGTCGCTGTTTTTGACGGTGGGGGCGATCGACTGGGCGGTGGGGTGCCGGGATTTGCGGCAGCTGTCCGGCTTGGGACGCACGCGGCCGGGGTTGGCGCTGGCCGGGGGCTTGGCGGCAGCTTCGATGGCGGGTGTGGCGCCCTTCGCGGGGTATGTGGCGAAGGAGGCGGCACTGGAGGCGTTGGTACACGGTCAGGGGGCGTTGGCTCTGCTGGCGCTGGGCGGCGTGGTCGCGGGCAGTGTGCTGACGGTGGCGTACACGTTGCGTTTTGTGTGGGGGGCTTTCGCTGCGAAGCCAGACTTGGTGGCGACGGTGGTGGACCGGCCGACGCGCCAGATCGGGGCCGTGCCGTTGATCTTGGCGGGTTTTGGCCTGCTGGTGGGGCTGCTACCGGGGGCCTTTGAGACGGTGGTGGCACCGTATGCGGCCAGCGTGCCGGGGCAGGCCGGGCACTTGACGCTCTTTGGGGGGTTCGGTGCGGCGCTCTACCTCACGCTCGGCATTTTGCTGGCGGGGATCGTGCTCTTTGTGGTGCGGGGCGTGGTCTCGCGCGGACAGCTGACGGTGGCGCAGGTGACCGGACGCGTGGAGGCGGACGACGTTTACCGCCACCTGATCCGGGGGGTGCAGCGGGTGGCGCGGGCCACCACCGCGGTGGTGCAGCGCGGTTCGCTGGCCTGGGACTTGATGGTGATCTTGGTGGTGGTGGTGCTCGGGGTCGGCGGGGTGGCGCTGACCCGCGGGGTGTTGCCTGCCAGCGTCGTGCTCACAAATTCGTGGCTGGAGGTCGGGGCGGCCGTGGTGACGGCGACGGGCGCGGTGCTCGCGGCGCGGGCGCGGCGGCGTTTGAAGGCGGTGCTGTTGGCGTCCGTGTCGGGTTTCGGCATGGTGCTGCTGTACGAGTCCTACGGGGCCCCGGATTTGGCGATCACTCAGCTGCTGGCCGAGTCGGTCACGCTCGTGGTGTTCGTGTTGGCGGTGCGGCGCATGCCGCCCTATTTCTCGGATCGGCCGTTGGCCGCCTCGCGCCGGTGGCGGCTGGCTTTGGCTGTGGCGGTGGGAGCCACGGTGGTGGTGGCGGCCGCGATGGCGGCCGGGGCCCGGGTGGCGGAGCCGGTGAGTGTCGACTTCCCGCAGGAGGCCTACACGTTCGGCTATGGCCGCAACATCGTGAACGTGACGCTGGTTGATATCCGGGCGTGGGACACGGTGGGTGAACTGTCGGTGCTGTTGGCCGCGGCCACCGGGGTGGCGTCGCTGGTGTTCATTCGTTCCCGGTCGGGCACGATCGATCGGGTGGATCGGGTGCAAACCGCGCCGGGCGGGGTCTGGCACGTGCCGCTGGGCACCGATGGGCAGGCGATCCTGCGGGCGGCAACTTTGTTGGAGTTGTCCGGACCGGCTGGGGCGTCGTCGGCGTTGCCGGGGCGGCAAACCTGGTTGCGGGGTTCGGCCACGCTCAGCCCGTACCGCCGCTCGGTGATTTTGGAAGTCACCACGCGCCTGGTTTTCCACACGTTTGTGGTGCTGTCGTTGTGGCTGCTGTTTGCGGGACACAACGGACCGGGGGGCGGTTTCGCCGGGGGTATCGTCTTTGGGATCGCGTTGGCTTTACGATACGTGGCGGGGGGCCGCTACGAGCTGGGGGAGGCGTTGCCGGTCAACCCGGGGCTGCTGCTGGGCAGCGGCCTGTTCACGGCCGCCCTGGCCGGCGCATTGCCATTAGCGTTCGGTGGCACGGTGCTGCAGTCGGCGATCTTCCATATTTCGCTCGGCCCGCTGGGGCAGATGCACGTGGCCACGGCGCTCTTGCTGGATATCGGGGTCTATTTGTTGGTGATCGGCCTGGTTTTGGACTTGTTGCGGTCCTTGGGGGCGGAGGCTGACCGGCAGGCCGAGTTGGCGGGCATGCAGGCCCCGGAGATTGCCCCCGCCACTGCCGGTCCGGATGACGCGCTCGACATCGACAATGTGCGCCAGCGACGGGAGGCCCGCCAATGACCGGGATTTCTTTGGTGCTGTTGCTACTGGCGGGGGTGCTGGTCAGCGTCGGGATCTACATGGTCCTGGAACGCACTTTGACACGCATCATCATTGGTTTGGCGATCTTGTCTAACGGGGTCAACGTGTTGTTCCTGGTGGCGGGCGGCGCGGCCGGTAACCCGCCGCTGCTGGGCACCGCAGAGATCGAGACGATGTCGGATCCGTTGCCGCAGGCGATGGTGCTGACCGCCATCGTCATCACGCTGGGAATGACCGCCTTCCTGTTGGCTTTGGCGCTGCGAGCTGCCCAGGTGGCGGGGGACGACGAAGTGGTCAACGACGTCGAAGACCGCCGGGTGGCACGGCTGGCAGCCCGGGTGTTCCGGGAGGAAAGCCACTGTGCGATTGCCGCGGAGGTGCGGGACGAGACGGACGACGAACCCGCCGTCGACCCAGTGGCGGTGGAGCAGGCGGCGGTGGAGGACACGCCGACCATGTTGACGGTCTCGCAAATGTTTGGCCGCCAGACGGGTGACGGGGAGGAGCAGGCGTGACTTGGATTGTGCCGTTGCCGGTGCTCATACCGTTGCTCAGCGCGGGGCTGGTGCTGGCCTTGTCGCACTTGCCGCGGCTGCAGCAGGTCATCTCGGTGGCCGCCTTGACGGCGTCACTGGTTTCGGCTGTGACCATGCTGTTCGCGGTGGGGCAAGGCCCACTGGTGCTTGATATTGGTGGCTGGGCGGCGCCGGTCGGCATCACGCTGGTGGCCGACCGCTTGAGCGTGTTGATGCTCGTCGTCTCGGTGGCGGTGACGCTCGGGGTGTTGATTTACGCCATCGGTCAGGGGTTGGCTGACGGCGCTAAGCGCGCCCCGGTGGCGATCTTCCACCCCACCTTTTTGCTCCTGAGCGCGGGCGTGTCGAACGCGTTTCTCACCGGGGACTTGTTCAACCTGTACGTCGGTTTTGAGATTTTGCTGGTGGCGTCGTTCGTGCTGATTTCGCTGGGCGGCACCCGCTCGCGGATCCGGTCCGGCACGGTCTATATCGTGGTCTCCCTGCTCGGGTCGGTGTTGTTCCTCACGGCCCTGGCGCTGGTGTACGCCGCCACTGGCACTGTCAACATGGCGCAGTTGGCCCAGCGGCTGCCGGAGATCGATCCGGGCGTGGCGCTGCTCTTGCAGGTGCTGCTGCTGACGGCTTTCGGGTTGAAAGCCGCCGTCTTCCCGTTGTCGGCGTGGCTGCCCGACTCTTACCCGATCGCGCCGGCTCCGGTCACCGCCGTCTTTGCGGGCCTGCTGACCAAGGTGGGGGTGTACGCCATCATACGGACTCAGGTGTTGCTGTTCCCGTCCGGGCAGCTCGACACGGTGCTGATCGTGTTGGGCATGGCGACGATGCTGGTGGGCATTTTGGGGGCGGTGGCGCAGGACGATCTCAAACGCTTGCTGTCCTACACCCTGGTGTCGCATATCGGCTTCATGATTTGGGGGGTGGCGGTGGCCAGCCGCGCCAGCCTGGCAGCGGCCATCTTTTACGTCGCCCACCACATTACGGTGCAGACCGCCCTATTCCTCATTGCCGGCATCATGGAGCGCAAGGGCGGCTACACCGACCTGCGGGAGCTGGGGAGCCTGGCCAAAAAGGCCCCGCTGCTGGCCATCCTTTTCCTGGTGCCGGCCCTGAACCTGGCGGGGATTCCACCATTTAGCGGTTTTGTCGGCAAACTGGGGCTGTTGTCGGCTTCCGCGACGCGGGCCAGTGGCTGGGACTACGCGATGATCGCCGTCGCCCTGTTGTCGTCCCTCCTGACCCTGCTGGCGATGCTGCGGGTGTGGAACATGGCTTTCTGGCAGGAAGCGCCGCAGGATTACCGGGCCCCACGCACCCCGCGGATCATGTCGGCCGCCGCCACCGGTATCGTGGCCGTCTCGCTGCTGCTGACCGTGGTGGCTGGTCCCCTCATGGGTTACGCCACCGGCACCGCGACCGCGTTGCTGCAGCGCAGCCCGTACATTCAGGCGGTGCTACCGGACGGCGAGCGGGGCAGCGGCACTAGCCAGAACGAGGGCACCAAGGACGAGCTACCGCAGGTGGAGGAGGACCGCTTGGTCAAGAACACCCCCGCCCCACCCGTGACCTTCGGTGACCCGAGCCCCACCCCCTCGGTGGGAGGTGACAAGTGACTAGCCCTGACGAACGTCTCTCCGTGCGGGCCCACCGCCGGGCCTGGAAGTGGCGCCGCCGCGTCACCTTGACGTCGACGATCTGGTTGACGCTGCTGTGGCCACTGCTCTACTCCGACTTCTCCCTCGTGAACTTGCTGGCGGGCCTGGCCTTGGCGCTCGCCGTCCAGGTGGTGCTGCCGCTGCCGCGGACCGGGCTGGGCAGCCACATGCGGATCACCGCCCTTGTCTGGCTGGTGGTGCGTTTCCTGTGGGACATGGCGGTGGCGACCGTCCAGGTTGCCGGTGCGGTGGTGCGGGGCCGTCAGCCGCTCAACGCCATAGTGCGGGTGCAACTGGCTTGCGATTCCGACCTGTTTTTGACGATGGTGGCGGGCATGACGACGCTCGTGCCCGGCAGCGTCGTCATTCAGGCCTACCGCCGCCAGTCTTTGGTCTACCTGCACGTGCTCGACATTGAGCAAGCAGGCGGGGTGGGCGCGGTGCGCCAGGCGGTGCTGGCCCAGGAAGAACGCATCTTGCGGGCGTTGGGTTCGCAGGCTGAGCTGGCGGCCGCCGGCGTGAGCCCGCCGGTGTGGTGGGCACCGTGGCGCGGAAAGGAGTCGGCATGATCACGGCGATCTACTGCGCGGCGGCGCTGGTTTTGGCCGTGGCGGCGCTCCTGGTGATTGTCCGCATTGAGCGCGGCCCCTCAATGCTGGACCGGGCCATCGGACTCGACGTCTTTGCCGCCGTCGTCATCGGGGCGCTGGCGGTGACCGCGAGCCTGACCGGCCGCACGGATCTGGTGGTCTTGCTGGTGGTGCTGGCCATCATCAGCTTCATGTCGTCGACCTACATCGCACGTTTTGTGGCCCGGGAGCGCGACGAGGACGCCCGGGTGCTGACGGTGGAGGAGGCACAGCGGCTGGACGCGGCCCGGGAGGAGGCGGAAGCCGCCGCCTTGCAGGCCGAGCGGGCGGCGCGTGCGGACGCCGCCGCTGAGGCCCCGGAGGATACCCCCACGGTTGGGGCGGCCGAGCGAGGCTGGCAGGCGGGCGCGCTGCCGGAGCCGCGCGAGTCGCGGAAGGTCGACGACCTGGAGGGCGTGGATCTGGACGACGAAGATACCCCGCTGCGAAAGGAGGAGGCGTGAAGTACTTCCTCGACCTGCTCGGGGCCCTGCTGATTTTGGGGGGCACCTGTTTGGTGCTGGTTGCCGCGTTGGGGCTGGTGCGGTTAAACGACTTGCTGTCCCGCATGCACGCGGCCACCAAGGCGCAGGTCAGCGGCCTGCTGTTGCTGTGCATCGGTTTGGCGCTGACGATGCGTAGCTCCGGGCTGCACTGGATGCTGTTGCTGGTGGTGTTGCTGACGGTGCTGACGGCGCCCGTGTCGGCCCATATGGTGGCCCGGGCCGGTTACCGCACGGGACGTATCCCTCGGCAGGACCTAAGCGTCGACGAACTGACCCACGATTTGATCAAAATATTGGAGGCCCAGCCGCCTAGCGCGCTTGGTAAGCTCGCGCCAGAAACCGAGGAGGACAAATGAACATTGGGGCTAAGATTGCCAGCGGCTTGGCGGCGACGGCGGCCGGCATGGCAGCGAACTTCGTGTTGAAGAAGGGCTGGCGGGCAGTTACCGGTCATGAGGCACCCTTTGACGAGACGCAGGATGTTGACTTGGGCGAACTGCTGGTGTTTGCGGCCGTTTCTGGGGTGGTGCTGACGCTGTTCCAGCGCACGGCTTCGCGCCAGACCGCCAAGTGGCTGGGTGAGGTTCCCAAGCATTCGGCCTGAGTGTGGCCGCACTGGCCGGGCGCGCGCCCGGCCATTTTGCTGCGCGCGACCAGCTGCCGCCCGCCCGGTAGACTGGGCGGCACGACAGGGGAGCACAGCCAACTGGCTGAGCTGAGAGTGCCACAGGGCAGACCCTCGAACCTGCTCCGGGTAATACCGGCGAAGGGAGTCGAGTTCTCTAGCGCCCC
Organism: Buchananella hordeovulneris; assembly: GCF_001907235.1. Lineage (GTDB taxonomy): Bacteria > Actinomycetota > Actinomycetes > Actinomycetales > Actinomycetaceae > Buchananella > Buchananella hordeovulneris. Next base: position 9,938 of record NZ_MQVS01000007.1, read on the forward strand.
TTCCGACTGTGAAGGAACAAAATGCGTATTTCACGTTTATTGGCCAGCGCCTGTGCGGCGAGTCTGTTGGCGGCCTGCGCTGGCGGGCAGCCCGCGCCTACCGCGGGCGACGCTGCGGCTGGGGGCGCTGACAAGGAGGTGGTGGTCTTGACCCACAACTCCTTCGAGTTGCCCGCCGAGCTCATCACCAAGTTCGAGCAGTCCAGCGGCTACCGGCTGCAACTGGTGCCGAGTGGGGATGGCGGCGAGCTGGTTAACAAGCTGGCACTGACCAAGGATGCCCCGTTGGGGGACGCCGTCTACGGCGTGGACAACACTTTTGCTTCGCGTGCCCTGCAGGAGGGCGTGGTGGCACCCGTGGAGCTGGAGCTGCCCGCCGGGGTGGCCGACTACCAGGTGGCGGGCCGTTCGGAGCTGACCCCCATCGATATGGGGGACGTGTGCGTCAACGCCGACAAGGCTTGGTTTGACGCCCAGGGGTTGGCGGTGCCGCAGACCTTCGCCGACCTGACCAAGCCCGAGTACCGCGGCCTGCTGGTGGCCCTCAACCCGGCCACTTCCTCGCCGGGCTTGGCGTTCATGCTGGCCACCGTCGGCCACTTCGGGGAGGAGAAGTTCACCGACTTTTGGCGGCAGCTTGCCGACGGCGGCCTGCGGGTCTCCGACGGCTGGAGCGAGGCCTTCGGTGCGGACTTTTCCGCCGGTGAGGGCAAAGGTAAGTACCCGTTGATGGTGTCCTACGCCTCCAGCCCCTCCTATTTCGTGAATGACGACGCCACCGCCACCACCGTCGTCAACCTGCCCGACACCTGCTTCCGGCAGGTGGAGTACGCCGGGGTGCTGACCGGCGCCAAGGAACCGGAGGGTGCCAAGGCCTTCCTTGAGTTCCTGCTCAGTAAAGAGGTGCAGGAGGTCCTCCCGGACGTCATCTACATGTACCCGGTGCGCCAGGACGCTGTCCTACCGGAGAAACTGGCCAAGTTTGGTCCGCTCTCGCCTCACCCGATAACGGTGGACCCGGAGCAGATCGACGCCCACCGGGCTGACTGGATCACCAAGTGGAGCGAGGCCGTGGCTAAGTGAGGCCGGTGCGTGCGGTCTGGGAACGGAGGGCGTGGCGGGCAGCCTGGCTGCTGGCCGCCCTCCTGCCCCTGGCCGTGCTCACGGTATTTTTCCTCTGGCCGGTGGCCGCCCTGGTGCAGCGCGGATTAACCACCGGCGGAGCCTTTGATCCGGCGGCCGTGTGGGAGGTACTCACCCGGGCGCGGGTGTGGCGGGTCGTGCAGCTGACCCTCACCCAGGCGGCGGTGGCCACTGCGGTGACCATCCTGTTGGGGATACCGGGCGCATTCGTTTTCTACCGGTTGCGGTTTGCCGGCCAGGCGGTGGCCCGCGGCCTGTTGGCGGTGCCGTTCGTGTTGCCAAGCGTCGTCGTCGGGGTGGCGTTCCGCCTCCTGTTCAACGGGCCGCTGGCCGCCTGGGAGTTGGATGGCACCTTCGCGGCGGTGGTGGCAGCCATGGTGTTTTTCAACTATCCGCTGCTGGTGCGCACCGTCGGGGCGGCGTGGGTAGGCCTCGATCCGCGCCCCGCGCAGGCCGCTGCCGCGCTGGGGGCGAGCCCGAGCCGGGTCTTCCTTACTGTCACCCTGCCGAGTTTGATGCCTGCCATCGCGGCGGGGGCGGCCGTCGTTTTTCTGTTTTGTGCCACGGCTTTCGGGGTGGTGCTCATCCTGGGGGGTCGCGGGGCGGGCACGCTGGAGACCGAGATTTTCTATCAGGCCACCCAACTGTTCGACTTGCGGGCGGCGGCGGTGCTGTCGCTGCTGCAGTTAGTGGTGGTGGCCGCCGCCCTGTGGGTCAGCGCCCGCGCCCGGGCCCGGCGCGGCGGCCTGGCGGGCGGGGGCGGCCTGCGACGGCGCCCCACCTGGGGGGATTGGCCCGCGTTGACCGTGACCGCGCTGACCATGGCGGGGCTCGCCGCGCCCTTGCTCCAGCTGGTGATCCGCTCCTGCCAGCGGCGCGGCCAGTGGACGTGGGCGAACTATCGCGAGCTGTGGAGCGGGCAGACGGGCCTGCGGGTCACCATCGGGGAGGCAATCAGCAACTCGGTGCGCTCCGCCGCCCTGGCGGCCACGCTGGCCGTCGCCCTGGGCGTGCTGGTGGCGTTGGTGCTGTCGCGACGACCTACGCGTCGCCCGGGGCGGGTGTTGCTTGCGAGCCTGGACGCCGCCTTCATGCTGCCGCTGGGAGTCTCGGCCGTCACGGTCGGGTTTGGTTTCTTATTGGCCCTCAACCGCCCCCCATTTGACCTGCGCAGCTCCCAGATTCTGGTGCCGCTAGCGCAGGCTATCGTCGCTATCCCGCTCGTGGTCCGCACCCTGCTGCCCTCGCTGCGGGCCATTCCCGCCCGGCGTCTGCAGGCCGCGGCGGCCCTGGGTGCCGGGCCCGGCCGAGTGTTGTGGACCATCGAGGGGCCCGTTTTGGCGCGGGCGCTGCCGCTGGCGACAGGTTTCGCGCTGGCGGTCTGCCTGGGCGAGTTCGGGGCCACAGCTTTTCTGGCCCGGCCGGACGCCCCCACCTTGCCGGTGATGATCTACCGGCTGCTTGGCAAGCCGACCGCCGCCAGCCAGGGGATGGTGGTGGCGGCCTCGGTCGTGTTGGCGCTGGTGACGGCGGCACTCATGCTGGTGGCGGAGCGAGCGCGACCGCGGGAGACGGAGGAAGCATGGTGAGTGGTAAGGACGCTGCGCGCGGGCTGCAGGCGCTGGACGTGCAGGTCCGCTACGGGGAACTGCTGGCCGTGCAGGGGGTGGATTTGCGGGTCAACGGTCAGATCGTGGCCTTGTTGGGGCCGTCTGGGTCCGGCAAATCCACCTTGCTACGGGCGATTGCGGGCCTGGAGCCGTTGGCTGGGGGGCAGCTGCTGTGGGACGGGCAGTCCATTGCCGCCACCCCGGTGCACCGGCGTGGCTTTGCCCTCATGTTCCAGGACGGGCAGCTTTTCCCCCACCGCAACGTGGCGGGCAATGTCTCCTATCCGTTGGCCGGGAAGGGGCTGTCGCGGACCGCCAAGGCGGCGCGGGTGGCCGAATTGTTGGAGCTGGTGGGCTTGCCGGGCACGCAGCGGCGGGCGGTGACGACCCTGTCGGGCGGCCAGGCGCAGCGGGTGGCGCTGGCGCGTGCGTTGGCGGCCCAGCCGCGGCTGTTGCTGCTTGACGAGCCATTGGCCTCCCTCGACCTGGTGCTGCGGCGGCGGCTGGCGGGGCAGCTGCAGCGGCTGGTGCACGACGCGGGCATCGGGGCCGTCTATGTCACCCATGACCATGCCGAGGCGTTCGCGGTGGCGGACCAAGTTGGGGTGCTGCTCGCGGGCAAGTTGGTGCGCTTGGCCCCCCCGCAGGAGCTGCTGCAGCGGCCGGGCAGTCCAGAAGTGGCGCAGTTCTTGGCAGCTGGGCTACCGCAATAGCGAATTGGGGCGACCGTTTCGCCACGGCTAGCTAATTCGTTCGCTAAATTGGGAAGGGTGGCAACGAAAAGAGGACAGCAATGACGCAAGTAAAACTGCCGCCGGCGGCTAAACGGTTCCACCTGTTAGTGGCGGGATCTTGCCCTTGGTGTCGGCGCGTAACTATCACGCGGCGACTGCTGGGCCTGGCGGACGCGGTGGGCATCACCTACGCGTCGGGCCGGGGCGAGCACGGATGGGAGTTTGCGCAAGGGCTGCCTGCGGCATTGGGCGAGGTGACGCTGCTGCGTGACCTCTACGCGCGTGACCCCGAGTTCTCCGGGCGGGCCACTGTGCCGGCGGTGGCGGATCTGGCGACCGCGCGGCTCGTGCAGGTCGAGTCGGCGGGTATCTTGTGGTGGCTGATTCGCACGATGGAGGCGTTCCACGCACCGGGGGCACCGCTGTTGCTACCGCACGTGGCCTGCGGGGTGGCCGAGTTTTGGCACGGCACGGACGAGAGCCTGACTAAGCCCTTCGGGCGGGCGATACACGCCACCGACCCCGCCGAGCGGCAGGCAGCGGCCGCGGAGTTAACACAGACTTTAATTCAGATGAACGATAAGTTCGATGCGGTAATTGCGGAACTGGTGCGTTTTGGGGAAAATACGTTGGCCGATGTTGTGCTGTTCTCGGCATTAACGACTTATTTTGGTCTCGGTGACGAAAAGCTGCCGGTCGGCAGCCGGCCGCAGGATCTCTCACTGGATAATCTGCGCGCCTACGTGCACGGTTTGATGATGCAGCCTGACTGGTTGGTGCCCGAGGAGGAGGCGGCGTTGCCGGGGCTGCGGGTGCACGTCACTCGCTGAGACGGAGTCGAGCTGTGAACTATCGCACGGCGCCGGAAGTTGTTTACCGATGAACTAAATAGTTAATCTGTGAACCTCGCTCGTTGAGAGGTTCCCCGTGCTCCAGACCACCAGCCCCCGCGTGGGCGCATCGCGCCTGTGGCAGGCCCTGCGCCGCGACCGCTGGGCCTGCGCCAGCGTCCTCATCATTGTCCTCCTGGCCGCCCTGGCGTTGCTGGCCCCCTTTACGGGACTGGACCCCCACACCTACCACGCTGAGCTGCTCGACCCACGCGGGCTGCCCCTGGGCCCCGCCGGTGGCATGAGCCTCCAGCACCCGCTCGGGGTCGAACCAGGCACCGGCCGTGACCTGTTGGCCATCACCGTCTACGGGGCCCGCGCCTCCCTCGCCATCGGGATCGGCTCCACGCTAGTTGCCGTCGCCCTCGGGGCCCTCGTCGGCATCGCCGCCGGGTACTTCGGCGGCCTGACGGACACCGTCCTCAGCCGTCTGATCGACGTGCTGCTCGCCTTCCCGTCCCTCATCTTCATGATCGCCATCGCTGCCATCCTGCCTCCCGAAACCAACCGGCCCCTGGTGATGATCCTCATCCTCGGCCTGTTCGGCTGGGCCACCATCGCCCGCGTCGTGCGGGCATTGACCATCCGGGTACGCACCGCCACCTTCGTCCGTACCGCGGAAGCGATGGGGGCCTCCCGCCCGCGCGTCCTGGCCACCCAGGTGCTGCCCCAGCTGTCAGCCACCCTCATCGTGTTCGCCACCATGTCGGTGCCCGGCAAAATCGGGGCCGAGGCCGCCTTGTCGTTCCTCGGCGTTGGCCTGCGACCCCCCACCCCCTCCTGGGGGCGCTCCATCAAACAGGCCGTCGACTGGATCTCCACCGACCCGTGGTACCTCCTGGGCCCCGGTCTCGCCCTGGTGAGCCTCACGCTGGCCTTCAACCTGCTCGGCGACACCCTCCGTGACGCTCTCGACCCGACGGAGGTGGCCGCATGAACCCCGCTCGCTTGCTCACCAGCCTGCGTCCCCTTCTCGGTGCCCTCGCGGTACTGCTCATCGTCACCTTCGCGACCTTCGCCGTGTTCACCCTGTGGCCCGCCGACCCCGCCCTGCTCGCGTGTGGCCGCCCCTGCACCCCGCAGCGCCTGGCCACCGCCCGCACCTTCCTCGGCTACGACCAACCCTGGTACACCCAGGCCTGGCAGTACCTCGTCGGCATCTTCGCCGGACGCACGTTCGGAGAGGGAGCAGGCGCCATCCACTGCTCCGCCCCCTGCCTCGGGTATTCCGTGCGCCTCGGTGCCCCCGTCACCGACCTCGTCCTCGCGCGACTGCCCGCCACCTTCTCCCTGGCCCTCGGCGCCATGGTGCTGTGGCTCCTCATCGGTGTGGGGGTGGGCGTCCTCTCCGCCCGCCGCCGCGGCACCCTCCTCGACCGGGTGCTGCTGGGCGGCACCGTGCTTGGCGTCTCCACCCCCTCCTACCTGCTGGGGCTGCTGGCCCTGGCCATCCTCGGCTTCGGCCTCGGCGTCATTCCCGTGGCTGGCTACGTGCCCTTCAGCACCGACCCCGTCGGCTGGTTCCAGCATCTCATCACCCCGTGGGTAATACTGGCCCTCCTCAACGCCGCCATCTACGCCCGCCTCGTGCGCTCCACCGTGCTAGAACAGGACCGCACCGACCACGTGCGCACCGCCCGAGCGCTCGGCCTATCCGAGCGCACCATCCTCACCCACTTCACCCTGCCCGGAGTCGCGGTCCCCGTCATAACCCTGACCGCCCTCGACCTCGGGGCCCTCCTCGGCGGGGCCGTCATCACCGAAAAGGTCTTCTCCCTCAACGGCATCGGTTCGCTGCTCATCGAAGCAGTCGACGTCACCGACCTGCCCATCATCGTCGCCCTGACCCTGTTGGCCGCCGCGTTCGTGCTGCTCGCCAACGCGCTGGCCGACACCCTGGCCCACGCCATCGACCCCCGCCGCCTGTACCGGTAGGCCCGCAGAAAGGATCCGCATGAAACGCGCCCTCCGCCTCACCGCCGCCCTGAGCGGCCTCACCCTGCTACTGGCCAGCTGCGGCGGCGGCTCGTCGTCCGCCGCCGAGTCCACCGGTCCCGCCGCCACGCCCACCAGCGGCGGCACCCTGACCATCCTGACCTCGTCCACCGAGCAGAACTACGATCCGGCCAAGAGCCAATCCCTGGCCATCACCTCCCTGGCGTTGGTACACCGCCGCCTCACCACCTGGGACATTCAACCCGGGGCCGCCCCCACCGTCGTCCCCGACCTAGCCACCGACACCGGCACGCCCAGCGACGACGGCAAAACCTGGACCTTCACCCTCAAAGACGGCCTCAAGTTCGCCGACGGCACCCCCATCACCAGCGCCGACATCAAGTACGGGCTCGAACGCAGCTTTGCCCCCGCCCTCTCCGGTGGGCTGACCTACCACAAGGCCCTCCTCGTCGGCGGCGACAACTACCCCGGCCCCTTCGAAGGCGCCCACTTGGACTCCATCCAGACCCCAGACGACAAGACCATCGTCTTCCAACTAAAGCAGCCGTTCGCCGACTTCCCGTGGATCGCCGCCACCCCCGCCTTCGCCCCCGTGCCCGCCGCTAGCGAAGACATTGAGAACTACTCCGTCAAGGCCGTGGCCTCCGGGCCCTACCAGATCAAGGAAGCCCAACCGGGCATCTCCCTGACACTGACCCGTAACCCGGCCTGGGACCCGGCCACCGACCCGGTGCGCACCGCCCTGCCCGACGAAATCGTCTTCCAGCTCGGGCAGGACCCCACCACCGCCGCCCAACGCATCCTCCAAGGCAGCGACCCGCACCTCTTTGGGGCCGCCCGCGTCCCCGCCTCCCAGCTCGCCCGTCTCGCCTCCGACCCCGGCGCGCAGGCCCTCGTGCACACCTCCGACCCCGGGCCCCTGCAGTACCTGGCCATCAACACCCAGACCGTGCCGGACGTGCGCGTACGCCAGGCCCTGAACTACGCCATCGACAAGAACGCCGTCGTGCTCGCCGCCGGTGGGGAACTCGGCGGCAGCCCCGCCACCACCTACATCACCCCGGGAATCCCCGGGCGGGTCGAATACAACCTCTACGCCACCAACCCGGCGGGCGACCCTGAAAAGGCCAAAGCCTTGCTGGCCGAAGCGGGCGTCAGCAACCTCACCCTGCGCTTCCTGGTGCGCAGCGACTCCGACTCCGTCGCCATTGCGGAGGCTGTCGCGCAGAGCCTGGCCCGCGTCGGCATCACCGTCCAGATCGACCCCGTGGAGACCGGCACGTTCACCGAGCGCACCACCCAGGGGGACGGCAGCAGCTACGACCTCACCTTGCAATCGTGGAACGCCGACTACCCCTCGCCCTACGCCAACCTCTACCCCCTGTACGAGTCCAGCCAGATAGGGGCGGGCGGGTACAACGTCTCCCGCTACGCCAACCCGGCAGTCGACCAGGCCATCGCCGACGCTGTGGGCACCATCGACCCGGCAGCAGCCGGGGAAAAATGGGCCGCCATCGACCAACAGATCGCCGCTGATGCCCCCAGCGTGCCCCTCTTCTACGCCCGCAACTCCTTCGTGGCTGGCCCCGGGGTCGCCGGGGTTGTCGTCGAGCCCTTCCCCGCGTACCAGAACTACCTCGTCGTCGGCCTGAGCGGACAAACCCCGTGAGTGCCGAGCCGCTGCTAAGGGCCACCGACCTCACCGTCACCTTCGCCAGCTCCGGGAAGGGAGCCCAAGGGCTAGACCTGGACCTGCACGCTGGCGAAGTGCTCGCCCTCGTCGGCGAATCCGGCTCCGGCAAGACCGTCAGTGCACTCGCGCTGCTCGGGCTTACCGCCCCCGGCGCGCAGGTCTCCGGCACGGTCACGCTCGCCGGGCAGGCAGGCAACCTCCTGACCGGCCCCGCCGACCACTGGCGCGACATTCGCGGGCGCCGCATCGCCGCCGTCTTCCAGGACCCCGTGCGGTCGCTCTCGCCCTACCTGTCGGTATACACCCACCTGCGCCTGGCCCTGCGGCGCCCCAAGTGGCGCGAGCGGGCCGCCACCACCGCCGCGGCCCGCGCCCTGCTGGCGCGGGTAGGGCTCGGCGCGGACGGCCAAGTCGACCGCATCCTGGCCGCCCGGCCGCACGAACTGTCCGGCGGCCAGGCTCAGCGCGTCGCCATCGCCCTCGCTCTCGCCGGGCAGCCAGAGATCCTCATCGCTGACGAGCCCACCACCGCCCTCGACGTCACCGTGCAAGCCGGCATCCTGCGGCTACTGACCGAACTGGCCGAGCAGGGCATGGCCGTGCTCCTCATCACCCACGATCTCGGGGTGGTGGCCCAAACCGCGCACAGTGTCGCCGTCATGGACAACGGACAGCTCGTTGAACGCGGGCCCGTGCAGCAAATCCTCACCCGCCCCACCCACCCCCGCACGCAGGCGCTCATCGCGGCCGTCCCCCGGTTGGAGCGCGCCGGGGGCGGGGCGGGAAGTGGCGCCCCCTCCGCTGGCGACCAGCCCGCCGCCGCACCCAACGAGCCAGGCGACGCGGCCCAGTCCTCAAACGCGCTCGTGACCATCGACCAGGCCACCGTCACCTACCGGCCCGCCGGGCAGCGGCCCGTCCAGGCCCTCACAGGGGTAAACCTCCGCCTGGCCCCGGGCCAGGTGCTCGGCGTCGTCGGCGAATCCGGTTCCGGCAAATCCACCCTCGCCCACCTCGTCACCGGCTTCCTCCGCCCCACCAGTGGCCAGGTGCGGGTGGAGGGACGTGACCCCGCCTCCGGGCGCGCCCGCCGCGCCCACCTCGGACGCGCCATCGGCATCATCGGCCAAGACCCGGCCTCGGCCCTCAACCCGCGCCACACCATCGCCGAAAACCTGGCCCTGCCACTGCGCATCCACACCCAGCTGACCGCTGCGCAGCGACGCGAGCGACTAGCGGCGGCGCTCACCGAAGTGGGGCTAGCCGAGACGTTTCTCGCGCGCTACCCACACGAGCTGTCTGGCGGCCAGCGGCAACGCGTGGCCACCGCGCGGGCCTTGCTGCTTTCGCCGCGGCTCGTCGTCGCGGACGAACCCACCTCCGCCCTCGACGTCACCGCGCAAGCCAGCATCATCGCCACCCTGCGCCGCCTGCAAGCCACCCACGGCTTCGCCATGCTCATCATCAGCCACGACCTGGCGGTAATTGAAAAACTTGCCACCGACATCGTCGTGATGCGGGACGGCGAAATAGTCGAACAAGGAGCCGCCGCCGAGGTGCTGGGGGCGCCCCAACATCCCTACACCCGCCAGCTCCTCGCCGCGGTTCCCACCCTGCCCTAGCGGGCGTTATGCGTCCGGCTTCCGCCCCGTGAGGGGAGCCCGCCCTAGCGGGCGTTGTAGCGCAGCGGATTGACCGGAATTACGCATTCCTCCGCTATCGCGATGCCGGGTGCCAGACGGTCAGCAGCGCGCAAATCGCGGAGGTGGGCCGTCACCCGATCCCGCAACGCCCACGGATCAATCGTGTTCGTGTAGATCTTGGTGCCGCCCTCGAAGCCCGCCAATGTGGACACCCGCCACTTAATGACGATGCGCCACGGCATCGGCGTGATCGCGTCCGGCGGTTGATGGTGCCACTCCTCGTTGCACGGCAGGTGCGCCCCGGCCGCCGCATGCAAGGCGTGCAGCAAGTCCGACATGCCGCGGCGCTGGGCGGGCGAGTGCTCCCACGGGAAGGTGGCACGCGCACGGGAGTACACCTCCAGGGACGGAAAACGATGGCCGAAACCAGCAAACGCGACCGCGTGCTCGTTGGCGGCCACCACCAGATTGCGGCGGTGGGCATAGTTGATGGCCCAATCGTTATACATGTTGGGCTCGGCGCTCACCCGCCGAATTTCCTCCTCGGCGCTGGCGCCCCGTTCGTCAATGCCCACCAGCTGCTTATGCAAATGGTCGAAACTGGCGCCCGCCGGTGCCAGCCAGTTCTGGAAAACCTGCACGTAGCGCACGTAGCGGTTGGTGGCGTAAATGTCGCGCAGTGCGTCGATCGTCAGGGTGATGTAGTCGGCGTGCTCGGCGGGGGTCAGGCACCCCGCCGACGCCAACTCGCTGTCGGTCTCAGCTCCGTCCACGAAATGGCGGCGGGCCACGATGACGTCGTGACAGCCCCCAAAGAAGCCGCGCGCGAAATCCAGGCGCTCCGCTTCAGACAGCGCCTCCCATTCCGCATCGGTGTGGGAGGCGCGGGTGCGGGCCCGCGTGAGGTCTGCAATTCTGCGCCGCCCTAGCGGGTCCGCGGCCCACTCGGCCAAACGGTGCGCGGCGGCCGGGGAGAGGTCATAGTCGTAGTTGCGGCGCCAATAGTCGAACGAGACGATCTCGAACAGGTTCGGGATACGCCGGAAGTCGGCGCCTGGGTCCAGCGCCTGGGTCGGGGACGGATGGTGCAACAACTCCCCGGCAGTGATGCGGGCCTTCTCCGGGGGCGTCTCGGCGAGCCGACCAGGGCAAAACGCGCAGGTCATGGTGTGAGCGTCGGACCGGAGGGGGGCCGCTTGCGCGGGGGGCTGGCCGAGCGGGCGGTGCGCGCGGCCGGGGACCGTCCACACCTCGGTGCCGGAAAACGGGTTCAACTGCTTGACGGTGCCGTCGGCCATGACGGTCAGCGGCTCAGGGACTAATCCAGCCATAGGCAAGAGTCTGCCACGCCGCCCGTGTCGGTGCTGGTCCTGGGCGGAGGCGCCCCGCCCCGGGTCCCATCCCCGCCCGGCCACCCGGCGCCCGCTCCCGTCTGCCCCCGCCGTCGTCCGCCCCCGCCCGCCCCCACCGTCGTCCGCCCCCGCCGTCGTCCGCCCCTACTCCAGTTGTCACCTCTCCGGGGCGATCTCGGGTAGAGCCGAGATAACACCGGAGAGGTGACAACTGGAGTGCGCGGCGGGTTTTGGGGCGCTCGAGGCGGCGCTCCCCGCAGGTGCCCGCACCTGAGGAGGTACTCCCAGGCTCTCTCCTGACACAAAAGTGGGCCCGCAGTCGCTAACTGCGGGCCCACTAAAGACGGGAAGCTCAGTGCTGCTCGTCTGGGTCGTTCTCGGCGTCCTCCTGGGTGTCGTGCACCGTGCCGGGCTTGTGGTCGGCGGGCCCGTAGACGGTGTACAGCTGCAGCGGCTCATCACCGGTGTTGACGATGTTGTGCCACAGGCCGGCGGGCACCAAGATCGCGTCGTCGTCCGCCACTTCCTGCTCAAAAGTCAGCGACTCCGCGGACTCGCCCATGACGCACTTGCCCTTGCCGCCCTCGATGCGGATGAACTGGTCAACGTCCTCGTGGGCTTCCAGGCCGATGTCTCCGCCAACCGGGATGGACATGACCGTCAGCTGCAGGTGGCTGCCAGTCCACAGCGTGCGCCGGAACTTGTCGTTCTTCTCGGTGACGTCCTCCAGGTCGATCACGTACGGCTTGCCGCCGAAGTCCTCTTCGTGCGAGATGGCCATGCTTCCTCCTTAGGGCTGGGGGTCTTACCTCGCATAGTAGCGAGCGGGGTGGCGAAAGTATTCCCGTAGACTTCTTCAGGGATCTTTAAGGAGTGTTGTGAGTTATAGCGATGAAGAGGACGGGGCGGTCACCAGGCCGATCGTCATTAATCCCGACGACGTGCCGCCTGCACGCGTGGGGACGCCGATTCCGCACGGCCCGACCCCTGCCGCGGTGGTGGGCACCGTCTTAGCCGTGCTGCTGTTGGTGGTGGGGCTGGCCTTTGCGGCCTGGCAGGTGGGAGACGACGCGCCCAAACCAGCGCCCACCCCCACGCTGAACGCGGTGACGCCAGTGGACGAAGAGGTGTTGCAGTGGCGGGAAATGCCGGTGCCTGGTTGGGACGCCGCGTTGGATCGCCTGTGGTTAGCGTGCGAAGAGGGGCAGCTGCAGGCCTGCGATGAGCTGGCCGCCGAGGCCCCGCAAAAGTCGGCCTACCGGGGTTTCGCGGAGACTTGCGGCGGCCGCCGCAGCCCGTCGGGGGAGCGCTGCGGCTAGTCGAGCCAGGCGGCGGGTATGGCACCCGTGTAGGGGGCGGGCCAGCGGGGCTCGCCCCCCAGCTGTGTGGTCCAGCGGTGGGGCAAATAGGGATCGGCTAGCAGCTTGCGGCCCACGAGGACCACGTCCGCGTCGCCACTGGTGAGGACCTCTTCGGCAAGGGCCGCGGAGTTGAGGCGGCCGACGGCACCGACGGCCAGGCGGGGCGTGGTGTCGGTGTGGGCGACGGCGCGCGCCAGGTGGCGCTGATAGCCGTCGTGGCTGGTGGCGCTGGGCGGGAATGTGGGGGTGGCGCCCCCGGCGGAACAGTCCAGGAGGTCGACGCCGCGGGCGGCCAGTAGCGGGGCGAGAGCGACGGTGTCGGCGCTGGTCCAGGCGGGGGTAGCGGGGTCGTTTTCGTGGACCCAGTCGGTGGCTGAAATGCGCAGCAGGAGGGGGGCTTGCGCGGGCAGGGCGGCGCGTACCGCGTCGACCGTGTCGAGGACGATGCGGGTGCGGCCGGTGAAGTCGCCACCCCACTGATCGGTGCGGTGGTTGGAGAGCGGGGAGAGGAAGGATTGGAGGAGGTAGCCGTGGGCGGCGTGGATTTCGACGCTGTCGTACCCGGCGGCGAGCGCGCGGCGGGTGGCGGCGGCGAATTGCTGGGGCAGCTGCGCGATCTCGGTGGGGGTGAGGGCGCGCGGGGTGCCGAGCGTGGGCGAGAAGGGCACGGGACTGGGGCCGACGCGGGCGGGAGCCTGCGGGGCGGGGCGGTCGCTGCCCCAGCGGGGTGGGGTGCCTGCCTTGCGGCCGGCGTGGCCGAGCTGGAGGCAGGCTTTGGCTCCGGCGGCGTGGATGGCGGCAACGAGGGCGGCGTGGGCGGGGATCTGGTGGTCGTCCCACAGGCCGAGGTCGAAGGCGGAGATGCGGCCGCTGGGGCAGATGGCGGTGGCCTCCACGATGATGAGGCCAACCCCGCCTTGGGCGCGGGCGGCGTAGTGCGTCAGGTGGTGGGGGCCCGGGCAGCCGACGTCCGGGCCGGTGGCGGGGGCAGCGTATTGGCACATCGGCGACATCCAGACGCGATTGGCGATGGTCAGGCCGCGCAGGGTGATGGGGGTGGCGAGTAGGGGGGTAGTCATGGGGCCAGTGTGCCCGATGGGGGTGTGGGCTGGTGAGGCTGAGGCCGCGCTGGGAGGCTGCTTGATCGGTTTTGTATCAATATGAGCTCATTGGCTCACCACATTGCAGTTCGGGTCGCTTGTTTTCTAGACTACTGCCACTTAGTCCCAACACTTTGAGGGAGCCAAGGATGTCTCTTGCCCGTCACGTCCGCCTGCTTGCGGGCTCGGCGTCACTCGCGCTAGCCGCCTCCGCGGCCCTGGTGCCAGTCGCCTATGCCACGCCAGACACGGACGACCAATCAACCCCCGCGGTGGTCGAGACGACCACCCCCGAGGGCGAAGCTACCGAAGCTGAGGCGGAAACTTCCGCGCCAGCGGAAGAAGTAGCCGCCCCGGAGGAGGCCCCGCAGGCCACTGCCGTCAACCCCGCCGCCGTCACCTACCACAAGATTCCCCACACCGAACTCACCGTCGTGTCCGCTGACTCCGAGGAACTCACCGGAGAAGGCACCAACGGCCGCAAAGAACTGGTCGCGGACGGTGACCCCGCCACCTACTGGCACACTCGGTGGCAAGGCACCAAGGACCCGATGCCACACGAGCTGGTGGTCCAGGTTGGCCAAAACGGGAAAGAAAACATCGGCAAGATCGACATCGTGCCCCGCCAAGGCAACGGTTCCGGCCGGGCCCACGAGTTCGAGGTCTACGCCACCAACGACGCCGACCCCGCCTCCGCCCAGTGGCAGCAGGTAGCCACCGGGCAGTGGGAAGAGGACTACGCGCGCCGGTTCGAGACCCGCTCGATCGAGCTGGCAAACCCGGTGACCGCCAAGTTCTTGAAGTTCAAGGTGCTCTCCGCCTGGGGCGGGTTCGAGGGCTACAACGAGACCGTCAGCTCCATGGGCGAGTTCGAGGTCTACACCCAGACCGGCAGCCCGGACGTTCCCCCGCCGCCGCCCGCTGGGCCGTCCGACCCGGTGGAGACCTTCACCATCGCCTCCGACAACCTCACCGTCACCCTCGACTCGCGTTTCCCGCAGGTGCGTTCCTACCGCCTGTCCGGCTCCAATGCTGAGGTGCTGGGGCGCGTGGGCAACCCCATCCAGGCCTTCCGCATCAACGGTCAGGACCGGGTGGCGACCGTGGGAGAGGTAAACAAGGCCCCCAACCGGGCCACCTACCCGGTGACGTTCGCGGACCTGGCGGGCGTGTCCTTCAACGTCGTCGTCACCGTCGACGGAGACGAAGTCGAATACAAGATCGACAACATCGTGGCCCCTGCCGAAAACCCGCTCCACATGGTGGAAATCCCGGGCCTGGATATCGTCTCGGTCAGCTCCGCCCAGCAGGGGGCCAAGCTGGCGACCGCCATCAGCTCCGTGGACCGCGCCACCCTAGGCAGGTCCGACACGTTCCTCGACATCACTGCCGCCAGCGCCCCGCGGCGGGAGCAGGGCGCCATCTACGCCTTCGCCAACACGGACGCGGTGGCCGTGGCGCTGGAAACCAATGCCATCTACGACAACAACGACGCGCAAGGCAACCAGATCGCGGAAAAGGACAACCACCGCTGGTTCTACTCGGTGCGGGCAGAAGGCGACGCCAAGGTCGGTGCCATCCGCCCGGGGGCCTTCACCTACCAGTCAGCTAACGCCCGCGAAGGTCTGGCCACGCACTCCAAGTACGGGACCATGACCGAGCCTGCGCCGTACGTGAAACTGAAGTTCACGGGCGACAAGAACGCCGACTCGACCATCGACTGGCAGGACGCCGCCATCGCCTTCCGCGCCATCGAGATCAAGGGACTGGGCTGGGACAAGGTGAAGGACACCGTCATCACCCGCATCCCGTTCAACATCGTCTCGCAGGCCACACACCCATTCCTGAAGACCCTGGACGACACCAAACGTATCGGTCTGGCCACCGATAACCTGGGTCAGCAGGTCATGCTGAAGGGCTACCAAGCCGAGGGGCACGACTCCGCCCACCCGGACTACGCGGACAACTACAACTTCCGCGCCGGGGGCCTGGAAGACATCAAGACGCTCGCTAACGAAGCCGTCAACTACAACGCCTCCATCGGTGTGCACGTCAACGTCACCGAGCAG
This sequence comes from Buchananella hordeovulneris, assembly GCF_001907235.1. GTDB lineage: Bacteria > Actinomycetota > Actinomycetes > Actinomycetales > Actinomycetaceae > Buchananella > Buchananella hordeovulneris. The sequence continues at coordinate 25,489 of NZ_MQVS01000007.1, forward strand.
TACTCCGAGGCGAAGAACTTCGGCAACACCCCGTTCTTCGCCGACCGGCCCGGCTGGAACTGGATGAACCAGGCCTGGATCATTGACGGGCGCGCCGACCTCGGGACCGGGGAGGTGCTCCGCCGCTTCCAGCAGTTCCGCGACGAGGCTCCCGCCAACCTCGACTGGCTCTACATTGACGTGTTCTACGACTCCGGGTGGAAGGCGGACCGCCTCGCCCGCGAGCTCAACAAGCAGGGGTGGCGCGTCGGCTCCGAATGGGCCGACAAGTTCGAGCGCTACTCGATGTGGTCCCACTGGGCCAACGACGAAAACTACGGCGGTACCGGCAACAAGGGCCTGACCTCCCAGATTATTCGGTTCATCGACAACCACTCGAAGGACAACTTCAACCCGCACCCGGTCCTGGGCTACTCCCAGATCAAGGACTTCGAAGGCTGGACGGGCCACGTCAACTGGAACGACTTCTACCTCAACATTTGGGAAAACAACCTCCCGGTGAAGTTCCTCCAGCAGTCCGCCATCATGAAGTGGGACGACGCGGCGGGGCAGATCACCTTCGAAAACGGCACGGTTGCACGCGGGCAGTCCGGAATGACCGGGCGCTTCAACTCGGGCAGCGGCACCACTTTCACCTATGACGGGGCCCAGGTGCTGAACGGGCAGACCTACCTGCTGCCGTGGAAGGACAACGGGACCGAGGAAGGGCAGGACCGCCTCTACCACTTCAACCCGGCTGGCGGCCAGACCACCTGGACGCTGACCAACGCTTGGCGCGGGCAGACGTCGTTGGCCCTGTACAAGCTCACCAACCAGGGCCGCGTCAAGGTGACCGATCTGCCGGTCGACGGCGGCAACGTCACCATTACGGCGGAAGCGAACCAGCCCTACGTGCTCTACCCGAGCAGCAAGGTGCTGGACGCGCAGCAGCCGCGGTGGGGCCAGAGCTCCCTGATTGCTGACCCCGGGTTCAACGCTGGCAACCTGGAGGCCTACCAGACCACCGGTGATGTCACCGTCAGCTACAACGAGCGCGGGCAGTATGAAGCCAAGATCGGTGCCGCAGAAGGCTCGGTTGCCCAGGTGCTGAACGGCGGGCAGCCGCTGCCGGCCGGCACCTACTCCGCGTGGGCCTACATCGCCATGGACCCGACCGTCGGGGGGCGCCCCGTGGCCGTGTCCGTCACCGGTCAGGGCGTGAAGGCCACCAAGTACCAGCCTGTCGTCGCGGGTGTGCCCACGACGCAGATCACGCAAACCACCACGAAGAACGCCACCGCGTCGGACCAGAAGTTCCGCTTCTACCACCAGCGGGTGCGCGTGACCTTCAAGGTCGAGACCCCGACCGCGGTCACCTTCAAGGTGGCGGCCGGGGCCGGGCAGGTGCCGGTGCTGGTTGACGACCTGCGCATCGTGAAGTTCACGGAACCCAACGACCCCCAGCCGACCGACCAGACCGTGCTGTTCGAGGACTTCGAGCACACCGACACCGGTTACTGGCCGTTCGTCACGGGCCCCGCGCAGGGGGGCGACGCCCGCACGCAGCTGGCGCGCAAGAACCCGCCCTTCACCCAGAAGGGCTGGAACCCGGGCAACTACGGGCCGGACGGCAAGTTGATTGACGACGTGTGGGCGGGCGACTGGTCGCTGCGCTTGCACGAGGAGAACACTGGCCTGGTGCTGAAGACCACCCCGCAGTCCATGCCGTTCACGCCGGGACACCGCTACCGCGTGTCCTTCGAGTACCAAAACGGGCTCGACGGAATGTACAACGTGGTGCTCGGCTACGACTCGCTGCGCGCGGGTGCCGACCCGGCCAACACCGTGGTGACTTCCATCCCGGTGCCGGCCCGGCACACGACCGAAACCTTCACGCACGAGTTCGTCGCGGGCAACTGTGGTGCCTACTGGCTGGGGGTGAGCTCCGACGGTTCGGCCCGCAAGCAGGGCGACTTCGCGATCGACAACCTGCGAGTGGAAGACCTGGGACGTTCCGCTGACGAGCTGCCCGGTTGCGCCGCGGCTGACATCCTGCTGCCGCAGGGGCGGAGCACCTACACCGGGGGAGAAGCAGCCCCGATCTTCACCGCGATCACCAACAACGAAGCGGCCGCCATCACCGACGTCGTCCACACCCTGGCGGTGCCGGAAGGCTGGACCGTGGTGCCCGCGGATGACCCGCAGTACCCGGTGCGGGTGGCGAGCCTGGCGCCGGGGGCCACGTCCTACGCGGCGTGGACGATCACCCCGCCGGTCGTCCCGAGTAACACGGAGGTCACTGCCCGGGCCACCTACCAGTTCGACGGCAAGTCCCGGTCGGTGGAGGCCAGTTCGACCTTGACGGTGCTGCGCGGGCTGCAGGGCGGCATCAACTACCTGTCGGATCTGCCGTTCTTGCGGTCGACCAACGGGTGGGGACCGGTCGAGCGGGATCAGTCCAACGGGGAGCAGGCGCTAAACGACGGTTTGCCGATCGTCATCGGTGACAACGTTGCCTACCCCAAGGGCTTGGGCACGCACGCCAACTCGTCCATTGAGTTCGACTTGGCGGGCAAGTGTGAGGCGTTCACCGCGCACGTGGGTCTGGCTGATGTCCAGCAGGGCCGTGGCCGCGTGGGCTTTGAGGTGTGGGGCGACGGGCAGAAGTTGGCCGAGTCCCCGGTCATTGCCCGCAAGGTGACGCACAACTTCAACGTCGACATCACCGGTGTGCGGACGCTGCGGTTGGTCGTCAACGACGGTGGTAACGGGATTGGCAACGACCACGGTAACTGGGGTGACGCCAAGGTGACGTGTGGGGCGGCCACGCCGAGTCCGACGCCCACGGCGACTGCCACGCCGAGTCCGACGCCCACGGCGACTGCCACGCCGAGTCCGACGCCCACGGCGACCGCGACGCCGAGTCCGACTGTCACGCCGACTCCGACTGTCACGCCCACGGAGCCACCGGCAGACCAGCCCAAGGTGGACCGAGTCTCTGGCCGCAACCGGGTGCTGACTGCCCTGGAGGCCATGAAGAGCGGCAACTACCGCAGCGATGTGGTGGTGTTGGCGACTGCGTCGTCGTTCGCCGACGCCCTGGCCGCCACCCCGTTGGCGGATGCGCTGGATGCCCCGGTGTTGTTGACCGGCGGTAAGCAGCTCGAGCGGGAGGTCGCCACGGCCTTGGCCGATGGCGGCAAGACCAAGGTTGTCATTGCCGGTGGTACCGGTTCGGTATCCGCCCGCGTGGAGGCCGACCTGAAGAAGGCCGGATTCCAGGTCGAACGGCACGCCGGCAAGTCCCGGTACGAGACCTCGCTGGCCCTAGCCAAGGCGGCGCTGGCTGTCGACCCAGCCGCACGGGTGCTGGTGGCTGATGGCGTTGACTACGCTGACGCTCTGGCGGCCGGTGGTGCCGCTAACCGGGCTGACGCCGTCCTTGTCCTAACGGACAAGGGCAAGATGCCGCGGGCGACAGAGGAGTTCATCGTCGCCGGGATGCGTACTCGCTCGATCGTCACGGTGGGGGGCAACGCCCGCAAGGCTGCCACCGACATGGGGCTGGTGCCGGGAGTGACGTTCCAGGCGATTGTTGGCCGGGATCGGTACGCCACCGCTGCCGCGTTGGCTGATGCCTTCGGGAAGGATGTCGAGCAGATCGTGGTGGCCTCGGGTTCCAACTTCCCGGACGCCTTGGCTGGTGGCGCGCTGTCCAACCAGCGTGCGGGTGTGCTCCTGCTGACCCCGGCGGGCAAACTGGCCCCGGCGGCCGCCAAGTTCCTGGCGGACCGGCAGAGCGTCAAGCACATCACCATCGTGGGTGGGACCGCGTCGGTGAGTGAGGCAATCAAGGCTGAGCTTGAGAAGCTGCTCAAGTAGCGCCTGAGTCAGGCGGGGGCGCGGTGCAGTTGGCACCGCGCCCCTGTCATGTCTACACAGCTAGTCAGCCGCCCAGGTCGCAGGCAAACAAGCCCCCGATTTATCGCGGCAGGCCGGACGGCGGTAGGGATGGGGCGAAGACCTGGTGCCCGTCGCTGTCCGGCCTGCCGCCTGCCCCGTCGCTGTCCGGCCTGCCGCAGCGACCCCACGCGCACTCCAGTTGTCACCAGGGCAGGGTGATCTGGTGTCTGCCCGACATACAACCGCCCTGGTGACAACTGGAGTGCGCCGACTGCTAGCAGGATGGGAGGAGGAGCGAAAGGGGCCTCCAAGACTGGCGCAGCGACGGCCGAGCCCCGCGGCTCGCCCGGTGTCCCCCAGGGACTTAGCCTGCGCGGCGAAGCCGCGGGCCCGAGCCTGGCGGCTCGCCCGGCGTTACCAGCCCAACAATGCCAACACCGCAGTCACTAGGCAGCCGCCGGCGATGACTACGAATAGCCCCGCCCACAACTGGGCGGGTATCCCAGTGGTTGCCCGCAAATAGGCGGCGTCGTTGCCGCCAGCGGTGCGCTGCACTAGGCGCCACAGTGCCAAAGTGTCCCGAGTCCCGCCCACCAACAGCAGGGCGGACAATGCAACCAAGGCAGGCCAAGACACCTGCGGGTTATGCAGCCAGTCCAGGGACGATAACCCCAACCAGCGCAGCAATTGTGGCCCAAATGGGGAGAAAACTGCGGCAACAACTGTAAGTACCCCCGCCACCAGGAACGTGAACAGCGAACGGGCCAACACAAGCACTAGGAAAGAAGCGGCCGCCACAATGCTCCATCCCCAGGCGGGATTGTGGGCCAGGGTTGGGGTGGCAAGCGCCAAGGCCCCGAGAGCCACCGGTGTTGGATACCCCGCCAGCAAGGCAATGACGCGCGAGAGCTTCCCGCGGGCGCTTCGTTCCACTTGGGAGATGGTCTCCCCGGAGGAATCGAGCCGCACCCTAATGCCCGAGACAGGAGAACCAGTGAGGAGGCTAAATATTGCGTGGCCCGCCTCATGGAAGGTGGTGACCAGCAGCCGAGTTATGCGCCAGGTCGGCGGGCTGAGCGCCAACGCACTGCCGACGAGGGCCGCCGTCCACATCACGACCACGGTTTTGTCCATGGGCTCGACAATACGTCGCTATCTCGGCACCGGCAGGCACCGCCAGACCCTGGGCACTGTTTTGACCTAGACTGCCGGGCGGATTGTTGCCGCTTAGCGCCGAGACCCGCCGGGAGGATTTGCTTGTGCGTATTGGTGAGTTGAGTGTCGTGGCGCTGACCGCGCTGCTGCTGGTGCTGGTCGTGTGGTGGCCCGCCCGCACTGCGGGCCGCCTGCGGGCAACTCAGACACTGGTTGCGGTAACTGCGGTGGTGCTGTTGGCGCACACTTTCCTCGAATTCCCACGATTCTTACTGTTGCCCGCGGTGGCTGTGTTCGCGGTGCTGGCGGCGGTGAGCTGGCGACGAGCTGCACGGCCGGGCGTGCGACGCGGCGGTGGGCGGCGGTGGGCCCGTATCCTGCGGCGCCTGGCCGCAAGTTTGGGTGGACTCGTGCCGGTGGCGGTCAGTGGGGTGGCGGCCTGGGCGCTGCCGGTTTTCGCGGTGCCCGCGCCCACCGGGCCGTACGCGGTGGGCGCGCACAGTGTGCTGTTCCTCGACAACGGGCGGGTTGAATCGCGGGTCACCGACGCCAAGGTCGCGCGCAGCGTGCCCGCCACCATCTGGTATCCAGCGGAATCGGCCGACGGGCGGCCCGCAGTAGGTTACGATCCGCAAGTTGTGGGGGCGCTGACCACCGAACTGGGAGTGCCAGGGCTAGTTTTCGACTATCTGCCGCGCATCAACACGCATACCTTCGCGGAGCTGCCGCCCGCTGCAGGCAAGTTCCCCGTGCTGCTCTACTCGCCCGGTTTCGGATCTACCCGGAACGAGAACATGGCTGTTGTCAGTGACCTGGTGAGCCATGGTTACGTGGTGGTGGGGATGGATCACCCGGGCACGTCAGCTGTCGTGTCAGTGCAAAATGGTGAGGAAGTGTTGGCCGATTGGCAGACAGCGTTTGGGCCGCGTGAAGAAATAGCGGAGCTGTCGACACAACAGATTGCGGAGCGGGCGCAGGATGTCGTGCTCGTGCTGGATTCCCTGGCGGAAACTACCCTGGGTGACCATCTGGACCTCGAAACGGTCGGTATTTTTGGGTTTTCTTACGGGGGAGCGACCGCGGCTCAGGTCCTATATTCGGACCCGCGGGTGCGGGCGGCGGTAAATCTGGATGGTTCCTACTGGGGGCCGGTGGCGCAGCAGGGGGTGAGCAAACCGCTGTTGCATTTTCGGTTCGACCCGGATTCGCTGCCGTCGCGGTACGCGAAAATCGCTGAAAGTGAGCAACAGGTGATTGACCGGGTGCGACAATTGAGTGGTCCAAACTATCAGGTGGCGATGGTGGAAAATGCCATGCATCTGAACTACAACGACACGTTGGCTATCGCCCCCATCGTGGGTGACGGTCTATCTCCCGCGCGTAGCGCTGACTTGCTACGTCGGCATATTCGCGACTACTTCGATCACCATCTACGCGGTGAGCAGCTGCAGTTAGTGGGCCAGACCTTGCCTGAGTTTCCCGAAATACTTTGGGAAGACTAGAAGGTAATTACGTCGCTTGGATTGGCGCCGAGTCGGCCGGCCTCGCCGCGGTCCAGACCAGCCAGAGCGGCAATATCGGCCTCGGTCAACAACGGCGCCACCTGCAGGGCCGCGAGATTCTCCATCGTGCGCTGTTGCGAAGTCGACTTGGGGATTACCACCCGGCCCGCACGCAGATGCCAGGCGATGACCACCTGTGCGGGGGTAGCCGCCAATCGCTTTGCGATATCGGTGATCACGCTGTCCGCCAGGCAAGCTCCGCGGGCAATCGGAGACCACGCCTCGACCGTCACCCCAAGCTCGGCACACAGCGAAACCACTTCCTGGTTGCCGAAGTAGGGGTGTAGTTCGACCTGGTTAAGGGCAGGCAAGTGGCGGGCTGTCGGCAGGATCTCCGCGAAATGCTCCGCATGGAAATTGCACACCCCAATGTCGCGGGCCAAGCCTGCGTCCTTGAATTCCTCCATCACTGCCCACGTCTCAGCCAGGGGCCAGCGCTCCGGCACCGGCCAATGCACCAAAAACAGGTCGACGTAACTGGTGCCCAGCTCATGCAGCGACTGCCGGAAAGATGTACGGGCATCGTCGGGCGCGTGGAACCCATTATTGAGCTTGGTGGTGAGGAAAAGCTCGGAACGCGGCAAATCAGACGCTGCCAGCACTTCCCCGATAAGACCCTCGTTGCCGTACATCTGCGCCGTATCCAGGTGACGATGGCCGAGCTGCAAAGCCGTGGATAACGCATCGTGTCCCTGTTGCCCAGTGAGCTTGTAAGTCCCAAATCCTAACTGCGGGATTCGCGCCCCGGACGGTAACGGCAAGGAAGGTAGCTGTTCCATATCATGAGGCTACTGCACGAGGCGGGGCTGCGCCGCTTCACGCCCCAGATGAATGCCGGTACACGTTCGTCTGGCGGGCGGCAAACCCACACCGCACGTAGAGGCGATTGGCGGCCTCGCGGGAGGGGCGGGACGTCAAGTCCACTGTCCGGCACCCCAAAGAGTGGGCGTGGGAGACGGCCGCAGCCACCAGCGCTGCGCCCGCGCCTTGGCCCCGGGCCGCCTCGTCGACGACGACGTCCTCCACCCAGGCGCGCAGTCCGGTTGGGATCCGGAAAGTCGCCAACGACAGCATGCCCAAGGCGCGGTGAGCGGAGTCGTCGTCGGACCGGAACACGAAGAGAAAAACTCCCGGCTGGGAGACGACTTCCCCCCACTCCTGCGTACTCAAAGCAGTCGCGGAGCGCGACAACTGTGGCAACAAGCCATTCAGTTCCGCCGCCAGCTCGTCGCCTACCTCGCTAATCAGTTCCACTGCCATACCTGCTCCTCACTCGGTCATGTACCACCTGAACGATAAAACGCCCGGTGGCTCGCGGGAAGACCCCGCGGCACCGGGCGGTCGTTTTTCAGGTCAGTCGGTGATGAGTTGCCCGGGCCAGGCCCCGACACCGCCCGCTAGCCCCACGGTTTGGGTGATGCCCTCAGCCCGCAGCACCTCTATCGCGGTGCGGGACCGGTTGCCTGAACGGCAGTAGACGGCGTAAAGGCCTGCCGGATCCAACTCCTTGACCTGCGACATGAAGTCAGGGGCGGTCAGGTCCAGGTTGTGCGCACCCGGGATGTGGCCTTGCGCGAATTCGTCGGGCGTGCGCACATCGAGAATCTGCGCGCCTGCATCAATCGCGGCCGCGAAGGTATCTGCCGCCACATGATCGCCAGTCCACTCGATGCCTGCTCCCGCCGGGGGCGGGGTAGAGGTCGCCAGTGGGTCGGCTGAGCCGACCGTGACAATCTCCGACGAGACGTACGCATTTTGGGTAACCGTATCCTGGCCGCTACAAGCAGCCACCGTCACCACCACTGTTGCCACATACAAGGCGCGTCCCAACCTGCTCATGGGGCTCATTGTGCCGCGCCCGGCCACTGAGCAAAAATCGGCTACTTCCGGGTCAGCTCCACCAATACCTCGGCGTGGTCCGTGTGGGGGAACATGTCGAACACGCGTCCGCGGCGTGGAATCCAATCGGGTAACGCGGCTAAATCGGAGGCCAGCGATAAAGGATTGCAGGACGAATAAAGCAACGTGTCGGCGGAAGAAGTTGCCAGCCAATCGCTCATCAGCTGGCCGATGCCCCGCCGTGGGGGATTGACCACCACGGCCTCCGCGGAGGCGTCGTTGACGGGCAGTGTTGTCAGATCCGCCACCGAGAAAACCGCGGAACTTCCGGCTTCCCTGGCAGCGGTACGGGCGGAGGCGATAGATGCCGCAGACACGTCAATTCCCGACACCCGGCTGGTGCCTGCCGCCGCACAATGCAACGCAAACCCGCCCATGCCGCAAAATAAATCCAACACTGATTGCGGTGCGCGGGCGGCCAGCCAGGCGGCTGCTTGCCGATAGAGGGAGCCCGCTACAACCGAATTAGTTTGCACAAAACTGCCGGGGTGAGCGTAGAGACGCACGTCACCAACAGTCATCGGTAAGGTCGATTGCTCAGTGAGCAATATCTCCTCCGGGCCTGTTGGCAATGCCACATGCTGCGGTAGAAAGTTCGCGCTGACTACTCGGACCGCGGGCGCTGTTGTTTGCAGGTCGGCAACAGCGTGTCGCAAGGCGGGCAAACGTTGCTTGCTGCGCAGCACGAAGCGTGCCATTACGTGCCCGTCGTCGCCCACCGTAAGTAAGACGTTCTTTAGCTCGCCACGGCGAGCGGGAACCGAATACGGGGTGAGGTTGGCCTGGTGGATCACAGACTTTATCGGCGGCAACACCGCCAGCAGCCGCCGGTCGGTGATGGGGCAGCGCGACAGGTCCACCCCGGTCTGGTCACTCCCCAGGATTCCTAATTTGGGGGAGCGTGAACTGCCTGAGACCACCAGTTTGATGCTCGTGCGAAAACCGGTCGGTGGCGAGGCGTACGGGGCAAGCCACTCCAACGGGGGGAGAAGGGCGCTTACCCGGGCGGCTTTAGCTGCGAGTTGCTGCCGGTAGGGCACGGGCAGCGCGGAGCAGGAGACGCAGGCGCGGGTGTCGAAGTATGTGCAGCGCACACCGTCAGCCTAAGGGATGGGCGGCAAGGGCCCGGAACATTGGTGGGGCGGCTTGCCTGGTGGGGTCGCGTGCCTGGTGGGGCGGCTTGCCTGGTGGGGTCTGCTTGCTTGGTGGGGTCGCGTGCCTGGTGGGAGCGGTTCGCCTGGTGGCCCACGTGCCTGGTGGGGGCGCGTGCCTGGTGGGGGCGCGTGCCTGGTGGGGGCGGTTCGCCTGGTGGCCCACGTGCCTGGTGGGGTTCGCTGTTCCGGGAGGCCCTGCGTTCGGCGGAGCGGCTGCTGCCAGTTGTCACCGGGGTGGTGCTTTCCGGTGTCAGCCCGCTGTCTAACCGGCTACGTGACAACTGGCGCGTGAACAAGGTGCCGATGCCCGGGCGGAGAGCGGCAACGCGGCTGGTGTGACTTATGGTTCAGTGCGCAGCAGACTGCGCCAGGCAGTTGAGGGGATTGCTGGGTCGGCGCTGAGCCCTCGGGGCCGCCTACCCCCCAAGTGAAAAGGCAGGCGGAAGCGGCACAGCATGATCTAGGGCATATTCAACTTGCGCCCTTGGGCAAAGACGCCCCGGGCGGGTTTAGGCCGCGAGAGTGAAAGTGCGTCGGCGATGGACACTACGTCGCATCAGAGCCTGAATATGGCCGAAGACTAGAGGCCAGTCGTTGACGATCTGCTGATAAGTCAGGCGAAGCACCACGAAGTTGGCCACCTGGAGGCGTTGATCGCGCAGACGGTCCGCCTCAAACCGGATGGGGTCGCTGTGGAAGGCCCGGCCATCTATCTCTAGGACGAGGCTGCGGCCGATGAGAACGTCTAAACGCCAGTTTTCCCCCGTGGGACGATGTTGCAGCTGGAAGTTAATCCGCCGTGCGAGGAGGCGGGCTTTGGCCAGGCTCTCTAGCGGCGACTCGGGCAAGCCGTCTATATATTGTGCGGTCTGGCGGACATGCCTGTTGTAGCGGGCAGCCAGCTGTTGCAGTCGTAGCCGGGTGAGGAGAGGTCCGCGCACTGGCAGCGCATCATGGAAGTGGGGGCGCAGCATGGAGTCCCCAGCGATGATGGCCTGTTCCCGAGTTTCGCTTTGGAGTACTACGCAGAATGCCGTTTCGGGATCGTCAACGGCGGCATGGACCGGGGCGTAGCGAATCTTGCGGAGGGTGTGGAATCGTGCCTCTGGGTTGTGTTTGGCCCGATCCAGGCGTGTGACTCGCACTTCCAGGGTGGCAGGCCGCATTGTCCATACTTGGTGCAGGGCGAGGGCGGCGAGCCCTGTGAGGGCGCCGCCGGCACGCACCGCACTGACTACGAGGCTGGGGGCGGAGACAACGCCGGGGGCGTAATACCAGCCCCGGCGAATTACGCGCAGCAGCTTCAGACGTACCGCTTGGGCGATGGTGGAGCGGCACACTCCGGCTGCCAGTAGTTGCCGACGGCTTGCCACTCCGAAGTTGACGGCCAGGATTTGGTAGATCTCCTCCATGAGGGCAGGGTGCCAGGTTGGTCGCGGATGTGTCAGACGAGGGAGGACAAGGTGTGGATAGCCACTACCTGATCCGGGCTGGGGATGACTAGCACGCGAGCGCTGACGCCCGTTGGGGGCATAAGGCGGCGGGACCACTCCCTCCCCGAAGTGGCCCCGCCTTCTTGCATCCCTCATGAAGAACTATGCCTGGACAACCTGAGCATTCGATGGACTGCCGGTTGGGTTCCGCTGAAAATTGTGATCCAGTTCGCAGGGTGGGTATTCCAGTTGTCACCAGGGCGGTGCGGGGTCGGCCGAGCGCGGGGTGGGGCAGGCTAGGTGACAACTGGAGTCAGGTTGAGGCTGGGGGCCGGGCTGAGGCTGGGGGCGCGCCGCCCGGGGGCTAGGCGAGGTCGAGAACGGGGTGTGCCGAGCGTCATATTAGGGCGGCCCTGCCTTGGGGATAGCCCCCAGTCACCCTACGTTGAGCGATGTAGACTCAACTTTGTGGGGAGTGAAGTTGACAGGAGTTCACTCAACCCCGCAGCATTGAGTGCAACAGACTCAACTAGTGTGGGCGACTGGCCCACCCTCAACGAATAAGGAGCCAAACATGGCACGTGCAGTAGGCATCGACCTCGGCACCACGAACTCGGCCATCGCCGTCATGGAGGGTGGCGAGCCAACGATCATCGCGAACGCGGAGGGGGCCCGCACCACTCCGTCTGTGGTGGCTTTCTCCAAGGCCGGGGAGGTGCTGGTCGGGGAGGTGGCCAAGCGCCAGGCCGTCACGAACGTCGACCGGACCATCTCTTCGGTCAAACGTCACATGGGTACGGACTGGACGGTCAGCATTGACGACAAGACCTACAGCGCCCAGGAAATCTCGGCGCGTATTCTGGGCAAGCTGAAGCGCGACGCGGAGGCCTACCTGGGTGAGCCGGTCACCGAGGCTGTTATCACCGTGCCCGCGTACTTCTCTGACGCTGAGCGACAGGCCACCAAGGAGGCCGGGCAGATTGCCGGGTTGAAGGTTGAGCGCATCGTCAACGAGCCGACTGCGGCCGCGCTGGCCTACGGGCTGGAGAAGGGCAAGGACGGCGAGCTGATCTTGGTCTTTGACCTGGGTGGTGGCACTTTCGACGTCTCGCTGCTGGAAGTCGGGAAGGACGACGACGGCTTTTCCACGATCCAGGTGCGGGCCACCAACGGTGACAACCGCTTGGGTGGTGACGACTGGGACCAGCGGATAGTGGACTGGCTGGTCAAGCAGGTGAAGGACAAGGACGGGGTGGACCTGTCTAAGGACCGCATCGCGCTGCAGCGCTTGAAGGAAGCGGCCGAGCAGGCGAAGAAGGAGCTGTCGACTGCGACCTCGACGAACATTGCCTTGCAGTACGTGTCGATGTCGGAAAACGGCCCGGTGCACTTGGATGAGAAGCTGTCGCGGGCGCAGTTTGAGTCGATGACGGCGGATCTGCTCGAGCGTACCAAGGCCCCGTTCCGGGCGGTTATCTCGGACGCGGGCATCAAGGTCAGCGAGATCGATCACGTGATCTTGGTTGGTGGTTCGACGCGTATGCCTGCGGTTTCGGAGGTCGTCAAGGAGTTGACGGGCAAGGAGCCGAACAAGGGCGTTAACCCGGACGAGGTGGTGGCTGTGGGTGCCGCTATCCAGGCGGGGGTCATCACGGGGGACCGGAAGGACGTGCTGCTGATCGATGTCACGCCGCTGTCGCTGGGCATCGAGACCAAGGGTGGGGTGTTCACGAAGCTGATTGAGCGCAACACGGCTATCCCGACTAAGCGCAGTGAGGTGTTTTCCACCGCTGAAGACAACCAGCCGAGCGTGCTGATTCAGGTATTCCAGGGCGAGCGGGAGTTCGCGCGGGACAACAAGCCTTTGGGGACCTTCGAGTTGAACGGCATTGCGCCGGCGCCGCGGGGGGTGCCGCAGATTGAGGTCACCTTCGACATCGACGCTAACGGCATCGTGCACGTCTCGGCGAAGGACCGGGGGACGGGCAAGGAGCAGTCGATGACTATCACCGGTGGCTCGGCGTTGCCGCAGGAGGAGATCGACCGCATGGTGAAGGAGGCCGAGGCGCACGCCGCGGAGGACAAGAAGCGCCGGGAGGAGGCCGACATCCGGAATATGGCTGAGCAGGAGACTTACCGGATCGAGAAGTTGCTGAACGAGAACGCCGACAAGCTGCCGGAGGACGTCGCCACCGAGGTGCGGGACGCGGTGGCCAAGGTGCGTACGGCCCTGGAGGGTGATGACATTGAGGCCGTCAACTCGGCGCTGGCGGAGCTCAACGAGAAGTCGTTGAAGATCGGTGAGGCGTTGAACGCGGCGCAGTCTGGGCAGGAGGCGCCGAGCGCGGCTGCGGACGACGACGTGGTGGACGCCGAAATCGTCGACGACGAGCAGGCCTGAGTTTGGCGTGGGGTGGGGCCCTAGGCCCCACCCCTGACCGCTGGAAGGAGTTGTCATGGCGGCGGAGCGGGATGAGTTGTCGGGCCACGAGGAGTTGGCGCGCGCGGTAAATGAGGCCTACGCGGAGGCGGGTTTGTCCGAGGCGGAGGTAGCGCAAGCAGCGGCAGAACCGACAGAGAGCGCCCCGGAGGAGCCGACGTCGGACGAGGCGGAGGCGAGCGCGGAAGTCGAGGGCGAGGCAGCTGCGGCGGTGTCGGCTGCGGAGCTGGCACAGGTGAGCGACGATTTGGCGCGCGCGCGGGCGGATCTGTACAACCTGCAGCAGGAGTACAACGCGTTCGTGCGGCGCACGCGGGGTGAACTGGCGGCGGCTCGCGTGGCGGGTGCGGCGGCGGTGATAGAGGCGTTGATCCCGGTGTTTGATGACCTGCATTTGGCGCGGGCGCACGGGGACTTGCACGGGCCGTTTGCCGCGATTGCCGACAAATTGGAGGCCACCCTGGCCTCGCAGCACGGTTTCGCCCGGTTTGGGGAGGCGGGCGAGGCGTTCGACCCGACCCAGCACGAGGCTCTGGTGGCCATGCCGCACGCCGAGGTGGAGCAGGACACGGTGCACGAAGTGTTGCAGCCGGGTTATCGGGCAGGCGAGAGGGTCTTGCGCCCCGCACGCGTAGCCGTGCACACGCCTACTGAGTGAGGCCGGGCGCCGGGCGAGGTGACCGGGTGTGGTTTTTGGGAAAGGAGGTAAAGGATGACTGGACAGGACTGGTTGGAGAAGGACTTTTACGCCGCTTTAGGGGTGGCGAAGGATGCTGACGCGAAGACCATAAAATCGGCTTACCGGAAGCTGGCCCGCGAACTGCACCCGGATCACAACAAGTCTGCGGACGCGGAGGAGCGTTTTAAGAACGTCGGGGAGGCTTACGCGGTCTTGTCGGATCCGGAGCAGCGGCAGCAGTACGACGCGCTGCGGGCGATGGCGGGCGGCGGGGCGCGTTTCCGTGCGGGGAGCGCGGGCGGCGCTGGATTTGAGGACATCTTGTCTGGCATGTTCGGCGGTGGGAATGTGCGTTTCTCCACCGGTGGTTCTGCCGGATTCGGTGGAGCTGGCGGGTTTGAGGACATCTTGTCTGGCATGTTCGGCGGCGGCCCGACGGCGAATGGTTTCGGGGGCGGCTTCCCGCCTGGGGAGCCCGGGCGAGACATACGCGCTTCGGTGCGGCTGGGCTTCTTCCAGGCCTTGGACGGTGACACGGTGACGCTGTCCGTGGGACGGCGGAGCGTGAAGGCACGGATCCCCGCCGGGGTGGAGACCGGCAAAAAGATTCGTTTGCGTGGCAAGGGCGAACCGGGCGGGCACGGCGCGCCTGCTGGCGACCTGATTGTCACGGTTGAGGTCGAGGAGCATCCAGTGCTGCACCTGGTGGATGGCCGGGTGCGGATGCGGGTGCCGTTGACCTTGGCGGAGGCGCTGCTGGGAGCAGTAGTGGAGGTGCCGAAGCTGGATGGGACACGCGCCAAGGTGAAGGTCCCGGCGGGCACGCAACCCGGTACCGTGCTGCGGGTCAAGGGCGGAGCCTCGACGGCGGCCGCTAAGCGCGACTTGTATGTCGAGTTCCAGCTGGTTTTGCCGACGGTGGCCGACGGTGCGGCCCGGCAGGCAGCCGAGGACTTGGCGGCGGCGGTGCAGCAGCCGGATCCGCGCGCGGAGTTGGCGGCGGCGGTGCAGCGATGAATGGGCGCGAGAGCGGGGCGGGTGCGTCCCGCTCGTCCGCCATGTTCGTGATTTCGGTCGCGGCCCAGCTGGCGGGAATGCATCCGCAGACTTTGCGCCAGTACGACCGGCTGGGGTTGGTCTCGCCGCGGCGGACGGCTGGCCGGGGGCGGCGTTATTCGAGCGGCGATATTGATTTGCTGCGACGCATTCAACAGATGCGTGCTGAGGGCATTAATTTGGCGGGGATTGCCCAGATTTTGTCTTTGGAAGAGCGTCTGGCGCGTAGTGAAGCCGAGCTGGCCGCTGATCGGGAGCGGTTGCGGTTGGTGGAAGGCGAGTTGGCGCAGTTACGGGCGCGCGATAATCGAGTCTTCACGGCGTCGGCTTCCGGGGAGATTCGGACTGCGGAACGGGGGGTGCGGGGCCGACGGGCAGCCCAGGTGGGGCCGTCGTCTTCCGCTGGCAATGCGCAAACCGCCTTGGTTTTGTGGCGTCCAGGGTTTACAGTGCGCTAGACATCTGTCACACCGGCTGGGCAATCACTGGCTTTCTTAGGTGATTTTCTTAGGATTACACGTATGGGCAAGTCGAAAAAAGCGCTATGGATCGGCGGGGTGACTGCCGTCTTGCTGCTGGGTGGGGCGGGCGCGGCCGTGGCCTACACCTCCCAGTTTGCGGGAGTCGCGCTGCCGAACGTGTCGGTGGCAGGCCAGAGCGTGACCGGTTTGGACGGGCCCGCAATATCGCTGGCGGTGCAAAAACGTCTGGAAAATGCCCAGCTTGATGTGCAGATCGGTGATGAGCGGGTGACGGTGGCGCTGCCAGACTTATCGCCAACTTTTGACGCCGAGAGCCTGCAAGCTGAGGCACTGGCGGGCTCGGAATCAGTTTTGGGGCGCCTGGGCTCGTTGTTCGGGAGTCGGGATGTCTCGGTGGAGGTCAAGTTCGACCAGGCGAAACTGGAGCAATTGCTCGAGCGGATTGAGCAGGCGGCAGGCCCTGGGAAGCGGGAGGCCAGCGTCGAATTCTCGCCGGAGTCGGAGAGTTTCGTTGCCCAGCCGGGACAGGTGGGCCAGAGCGTGGATTTAGCGCTGGTGCGCCAGGCGCTCCAGCGGGCGGGCACGTCGTTGTCCTCGCAAGAAGTTTCCGTGCAACCGCGGCAGGTGGAACCGCAGTTCACCACGGCCGAGGCGGAGCGGCTGGCTGCGCAAGCCAATGAGATGCTGGCGCAGACGGTGGTCATTACCGACGGGCAGGAGGATTTCGCGGCGGATGTGACGCAGCGGGCGGCCTGGGTTTCGCTGGATAGTGAGCAGGGAAAGGCCGTGTTTGCGGACGCGAAGATTCGGGCCTGGGTGCTGGAGACAGCTCGGCAGACCAATGTGGAGCCAAAACCCGGTATCGACAATGTCAACGCGGCCGGGAAGGTGCTGGTGGAGGCCAAACCGGGGGTGGCGGGTTACCGCGTGAATAACGCGGAGGAGGTAGCGGAGCAGGTGGTGCAGGCGCTGCACGGCGGGCAAGCCTTCTCGGGCGACTTCGATTACGACAAGATCGAGGCCCAAAATACGCAGCGGCAGGTGTTGCCAGGGGCCGAGAACGATCCATACCCGGCCGCGGCCGGAGAAAAATGGCTGGAAATCAACCTGGGCAATAACACGGTCTCGGGTTACCAGGGCCGGGAGCGGGTGCACGGTCCGGTGCTGATTGTGCCGGGTAAACCGGGCCACGAGACCGTCACGGGCCTGTTCCACGTCTATCTGCAGTACGAGAAGCAGGACATGGGATGCACGCCGGAGTGGCCGTACTGTGCGAAGGATGTGCCGTGGGTGACGTACTTCCACGGCTCGTACGCGTTCCATGGTGCCCCGTGGCAGGAGTCTTTCGGGTGGTCGGGCCCAAATGGATCGCATGGGTGCGTGAACATGCCGGTGGCGGAGGCCAAGTGGGTCTACGAGTTCGTGGAGGCTGGCACCCCGGTGGTTAGCCACCGCTGATATTTCTCCCCGTGGACGGGACGCTCCCTGTCCGCATGCTTCCAGTTGTCACCAGGGCGGTCTCATCTCGGTTCTACACGAGTACGGTTCGCCCTGGTGACAACTGGGGTGGGGCAGGCGCGGGTGCGGGGGGGGGAGAGAGAGAGATCGGTCCGGTGAGGGGCGCATGGCTGCGAGGGCTAGGCCGGGTGGCGATGTTTCATGGAGGGCGCGCCCATTGCCGCAGGTGAGGGCTAGGCCGGGTGGCGGTGTCTGGTAGAGGGGGCGCGCATGCCCCCAAGCAGGGGCTACCGGCCGGGTAGGGGCGCATGGCTGCGAGGGCTAGGCCGGGTGGCGGCATTTTGTGGAGGGGGACACGTCTGTGACCCGGGTCTGTGGTACGCAAATGTGGTGGGATGGGGGAATGACTGAACACCCGCCTTTTACTGATCACTGGCTCGACGAGGTGGAGGGCGCGCAGGCGCTGGCCTGGGTCGAGGAACAAAACGCCACGGCCCGCCAGCGCTTGGTGCACGGGGATTTCGCCGAGATCGAGGGGACGATCCGCGAAATTCTGGACGACGACCGCAAGATCCCACTGGTTACCGAGCGGGGAGGCCTGCTCTACAACTTCTGGCGGGACGCCGAGCACGAGCGGGGGCTGTGGCGCCGCACCACCTGGGAGTCTTACCGCAGTGGTGAGCCGCAGTGGGAGGTGCTGCTGGACCTGGACGCGTTGGCGGCGGCCGAGGAGACGCAATGGGTGTGGCACGGGGCGCAGGTGTTGCTTCCCGAGTGCCGCCGTGCGCTGGTGGCGCTGTCGCCGGGAGGATCGGACGCCGACGTCACGCGCGAGTTCGACTTAGAGTCGCGCCAGTTCGTGGCGGACGGATTCACGCGGCCGCTGGCAAAGGGGTCACTGCAGTGGGCCGATGACACGGGCGAGACGGTGCTGGTGACTACCGACCGTGGTGAAGGCACATTGACGGACTCGGGTTATCCGCGCACGGTGGCAGTGTGGCGCCGCGGGCAAGAGTTGCCGCAGGCAGTGGAGGTCGCGGCGGTGGACGCCACCGACATGCTGATTGAGGTGTGGCATTCGCGGCGTCCTGGCTACGTGCGGGACGTGGTGACGCAGATGCGGGATTTCTACACCATGCGCACGGGGTTCGTCCCGGAGGGGTTTGCCGCCTATGCGGATCCGACGCAGGCACCGATCACCTGGCTGGAGGTGCCGACCGAACACGAGGCGGTGCCGGTGTGGGATCAGCTGCTGGTGCGGACGCGCGCCGAGTGGGAGGTCGACGGGCAGACCTACCCGGCGGGCACGCTGCTTGCTTTCGAGTTGTCGGAGTTTTTGGCGGGGCGAGGGCAGGCCACGGTGCTGTTTGCCCCCACCGAAACGGCGGCGTTGGAGGATTGGCACGCCACCGCCAATCTGCTGTTGTTGACGGTGCTGGAGGACGTGGTGCCGCGGGTGGAGGCGCACTATCGGCAGGAAGGTCAGTGGTTGCGCCGCCCGGTAGAGATCCCGGGGGCGGGCGCCGATCAGCTGTCGGTGAGCCTGGCGCCAGTGGATGCAGACGCCAAGGATGAGGTGTGGGTCACTGCCACGGGTTTTCTCACGCCGACGACGCTGGCACTGCTGCAATTGTCGGCGGATGGCCGGGTGGAGAACTGGGAGGTGTTGCGCCAAGCGCCCACGCATTTCGCTGCGGACGGCATGGCAGCGCGGCAGCTTTTTGCTACTTCGCTTGATGGCACGCGGGTGCCCTATTTTGTGATTACTCCGCCCGATTTTGTGGCGGACGGGTCTGCTCCGGCGGTGTTGTACGGCTATGGCGGTTTTGAGGTGTCTTTGACGCCGTCTTACTTGGCGGCGACGGCGGCCACGTGGGTGGCGCGGGGTGGCGTATATGCGATCGCCAACATTCGGGGCGGTGGTGAGTACGGGCCGACTTGGCATGCGGCGGCGTTGAAGGAAAATCGGCACCGGGCTTACGAGGATTTCGCGGCGGTGGCGCGGGATTTGGTGGCGCGCGGGTTTACGACGCACGCCCGCCTCGGGGCGCAGGGCGGCTCCAACGGTGGGCTGCTGATGGGCAACATGTTGACGCAGTACCCGGAGTTGTTCGGTGCGATCGTGTGCCAGGTGCCGCTGCTGGACATGCGGCGGTTTAACCGGCTGCTGGCGGGTGCCTCGTGGATGGCGGAATATGGGGATCCCGACGATCCGGCGCAGTGGGAGTTCATCGCTAAGTTTTCTCCTTATCATCTGTTCGACCCGGAGCGCACCTACCCGCCGATTTTGTTTACCACTTCGACGAAAGATGATCGGGTGCACCCGGCGCATGCGCGGACCATGGCGCACCAGATGTTGGCCGCCGACAAAGACGTAACGTATTACGAGAACATTGAGGGCGGTCACGGAGGGGCCTCCACCAATGCGCAGGCAGCTTTCATGGGGGCGTTGGAGAAACAGTTCTTTCTGACCCGCCTGTAGGCGACCGTTTTAGTTGATTTATCTGGTGCAGGCTGGCGCTGAGCCGTTATATACCGGGTTTGTCTCGCGGCCCCTGACTTTAGGGGCGTTTGTGGGGCACAATGCAGGGGGAGTTTAGGGTCCGATGGCCCTGGCTCCGGTTGGTAGGCTGGATGAGCTGGTTTTGGCCTCGGAAGGGGGTGCTACGGGAATGACCGGGCGTTTACCGACTGGTAAGGCAGTGGGTGCGGTGTTGCTCGATCTGCTCGCTGTGGCGCTCCCGCTGGCGGTTGCCTACGGGTGGCGGCAGACCCAAGTGGTGGTCGCCACGTGTTTGGTGGCCACTTCCTTGGTGGCCGCTATTGGCACCTGGATGCTGTTGGCCAATTCGCGCACCCTGGGCTTGGCGGTGCTGGGAGGCACGGTGGTGCGGCGCGACGGCGGCATGGCCGGGTTTGGTGCGGCGCTGGCGACCGCCTGGTCTGCTGGTGCCCTGGGGGAGACGGTGGGGGCCTATCTGCGCGATACGCGGGTGGCTGGCCCGGCTGGCTCCTCTCCGTCCTGGGCCGCCGGAACGGCGGTGGCGTTTTCCGGTCCAACGAGCGATGATGGGCCAGTAAAGTTTGCTAGCCAGCAGGCAGGCAGCCCAGTGGTGGGGGGAACCCCCACGCTGGAAAGCCGTCTGGGATGCGAAGAACTGCGGCAGGAGCCGCCAGATGAATCCGAGCGTCCGCCTTCCACAGCAGCGACGAAACTTCTCGATTTGGGGGCAAGTAGCATGAACAACCCGTGGCAGCAAAACGCTGGTCAGACTCCGCTGCCGGACGGGGCTGGTGCGCAGTGGCCGCAGGGTGGCCAGTGGCCGCCGGTCGCGCCGGGCGCGGCCCCTGCCCCCGGGGCGTGGCCTGCCCAGGGGGCGCCGGGGCCGTTGCCTGCCCAGGCGGCGGCGCCGTGGCCGGGCCCGGCGGTACCGCCCGCCACCAGTGAGGACAGTGGTAAGAAGTCTTTCTTCGGGAAGCTGCGCAAGGGAGCGGCGCGCGTCTCCCAGGCGCAGGAGGCTTTCGGCAAGGTGCAGGACGCCTTCGGGTCGGTGGAGGCCGCCGGGGAGGACTGGCAGGCTGCCGTGAGTGACGTGGCGGGCGCCGGGCAGGCCATCGGCGAGGCGTTTGAGTCGCGCCCGAGTGGACACACTGCCGACCTGCAGACGTTCTTCGCTGACCCCGATTCGGGCCCGCTGCCGGTGCCGGACGGCTCTGGCAGGCCGCAGTTCGGCTATCCGGGCCAGGGGCAGCCTTACACCCCGCCGTCGAACACGCAGCCGTTTGTCCCCGCGCATCCGATCGCCGCGATGCCCGCGCCGCCAGCGGAGCCGCCGAGCGGGGTGAATCCGCCGCCGCCGCAGCGTCCCGGGCCGCCGTCGGCCCCCGGGGCTTCGCCGTTTGCGCCGCCGGGATCGCCCATTCCGGCCGCATTCCCGGCTAATGGTTCTTTCACGCCTGCGGCGTCTCCGATCGCGCCGGCGGTGCACGCTGACTCCGACTCGTTGCCGTTGCCGCCGGGGGGCGGCCCGACGCCGGAGGGCCAGTTGGCACCGAGTGCGCCGGGGCAGGAGGGCAAGCGTTTGGTGTTGACGATGCCCGCGGGGCAGCAGATTGTCGTCGACGGCATGGTCATCATTGGGCGCCGCCCCAGCCCGCCGGCGGGCCTGAGCCCGAAGCATTTGGTGGCTATTCCCGACGAGACCCGCACGTTGTCCAAGCAGCACGTGGTCCTCAACTGGGATGGCGGGGTCATCCACGTGCGGGATTTGGGCTCCACCAATGGCACGACCGTGCAGACCACATACGGCGTCTACAAGGTCGATGCGGCGGGCCCGGGCATGGACGTGGAGCCGGGCACGGTGATTTGGCTCGGCAACCATCGGATCGGCACTTCGTTGGAGTCCTGACGAGCGAGCTGACGGTAGGCAGAGTTGTCCCCGGCCCCGCCGCGCAGGCGGGGACCGGGTTTACAGGGTGGGGCAGTTGATGAAGTGGGGCCGCGCGTCGCGCATTTTTTCAACCTCGCGGTTGCCGTGGACGGTGCTGGTGGTCGTGTCTTTGGTGGCCGCCTATTTCGCGGTGACACACCGGGGGGTGGCTAACGCGGATGTCGAGTTGAACGATGGCGGCATTTGGGTGACGAACCAGGATCTGCGGATCGTGGGCCGGTTGAACTACCCGGCGCGCCGCATCGACTCGGCGTTACGCACGTCGACCACTGAGTTCGACGTGTCGCAGGCGGGCACGACGGTGCTGCTTAACGACTTGTCGTCGGGCGCGATGTCGCCGATCGACCCGGCGATCGTGAAAACCGGGGTGGCCACGTCCTTGCCGGAGGGAGCTCGGGCCGCCCACGGTGGGCAGCGGGTGGCAATTTTGGACCCGAAGAAGGGCCTGCTGTGGGCCATGTCGGTGGGCGAGCTGGCAGGGTTTGCACCGGAGGAGCCGCAGGCGGTGGCCGCGGAGCTGGCCAATGGCCAGGTGGCGGCGGCCTACGATGGCACGCTGGTGGCGGCCTCGGCGGAAAGTGGCCGGGGGGTCGTCATCGACCCGGCCGGTGCCATTAAGCCGTTCGCGTTGGCGCAACTGCAGGCGGGCACCGAGATCGAGGTCTCGCTGGTGGGCAGCTTGCCGGTGGTGCTCGACAAACAGAACAATCAACTGCACCTGCCGGACCGGGTCATAGACCTGGGGGAGTCGAATACCCGGTTGCAGCTGCCTGGCCCGCAGGCCTCGCACGTGCTGGTGGCCTCCGACGCCAACCTGCTGCGTGTCAACCTGCAGTCGGCGGCGGTGGAGAAGCTGCCTGCGGGCGGGCAGGAGGCGGGGCCGGTCCCCGGGGCGCCGGCGGCGCCGGCGCGCGTGAAGGGGTGTGACTACGCGGCGTGGGCAGGCTCGGGTCGTTTTCTGCGTTTGTGCAACGATGGGGCGCCGCCCGTGGCGTTGCAGGCCGAAAACCTGGACAAGGCCCGCGACCCGCGCTTCCGCATCAACCGGGACCTGATTGTTTTGAACGACACGAAGTCGGGGCCGGTGTGGTTGGCCGACGAGAACATGGTGCTCATAGATGACTGGGTGCAGATTGACCAGGATTTGGAGCAGAACGACGAAGAGCAGCTGTCGCCGCAGCTGACGGACGAGATCGCGGAGAGTAACCGGCAGGCCAATAACACCCCGCCGGACGCCACGGATGACGAGTTTGGGGTGCGGCCGGGCCGGACCGTGTTGCTGCCGGTGCATGCCAACGACTCCGATTCTGACGGCGACCTGCTGACGGCGGTGGCGCAAACACAACCGTCCCTCGGCAAGGTGCGGCAGGTGCGCGGCGGGGCAGCATTGCAGATCGAGGTGGCGGCCGACGCCCGCGGACAGTCGTCCTTCGTCTACGAGGCTTCTGACGGGCGCGGCGGAACGGACACCGCCACGGTGAGGCTGACGGTGCGGGCCGAGGACGAAAACAATGCCCCGGCCCGGTTGCGGCCGTCGCAGACGACGGTGGTGCAGGGGGCCCGCGTGGAGTACAACGTGTTGACGGACTGGTATGACCCAGACGGGGATCCGTTCTACCTGGCGGGTGCCACCAGCCCCGAGTCGATGCAGGTGCAGCACCGGGCCGAAGGCCAGGTGGTGGTACGCGACCTGAACTCCGAGCCGGGGGTGAAGACCTCCCGCATCAGCGTGTCCGATGGCCGCGAGGTGGGGGAAGATGAACTGCGCATTAACGTGCGGGAGCAGGGCAATGCCGCCCCGGTTGCCAACGGCGACTTCTATGTGGCGCGGGTGGGGGAGACGCTGACGGTTTCCCCGTTGGCCAACGACGTCGATCCCAATAACGACCGGCTGCGTTTGGTGAGTCTGTCCACCCCACCGGCCGGTTCGAGCGTCAACCCGAGCATTGAGACGGGCACGTTTGACTTTGTTGCCTCCCGCGTGGGCACCTATTACCTGACTTATACCGTCACCGATGGCCCCGAGACCTCCACGGGTATCGTGCGCATCGACGTGGAGCCGGTGGACGCCAATGCGGCGCCGGTGGCGGAGGACGACTTGATCGTGCTGCCGACCGGGGGTATCGGTCTGGGCGAGGTGCTGGCTAACGACATCGATCCCTCGGGTGGGGTGCTCGTCATCCAGTCAGTGTCGGTCCCGGCCGGCTCACCGCTGATCGTCACCCTGGTGGATCACCACCTGCTGCGGGTCACGGCCCCCAGCGGCCTGGAGGCGCCGGCCTGGTTCTCGTACGTGGTGTCCAACGGGGCGGCCTCGGCCACCGGGCGGGTCACCGTGTTGCCCGGCGGGGACGGCGAGATCGATTTGCCGCCCGTGGCGCAGGAAGATAAGGCCCGCGTGCGGGTGGGTGATGTCGCCTCCATCGCGGTCTTGGACAACGACCTGTCGCCCTCGGGGCTGGCCTTGAGCCTGCTGCCGGAGCTGCAGCACAGCGTGGAGGCTTCCACCGGGTTGGCGTTTGTTACGGGCAACGAGGTGCGGTTCCGGGCCGGGCAGACGCCGGGCACCGTCACCTTGAACTACACGGTGCAGGACACGGCCGGACGGGTGTCGTCGGCCAGCGTCTCCATAGAGATCATCGCCGCGTCGGCCGCCAACTCGGCCCCGACCCCCCAGGACCTGACCGGCTGGGCGGTGGCGGGGGTGCCGGTGCGCATCCCGGTGCCGCTCAGCGGTATCGACTCGGATGGGGATTCGGTCTCGCTGGTGGCTATCGACAAGACCCCGACGCACGGCACCGTCAGTCTGGGGGTGGGCTATATCGAGTACACCCCATTCGAGAGCGCTCGCGGCACCGATACTTTCACCTACGTGGTGGAGGACCGACTCGGCGGGCAGGGCATCGGCCGGGTGCGGGTCGGGGTGGCACCGCGTTCGGAGCGCAACCAGGTGCCGACCGCCGTGGCTGACGTCCTCGTGGTGCGGCCGAGCCGTGAAGTGTCGATGCCGGTTACTGCCAACGATATCGACCCTGACGGGGACCCGATCGCCGTTGTGCGCAACTCGGTGCAGACCCCGGAGGGGCAGATCACCGCGAGCCTGCGCGACAACCGGATCGTCTTCGTGTCCCCGTCGCAGCCGGGAACCTACCGGATCTTGCACCAGATCACCGACAACCGGGGTGGGGTGGCAGACGGCTTGCTGACGGTGCGAGTGGAGCAGGACGCCGAGCTGCGCCCCCCGCAGGCGCGCGACGACATCGTCACCTCCGAGCAGGTGGTCGGGGCCCAAAACAACATCGTGCGGGTGGATGTCCGCGCCAACGACGATGACCCCGACGGCGAGGTGGAAGCCCTCACCGTCTCCAGCGACGAGCCGGGCGTGCGGGTGGAAGATAACCAGCTGCTGGTGGAGGTGAAGGAGCAGCGCCAAGCCCTGGTCTACACCATTACCGACACCGATGGACTGTCCGCCTCGGCGCTCGTCTACGTCCCGGGTCGCATCGAGGAGCGCCCCCGCATTAATCCGGCCCGTATTCCGTTGCGGGTGAAGGCCGGGCAGGAAGTGCAGATAGACCTGCGGGGCTTCGTGATCACCCGCAAGGGCACCACCCCGCGCATCACCGATCCGGCAACCATCTCCACCGCCCCCGGGATCGCCGGTCAGGTGCAGGTGCGCAACGAAAACGTGCTGGTGGCCCAGATAGATCCCGAGTTCTCGGGCCGTACCTCCATTAGCTTTGAGGTGACGGACGGGGCAGCCGGAGAGGACAGATCGGGCCTGACCTCGACCCTCACCGTCCCCATCGATGTGCGGGCGACCCGTAACCTGCCGCCGCTGCTGCGTCCGACGCCGATCACGGTGGGGGCGGGCGAGCCGCCCGTGGAGGTGGACCTGCGGCTCATGGTGGAGGACCCAGATGGGGACGATCCGAGCGCCATGACCTACCGCATGGGCTCCTCCCCGTCGGAAGTCTCGGCGAGCCTGAACGGCTACATGTTGACGGTGTCGGCGGGTACGCAAAGCAATAAGGGACCGGTCGGCAGCATCGAGATCACGGTGGAGGACCCCTCCGGGACCAAATCGACCAGCATTCCCGTGACGATCGCCCCGTCGTCGCGCCCCCTCATCCAGGTGGCGCCCATCGACCTGGGGGGCGTCAACGCGGGAGAACCGGTGACGGTGGACGTGGCGTCCTACGCCACTAACCCGTTCCCCGAGAGCCCCATCGAGGTGGTCGGTTCGTCCGTGGCCGTCTCGGTGGGCAACGGGCAGGTCGATGCCCAAGGCAGCACGATCACTATCCGCCCCGACGAGAGTCAAGTGGGCACCATGCGGGTGCGTTTCTTCGTGGTTGATGCCACCGGTGACCCGTCGCGACGGGTGGAGGGCACCGTGAGCCTGACCGTCCGCTCGGTGCCGGAGGCCCCGCATTCCGTCTTTGCGCGGGCCGAGGGCGCCTCCACCGCGGTGGTGGAGTGGATCGAGGGAGACCCGCACGGGGCCCCCGTCGAGGAGTTCATCATCACCGCCCAGCCGTCCGGCGAGACGTTCCCCTGCCGCGGCACTAAGTGCACGGTGTCCGGGCTCACCAACGGGGTCGAATACACCTTCACGGTGGTGGCCCGCAACGCGGTCGGCCTGTCGCCGTCGTCTGGGCCGTCTAACACGGTGCTGGTTGACGAGCGGCCCGACACCCCGGCCGCGCCCGGCGTCAGCCCGGGGGATGGGCTGGTGCGGGTGTCTTGGCAGCCCCCCGGCAACCGAGGCTCGGCCATCCGGAAGTACGTCGTCGTGCTGCAACCGACCGGCGAGGTGCGCGAGGTCGACGCGGCGACGCTGCAGACCGAGTTCACGGGGCTGACCAATGGCACCGCCTACACCGCCAGCGTGCAGGCAGTTAACGCCGCCAGCGAGCCGTCCCAGTTCTCCGAGCAGTCGGTCCCCGCCATCCCGTTCGGCATGCCCGGCCCGCCCGCGGCAGTGCGGGTGACATCCGGTGAGCAGAACATCGGCGGCGGCACCGTGTCCATGACCATTAGCTGGGATCCCCCGCTCAACGCGAACGGGCGGCCGATCCAGTCCTACCTGGTCCGCTACGGCGCCACAGAGGTGGAGGTGCCTGCCGGCCAGTTGACCCACACGGTCTACGTGCCCTTCGGGCCGGCTTTCTCCGCCGCGGTGGCTGCCCGCAGCGAGGGAGGCACCTCGACCTTCACTCCCTCCGGGCCAGTGACCGCGCTGGGGCCGCCGCCCACGCCGCCCACCGTCGGCTTGACCCCCACCGGTAACGACGGGGAGTTGGCCGTGTCGTTCTCCCGCCCGTCTGTGGGCGGCAACGGCTGGTCGGCGGCCGAGCTGAGCTACGAGATCAGCCCCACTGGCGCGGGGGCGTGGCGCCCGCTGTCCGCCGTCGTCGGCGGCCTGCCCAACGGGGTGCCAGTCAGCTTCCAAGTGCGGGCCGTGGGGCACCGCGACGGCGTCACCTACGTCTCGGCGGCTTCGGCTGCCTCCGGGCAGGCCGTGCCGTATGGACCCGTCTGGCAGCCCACGATCACGGCGCAGAGCGAGGTCGGCAAGGTGGTGTTCGCCATCAACGGTGCCGAGGCGGGCAACGGCCGGAGCGTGGTAGCCATCGAGTGGCGCACCCCGGGCGGGGCCGCCACCCGGGTCGATGGTGCCACCGCCGTGGTGGAGATGCCGGGTGACCCGGCTGCCGAGCGCAGCATTGAGGCCCGGGCCTGCGTCGCTGATGGAGCCTGCGGGGGATGGGTTGGGGCGTCCAGCCAAGTGCGGGTGGAGTTGCAGGTCACCGACGTGGCGGCGGTGGCGTGCCCCGACCCGGGGGCGGCCCAGCCCGCGCTGCCCCCGGCCGACGATGAAGACGACGAGCCCGCCCCACCGTGCAACGTCGTGCAGTTCCAGCTGCGGGGGGTGCCGGCCGGCAAGTCCGGGGTGTGCACCTACACCTCGGATATCGACGGCGCCAGCCGAACCATTACGATGCCAGCCAATGCCGGCGTGCAAACCACCAACTGGCGCACCGCGTTCGATAGCGCCGGGCTCTTCGACTACGCAATTAACGCAGGCAAGTTGTACTGCGATTGGCAATGAGAGGTTTTGATGGAAGTTTCGAGGGATCAGGCCGTGGAGTTTGCGCGCATTTACGCGCGCATGGTCGAGAACGTTGGCCACGCCCTGCTCGGTAAGGCGTCAGTCATTCGGCTGGTGCTTTCCGCCCTGTTCGCCGAAGGGCACGTGCTCCTGGAGGACGCGCCCGGCACCGGGAAGACTGCTTTGGCGCGGGCCGTCTCCCGCACTATCGACTCGACCTCTTCGCGTATCCAGTTCACGCCCGACCTGTTGCCCACCGATATCACGGGCGTGACGATCTACGACCAGAAGAGCCAGGACTGGGAGTTCCACCGCGGCCCCATTTTTGCCTCCATCGTGCTGGCCGACGAGATCAACCGCGCCTCGCCCAAGACCCAGTCGGCGCTGCTGGAAGTCATGGAGGAAGGCAAGGTCACGGTCGACGGGGTGCGGCACGACGCCGGTAAGCCGTTCCTGGTCATCGCCACCCAGAACCCGGTCGAGCAGGCCGGTACCTATCCGTTGCCCGAGGCCCAGCTGGACCGTTTCCTGGTCAAAGCCTCTGTCGGCTACCCGAGCGGAGAGGCGGCCGTGGCAGTGCTCGCGGGGGCAGCCACCCCGGACCGCTCCCTCAATCTGCGACCCGTGATCACGGCCCGCGAGGTGGCCGAGATGATCTGGGTCGCTTCCCACAACCACACCGATCCCGCGATCCTGGCCTACATTCAGGCGCTCGTGGAGGCGACCCGAAACGACCCCCAGACGCTGCTCGGGGTCTCCACCCGGGGGGCGCTCGGCATGGTGCGCATGGCGCGCGTGTGGGCCATCGCCCAGGGACGGAACTACGTGCTGCCCGACGACGTCAAGGCCTTGGCGCCCGTCGTCTGGCCGCACCGCATCATCATGGACCCCGACGCGGCCTTCACCGGTGCCACCTCGACCGCCGTCGTCGAGCGGGCCCTAGCCAACGTGGCTGTGCCGACCGTAGGGGCCTGAACCTCGCCCATGAATCGCATCCCTTACCCTCCGTCGTGGCCGCGGCTGACCGCCGCCGGCTGGGTCTGCGTGGTCCTGCTGGTGGGCGGCGCGCTAGCCAGCTGGGCCTGGACCTGGCGTTCGGGCCTGGCAGTGGCTGCCGTGTGCCTGGTGGCGCTAATGGCGGCTTTGGTCAGCGTCGTGCGCCGCAGCCCGCACAGCGTCCACCTGGAACTAGCCAGCCGCCGGGTCGTGGCGGGCGAAATTGCGCTGGGCAATATCGTCGTGCACAACCCGACCACGCGGCGCGTGACGCACCTGCCGTTGGAGGTGCCGATCAACGGGGTGGCCGAGCGGTTCATCATCGGGGCCCTGCCAGCGGGCAAACAAGCGGAGGAACCCTTCGCGGTGCCGACCACGCGGCGCGGCGTGGTCACGCTGGGCCCTCCCCGCACCGTGCGGCAGGACCCGTTCGGGCTGCTGCGGCAGGAGAAGTCCTGGGGGGAGCAAGTGGAAATCCTCGTGCACCCCGAGACCGCGCGCATTCCCCACGACGCCACCGGTTCGCAACGCGACGTCGAGGGAGTTGTCACCCAGGAACGCACCTCCTCTGACGTGGCCTTCCACGCACTGCGGGATTACGTGCCCGGTGATGATCGGCGCTCGGTGCACTGGCGCTCCACGGCCCGCGTCGGGCACCTGGTGGTGCGCCAGTTTGAGGCCACCAAGCGTTCCCGCCACCTCATCGTCATCGACACGGAGGCCGCGGGCTACCTCAACTACAGCGAAGACATCGCCATCGCCGTCGCCGCGTCCCTGGCGACCCAGGGCTTGTTGCTGTCGCGGGGGGTAGCGGTGGTGGCCAACGGGCTGCGGCTGCCCAGCCACTCGCCGCTGGCTTTGCTAGATGCCTGCGCCCGTCTGGAGCTGGAAGACTCGGGGCAGAGCCTGGCCCATTCCGTGTCGGCGGCGCTCGGGCTCTACCCGTCGATCTCCATGCTGACGGTCATCACGGGGCAAGCCAACTCCGAGCGAGAGATCGCTGGGGCGCTGCGCCTGGCGGGACCGAACGTGCGCAAATTGGGGGTGCGCGTGGCGGGCACTAAGTTGCTGCGCCACACCGTCCTCGGTATCGAAATCTTGTCTGTGGAATCCCTGAAGTCTGCTCAGCGGGCCATCGCGAGGAGCCTCACCTGATGCTGCTGGATCGTCTCATCTTGGGGCTGCTGTTCCTCCCCACCGTGGTGGTGCACGCCGAAGTCTTTGGTACCGGGGTCAGGGCGCTGCTGCCGGCCGGCAGCGGGCTGCTGCTGGGCAGCATCCTGGCGTGGTTGGCGCACCGCTTCAAATTTTCGGCGCTCGGCATCATCGCGGCGACGGGACTGGTTTTCTTCGCCTGCGGGGGAGTGGCCGCCGTGCCGTCTACCACGGTGTTGGGTTTTGTGCCCACTCCCGCCACCTTCGTCACGCTGGCCACCCAGTTGGTGGA
This sequence comes from Buchananella hordeovulneris, assembly GCF_001907235.1. Classification (GTDB taxonomy): domain Bacteria; phylum Actinomycetota; class Actinomycetes; order Actinomycetales; family Actinomycetaceae; genus Buchananella; species Buchananella hordeovulneris. The sequence continues at coordinate 55,698 of NZ_MQVS01000007.1, forward strand.
CGGTTGGATGGATTTGTTGACGTTGACCCCGCCCGCCGGCAATTTCATTGGCCCGGCCGTGGTCCCCTACGTCAGCTCGCTGCTCTTGTCGCTGGCAGCGGGGCTCGTGCTGCCGGTGCGGCACGGACGAGCCTGGGCGGTACTTCCCCTGGCGGCGAACTACGCCGTGGCTATCGCCTTCTCCACCGTCACCACCCGGTTGGGGGCCCCGTGGGCTGCGGCCTGGATGCTTGGGGTACTGGCGTGGTGGGCGATCTCCCACCTGCAGGCTGACCGGAAACTCGGTGCCAGCGCGGCGCAGGCTGCCGAACTGCTGGCCGCCGACCCTTCCCCCCGCCGCAGGCCAGCCTGGCGGTTGCGCACGGTGGTAGCTGCCGCCCTCACCCTGGCCGTGGCCGGGGCCGGTTCGGCTCTCGCCGTCGGCCAGCTGCAGCCCGGTAATTCGCGCGACGTCTTGCGCACCGCCGTCGCCCCACCGCTGGAGCTGCACGAGTACCCGAGCCCGTTGGCGTCTTTCTTTCACTTGAATCGGACGCTGGCCACCTCCGAGATCCTGGTGGTTTCCGGGGTCGCGCCCGGGGAACGTATCCGGTTTGCCACGATGGACAGCTACGACGGCATCATCGCCTCGGTCTCTGACCGGCGCGATATTGGGGAGGGCTTCCGGAAGGTCGGGAGCGAGTTTCCCGCCGCGCAAGTCCCCGAGGGGCACCCGGTGGCCTACCAGGTGCACTTGTCGAACTATCAGCTGCCGTGGCTGCCGACAATCGGGGCGACGAAGTCGGTGGAGTTTGCGGGCGAGGGCGAGACCACCTACGGCCGCTCGCTGTACGCCGACTCGAACCTCTACAGCGCCCTCGTGGCTAGCGGCGGTCTGAACGGAGCGACCTACCGGGCCACCGGGGTGGCCCCCCGCGCGTGGACCGATGCCCAGCTCAAGAGCCTTGACGTCGCCAACGTGTCCCTGCCGCCGTTAACCGGCGTGCCGGTGCTAGTGGCGTCCCTGGCATCCGAGATTTCTTCGTCCGAAGTAACGGCGCTGGGACGGGCGCGGGCCCTGGAGCAGTATCTGCGGGACAAGGGCTTCTATGCTGGCCCCAAGACCGATCCGATTCCGGGCCACAGCGCCGACCGCATTAGCCGCATGCTGAGCGCCGATCAGCTGGTGGGGGACGACGAGCAGTACGCCGTCCTTATGATGCTGCTGGCCCGCTCGGTGGGGCTGCCCGCCCGCGTAGTGATGGGGGCCTACCATTCGGGGTCCGAGCAGCTGGCCCCCGGCCAGCCCTTGGTGTTGCACGGTTCGGACGTACACGTGTGGGTGGAGATCGCCTTTGAGGGCGCCGGTTGGGTCCCCTTCGACCCGACCCCGCCCACCGACCAGCTGCCACGCTCGCAGTCCCAGTCGCCCAAACAGATCGACAAGCCGCAGGTGCTGCAGCCGCCGCCCCCGCCGAAGAGCCTGGTGGAGTTGGCCCCTGAGGCTGCCGATCAGGACACCGACAAGAGCAAACAAGACGAACCAGCGCTGATTGACCGTACTGTTTTGTACGTGGTCGGTGGTTTCGGGCTGCTGCTCCTGCCGCTGGCACTCCTGGCCGCCGCCAAGGCCTGGCGGGCCTGGAATCGGCGGCGCCGCGCCCCGCGCCTCGCCCTGCGCGGATCGTTTGACGAATTTGTTGACCAAATGGTGGAACGGGGGATAGAGATTCCCCTGCGGGCCACCCGGCGGGAGGTCGCCCAAAAGCTGGGCACCAATGAAGTGCGTCACCTTGCCACTTTGGTAGACGAAGGGGACTATGGGCCGACTGTCCCCAACGCTTACGATGTCACTGCCGCCTGGCAAGCTGCGCGAGAGGCCCGTCGGTCGCTCCCAGTGCCTTGGTGGCGAAAAGCCCTCGCCCCGTTGTCCCTGGCGGCCCGCAAGCGGCAACGCTTCTTGCAGCTCGACGGGCGGCGCGACCGTCGGACATAAGGAGGACCAGGCGTGAATGCGACCCCGCATCCGCCCCAGCTAGCTGGCTACGAACCGATCCGCTTCCTCGGAGCGGGTGGCTTCGCCGACGTCTTCCTCTATCGGCAGCCGATTCTCCAGCGGCCTGTCGCCATCAAGATCCCGCGCCGCAGTGCCTCCCAGGAGCTGCGGGATGACTTCGCCATCGAGGCCTCCCTGATGGCGCGGGTGGCCACCCACCCGGCGGTGCCCAGCCTTATCGAGCTGGGGCACCACGCGGACGGGCGGGCCTACATCGCCATGGAGTACTGCCCGGTGGCAGACCTCGGCAACCGGGTGCGGAGCGAGCCGCTGTCGCTGGCCGAGACCTTGCACTACATAATTCATGTGGGCGGCGCCGTCGAAATGCTGCATCGCATGGGCATCGTGCACCGCGATATCAAGCCCGGCAATATCCTGCTGACCACCTACGGCACGCCCGTGCTCACTGACTTCGGAATCGCCACGCACCAGGGCACCACCGCGCAAGGGCGCGCCCGTGAGGGGTTCTCCGCCCCCTGGGCCGCTCCCGAGCAGCACGTGGCTGGGGCGCTCGCCCAGCCCGCCGCAGACATCTACTCCCTGTGCGCCACGGCCTGGAGCTTCCTGACCGGTCGCAGTCCGTACGAGGTGCCCGGCGGCGACAACACGCCGCTGGCGTTGGCGCAACGGGTGCAAAAGGGCGTATTGCCGCCCCTGCCGCTGCCGGGCGCCCCGGCTTCCCTGCACGCGGTGTTGCGCAAGGGTCTGGCTAAGCGCCCCGAAGATCGCTTCAGCACCGTCATGGAGCTGGCCAAGGCCCTGCAAGCCATCCAGACAGAGATCGGGCAGCCGCACACCCCGATCACGGTGCTCACCGATGTTGACGCCCATGAGTCCTTGGCCATGGACGACGCCGAGGCGGGGGTCACCGTCGTGCGGCGGCCGCGGGTGCTCGGCAGTGAGGTGCCCGGGTTTGCGGACTTCGTGGCGCCGCCGCCCAGCCCGGCCCGCTCCGAGACCGAAAATCGCACCGTGGTGGCCCGACGCCCGGCTCTTGGGGCGCAACCTGGCCAGAGTGTGCGCGCGGGTAATCCGAACGTGCCCGCCTGGTCCGGGATCGGCGGGCCCCAGCCCGCGCGCTCCTCCGTCTCCCCCCCGACCCCGCCCGCCCGGCCGGCCAGCAAGTGGGCGATCGGCGCGGGAGTGGCGCTGGTGCTGGTGGGGGTGATTGCCCTCATCGCTTCCCTGCGTGGGCAGCCGGGCACGATCGCCGAGCTGCCGACCCAGGCCCCCACGCAGGCGCAAGATCCGGTGCCGCTGCATCTGCCGCCAGTAACTGGGCTGCAGGTGGTTATCGCCGATGGACAGGTGGAGGCGACGTGGGACTACCACGTGGCTGAACCGCACACTTTCCTGTACGAGGCTGAGGGGGAGGGCCTGCCTTCGGTGGCCGAAGAAACCAGCGACAAGCGAGTTACCTTCGCCGCCCCGCCCGGCCAGATTTGTGTGGTCGTGACGGCCCGTGCGAGCGACGGGCGCAGCTCCGAAAGCCGCAAGGCGTGCGTGACTAATTAGCTGGCTGCGCCCACCGCTCCGCGGTGGGCGCAGCCGGAGACCCAGGCGCGGTCGATACCGGCATAGCAAGGGGGCAAGGACGCTTTTCGCCCTTGCCCCCTTGCTATGCTCGCTCCTACAGGCGGGGCTCCAGCCAAGCCGTCACGCCCTCGCCGATATCGACGATATCGCCCTGCTCCAGCAGCAGCGGCGTGTGCGCCACCAACTTGTGGGACACCCCCGAGCGCAGCACGGAGGTGCCGTTGGCCGCCCCCAGGTCCACCACGGCGAAGCCGGAGCCGTGGCGGACAAACGCGGCGTGCACCCGCGAGATCTCGCCCGCGGGGGAAGGCAGGGCCACCATGTGCGGGTTGGTGCCTACCCCGTATACATCGCTGCGCGGTTCCCGGCCGAGCACCGCACTGCGCTCCAACGCGATCCGATGCCCCGTGGAGACCACCAGATCAACCGCGGGCCCTGCGCCCGGCAACACGGGAGTGGCCGCGTTGCTAACCGGGCCGTCGCCCACCAGCGCCTGGTATTGCTCCTGGGTGAGCGTGCGGTCTTCCATGTCCGGGCTGTTCGGTGGAGTCAGGTTGCCAAAGTGCTCGCCAGGCAGCTGGGCGATCGTGTCGTCTGGGTTGGCGGTGTAGGGCACCGTCGGCAGGTCGACGATCGGCTCGTGTCCCACCGGGGCCGGCAGGTCCGCCGAGAAGGCGAACGATTGATCGTTGACGTCGGGCAGCACGTGGAGCGGCACGCTCAGGGCCTCAGTCTTGGCGTCGTCCAACCCGGCCAGCGCATCCGTGGAGTACGGCTGCGATTCCGGCGACTCTACTGGCTCCAGCACGGGGCCGGGCAGGGCAGCGGGCTCGGGGCGGGGGGCCTCCTCGACAACTGTCGCCTTCTTGGGGCTGGCGGGCGGCGGAGTGTCACTGGCGTGCGCCGCGACCTTCGGGGCGGGGGCGTCGTCGTTCGTGTTTTTCACCCCCGCCAGCCGGATGGAGAAGGCGGTGGCCATGCCGGAAGTGAGCGGCAGCAAGCCGCGATAGCACGGGCCGTCGACCGAAGCCTCTATCTCGGCCGTGGCGGGCACGAAGGCGCCGTACCAGCCGCCCGAGTCTTCCTCCCACGCGATCTCCACCATGTCGTAGGACTGACTGGCATCGACCGCGATATTGCCCCGCCGGTAGAGGAAACGTCGCTCCCCGTCGTTGGAGATGATCAGCACGTCTTGGCCGTCCTCGACCGCTTTGTGCGGGTCGATTCCTTGCTCCAGGCGAGACCAGATGCGGCGGGCGGATGACCAAGAGCCGGGCCCCAGCAGCATGACTCCGCCAGGGTAGCTGGCTACCAGGCCGCCCCCAGGGCGGACAGTGAGGTGAGGAGTAGTCATCGAAAGTCCTTCAGCGGTCATTAACTTACACGGGACAGCGTATTCGGATCGGGAGCGTCTGTATCGGGCCAGGCAGGTGAGGCGCTGAGCACTTCCAGCACCGCCACGGTGGCATTATCCTGCGTCCCGCCGGTGAGAGCGGCCAGCAAAATGGAATCGGCCACCACCTGCGGGGTGTCCCCGGCAGCGACTAATTCGGCCAAATGTTCGGGCGCCAGCACCCCGTGCGCGCCATCCGAGGTGAGGAGCAGCCGATCGCCGGGACGCGCCGGGATGAGAAAAAAATCCGGTTGCACGTTGGTGATGCCCGCACCGAGGGCATTGGTGATCACATTGCGGTAGGGGGAGACGGCGGCCTGCTCGGGGCTCAAGAGGCCCGCGTCGAGCATCTCCTGGATCTGGGAGTGGTCGTGGGTGACCTGGCGGAGGGCTCCCCCCGAGAAGATGTAGGCCCGCGAGTCGCCAATGGACACGATGAGCCAGGCTGGCAGGCCACTTTGCACGGTCGCACAGGCGGCGACGATGGTGGTGCCGGGGGCGGAGCGCTCAGATTGTAGGCGGCGAATCTCGGCCGCAGAAGCCTCCAACACTCGGGTGATCTCTTCCGCGGTGTGCCACAGCTCGGCAGAGGAATTAAACAGGTGGCGCGTGACGATGGCCGCCGCGACGTCCCCGCCACCGTGTCCCCCCATTCCGTCAGCGACAGCTACCAGGCGGGGCGAGATGGTGGTGGCATCCTCGTTAACAGAACGCACGGGGCCGATATGGGTGGCCGATGCGATCCGGGTGCACAAACTGGGCCCTGGTGGGAGAGGTCCAGTGGCGTGGTTCATCGGTGCTCCTTTGCGTGAGGTGCTCCGCTATCGTGCCACACCTACGCCTCCACAGGCCGCTGCCCGGCCCCGGCAAAGGGCGGGCGGCGCACTGTCGCACCGAAAATAGACACAAAAAAGGCCCGGATGGTGTGTCGCCACCCGGGCCCCCTGGCTTAGAAGCTGGGCTCTTCTTCGTCCCCTACGAGGCCGTCGGCCTTTTCGGCCAGACCTTCCACCTTGTCGGCGAGGCCGTCAGCCTTGCCAATGGCGGCGTCGGCCTTGCGGGCGGCGTCAGCGATCTTGTCGTCGAACTTGCCGCCGGTCACCTTCGAGGCGGCCTTCGCGGCGAGGTCGATGCCCTTGTCGCTGACTTCCTCGACCTTGTCAGAGGTGAGGGCGTCCTTGAGTTTCTTCGTCAGGTCACCAAGTCCCATATTGGCGCCTCCTTTCGTCCTTGGCCGGCGTCCACGGCGCCAGCTCCTGGAGGGAGCCTAGCAGTCGCGGGGGAAACTCGACCGGGTTGCGCGGTCGCAGGATGGCGACAACGCGGAGTGAAAGTGTGAGGTAGTACACCAAAACGGGTAGGGTTGAGTGGAACAGACTCAACTTTGTGGGCGTTGGACTACACAGACCACACACTTCGCTGGGAGGAAACACATGGACAAGCTCACGACCATGTCGGGGAAAGCCATTTCCTCGGCAATGCAGCACGCCACGGCGGCGGGCAATCCGCACATAGAACCAGTGCACCTACTGTCCGCGCTGCTGGAACAAACTGACGGCGTCGCCGTCGGCCTATTGACGGCCCTCGGTGCCGACCAAGCCGCCATCGGGCGCGCCACCCGCGCCGCCCTCACCGCGTTGCCCAGCGCCTCGGGGGCCACCGTGGGACAAGCCAACCCCTCGCGCGCCCTCGGACAGGTGCTGACGCAAGCAGGGGAAGAAGCCACCGCCCTGGGGGACGAGTACGTCTCCACCGAGCACCTGCTCCTGGCCCTGGCAGCCGACCCCGGTCCGGCCGGGCAGGCCCTGAGCAAAAATGGGGCCACCCGCGCCGCCCTCGCCGAAGCCCTGCCGACCGTGCGCGGGGGCCAGCGAGTGACGAGCCCCAACCCCGAAGGCACCTACCAGGCGTTAACCAAATACGGGCGTGACATGACCGCCGCCGCCCGCGACGGCAAACTCGACCCCGTCATCGGCCGTGACGCGGAAATCCGCCGCGTCGTCCAAGTGCTGTCTCGCCGCACCAAAAACAACCCCGTCCTCATCGGGGAGCCAGGCGTCGGCAAGACGGCCGTCGTTGAGGGACTCGCCCAGCGCATAGTTGACGGGGATGTCCCGGAATCGCTGCGCGACAAGCGCCTCATCTCCCTGGACCTAGCGGCCATGGTCGCCGGGGCCAAGTATCGCGGTGAATTCGAAGAGCGGCTCAAGGCCGTGCTGGAGGAAATCGCCGCCTCCGCCGGGCAGATCATCACCTTCATCGACGAACTCCACACCGTCGTCGGGGCCGGCGCCTCCGAAGGAGCCATGGACGCCGGCAACATGCTCAAACCGATGCTGGCCCGCGGCGAACTGCGGCTGGTGGGAGCCACCACCCTTGACGAGTACCGCGAGCGCATCGAAAAGGACCCCGCCCTGGAGCGGCGCTTCCAGCAAGTGTTCGTGGGCGAGCCAAGTGTCGAGGACACCGTGACGATCCTGCGCGGCATCGCCCCGAAGTACGAGGCCCACCACAAGGTCACCATCTCCGATGGGGCGCTAGTGGCCGCCGCCCAGCTGTCCGACCGGTACATCACCGGGCGGCAGCTACCCGACAAGGCCATCGACCTCATCGACGAGGCCTCCTCGCGCCTGCGCATGGAGCTGGACTCCTCGCCCGTCGAAATCGACGAGCTGCGGCGCCAGGTGGACCGGCTGCGCATGGAGGAGTCCTACCTGGCCGAGTTCGACGACGAGGCCTCCCAGGAACGCTTGGCGCGCCTGCGCGCCGACCTGGCCGACAAGAGCGAGGAACTGGCGGCGCTGACCGCCCGGTGGGAGGCCGAGAAGAGCGAACACAACCGCGTCGGGGAACTGCGGCAACAGTTGGACGAGAAGCGCACCCAGGCGGATAACGCGCAACGCGAGTCCAATTACGAGGTTGCCTCGCGGCTGCTGTACGGGGAGATTCCGGCCCTGGAGGCCGAGCTGGCGCGCGCCGAGGAGGCCGAACGGGCCGAGGGACGCGAGGCTCAACCCATGGTGGCCGAAGAGGTCGGCCCGACGGAGATCGCCGAGGTGGTGGCGGCGTGGACCGGCATTCCCACCGGGCGGCTGCTGCAGGGCGAGACCGAAAAGCTCCTCAGCATGGAAAGCGTGCTCGGGGCGCGCCTCATCGGGCAAAAGCCCGCGGTGGCGGCCGTCAGCGACGCCGTGCGGCGGGCGCGGGCAGGCGTCGCCGACCCCAACCGGCCCACCGGCTCCTTCCTCTTCCTCGGCCCCACGGGGGTCGGGAAGACCGAGCTGGCCAAGTCGCTGGCCGACTTCCTCTTCGACGACGAGCGCGCCATCGTCCGCATCGACATGTCGGAGTACTCCGAGAAGCACTCGGTGGCCCGCCTGGTCGGGGCTCCCCCCGGTTACGTGGGCTACGAAGAGGGCGGGCAGCTCACCGAGGCCGTGCGGCGGCGGCCCTACTCCGTCGTGCTGCTCGACGAGGTGGAAAAGGCGCACCCGGAGGTCTTCGACATCCTGCTGCAGGTGTTGGATGACGGACGCCTCACCGACGGGCAAGGCCGTACGGTCGACTTCCGCAATGTCATCCTCATTCTCACCTCCAACCTCGGCTCGCAGTTCCTGGTCGAGCCTGGCCTGGGGGAGGAGGAACGGCGCGAAAGCGTGATGGCGATGGTGCGCAGCGCCTTTAAGCCCGAGTTCCTCAACCGGTTGGATGACATCGTCATTTTCGATGCTCTCAGCCGCGACGAGCTGGGAGAAATTGTCGAGCTCATGCTGCGGGCGGTGCAGGCGCGCCTGGCCGACCGGCGCATCGTCCTGAGCGTCACCCCGGCGGCGCGTGACTACCTTGCTCGCGAGGGATACGACCCAGCCTACGGGGCACGGCCGCTGCGGCGCCTCATCCAACGGGAGATTGGAGACCAACTGGCGCGCCTGCTGCTGGCCGGGCAGGTCAGCGACGGGGGCGAGGTCGAGGTGGATCGCGCGGCGGAGGGCCCTGGCCTAGTGTTGCGGGCCGCCTAGCCCTAAGGAACGCAGCCGCTGCCGAGGGATGAGACGTGGCGGCCAGGCCCACAGGGCCTGGCCGCCACCCCCTGTGTGCGGGCGCCTGCTGGCCACCTGGCCCGCCCCCTCCAGTTGTCACCAGGGCGGGTTTATCTCGGGCAGAACCGACATGCCACCGCCCCGGTGACAACTGGCGTGGTGGATGGCAGGTGTGGGCGGAGTCACTGCCGCGGGGTTCCTTGCCGGTCTCCCCCTGGGGCTGCCTTGCCAGGCGCGGGCCCAGTGCGTCAGGGTGGGGGCATGGCGCTACTTGACGTGTTCCCTTTCCCTGCCGCTCTCGTACTCACGAACGCCGAGGGGGAGATCTACCGCGAGGGGCACCTGGACGAGCCATTCGCCTGGGCTAGCATCACCAAACTCGCCACGGCGCTCGCGGCCCACCAAGCCGTGGAACGCGGGTTGCTGACGTTGCAGGAACCCGCCGGGCCACCGGGGGCGAGCGTGGCGCATCTGCTCGCCCACGCAGCGGGCCTGGATCCTGAGCGCGACCAAGTGGTCAGCGCCCCCGGGCGGCGGCGGATATACAGCAACTTTGGGTACGAGGTGCTCGGAGCAATCATCGAGGACGCGATCGGGTTGCCTTTAGACACCTGGATCGCGCAGGAGGTCTTCGGGCCGTTGGGAATGGAGCACACCCAGTTTGGGGCCTCGGCAGCGCACGGCGTCCGGGGGCCAGCAAGTGACCTCATCCGGTTAGCCCGGGAGCTGCTCCGCCCCCGCCTGCTGTCTCCAGCAACCCACGCCACCATGACCAGCCCGGCATTCGCGGGACTACCGGGGGTGCTGCCGGGCTACGGTCGCCAACACGACAACTTGTGGGCGCTGGGTCCAGAGCTGAAGGGGGACAAGTCTCCGCATTGGCTTTCCGCGGCCCACAGCCCAGCGAGTTTCGGTCATTTCGGGCAGGCGGGTGGCTTCCTGTGGGTGGAACCGCAGCGAGGGGTGGCGGCCGTGTTCCTCGGGGCGCAGCCTTTCGGAACCACGCATGTGCGGCATTGGCCTGACCTGAACGCCGAGTTGCTGGCGCGCGCCTAGTCGAGGTGCCCTAAGAGCACTCACCTGTGATCGTGCGCGTATGCGCAGTCTCAGGCTACTGATAGAGAGGGGCGTAGAGCCGAAGCCCTGGCGAATCGCTGAGCTTTCAGCCGCGGGGGTGCCGACGTTCGGGCCTGGCAGCGAGTTTGTCCTCGTGACCGGCGTTGTATCCGAGGGTGTGCACGGTAACGATTCGTGAGCCGTCGTGCGAGACCCCGATGAGTGCTCCGTGATCCTTGTTGAGGCCGTTGTGCCACCAGAGCGTGGGGTCGTCCATCCACCCCAGGGGCCTTTTGCCGACAGTCTGCCGGACGCTGGCCGTGGCGTACTGTTCGAGCGTGTTGAACATGCCGTGCACGCCGCCTGCGCCGATGAACGGGCCAGTGTCGTTCCACTGTTTACGGATGCCGCCCGTCCAGGTGCGTATCACCGGTAGACGCTCCGGGGCAAGGTCTATCGAGACGTCCCTGATCCCGAGCGGGCCGAAGACGCTCTCGGTGGCGAGCGTCCACCAGTCGCGTTTGGTGACGACTTCGAGCAGCCTGGTTAGCACCGCGTATCCCAGGTTTGAGTAGTCGAACGATCCCACAGTGCCACTGTGCTGCGCAGCGAGCGGCGGCACCTGTGCCGCGAAACAGGATCACCCCGCCCTTCATCCTTGCCTCCTTCATGAGTCGTCTCATGAAGGAGGTGCGCACGCCCCACCCACGGTGGCATACGTGGATAGCCTGTTTGAAGCCGGGAGGGGGAGGAGGAGTTGAGGGCTGGTGATTCTTGAGGCGAGCCTTTGACCGTGTCCTTCGGCGGGATGGGCTGTGCTGCCGACGGGGCCGGAGAAATGCGTTGTTGTGAGGAAAAGTGACGACCGATTGACGGGAAGCTACTCGTTCGGTGTCACTGGATTCTTTGCCTTGAGCACGTCGATCAGCGTTTCGAGTCCTCTGCGCATGTCCTCCCAGGGCGCGGAGGAGGCAAGCTCACCGATCTCGCTGATCCAGTCGTTGTGGACTTCTGCCAGCCGGGTCAGCACGTCGTCGCCTGCTGGTGTCGTCAGGAGCAACTTTGACCTCCGGTGATGGGGGTTATCCTCGTAGTAGGCAAACCCCTCCTCAACGAGTTGATCAGCTACCCTCTGGACACTTTGACGTTGTAGGCGCAAGCGGCGGGCAATGTCGGGAACGGTGGCGCCATCCCCGGCCGTCTGAAGCACCATGCGGCGCGCATGGGTCTGCCCCACAGATGTGGCCATACGTTCGCCTTCGTCGCGGAGTAAGCGATTGGCCTCCCATATGGCGTGCAGCGTTGCGTTAATGACTTGCTCCATGCCCCTCCGATTGACAGCATACTGTCATTCTGCGGTATCCTCGATATATGACAGCATGCTACCAACTCTTGTCTGGCGTGCTGCCCGACTTGGATGCGGCAGCACGCCAGTTGCATAACCGCCTGCGCACAGCACGATTTCCAGCCACCGTAGCCATGATTGACGGCAACTATGGCCTGAGCCACCTCGTTGTTAGCGAAGCAGTAACACGATGGATCGACTGGCTCGAACCAGCGAACAACGATGCGGAGGCCGAGTCGCACGCAATGGTGCGAGTTGATGGTATCGACCTGCATGTCTTGCGGTTTCCGGGTGAGGACGTTCTTCCTCTGCTGCTTTATGGGTGGCCGACATCGTTCCTCTTGATCCATCGCGTCATCGGTGAACTGCGAAAAGTGTGCTCTGAGCCGGTGCTGGTCTCGATGCCGGGCTTCGGCGCATCCCCGCTACCGCGAGCGTTCTGGTCTGCGTTGGACTCCTCCAAACTGCTGTTGAAGATGATGGAAGCGCTCGGATTCAGTCGTTTCGCGATGCACGGCGAGGATTGGGGTTCCGCGGTCGCCTGCGACATGGGGGCTCTTGATCCAGATCGGGTCGTCGGTGTGCATGTCAGCGCCGGATTTCACGGGTTTATCGCAGATGGCGCGCTCGAGGACAGGGTATGGCGCGATCTAAAGCAGTATGTGACCTACCTCCGTCTCCAAGCCGAACGGCCGGACTCCCCCGCGTTCGCTCTGGCCGACTCGCCGGTGGGACTTCTCGCGTGGCAACTCGACAAGTACAGCCTCTGGCAGGGCACCCTCGGAGGCGATTTCGGTATCGGAGACAACTTCATCTTCGCCAACGTCACCCTGTATTCGCTCACCGACAGTGTTGCCACCAGCATGCGACTGTGCGCGACGAGCAGATCGGGCATGCCTCCCACCTTCTCGCCCGCAGCTACTGCCGTGAGCAAGTTCGGATTGGCCGACTTTGCTTCCCGCGCCGTCTCCGAACAGCACAACAACCTCGTTGCATGGTACAGGCGGGCACATGGCCGCACTCGACGCGCGGCAGAACTAGTGAACGACCTCAGCGACTTCATGCAGCAGATAGGAGCACATTCATGACTACCCACGGCCCCGTCGTTCTTGTCGGTGGCGGCGGACTCGGCCCCTGGGCCTGGAACCGGGTCACTCCGCTGCTGCAACAGCATGGATTGACCGTTGTTACGCCACAACTGCGCGCAACAGGCAATGACGAAACGCCCCCTTCTTCTGTCACGCTATCCGACTGGATTGATGACCTCGCCACCGAGGTGGGCCGTCTGGAGGGCGTCACGCTCGTGGCGCACTCCTTCGCCGGATACGTTGCAGCCGGAGCATTGCACCGACTTGTCGGGCGTCTACGCTCAGTGGTCTTTCTCGACGCGGTACTCCCGCAGCCCAGCGCGTCCTGGTTCGAGGTGATGGGGTCCCGCACAGAGGACTTCATGCGAAGCCTCGCTCGCGACGGCGCAACTCCCTGGTTCACGCGCGACCAGCTCGACCAGATGTATCCGAACAATGGGATCACCGATCAGGATCTCGCTTGGCTGCAGGAGCATGTGACCTCACAGCCGATCGGCACCTACGCCGAACACGCGATCAAGCAGCCCATCCAGACCCTCGCAGCAAATGTGCGCCTCCACTATGTGAGGTGCCTGCGCACGAATCCTCCCGTAGCACCGGATACGGACATCGCGGACGGGTGGATCATGAGCACGATCGATAGCTCTCACTGGCCGATGGTCACCGCGCCCGAGGACGTGGCACGAGCGATCATCGAGGTGGTTGAGAACCCATGAGCTACGTCGCGCTGTTCCGGAATCTCAACCTCGGACATCCCAGCAGTCCTACCGGGGCGGCACTCGTCGATGCTTTCGGAGGCCCGTCCGTCGCCAGCAGCTTCCAGATCAACGGAATGCGCGATGCCGGTGACACGGCGAGGCCCCGCACCCTGAACCTGCTGTGTCGATCAGGAGGCGAGGCCAACGGCACGGATCTCTCGTGTTAGGTGCGCCAGCTGAACTCGACCCGGTGGACGAGGATGTCAGCACGGTAGGCGGTACGGCGCTCCTGGAACGCCTCGACGGTCTTGTTACGGCGACACGCAGGGGTGGCACCAGTCACCCCGTCTGGGAGCGGATGCATGAGCACAGCTTCAAGAATCAGACTCGCGGCTTGATACTGCCACAACGGGCTACGCCCCGCCCACAATCCGAGCAACGGATCAGCCCCGAGAACGTATACAGCCGCTTCGCGACCCCGCTGCCGGGGGTATGGAAGTTACGAGCCTTCTTCCTCGCGTCGAACACGTCACCGAGTTGCTGCCAAGTGTCCTCATCCAAAATCGCAGGCCACACCTCCTCCACCTGCATCTGCGAGGTGTTCGAACGCGAGCCGTCCGGGAGAATCGACCGCCGTGCCAGGTGTCCTCGATGGCTTGTTGCTTCGCCGCACCCCCGCACCCGAGGGCAGGGTGATCGTGCGCTGCTTGAACGCCGACGTGTCGTTCTCCCGGAACACCGCCACCACCTCCCACTCGTGCATGGCAGCGTACGCGCGGCAATCAGCCTCCTGCCGATCCGCACCTCGCTCCGTGCCCTCCGGATCATCACTGATACGGACGTACACCACCGCCTGCAACGGCACTGCTTCTACGTTCTGTTCCTGCTGGTTGTGGCCCATCTCTAGCCCGCCTTCCTGCTCTCTTGAGAGGTAGGTGCGTTTACAGAACCTCGGCTAGTCGAGGGTCAGTATCACGGGCACGTGATCGGAAGCCCCCTTGCCTTTGCGTTCCTCCCGGTCGATTTCCACGGCAGTCACGCGCGCGGCGACGGCGGGGGAGCCCAGGGCGAAGTCGATGCGCATGCCTTCGTTCTTGGGGAAGCGGAGCTTTTGGTAGTCCCAGTAGGTGTAGCCATCTACGTGGGGGCGCGTGAGCTCGCTCAGGTCGGCGGTGGCGAGGGCGGTGAAGGCGGCGCGCTCAGCAGGGGAGGTGTGGGTCTTGTCGACAAAGTACTGGGGATCCCACACGTCCTGGTCGAGGGGGGCGACGTTGAAGTCGCCAACCGCCAGCAGCTGCCGGGTGGGCGTGTGGGTGGCTGCTAAGTGCTCGCGCAGGGCCGCGTACCACTGCAGCTTGTAGGTGTAGTGCGGGTCAGTCAGCTCCCGGCCGTTGGGGACGTACAGGCTCCAGATGTCGATGCCCGCGCAGGTGGCGCGTAGCGCCCGCGGTTCGACGACGGGGGTGGCACCGTCCTTCCCCCAGGCGGGTTGCCCGGGAAAGCCGCGGACGACGTCGTCCAGCCCGACGCGGGAGGCGATAGCGACGCCGTTCCACTGGTTGGTGCCCCAGGTGGCGACCTCGTAACCGGCGGCGGTGAAGGCGGCGGTGGGGAACTGGTCGTCGCGGCACTTGATTTCTTGCATGGCCAGGACGTCCAGTTGATGGCGCTGGGCGGCAGCGAGGACGCGTTCGAGGCGGGTGCGGATGCTGTTTACGTTCCAGGTGGCGATTCGCATGGGGATACCATGCGGGGGAGAGAGGCGGAGAGACAGCGGTGGGCGCTAGTGTCACTGAACTGTGACCAATCTAAGTTGACCCCATAGAAAATGGCGCTCTAAACTGCTCGCAGTACGGCGGAAAGCCGCACAATCACGCAGAGGCGGTCGACGAGTGACCGTTTCGCTTGACTCAACGGAGAGGGCACATTTCATGAGCACTCGTAAGGGCATCGTCCGCAAGGCGTCGGTCGCCGCCTGCCTGCTGGCTTCCGCTTCGCTGGTGGTCGTGGGTTGCTCCGCCGACAAGAAGGCGGAAGAGGGCAGCAAGGAGACCAAGGGGACCGAGTCCTCGGCACCCGCCACCCAGGGCGAGAAGATGGAAGGCGAGGCCGTCCAGATCGAGTACTGGCACCGTCTGCCGGACAAGGACGGCATGGTCAAGGTCGAGGAGATCGTGAAGCGTTGGAACGCTGAGCACCCCGAGATCCAGGTGACCGCCACCAAGTTCGAAGGCAAGGCGGACGAGTCCTACGCCAAGATCGGGCAGGCCGTTAAGGCTGGCAACGCCCCCTGCCTGGCGCAGGTTGGCTACGGGGAGATCGGGTCGCAGTTCATCGCCGGTAACCTGATGGACGTGTCGCAGTACGCCAAGCAGTACGAGGGCAACTACGCTGCTGGTCCGTTCGGCCAGAGCAAGGTGGGCGAGATGATCGTCGGCCTGCCGCAGGACACCGGACCGCTGGTCTACTACTACAACAAGGACGCTTTCAAGGAGCTGGGCATTGAGGTGCCCACCACCTGGGACGACTACAAGGCCGCCGCTGCCAAGGCCAAGGCCGCTGGCAAGTACATCGGGGTCTACCAGCCGGACGAGCAGCAGTACCTGCTGTCGGGTATGGCCGCCTCCGCCGGGGCTAAGTGGTTCGGGACCGAGGGTGAGTCCTGGGTTGTCTCCATCGACACCCCCGAGACCAAGAAGGTCATCGACACCTGGCAGGCCCTCCTGGACGAGGAGCTGGTGCTGAGCGCTAACCGCTGGAGCGACGAGTGGGACAGCGCGCTGGCCGAGGGCAAGATCATCGGTTGGGTCGGGGCCGGTTGGGAAGCTGGCTTCGCGTTCGACAAGCAGCCGGGCACCAACTGGGGCGTGGCCCAGATTCCGCAGTTCGACGCTGCCAAGCCCGCCACGGGTGCTGACGGTGGTTCGGCCGTGGCCGTCATCAACGGCTGCGCTCACCCGGCCGAGGCCGTCCAGTTCGCCGACTGGTTCAACACCCAGATCGACGACCTGCTGAGCCAGGGCCTGCTGCCGGCCGCCACCGGTGAACTGTCCACCCCGGACGCCATCAAGGCCAAGTTCGGTGGCGACGACGTCTACAAGACGATCGCCGAAGCCAACGCCATCATGGCTCCTGACTTCACCTACTCCCCGACCTGGCCGGTCGTGGGCGCCAAGATCAACGAGGTCTCTGGCAAGGTGCTGACCAAGGAAGCCAAGCTGGAGGACGTGGTCAAGGCCGCCCAGGAGATCGCCGTCAGCTCGCTGAAGGACGCTGGCCTTACCGTCAAGTAAGCCACCTGCCTCACCTAGTGGGGTAGCCGTAAACGTGTGACGCCACGGGGTAGGTCGTCCCCTGGCCCAATAACCGGAAGGACAAATAGCTCGTGGCCGACACACGAACTGCCGCGCCGACGGTGGACCCGAAGCTTCTCGCTGCTAACGAGAGGTACATTCGGGCCCGCCGTCGGCGCGCGGCGCGCTATGGCTGGGGATTCCTCGCGCCGTTCGCCATCTTCTTCACCGTCTCGTTCCTCATCCCCATCTTTGTCTCCTTGCGCTCGTCCTTCTTCCACGAGAAGGCAGGCGGTGGCCTGTACGGCGGTGGCACCCCAGTCGAGACGTTCGTGGGGTTGGAGAATTACCTGAACGTCATCGGGGATGACCGCTTCTGGGCGGGCTTGGGCCGGGTGCTGCTGTTCGGGGTGTTCCAGATCCCAATCATGATCTTCGGGGCGTTGGCCCTGGCCCTGTTGCTGGACTCGCTGGCCGCCCGGTGGGTGCCCTTCTACCGTCTGACGTACTTCCTGCCCTTCGCCATCCCGGGGGTGGTGGCGGCCCTCGTGTGGGCCTACCTCTACAACCCGCAGTTGTCCCCACTAGTGAAGGGACTGGCGGCGCTCGGGGTCGACGTCAACTTCCTGCAGGGCAACATGGTCATTGCCTCAATGGCCAACATGACCACTTGGACCTTCACCGGCTACAACATGCTGATTTTCCTGGCCGCCTTGCAGTCGGTGCCGCGGGAGCTCTACGAGGCCGCCCGCATCGACGGGGCCTCCGAGTGGACCATTGTGCGGCGCATCAAGATTCCGATGGTGAAGTCGGCGGCGCTGCTGGCGGTGCTGTTGTCCATCATCGGCACGATTCAGCTGTTCAACGAGCCGACCGTGCTCGCGACCCAAAATACGGCCCTGGGGGTCGACTTCACGCCGATGATGATGGCCTACAACTCGGCTGTTGGCTGCAAGGTCAGCCCCTGTGGCGCCGGGCCTGCCTCCGCGATCTCCATCGTCATGGCCCTAATCTCGGCGCTGCTGGCCGCGATCTACGCCTTTGTTCAGACACGCTTGGGGGATGACTGATGACCACCACGATCGCCACGCGCGGCGCGCACGTTCTGCCGGACGGTCGGCCGTATCGTCCGTCCAAGGGCAGCCATCCCCGCTCGATTGAACCGAGTCGAGTGGCAAAGTTCGCCACCCGGGCGACCTTGTTCATCGTGCTGTTGTATTTCCTCTTCCCGATCTACTGGCTCATCGTGTCGGCGACGAAGTCGACGGCGGACCTGGTCAGTTCGCACGGCCTGTGGTTCGCGGACAAGATCAGCCTGGCCGAGAATGTGTCGTCGCTGACCTCCTACGGGCAGGGAAACTTCTGGCGGTGGATCGCCAATTCCATCCTCTACGCGGGGGCGGCTGGGGCCATCGGGGTGCTGATCTCCGTGTCCGCTGGCTATGCGATCTCCAAGTTCAAGTTCCCGGGACGGGGGGCCGCACAGGTGGCGATTCTGGGGGGCCTGCTCATGCCGGTGGCGCTGTTGACGGTGCCGCTGTACCTGGTGTTTCACCAGCTGGGACTGACCAACTCGATGTGGTCGGTCATCATCCCCACCGCCGTCAGCCCGTTCGGAGTGTTCCTGGGGCGCATCTACGCAGACACGGTGCCCGATGAGTTGTTGGAGGCGGCCCGCATCGACGGGGCGGGTGAGGTGCGCATCTTTTTCACGATCGTGCTGCGGCTGTTGGCTCCCGCCATGGTGACGATCTTCCTGTTCATCTTCGTGGCTGCCTGGAACAACTTCCTGCTGCCGCTCATGATGCTCGACTTGGACGAGATGAAACCGGTGACGGTGGGGTTGTACGGCATGATGAGCTACTTCGATGCCGACAAGGGCGCGGTGCTCGTGGGCTCCCTGATGGGGGTGCTGCCGTTGATCGTGCTGTTCCTCGGCCTGCAGCGTTTCTGGCAGTCTGGTCTGGCCGCGGGGGCGGTCAAGGGCTGAGGGTGATCCTCGCCGACGGGGCGGACCTGGGCTACCAGGGCCGCCCCGCTGCCGTGTGACGACAGGAAGCGGCGCAGGGGCATTTGCCGACCCGTCGCGTGGGCCCGCCTAGCCTGCCCCGGCTACCTAGGCTGCCCCGCCTGCCTAGGCTGCCCCGGTTGCCCCGCCTGCCTCGGCGAAGGCCGCCATTTCCAGTTGTCACCAGGTCGGCGCTATGTCGCGGAGAGCCGAGATGACTCCGCCCTGGTGACAACTGGCAACGGGGTGGCAGGGGCCGGGTGGGGACTGCCCCGGGACGGGGTCCGGGGTGCGCAGCTGACGAGAGCCGCAAGGAGTGGGCGGGAGGCGCAGGGCCGATAGGCTGGGGATATGGGAACTGCTTTGATTACTGGCGCATCGTCCGGGCTGGGGGAGGAGTTCGCGTGGCAGCTAGCCGAACGCGGACATGACGTAGTGCTGGTGGCGCGCCGCCAGGACCGGTTGGAGCGCCTGGCGCACCAGTTAACGCAGATCGCGGGGGTGGGCGCGGAAGTGTTTCCCGCCGATCTCGCCACCCCGGCGGGGCGCGCCGCGGTCTCCGCGCGCCTGCACCAAGCGGGACAACCCGTCGGGCTGCTGGTGAACAACGCCGGTTTTGGGCTCGGCCAGCCCTTCGTGGGCGGCACCCTGGCGCGAGAGCTGCAGGCCTTAGAGGTCATGGTGACCGCGGTGCTGGAGTTGTCACACGCGGCAGCGCAGGCGATGGTGGCCCGCGGCCGGGGGGCGATTCTCAATGTCTCGTCGATGACGGCGGGCACCGCGATGGGCACGTACGCCGCGCACAAGGCGTGGGTGCGTTCGTTTACGGAGGGGCTTGCGGAGGAGCTACGGGGCACCGGGGTGGGGGCGAGCGCAGTGCTGCCGGGCTTGGTGCGGACGGAGTTCCACGAGACGGCCAACATGCACATCTCGGCGGCCCCCGCCTGGACGTGGCTGTCGGCCCAGCAGGTGGTGGCGGCCGCATTGCGGGCGGTGGCCCGGCGGCAGGTGCTGGTCACGCCCTCGGTGTCGTACAAGGTGCTGGCTGGGGCGCTGCGGGTGGCGCCGCGGTCTTTGGTGCGCCGCTTGTCGAATCGGTCGCTGTACGGCCGCTAAGAGCGCAGGGCGTCGGATGGTTCGATACGCGCAGCCCGGCGGGTGGCCAGGAGGCCGCCGAGCAGACCAACCCCTACCCCGCCGAGGATACCGAGGGGAATCAGCCCCGGCTCAAGGACGGGTTGCCAGCCGCGGGCGATGGTGACGGCGAGGATGGTCAAGACGCTGAGGTAGGCGCCGACGATGCCCCCGAGCACCCCGATGACCAGGGCTTCGGTCAGCACCAGCCCGCGGATGTGGCGGCGGCGGGCCCCGATGGCACGCCGGAGTCCGAATTCTCCGGTGCGCTGGTAGACGGCAGTGACCATGGCGTTTGTCAAGGACAGGACGGCGGCCAGCAGCGCCACCCCGGTGAGGGTCAGCAGCATGGTCGCCAGGTTGGCCTCGATTTGGTCACGCAGCGTGGTCGGGTCGGGCGGGGCTTCGACGCGGATCTGATCGGCGGCGGTCGGCAGCCAGGCCAGCGGTGCCTGGTGCGCGACGGACGCCGCCGCCCCCGGCACCACCCGGATCTCGGCGCTCGCGTAGCGCACCGTGGGGGTGAGCAGCGGGGCGTGTTCCTCGGCGACGATGACGCTTTGCAGCAGGGAGACGTTGAGGCCGGCGTCGGTGAGGATCCCGACGACGCGGTGGGGGAGGCCGTTGATCCACACGACGGGGGAGGCACTGAGCGGGCCCAGGTTGAGCGTCTGGGCCGCTTGCACCCCGAGGATGACATCGCCAGCGGACAAGCTCAGGGCGGCCCCGGCGGTATCTACCTGGAACAGGCGGCCCGGGAGGTGGGCGTCGACAAAGCCGACGACGTCGAAGGGCTGCGGGTTGAAGTCGGCGGGGCGGGTGGTGATGGTGGCGTGGCCGTGGTTGACGAAAATCGCAGCTTCTTCGAGCCCGGCCACGGTGCCGAGGCGTTGCAGGCCCTCCGGGTCGGAGACTGCGGAGACCAAGTGCGGGATGTTCACGCCGTTGTCGAGCGAGGGGGAGGTGAGGGCGACGCGCTGGTTGCGGGTGGCGTCGAAGATGTCTGAGACCTGGAAACGCGCGGTTTGGGCTATGCCTTCGGTGGTGAGGGCCAAGCCGACACCGAGGGCCACCGAGGCGATGAGGGCCAAGGTGCGACCGATTTTGGTGGTCAGGCCACGCCAGGCATCGGTGAGCGCGTCGAGGAGCCGCACCCGTGAATCACGCCCGGCCGGGGTCGGTGCGGTGGCTGCGGTAGTTGGGCTGGGAGATCCGGCCTCGGTGACGTGGCCGTCGAGGACGTGGAGCTGGCGGTGGGCCCGCTCGGCGACGGCCGCGTCGTGGGTGACGATGATGACGGTGGCCCCGCGGGCGTGCAGACGCTCAAGGGTGTCCATTACTAGCGCCCCGGACGCCTGGTCGAGGTTGCCGGTGGGCTCATCAGCAACGACGACGGGGGCCCCGGAGGCGATGGCGCGGGCGATCGCCACGCGCTGGCGCTCACCTCCGGACAGGGTGTCGACGCGTTGGTCGGCTTTGTGGGCGAGGCCTACGAACTCCAGGCTCTGTTGGGCATGGGTGCGGCGGGTGCGGGCGGGCAGGCCGCGGTAGAGGGTGCCGAGGGCGACGTTGTCGAGGACGGTGCGCCCAGCCAGCAGGTGGAAGGATTGAAAGATGAAGGCAAAGGTGGCGCTGCGGTGGCGGGCCCGGCCGGTGTCTGTCAGGTCGAGGGTGGAGTGGCCGTCGATGAGGTAGTCCCCGGAGGTGGGGGTGTCGATGAGGGCCAGCTGGTTTAGCAAAGTGGACTTGCCGGAACCGGAAGGGCCTTGGATGGCGACGTAATCGCCCTGATTGATGGTGATGTTGACGTCGCGCAGGGCAACGACGCTGGCCGGGCCCGCATAGGTGCGGCCGAGGCCGACGGTGTGGAGGGTGACCATTACCGGTCGACTCGCACAACATCGCCGGGTTGGAGCGGGCCGTCCTCAATGCCGCAGAGCCCTGCCACGCACCCGATTTCGGTGACGGAGGTTTGCGTGAAGCTGTTGTCGCTTTGGCGCACAAGCACGTTGGCGCCGCCAGTGGCATCGTGGGCGAGCGCCCGTTGGGGCACTTGCAGGACACCCTTGCGGGGAGTGGTCAGGTCGAGGGTGATGAGGATGTCTTTCTTCCCGGCCCACTCGGTGGGGAAACCGCCGGTGAGCGGAGCAAACTCGACGGTGGATTCATCGCCTTGCACCCCTAGCTCCTCCCCCTCCTCGCTTTTCTTGTCGGCCTCTTTGATGCTGGCGACCCGCAGTTCGAGGCGGGATTGGCCGAGGGTTGCCACGCCGGGGGTGCCTTCGCGCAGGCGGGTGGCGATGCTGCCGGGCACGGAAGTGGAGAGAGTCAGGTCCCGGGAGCCGAGGGCGAGTTTGGCATTTTCGGCGGTCAGCACCGTCCCGACCGCGGGCACGCTGGTGACGTGGACGGGCATCTCCGGCAGGATGACAACTTCGGCGGCGGGCAGGTAGACCTGCTTTTTTGGGGTCGGAGCGGGCGCGGGGGCCCGCGGGGCGGGGGCGGGGCTGGCGCCCGGCTGCGGGGTGGGTGCCGCAGCGCCGCCGGGCGCGACGGGGGTGGTCGGGGCATCGCCAGCGGCGGCGGGGGGAGCGGCCGGCGCCGCCGGGGCCGGTATGGGATCGGGGGCGACTTCACGAATGGCGGGCTCGGCCCCGGCGGTCTCGTACAGGTCCCGCACGAGGCTGGCGGTGTAGGCGCCGAAGTGGCCGTCGGGGGTGATGTCGTAGCCGAGGTCGGCGAGGGCCTGTTGCAGGAGGCGGACGTCGTCGCCGCTGTCTCCCTCCCCGATATCGCGAAATAGGGGGAAGGGGCCGCGCAGGGCGAAGACGGGGCGATCGTTTATCCAGGCGATGACATTTCCGGACAGGAGTTCCGTGTCGGCGGCGACGCCGGGGTGGGTGAGCACCGAGACGGCACCGGGCAGCGGCAGGGGCACGGAACGTTCGCCCGCGCGGCTGGCGGTGGCCTTCATGGTGGTCTGTTCGGTCAGGTCCCCGCGCGTGACTTCGACGACGATGGGACCGGCGGTTGGCGGGGCGGCGGCTGCTTGCCGCTGGTCAGGGGATTGGAACCGCTTGGCGGCAAACCAGGTGCCCAGCATGATGAGGAGGGCGCCGGTCAGGCAGAGGGCCGCTATGACCAGGGAGCGTCGACGCATGGGCTGAGTCTAGCGGGCCAGCAAAAACGGTGTAGGTGACAGTAAGCAACCTCACGCCCGGCCGTCCGCCGCCGGGCCATCACCGGTGGGGCAGGGCGGCCTCCAACTTGAGGATTTCGCGTACCAGTTCGACTTCGGCGGCCCGCACCTTGGCTATCCGGTTTTCCAGGGCGGGCCGGTATTTGTCGAGGTAGCGCTGGTGCAGGTCCCACTCGGCGTCGTAGTAGGCCTGCTGCCAACCGGAGCTGACCCGGCAGTTGGCATCGTGGGTGGCAACCCGCAATTCATCCTCGGAGGCGGTGAAGGTGTGCCGCATATCCCAGCGGTCGCGTAGTGACTTGGGCATGTCCGCCGGGATCTCCATCCACGGCTCGGTGGGCAGGTCGGGGATTGCCAGCGGGGCCATGCACTCGCGCCAGCGTTCGGCGGCCGCAGGCAGCTCGCCCTGCGCCACGTCGACCTCGAGTTCGGTGGGCGGGCCCATGGTGGGGCCCTCTGCCATCTCCAGCTCCGGGGCGTCGTCAGCGGGAGGCTGGTCGTCGGGCGAGCCGCCGAGGAAACGCTGCAGGCCGAGGGTGCCGCAGGTTTGGTAGGCGGCCTTGAACTCGGGGCTTTCGTGTTCGTAGGGGTCTCGGCCCTCCATGATGGCCAGGGCGCGGTCTTCGGAGAGCGGGAAGCGGGGGTCGGGGGGTGTGCGGTAGCCGTACTTGGCGGCCGAGTCCTGGTTGAACAGGGGCGTGAGCGTATCGGGCCGGTAGCCGTCGGGGGCGGGTGCGAACGCGTCGCTGCCCCACTTGAATTCGGGGAAGCCCGCGTCCGTCATGCATTTCTCTTCTTCCAGATGCCCCAGGTAGACGCTGAGCTCCGTGAGGCGGGCGGTGTCGTAGGGGTCGGTGGGCAGGGTCCAGCGGTCGAGGTCTTTGGTGACGTGGGTGTCGATCGGGGGCAGCAGGGCGGCAATCTCTGGTTCGATGCTGGGAGCGGGGGTGGCCGCGGCGCTCGGGGAAGGCGAGTCGGTGACCGCGGTGATGGGGGTGGTTTCCACGGCGTCGGAGGCGACGGTGGAGGCATCCGCGGCGGCGCTCGGGGCGGGGGAGTCGGTGGCCGCGGTGCAAGCCCCGAGGAGCAGCAGGCTGGTCAAGGCCGCGCTGGGACGGCGCGCGGACGGGCGCGCAGCAGCGAGCAGGGTGATGTGTCTCATGCGGCCAGCCTGGCAGGCGGCTGCTGGGCCCGACAAGCGACCATGGGGGGACTTTGGGGCCGCCTGTAGGCGGATGCGGGGCGCCCGATGGTCGGACGCCCCGCCGTCAAGAGGCTAGGGAACCTGTGGAGATCTTGTGCGTTGTTCAATTGCCGCCAAGTAATACTTGGCTTTCAACTTGTTCTCATCGAGAATATTCTCGATTTCCGCCTTGTTATTTGCTATGAACTCGCTGTGCAATTTCCATTCGGCGTCGTAAAAGCGTTCGGACCAGCCGGAACTTTCCCGGCATTGAGCGTCGTGGGAAGCGACACGAATTTCGTCGGCGCTCGCCTGCCCGGTGGGCCGCCACTCCCACTGGTTCATCAGGGACTCGGGCGCCTCGCCGGGGTTCATGAAGACCCACGGGCGCGCGGGCAGGTCTGCGATGCCGAGCGGGCTCATGCACTCGCGCCAGGCGGCGGCCGCCGCAGTCAGCTCGGGGGTGGAGGCGTCGACCTGCAACCGGTTGAGCTGGCTGTGGATGGTGGGGGTCTGGTTCTCCAGCAGGGCGGCGAGCTTCTCCGGATTGTCGAGGTTCTCCATGATCTCGGCATCCCGCTGCTTCTCCTCCTCGCCCACTCCGGGCACCTCAATGCCACCACTCGTGCACTCACTCAGGGCCTCTTGGTAGGCCTTTGGCAAGCTATCGAGGGCTTGGTAGTCCGCTTCGGTGCGCTGATTGCGGGGGTCGGGGGCGTTGCGGTAGCCGTAAAGTTTCGCCGACTCGGGGTTGAACACCGGCCGCCCGGAGGGGCTGTAGAAGGCCGGGGCGGGGGCGAAGGCGTCCCAGGTCGGGGTGAACTCGGGGAAGCCCGCCTTGGCCATGCAATCGTCGTCAATAGTGGTCTCGGCATGGATCTTCAGGGAGCCGAGGCTGTCGGGATTAATGGCGTCGGTGGGCAGGGCCCAGCGGGCGCGATCCTTGCCGATCGCCTCGGGGGCGAGGGGCTGGAAGGTGGGCAGGGCGGCTGCGCTGGTGGCGGGGGCAGTGGCGACTGCGGTGGCAGGCGCGGTGGTCGCGGGCGCGACAGGGGCCGCCTCGGCGGCGCCGAGAGCGGCGCACGCCGAGGCGGTCAGCAGGGTCAGGGCGCCCAGCGGCGCCAGGTGAAATGCGCGTGGATTCGGCATGCGGCCAGGTTGTCAGCGCAGGCGTCCGCTGGTCTTGCCGTCGATGTTGAACCACTCCATGCGCACCCCGG
The DNA here is from genome assembly GCF_001907235.1 of Buchananella hordeovulneris. Classification (GTDB taxonomy): domain Bacteria; phylum Actinomycetota; class Actinomycetes; order Actinomycetales; family Actinomycetaceae; genus Buchananella; species Buchananella hordeovulneris. Next base: position 80,926 of record NZ_MQVS01000007.1, read on the forward strand.
TGTAGGGGCCGTACTCGCCATCGGCGGGCACCCCGATGCGCTGCTGGGTGCGGACCATGGCGTGGTAGGTGCCCCAACCGTAGTAGCCGTCAGTGGCGATGTCTTCCTTGTAGGTGTTTTTTAGAGTCACCTGCAAGTTCGTCGTAGGCGCGTGGGGGAACGATCCCCAGTTGACGTCCAGGTAGCAGCGGATGTTCACCTTGTTGCCCGGGTGCATGCCCACCACGGAGGGCATCAACGTCTTGCCGTTGCGAGTGGACACCCGCCACGTTCCTTGGCACTTGGGCAGGTAGGTGCCGACCGACATGGGGGTCGTGACCGGGGCGGTCACCGCCGCCACGGCGGCAGGGGCCTCGGCGGGGGCGGCAAAGGCCACGGCAGGGGTGAGGACCGCAGCTGCGGAAAGCGCAAAAGCGGTGGCGATACGAGAAATCTTCTTCATCAAAGACTCCTAGGGAGAGGGAATCGCGGACGCTGTGATGGTACTCACCTCGCAATCGGTTTAGCAAGAGGGAGAAGGAAATTGCTTTCCGAATTATTTTGTGGCCCAGAAATTGGGCGGGCGTGTCTGTGTCTGTCCCACAGTTCCGGGTGACGTGGTCAGCTTCCCTACAATCGGTAGGGTGGAAACTCCGAACGACACGCAGCGCACCCGCCTGGCCGCCCTAGTGCGGCAGCTGGCGGTGGTGCGCGGACAAGTAACCCTGGCCTCCGGGCAGCAGTCCGACTACTACGTCGACATGCGCCGGGTGACCCTCCACCACGAGGCCGCCCCGCTCGTCGGGCACGTCATGCTCGATCTGCTGGAGGAAAACGGCCTGGCGCCGGGCGACTACGACGCCGTGGGCGGTTTGACTATGGGGGCCGATCCGGTCGCGACCGCCATGCTGCACGCCGCGGCGGCGCGCGGGCTCAGTCTGGATGCCTTCGTGGTGCGCAAGGCGGCCAAGGAACACGGGATGCAGCGGCAGATCGAGGGGCCGGCGGTGGCCGGGCGCCGCGTCGTGGTGCTGGAAGACACCTCCACCACCGGCGGTTCGCCGCTGACGGCGGTGGCGGCTCTGCGGGAGGCGGGCGCGCAGGTGGTGGCGGTGGCGGTGATCGTCGACCGCAACACGGGTGCTGGGCAGCGCATCGCGGAGGAGGCGGGGGTGCCTTACTTCGCGGCACTGGACTTGACGGACCTGCAGCTGGCATGACCGACGACGCCGCAGCCATCCCAGCGGCCGACCCGAGCGACTGGGGCGGGGTCGGGGTTGGCCCGTGGCCGGGGGGACCGGCACAGTGGCCCACCGCTCCCCACTACGACCCCGAGTTGTTGGCGGCTGGAGACCGGCGTAACGTGTTGGATCGCTACCGCTACTGGCGCCTGGAGGCGATCGTGGCGGACCTGGACACGCGGCGCCATCCGTTCCACATCGCGATCGAGAACCTGGAACACGACGCCAATATCGGCTCGATCGTGCGCACCGCCAATGCGTTCCTGGCCGCGGAGATCCACATCGTGGGCCGCAAGCGCTGGAATCGGCGCGGGGCCATGGTCACTGACCGCTACCAACACGTGCGCCATCACCCGGACCCGCAGGCGCTGGCGGCCTGGGCGGCCCAGGCGGGCGTCGAGCTGATCGGCATCGACATCGGCCCCACGTCCCGCCCGCTGGAGAGCGCCCAGTTGCCGCGCCAGGCCTGCCTGGTCTTTGGGCAGGAATCGCGCGGCATCTCTGCCCAGCTGTTGGCTCACTGCCAGCGGCTGCTGCACATCACCCAGTTCGGCTCGACGCGGTCTATCAACGTGGGGGCCGCCGCCGCGATCGCCATGCACTGTTGGATCAGGCAGCACGCGCAGTTGGCGGACTAGCGTCCCAGCAAAGTCGGGGCAAAAAGGTGCAAGAATAGGTGGGCAAGCTCGCACGCTGAATTAGGAGGCCCAAGTGCCAATCGCAACCCCTGAGGTTTACAACGAGATGCTCGACAAGGCGAAGAACGAGCGCTTCGCCTTCCCGGCCATCAACGTCACCTCCTCGCAGACCCTGACCGCTGCCATCCAGGGTTTCGCTGAGGCCGAGTCGGACGGCATCCTGCAGGTCTCCGTGGGTGGTGCCGAGTACTGGTCCGGCGCGACCATCAAGGACCGCGTGGCCGGCTCGCTCGCCATGGCGGCCTACGCGCACGAGATCGCCAAGAACTACGACGTCACGGTGGCCCTGCACACCGACCACTGCGCCAAGCAGAACCTCGACTCCTGGATAAAGCCGCTGCTGGAGATTGAGGCCAAGTTGGTGGCGGAGGGCAAGCTCGCCCCGTTCCAGTCCCACATGTGGGACGGCTCCTCGGTGCCGTTGGAGGAAAACCTGGAAATCGCCAAGGTGATGCTGGAGTTGGCTCGTAAGGCCAACACCATTCTCGAGGTCGAGATCGGCGTCGTCGGTGGGGAAGAGGACGGCCACGAGGCCGCCATTAACGAAAAGCTCTACACGACGGCCGAGGACGCGCTGGCCACGGTGGAGGCCCTGGGCCTGGGAGAGAACGGCCGTTACCTGACGGCGTTGACCTTCGGTAACGTGCACGGCGTGTACAAGCCGGGGGCCGTTAAGTTGCGGCCGGAACTGCTGGGCGAGATCCAGGCAGAGGTCGGGGCGAAGGTGGGCAAGGAGCGCCCGTTCGACCTGGTGATGCACGGTGGCTCGGGTTCGACGGAGGAAGAGATCGCCCTGGCCGTGGCCAACGGTGTGATCAAGATGAACGTCGACACCGACACCCAGTACGCCTTCACACGGCCGATTGTGGACTGGATGCTGAAGAACTACGACGGCGTCCTGAAGGTGGACGGCGAGGTCGGCAACAAGAAGATGTACGACCCGCGGGCCTGGGGCAAGGCCGCTGAGGCGGGCATGGCCGCCCGCGTGGTGGAGGCCTGCGAGCGGCTTGGCTCGGTGGGCAAGAAGCTGCGCTGAGGCTAGGACAGGAGGTGGGCCCGTCCCGATGGGGCGGGCCCACCCGTCTGTAGCGCCGGGGAGGACACAAAGTGGGCAGAGTGGACTTGGGGCAGGGGCCGCGGCTGGGCTTCGGGGGTGACTACAACCCGGAACAATGGGATGCCCAGACGGTTGCGCAGGACATCGAGCTGATGCAGACCGCCGGGGTGAATGTGGTCAGTTTGGGGATCTTCGCCTGGGCGCAGCTGGAGCCACGGGAGGGCGCGTATGAACTGGAGTGGCTGGGGCGACTGCTAGATCAGTTGCACGCTGCGGGCATCGCGGTGGACCTGGCGACGGCCACCGCTTCGCCGCCGCCGTGGCTGGGGCACCACTATCCGGAGACGCTGCCGGTGGACGCGCACGGAGTCCGCCTGCTGTGGGGGGCGCGGCAGCAGTTCTGCCCGAGCTCGCCAAAGTTTCGCGAGCGGGCGACGGCGCTGGTGCGGAGGCTGGCGGAGCGTTTTGGGGCCCACCCGGCGGTGCGCCTGTGGCACGTGGGCAACGAGTATTCCTGCCACGTGTCCGAGTGTTTCTGCCCGACCTCGGTGCAGGCCTTTCAGGCGTGGCTGGTGGAGCGCTACGGCACTATTTCCGCGGTAAACGAGGCGTGGGGCACGGCTTTCTGGTCGCAACGCTACGACGACTTCACCCAGATCCGCCCACCTGCACCGCTGCCGACCTTCGCTAATCCAGCGCAGCTGGTCGATTGGCGACGTTTTTGCGACGCCGAGTTGCGGGCCTGTTACCGGGCCGAGGTTGAGATCCTGCGGGAGCTGACCCCGCAGGTGCCGGTGACGACAAACTTCATGGGCCTGCACGTGCCAACGGACCTGTGGCAGTGGGCACAGCACGTGGACGTGGTGGCCAACGACGCCTACCCCGACCCAGCCGATCCGCGGGCGGCGGAGGAGTTCGCGCTGAACGCCGATCTCATGCGCTCGCTGCGGGGTGAGCCATTTTGGTTGATGGAACAGACCCCGAGCATGGTGCAGTGGCGGGAGCGTAACTCCCGAAAGCTGCCGGGGCAGTTGGCGTTGTGGTCGGTGCAGCAGGTGGCGCGCGGTGCCGACGCGGTGCTGTTCTTCCAGTGGCGAGCCTCGCGGCAAGGGGCGGAGACCTTCCACTCGGGCATGGTGCCGCACGCGGGGACCGATTCGCCGACCTGGCGGGAGGTGTGCGAACTGGGGCGCGCCTTGCAAGCGCTGGCTCCGCTGGCGGGCTGCCCGGTGCAGGCTCAGGTCGGGATAGTGGTGGATTGGGATGCGTTGTGGGCGCGGCAAAGCGCCGTGGGGCCGGTGGCTAGCCCGGGGGTGCGGGAGATTCGCCGTTGGTACTCGACATTCTTCAACGCTGGCTACACGGTGGAGTTTCTCCCGGTAGGCCGGGAGCGGCCGACGCAGGCGCCGCTACCGCGCGTGATCGTGGTGCCGGAGCTCTTCCAGTTGTCGGAGGCGGCGGCCGCCCAGTTGGTGGCGTGGGCGCAGGCGGGCAGCGAGGTCATCTTGGGGGCGACCACCGGTGTGCTCGACGGGCAAGGGCGTGCCGTGCAGGGTGGTTACCTCGGTAAATTGCGGGAGGCGGTAGGGGTGCGAGTGCTGGAACATTCGCCCCGGACCGGTGCCCCATCCCGTCCCTGGTTACCCGATCCGCTAAGCGAGGTGGACCGGATTTCGGGCGCGGTGGCCACCCCAGGGGCAGCGGAGGAACAGCTGCTGACGGTGGTGGAGGGGCCGCTGGCGCGGGCGCTGCGGCGGGTGACGGCCAGCGATGCCACGCAATTGGTGGCTGGTCAGTGGGCCGAGATCCTGGCTGTCGAGGCGCAGACAGAGGTGCTGGCGCATTTCACTGCCTCCGACTTGGCGGGATTGCCCGCGCTCACCCGGCGTGCGTACGGGAAGGGGGCCCTGTGGTACCTGGCAACCGACCTGGCCGCCGCCGGGCGGGCGGCAGTAGTGGCAGTGGCGGCCGCCCACGCGCGCCTGCAACCGCCTCTGCCCGGCTTGCCGCCAGGGGTGGAGGCCGTGCGGCGCGGGCCAGCGTTGTTCTTGGCCAATCACGGAGCCACCACCGCGCAGATCGCCGGGCTGCGGGGCCGGGAGCTGCTCTCCGGGCAGACGGTCACCGGCCACCTGGTGCTGCCCAGTCGCTCCAGCGCCGTTGTGGTTCCCAATTAATGGCGATTGCACCAACCGCAACCGCCGTTTTCATGGTGTGATTGGGGGTAGAAGACTTGGAAGGGATGGATCTCATGCTTAGTGTGCTTGCCAGTGTTGACGGCACCGTGATCCTCGGTTCGGCCACTGCCCAGGACCTCGGCGACTTTCTCGCGCAGCGGGGTGTGGTGGCCCAGCTGGAGTGGTTCGATGACACCCCAAATCTGGTGCAAGTGCGCTTAGCGGAGATGGCTGGGGGAGTGGTGCTTGGTACCCCGCAGGGCTTGCAGGCGGGGCCGAGCGTGGAGGAGCTAGCCCAAGAGATTGCCGCCCAGTTGCCGGCCGATGTGCTGTTTGGGGAGACCGCCGTCGATTCGCTGCCCGCCGACTTCGAGCTGGAGCTGCCAAGCGAGAAGACGGAAGGCAAGGAAGTGCGGACGCTGGTCTTCGTCACCTTCCCGGTGCATCACATTCCGCTGGAGGCGCAGTCCCTGCAACGCACAATGGCGGTCCGGGAGGTCGAGGGGGGCGCGTTTGTGGTCACGGCCGGGCCAGACTGGTGGGTGCCGTTCCTGCCGGTGCCGAAGGACGCCGGGCCGGTGGTGGCGCTGCAGCGTGCCAGCGTCGGCGACGCCAACCTCACCATTGTGGATGACTCGGCACCGGAGAACTGGGTCATCCACGATTGGGCTTTGCGCACGCGGTTCGTGACCGGTGAGCTGCCCCTCGTGGACGGCAAGGTGGCTGACCCACAGATCTTGGCTAACCTCACCCAGACCTTCGCGCTGCGCGACGAGGTGGGGGCAGTGGCCGGTTTCCTCCCGCTGGCCTGCCCGCACGCGTTGGGGGAGGCCCTGGCCAAGCGTGGGGACGACGGCTTCTTGGCCCTCCTGGACGCCATGGATGTGCCCACCGACTTGGGGCGCTTTGTCATGGGGGAGGGCAAGTTGGAGGCCCTGGACGACGTCGTGATCCACGAGCCGCGGGGCGTGACCAACGCGATCGGCCGCAGCGTGAAGATGTGGATGGAGGAAGAGGGAGACAAGCCCGATTGGTGGGAGACCTACGAGACTGTCGTGGAGGAGCGCCCGGAGGTGGTGCGGCTAGCGGCAGCGGCCGAGGCGGCGGTGGGCGCGGCGCTGGTGGCGCGCGCCTGCCTGGGGCGCAAGTCGGTGGGGCGGCGGGTGCTCCTGGGCACCGGCGGCGCGCTCCTGCTGTTTGATGCGCTAGCGGAGATCGCTTTCGCGCGTTTGTTGCGCCGCAAGTCTTGATTGGTGCGGGGGCGGTCAGGGCCGCCCCCGCGCTGCTTTGCCTAGGAGGGGAGGTTGTCCCAGGGTTCGGCGTTGGCACTGCGGCCCGAATAGCTGCCGAGGTCTCCGTTTTCTTCGCCGAAGATGTCGTCCATCTCGCTGCTGTCACCGAGCGAGAGGTAGGACTGTTCATCGGGGCGGCCGGGGAGCACCTCGGCCACGTAGGAGGCGACCGCCTCGTGCATAGGCACGTCTCGTCCCGCTTCCTGGGAGCGATACCACCGGTGTTCCAGCACTTCGTGGAAGATCTCGGCCGGCTCTAGTTTGCGACGCAGTTCCAGCGGGACGGCGGCCACGGTCGGCTCGAAGACCTCAGCCATCCACGAGTGCGCCACCATCTCTAGGGGCACATTGCCAAGTTGGTTGACGGCCCGGTAGGCCTCAAGGTCGTTGAGCATGCGCCGCCCTTGGCGTTCCTGCACATCAAGCCCGGTGAGGCGCATCACCTGCCGGTGGTAGTGCCCCGCGTCGACCACCTTGGGGCGGATTGACACGTGGGTGCCGTCCAGGTCGGTGTTCATGGTGATCTCGCCGACGTCGAAGCCCAGTTCGTTTAGCCGCTGGATACGGGCGGCGACCCGCCAGCGTTCGTGTGCGTCGAAGGTTTCTTCTGCGGTCAGTTCGTCCCACAGCTCCTCGTACCGTTCCACGATGCGGTTGCCCACCTCGATGGTGTCGATATTGGGCTCCAGCAGTGCGCCTGCCTGGAGATCCATGAGCTCGCCGATGATGTTGGTACGCGCCAGGTCGAGGTCGTAGGCGCGCTGCCCCGGGGTGAGCTTGGGGTGGAGCTCGCCGGTCTCCGCATCGACCAGGTAGGCGGCGAAGGCCCCGGCATCGCGGCGGAACAGGGTGTTGGAGAGGGAGACGTCACCCCAGTAGAACCCGGTTAGGTGCAGGCGCACCAACAGCACGGCCAGGGCGTCGATGAGGCGGGTGGCGGTCTCGGGCCGCATGTATTGCGAGAACAGCGCCCGATAGGGCAGGGAGAACTGCAGGTGCTCTGTGACCAGGGCGCAGTTGAGCTCTTCGCCGGTGACGCTGGTGCGCTTGGTGACGACGGCGGTGGGCTGCACGGAGGGCGCACCTATGCGGCTGAGGTCCCGCAAGAGCTCGTACTCGCGGTAGGCCACGGATTCGCCGATTTCCTTAATGGCAATCACGCGATCGTTCAGGTTGACGAACCGCACGACGTGGCGCGACAGACCGCGGGGCAGGGCGGCGAGCACGGACTGCGGCCACTGCTCCAACGGGAGTTCCCACGGCAGGTCCAAGAGGGCGGGATCGAGACGAGCGGCCGTGATCTGCAGCGAAGATGGCATGGCGAAATTGTCTCACCTTCCTCGCCCTGGTCGCAGCGACGGTGCCGGGCGCGGCACGGGCCCCCGTTCATGAGGTCAACATTAGAAGCTTCCAATAATGGGTCAAAAGTCCCCCATGAATCCCTCGATCGTTTAAAGTGGAAGTAATCGACGTGCCAAACGGTGCGTTCCCATAGACAGAAAGTGAGCCATGATGGGCTTCCTCGCATTCCTTCTCCTCGGCCTCATCGCTGGCGCCATCGCCAAGGCCATCATGCCCGGCGAGCAGGGCGGCGGCTGGATTGCCACCCTCGTGCTCGGCGTCATCGGCGCCCTCGTGGGCGGCTGGCTGGGCAGCATGCTCTTCAACGCCAAGGTTGACCAGTTCTGGGACCTGAAGTCCTGGGCGTTGGCCATCGGCGGCTCTCTGGTGGTGCTCGCCATCTGGGGTGTCATCACCGGCAAGAAGCGCTAAATCGCGCCTGGAGGCAAAGAAGTGGGGGAGCCCGTCCGGGCTCCCCCACTTCGCTATCTGCCTTACGGCAGGCGCATCCCCGTCGAGGCGGAGAAGTTGTGCTGCTGGTCGGGGCGGATGCGGACGTTCACCACGCCGCCCGGCTCCGGAGCGGTACGCGGAGGCACCCGCACGATCAGCTGGTTGGACTCGCGGCCAGAACCGAGCGCCTCAGCGTGGTCCTCGCCAGCCAACGTGCCGTAGATGTAGGCGTCCGAACCGAGCTCCTCCACCAACTCCACCCGGATCGGAATCGACCCCTCGTCGGTCGAGGAAACCAGTTCCAGAGCCTCGGGCCGGAAACCGATGGTGATCTTGCCCTCGTCCTCGGGCGACATGGCCGCCACCGTCTCGCGGGCCACTGGCACTCGGGCAGAGCCCAGGGTGGCCCAACCGCCCGCCACCGTGAAGCGGCCGAGGTTCATCGCCGGGGAGCCGATGAAGCCCGCCACGAACTCGTTAGCCGGGGTCTCGTACATCTCGCGCGGCGTGCCCACCTGCTGCAAGATACCGTCCTTGAGCACCGCGATGCGGTCCCCCATGGTCAAAGCTTCGGTCTGGTCGTGGGTGACGTAGACCGTGGTGACGCCCAAACGCCGCTGCAGCGACGCGATCTGGGTCCGGGTCTGCACCCGCAGCTTGGCGTCGAGGTTCGACAGCGGCTCGTCCATGAGGAACACCTGCGGCTGACGCACGATGGCGCGGCCCATGGCGACACGCTGGCGCTGACCACCGGACAGGGCCTTCGGCTTCCGGTCGAGATACTGCGTGAGGTCGAGGATCTCGGCGGCTTCCTTCACGCGCCGGGTGATCTCGTCGCGGGGGGTGCCAGCGATCTTCAGGGCGAAGCCCATGTTGTCGTGCACCGACATGTGCGGGTACAGGGCGTAGTTCTGGAAGACCATCGCGATGTCGCGGTCCTTGGGCTGCACGTCGGTGACATCGCGGTCCCCGATCAAGATGCGCCCAGCATTGACGTCTTCCAGGCCGGCGAGCATGCGCAGCGAGGTGGACTTACCACAGCCAGACGGTCCCACCAGGACCAGGAACTCGCCGTCGGCGATCTCTAGGTCGAGGGCGTCGACGGCGGGACGCTCAGCGCCCGGGTAGAGGCGGGTGGCCTTGTCGTAAGTGACGGTTGCCATTATTCATTCCCTTCACCGGCAGGTACGTGCCGGACGATCCGTAGTGAAGGTGTCAGCAGTGATGTCTGCGTTGACACACTCGACGACCCCGGAATTGAAGTCGTTGCGGGAATTGTGCCACATTTGCTCCCCATAGTGCGCGTTGCTGCGCTGGAAAAACGCTGAACGATGTCGTTTGTTCGTGTTGACGATGCTTGGGGCTGCGTCTTTGCCCTAGCCTGGGGGCGTGGAAAAGATGGAGCGCGGAACGCGGGTGGGCAGGTATGCACTGGCCGCGCGCCTTGGCCACGGTGGTTCGGGGGCGGTATACCGCGCGGTTGGTCCCGGCGGGGAGGACGTGGCGGTAAAGCTGCTGCGGCCCGAACTTGCCGCCGACGCCGAGGCGCGGGCGCGCCTGATGCGGGAAGCCCAGTCGCTATCACGGGTACAGCTGCCGGGGGTCGTCCAGTTCCTGGAGGTAAACGTCTCGGGTATTCGGCCCTACATTGTCACCGAGTTGGTGGAGGGCCCCACCCTGGCCGACGACGTCGAACAGCACGGTCCGTTTGCGGCGGCGGACCTGCTGGCCTTGGCGGAAGACTTGGCGACCTCGCTGCGCGCCATCCACGAAGCGGGGGTGCTGCATCGTGACGTCACGCCCCGTAACGTCATCTTGTCCCCTAATGGGCCGGTGCTCATTGACTTTGGTCTGGCCCAGTCTGCGGAGGCCGAGCGTTTCACTGCGGGGGGCTACGTGATGGGCACCGCCGGCTACGTGGCGCCCGAAGACGTCGAGAGCACCGAGGCCCACAGCCTGAGCGTGCACGGGGACTGGTGGGCCTGGAGCGCGACCATCGCCTTTGCGGGCCTGGGGCATCCGCCGTTTGGGCGGGGCACCTGGCAGCAGATTTTCACCCGTCTGTTGCGGGGCGACCTGGCTGACCAGGACGCGCCTGCCCCCCTGCAACGGATTTTGCGGGCTGCCCTGCACCCCGAGCGGGAGCACCGGGCCAGCCCAGAGGACACCCTGGAAGCCCTATCTGGCTGGGTGGCGGCGGAATCCGGTCAGGCGACCACCCGGTTGCAGGCACCGCAAGGGATCACTGTCGAAAAACCTCTCCCACACGATCCCCGCGAATCGGTCACCGATCGCCTGGCGGTGGCGGGTTTGCCCGAGACACCGACGGGTGTGCCTATCAGTTCGGACTTCCTGCCGGGCGGGGAACCGCTCGCGGCAACACGGCCGCGCTTGGACCCGGATGCCACTACCCAGTTTTCCTCCCCCGCCGCCACCCAGCGCTTCGCCGCGGTGGGGGCCGAAGGGGGCGTCGGCGCCACCGCGCGGTACGGGGCCACCAGCAGTCCTGGTGGGCACCCGCAGTCGGCCCCACCGCCGTTGGCCGCACCGCCGCCGGGCTGGCAAAACGGTGGTGGGGCCTGGAGCCCCCAGGTCACGCGCACGCCGGTGCCGTTCCCGCAGGTCTACCAGCCGCCGCGCACCTATCTGGTGGGGGGTATCGGCGCGTTCGCCTGCGCGCTGACGCTGCTCATGCCCAACCCGGCAGTGATCCTCATCCCGATCGCAATAATCACCTTCGCACTGGGGTGCGGCTCGGCGCTCGCACACTGGACCGAGACGTGGCGTTACGATCGGCAGACCCACGCTAGCCCGGGCGTAATTCGCAGTGCCGTGCGCACACCGGGCATCATCCTCGGGCAGCTGATAAACGTGTTGCCGATGGTCTTCTTGCTCTCGGCGGCCTGGTGGTTCTTGACGCACCTAAAGCTGATGAACCTGCTGTCCCCGCCGGTGCCGAGCCAATACTTGCCGATGCTCGCGGCAGCCTTCCTCTTCCTTGTGACTTTTGTCGGCTGGATCTTTCCCACCACCAACCAGCCGCAGGCGGGGGCCCGGCGCCTGCTGGCGGGCACGGCTGGCGCGCCCGGCATCATCGTGGGCACCGCCTGCTGGACGGCCGCGATCGCCATTGCGCTGCTGGTGAATAACGTGCCCTGGCTCTAGGGGCCGAATCGGAAACTCTTTGGCGCTGCCGTTAAGATCGAGACGATTTTGCTGCCGCAGCACAAGGAGAAGAGATGAGTAACAAGAGCTCTGGCTCTAAAGCAGAACGGCGCGAGGCGGCGCGAGCCGCAGCCGCTGCCCGCCGGGAAGAGCAGCTGCGCATCGACCGGCGTAACCGATTCCTCTTGTTGGGGGGCATCGCCCTAGCCGCAATCGCGGTGGTGGTGGCCATCGTGTTGGCCGTAGTCAATCGCCCCGATACCAACGCCAGCCTGGAGGACGTCACCCGGCCTAGTAACACACAGGCCGACGGTGGGGTGGCCTTCTCGGGCAGCACCAAGGCGGGTACCGGCAAGGCGCAGGCCAAGACGATCGATGTGTACTTCGACTACTCTTGCGGCGCCTGCGCCCAGTTCGAGGCCGCCAAGGAGGCGGAGCTGCGGGAACTGATCGAAGGGGGCGAGGTGAACGTGGTCTTGCACCCGGTCAACATCCTGGGGCAGTCCTACACGGTCACCGCCGGCAATGCCTTCGCCGAGGTCGTGGACCAGCACCCGGACAAGGCCTGGGACTTCCACACCAAGTTGTCAGCGAACTTCCTGCAGGCCGCCCAAACGCAGGACACCTCCAACCTAAACCTGGCCGGCGTGCAAAAGATCGCCGCGGAAGTCGGCGTGCCGCAGGCCACCATCGACAAGTTCGCCGACAATCGCTTCGCCGGCTACCTGACGGCGACCTCCAACCAGTTCTCTAAGCGCTCGGCGGATCGAGAACTGAGCGAGGACGGCGGTGCCCGCACCCCCACCGTGACGTTGGCGGGCAAGTTGGCTGACCTGAGCCTGATCTTCCAGGAGGGGGCGCTGAAGAACTGGGCCGCTACCGGTGATGTGGGTTATGTCTACAGCGAGGACGGACAGACCGTCGTGCCGAAGGACCCCAGCCAGCAGCCGACCCCCGCGGCGACTAACTAACCCCAGACACACTGCTGCCCGGGGCGGAAGGTCGAGCGCCTTCCGCCCCGGGCAGTCAGCTATCAGTTGGCCGCGCGCCAGGCGGCCTCAATGGCCTCGCCCACCTCGGCGTCGATCTGGCGCCAGTAGGCGAAGACCCGCGAAAGCACAGGCTCCTCCACCCCGGCCAGCGAGCCGACGACGGTCTCCACTAGGCGGGCCCGCTGGGCGTCGTCGTACACGCGACGCACCAGGGTGTGTGCCTGGCCGAAGTCGTCGTCCTCGGCGTGCAGGGTGTAGGCGGCACGCACCAGCGCGCCGTCTGCCTCCCAGCCATTTTCCACCACCATCTCTTCGGCCTGGTAGGCGCGCCCGTAGGAGTTGGGGGCGTAGACCGGCGCAGCGCCAGAGTGGCTGAACTGCATGTGGCCTTCCTTGTCGTAGGAGTTCACGGGCGAGACGGGAGCGTTAACTGGCAGCTGGTTGTAGTTGGTGCCGATGCGGTGACGCTGGGCGTCCGGGTAGGAGAAGATGCGCGCCAGCAGCATCTTGTCGGGGGACACCCCGGTGCCAGGCACGGTGTTCGAGGGGGAGAAAGCGGCCTGCTCGATCTGCGCGAAGTGATTGGTGGGGTTCTCGTTCAGGGTGAGGGTTCCGACCTCGATGCGCGGGTAGTCGGCCAGCGGCCACACCTTCGTCAGGTCGAAGGGGTTGAAGCGGTAGGTCTTCGCATCCTCGTAGGGCATGACCTGCACGTACAGGGTCCAGGACGGGAAGTTGCCCTCCTTGATGGCCTCGAAGAGGTCACGACGGTGGAAGTCGGCGTCCTTACCGGCCAGTTCGGTGGCCTCGGCGGTCGTCATGTTCTCCACGCCCTGGTTGGTCAGGAAGTGGTACTTCACCCAGAACTTCTCGCCCTCCGCGTTGACCCACATGTAGGTGTGGGAGGAGTAGCCGTTCATGTGCCGCCAGGTCCGGGGCAGGCCGCGGTCACCCATGAGGTAGGCGACTTGGTGCGCGCTCTCCGGGGAATGCGTCCAGAAGTCCCACTGCATGTTGGCGTCCCGCAGGCCGGAGTCGGGTAGGCGCTTTTGCGAGTGGATGAAGTCGGGGAACTTCATGGGGTCGCGCAGGAAGAAGATCGGGGTGTTGTTGCCCACGAGGTCAAAGTTGCCCTCCTGGGTGTAGAAGCGCACCGCGAAGCCGCGCACATCTCGCCAGGTGTCGGGGGAGCCGAGTTCCCCGGCGACGGTGGAGAAGCGGTGCAGCACCCGCGTGGTGCGGCCGGGCTGGAGGAAGTCGGCCTTGGTGTAGGCCGAGACATCGCCGGTCACGCGGAACTCGCCGAAGGCGCCGGAGCCCTTGGCGTGCGGAGAGCGCTCCGGGACTCGCTCGCGGTCAAAGCGGGCAAGCTTCTGCACCAGATTGACGTCGTGCAGCAGCAGCGGCCCGTTGGGCCCGACGCTGAGGGAGTAGGAGTCGGACTGGCGCGGTTCGCCGGACTCAGTGGTGGAGGGCTTGGTGGGGTCAAACGTCGTCATGCCTAATTTCCTTCGTTCTGGTGATCTTGCGCCTGGCAATCGGGGCAGAGTCCCCGGTACACCACGTCGGCAACCTCGATGGTGTAGCCCAGGTCGATGGGGGGCTGCAGGCAGGGGGCGGATTTCTTGACGCAGGGGATGTCCTGGAACTTGCCACAGCGCGTGCACCACACGTGGTGGTGGTTGTCGCCAGACTCCACTTCGTAGCGGGCGCCCCGTCCCTCAAGCACCACCTTGCGGAGGAGGTGAGCGTCGGTGAGGGCGGCCAGCACGTCGTAGACGGCCTGCTTGGAGATCGACCCGAGACGCTCGCGCACTTGGTCCGCGATGGCTTCCGCGGTCAGGTGCTGCTGCTCCCGCACCACGGCGAGGGTGGCCAGCCGGGGGGCTGTCACCCGCAGTCCGACGGTGCGCAGCTGTTGGCGGTCGTGATCGATCGTCATGCTGACACCATAGTCATAAAAATGGAGAAAGTCCAGAAAGCTAGTTTGTCTATGGTTAGGGTTCCCTAAGTTTCCTGATTGGCTGGGGTGGTGTGACGTAGGTCGTCTCAGGGCACCCAGGGCCACGTGGCACAATAGGGGCGCGCCACCTTAGCTCAGTTGGTAGAGCGCCCGCCTTGTAAGCGGACGGTCGCGGGTTCGAGTCCCGCAGGTGGCTCCGCTGGTGGTCCATTGGGAGACAGAACCCTGCAGGATTGCGGGGCGTTCCCTGACGCCAGAGCGCGCTCGACCATGACCGTTGGAAGCAGGCACAACAGGACCACACGTGACTAGGCCACGGAGTCGATGGCCTCCTTCGCAGTAAAAACGTCGGCTCCGGTTCGCACTCGGTACGCCCGTATGGCTTCGATTTTGCGTCCGGAAGCGGCAAGCTGACGCTCCTCGGCTGAAACGCCGAAGGTATCGACACTGCCCGCCTCACCAAGGCGTTCCTGCAGCTGCTTGACAAGCTTCAAGAGTCGTTGTTTCTCACGACGTAAACGCTCGATTTCTTGCGCCTGCGCAAACCATTTGCCCATTGTTCACCCTCTCTGTAGAAGTGCCTTCACGGCTTCCATCTTTTCACGAAGGGATTGCTGGCCTCGAGCCAAGCGCCGCAAGCGCGAGCTTGCCCAAGCCCGCCGGGCCGATGAGATCCGCCCAGCTTCGGTACCGGCTGTGCACTGCGCCCGCAAACCATGTGCAACACGCCCTGCCGGGCACGGCGCTGCCCGCTCTCAAGCACGCCCCGGCGTGCAAGGGCTCTGCAAACCAGCCTCATCCACTCCAAGCGTGTCTGGCAGTACGCCGAGGTCGTCGAGCTGGCCACGATGGGGTGGGTCCACTGGGAGTTGCCAGCGGGAATCCGCCCCCGACTTCGGGGCCTCACTTACAATCGGGTCTATGAAAACCTGCGCCTACCTCCTGCACGTTACCGAGGCAGATAGGTGGCCTGCGGTGCTTAGCAACTTGGCCAATATGGTCCAGCAGGGGTACGGCCCCGAGCTCGTGGTGGTGATCAACGGGACCGCCATCTATGTGCTGCAAGGCGAACATGATTGGCGCGCTAGCATGGCCCGCGCCGCCGCTGCTGGCGTGCGCTTTCACGTGTGCCAGCGTTCCCTGGACAACCACCAGATATCGTCTTCTTCGCTGCCGGAATGGATCGTTCCGGTCCCGGCTGCGCTGCCGAGCATAGCGGAGCAGGTCGGCGCTGGCGCGACCTACATAAAGCCTTAACGGTGGCGCTCGTTCGTTCTGCAGGATGCCCGCAGTCCCTGTCTGCTTTGGTTTCCGTTTTGTGAACTTTCCGGCAAATGCGGGTCGGGAACGCTGAGACGCGGTGGTGTCGAAGGATCGCTTATTCGGTGCGGGCGCAACTGTGTGCGGGGCACTGTGAGGGCAAGCACTGCCTGTTGTGTCAAACGCTGACCTTTGTGCGTTTTGCGGACCGTGAAGTCCATACAGTGACTGCTAAGCCGTTAGCGTTTGGGCGCAACGGTCCGCGTTTGGTGCAACGGTCAGCATTAGTCACCTGGTGACCCCGCCCCGGCCAGGGAGCCAGCTGCAAGGTATGCACAGGGGAAAACCATTCACAGGAACTAGCGGGCGCTGGCACTCGCGGCGGACGCTAGGCGAGTGTAGGAACATGAACTCTTCCATCGATCTCGCTGTACCCGCGGTGTCTCGGCAAGGAGTCGCAGCAAGTGGTCACCCATGCATAGGCCAGGCACCTGCAGGTGGTCTGGCAGGTGGCGCGCTGCACCTGGCACCAGGCCTACGACGACGAAGGCCGCCAGCTGGTTCGGTTACTGCTGGCCGCGGGCGTGCCACGCGCGCCCACTGCCTGGCCTGTACCCGGGCGGTAAGCTGTGCTACATCCCCGCGGCGAGGAAGGCCAGGATTGCGCGCACGCGCCGGTTCTCCTCGCCCGGTTCCAGCCCCAGTTTCAGGAAGATCGCGGAGATGTGCTTGGCCACCGCGGCCCCCGACAGAAACAGTCTCTCGGCGATCTGGGCGTTGGACAGCCCCTGGGCCATCAACTCCAGCACCTCCAACTCGCGGGGCGTTAACTCGCCCAGCCCCGAACGCGACGACTGCATCATGGCGCGGGCCACCTCCGGGTCGATCACCACCCCGCCCGTCAAGACCACCCGTACCGAGGCGATGAAGTCGGCGACCTCCGCCACCCGGTCCTTCAGTAAATACCCGGCGCCACCCGCACCCGCCCCCGCAGGCAGGGCGAACAACTGCTGGGCGTAGACGGCGGCCACGTACTGGCTGAGCACGATGATCGCCAACCGGGGATGGGCGGTCTTCAGGTCGATGGCGGCCTGCAGGCCGTCGTTGGTCATCGTCGGTGGCATGCGCACATCGGTGATCACCAGGTCCGGCAGCTGCCCGGCCGCCGCCAGTTGCTCGACACGGGCCCGCAAGTCGTCGGCCCGCTGTGCGGTGCCCGTTACCGTGAACCCCTGCCGCTCCAACAGGCCAACTAGCCCCTCCCGCAGCAGGGCGGAGTCGTCGGCTACCACTACCTTGGTCACAGCACGATCCCACTTTCTCCCGGTTTCAACAGCAACGGTATGGCCGCCCACACTTGCGTGGGGCCGCCGGGCGGGCTGGTGATGCGCACGCTGCCGCCGACGGCGCCCAGCCTTTCCCGCATGCCCGCCAGCCCGTGCCCGGGCACCAGGCGCGCCCCGCCGGGGCCGTCGTCGACCACCGACACCTGCAGATCTTGGCCTGCCGTCAGCAGCACCGTCACCTGGGCACCCGGCGCGTACTTGGCGGCGTTGTTGATGGCCTCGCAGGCGAAAAAGTAGGCAGCCGCCAGCACCCCCTCCGGTAGCGTGGGCAGCGGATGGGGGCACACGATGCGCACCTGGTTGGCGGCGTGCGAGGCCACCTCGCCCAGGGCCGCCGCCAGGCCTGCCTCCAGCAGCACCTGCGGATGAATGCCCCGCACCGTGGCGCGCAAAGACTCCAGGCCCGCCCGCAGGGCCTGCCCCGCCTCTGCCAGCAACTGCGCCAGCGCCGGATCGGCCGCCACCGCGGCGGCCAGGCGCGCCTCGCCGACCTTCATGGCGGCGGAGACGAAATACTGCTGCGCCCCGTCGTGCAGATCCCGTTCGATCCGCCGCCGCTCCACCTCGTAGGCCGCGACGATGACGCGCCGTGACTCGGCCAGCTCGGCCAGCGCGGCGCGCACATCCTGGTCCTGTGGGGAGCGACGGCGAAAGAACATGCAGCCAGCCTAGTGTTCGCCGTTGGCGGGCGAAGGTAGAGCTAGCTCTACCTAAAGGCGACAGCGGGCACGGTGGTCCCCGCGCGGCAGTCGGGCTGAAATATTGCTATGAACATCGCACCTACTTCCCACTCCCTGTTGGCTACTGACAACGTCAGCAAGAGCTTCGGCACGGTCAAGGCCCTCGCCGGGGTGAGCCTGACTATCGCGGCGGGGGAAAGCGTGGCCATCATGGGGCCTTCCGGCTCCGGGAAGTCCACGCTGCTGCACTGCTTGTCCGGTGTGTTGCTGCCGGACCACGGCACGGTCACCTTCGCGGGCACTGCGTTGTCTGCCCTCGCCGACAAGGCCCGCTCGGCCACCCGGCTGCGCGAGTTCGGCTTCGTCTTCCAGGACGGCCAGCTGTTGCCCGAGCTGCCCGCGCGCGAGAATGTTGCCCTGCCGCTGCTGCTGACCGGCACCCGCCGGCGGGCGGCCCTCCGCCACGCTGACGAGCTTCTCGCCAGCCTCGGCCTGGGGGAGCTGCGCCATCGCCGCCCCGGCGACATGTCGGGTGGGCAAGCCCAGCGGGTGGCGATTGCGCGGGCGCTGGCCGTCAGTCCGCAGGTCATCTTCGCTGACGAGCCGACCGGCGCGTTGGACCAAGCCACCGGTCACGAAATGATGCAGGTGTTGACGGCCACCATCAACCGCATCGGCGCTAGCTTGGTGATGGTGACGCACGACCGGGAGGTGGCGCGCTGGTGCTCGCGGCTCATCGAGATCCGCGACGGGATCGTGCACACCGACCAGCTGGTGGCGGAGGTGGCCCGATGAGTGCCACCGTGACTGCCGCTTCCCCGACTGGCGGCGCGACCGGCCTGTTCGGCCTGACCCTGCACCTGACGCGGGCTCGCTTCCGGGCGCGGCAGGGCGAGACATTGCTCTACCTGGCCTCCACGCTCGCTTTCGCAGTGTGCGGCCTGGCGAGCCTGACCGTGGCGGCCGGCGCCTGGATGTTCCGCCAGCGTTCCCAGCACCCCACCGGTCTGCTCGCGCAGGCGGTGGCGGAGGAGCCAACGATGCAGACGGTGCTGGACTTCTACTTCGTGTTGGCGCTCGTGGCCTGCGCCCTGCTTATCCCGACGACGATCGCGCTGGCTAAGGCCGCGGCCGTCCTCGGGGCGCGGGGCCGGGAGCAGCGGCTGGCCGTGCTGCGGCTGGTGGGGCTGTCCGCGCGGGAGGTCACCCGCATGTCCCTGGTCGACACTCTCATCCAGGTCACGGCCGGGTTGGCTCTCGGGGTCCTCGGCTACCTGCTGACCTTCTCCTTGTGGAGCAACCTAAGCATGCAGGGAATGCCCATCGCGCCGCGGGAGATGCTGCTGCCGTGGTGGCTGGCGGCCGCCGTGTGGCTCACGGTTACGGCGGTGGGGTTGGCGGCCAGCTGGTGGGGCCTGCGTCAGGTCCGCATCTCGCCGTTGGGTGTCTCGCGACTCGCCAGCAACCCCCTGCTGGCCTGGTGGCGCCTGGGGGTGCTGGTGGCGGTTATCTTCGTCGCCCTCGTTGCCCCGTCGCTGATGCAACTGGACGACCAGATCGCGGGGGTGGTCATCTTCGGGGCCATCGTGCTGGCCGTCGTCATCGGGGTGAACATCGCCGCCCCCTTCGTGTTGCAGCAGGTGGCGCGGGCCGTGGTTCGCTTCCTGCCCCCGGCGGGCATGTGGGCGGCCCGGCGCGTGGTGGCCAACCCGCGCGAGACCTGGGGGCGGGTCAGCACCGTCGGCCTGCTGGCGTTGATCGCTGCCTTCATGGCCCGCATGCCTTTGACCTTCAACCAAAACATGCAGGGGGCGGCCCGGACGTTCGCCGAGCAGAGTCAGAACGACATGACCACGGGAGCCATGATCACCTTGGGGGTGGGGCTGGTGGTGGCCGCCATCAGCATCCTCATCTCGCAGGCCTCCGCCATCTTTGAACGCGCCAACCAGAGCTACGCCCTGACCAATATGGGAGCCTCGCCCGGCTACCTCACGCGGGTGCGGTGGCTGGAGGTCATGGCGCCCCTGGCCCTGGCCCTGCTGGCCGGTTACGGCTTGGGCTACCTGCTGGCGGCTCCGCTGGTGCGCAGTGCGATCGAGTTTGGTTACTACGCGGGAGCGCACGCGGCGGGAGCAGTAGTCGCCACGTTGGTGTTCGGCTGGCTGTTGGGAGCAGTCGCCCTCGTGGCCTGCCAGCCGCTGCAGCGCCGGGTGTTGGCCGAGCGGCGCCGCGGCAACGACTAATGGGTACTGTGCCCGCCAGTTGCCAACTGGCGGGCACAGACCTGCGGGGGCGGGGCCAGCCCGCTGCTGCTAGTCGAGGAAGGTGGCCGGGGCGACTGGCACTAGGCGGGGATGGGAGGGTTGGGGCGCCTTGCCCGGGCGGCGACGGGTAAGGTGCCGTCGCAGCCACGGCCCCACGTCCCGGCGGAGCCAGCGGACATTTTCCCGCCACGGTAGGCGGACGACGGCGTCCGCGGGGCGGGCGGCCCATTCGTGGCGATCGTCGGCCAAGCCGAGGGCCTCTAGCGCCGCCCGCGTGACTATTTTGTGGCCCCGGGTGGACAAGTGGATATGGTCCGGGGCCCAAGCTCGCCAATCTTTGAGGGAGGGGATTAGCCACTTGTCGAGCAGTCGGACGTCGCGCCGCTCGGCGATGGCTCGCACCCCCTCGCTGAGGGCGACGAAACGGTGGTCAAGGAGCGACAACAGGGGGGAATCACTGCAGTCGACGTAGGTGCCGAGGAGTACCTCAGCACCCGTGTCGCGGGCCCGGGCCACGGCGGTGTCCAACTGCTGCAGCAGGGGACGGGCGCTAAAACGGGGCCGGAGGGCATCGTTGCCGCCCCCCACGATGGAGATAAGGTGCCCGGAGAGGTCCAAGGCCTGCGGCAGCTGCACCTGCGTGATGTTGGCCATCAGCCGCCCGCTGACGGCCAAGTTGGCGTACTGCAGCGGTGGCAGTCCGGCGGCCAGTCGCTGCGCGGACAGCTCCACCGCCAGGCGATCGGCCCAGCCTCGCATGACCCCGGAGGGACGAGGATCGATCATCCCGTCGGTAAAAGAATCCCCCACCGCGATGTAGCGCTCGATGTTTGCCAGTTCCAGGGGCGCGCCGGTGCGACCGAACCGCACCTTCCCGTCGGGGCGGGGGGAGCCCCAGTACAGCTCGCTCACGGCAGCGACCAATCGATGGGGTCGGCACCTTGGCGTGCCAGGGCGGCGTTGGCGGCACTGAAGGGCCGGGAGCCGAAGAAACCGCGGGAGGCAGACAAGGGGGAGGGGTGCGGTGAGGCAATGATCGGCGTTTCGCCCAGCAGCGGGGTGAGGCTTTGGGCCGGCCTACCCCACAGGATCGCCACCAGCGGCCCGCCCCGCGCCACCAGCGCCCGGATGGCGGCGTCGGTGATTTTTTCCCAGCCGCGTCCTTGGTGGGAGCCGGCCTTGCCGGGTTGCACCGTCAGGCTGCGGTTGAGCAGGACGACGCCCTGGCGGGTCCAGGGGGTTAGGTCGCCACTGGTGGGCATGGGGCAGCCAATGTCGGCCACTAGCTCTTTATAGATGTTGGCGAGCGAGCGGGGCAGGGCCACCCCCGGGTGGACTGAGAAAGACAGGCCCATGGCGTGCCCAGGGGTGGGGTAGGGGTCCTGTCCGACAATGAGCACCCGCGCGGCCGCCAAGGGTTCAACGAACGCGCGCAGCACATCGGGGCCGGGCGGCAAGTAGCCGCGTCCGGCCTGCACTTCGGCGCGGAGAAAGTCACCCATGGCCCGGATATCGGGCTCGACGTCAGCGAGGGCCTGCGCCCAGTCGGGGGCAATGAGGCTGGTGAGCGGGGGTAAAGAGTTCACCTGGTAAGCGTAGAGGTAGACCGAGTCAGGTCGCAGGTGATTGCGTGCCTCACAGCGGAAATGGGGGTAGGCGCGGTATGGTCCAGGAGTGAGCAACTACCAGATGGACGAGTTCGACCACGTCTCTGACGATCAGCCGGAGGGTGTCCACCGTGCGCCGGAGCCCTGGTGGCGGCCATTGCTGCCGTACTTGGCGGTAATTATTTTGATTCCGTTGCTGGCCTGGGGAGCAGTAGCGATGCTGTCGAAGTCGGGCGATCAGCCGACGGCAGGCGGCGGAGCGGCTGGCGTGCAAACGGCCCCGGCCGCGGACGACGGCGCGTCCCAGTCCGTACCTGCGCCCGCCACGGAGCAGGCAACGGCCCCGGAGCAGGCACCGGCAACGACGGCCCCCGCCCCGCCCCCGGAGCAGACGCCGACTCCTAGCGCCCCGGAGGGCGTGAATTACGAATCGCAGGTGGCGGTCTACAACGCGGCGGGCATCCAGGGGATGGCAGCAGCTGCGGTCGAGACTATTGCAGAGGCAGGCTTCGCCAACGGTAGTGCCACCAACTTCGACAAGGAATCCCCGGAGGCCAATACGGTCTACTACGCCTCCGCAGAGCACGCCGCGGCGGCGCAGGAGATCGCTACCGCGCTCGGCATCGGCAACGTGGTGGAGGATGCTTCCATCGCCTCTTCCACCCCGATCGCGGTAGTGCTGGTAGAGGATTTCCGCTAGTTTTCTAGGCGAGGTGGGCGGGCCGATGGGCCCGCCCATTTTGTGTCTGGCTGCGCCGCACGCGAACGGCGCTTGCACTCGCGGCCGCAGAGTGCCAGAGTTGGGGTTAGCACTCCCCGGGTGGGAGTGACAAGATTCCCACAGGTTGGGGTGTGAGGTGCAGGCGCGCGGTCGATAGGCAGTGCGGCTACATCGTCCGTCGCGGGCACCCCCCAGCTGCCCACCGCCGACGTGAAGGAACGTAGACACACATGGCTAAGATCATCGCCTTTGACGAGGAGGCGCGCCGCAGCATGGAGCGCGGCCTGAACATCCTCGCTGACACCGTGAAGGTTACCCTCGGCCCCAAGGGCCGCAACGTGGTGCTTGAGAAGAAGTGGGGCGCCCCCACCATCACCAACGATGGGGTCTCGATCGCCAAGGAAATCGAACTGGACGAGCCGTTCGAGAAGATCGGCGCCGAGCTGGTTAAGGAAGTTGCCAAGAAGACCGACGACGTTGCCGGTGACGGCACCACCACGGCCACCGTGCTGGCCCAGGCGCTGGTGCGTGAGGGCCTGCGCAACGTGGTTGCAGGGGCCAACCCGATCGCGCTGCGCAAGGGCATCGAAAAGGCCGTGGCGGCCGTTGTCGAGCAGCTGCTGAAGGACGCCAAGGACGTCGAGACGACGGAAGAGATCGCCGCTACCGCTGGCATCTCCGCCGGCGACGAGGAGATCGGCAAGAAGATCGCCGAGGCGCTGGAGCGGGTTGGTAAGGAAGGTGTTGTCACCGTCGAGGAGTCCAACACCTTCGGGCTAGAGCTGGAAGTCACCGAAGGCATGCGCTTCGACAAGGGCTTCATCTCCCCCTACTTCGTCACCGACGCTGAGCGGCAGGAGGCCGTCCTGGAGGACGCCTACGTGCTGCTCGTCGAGTCCAAGGTGACCAGCAACAAGGACCTGATGCCGCTGCTGGAGAAGGTCGTGCAGGCCAACAAGCCGCTGGCCATCATCGCGGAAGACGTCGAGGGCGAGGCCCTGACCACGTTGGTCCTCAACAAGATCCGTGGCACCTTCAAGTCGGTGGCCGTCAAGGCCCCGGGCTTCGGGGACCGCCGCAAGGCCATGCTGCAGGACATGGCGATCCTCACTGGTGGCCAGGTCATCTCCGAGACCGTGGGCCTCAAGCTCGACAACGCGGGCCTGGAGCACCTGGGTGTGGCTCGCAAGGTGGTCGTCACCAAGGACTCCACCACCATCGTCGACGGCGGTGGTGACGCGGAGGCCATCAAGGCGCGCGAGAACCAGATCCGCGCCGAGATCGAGACCACCGACTCCGACTACGACCGGGAGAAGCTGCAGGAGCGCCTGGCGAAGCTGGCTGGTGGCGTGGCCGTGCTGCGTTCGGGTGCCGCCACCGAGGTGGAGCTGAAGGAGCGCAAGCACCGCATTGAGGACGCTGTGCGCAACGCGAAGGCTGCGGTGGAAGAGGGCATCATTGCTGGTGGGGGTGTGGCCCTGATCCAGGCTGCCACCACGGCCTTCGAGAGCCTGCAGCTGACGGGCGACGAGGCCACCGGCGCCGCGATTGTGCGCGTCGCGGTTGAGGCCCCGCTGAAGCAGATCGCCATCAACGCTGGCCTGGAGGGCGGCGTCGTGGTGGAGAAGGTGCGCCACCTGCCCGTCGGGCACGGTCTGAACGCGGCCACGGGTGAGTACGAGGACCTCATGGCGGCTGGCATCTCCGACCCGGTGAAGGTGACCCGCTCCGCGCTGCAGAACGCGGCCTCGATCGCGGCCCTGTTCCTGACCACCGAAGCGGTGGTGGCCGACAAGCCGGAGCCGGAGGCCCCGGCTGCGGGCGGCGGCGACATGGGCGGCATGGGCGGCTTCTGATAGCTGACCACTTGCGGGCGGGGTGGGCCGATGGCCCGCCCCGCCCTTGCCTTTAGCTGCCGGAGAAGGTCTGCACCGCGAGGTCTTCGACAGATGCGTATTCGCTGGCAACTTGATCCAACGCCTCAGTGATGTTAGTCAAGTTGGTTTCCACCTGCGTTTGGGTGGCCTTCCACTCTTGGGCCAGGGCGGCAAAGGCAGACGAGGCCGCTCCGCTCCACGAGCTCTGCAAGGCCGTGAGTTGTCCCATCATGGAGCTCACCTCGGCCTCGACGGCGGCGATAGTGGCGCGCATTCGGACGGCGGTTTGTGTGACTTCGACTGAGTCGACTTCGTAACGCATAGAGAGCACCTTTCCTGCACGGTGCCACGCAGTTCGTGGCTGTTGCTCACGTTACGGGTGGCCCCTACAGGTCGGGAACTCCAAAGAGCGAGTTGGTGGATAAGTCCGGATCATCCGAAGCTGTGGATGACTGTTCGCGGGCGGGGCGCACCATCTCGCGGCGCCCCAAGCGCGCCGCGGCTATCTGATCGGCGATCGAAGCGCCCATGTCTGCCTCATCGTCCTGCCACTCACCCTCCGGCTGGGCGGACGGTGCCTCCGGCTCCTTGTCCGGGCGGGGCGGGGTGCGGCGGCCCGGTTCGATGTCCTCCAAGCATGATTCCAGGGTTGAAGACCACGGATCGTTGGGGCGCCGCGGAGCCGGGGAGGGGTCGGGGGTGGAGCGGCCCGCACGGGGCGAGCTAAGTACCGACAGGCCGAACGGGCTGGTCAACGGGTCGGCGTCCGGTAGGCGGGGCATCGGCACCGGAGTGCTGGGTCCCGGTGTGGCCCCGCACGGCCGCGGCACCTCGGCCGCTAGCTCGCCTGTCGGATCCAGTTTTTGTAGCTGCGCCGTGGCTTTGGCGCGCTCAGACTCAAGGTTTTCGCGCGCGGCGGTCTCCCATTCGCGGGCCACCGCCGTGAGATACAGGTGCGGGCGGGCCAGCAGTCGGTCTATGAAATCCAGCCGCCACACAAGGAAATGCAGCTCCGGCACCCCCGCGTACTCCTCCCCGACCTGCTTGCGGTACTCCCGATACCGTTGCGGGGCGCTACGCAGGACGGCGTGTTCGGCGTCGTGCAGGGCGGCAACATCGAAGTCGTGCTGGGGGCAGTGCGGTACTTGCTCGATCAGGTGCGCGATGTAGGTAACTAGCACCTCGTCCAGGCCTAGCGCCGTTAGCTCGGTGCGCGCCAGGGCCGCCGACGCGGCATAGTTTTCGCCGAACCGCAGCGGGTTGCCGCCCAGGTGGGGCACCTCAAAGACCGCGCCGTGATACCAGGCGGCCACCCGCAGCGCCTCCGGGTGGTGGGAGGACTCAGCCAGTTCGTCCAGGCGAGCCAACACTGCCTGCAGGTGCTTGATCGTGTGGAACTTGCGCGGAGGGGCACACCACCGCTCCAGCAGGCGGGCACCAGTCTTAGCAACAGCGGACTCGTCACTCGCCCCCAGGGTTCGCATCGAGCGAATGAAGGCGGGTAACAACCACTCGGGTACGCAGCGCGCTTCGTTATCCATAACAGCGTCCAAATATGCGCCCGATTGGCGCGCTTGTCCAGTTGCCACCTTAAGAACGTGGCGCACGCCGCGACAGCGAGGGGCCTGCCAGCGGTACTTCCACGCGCATGGTGGCGCCGCCACCTGGCGTGTCCAGCACCCGAATGGTGCCGTCATGGCTGCGCAAGATGGCCACCACGATGGCTAGCCCGAGGCCGGAGCCGCCCGACTCCCGGGAGCGGGAGGCGTCCGTCCGGTAGAAGCGCTCAAAGACCCGTTCACGCGCCTCCTGGGCGATCCCCGGGCCGTGGTCGCGGACCTCGATGACCCCGAGCCCACCCCGCCGCCCCACGGCGATCTCGACGGGAGAACCTGCTGGCGTGTGGCGGATGACGTTGCCGAGCAAATTGGTGATGACCTGGGTCAGACGGTCGGCGTCGGCCACCGCCACCGGGGCGCTGGAGCCCGGCACGGTCTGGAGGGGGTCGTCGACCCCCGTGACGGTCCCGGGGGCTAGGGGGGCGGCGTTGTCTGGCAACACGACCAGCTCCACCGGCCGCGAGGAATCCAACACCCGCAGATCCATGACTCCGCGTGCCGCTAGGCGCCGCAGGTCGATCCGTTCGAACTTCATCTCGCTGCCTTCGCCCAGGCGAGCCAGCTTCAGAAGGTCTTCCACCAGCCCACCCATGCGTTGGGCCTCAGACTCTATGCGGGCCATGGCCTGGCTGACGTTACCCGCGGGGATGCCGCCGATGCGATAGAGCTCCGCGTAGCCGCGCACCGTCGCCAGCGGGGTGCGCAGCTCGTGCGAGGCGTCGGAGACGAACTGCTGCATCTGCTGCCGCGCCCGCGTCTCCGATTCAAAGGACTCTTCGATCCGCTCTAGCATCATGTTGAGCGACCGCGACAGGGAGCCGACCTCGGTGGTGGTTGGTTCGCCTTCGATGCGGGTGGATAGGTCACCGCCCGCGATCTTGCCTGCCACCTCCTCGATCTCGCGGAGCGGACGTAAGGAGCGTCGCACCAGGTAGGACGCGGAGACGATACCGGCCAGCAGGATCCCGCCGGAGATGAAGGTCAGGGTGAGGGCGGCGCGGGCGACGTGGGCACGGCTGGGGGCAGTGGACAACGCCACCGTTACCGAGCCGCGCGCGGCACCCGGCGAGGCGGGTTGCAGGGGCAGGGTCACGGCTCGCCAGGTCTTGCCGGGAGTGTCGGTCTCCAGCGTGAAGGGGCGCAGCCCCCCCACCTGCACCAGCTCCTCCTGCGCCTCGGCATAGGTTTTCTCCACCCGTTTGGGGCGCCCCTGGGCCTTGGCGACCGGTCCCCAGACGTAGTCGCGCGTCCCCACATTGTCGATGGTCACCGAGTAGTAGTAGTCGTTGGGGACCTGCGCCTGGCCTCCCTGTGGATAGAGATTGACCGCCAGCTGCGCGACCTCCTGGGCCGTGGCGCTGAGCTTCTCATCTAGGGCGCGTCGCTGAAAGGTGTCGATGAGTTGCACGGTCAGCACAGAAACGAACGCTAGCCCGAGGGCGAGCAGCCCGGTGGTGACAGCGACGAGGCGCTGGGCTAAGGGGCGGGCATGCCACTCGGAGCGGGCCGCCCCCACCGGGGCACGCGTGCCGCGGGGGCGGACGGCGCGCCCCGGTGGGGTGGCGGGGGTGGGGGAGGGCGGAGGGGGTTGGGTCATGACTCGCGCGGTTGGCGAATCATGTAGCCCACGCCGCGGCGAGTTTGGATCAGCTCGGTGGCGGGGGCCCCACCCTCCGGAGCAACGGCGTCAATCTTGCGGCGCAGGTAGGAGATGTAGGACTCGATGATGGCGGCCTCACCTTCCCAGTCGTACTCCCAGACGTGGTCAAGGATCTGGCTCTTAGAGACGACCCGCCCCTCGTTGATCATCAGGTAGCGCAGGAGCTTGAACTCGGTGGGGGAGAGCTCGATGGACTTGCCCGCCCGGCGCACCTCGTGTGCGTCCTCGTCCAGTTCGAGGTCGGCCACGCGGAGCACCCCGTCGTCGGCACCGTCGTCCTTCTTGGTGCGCCGCAGCACGGCGCGGATGCGGGCGACCACCTCCTCCAGGCCAAATGGCTTAGTGATGTAGTCGTCACCGCCGACAGTCAGGCCCTGGACTTTGTCGGTCATGTCGTCGCGCGCGGTGAGGAACACCACCGGGGTGAGGATGCCCCGCTCGCGCAGGCGACGGGTGATGGTGAAACCGTCCATGTCGGGCAACATCACGTCGAGCACCAGGAGATCAAGCTTCTCGTTGAGGGCCGTGGTCATGGCCTCTGCTCCGTTGGCCGCAGCCAGCACCTCGAAACCGGCGAACCGCAGCGAGGAAGCGAGGAGGTCGCGAATATTGGGTTCGTCATCGACGACGAGCAGTCGGGCTTCAGGAGTCTCAGTCATGCTGACCATTGTCGGGAAGATTGCTGACAGGTTTCTGGAAGAATGCTATGTGCGCTCTGTGTTGGTGGGGCGGGGTGGCAGGTAGTGAACCCGCCGCGAATCCGGGATAATTCAGACACGTATTGGAAAGGGGAGCCATGTCACTGCCACACCTGCCGACCCCGGTCGGCCCGCCCGTCGTCGCCCCGCCTGTCGTGGGGGCAGGTGGGGATCCTTGCGCACCCCACAATCTGCGGTGGCAGCCCGTCTCCAGCCGCCTCATTCCCGTGCGGCTGGTGGCGATCTGGTTGACGCTCCTGCTGTTTGCCGCCCCGTTCCTCATCCTCGGCATCACCGTCGACGGTTGGTTTTTCTTCGGCGCCGCTGTCTTGGCGCTCCTGGGGCTCTGGCTCAGCTACCTGGTGCCCCGGCAGGTGCACGCGATGGGCTACGCCGAGACCCCCGACGAGTTCATTTTTCGGCGCGGGGTGCTCTTTCAGCGACTAACCATCGTGCCGTACGGCCGCATGCAGTATGTGGACATCTCCCGGGGGCCTATCGCTCGCTACTTCGGCATCGCCGAACTGAAGCTGCACACGGCTGCCGCCGCCACCGATCTGACCATCAACGGTTTGCCGGAGGCAGAAACCAACCGGTTGCGGGTCAAGCTCACCGAACTGGGCGAAGCAAAGTTGGCGGGCCTGTGACCGCGCCGCTGTCCCCCGGTTCGCTCCCTGGCCTCCCGCCCCAGGCGGCTGGGCAGGTGGGGCAGGTAACCATCGACGGACGCACCGAGACCGTAGTGTGGCGCCGCGTCTCGCCGATCACGCCCCTGGCCAACACCTGGCAGGCGTTGACCGTGCTCCTGTTTGTCGTGACCATCAACGTGGTGCAGGCTATCGGCGAGGCCCGCCAAGAACTGGACGAAGACTTCGTCGGGCAGGCCAGCTCCACCGTTGGCCGCCTATGGCAAGACTTCGGCCCGCTAGTGCTGGTGGTGCCGCTGGTCATCCTGCTGCTGCTCGTCGGCTACTTCGTGTTGGCCTGGCGCCGGATCACCTACACCGTCACCAGTGATTCTGTGGTCTTCCGGCAAGGGGTCCTCCAGCGCAAGGAACGGGTGTTGCGCGTCACCCGCCTGCAGACCATCGACGTCGTGCGCCCCCTGCTCGGCCGGATCTTCGGCTTGGGCAACCTCAAGGTCGAAGCGGCCGGCGGGACGGGCTCCAACATCGAGATCGGCCTGCTGAAGGAAGCCGAATTGCGGGCGCTGCGCGCCGAGATTCTCGCCCGCGCCGCCGGGGTCACCGCCGCTGCGCGCCCCGCGCCGTCTGCCCCCCACCCCCAGGTCCCCGCCGTGGCGATCCCGAGCGGCTTCGAGGGCGGACTACCGATGGAGGCCGAGTTGCGGGCTCCGGAGGCCCCCGAACGGGAGATCTATGCCGTACCCACCGGCATGTTCCTGCTTTCCCTCCTGCGCTCCGGTTCCGTCCTTACCGGGATACTGGTGGTGCTGGCCGCCCTCGGCGGCGGAATCTGGATGCTCAGCGAGGGCGTGGCCATCGGCACGATCCTCTTCAGTTCGCTGGCCCCCACCGTCGTGGTCTTCGCCAGTCTCGTGTGGTACCGCTTCGCCGGAGAGTTCGGTTTCCGGGCCGCGTTGTCGCCCGATGGCATTCGTATTCAGCGTGGCCTGACGCAGTCGGTGGCGCTGACCGTGCCACCGCGCCGCATTCAGATGGTGGTCTTCCGCCAGCCGTTGCTGTGGCGCGGGAAGGACTGGTGGCGGGTCGTCGTGCGCGTGCCCGGCCACGAACGCGCTGAGTCCAACAGCAAGGGAGACCCCAGCGGGGAAGTCACGTTGCTGCCGGTGGGCAGCCGCACCCTGGCCGAGTATGCCCTCTGGCTCGCGGTGCCCGACCTCGGGGTGGAACCCGCGCGGATCCCGTCCCTACTCGGGGCGGGCCTGCTCGGCAAGCACACCGACGGCGGCTTCGTGCCGAGTCCCCCGAGCGCGCGTTTCTTCGATCCCCTGGTGCGTGCGCGGCGGGGCCTAGTGCTTACCCCGACGGTGGCGCTGGTGCGTTACGGCTGGTTCGTGCGCAAGTTGGCCGTGGTGCCGCTCAACCGCGTGCAGTCCCTGGCGCTGCGCTCGGGGCCGCTGGAGCGCGCCGCGGGTCTTGCCACCCTGCAGTTCCACTCCGCGGGAGCCCTCCAAATCGGAGGTACCGCCAAACACTTGGACGTGCGCGCTGCCGAACAAGCCCTGCAGACCGCGGCGCATTTTGCCCGGCAAGCCCGCCACAGTGAGCCGCCGGAGCAATGGATGCAGCGCGTGGCGAGCGTGGCCAGCCCACCGGTGGCATGAGCCGCCTCGGCATCGGCGTGATCGGCGTCGGCAAAGTCGGGGCCGTGTTGGCCAGCGCCTGGCGCGCCTGCGGGCACAGTGTGGTGGCGGCTGCTGCCCACTCCCCGGCCTCCCGCGAGCGTGCCGAGGTGATGTTGCCGGGCGTGCCCTTGGTGCCGGTAGAGGAGGTGGTGCGGCGCAGCGAGCTGGTGCTGCTGGCCGTGCCCGACGACACCCTCCCGGGCCTGGTGGCAGGCCTGGCCGACCTCGGGCACTTCAGCAGCGGGCAACTGGTACTGCACCCGGCGGGCCGCTTCGGGGCGGCTGTCTTAGCCCCCGCCGTGGCCCGCGGTGCGTTGGGTATTGCCCTGCATCCGGCCATGACTTTCACCGGTACATCGTTGGATATCGCCCGCTTGGCGGGGTGCCCGGTGGCGGTGACCTGCGCCCCCGCCCTGACTCCGATCGGGCAGGCTTTAGCCGTGGAGCTGGGGGCCGAGCCTTTCGTGGTGGCGGAGGAGGACCGGCCGCTGTATCACGCGGCTCTGGTGCACGGCGCCAACCACCTGGTGACCCTGGTGTCGCAGGCGGTGCGTGTGGCCGCGCAGGCGGGTGTGCCCGCCGAGTCTTTGCGGCCGCTGCTCACCGCTGCCCTCGACCGCGCCCTGCGTGAGGGGGAGGAAGGCTTGACCGGTCCGGTGGTGCGCGGCGATGTCGGCACCATCCGCGAACACTTGGTGGCGCTCAAGCAGGCCGCCCAGCGCGAAACTCGGGAGGGGCCGAGCGGGCAGAGCTTAGGCGAGGCCCTGCGCACCTACCGGGACCTGGCGGGCGCCACCGTGCGGCGGGCCCGGCAGCTTGGTACCCTGCACCCGCCTGTGGCCGACGAGATAGCGGAGGCATTGGAGGCCTAGGGCCGCAGGTGGCTAGGGTGGAGACATGACTAAGCCGACTGTGCCTGTGCTTGCCCGCACGCGAGCTGAACTGGCCCGTGCCCTCGCCGACCTCCCGGGCCGACGGGGAGTTGTGATGACCATGGGGGCGATCCACGAAGGGCACCTGGATCTGGTGCGCGCGGTGCGGGAGGTGAGCGACCACGTGGTGGCCACGGTTTTCGTCAACCCGCTGCAGTTCGGCCCCACCGAGGACCTCGCCGCCTACCCGCGGGATCTGGCAGGCGACGTCGCCAAGTTTGCGGCCGAGGGGGTGGCCGTCGTCTTCGCGCCGAGCGCGGCCGAGATGTACCCGCGCGGCACCCTAGACGTGCGTATCGACCCCGGGCCGGTGGCCGTGCCCTTGGAAGGACAGCGGCGCCCGGGGCACTTCGCGGGCGTGGCCGCGGTGGTTACCAAACTCTTGGGTTTGACTCGGCCCGCCGTCGCCGCCTTTGGCCGTAAGGATGCCCAACAGTTGGCCGTGATCCAGGCCCTGGTGCGGGACCTAGACCTGCCGGTGGAAATCTTGCCGGTGGCGATTCGCCGGGAGGCTGATGGTTTGGCCATGTCTTCCCGCAACGCCTACCTGTCCGCCACCGAGCGCGGCCAGGCGCTCGCCCTGTCCCGGGCGTTGGCCACCGCGCGCCAGCTGGCTGCCGCGGGGGCAGATGCCCCCACCATCGCCGCCCAGGTGCGGGCCGAGCTGGCCCAGGCCGACGGCGTGGTCCTCGATTACGCCGAAGTCGTGGATCCCGCCACTTTTGGCCCCGCCACCACCGGAGCGGCCCTCGTGCTGCTCGCCGCCCGCGTCGGCACCACCCGCCTGATCGACAACACAGAAATCGAGATCTCCGCATGAGCCTGCCTGCTTCCCTGACCCGCCCGATGATGATCGGCAAGATTCACCGCGCCACCGTCACCCAAGCTGACCTCCACTACGTCGGTTCCATCACCATTGACTTGGAGCTAATGGAGGCCGCCGACCTGCTGCCCGGGCAGCAGGTGGATGTCGTCAACGTCACCAACGGTTCGCGCCTGACCACCTACGCCATCCCGGGGGAGCGCGGCTCGGGCGTCGTGTGCATCAACGGGGCGGCCGCGCACCTGACCCACGCCGGTGACCTCGTCATCATCATTGCCTACGGGCAACTCAGCGACGCGGACGCCCGCACCTACACCCCGCGCGTGGTCTTCGTGGACGCGGAGAACCGCATAGTCGATGCCTGTTGCGAGCCCGGAGCAGTGCCGCCGGGGGCGGTGTCGTACAACGACGGCGGGCAGCTGCGCCGCTCCGGCATCGACGCGTTCAGCGGACGGGAATAGGGGACGACCCCGGGCCAGTAAACTGGGCGGCATGACCGAGAACGCTGCTCAGAGCCCCGTCGATGATGTGCCCGAACAGGTGCGGGTGCGCGCCGCTAAGCGCGAACGTCTGTTGGCGCAGGGGGTAGAGCCCTATCCGGTGAGTGTGCCGGTAACCACCACCATTCAAGCGGTGCGACGCGACTACGGGCAGCTGGAGACCGGGCAGGAGACGGACGACGTCGTCGGCCTGGCGGGGCGCGTGATCTTCTTGCGCAACACCGGCAAGCTCTGCTTCGTGACCCTGCAGGCCGGAGACGGCACGACCCTGCAGGCCATGCTGTCGGCCGGGGAAATCGGGGCCGAGCGCCTCGCGGAATTCAAGACCGATGTCGACCTGGGGGATCACCTGTTCGTCTCCGGGCGCGTGATCTCGTCCAAGCGCGGCGAGTTGAGCGTCTTCGCCTCCACCTGGCTGCTGGCTTCCAAGGCCCTGCGGCCACTGCCGAAGACGTACGAAAACGCCGCCGGGCAGCAGGTCACCCTCAGCGAAGAACAACGGGTGCGGCGGCGCGAGCTCGACCTCATCATGCGGCCCGCCGCGCGCGACATGGTGCGCACCCGGGCCGCGGTGGTGCGTTCGCTGCGGCAGAACTTCTACGACCGGGACTATGTCGAGCTGGAGACCCCCATGCTGCAGGTGATTCACGGGGGGGCCGCTGCCCGCCCGTTCGTCACCCACATGAACGCCTTCGACATGGACCTCTACCTGCGTATCGCCACCGAGCTGTACCTGAAGCGGGCCGTGGTCGGGGGGGTCGACCGAGTGTTCGAGATCAACCGGAACTTCCGCAACGAGGGCGTGGACTCGTCGCACTCCCCAGAGTTCGCGGCCCTGGAGGCCTACGAGGCCTACAGCGACTATCACGGCATGGCCGAACTGACCCGCAACCTCGTGCAGCGGGCGGCCCGCGATGCATTCGACCTGCCAGCGGGGCAGGAGGTCGTGCGCCTCGCCGATGGTAGCGAGTACGACCTGTCGGGAGAGTGGGACTCGATCACGCTATACGGGTCCATCTCGCAGGCCCTGGGGGAGGAAGTCACCGTGCAGACCCCGGCAGCCCAGCTGCGGGCGATCGCCGCCAAGCTGGGCATCGAGCTGCCAGACTTCGCGCTGCCCGGCAAGATCGCGGAGGAAATCTTCGAAAAGACTGTCGGGGATCACCTCTATCGCCCCACTTTCGTTTTCGACTTCCCGGAAGACACCTCCCCGCTGACCCGCGGGCACCGGCACACCCCGGGGTTGACCGAAAAGTGGGACCTGTACGTGCGCGGCTTCGAGCTGGCCACCGCCTACTCAGAGCTGGCCGACCCCGTCATTCAACGGCAGCGCTTCGAAGCCCAGGCCCTGGCCGCCGCGCAAGGTGACCCCGAAGCCATGGTCATGGACGAGGAGTTCTTGCTGGCCATGGAGCAGGGCTTCCCGCCCAGCGGGGGAATGGGCATGGGGATCGATCGATTGCTGATGGCCCTGACCGGCTACGGCATTCGCGAGACCATCACCTTCCCATTGGTAAAACCGCTGTAGTCCCTGCAGGCGGCGGGGCCGCCCGGCCCGGGGCGCCTCCGCCTAGCCCTGCGACCCCAGCAGCGCCCGCAGGGCCGCCTCAGCGGCTGGCACGTCCAAGGGGCGGCAACCGTCGGCTATCCACTGCCGCACCAGGCCGGGTTCGCGGCGGGCCAGCCGCAGGCCCCGGCGCAGCAGTTCCGGCACAGATTTGCGGGCCTCGGCCAGATCCCGCAACAGCCGGAACCAGTAATTTTTCCACCGCGAGCGCCGAATGCAGATAGCGTCCGCCAGGATGCCCGCGGCCCGGGCGGGTGCCACCAGGCGGGAGGCAAAGATCCCCTCAGCGACGAACAGGGAGTGCTCCCCGAGCTCTAGGCGCGTGTCGCCGGTGCGGCGGGAGAGGGGGATGGAATAGATGGGGATGATGCTAGCCCCCGTGAACGCGAGCTCTGTGAGCGCTGCCAGGGCCGCCTGCGCGTCCCAGGTCTCCGGCAGGTCCCAATCGATGCGCCCGTCCGCCCCGTGCGGCAGGTGCGGGGTGGAGGCGTCCCGGTAGAACTCATCCAACTTGACTACGGGCAGCCCCAAGCGGCGGGTGAGGG
The DNA here is from genome assembly GCF_001907235.1 of Buchananella hordeovulneris. Classification (GTDB taxonomy): domain Bacteria; phylum Actinomycetota; class Actinomycetes; order Actinomycetales; family Actinomycetaceae; genus Buchananella; species Buchananella hordeovulneris. Next base: position 115,712 of record NZ_MQVS01000007.1, read on the forward strand.
AGGTCTTGCCGCTGCCGGAAGGCCCCGCCAGCAGCACCACCCGGGCGCGGGGGGTGCGAGACGTTGGGGGAAGGTCGAAAAGCGCGTCTTGACGGGCAGGCACCGCCCAATGGTAGCTGGGCGGCGGCGTCTTATCTGTTAGGCCCCCGCCCAGACCGCGCCGCTGGGGCGGTACAGTGACCGAGCGGCGACAGGAAGGACGGGGCATGGCGTACTATCGGCTGCGGCAAGCCAGGGTCAGCGACGTGCCGGACATCTTGGCCCTGACCACCCCCTATGTGGAGCAAGGGGTGCTGGTGCGCAAGCCTGCGGTGGCCTACTACGAGTCGATTCAAGAGTTCCTGGTGGCCCTGCACGCAGAACAGCTAGTGGGGTGCGGGGCATTGCACGTCATGTGGCAAGGCCTGGCGGAGATTCGTACGCTTGCGGTGGATCCGGCCTGGCGTGGGCGGGGGGTGGGGGACGCCCTCGTGGCGGCTCTCCTGGCGCGGGCGCGCGGGCTCGAAGTGGACAAAGTGTTCTGCCTGACCTTTGAAACGGCCTTTTTTGCCCGGCACGGGTTTGTGGAGATTAGCGCCCCGCCCGTAGATGCCGACACTTTCGCTCAGCTCACGCGGTCGCCGGACCTGGGGGTGGGACAGTTCTTAGACCTCGAACAGTTGCGTCCCAATACTCTGGGCAATACCCGCATGCTCGCGCACCTGCGGCCGACTCCCCGCGCCCCGCAGCCCGCCCAGTAGGGGACTGCGGCACGCAAGCGGCGGGGTCGGGGTGCTTTGGGCCCCGACCCCGCCGCTTTGTTTACTTGCGGGTGATGGTCAGGGCCAGGCCAGTGTCTTCCTGCACTGTCCATTTGGCCTGCCCGCCCTCCCACTCGGCGGTCTGTTCCTCTGCCGACGGCCGGGACTCCAGAATCTGGGTGATGGTGTCCTTCGGCGCCTTCAGCATCGTCAGGGCGCACTCCAGTCCCGAGGGCTCCACGCCTGGGTCCTCCTCGGCGCTGCCGATGCCGTCGATGGTCAGAGTTTTGGTGTCCTCAGACACCTGGAAGGCGTCGCCCGCCCCCTTGGCACACACATCGGCGATAGCTTTGCTGGACATGCCCGTCGGGGCAGCCGACGAGTCTTCGCCGCAGGCAGCCACTGCCAGCAAGCAGGCCCCGGTGACCAGGACCCCAAAGAACCGAGAAGTAGCGTTACGCATAGTTCACTTTCTGCGATAGGACTTGTGGATCCAGGGTAACAGGCACGCCCGAACCGCCCGGTGCCGAGCCGGGCAAGCGGCTTGTCGCGCGGTGGCGACAGCGTGGGATTTAGATGAACTCCGTTGGGTCAAAGTCAGCCAGCGGGATGATCTTCACCCGCGGGAGCGGTTCCTTAAAGGCGTGAATATCGTGCTCGATATCGTAGACCTGCAGTCCCTGCTCCGTGAGGGCGGCCAAGTGCGAATTAAGGTATTCGCGGAAACAGATAACCCCCACGTTGCGACCGGAGGCCAGTAGCCGTTCTAGCTGGGGAATGAAATCGCCGTCGTGACTGGCGAGCAGGACATCGCCTTCCGGCAGGTCCGCGATCGCGTTCAGTGTCCGCTGAATACCGATGTCAACGACCTTTTCTGGCCCCACACCAGACAGGGGCACCGGCCGGTAGTCCATTGCTAGCAGCGCCTGCACGAAGTTCATTGGCAACGAGCCGGAGGTCGCGTTCAAGAAGAACAGAGCCTTAGATTCTTCGGCGGGCATGCCGCCGGTGGTCGCTACGCCATCTTCTTCATCAATAAAGGTGCGAACCCGGTCCCACCGGGGCCGTTCGCTGGGCTCGGGCCGTCGCCCGAGGACGCTCATGCCGAGCGTGGCGTCGATGTTCTCGCCATCGACCAGCAAATAAGTGCGAGACATGGGGCCACTCTATAGCGCCCATTGCGGTCCTCGGGCCGCTCCCGTAACCCGTGGAACAAAAAGTGTCCAAGCCGCAGACTGGACAGTGGCGGGCAAAAGGGTGGGCTGGGCCGTGGCCCAGCCCACCCTGCGAGGGGAACTCGCGCTTAGCTCTGTTCCTTCAGCGCCCGCAAACGCGCCTCGATTTCGGTCTCGCGTCCGTAGTCGCGCAGCTCGTCGAACTGGGCGTCCAGGGAATCGGCAGCCAACTCCGCCTGCCCAGCCACCAAGGCCTCCTCACGGCGCACCCGCTCTTCAAAACGGGAGATTTCCGAGGTCGGGTCGAGCACCGAGATGGAGCCAATGGCCTGCTGCACCGACTTTTGGGCGGCCGCGGTCTTCTGCCGCGCCACCAGCTGGTCCCGCTTCGACTTCAGCTCGTCGAGCTTGCCGCGCATCTGCTGCAGACCACCCTTGAGCTTGTCGACGACCTCCCGCTGGGAGGCAATCATCGGCTCGGAGGCCTTGGCTTCGTTCTCGAACGTGATCTGCTTGCCCAAAGCCACCTTGGCCAGGCTGTCGAACTTCTCCGCCCCCGCGGTGTCGCCCTGGGCCCGCAGCGCCTCAGCCTTCTGGGAGGCGGCCAGTGCCTTGGCCCCCCACTCGGCGGCGGCGGCCACATCGGCGGCGTGGTCCTGCTCAGCCAGGCGCAGGTTCCCGATCGTCTGGGCGACCGCGTTCTCCGCCTCTGCAATCGAGTTGGTGTAGTCACGCACCAGTTGGTCGAGCATCTTTTGCGGGTCCTCAGCCCGATCGAGGAGCGCGTTGATGTTGGCCTTCGTGAGCTGCGCAATGCGGCCGAGAATGGACTGCTTTTCCGCCATGTTGACCTCCGGCGTTGTTGGAACGGACCCAGTGTCCTGATGGTTGTAATTGTGGAGTAAAGCCCCGCCGCGCACCAGATTTTTCGCGCCACGGCTGTTGCGCCTGGCGCGAACGGCTCCGGCCCCGGGAAGTGGCTGAGCGGGCGCGCCAGGCGCGGCCGCTCAGAACGAACCGCCCGAACCTCGGGTGCCACCGCCGAAGCCACCGCCGCTAAATCCGCCGCCGAAACCGCCCCCGCCGCTAAATCCGCCGCCGCGGCGTGAACCGCCCCACGAGCCGGAACTGCCCCAGCTACCGCTGCTGCGCCAGCCACCCGAGCCCCCCATGTTGGACAGGATGCCGCCCAGGATGAGGCTGGTGAGGTCGATGCCCCCACCGGACGAACCGGAGTGCCCCCCAAAGCTGTTGATGTCATCGACCAACTGCGAACGGGCCTGATGGACGAGCGCCTCGGCGGTGGAGAGGTAGACACTGGCCTGATCCGGAGACTGTTTGGCAGCGTGCTCCGCCCTGCCCAATTCCGTTTGGGCGCGGGCCACCAGATCGCGCACCGCGTGGGTCGCCCCGCCCCGGTGGGTGGAGATGTCGCGCTCCAGCTGTTCCAGGGCGGCCCGGCACCGCTCCAGGCGCGGGCGCAGGCGCGCTGCCGCCCGCTGCGCCACTTCGTCGGCCTGCCGCGCCGGGGCCAGCGCCAGATCAAGCGCCTCCTCAGCGGCCGCCAGCTCTGCCAAGGCCGCCAGCGGGTCCCCGCCCTGCAAGGACGCTTGCCCGTCCTTAATCGCGGTCCGGGCTCGCTGCGTGAGCGCCGCAAAGCCCTCCTGACCGGGCACCAGCCGCTCGACGTCGGCCAGGTCGGAAGACAACGAGGCGACCGCGCGCGCCATCTCCCCGGCGGCGTTGGCTAGCCGCTCGCGGGCCACCGCCACACTCTCCAACAAAGTGCGGGCCTGGGTGAGGGCGCGCTCGGCAATGTGTTCGTACTCGATGGCCTCGTTTTTCTGCTGCTGGGCCGCCGCCTGCCGCGCCTGCTCCAGGGCCTGCTCCGCCGCGTCCAGCCGGGCCAAAGCCTCGGCGGGGGCACTGCTGACAGACACCAGCGCGCCGGGCGAGTACTGCGCCTGCAGCTCGCTCAGCTGCGCCTGCGCCACCCCGTTCTTGGCCCGCGCCTCCCGAACCAGCTCAGCGGTGCGCTCGATGACCTGCGGCAGGTTAGTGTGCAGGGCCCGCAGGCGGGCAAACTCTTCCTCGTGCTGCTGCAACTCGGCCAGCGCCTCCTGGGACAGGGACCGCACCTTCTCGATCTGCCCGGCCTCCACAGCCCCCGCTTGGAGCGGATCGACCGTCTCCAACTGCCGCCGGATTCCGTAGGCCTCCGCCAGGCGTGCCTCGGCCTTCTTGAGTGCCTGCAGGAAACGGTCGGTGTCCAATTCGCCGAATTGAGCCCGAGCAAACTCGTACTCTTCCTTCCCAGTGCGCACGGCGTCGTCGGCTGCCACCAGTTCCCGCGTCGCCTGCTCTAGGTGCTGCGGGAACGACAACCGTCCCGGCCCGCTGGGCCCACCCGCGCCCGCTGACTTCTTCTTGCGACGCCAGACGTAGACGGTGCCCGCCAACGCCGCGCCCCCGGCACCTACCAGGGCAATGGGTGCCAGCGCATCCAAGTCGCTGTCACTGTCCCGGCTGGCACTGCCACGTTCCTCGTCCCGGTCATCGTCGTCGTAGTCAGTGCGCCGCCCACTCAGCTCGCTGGCTAGCGCCTGCCCCAAAGACACCAGCGCACTGTCCCAGTCGGCGTTCCGCAGGTGGGGGCGAACGTCGTTGTTGAGCAGGCTGTCGATCCGCTCGTTGCTCAGGGGCACCCCGTCTCCGGGCATGAGGAAATACTGGCGATCCTCCACCGCCAGCGCGAAGACGGCCGCGTTAGCCCCCAGCCCGGTCCGTTGGGCCGTCTGCAGGGACCAGCTGCGCGGCTCGGTGCCGTCAAAGGAATTGACGACGACGATGTGCAGGTTGACTCCGGCATCGGTGGCCTGCGCTATCGCCTGCCGTACCTCCGTCTCGTCACGCACCACCCCGGCGAGGTCGGTCAGCTGGTCAGTCAGCGCCACGGGCGCCTCCAAGGAGACGGTGGGTGCAGGTGGCAGAGCAAGAGCGGACGTGGGCAGGGCAGCGCCGACGCAGACAAGCGCAGCGACAGCAGCCAGACGGGTAACGAGCTTCATATCAGTGAATCATTCCTTGGGCACCCGGCTCGTGGCAACGGGCTGCGGGAGTTCGTGCCGTACTCGGGCGGCCGGTAGACTGGTGCGACTGCCATTTTTGGGAAAGTAGGGGTCCCGCGTGCGGGAGCGGGAAAGGAGTCGGCGTGCCCACAGGCAAGGTCAAGTGGTTTGATCCGGAGCGGGGATTTGGATTTGTGACGGGGGACGATGGTGTCGAGGCCTACCTGCGCGACTCCTGCCTGCCGCAGGGGGTGACGACGCTCGCCGCCGGCACGCGGGTCGAATATTCGATCGCTGACGGGCGACGGGGGCCGCAGGTGCTCACCCTGCAGGTGCTGGGTGGGGGCGCGGCGCCCCGTGCCCGCCGGGTGCGGCCAGAGACCATGGCGGAACGGGTGGAGTCGCTCATCAAGGTGCTCGACGACGCCTCCACGAGCCTGCAGCGGGGGCGCTACCCGGAAAACTCCCGCAAGGTTGCCGCCGTTTTGCGGGCGGTGGCAGACGGCTTCGACGCGTAGGGTGGCCCTGTGGCGACAAAAAGGAAAGATCCGGTCCTCAGTGGGGCTCTCGATTTTGCGCGGCAGGCAGCCCTGCAGCTGGCCCCGGCGTCTGACATCGGCGACCACGTCGGCGTGGTGGTGGAGGCCGACCGGCTGGTGACCCATCGCTTTGCCTGCCTCAAGCCCGGCTACGTTGGCTGGAACTGGGCGGTGACCCTGGCGCGCGTGCCGCGGGGGCGCACCGCCACCGTGTGCGAGGTGGCCCTGGTGCCGGGGGAGGGCGCCCTGTTGGCTCCGCAGTGGGTGCCGTGGAAAGAACGCTTGCGCCCGGGCGACTTGGCCCGCGCCGACGTGTTACCAACCGCCGTGGACGACACCCGCTTGGAAACCGTCGAAGTGGCTGCGGCCCGCGCGGCCCGCGAGTCGCTGGGCAGCCAGTTGCCGGAAGAGCTGGCGGCGGTAGCCGAGCGGCCGCGTGTCTTGTCGCCGCTGGGGCGCTCGCTGGTGGCGCAACGTTGGTACGACTCCGAGCGGGGTCCAAGCGGGCGGCCCCGGGGCACCCCCAATTGTGGCTCGTGCGGTTTCCTGCTGCCGCTGGCGGGCACGGTGGGCAGCACTTTTGGGGTGTGCGGCAACGAGTGGGCGGCCGACGACGGGCGGGCAGTGGCCTTGGATCATGGTTGCGGCGCACACTCCCAGGTCGAGGCCGACGACGACGGGGAAGACGACTGGCCGATCACCCCGCCCCGGGTCAATGAGCTGGATCTGGAGGTGGTGGAGCTGCAGGCGGGGGAGTGAATCTAGCCACTTCGGTCCGGTCCGCAGCTGTTGTTGGTCTTCGCTGCTGGCAGAATAGGGGCACGTGAGCAAAAAGACTTCGGCGCGCCCTGCCGCAGCCACAAAGTCGGGCCCCGTGGGTGCCCTTGACCGGTTCTTCCGCATTTCGGAGAGAGGCTCAACCATCAGCCGCGAGGTACGCGGCGGGCTGGTGACCTTCTTCGCCATGTGCTACATCCTCGTCCTCAACCCGCTGCTGATGGGGGGCCCAGACTCCATGGGCGGCTTCCTGGGTGGGGGAGTGGAGGCCAACCAGCACGCGATTGCCGCAGGCACTGCCCTCGTGGCGGGCCTCATGTCCATCCTCATGGGGGTGGTCGCCAACTTCCCCATTGCCTTGGCCACAGGTCTGGGAATCAACGCCATGGTCGCCTTCGGGATTGCCACGATCCCGAGCATGACGTGGGCGGATGCCATGGGACTGGTGGTGCTGGAGGGCATCATCATTTTGTTGCTCGTGCTGACCGGGTTCCGGGAGGCTGTCTTCAAGGCGGTGCCGAGCCAGCTGAAGGTTGCCATCTCGGTGGGTATCGGCTTGTTCATTGCCTTCATCGGCCTGGTCAACGCCGGCATTGTCCGCCCGGCTAAGCCCGTCGTCGAGTTCGGCATCGGTGGTTCGCTGCGCGGTTGGCCCGCGGTGGTCTTCGTCTTCGGTCTGTTCCTGATGATCGTGCTGGTTGTACTCAAGGTGCGCGGCGGGATCCTCATCAGCATCGTGGCGGCCACGGTGCTGGCCGTGGTGCTGGAGAGCATCTTCCACCTAGGCCCCCAGGAACCGGACGGCAAGAACCCGAGCGGGTGGGCGTTGCAGACCCCCGCCCTGGACGGCTCGCCGGTGCAGCTGCCGGACCTCTCGACCCTGGGCCAGTTCTCGCTGCTCGGCTCGGTGAACAAGATCGGCGTGGTGGCCGTCGTGCTGCTGGTCTTTTCCCTCATGCTGGCCGACTTCTTCGACACCATGGGCACGATGGTGGCCATTGGGGCCGAAGCAAACCTGCTGGACAAGGACGGTAACCCGCCCGGCACCCGCAAGATCCTCGTCGTCGACTCGGTGGCTGCCATCGCCGGTGGGGCGGGCGGTGTTTCGTCCAACACCTCCTACATCGAGTCTGCCGCCGGGGTAGGGGAGGGGGCCCGCACCGGGCTGGCCTCCGTGGTCACGGGGCTGCTCTTCCTGGCCTCGATGTTCATCGCCCCGCTGGTGGCGATGGTGCCCTACGAGGCGGCCACTCCCGCCCTGGTCATCGTCGGCTTCCTGATGATGACCCAGGTGGCGGAGATCGACTGGAAGAACATCGACATCGCCCTGCCCGCCTTCCTCACGATCATCCTCATGCCGTTCTCCTACTCCATCACCGTGGGCATTGGCGTGGGCTTCCTCTCCTACGTGGCCATCCGGGTGGCGCGCGGCAAGGCGGGGCAGGTGCACCCGCTGTTGTGGGTTGTCTCCGCCATGTTCCTGGCGTACTTCACTATGGGGCCGCTGCGCGGACTCTTTCACGTGTGATCCGCTAGCGGAGGGCCGGGACGAGGACAACTCGTCCCGGCCCTCCCCGCTCAGGCGGGCGGGAATATTTCTTGTGGCCGGGGCGTTGTCGTCCGGGCAGCCAAATGACAGATCGGTAAGGAGGGGTAAGTGTTCGCTTCCTTACGGATCTACAACTACCGCTGGTGGTTCTTTTCCACGCTGGTGGGATCGATCGGAACGTGGCTGCAACGAGTGGCACAGGACTGGTTTGTCTATGCCTTCCTCACCGCAGATTCACCGCTGGCCATCGGGGTGGTAACGGCGCTGCAGTTCGCCCCGATACTGCTGCTGAGCCCGTACGCAGGGCTGCTGGCTGATCGCGTTAATCGGCGCCTGCTGCTGGCTGCCACCCAACTCGGCGCGGCATTGACCGCGTTGGGGCTGGGCGTGCTGGTGCTAACGGACACCGCGCAGCTGTGGCACGTTTACGTATTTGCGCTCCTCTTAGGAGTGATAGTGGCGTTCGAGGCACCCGTTAGGCAAACGTTCGTTGCGGAGCTGGTTCCGGGAGAGCTACTGCCGAACGCGGTGGGACTGAACTCGGCCGCCTTCAACGTGGCGCGGCTAGTGGGGCCGGCGGCAGCGGGACTGGCCATCGAAGCGATTGGACCGGGCTGGGTTTTCATCGCCAACGGCTTGTCTTTTTTGGTGACGTTGGCGGCGCTGTTCGCGATTCGCGCGCGCGAGCTGTACCCGGTGGCGCAAGCCGAGCGGGTTAAGGGCCAACTGCGGGCAGGGGTGCGGTATGTCCGGCAACGCCCCGACATCATCGTCATGACGGTGATCGTGTCGGTGGTGTGCGGCCTGGGCATGAACTTTCAACTCACGAGTGCGGCGATGGCGCGCGCCGAATTCGGGCGTGCGGCTGGCGCCTTCGGGCTGCTGACCTCGATTAGTGCCATCGGGGCGCTAGTCGGCTCACTGGTCGCGGCCCGCCGCACACTGCCGCGGGTGCGGGGCGTGGTAGTTGGAGCCTTCAGCTTCGGCGCATTTTCGCTGCTATCCGCGCTTGCCCCGACCTATTGGGTTTTTGCGGCCTTATCTATTCCCATCGGGTTTAGTGCCCTGACGATGATTACCTCTGCCAACGCGGCCATCCAGTTGCGGACCGAACCGAGCATTCGGGGCCGGGTGATGGCGCTGTACATGATGGCGTTCTTAGGCTCCACCCCGGTGTGTGCCCCGTTAGTGGGGTGGATAGCGGAGGAGTGGGGACCGCGCTGGGCCATCGGGCTGGGCGGAGCCTCCAGCCTGCTGATCGCGGTGGTGATGGCCTGGTGGTACTTCGGTTACTGGCGGCAGGACAACACCCCGACGGTGGTGGGGCGGCGCAGCCTGGGCCTTGGCATGCGGTGGGTGGTCTCCCGTCTGGAGCGCAACCGCGCAGCCGACTAGAGGCGGTTTGCCACCCAGTCCAGGCACGCGGTGAGGCGCGCGACGTCGGCGGGATCAGTGGCCGGAAAGGTAGCAACTCGCAACTGGTTGCGACCAAGCTTGCGGTAGGGGTCGATGTCGACAATGCCGTTGGCCCGCAAGACTTGCGCCACCGCCTGCGCCGATACTCCTTCCAGGTCGATGGTGGCCACCACGGGGGAGCGCCAATGCGCCTCGGCGACAAATGGGGCCGCCCACGGCCGCGCCTCGGCCCACTGGTACAGGTGCGCGGAGGCTGCCCGGCAGCGGGCCTCGGCCGCCTCCAGGCCTCCCAGGTCGGCCAGGAACCGCAGCTGTTGCCGGAGCAGGAACAGGGTGGCGAGGGCCGGGGTGTTGAGGGTCTGGTTCTGCCGCGAATTGGCCAGCGCTAGCGGCAGGCTGAGAAACTCGGGCACCCACCGATCCGCGTGTGCGAGCTCCGCTATCCGTGCCAGGGCGCGGGGCGAGCAGATGGCCAGCCAGAGTCCGCCGTCGGAGGCCAAGGCCTTTTGGGGAGCGAAATAGTAGACGTCGACCTCCGCGAGGTTCACCTGCACGGCCCCGGCAATCGAGGTGGCGTCGACGACGGTCAGGGCATCGGCCGCGGCCCCAGCAACGGCCCCGACGGGGCTGACCACGCCGGTGGAGGTCTCGTTGTGCGGCCAGGCGTAGACGTCGGCCTCCGGGTGGGCCGCCACCGTCGCTAGCTGACCCGGAGCGGCCGCGTGGACGACGCTGGGCGCCAAGAAAGGCGCGCGGTCGGTTTCGGCGGCGAACTTGGCCCCAAATTCACCGAAGACGGCGTGCACGGCCTGCCGTTTGACGAGTCCGACGGTGGCGAGCGCCCAGAACGCCGAAGAACCACCGTTGCCGAGCAGGACTTCATACCCGGCGGGGGCCTGCAATAAGTCAACGAGACCCGCGCGAATCTCGGCCACCAAATTGCGGATTGGGGGCTGCCGATGAGACGTGCCCATAAGACCGGAAGCGACCAGCTGTTGCAGGTGGGCGGTGGGTATCTTTGCAGGCCCAGAACCAAAGCGTCCGTCGGTTGGCAGCAAGTCAGCAGGCAGGCGCAACTGGGGGGTCGTCATGTCGATATCTTGCCAGTTTTCCGGTGGGGCCTGCGGGCTGAGGCCTAGCATTTGCAGTGACCGCCCGAACCCGGCTTTGTCCACCAGTTGCAGAGGCCTGAAAATGAGCGACCTGATCGACACCACCGAGATGTACCTCAAGACTGTCTTCGAGATGGAGGAAGACGGTGTGCCACCCTTGCGGGCCCGCATAGTGGAGCGCCTCGGCCACTCGGGGCCCACCGTGTCACAGACGGTCTCGCGCATGGAGCGGGACGGGCTGTTGGTGGTACGCGAGGACCGGCACATCGTGCTGTCGGACGCGGGCCGGGAGATTGCCCGCGAAGTGATGGTCAAGCATCGGGTGGCCGAGCGGCTGCTGCTCGACGTCATCGGGCTCAGTTGGGAACAAGTCCACGCGGAGGCCTGCCGGTGGGAGCACGTGATGAGTGATGCGGTACAGGCCCGGCTGGCAACGCTACTGGGGGAACCGAGCGCCGACCCGTACGGCAATCCCATCCCCGGGCAGGGGGAGTCGAGGCAGGAGATCTCGCTGCCGGACGCCCTGGACGCCACCGGAGGTCAGGTGCGGGTGCGGATTGCCCGCATCGGAGAGCCGGTGCAGGCGGAGGAAGGCATGTTGGCCGAGCTGGCGGCGCTGGGGGTCCGGCCGGGGGCGGAGGTGACGATTGCCGACGCCAAGGGCGGGGTGGCGATCACCAGCCCGGCGGGGACGGTGGAGCTCAACACTCACCTGGCCCGGCACCTGTTTGCCGAGTCCTTGGACGGTTAGGCGCAGCAGCCGGGATACCGGGGGCGGGGCGCAAGTTGTGCCCCGCCGCGTGTCAGGTTGCGCCGGTTTGCTGTACTCCGCTGGGGCGGATGATCGGGGCCCCGGCGCGTGCCAAGGCGCCTCCTCCTACGGGAGGAGGCGCGGATCACTTTTGGTGGCGGTGGGGGCAGTGGTGGAGGCGGGTGTGGTGGGGCTCTCGTCGACCCTTGCCGGTTCTTGGGGTGATTTTGCTGATCGTTTACTAAAACGAAAAACGTTGCAATTTGGCGGAAAAAGCCGAGTTGCAAGCCGGTAGTTCCCAGGATTTTTTCAGCTAATGGGTTGATGTGGCCCATGTCACACAAAATGGTGTTACCTGAACGTGACAATCCTCCTCTGGGTCTACTAATGTCCCTCTCGAGCGCTAGACCACCGTCTAGGGCTACCGCCGGAAGGATGCCAAGTCCTGCCGACTTCCAGCGGCAAAACAACACAGGAAAACGATGGCAGGAGCGGGGGAACCGCATTGGTCCCGGGAAACCGAGACCTTGGGGTGAAGCACCGGAAACGGTGCCGGGCTATCTCCAGTCCGAATCCGACAGCTCACCCCGGCGGCATCCAGGAGAGGTACTGATTGTGACTGCGACTCAGAACAGCAAGGCCCGACACCGCGCGGCTTGCCGTCCGACCACCGTTTTCACGCCCCTTGTGCAGCAGGCCCAGCGCTCGAGTCGCGCTACGGTCGCGATGGCAGCCTCGGGTGGTCTGGCCCTCACCCTCATCGCCGTCCCGGCCCTGGCCAGCCAGGCTGACGGGCAGCCGGTCGATGTTTCCAACCTGACTCGTGACGCCCGCCGCGCGCTCGCGGTCAACCCGACCGTCACCGTGCCGGCCAGCGCTTCTTTCTCCCTCGACGCCCACGCCGTGACCGCCGCTGCTCCGGTAGTGGAAGAGGTGGCCCCGGTGGTGGAGGAGACCCCGGCGCCGGTCGAGGAGGAACAGGCCGCCAGCCGCGACGAGGTGCGCGAAGAGATTGTCGAGCAGAGCGCTCCCGAGGCCGCCCCGGCCGCCGAGGAGTCGATCTCGGTTCCCGAAACCGGTGGGGTCGGCACTCCTGGTGCGGTGCACATCGCTGAACGTTACCTAGGTAGCCCCTACGTGTGGGGCGCCTCGTCCCCGGATGTCGGCTTCGACTGCTCCGGCCTGACCACCTACGTCTACTCCCAGCTGGGCATCTACCTGCCGCGCACCTCCTACGAGCAGCGCATTGGCACCTGGGTGTCGGCCTCCGAGGCCCTGCCCGGTGACCTCGTCAACTGGGGTGGCCACGTCGGCATCTACGCCGGTAACGGCATGGTCATTCACGCGCCTACCGAAGGCGGCGTGGTCGAGTATGCGTCGATCTGGGGCGCTCCCGACTACTACCGACTCGGCTAGGTTTCCCGCACTAAGGGCGGCTGCAGCTATCGCTGCGGCCGCCCTTGTGTTTTTCGTGCACCGTTTTGGGAGAAACGTGCAGCCCCATGCGCACTAATTTGGCGTGGAGTGAGGCACAATTGAGGTGTTGTCTGAGCGCAAGGAGGCGAAAGGTGACTGCGAACGAGATCGTCGTGGGAGTCGACGGTTCCCGCGAGAGTGAAGATGCCCTGACCTGGGCGATCGATCAGGCCAAACGGCACGATTACACCCTGCGTCTTGTGTGCGCCTATTCCCTGCCGTCTTTTGCGGCCGCCTCCCTGGACGGAGGCTTTGCCATGATGGACGACTCCGCGATCGAATCCGGGGCGCGGGCGGTGGTGGCCAAGGCGATTGCCCAGGCCGAGGACAACGGTGTGAACGCGATTGCGGACCTGGAGACGGGGGATCCCGCCGGGGTGCTGGTGGAGCGCTCGAAAACCGCCCGGCTCGTGGTGGTCGGTACGCGCGGCGGCGGCGGGTTCGCGGACCGGCTCCTGGGGGCGGTCTCCTCGGCCGTGCCCGCCCATGCGCACTGCCCGGTCGTCGTCGTGCCCCGCCACGAGTCCGGCTCCGCCTTCACCCCCATTACCCGCATCGTGGTGGGGGTTGATGGCTCCCCGGCGGCCCGCAAGGCGTTGTCCTACGCGCTGGATGAGGCTATCGCTTGGGGGGCAGAGCTGACGGCTGTGGCGGCAGTACCCATGACCACCGGCATGGGGTCGCTAGCCTGGATCCCCGCCTCGGTGGATCGGGAGTCTGTGGTCGCCGACGCTCGCGCAGGGCTGGATGCCACTATCGATGCGGTGCTGCAGGGCCGCGAGTTCAACGTGCGGCGGCATGCCCTTGACGGTAACCCGGCCGCTCTGCTGGCCGAGTTCTCCACCGCGGTGGACTTGGTGGTGGTCGGTACCCGCGGCCGGGGCGGTTTCGCGGGACTCTTGCTCGGCTCGACTTCGCAGGCGGTTCTCAACCACACCACCTGTCCGGTGATGGTGGTACCGAGTGGTAAGCGGGAAGAAGAAGGCGAGTCGCTGCACGGACGGTGGGCCCGGCGGTAGGGCAGCGGCACTACGGGCGACAGGGTAGGCTTGGAGCGCTGCCCTCGTAGCTCAGTGGATAGAGCACCGCTCTCCTAAAGCGGGTGTCGGACGTTCGAATCGTCTCGGGGGCACCACTGGCGGCCCGGGCATAGTGCCCGGGCCGCCTATGGCTAATCGGCTGCCCACCCCAGGCTGCGCTCGACGGCCTTATCCCAGGCCCGCAGATGACGCTGTCGCACCTGACTGTCCATGTTGGGGCGCCAGCGGCGTGCCTCCCGCCAGCTAGCCGTGATCTCCGTCGGGTCATTCCACACCCCGACTGCCAGCCCGGCCGCGAAGGCGGCCCCCAGGGAGGTCGTTTCCACCACCTCGGGGCGCACCACGTCAACCCCGAGGATGTCGGCCTGGAACTGCATGAGAATGTTGTTGACGACCATGCCGCCGTCGACCCGCAGCTCGGTCAACTGCACCCCCGAATCTGCCTGCATGGCGGTCACTACCTCGCGTGTCTGGAACGCGGTGGCCTCCAGGGCGGCGCGCGCCAGATGCGCTCGGGTGGCGAAACGAGTCAGCCCGAGGATGGCACCGCGGGCATCGGCACGCCAGTGCGGCGCAAACAGGCCGGAAAAGGCGGGCACGATGTAGACCCCGCCGTTGTCCGGCACCGAGCCTGCCAGCTGCTCGATCTGTCCGGCGGAGGTGATAATGCCGAGTTCGTCCCGCAGCCACTGCACCAGGGAACCGGTGACCGCGATCGAGCCTTCCAGGCCGTAGGCAGCCGGTTGGGAGCCGAGCTGATAGGCCACCGTGGACAGCAGGCCGTGCTGGGAACGAATCACCTCCTCGCCGGTGTGCAGCAGGAGGAACGAACCGGTGCCGTAGGTGTTCTTGGCCTTGCCGGGGGTCAGGCAGCCCTGCCCAAAGGCGGCGGCCTGCTGATCGCCCAGTACCCCCGCGATGGGCACCCCCGCAATTAGGCTCGCCGCCTCGACGTGTCCTAGCAGCTGCGAGGACGGGCGAATGGCCGGCAACATGCGGCGAGGCACGCGCAGGGCCGCACACAGGTCGTCGCGCCAAGTGAGGGTGCGCAGGTCCATCAGGAGGGTACGGGACGCATTGGTGACATCCGTGATGTGGACCCCGCCGTCCGGGCCCCCGGTCAGGTTCCACACCAGCCACGAGTCGATTGTGCCCGCCAGCAGCTCGCCGCGCTCGGCCCGTGCCCGGGCCCCGGGAATCTGATCCAAAATCCACGCCCATTTGGGGCCCGAGAAATAGGTGGCGGGCGGCAGGCCACACACCGCGACAAAGTGTTCGGTTCCCTCCTGTTTTTCGAGAGAACGCACGATCTCGCTGGTGCGCGTATCTTGCCAGACGATGGCCGGATGAATTGGTTTTCCCGTGTCCCTTTCCCAGATGACTGCCGTTTCCCGTTGGTTAGTGATTCCCACCGCGGCAATGCTGGCGGCATCCACCTCCGCTAATGCCAAGGCTTGCCCCGCAACTTTCCGCACGTCGCGCCAGATGTCGAGGGCGTCGTGCTCCAGCCAGCCAGGACGCGGAGTGTGCTGTCGCAATTCGGTCTGCCCGAAGGAGATGACCTCGCCTGCGGAGTTGAAGACCACGGCGCGCGAGGAGGTGGTGCCCTGATCGATGGCGAGCACGTAACGACGTTGTGACATGGGGGCAGCGTAGTGCCTGCCGGGGGCCGACGAGGGACTATCGCGGGGCGCAGCGCGTGTCACTTTCCCTCCCCCGCCGTGCCCTACCCCAGGTTGGCGAAAAAGTAACTTAAAGTGGCGCCGTGGCCTCCTTTTTCTCGCGACCGTTCCGGAGCACCCCCACCCCCGCGCCTGAGCCGGAGGTGGAGGTGGAAGTGGTGGAGAGCTATCTGCCAGAGTTCGCTGACGCGATTGCCGGTCTTATCGAAGCCTGGGAAACGGAGCTGCAGGCGGGCCTGGACGTCAATCAATCCGAGGTCGTGCTGCACCTCGAAGGCGCAAACCCGAACGCGCACGCCCAACTGTTTGCG
The DNA here is from genome assembly GCF_001907235.1 of Buchananella hordeovulneris. Classification (GTDB taxonomy): domain Bacteria; phylum Actinomycetota; class Actinomycetes; order Actinomycetales; family Actinomycetaceae; genus Buchananella; species Buchananella hordeovulneris. Next base: position 131,348 of record NZ_MQVS01000007.1, read on the forward strand.
GGGCGGCCCACCCGCCTGTCTAATCTGTTGCGCGAGGCGAGTGCGCTCGCTGAGGCGCAGCGGGTGGTGCGCACTATCCGCCGAGTCATTGCACGGGCCCGCGCCAATAACGCGATCGCGCCGCTGCACCTGGCCATCGGTACGGCCCGCTGGCAAAGTGAGGCAGGCGGTGAATCGGCGCCGTTGTTGCTGTGCCCGGTGAAGCTGACCGGGGCCACCGATGACACCGTGGCTTTCACCATGGAATCCAGCGTCATGATGTCTCCGGCTTTCGTGCGGGCGTTGCGGCAGCGGGGAGTGCAGGTGGATGCCACCTCGCTGGTCAACCGGTCTTTGACGCCGCGGGGTTTCTCGCCGCAGGCGGCGTTGGACTATCTGCACGATATCGGTCGCAACACCCTGACTGGTTACACCAAGCAAGACACGTTGACGTTAGGGCTGATCGTGCGGCCGGGGGAGGACATCCTGGCTGCATTTCAGGCTGCGCGGCCGGAGCTGGAGAGCTCGGTGCTGGTGGCGGCCCTGGCGGGCGATGTCGGGGCGCGGGACACGTTGACCGTCACACTGCCGCCGTCCGTGGCGCATGACCGCGACCCGGGCACGGAGCGGGGTGCGGGCGACCTCGATCCAGACCAACTCGACATTATTGACGCGGTGGCCGCCGGGCACTGTTTGACGATTGATGCGCCGCCGGGTGCCGACGTGGCGGGTACGGTGGCGGCACTGCTGGCCGACGCGGCCGGTTCGGGCCGTTCCTGCCTGTTCCTGCCCGGGTCCCGCCGCACCGCCAACGCGTTGGCGGACACTATCTCCGCGTTGGGGCTGCGGGACATCTTCGCGGACTTGACCCGGGAGGATTGGTGGCAGACCGGGCTGGCGGATTCCTTGCGGGCCGCCCTGGCCCGCCCGGAGGTGCCAGTCGACGACGAGGGCATCTCGGCGCTGCGCCAGCGGCTGGTGCAGGTGCGGCAGGAGCTGGCCCGCTACACCGATGCGCTGCACCGGCAGCGCAGCGAGTATCAGGTATCGGTGTATGAGGTGTTGCAGGCTTTGGGGGTGCTGACCACTAAGCGGCCGTTGCCGCGCACCAAGGTGCGGTTTTCCCCGCAGGTGTTGCAGCAGCTGAGCGGCCCGGGCCGCCAGCAGGCCCTCGACGTGCTGCAGCGGGCGGCCGACAACGGTGCCCTGGCGGTGCGGGCGGGTACCACCCCGTGGTATGGGGCGAAGTTGGAGAGCGCCGATCACGCCGCGCGTGCTATCGCGGCCGCCAATCGCCTGGCGGGTGGGGCGTTGAAGATGATGCGGGAGGATGCTGCTGACGTCGCCCAGGACACCGGTCTGCACGTGGCGGAGACGGTGGGGCAGTGGTTGGAGCAGTTGACGATGCTGGACGGGGTACGAGACTCCCTGGATGTCTTCGTGCCGGTGATCTTTGAGAAGTCTGCCGCTGACATGGTTATCGCCACCCACAGCAAGGAGTGGCGACGCGAGCACTCGATCGCGATGAAGGGATCGCAGCGGCGGCGCCTGGTCAAGCACGCGCGTGACCTGGTGCGTCCGGGGCGCACGGTGGAGGACCTAAACGCCGAGCTGATCAAGGTGCAGGAGAGGCGGGAAATTTGGCGGCGCTACGCCGAGGGCGACGGCTGGCCGAAGCTGCCGTCCGGTTTGGCAGAGTTGCACACCGAAGCGGCCGGCGTGAAGGCTGACCTGGAAACATTGCAGGGGGTGGTCAGCCCTGACGGGGTCAGCCTGTTCGATATTGAGATGGGGCGCCTGGAGAAGCACATGCTGGCCCTGGCTGATCCGACCTTCACGAAGGACCTGGCGAGCCAGACCGAGATCGAACGGGAGATGGAGGAGCTGGGTCTCAGTCCGCTGCTGACTGACCTGCGTGAGCGGGCGGTGGAACCAGAGCTTGTGCAGGCAGAGTTCGACCTGGCTTGGTGGGCGTCGGTGTTGTCGGTGTTGCTTATCGGCGACGCCGATCTGCTGGGGCTGGACGGCGAGGCGCTGGTGGGGCGCATGCGCGCCCTGCGACATCTTGATAAGGAGCACGTCCAGACCTTGCCCGGGCCACTGCTGCGGGCGGTCGTGCATCGACTGAACTTGGAGATCGAGCAGGACGCCGAGGCGGCCAATCAGCTGTACCGGGCCTTGGCCCCGGAGCACGCGGGGCAGGTCGCCCAGGTGCTGGCCACGTTCCCGTTGGCGCGGCGGCTGTTGCCCATGTGGTCTGTGCCTGCCCTGCTTACCCCGCAGGTGGTGCCGGACGACGCTGACATCGAGCTGTTGATCGTGGAGGGCTCGGTGCCGATGGCCCACGCCATTGCGTTGGCGGCCCGGGCCGCCCAGGTGGTGGTCATCGGTGACGCGCGGCGGCCGGGCGGGTTCGGGGCGGCGGTCAGCGGTTTGCTCCCGCAGCTGGTGCTGCCCACCGATCGCGGTGATCGGGATAGTGAGATCGCGACGCTGTTGGCCAGCCACGGCTACGGTGAGGTCATCCAACCGGTACCTGCGCCGCAGCGGCGCTCCCGCATCCAGGTGGTGCGGTTGGACGGGCGGGGCCTGCCGAGCCCGGGGGCGGAGACGGTGGAGAGCGTCGAGGTGGAAGTGCAGGCGGTGGTCGATAAGGTCATCGAGCACGCCTTGGCTACCCCCGAACAGTCGCTGGCGGTGGTGGCCCTCAACGCTTCGCATGCCGAGCGGGTCTCGGCCGCGCTGCAGCAGGCGGCCGGTGGTTCGGCGGCGCTGGCGGCTTTCCTGAACGCGGAAACTACGGAGCATTTCGTGGTGAGCGCGGTCGACGATTTCACGGGCTTGCGCCGGGATCACGTCATCATCACGGTGGGTTTCGCCAAGACGCCGCACGGCCGGGTGCTGCATCGGTTTGGGACGCTGGCCGAGCCGGATGGTGCCGCCGGCCTCGTCGACGCCCTGGATGCGGTGCGCGAACGGCTGACCGTTGTGACGTGCATCGGCGCGGAGGAGCTGTCAGCTGCTCGGTTGTATCAGCCGGGCCCGCGCCTCTTGCGGGACCTGTTGGCGATGGCCGAGCAGACGCCAGAGCCACTGTCGGTCCCGGCCATTGTCACCCCGACGGCTTCTGCGGCAGCAGACGAGGTAGCGGGCCAAGAGGAGGGGGCGGGCCAGGAAGAAGCCCTGCGGCCGGATCGCTTGTTGGTGGATCTCGCCGAACGGCTTTTCCGCCTAGGGTTGACGGTGGAGCCAAACTACGGGACGGAGGGCGGTATCCGGATCCCGTTAGCCATCGGTCACCCGCAGGTGCCAGACCAGTACATCGTGGCGGTGCTCACCGACGATGCCGCCTACGTGGCTGAACCGAGCCAGCGGCGCCGGGACCGGCACTGGGTTGAGCGCTTGGAGTCGCGCGGTTGGGTCGTACATACCGCATCCGCGGCGGCTGTTTTCCTCAACCCGGGCGCGCAAGCGGAGCGCATCAAGGAGCTCGTGCTGGAGTCGCTGCGGGCCCGCCGGGCGGAGGAAGACAGGCGGCGGATCCCCGCCAGCTCAGTGGCCCTGCCCCACATCTCCCACGCGGGGCCGGTGGCGCTGCCGACCACCCAGCCGGAAACCGAGGATGCCACCGCCCAGCAGCGGGCGGACACCGAGACCCCCGCCGAGGATGAGGCAGCGGAGGAACCGGCGATCCAGCCGGAGGCTGACTCCCCGGTGCCCGCCCCGCTCCCGCGCGGCCCACGCCCACCCACAGCGCAGGGACTACCGCTGGCGGCCTACGGCGATGACCAGCTTGACGAGTTGCTGGTGTGGATCAAATCCGATGGGGTGGAGCGGAGCGAGGACGAGTTGTTGGACGAGTTGCGCGAGGCGCTGGCCCTGCGGCGGCGCGGGGCGCAGGTCGATGCGGTGCTTCGGCACGTGGTGCGGCGGGCGGCCAACTGATGGTTGGGTCGCGGCCCCGCCGAGCTCGACAGCAGGCGCCCACCGAGCTGGGGGGCGGGGCGGTCGTGCGGGTGCCGGCCGAGCAGGGCCAACCACTACCCGGCCGAGTGATCGCTGGCAGTGCGCAACGTGCCCGGTTTGCGGCCGAGCTGGCCGCGGCGGAAGCGGACGAGCAGCGCGTTCCGGCCGTCGACGAAGCAGTCGGGGAAGCGGGGGAGAACCTGCGCGAAGTGCTGCGGCTGCGTGCCGAGCGGTGGGCCCGCGAGGAGGAGCTGCTTCGCGACGTGCCGCCGCACTGGGGGAAGTAGCGCGGTGGGCACCCTCCACGCCGACGGCGGCGGGGGCAGGAACGCGCTGGTCGGCCCGCTGCGAAGCCGCGCGTGCTGTGCGGAGTCCAAGCTGCACTTGCTGCGCGTATAGACAAAAAGCTTGTGGGGGTGGGTGCTTCCGCACCCACCCCCACAAGGGGCTGCACTGGATTAGCGGCGGGAGAGCAGGTCGCGGATCTCCTCCAGCAGGACGACCTCGTCGGCCTTGGCTGGCGGGGCTTCCTCGCCAGCCGTGCGCTTGGCACGGGCCGCAGCCTTGTTCATCGGCATGACGATGCAGAAGTACAGGGCCCCGGCCACCAGCAGGAACTGGACCACAGCGGTGAGGATAGCGCCCGGCATGACCACGGCATCCCCCAGGCTGAACTTGCCGAGGGAATCGAAGTTCGGCTGACCGAAGATGCCGCCGATCAACGGGTTGAAGACCTTCTCGACCAGCGCGTTGACGATGTTGTTGAACGCGGCACCGATGATGACACCGACGGCCAACTCAATGACGTTGCCGCGCATGATGAACTCTTTGAAGCCCTTCAGCATTGGCTTCCTCCTTGTTTCTGGGGGTTAATCACTTCCCAGGAGGAGGACAGCCAGGCGGCCCTCGCCCCTGTGCGTTGAGATGATGGTAGCGGTGTTTGGTGTTGTTGACACCACAACCGCCCGGCGTGGCTCGCCGACCAATAGCCCTGTGTCGGGCGTCTCAAAGCGTGCCACAACTACGGCATCGTCCGCAACGACCTGGCCGGTGGCGCTTTCGCTAAACGGATCGGGAGCCACCGCGACCCGGAGCCGAGCTCCCACCTGCGTCAGCTCCCACAGGGCCGTGTCCGTTATCGGCAGTGGGGTGAGCACGTCGCCCGCGCGGGCCGGGGCGAGGGCGGACGTGGGGGTCAGCAGCGAATCGTGCAGGAGGGTGTTCTCCGGCAAATCGACGCGCAGGCGGCGGCCCGTGGCCTGCGTGGGGGCGGTGAAGGCCTCGGCAGGGACGAGGCCGCTGGTGTGGCGCACCGAAACGTCGGCGGGGGTCAGGAGCGTGCCTGCGGAAAGCGGGCGGGTAGTCACCACAATGGCAGTGGTGGCGGGCCGGAGGCTGGCCCAGCCCCACCACGCGGCCAGGGCCACGAACAGTAAGCCGACGATGCGAGGTAGTTTCGACAACATGCCGCGCACGTTAGCGACGCCGCTGGGGCAGCCACCGCGCCAGCGGGCGGGGTGTGGACGACCCGCCGGGCCGCCCACCCCTGGGGAAACTAGTTGGCGAGCGGCACCAGGCGCGTGGGGGTGAGAATGTCGTGGATCGGCACGTCGTGTCCCTCCACCGGGATCACCCCCGCCGGGTAGACCTCGTCGTCGAAGACGGCGGCCAGCACCCGGGCCGAGGGGGAGCGGTGGGCCAGCACCCGGTCATACCAGCCGCCCCCCTGCCCGAGGCGTCGACCATCGGCCCCCACCGCCAACGCCGGCACCACGATGACCTCGCAGCGGCTGATCTCCTCTGCCGCCAGTACCGGTCCTGACGGTTCCGGAGGACGGCCCGGGCTCCGGATTTCCAGGTCCGCCCCGCCCTGATAACGCCCCCAGGTGCGGCTCAAACGTGGGCCCAACACCGGTACCAGCACCTCCACGCCACGCTCGCGCAGCGCCTCCAGCGCCAAGCGAGTGTCGGGCTCGTGCTCGACAGACACGTACAGGCACACGCAGCTGGCCTGCGCACACACCTGGCCTATCTGCTCCGCTAAGGCAGCGGCCTGGGCGGCCTGCTCCTTGCGGGGACGGGTCGCTCGCCGCGCCCGGATGGTCTTGCGGAGCGCTTGTTTAGAGTCATCAATGTCGAGGCCAAGGGAAGCAAAAGGAAGGGCAACGCCGGTCATGCCCCCAAGTTAAGCAGTCTCTAACCGAATGGGGGTCCAATCCGCGCCGTATCTTAAGTACGCTTTCAGTATGACTAGCCAGGACAACCCGGGCGGCCGGGTAAAACACGCAGTAATTCCCGTCGCTGGGCGCGGCACCCGCTTCCTTCCCGCCACCCGCGCGGTCCCCAAAGAGATGCTGCCGGTGGTAGATCGGCCCGCCATCGAGTACGTCGTGCGCGAGGCCGGGCGCGTGGGCATCGACGACGCCATCTTCATCACCGGGCGCGGTAAGCAAGCCATTGAGGACCACTTCGACACCACCGGCAACACGGCGGGGCTTGACCCCGCTGGCCTGCCCCGCCTGCACTCGGTACGGCAAGGAGACCCCCTCGGCCTCGGCCACGCCGTGCTACAGGCCCGCCACCACGTCGGCAACGCCCCCTTCGCGGTGCTGCTCGGGGACGACCTCATGGACGAAAACGAAGTCATCCTGGCAGAGATGTTGCGGGTGCGCGAAGCCCTGGGCGGCTCGGTGCTGTGCCTCATGCCGGTCAGCCGGGAGGAAATCTCCATGTACGGCTCGGCGGCCGTCACCGAAGTTGCTTCCCCGGCAGGCCTGGAGCCAGGCCGGGTCATGCAGGTGACCAAGCTGGTGGAAAAACCCCCGGCGGAGCAGGCCCCCTCGCTGTTGGCCAGCGTCGGCCGCTTCGTCCTCGACCCCGCCGTTTTTGACATCCTGGAAACCCTCGAGCCGGGCCACGGCGGCGAGATCCAGCTCACCGACGCCATCGCCAAACTCATCGACGTGCCCGCCGACCAAGGCGGAGGCGTACACGGGGTGATCTTCACCGGTCTGCGCTACGACACCGGGGACAAACTCGGCTACCTCAAAGCCTGCGTCCGCCTCGCCGCTCGCCGCGACGACCTCGGCCCCGCCTTCTCGGCGTGGCTGCGGGACTTTGTCGCCGAGGGGGAGGGGTGAAAACGGTCGGTGAGCATATCGAAGCCAGCCTGCAGGCGGTCGGGCCGCAACCGCCCCTGGAGGTAGGCCTGCCCGACGCCGTCGGCTGCATCCTCGCCGAAGACGTCCTCGCCCCCTTCGATCTGCCGTTCACCGACGTCGCCGCCCTCGACGGATACGCCGTACACGCCGCAGACCTCCAGGACCCGGGACCGGATGGGACCGTGGAGCTGAAGGTGCTGTGCACCGTGCTCGCCGGGTCTGCCGAACACGTGCGCCTCGTGTGGGGAGCAGCCGTCGCCATCGCCTCCGGCGCGCCCCTGCCCAAGGGGGCCGACACCGTCATCCCCGTGGAAGACACCGACCGGGGAGTCGTCAGCGTCCAAATCCGCAGCCGGGCGCGCGTTGGCGACAACATCAAGTCGCGGGCGGCCGACGTACGGGCCGGCAGCGTCGTCCTGGCCCGCGGCGAGCGGGTCGGGGCGCGGCAGGTGGCACTCCTGGCGGGGGTGGGCCGAGTGCGGGTTGCCGTGCACCCGCGGCCCCGCGTCGTCATCGTGTCCATCGGTGACGAGCTGGTGGAACCCGGCGGCAAGGCGGTGCCCGGCAAAGTCTTCGACGCCAACGTCCACGCCCTGGCCACCGCTGCACAAGACGCCGGGGCCACTACCTTCCGCGTCTCGGCCGTGCCAGACGAACGCGGCTCGCTGATGGACCTGCTGCGCGATCAACTGGTGCGCGCCGACCTGGTCATCACCACCGGCGGGCTGTCCTACGGAGAAGGCGACACCGTCAAGGACGTGCTCGCCCCGCTTGGAACCGTCCGCTTCGACAACGTCGCCATCAGCCCCGGACGGCAACTCGGCGTTGGCACCCTCGGCGACGGGGTGGCACTCTTCGCCCTGCCCGGGGACCCAGTGGCCGCCCAAGTGGCTTTCGAGGTGTTCGTGCGGCCCGCCCTGCGCAAAATGGCCGGGCGGCAGGAGCTATTTCGGCGCTCGGTGCAGGCCACCGTCGCGCGCGGTTGGACCTCCCCCGCTGGGCGCGTGGAGTTCGCCCGGGTGGCTCTCACCGGCGACCCCGCGCACGGCTACACCGCCGAACTGCAAGGCGAACCGCAGGCACTGCTGCTGTCGGCCCTGGCACGTTCGAACGCCTTCGCCGTCGTGCCCGAGGCCATCACCCAGGTGCGGGCGGGGGACATACTCCACTGTCTGGTGCTGGAGGACGACTAGATGGAGGTACGCCGCGCTCGCGGCTGGCCCGGCTACGGGCCCCTGGACTGGCCGATCGAGCTGCTGGCTTTCGACGTGGCCCGGCGCGGCCTTGTCGTCGGGCCCGCCGACGTGCTGTGCCTGCGGCCCCCGGCCCGGCGGGATGGTCCGGCCTTCGAACGCTTGCGGGCCACCAACGGCCAGTGGTTGGGGCGGTGGGAGGCGACCCTGCCGCCGGAGTCGGTCGACGAGCGGCCGCCGAAGTCCTACAAGGAGTTGCGGCGCAGCTTTCTACGTTTGGCGCGCAACAGCTACGCCCTGCCCTTCCTCATCGACCTGGACGGGGCGGTGGTGGGGCAGTTGACCTGTTCTCCGATCCAACACGGGGCGCTGCAAAACGGGGTCCTCGGGTATTGGCTGGCACGGGAGCACGCCGGGCGGGGCATCATGCCGACGGCAGTGGCCATGTGCGTGGACTACATTTTCGGACACACCAATCTGCATCGGATAGAGATAAACATTCGGCCCGAGAATGCCCCCAGCCTGCGAGTGGTCGACAAACTGGGGCTGCGCTGCGAGGGCACCCGGCAGCGGTACATGTATATAGACGGCGGGTGGCGCGATCACCTGTCCTTCGCGGTAACCCGCGAGGAATGGCCCGCAGGTGGCCTGCTGCGCCAGTTAGCGCGGCGCGGGCGCCAGCGGTGATTGGAACAGACCGGACACCGGACCGGTGAAGTCCGTTATTTATTCGTGACACGCCGCAGGCGAGGTTGTAATCTTCCGGGCCCGCGGATTAACTTGCAAGAGTGGAACCGCAGTCACTTGCTTTCGTGGTCTTAGCGATCCTCGTAGCGGTGTACGTGCTGCCGGCACTGCTGCGAGGCCACGATGTGCGCGCGAATATGCGGGGAGCTGACCGCTACTCCAGCCGCTTGCGGCTACTGAAGACTGATGAACCGCGTGGGACGCGCATCGCGGACGCCGCGAACGCGCGCCGTCCCCGCCTGCTGCCGGAAGGGAGTCGGCCCGTGATGTCACGTTCCACCATCACGGCCAAGCGCCGTACGGAAGCCAAGCAGGCCCTCGCCGAAGTGTTGCAGCACCGACAGGTCCGCGTGCGGGCCGTGAACACCGCCGCCTCCCGGTACCGGCTGTTGCTGTTCACGGCGGTGGTTACTTTCGGCAGTCTCGTTTACGTGGTGGCCCGCACCGGGGTGAGTGCCTGGACGCTCCTGCTCCCCGTGGCCGGTGCGGCCCTCGTCATGTGGGGCAACTTGAAGTTGCGTGCCGACTGGCGGGCCGAGGATACCCAGCTGCGGGCCGAAATCGCCGAGCACCGGCAAGTGGCTGGCATCCCCCCGGGGGTGACGGTACGGGTGCCGCACCGCAGCGAGCGCGAGACGGTGGTTGCCGCCAACCCCGGGCCTGGCCCGCGGGAGGGGGCAGCGAGGGCTGTGCCAACCCCGGCGGCGGGGACACGGATTGTCGCGCCCCCGACCCCGGCGGCCGGGGTGCGGGCCGCGGCGATGCCGACCCCGGCGGCCGGGGTGCGGGCCGTGGGCGGCAAGCAGGCACCTGCCGGCGGGCCGCGGCGCCCCCCGGTCCCTGCCGGGACTTGGCGCCCGCTATCCGAGGCAGCAGAGCTAACGGAGACCCAGGGCACCCCGGCGGCGGGGGACATCGCTGGCGAGCAACCCTCGGTCGACCAGCGTGCAGCGGAGCCGCGCGACAGCAAGCGGGCGGCGGGAAGTTCCGCCCGTCGGTGGTGGCGGCGCGCCGCGGCGGCCGACGAGCAGGCCTCCATCGTTCGGACCCCGGCGGCGGAACGGTCGTTTAGTCGCCAGGTGCCGCACGTCGAGCGGCCCGGCAGTGCGACTAACGGGACGCCGGTGGTCGGGATCGCGGTCGGTGGTCCGACGCCAACCCCCGCGGTCGGCCTGACCGTGGGCACGCCAGTGGGCGGAATCTCTATTGGCACGCCCGCAGCCGGGATGGCATTGGGGACCCCCGTCGCGGGGATCCCGGTAGGCGGGGCCACACCGACGCCCGCCGCCGGTCTGACCGCGGGCGGGGCCACACCGACGCCCGCCGCCGGTCTCACGGTCGGTACGCCAGTGGCCGGGGTGCCTCTGGGGACGCCCGCCGCTGGCATGCCGGTGGCTGGGGCTGCGGCAACCCCCGCTGGTGGGGTCGCCGCGGTGGAGGGCGACGACAAGTCCTGGACTCCGCGGCCGGTGCCGCCGCCGCTGTACACGCTGCAGCCCGTCGTGCACCCCCGCACCGCCAGCCCTTACGAGGAGCCGACGTCGGTGGCGCAGGCCCCTGCGACGCCCGCCCGCGGCAACCAACCGCTGGAAATCTCGGCGCACGAGTTGGCCGAGGTCGAGCGGGCCTTGACCGGCCACTCGCAGCTGGAGGAGGCCACCCGGCGCTCCGTGGAGGACATCCTGGAGCGGCGCCGCGACTCGGCCTGAACAGACACGTGGCGGGGGTCCGAGCGGTGTGCTCGGGCCCCCGCTGTTTGTTTTGTGGGCGGGGTGGGGCGGTAGGCGAGTGCCGGGGCCGGGAGGCGACGCAGGCGGGTGTGACTAGTGCCGCGTTGGGCGCATTGGCGTGAGGTCCGGGAGAGCTGCTATGCTGTGTGGGCACTTGGGGCTATGGCGCAGTTGGTAGCGCGTCTCGTTCGCAATGAGAAGGTCGGGGGTTCGAATCCCCCTAGCTCCACCAATACCTATTGTGACAAGGCCGAGGCCGCTGATGCGGTCTCGGCATTGTCGCGTCTGGGCGGGCGGGGACCGAGGCGGGTGGCAGGGGCACTGGTTTTCATGCGCGGGCCGCCATCGTCGTGTTGTCGGAGCAGAACGTCGCCATGGTGAAGTGGTTGTCCTCGCCGGGGGTCTCCAATTCGTCGATGACGGCAATAGCGAAGTCCGCAGCACTGATCCGAGAAGTTCCGTGCTCGTCCACGAGTAGTGTCTGCGCGCCTCGTTTGTACTGTCCCGTGCGAGGTCCCTGTTCAAAGATCGCTGGTGGGCTGACGTACGTCCACAGGTCATACGGGTACTTCTGACAAGCGGCGAACTGGTCCAAGCTCGCCTGCGCGATGGTGCGCCAAGCTGCAGGAATGTAGGCGGGGTCGTCGAAGACTCGGTGGCCTGGCACAGTGGGGGACCACAGGGGTGCCGCCCCGCCCACCACGATCACGCGAACATCGTGGAGCCGGGCGGTATCAAGCACGTTCTGAGTCAGGGCAGGCAGAGTGCTCTCTTTGCCCGGCGCGGGGCGGACAGCGACAACGGCCGCGTCGGTGTCACTCAGAGCTGCGGCTACTGAGGCAGTGTCTGCGACGTCGACGGCTCGGTATTCGACGCGGGGTGCTCCGTCCTCGCGCGGGTGGCGGGACACGGCGAGGACCCGGTGCCCGCGTCGTGCGGCTTCTTCGGTGATGGCCGAACCTGCCATGCCAGTTGCTCCGAATATTACGATCTTCATGTGTTGTCCTTTCGTCGATTGGGTGGGGGAAGTTGCCCCGACACCAGTGCGGCAAGCGCCGTAGCGAAGCCGAGAACCTGGACCTTGGTGAGCGTTTCACCCGCGATGAGTGCCCCCAATGCCGCAGCGGTCAGGGGCGAGAGCAGTCCGAGCAAGGCGGTCGGCGTGACGGGTAGATGACGGATACCCGCGAACCAGATCGTGTACGTCAGCAGCGCCCCAACGAGCCCAAGCCACGCGTATCCGGCGAGCGCGGCGGCGTCGATGTCGGCTGGGATGCCATCGATCACCAGCGCGGGCAGCAGCAAGATCAGCCCGGCTCCGGTGAGTTGCCATCCAGCCAGTCCGACGGCGCTCACGTGCACTGGACGTCCCCACTTCTTGGTGAGTACGACGCCGGTCCCCATCGATACAGCACCCATGAGACCGGCCATTACCCCGAGCGGATCCAGCGCGGCCTCCGGACCGAGGACCACAAGGCCCACTCCCGTCATGCCGACCACGCCCCACAGCAGCCGCCAACCAGAAAGCCGCTCGTGCAGGAGCACGACGGCGAGGAGCGCAATCACGATCGGCTGCACGGCACCCAAGGTGGCAGCGACTCCACCGGGCAGACGCTGAGCTGCCACGAACAACAAGGGAAAGAACGCCCCCATGTTCAGTCCGCCGAGCATCATGCTCTTCCACCACCAGTCGTCGCGGGGGAGCTGGCGGGCAATCGCCAGGGCGATCAGCCCGGCCGGCAGGGTGCGCATCAGGGCGGCAAACAATTGATGCCCCGGTGGGAGCAAGTGGGTGGTGACAATATAGGTCGTTCCCCAGACCGTCGGCGCAAGCGCCGTCGCAGCGATCCAACCAGTAGGCGCTGCAGGGTTTGGCACGCTGTCCGTATCAAGTGTTGTCGCGGTGGTCATGTGTTCCATCCTCACTCCAGCGAAACCATGAGTCCAACACATGCTTGTCATTCCTGGCATGCACATGGATCATGAATAGATGGAGTTGCAGCAGATGCGTTATGCCGTGGCAGTCGCAGAGGAGCGGAATTTCACCCGAGCAGCTGAGCGATGCTTCGTGGTCCAGTCGGCGCTCAGCCACCAGATCAAGGCACTTGAAAGGGAAATCGGGATCCAGCTCTTCGCGCGCACGTCACGCCGTGTGGAACTGACCCCGGCGGGTGAGGCCTTCGTGCGGGCGGCACGGCAAAGCTTGGTTGCTGCCGAACGTGCCGTCACCGACGCTGCCGCCGCAACTGGCCAGATCCAAGGCGCACTGAACATCGGAGTGATTCCCACCGTTACGGCCGTCGACGTACCGCACCTGCTCGCGGCCTTTCACTCTAAACACCCTGCGGTTCGCATCGCGCTACGCACCGGAGGTAGTGAGAAGTTCTTGAGCGATATTCGCGCCGGTCAGCTCGACGTCGCCTTCCTTGGGCTGGCCGAATGTACACCTCCGCAACGGGTAGCCACTCAGGAGCTTTCGCGAGAAGCCCTGGTCGCGGTATTGCCAGCGGCACACCCACTGGCGTCGAGCACACGCGTGACGCTGGAGGACCTTGCGAATGAACGCTTCGTCGACTTTCCCAGCGGAACTGCTGGCCGGGCACAGACCGACCTTGCCTTCAGTGCCGTCGGCTTGCAACGCGAGGTAGCGTTCGAAGCGATGAGTATCGACCTCATCCTCGGGCTAATCCGCAACGGAATGGCAGCCGGTCTCCTGTCCGCCCACGTTGTCCCCGCAGACCACACGCTGGCGGCAATCACCGTGAAGGATGCCCCGAGGCGAGTGGAATACCTTGCCTGGAACGACTTCAACCCCAGTCCCGCCACCACTGCGTTCCTTGATGCCGTCGCCCTCCACCTATCAGCGCGCGCCGAGCATTGCGCAGTCCATGACTTTGAGTCGCCAACCTGACATCTACCTGCGCAACCACTGTGGATGGTGCGGTTGTACGGGTCGACGTGACAGGTTTGATCCCGACGTCGTTTCTGCACTTCGATTCCCGCGCAGGGGCTCCGCGCCTTCGGCGTGACATGGGAGGCGCTGAAGTTGGGACGGGACCAGAACCGGCTGGTCGCCGAGCAGTTGGACAGCGGAACTGACCGTCGAGTGGCGCACCTGAGACAGTCAGCAGCTCGGAGTGGATGCCACCGCGCAGGAGCGTCAAGCCTTCACGGCCATGGTTGTCTACGTTGCTGAACAGGCTTTCTTGCATCTGACCCCATTCGAGCTAGCGGTTAGCCCGGTGAAGTTCCGTTGCCTCGGCAGGACTAGTGTGTTCGGACCGAAACACTCGGCCATCTTCTCCTCCCAGCCCCTTCTGGCTGCCGAAGATCTCCTCCTGCAGCGGGCCCGGGCCACCACCGGCCCAAGTGCCGACCTGGCCACCGTCGAAACGGTCACGAGCAAGCTTTACGCCGAGGGGCGGATGCCCGGTCTTGACTAGTCAGCAACCTTGGTGTCGATCGCGGTGTCTAGCCGGACTGTTGGTGTGTGGGTGAGGGCGACGAGGGCTGGGAAAAGAACGGCAATGAATTCGCTGCGCCGGGCGTGGGAGACCTCGCATGGTGCCGGGTGAGTGGTGGGGTTGGTCCCGTCGGCGGTGGCGGCGCAGGTGCTGGCCGACGATCTGGGGATCGTCATAGAGAACACGGCGACGTGGTGGACCACCCACCAACACACCGGCGCCACCTTCCAGGCCGGGCAGCTGGTCATCATCGACGAAGCCTCCCTCGCCGACGCCCTCTCCCTAGACCGCATCACGCAGGCTGCACAGGAGGCAGGGGCGAAGGTGCTGCTGGTGGGTGACTACGCGCAGCTCCAGTCCGGCGATGCCGACAGTGCGTTCAGCCTGTTGATCCACGACCGTGACGATGCCCCCGAGCTGGTCGCTGTCCATCGCTTCACCCTCGCTGGGAGAAGACCGCGTCCTTGGAGTTGCGGCACGGCCGCACCCCGATCATCGACACCTACCTGGCACACGATCGCATCCACGATGGTGACGCCGAGGCCATGACCGATGCCGCCTACACCGCCTGGCGCCACGACCGACAGTCGGGTTTGGCGTCGGTGCTGATCACCGAAACCCGCGAGAACATCACCGCCCTCAACGTCCACGCCCGCGCCGACCCCATCCTGGACGGCACGTTGAAGCCTGGCCCCGAAATCACCCTGTCCGACGGATCGGCAGCGAGCGTGGGGGACACGATCATCGCCCGCCGCAACGATCGGCGGCTGCGGAACTGGCACGGCTGGGTCTGCAACGGCCAAACCTGGACTATCACCGCAGTTCGGGACGATGGGTCGGTCACGATCCGCCCACCCGGTAGCCGGTTCGGCAACAGCATCGTCTTGTCCGCCGATTATGTGGCTGAGCACGTCGACCTCGGCTACGCTGTCACTGCCCACCGCGTCCAAGGCATCACCACCGACACCGCCCACGTTCTGGTTGAACTCACGACAACGCGGGAGAACATGTGCATGGCGATGACACGTGGGTGGGAGTCGAACCGTGCCTACGTCGTCCTTGACCAGCCGGATGATCATGCCACGGCGTATCCGGGCGACAATCCCGACGCCACCGCCCGTACGGTCCTATACGGCATGCTGCAGCATTCGGGTGCTGAGTTGTCGGTGTGCGAGACTACCACCGCCGAGCAGGACCGGTGGGGCTTGATCGCCCAACTTACCGCCGAATATGGGACCATCGCCGCCGCCCAACACGATCGCTGGGCAAACCTCATCACCACCAGCGGCCTCACCATCGACCAAGCGCTAGCCGTCATCGACTCAGACGCTTTCGGCGCCCTGGCGGCAGAACTGCGCCGGGCCGAAGCCAACCACCACAGCGGTGTCACCCTCCTGCCACGCCTCATTCGGGCTCGTGGGTTTGCCGACGCCGACGACATCGCCTCCGTCATCCACCACCGCTTGGCGAACGCCACCGCTCGACCCGCCGGCTCCGGCCGCACACGACGGACGCCGCGTCTCATCGCTGGGCTGATTCCCGAAGCCGGCGGCCCCATGACCCCCGACATGCAACGGGCCCTGACCGAGCGTCGCCACCTCATCGAAACCCGAGCAGAAGCCGTCCTCGACACCGCCCTCCACACCCACGAGCTATGGGTTACAGCACTCGGTCCGATCCCCGCCAGCGGGCGGGAGCGGCAGCAGTGGCGTCGCCGCGCCCTGGTTGTGGCCGCCTACCGTGACCGGTACCAGATCACCGACTCGGCCCCGCTCGGCGCCCAGCCCGAAGGCACAGCGCAGAGGATCGACCGCGCCCGCGCAGAAACCGCGCTCCGAACGCTGACCCGCCCGACCTTCCACGACGAGCGCCGGCGGCCCGCCAATCAGGCGACGCAGCACCTCGACCTGTAATCACGCGGCATTTGAAGTGGGGGTCTCCCAGCAGCCAAGGCGGCGACCGTGCGTGAACGTCGAGGCTGGACAGCACGGCTTGGGATTGCTTGCGGCGGGCTCGTCAGATGGCCAGGGCCGGGCCGCCCAACGCGGCGACTGCGCTTCTCAACCGCACCTACGCCGTCACTCCAGTTCTTCCCAGAGGCCAGTCGCAGACTGCCTCGTCGGCGGCTAGCGTTTGTATCCGGCAGAAATATCCTTGAGTCATGACGACAGATCGTGCGGCGAGTTCCTACTCCACGGGTGGTGGAGGCGTCGTCCTGGAGCACCGCTACGCTGCGACGCTCCTCGCGCGATTGCTCGTCGGAGCCCCTTGCGCAGAGATCGGCGACAACATCGAACTGATCAAGGTACGCCTTCAGGCGAGTGACATCAGCGCCGTTGACGACATCGTCCTCGAGGGTAAAGCGCCCGACGGGGCGCTCCATCGAGCCTCTATCGGAGTTCGTCGTGATCCAGCCCTCAACTCCAGCGACACAGCCTCAGTTCCTCTCATTCGCGCCTTCTTGGCGGTTGTCACGGAGCACTGGGACGAAGTGTCAGCTGGGCGATGGTCGCTGGTGCTGGCGGTGGCCGGGTCGAGACAGGCGTTCGGGCAGGTAGCGGCGCTCTCGGTGATTGCCCGGTCGGTTTCCAACGCCGACGACTTCGACGCCGCCGTGAATCGCACCGGAGCCGCCAACGCTGGTACACGGCAACGCCTGGCGCACCTGAAGGAGCTGGTTGTCGCCGCCGCAGCCGAGGGCATCGACCTAGCCGACCTCGGCGCGGACGAGCTCGTTTGGAGACTGCTGTCGAGCCTGTCCGTTCGCACCTTGAGGCTTGAAGGAACCGACACATCTGACCGATCGTCTGCTGTCGCAGTCCTCCAGGGGGCCGTCCTTAATGGAACGTCGGCAACGGCGGAGGCCGTACTGCACCGGCTTGCTGAACTCGTCGACGAGTACGCCCCGTCTGGCGCGCAGGTGACGGGTGCGATGTTGCGCCGCCGCCTTACTACCTATCCGCTGAAGCAGTTCGGGCCTCACCAACGCGCCTGGGCGATCGTCGAACGACTCGATGGTCTCCTACGCCAGCAGACCCGTTCGACCATTTCTGCTGGGACCGAGTCGGTTCATCTTCAGCGCGACGAAGCTGTCGAAGCGCTCCGGCGGTCGATGGAGGCCTGTGCCGATGCAGGCGGGCTGCTCATAGTGACGGGCGAGCCAGACGTCGGCAAGTCTGCGCTCTCGGTCGCAGTCGGGGACTTGCTGCGCGCCAACGGAGCGTTCGTCGCGGGTATGAGCCTCCGAGACGTTCGCGGCAGTGTCCTTGAGTTCGAGGGTCAACTCGGCGGAGTGGCTCTGGCCGACCTTTTCGGCGGCGCGCCGACCGCCACGGCGCGGCTGCTCGTGGTCGACGGGTGCGAAGCAGTCTTGGAGGGCCACGAGTCGCTCTTCACGGAGCTGGCTGCGTCCGCAATGAAACAATCCATCGGCGTCGTGGCAGTGACGCGGTCCGACGGGGCGAAGTTCGTGGAGGCTGTATTGCAGCGGGTGGCCGATACGGTGGATCCCCTCCAGAAGGTGCAGACCCATGTGGTCCAGGAACTCACCCAGGCAGAACGCGCGCTCCTCGCCGAACGCATCCCCGGGCTAACCCGAGTCAACGAAAACGCCAAATCCAACTGGTTGCTTGGGCGCCCGGGGCTGGTCGACGCCTTACTGCGTTCCGGCCGGCCCATCGAGCCCGATCGTCTCCTCTGCGAGGCGGACGTCTACGTCGCCGTTTGGAACGGCCTCGTGCTCCGCGATGGGACGCATAGACCGGGTACTGCGCCGCCCGAGGAGCGCGAAGACGCAACCCTCACGGTCGCTCGGCGGCGTCTCGGCGCGCAGGAGGCAAATCCTACTTCCGCCGCCGTCAGGGAGCTGCGTTCCGACGGGGTCTTCCGTGCCGACGTAAACCCTGCCCTCTCTCAAGGGCCTGACTTCTCGACAGACCTGTACCGCGACTTCGCGTTATGCAGACTCTTCCTGAAAGTCGGATGGACGCCACTCACCGAGAACGCGGCTCCCCGCTGGACGATTCGGGCAGCGAGGTTGGCGTGCGAAGCGCGCCTGGCGAACCTAGGTGATCGAACACGCCGTCAAGTCTGGGATGAGCTGGCCGAGGAGTTCAACGCCATAGCCGCTGGCGAAGGGATCCGATGGAGAGAGGTCCCCGTCGAAGCCCTCCTAACCGTCGGCGATGCACGCCAAGCGATCGGGGAGCTCTGGGACGTACTCCAACGAGGAGAGGATCTCGACGCGCTGTTGCGCCTCGCGGCTTCGCGATACGGAGGCGTGTTCGGTGACCGGTTCGCATTGGCTCCCATTGTTGAGGTTGCCTTCTGTGAAGGTAGAGACCTCGGGCGGCCGCAGGCTGGCACGCGCGACACTCAGCACAAACGTGTCCAGGAACTGGTACTCGCGTGGTTGCGCGGCATGGCTCACGCCGGCACAGGTCCTGACCCTCTCCGTCAGCGAGTGCGTGAAACGATCCTCGGACAGGACCGGCCCCTGTATGACGAGTTCGCAATCCAAGCTCTAGCCGCACTGGGTGAAGATCTCAACGATGCCGCTGCCTCGTGGCTGCGCACAGTCGCGCGCGAGCGGCCGAATTCACTTCACGAGATCCCCGAGTCACCGTCCTCGGCGCTCGCTTTGGCGTCAATCGACCCCGACCTCCTCCTTGAACTCACCGAGGCCTACTACATCGAGCAGCCCCAACCAGAAGACACTGAACTCGGGTGGGCCGGTCTGAAGGGCCGCAGCCATCTCGACGACGGGATCCGCGACTTCGGACATGGCAACAAATTCGGGTTCGGGCCGCCTAGTGCCGCCTGGTACTTCGGGCCCTTCTTCAGGCTGCTGAACCTAAGGCCGCTCAAGACCATCGCGTTCATAAACCGGATGCTCAACCAGGCGGCTTTCTATCGCGTCACAGACGAGACTCAGACTCTGACCGCCGGCGTTGACTGGAGCAGCTATCCGGGCGCGTCGCTGCATCTGACTGCCAAGAGCGGGCAGCGGCATTACGTCGGAGACTCCCACGTGTGGAGTTGGTACCGCGGCACCAGTGTCGGTCCCTACTCGTGCATGAGCGCCCTCCTTGCGCTCGAACGCTTCATCGACCACTTGCACAGCGAAGCTGAGATCCCGTTGGCCACCATCGTCGATCTCCTCCTGGAGGACTGCCACAATCTCGCGATTCCCGGGCTGCTCCACGGGTTCTTGACCCGACACCTCGACGAGGTGGGAGACCTCCTCGACCCGTTTCTCGCCGACGTGACCGTCTGGCACTTGGAGATTGGGCGCGTTACGACTGAAGGGGCGTACACCGTGCGAGACCGTGACGCCGACATGCTGGTAGGCCAAGACAAGCGCAGATACTCGCCTCACGAAACTGTCGGCTGGATGGTCGTCAACGCACGCGCGGCCGGCAACCAGGCACGTCTCGACCAACTTCGCGCAGTCGGCTCAAGACTACTGGAGTCGGCTCAACGGAATGTTGACGCCGAACAAACAGTGGCATCGGAACCAGACCCTGCCGAGGCAGCTCTGACGAGAGAAGGACCGGAGCAGTACCTGGCAATGATCGGCAGCTGGGCTGCGGAGTTCAGCGCCGAGAACTACGAGGCATCGGTCGTCGACGGCGGCGTCGTCGTTCAGTTCGGGCGTCCGGCAGAACTCGAAGCTGCACTAGCGCCAAGCAACGCCGAGATCAAGGCTACGCAGGCGTTCTTGCGGCTGCAGGTCGCATACGCGTTGAAGAACGAGACACCTGAGGCATGGCCGGTTGACTCGATCACTGCGGACATTGCCGAGGCGAGACGTCTCATGGATGAGAGCTCGTCCGCGATGCTTAACCGGCACGAAAACCCCGTCGTGGCGGTCGCGGCCGCAGGCCTGCGCGCGCACGCTCTGGGCCTCGCGACACTAGAACTGACCGAGTTGGACTGGGCGGTCGACATAGTTCTCACTGCAGCTGAAGAGCCATGGATAGATAGTTTCAGCTCCTCCTCCAGTCTCTTCTCCATGGGAGCCGACCGTGCCGCGGCCATCGCGGTGCCGCTTCTACTCCTGCCGGTCTTCGAGCACCTGGACGTGGACGCCGGTCGCCTTCAACGAGCCTTAGTCTCGTTGGCGACAAGCGTCTACGACGAGGTTCGCACCGCCTTCGCGAAAGGGACAGCGCCTGTCTGGGCAGCAGACTGCGCCACCAGCGAGGGGACGGTTTGCACGAGACACGAGCCGCTATGGGAGGCCATCCAGGCCTGCGTTTCGACCGTTCGCCTAGGGCCGTGGGAGTACGAAACGCAACGCCGACAACCTATCCCACTTGAGGGTCCCTTTGAGCAGACACTACTGACAGTCCCCGGCGACGAACTCTTGGTCAACCGTCTCCGCATGCCAGTGGTCTGCAACCACGCCGCGCTTTCGTCCCAATGCACGGCTGCACGCGCGGAACTCCTCGCTAACCCGCTTTGGGACGCTCACCTGCGAGCCCTTGATCACGCCTGGCGCGGGAACTACGACCACCTGGGCGAACGCCATCACGAGCTCATCGCACGCCTGTTCATCCAGCTTGCAACCGAAGGAGACAGGGAAGCGCTGAACGCGCACCTCCGCCTTTTCGCGTCGAACGCACACGCCCTTCATCTGTTGCTTCACAGCTTCGCAACCGCGTTCAGCTACGACGACGAACTGCGCCCCCTGCTCGCCGAGTTCTGGCCGCCATTAATGGCGACGGTTCTCGACGAGATCGACTCAGACACGAGCCTGATCGACGACTCCACCTCGTGGCACGACTACGCGATCTCCGCACTACTTCCTGTACCGCAGATCAAGCCGGAAGACCTTGACCCCGATGCAACGCTGAACAACTGCAGAGCTTCTTGGGCACCGCCCGACGCCTTCGAAGGGGTGGTCGATCGATGGCTGGCCATTGGGAAGGGCGAGCCGAAGTGCGCCGAGGCCGTGGCGCAGTTCGCCCGGACGGCCCCGACCAGTTGGCAGGCAACAACCGGACTCGTCTGGTTGGAGAGCGTGCTTCACGGAAGGTTCGGCGCGTTCGCAAACCGCATATGGTTCGTGACCAACTGGCTAGAGGAGCTACGCGCCTCCGCAGCTGTGGTGGGCCCGCCGCTCGCCCGCTACCGCCGTATCGTGGACGGACTCGCCGCGGCTGGCGATTCGGCGTCGGTAGTGCTCCAACAGCTTGAAGAGAGTTAGTCGCTTATCCGGTGGCGGCGCCTCATCCCGACTGAAAAGGCCGTGGGAGCTGAGCCATCCCGCTGCGCGTCAATGATGGCCTTGCTGGGCCTTCGAGCCTGTTCCACGGCAGTGCGTGTGGCGCATTGTGACGTCAGCGATGATCAAGTGTTTGCGGACTGTCCCCGCCGTGTAACCGAACCTGTCGCCCACGCGTTCCAGTGAAGCCCCTTGCTCATACATGGCACGCATCAGCCGAATCTTGCTGGTCGATGGTGAGTGGTTGCGGAGGATGACACCGCGTTCTCGCAGGAGGCGAGCGAGTCGCTCGTGTCCAAGGCCGACCTCTCGGGCCACGGCTTTGAGGGACCCGCCGGCAGCGTAGGCGGCTTCCGCTCGTTGAAGAAGGCCTTCGGATGCCCGCGGTGACCGCCGCGGTTGGCGTCTCCGGCGCTGCGGTCCGTGCCGTCGAGCGCGGATCGACTGGTGTACTCGCACCATCTGTATCACCGGTGGGGCAAGTTTCGACAAGCCTCCCGCTAGGTCCACCAATACCTATTATGACAAGGCCGAGGCCGCTGATGCGGTCTCGGCCTTGTTGTGTCCGGGCGGGTGGGGGGCCAAGGTGCACGCCGGGCCTTTGTCCTATAACCCTATAACCCCGATGCCGCAGTGATCAGTACGAGCGGGGGACAGCTGGTCCAGCACCTGCCGCAATAACCGCACCGACCCCGATACCTCGCTCAACACCCGGTACGTGTCAGCTGGCTCCTCAAACGCGCGAGTCGCGTGCGCCATCCCACGCAACCCTTCATAGGCCTCAGCAGCATCAGCAACCGGATCAACAAACGTCGCCATCCCAACAGTCCTCTCTACGCATCGGCGGTACGCCTACGAGGGAGGTGCGCTCGGCTGCACGCAGGAAATGTCAGTGGTGGTCGCCAGACTGGCGATAGCGCAGAGAGGAGAAGACGAGATCGAAGCCGTCAGAGCCCTGCCCGGGCTCATCAAGGACTGGAAGGCCAATAGTGGTCTGATTTACCAAGTCGTCGGATGCCTCGCTGGGGTGCTGACAATTGCCGCCTACGTTCGCGAGCAACGCCCCAATGAGGTGCTTGCAGCCGCCATGCACGCCATGGGGGCTTCGGGGATCGGAGGGTGGTTCGAGTCCGGCCTCCCACCCTTACTTGCCGAGCCGCATGTTGGGGCAAGCCGCACACTCGTGTCGCTGGCAGCATTGGCTGTCCTGACGATGCTGTTCAAACCGTTCTTCAACGCCAAACGTGACGACTGGCCTATTGACCTTCAGGCCCGAGGCCTCTTGGGCTCGCGCGCAGCCGTCACGACGTGGGTGTTACTCATGTTCGCTGCTCAATTCGCGTCCATAGCATGGGTGGCTGAGTGGTTGTGTTCACAAGTGCTGGTCGCTGTGATTGTTACCGTCGTGACTGCTTTGATCCTCGGACTGGCATATGTTGCTGCGCGCAGACTCCAGATGCACAGTCTTCTCGATGCTGCTGGCGCCTGGCTCACTCACATGGTGGCGAGCGCAGGCGCAGTCGTGATCATGACGGGATTCGCCTTGGCGTTCGCCGTTATCGGGCCAGTCTTAGATGCCGCATCCTGGCTCTTCACAACAGAATCTGATGTGTACTCAGAGGCCAAGCGACGGGTCGCACAAGAACTCGCCCGTTCGCAGCAGCCAACCGGAGGGCTCCGGTTGTCGTCGCAACTAGACGCGTCAGACTTGGCGGCATGGGGGTAGGACTGTGGCGGTGAAGGCTTGTGCTCGTTTTCGGCGAGGAGTCGGGTTTCGCAGTTGGCTTGGATGGCGGCTTGTTTGAGGGCGTCGAGGTCTTCGATCGTGGTGGCGGCATCCTTGGCAAGCTGCACTCTGACCACCGCAGCCGCAGCAGGACCCGCAGCGGCAGCAGACCCGCCCGACGCCGCACCCGGCCCGGAAGCCCCGGCCCTCCCACCAGCGCCAGCTCCGGCTTCGGTTCCGCCCTGGGAGACTGAGGGGTTCGGGGTGCTGGGTTTCCTCGGCTGCTTCCCGCCTCCACCGCCGTTGCCGCTGTTGTTGCCGTCGCGGAATTGCTGGGGGTTGCCTGGTTGCCGGTCCGGTAGCGAGATGGGGCGGTTGAGGGAGTTCTTGGCGTCTTGCTCGGCACCGATCGCGTGGTACGAAGCCGACGAAGCTGATTAACCGGTACGTCAGATATGGGGAGAACGCGGTCATCGCCATCAGTACGACCCCGGCCAGCGGGTCACTGATCGAGGACAGGTCCCCATCGATCGGCGCGGCGACCTGGGTGATCGCGACCAGGAACATCACCACCAGCACGAGCTTGGAACAGATCAGCGCGACCACGAACATCGCCCACTTACTGATCCACCCCCGCGTGACGTCCCACGACGACCCCGACAGGGCCAGGGGTGCGAACACGATCGCGACCAGCAGCAGCGCCTTGCGCACCAGCAGCGAGAGCCACACGATCGCCGCGGAGGTGATCGCAAGCCCGGCGAGGAATATCGTCATGATCGCCCCCACCCCCGGGACGGCGATATTGATCGCGGTCAGCCCACCGGCGAGGATCGTGATCTTCTCGCCCATCGATTCGGTGGTCTCCCCGGCGGCTTGGACGATCCCGATACACAGCTGGTCGACCACCTCCAACAGCAGCCCAGTCAGCGTGATCACCACGAACGACCCCAACACGCTCTTGGCGAGGCCAAGAGCGGCGCGGCTCAGGGCCGTCGGGTCACGACGGATGAGGCCGGTGATCAGTTGGAGGCAGAAGAACAGCAGCATCACGAACACCGCGATGCCGAACATCAGGTTGTAGACCGACAGGTAGCCAGTACTGGTGATGTCGACCAGCGTGGTGGCGTCGAAGACGTTCCACACCGCCTCGAACAACCAGCCCGCCGCAGAGCCCATGGCCTGGGCCAGCCAGTCGAACGGGGCCGACACCAACGACGCGGCGGCCTCACCAGCAGTTTCGCAGACACCTGAGATGACGGGCAGATCGCACACACCCACCGCAATCACTCCTCACACACGCGGGTTGGAACGGTTGGGTAGGGGTTAGACGGACTGGCCGACGTTCCAGAAGAAGTTGATCAGCGTGACCGCAGCGCCGCAGATGATCGCTGCTCCGCACGAGACCAGGACACCGACCTTGCCGCGGCCGGCCAGGTGCGGGTTGGACGAGTTCGCGCCGAACCCCCACACGATCGCCGAGGTGATCAGCGCCAGCACCGACAGGATCAGCCCGATCATCATCACCGCCCCCACGATCGTGCGCAGCTGCGAGATACCCGGCAGCCCGTTGTCGTTCGGGGTGATGTTCACATCCAGCGGCACCAGCAACGGCAGGTTCGGCACCACAGCAGTAACAAGATCAATCACGACAAGCTCCTCACAAGCAGAAGTCCTGCCACCGGAAACCCCGGACCAGCAGGAAACCAGAAAGGTCTGCCAGTCAGGTGCGCGCGGTGGTCCGGGCCGTCAGGAGTTGAAAGCTGCTGCCGGGCTGGGCGTCGGTCAGGAAGACGCGCTGTAGTCGGTCAGGCCGATGGTGTTGCCCCAGGGATCCCGGATCTCAATGGCCCAGCCGCTGCGAATGAGCTGCGGTGCCACATCGAACTGGTCGGCCAGATTGCGGGCGTCGGAGACTTTGAACCACGTGGCTGAGCACTCACGCCGATGCCACCTCTTGCTTCTAGCTCAGTGTTGATGTAGCTAGTGGCGTTGCCACGGTGTCTCGACGGCGTGACGGTCGTAGTGCTGTCGCACCCATGCGACAGCAGCGTCCGGGTCGAGGCCGTCGAGGATCGTCATGGCCGCCAAGACCGTGCCGGTGCGGCCGCGTCCGCCACCGCAGGCAACTTCGACACGCTCGACCTCAGCGGCTCGCCACATATCCTCAATGACGCTCCAGGCCCGCTCGCGAGACAGCGGCAGCCCGAAATCCGGCCAGCGGAGCCAGGCGTACGGCCACACGGGGGCCGGGTCGCGCCACATGGCGTAGAGACCACGTTCAGGAAGGGTCTCGGGTACCGCCGACCAGCGGCGTCCTCTGACAAGACGTCCGCTCGGCAACGGCATCACTCCGGCCGCGCTCGCATCCCACAGCACGATGTCCCTTGTCCCCTGGGAGGCCTCACGTGGGATCAAGCAGAAGTGTGTGCCCATCTCGCCCGCAGGGCAACAGCAAGTTGACAGACTCCCAGGTCTTGGGTGACGGCTGGCTGTACTGCGACAACCACCACAGGCCGCGCGCCGCCTGTGGTGGTTGTCATCTCTATCTCATGATCCATCCAACGTCCCTGCTTCATTCGGAGGCTAGGTCGCCCGCTCGGCGTAAAGGGGTGCAACTCTCGTGTTCTCACTCGCCGGAGTACGAGCCCACAGACCAGTGATTACCTTCTGGATCTGCGACGGTGGCGACACGACCGCCGTAGGGCTGATCGGCGGGGTCTTCGATGGTCGTGGCGCCGTTTGCCAGAGCCTTGTCATAGATTGCGTCGACGTCAGCGTCTGTCTCGACCACGAGGTAGCAGCGGGCCTGGCCCGCCGTGTCCGGGATTTTGTGGGGGCCTGCATGTCGGATTGAGCCAAGCATGATACCGCCCGAATCACGCCAGCGCAGTTCGGCATGCTCGACCCGGCTGGGGTCGTCGTCGTTGCGGACAACGAGGATTTGCTCGAAACCGAGCGCGGCGAGGAATGCCAGACCCTTGTCGGCATCGGCGTAGGTGAGGGAGTGAAACAGCTGGGGTTTGGTTGTCGTCATGTGGTCAATCATAGTTGGCGACAAGTGCCAGGTCTTGAAGGTTTGGGAAGTCTTCGGTTCGAGATTTGGGACTGCCTCCGACGAATCCCTTCCATTCCCGTGAGAGGTGCGACTGGTCGGCAAAGCCGCACCTGCTGGCCGCTTCGGTCAGGGATGCTCCTGATGCGACGAGTCGCTGGGCGTTCTCGAAGCGCGCCAGACGGCTGATCTCTTTGGGCGACAGGCCAAACTCTGCCCGGACACGGTTATTCAGGTGGCGTCGGGAGTACCCCACCTCGGCGGCCACCTGAGCAACGGGAAGGCCACCCCCAAGGAGACGCCACGCCGCTGTCACCGTGGGGTCGGGGGTCCACCTATTCAGCCGGGCCAACAGGATTGCTTCCGCGACCGCAAGTCGGTCTGTCCACGAGGTGCGATTGGCAATGGCTTCATGCTCGTCACTGGTCAGTCCTCGTGGCAGGTCGTCTATGTCGACGGTGTGTTCTGCCACAGAGCCGATCGGTGCGCCGAAGATTGCTCTGCATCCGATCGGTGTGACAGCCAGATGGATACCTCGTTGCAGCCCGTGCGTGTGGATCAGCGTCGGCCGCAGATGAAGGCCGGAGATCGAGCACCAGCGCGCCGTGGATTCGCTGGGTTCGTGGAGCCACCCCACATCGAGAGGCTCGTCCACTGCGATGATCACCGTGGCGGCCCGTGCTGGGCACTCCCACGTGGACGGCGTCGACCGGTAGCACCATGTCGTAGGCCACCATGGGCGCAGCCAGGCAGCCCTGAAGTGCGGGATGAACCGCCCGCGTCACAGTCGCCATGTCTCAAATCTAGCTAGAGACCACACGCTCTTCCCCTGCGGACGAGAATGCCCCGGACATCAGCGAGATGGTGCAGCTGCCTTGGTGCGACTAGATCTGGTCGCCGAGGTGGATGAGCCAGTTGAGCCAGGTGATGCCGGCGCCGGCGAGGGTGGCTGCGCCGAGGGCGACGAGGAGTCCGGTGCGGGCTTTGGTCGCAGTGGTGTGGTTGCCGTTCGCTGTGGCGATGGCCCAGGTGATGGCGGAGATGAGCATGGTGAGGACGGTGGTGACGAGGACGAATGTGAGCAGGGTGCCGTTCACGCTGTGAAGGGTGGTGTTGTCGCTGAAGGCGCCGAAGTCGGGGTAGATGTTCACGGGTATCGGTTGCCTTCCTTTACGGTGATGTGGGCGTGGGCGTAGTGGCCGCCGGTGACGTCGTTGGGGTCGTGCATGCCTCCTTTGTAGAGGTGCCAGCCTTCTTCGTAGCGGGCAAGGGACCAGATCTGGCCTTGCCAGATGAGGTACTCGACGCCGAGGGTTTCGGCGTTGTGAAGCGCCCTGGGTTTTGTTCTGTGGTTAGACGGTCGCGGGCGCGGTCGTTGTGGTGTGAGTGTAGGACGCTTCGACCGCCGCTGGGGTGGGGTAGTCAAGAGCTTCGTGGATCCGGGTCATGTTCCACCAGTGGACCCAGCCCATCG
>NZ_MQVS01000008.1 GCF_001907235.1 Buchananella hordeovulneris
TTGAACTGCTCCCCGGAAGTTGGACCTGGTAATCGGGTTCCTTCTTCCGGGGAGTATTTCTGTGTTGTCATCGAGTAAGGCCAGCCAGGTCCAGCGTGAGCGGTTGGTTGAGTTGTTCGAGGATGGTTGGGGTTTCACGGCCGCTGCTAGGAGTGTTGGGGTCGGGATTAAGACGGCTAGTAACTTGTGGGAGCGGTGGCGCCTTCATGGCAGGCTTGCCCTTATGCGCAAGCCAACCCAAGCCTGCTACCCCTTTGAGACCAAGTTAGAGGCGGTCAAGCGTTTCCTTGCTGGACAGACCAAGCCTCATATCGCCAAGGACATGGGGCTGTCCTCACCCAAGATCCTGGAGCGGTGGATACGGGCCTACCGGGTCCATGGTGAAGACGGACTACGCCCTAAACCCAAAGGACGCCCGCCCAAGGCCTCATCCTTGGCCGCTGGTGGGGGCAGTGAGCTGGAGATGCTTCAACGTCGGGTGGAGTACCTGGAAGCTGAAAACGCCTACCTAAAAGCGTTAAGGGACTTGATGAACAACGAGTCCTAACCCGGGTACGGGTCGTTGTTGCTCTCAAGTCCCGCTACCCCTTGCCGGTTCTTCTAGCCATTGCTGGTCTTGCTCGCTCCACGTTCTACTACCACCACGCCCGCCTGGCAGCACCTTGCAAGCACGCACAGCTGCGCCAACACATCCGCCAAGTCTTCCACCATGCCAAAGGCCGGTATGGTCACCGGCGCGTTCGTCTGGCCCTGGCCCGGTTGGGCATAAAGGTTTCTAAGAAACTGGTTGCCAAGCTCATGGCCCAAGAAGGGCTTGTCTGTATCACTAGGCCCCGGCGGCGTTACAGCTCCTACCAGGGCGCCGTCTCCAAGATCGCGCCCAACGTTCTAAACCGCCAGTTCAACGCCGAGCGGCCTAACCAGAAGTGGGTTAGTGATGTCACCGAGTTCCGCATCGCCGGGGTCAAGGTCTACCTATCGCCAATGATCGACGTGTACGACGGCAAGGTCATCGCCGCTACCCATGCCTTACACCCCACAACCAAGCTGACCGCTGCTTGCCTGTCTAAGGCCATTGCTACTCAACGCCCAGAACCAGGCTTGATCGTTCACACCGACCAAGGCATGCACTACCAACACACCTCCTGGCGCACCCAGCTCGAAGCAGCCGGAGCGATCCAGTCCATGTCCCGCAAGGGCAACTGCTACGACAACTCACTGGCCGAGAACTTCTTCAGCCACCTCAAAACCGAGTTCTACCACCCACAACGCTTCACCAGCGTCCAAGACTTCCTCACCAGGCTCCAGGACTACCTCAACTGGTACAACCACCACCGCATCCAAGAACGACTCAAGGGCCTGACCCCGGAAGAATTCCGAAGCCAGGCCCTTGCAGCCTAGAACGACAGGTACCCTTTAACCCGTCCAACTTCCGGGGAACAGTCCACCTGCTGGGGGAGGCGCCCCCTTTGCCGTGTCCTAGGAGCTGGGCGGGCGCATTTTTTCGATCAGCACCGGCAGGGCGGTGGACGGATTGGGCCCGACGCGTCCCGCCGCGTAGTCCGGATCGGCCTGCCGGGCCCGTCGACAGGCCTCGTCGTAGCCGCCGATGCGAAATGTGGAGGATAGCCTCTTTTCCTCGAGCAGTCCGTGGTTCTTCATTTCGCGGTCCAACTCAGTGGAGTTCATCTCCGTGACTCGGTCGCTGACATGCCACAACAGCCACACCTCGAACTTGAGATTCGAGACCAGCACGTGAATCCCTAATCTATCTGCACGTTTGAGTGCCACCGCGAGCTTTTCATGGCGGTCAACATCGACTAGGCAGTAGACCGCGTCGTACCCCTTACCTTTCTTCTCCGCTGCCGCGGCCAGCTCCTCAGCCTTGCGCACCACCGTCAGGGGATCCCGCCCCACTGGCTTCACGATCAGAAAAACGGTCGCGTCCCGCAATTCCTGCTGTAGCTTTTCTAGATAGTCCGGCTCCGTCACCATCCCCTCGGTGACCACCAGGATGCGGCGCTTCTCTATTCGCCGTCGCCGCTTGCCCCGGAGACCGTTAGCCATCTCGCGCTCCCGTGCCGTGGACGAGCTCAGCCAGCACGCTGGTGGCCAACCGCGGGGTGGCTCCGTAACGCCCGAGTAGGTAGCGGCGGGCGACGTTGGCGTCCTGTTTCCGGGGGAAGTCGGCCAGGCTGTAAAGCTCGGTTACCCCGTCGCCGGACTTTTCCGTGAACCAGACTTGTTCTGGCGCGAGCTCTATGTCGCTGAGCGGCGACAGGATGTAGGTATCGTGCGAGGTGAATACCAGCTGCGCCCCACTCCTATTGATGTCCGAATCGGCGAACATTTGCAAGGCCACTTCGACCAAGTGGGGGTGGAGGCTGGCGTCGATCTCGTCGACCGCCAGCACCCCGCCGTGGCGCAACACCTGCAACGCGGGCACGATGAAGGACAACCAGGCGACAGTTCCATCGCTCTCCTGCCCAGGTCCCAGCCGGGCCTCAGCGTCGCCTTGCCCGCCTCGGTGGGTAAAACGCAAGCTATACGCCACCTGCGGCAGAGAATCAGAGCCATCCGCTCCCGCAATATCCTCTCCCTCCGCCAATGGTCCCGCGTCGTTCTCGGCCCCTTTCCGCCGTAAATCAGCGAGAATAGCCCGAACTTGCTCCGGTACTTCCTCTCGTTCAATTTCCACCGCGGCGATACCGATGTCGGCAACCCGAAGTGCGGCCACTAACTCTCGCTCCTCCAGCCGCCTTTCCACTAACGCCGCCGTGGTGCTTTTCACCCACTGTCGGCGTGAGCGCCAGTTCGGCTGACAGAACTGGAATCCGTCGCGCAGCGCAGCCGCAAGTTGCCCCAGGAGACCATCGTCTAGTAGCAGGGCACGACTCAAGACGAGCTCCCTCCACGCCACTCGTCCTATGGTGGTCTGCAATTCCTTGTGATACTTCAGCACCTGCCGCGCCGTATCTCTCTCCAGCAGCGTGCGCCACCTCTTCCCTGGCAAGTCACGCAGCCTCTCGCGCTCCACCCCTGGCGCACCGATTTCAAATTCGTACTCGTATCGACGGCCCTCGTGCACGAACTCCAGCTGGTAGAAGCTGGGAGTCTCGCGCGAGGCAGGATCGAACCGGAAGGGGGCCCGGGGCATCTCAGGACCTGCCTGCCACTCTGTCGCGGACGACTCAACGGCCGAGGCTGCGTAGAGCAGCGCATCAACGATCGTGGACTTGCCGGTGGCGTTGGCCCCATAGATACCTGCTAAGGGAAAGACGTAGTCGGCCCAACGTTCGCCTGTCGGCGGTTGCAGGGTCTTCAGCTTGGGGCGCGTCAGATCGAGCGTGACCTCGTCCCGCAAGCTCTTGTGATTGCGTACGGTGAAGCTGAGTAGCAGCATCTGGCCAGATTACTCTGTTCTTAGCGCTGTATCCACCGTTATTCGTCGCTAGAGAGGCTTACAGCCCGGAACCTTGACCTATCATCGCTCAGACCTGCGCACTTGGTCGTCCCGCCGCGTAGTCCGGATCGGCTCGCCGTGCCCGTCGACAGGCCTCATCGTAGCCGCCGCTTGCCTCGGCGGCTGTTAGTCATATCGCGCTCCCGTGCCGTGGACGAGCTCGGTCAGCGCGCTGGATCGCCCCGCTCCCTGGCCGCTCGCACACCTCCAATCCGCTGCCCTAGACCGGCAAATTGCGGATGATGAAGTCTTGTCCCTGCCACTGGCCGTCAACGAAGCGAACCCACACGATGGCCACCCAGTCGGCCACACCATCCATCTGCGATTCCACGTAAAACGCCGTGATATAGGTGCCCGGCTCGTCGTTGGCGACTTCTTGGGTGGGCTGGATGTAGATGCGGCGCGGTGGGGGATGCACGAGTTTTGCCGACTTATCTTCCCACCGTGGCTTTCCGTCGGCGATGAACTGTTGACATGTTTGGCTCTGTGGATGGCAGCTGGCCTGTAGCTGCGCATAGTTGCCGGTGGCGTCGGTATATTCGGTTAGCAGATAGTAGTAGAGGGAAAATTCTTGTGCCTCGGCCGGGTCCCCGGTGCTCCCTGCTGGCGGGCTGGGGGACACGTAACTGGGGAGGTCGCGATAATTGCTTTTGTCGGCCTGCGCTAAGGATTCAGGCGGCGGGTGGGGAAGCTTGAGCATTGCTTCCACCCGCCGCAGTATCCGGTCTGCCTCGCTAGGGCCGTCCGCCGGGTGGGGAGTATCGGAGGCGGCAGACTCGGCATCCACCGGGCTAGGAGTCGCCTCGGCGGCCAGGCCACGGTCCGCTAGCGGAAGCACCCCCTGGGAGTCAGCCGCACAGGCACCTGCCAGCAGTCCGAGGACGCTGGCCACCACCAGGTAGCTGCACCGCTTCATCACCCTGACCATGCTAACGGTCACTGCCTGCCCACAAGCGAAATACGCACATTGATCTGGCCAACGCGTGAGTGCCAATGCCATCTGCGGCCCCGATGGTGGCACACTTTTTCCCTGGGCCTCCCGCGCCCAAGGAAAGGACCCCAACTATGACTTCGCGTTCTGGTCGTGGCACGCGGCTCGACCCCTGGCTCGATAGCTACGCCGCGCGGGCCGGCGGCCTGCGTTCGTCCGAAATTCGCGCGCTTTTCGCGGTAGCCTCCCGCCCGGAGGTTGTTTCGCTAGCAGGGGGAATGCCCAATATTGCGGGGCTGCCGATGGACGCCCTGGCCGACTCGATCGCCAAGTTGACGCACGAGCGGGGCGTGACGGCTCTGCAGTACGGCTCGGGGCAGGGCGATCCGCTGCTGCGCGAGCTGATCGTGGAAGTGATGAAGCACGAGGCTATTCGCGAAGACCCCGACGACGTTGTCATTACCACCGGTTCCCAGCAGGCGCTGGACCTGGTGACCGAGATCTTCATCGACCCGGGCGACGTGATTCTCGCCGAGGCCCCCAGCTATGTCGGGGCGCTCGGGGTATTCCGGGCGTACCAGGCCGAAGTCGTGCACGTACCGATGGATGACCAAGGTCTGATCCCCGAGGCCCTGGAGGCCACCATTCGGGACGTGCAGGCCTCGGGGCGGCGCATCAAGTTCCTGTACACGATTCCGAATTACCAGAACCCGGCCGGGGTAACCCTGAGCGAAGAGCGCCGCCCGCGGATCATTGAGATTTGTCAACGGCACCACGTCCTCATCTTGGAAGACAATCCGTACGGGCTGCTCGGCTTTGACGGGAAAACCCAGACCGCACTCAAGTCGATTGCGCCCGACGACGTCGTCTACCTCGGCTCGTTTTCGAAAATGTTTGCCCCCGGTTTCCGGGTGGGCTGGGCGGCCGCGCCGGCGGCGGTGCGCGACAAATTGGTTCTCGCCTCGGAAGCCGCAATTCTTTGCCCCGGTAACTTTGGGCAGATGGCCATTGCCGCCTACCTGCGGGACTTTGATTGGTTTGGGCAGATTGTCGAATACCGGAAGATGTACAAGTCGCGGCGGGACGCCCTGTTGACCAGCCTGGCGGAGTATCTGCCCGAAACCCGCTGGACGGTTCCGCAGGGAGGCTTCTACTCCTGGGTCACGTTGCCGGAAGGCTTGGATGCGCGGGCCATGCTCCCGCGCGCCATCACGGCGCTGGTTGCCTACGTGTCCGGCACTGCGTTCTATTCGGACGGGCAGGGCTCGGACCACATCCGCCTGTCTTACTGCTACCCGAACGAAGAGACCATCCGGGAGGGCGTGCGGCGGCTGGCAGGGGTAATCAAGGCCGAATACGAATTGGTGCAGATGTTTGGCACCAATGTACGGGAAGGTGGGGTAGACCTACAGTCAATCCGGCAGGCGGCCGACGACTTCGCCGCCTCCCAACCCACTGTCACCCACCCGACGCCGGACCAGATCTAAGGAGAGCACATGCGGGTCACGATAATTTGTGGCGGTTTGACGCACGAACGAGATGTGTCGTTGCGGTCGGGACGACGCGTGGCCGAGTCCCTGCGACACCACGGACACCAGGTGGAAGTAGCGGACGTGAACACCGCTCTCCTGCCGACACTCGCGGCGCAGCGGCCCGACGTCGTCTGGCCGCTGGTGCACGGCTCGGTCGGGGAGGACGGATCGCTGCAGGCGGTGCTGGAATTGGTCGGCTACCAGTTTGTGGGCTCGCAGGCCGCTGCGTGTGCCTTGACCCTGCACAAGCCCACCGCGAAGGAGCTGCTGCGGCGCGCTGGCCTGCACACGCCCGCGTGGGTGGCATTGCCGCGCACGCTCTTCAGCCAGTTGGGGGCCGATGCCCTGGTGGCCGCGGTACGGGAGAAGTTCCCCTGCCCGGTGGTGGTGAAGCCTTCCAGCGGTGGTTCTTCCCTGGGGGTGACGATCGCACGCACTGACGACGATCTCCGAACCGGTTTAGTTAATGCGTTTTCTTACGGCGAGCACGCCATGATTGAGGAGTTCGTGGCGGGCACCGAGGTGGCCATCTCGGTCCAGGAGACCGACAACGGCTTGCTGGCGCTGCCTGCCGTTGAGATTCACACCGATGAGGGCACCTACGACTACGACGCCCGCTACAACGCGGGCCGCTCTGAGTTCTTCGTGCCAGCTCGCCTGGATCCGGAAACCGCTACTCGGGCCGCGGAGGCCGCGCTGTTGGCCCACCAGACATTGGGGCTCCGCGACTTGTCGCGGACAGACATGATTATTGCCCCGGATGGCACCCCGTTTGTTATCGACAGCAATACGGCACCGGGCATGACTGACACCTCGCTGCTGCCGCTAGCTGCGGAGGAGTACGACAGCTTCGACGCGTTTACCAACCAGGTGGTGCAGCGGGTGGCCGCCCGCGCTGCAGGCGGTACCACAGCTAGCTGAAGCAGCTCCCGTAGCTTGGCGCCGCCCGTTTGCAAATTCTCGCAGGCGGGCGGCGCTATTTGGGCAGCAGCGCACTGGTTTCACGTGAAACGGCCGAGCGTGGGCGCGACCGCCCGGCGCCCGCGCCTGCTGTCCGTGGTTTGCCCAGTAGCTTGGCCGCACCTATCGCGGGTTGCCATCTCGGGCACGATGTTGCCACCGGTCCCCAACGGGGTGGGATTTGCTAGCGGGAACGAGCCATGAGCGCTGTCAGCCACCTCCCGTAACCGGACGAGGTGCCAACGCACGGCTACCCAGACGACAGCGGCAATCCGGTTGTCTCGCCCCCCGCTCCGCATCTTCCACGTGCCGACAATTGGTGCGCGGCCAATTTCTACAGCGACTGGGGCCGACGACGCTTTCCAGCGATTGCCGCACCGCCGCGGCGTTACTGCCGAGCAGACACGAGCATGTTCAAGTGAGGTGCAAACGCCATGCCACCGGAATTGTGTGGTGTCTAGGCGGCAGGCCCTGGTCGCGCCAGCAGACGTCATGTTTCACGTGAAACGACGCGGGGGTCCGGCCATGGCCGGGGTGCAGGCGATTTGGCGTGTTTCCCCGACGCAGGGACTACTACCGCTACACCGACTAGCTCACCGCGGGCGTGAACGCATTCCCTAACGTACGGGTTACCACGTTGCCGACACTCCTGCAGGTGGGCGCGAGAGGTGTTTCGCCCCCGCGGCAGGGGTGACCATGGTGGCTCTTCTCCAGCGTGCAAATCGGGGACACGTTTCGCCCCACGGCAGGGGTGACAATGACTGCTGCGCATGGCTGGTGCTCAAAAGTGGCCTCGCGCGCGGCGCAAGACTTTTACTTCGTCCGAGCTTGCCCGATGGTCTGCCGCCATCTCACGACGAAGATACAGCTCGCTTGGGTAGCAGCCGACCTGGTGCATAAACCGGAGGCCAGTGCGTGCGTCGTCAAGCTGAACTAACTAGTCGCGCCTGGTGATCCCGACGCATGTCCACTGTGCCGGGGGCAGCGCCGCTGACCACCTATTTCTCCCGCCCTGGGGCGGAACAAGCTGGCTCGTTGGCAGAGCTGCCATTTGCGACGACTGCGTGGTTACTACGGGCATCGCCAGTTTTTTCGCCTGCCCGCTTTCGCGCTAGCCAGCTCTCACTTGCGGCCATAGACCAGCGCCGTGTGGCGGCACGCCTAGCTGTCTCGCATTCTCTTCGATAAGCGCCACGGATTCGTCGCTTGCTGTCAACCGTGCCGTTTCACGTGAAACATGGTCGCCGACGGAACGCCTGGCGAGAAGAAGGAAGTCTCGCGCTGTCCGTCCTGCAGGAAAGAAGCAGCCGTAGTCGCTATCCGGGTTTTCAGAGACTTCTTCCTAAGGGTGAGGGAAATCCCTGGTAGAGACAGCGGCCAAGCCCATGAACCGAAGTATCTGCCCACGGGCAACGGCAGTTTGGCAAGGTCGTGGACTCGGTTCTTTCCCCTAGGTCCCGGGCAGCCTAGCGACACGTCCACCACCAAAGAGTGGCATCCGGGCCATCTCCCGTCGTCACGCTGGCTCGAAGATTCTCGCCCGCCACGAAAGAATCTCGCGCTTCGCCCAGCCTGGTGGCACCTCCCGCAGCTACCCAGGGGCACATCCATCCCAGGCGGACGTTTGTTGGCCGTAGTCGTGTTATCGGCAGTCAGCGCAGTGTTTCACGTGAAACGGGCAAACACTTTAGGGTCTCCGCATCACTGTACCTCGCGAGCATTCCATCCAGGACGGTCCCCGGATACCTCTTGCCGACCGGTGTAGGCCGGCCACCCTTGGCCCCAGCGCGCGGCCATGAGTCCACTTCCGCCGCCAGAACCAATCTTCTGTCTCTGGCTTTGTTCCGCAGTTGCTTGCTTGCCGCTGCACCCTGGGTAGCGGCGAAGTTGCCGCGCGACCGGGCAGTAGGTAGGGCGTCCGCATCGACCTAATCGCTGCGGGGCGCGGTGTGCCCCGTGGCAAGCATTGGGTCGCACTACGCGGGAGCCTACTCATCTGCGAGACTGGATCCTGGCAGCCTGGTGGGTGTGCTCGCGCAGTTAGGCAGGTCGAGTATCTGCGGGGCTGATCTCCCCGCGCCTCTTTTCTAACCCCCTAGTGGATGGCGGGCCCGCACAGCTGTGGGGCTGAGGGCTAGTCAAAATAGAAAGGCGATTGGCGAAGTCGGCGGGCGGCATCTATGCAGGGCGGGAGTGGACCGGCAACTTTTGTCGGCCACAAACATCCTCCAGCCCACGCAGCTGCATAGCGGAGGGGGGTGCGCTGCGGCCACGCGCTATGCCTACACTTTCACTGCTCCACTGCCAACGCCTTCCCGTTGGCCCTTATACCAAGCGACCTGCCCATTTACGTGCTACCCGCTACCGGCACCTGCCCTCGCACCACCCACCACCTGTTTTCTCCGCACCCGCCCGCAACTAGTCCCGGGACTGGAGCTGCCGGGCACCGATAGTGGTGCTCTCTCCACCTCCGCCCACCGCCGACCGTTTCACGTGAAACACCACCCAGCACCGGCCCAAACCACCACCACTCGCTGGGCAGACGTGCGCCTACTTCCCCTCATGAAGCAGCTCCTGTCACCTTTTCCCTGCACCCGGCATATAGGTCTCACCCAATGCCTCCCGTCCTGGCGCACAGCTGGTGCCCAGCCCCGGGGGTCCGTTGCCCGCGTTGGTCCAGGAAGTCGGTTGCCCCTGGCCCGTCACGCAAGATCTCCTGCTGCCCATCGCTGGCACGGATCCGGCAGATGACTTTCCTTCGCCGAGTAACGCCCTTTATGCCGACTGCTGCCGCCGCCGGGCTAGCAGGACGGCGCAGGCTTTGCATACTGCCCGCGACCCCAATGTAGACAGCCGTGCCGCTTCTCCGCCTGGAATTTCCCTCATCAGCGACGTCCCCTTCCCGCCTCCTGGTCCCTCACTTCGCCCCATGCCGATCCTCTCTGGCAACGCCACTGGGAGACCACTACCAACCTGCGGCAGAGCAGTAAGTCGCGGTCACCCGGCAACTACGCGCGGAGCGAGCATCCTGGCCGTCCGGGAGTCGCGGACACTCTCTGTTGTTCGGCATATGCCCGCCCGCACCCACTCGCCTCGCGGCGCCTTGCCGCTCACCTATCCAGTCGTGGCCGACCGTTTCACGTGAAACACCACCACCCAGCACCGGTCTGAGCACCACCCAGCACCGGTCTGAGCACCACCACTCGCCGCAGGGCCCGCCTCGGCAAAGGGCCAGCCAATCGCAGGGGACCCTATCCACGGATCAAAGCCAGTTACCTACCTGCCGGTCCGCACACTTAGACTCCTTTCGCCAAGTCGGGCAAAGGCACCCTGGCGGACTGCCTCGCTAAAACTCCTCTCCGCTAATCGCGCAAAGTTCTGCTGCAGGCACGAGCTGCCGATAGTTATGGCCAAACCAGCCGCCGTTGCGGCCATCCACAGGCTCTGGCCTTCCCCGCAAGACATCGCTTGAGGGCAGGTGCCTGCACACTCAGTCGGCAAACCATAACGCCCGGCTGCCTCACAGCCATTGCACGACGGCACGCGGTCACAATGAGCTGGCGCGCCTGCCGCCTCCGTCCTACCCGGCGCCGCGCGGTCACGAGTCACGACGCTGCCTGCTTGTGCGTCACTCATCGGATGATTGGCCTCCACAGCACCAACAGCCTCGGCCACTCCGTCGGCGTCTCCACCCTTGCACCAGGCATTCGGCGGCGGCAACAGTCCATTGCCTCACCAATTCTTGGATTGCCGACCCTACTCGCAGCCGTGAGCGGCTAGCGTCCCGCGTACCGCAGGGCACGTTCTCCAGCCTTCGCAATCTGCCAGTTAAGTCGTTAGCAGTTTGCTCTTCCTTACAGCGTTTCACGTGAAACAACAATGCATAGCGTCGTACGCACTCACGTAATCGAGTTGCACTGACTCTGACAGTAGCGGTGGTTGCCAGCCTGCCACGGCTGAAGCTTCTCACCCGAACCATAACGGACGGGGTCGGGCTGCTCCTGCCTATTTCCTTTGCGCGCCAGCGCCTTAACCCCCAGTATCGGGTCCCGCCGTTCACCGTGCTATCCGCCTGACTGTATCCGGCCGCCAGCAGGCGGCCAACAGGCGTTCTCCTGCGACCGTGCGTCTGACAGCAAGAGCTTCGCCGTATTGTGTGCGGCAGACGGGAGCAGTTTTCCTTACGGCTACTGTCGCGTTTCATTGGCAACCAGTGCCAAGGCAAAGTCGATCAGCTATCTGCAACAGTTCACCTCGCACAACTGCCGACCCAGCCCTGCATTAGCCGCCTCGGGGTTGCTAGTTGTCGGCACCCGTTGAAGTAGCGGGCGACGTCTGCCTGCCCATCACCACTAACCCAGGCAATGTTTCACGTGAAACCTCCATGCCAACCCGCGGCACTCTGGGCGGGTAAGCTTGCCGCCGAGCGAAAGCAGAAAAGTTGTCGGCACCAGAATTAGCGCCACCGCTT
Source organism: Buchananella hordeovulneris (assembly GCF_001907235.1). Taxonomy (GTDB): domain Bacteria; phylum Actinomycetota; class Actinomycetes; order Actinomycetales; family Actinomycetaceae; genus Buchananella; species Buchananella hordeovulneris. The sequence goes on from NZ_MQVS01000008.1 coordinate 11,358, forward strand.
TATGTGGATGTTTCACGTGAAACAGGTACCGCGCAAGCCGATCCGCCCAATTGTTGTGCGAAGATCGGAGGCCCAGCGCAGGCCCGCCCGCCGCCCGCGTACCTGACTTGGTCGCAGTACCGCGGACGACGCTGACTTCGTGGCCGTGCTGCCCACGGACCTAACTCAGTCGCTGTGCCGCCCGCAGACCCAACTGACTTGCTGTCCTGCCACTCATCCCTGAGCCGCAGAGCACGAGTCCAGCGACCGGCGAGTTGACGAGTGCCGCGCGAATGAAACTACTGGGCACGGTGCGCGAGCCTCTCGATCGCGCAGTTAACGAGCGCCGCGCAGGTGGGACTGCCGGGCAAGGCACGCGCTACCCACCGCATTGACGGCGACACACGGACTGCTTCCGCTGCCTCGCTACCGCCAAACGAAGCAGACTGAAGGCATCGCCTGCTGCCCGCTGTCCCTGCCGCCGCCACGCCCACGCTCGCGCACAAACTAAAACTATTTCCAACCGTGTCTGTTTCACGTGAAACGTGAGGCAGCGCAGCACTTTCTTCAATTTTGGCTAACTGTTTGCGGCAACCACCACCCCAATGGGTACGGCAACCACCACCCCAACGTCCACCGGACATTCCCCATGCTCACCCCACCCGTTAGATTGGTATTCCTCCCCACCATGTCCATTGGTCGCACTGGGCGGCTTTCCCTCCGCCCCCTTCGTCGCAGCAGGCAGCTTTCCCTCCGCCCCATTGGTCACAACAGGCACCATTCCTTGCTGCCCATTGCCTGCGGTGTTTCACGTGAAACGCCGCGCGCCCGGCCTCGCGCACCCGAATCGAAAACGGGCAGGTGCGTAGCGGCACCTGCCCGTTGTTAACATTCCCTGCGGCTAGCCGACCACTTCCGGCGCCTCGCCGTCAGACTCGCGTTCCAGTCGCATGCCCGGGCTGAGCACGGCCAGGATTCGGTCGAGATCGTCCAATCCGGCGAAGTCGATAGAAATCTTGCCTTTGCGGGCACCCATCGTGACTTTCACTCGCGTGTCGAAACGGTCGGCGAGCGAGCCGGCCAGCGAAGCGAAGGCGGCGTCAAATGCACCCACGCGCGGGCGTCGTCGCAGCTCCGGTTGCTGTGCTTCCTCCCCGAGCGCCACGAGTTCCTCCACCGCCCGCACCGAGAGGTTCTCGGCCACGATCCGCTGCGCCAATCGCTCCATGGCAGCACCGTCGGTGAGGGACAGCAGGGCGCGCGCGTGACCGGCGGAGATGACCCCTGCGGCCACCCGCCGTTGCACCGAGCCCGGCAACTTTAGCAAGCGGATGGTGTTGGAGATCTGCGGCCGCGACCGGGCGATCTTCCGGGCCAGCTCCTCCTGCGTGCAGCCAAACTCGACCAGCAATTGCTCGTAGGCGGCCGCTTCCTCCAACGGATTGAGATTCACGCGATGCAGGTTCTCCAACAACGCGTCGCGCAGCATATCTTCGTCGGCGGTTTCCCGCACGATCGCCGGCACCTCGGTCAGGCCCGCCAGCTGGGCGGCGCGCAACCGACGCTCACCCATAATGAGCTCGTACTCGCCGGCGATCCTTTCCCCATCGTCGCTGTCTGGGTCGTGCCCGACCAGGCGGCCGGCGTGCCGACGCTCGTCGTCGGCCGCCAACGGCCGCACCACAATGGGCTGCAGCAACCCCACCTCGGTAATGGAGGCCGCCAGTTCCTCGACTTCCTCCGTATCGAACACCTGCCGGGGCTGCTTGGCGTTCGGGACGATGACGGTGGGGGACAACAGCGCCAGCCGCACGCCAGCCGTCGGCACTAACTCCGCAGCCGGGTCGGCACCGGTCTCGCTCGCCGCCGCGCGGGCAACTTCGTCCGCCGCCGCGCCGGCGTTATCCACAGGCGGCTCTCCAGCTGCCACCTGATATTCAGCCGTTTTTTGGGCGACGCCGGCGTTATCCACACCTTCATCCACCGGCTTTTCCACAAGCGAGGCACGGGCGTCGGCGGCACGTGAAACGTATACGCCCGCAACAGGCTCCTCCACCTCCGCCACAACTTTACGTTTAGTTAACTTATCCTTTGCAGTTGCTTTGCGCGTGGCGGTCGGCTTGGTCCCCTCGGCTTTTGCCCCGCGCTTACCTGCCCGCGCCCGCCCCGGCGACAGCAGGGAGGACACGTCACTGCGTCCCGCTCGCTCGCCCTCGGCGGCCCCAAAGTACAAATCCACTGGCCGTGCCGAGCGCGCTCCGGCCGACCCGTCCACCACTGCGTCTTCGTCTTCGCGAATCAGCGCCCCAAGGCCACGCCCGAGGCTCTTGCGCCGCTCCGCCATCACTCCGCCTTCCTCACACCACGTTCCGCGATCTCCCGCGCGGCCTCACGATACGCCAAGGCACCCGAAGAGCGTGGGTCGTACGTCAGAATCGTCTGCTGGTAACTCGGGGCCTCGGCAATGCGGACCGACCGAGGAATCGTAATGTCTAACGTTTCCGTCGGGAAATGCGTGCGCACCTCCGCCGCCACCTCGGCGGACAAGCGCGTGCGACCGTCAAACATCGTCAACAGGATCGCTGAAATGTGCAACTGGGGGTTGAGGTTCTTCTTGATGCGGCCGATGCTGCGACTGAGCAGGCTCACCCCCTCCAGGGCGTAATACTCGCACTGGATCGGAATGATGACCTCGTTGGCAGCCACCAGTGCATTCATGGTCAACATGCCCAAACTCGGTGGACAGTCAATAATGACAATGTCCGTGCGTTCGACCTCCGCCGCTGCCTCATCCCGGAGGTAATCCTGCACGGCAAGCCGCAACTGGTGCTCGCGCGACAGCGCCGAGACCAGCTCCAGCTCAGCGCCTGTCAGGTCAATCGTCGCCGGGGCACACAACAGCCCCTCCACATCCGGGCACTGCTGCACGATGCCCAAGAGCGGCTGCTCCTCCACCAACACCTCGTACACCGACGGGGTGCCCACCCGGTGATCAATCCCCAACGCCGTGGATGCATTGCCCTGGGGATCAGAATCGATCAGCAAGACCTTCAACCCGCCGTGGGCGAATGCTGCCGCCAGGTTGACCGCCGTCGTCGTCTTGCCGACGCCGCCCTTCTGGTTCACCACCGTGAAGACGCGTGTGTCCTTGGGTTTGGCAAAGGTCACGCCCTCCAATTTCGCACGCAAAGCAGCATCGGCCGCCAATTGCGACGCCAAAGGCGTCTCGCCCGCGTCATGTTGCGCTACGAACTCCGCCACCGACTCGCGTTTTTCCGCCACTGTTGGTCCTCCTTGCGCAAGTGTCCCAATAGTAACGAGCCGCACCGTCCCCCCGGTTTTAGCCGCGCGGAACGCGGCGCGTCCGCACGATCCGCGCAGGCTCTTCGCCGAAAAGATGCACCCCGTCCACCACCGGATCCACTTCCTCCACCCAGGCCGGTGCCAGGCCGAAACGGTGCAACACGGCGGCCGCCTCCGCAATCTCGGCCGCTGCGCGGGCCCCCTTCAGGATGGCCAGCTCGCCGTCGTCCACCAGTAGCGGTGCCACCCACGGAACCAATTCCCGTAGCGCCGCCACCGCGCGGCAAGTCACCACGTCGACTGCCAGCTCCCCGTGCAGCTCGTCGGCTCGGGCCCGGGCGACACGCACGTTTTCCAACGCCAGCCAGTCGGCCACATCCATCAACCACTGCACTCGGCGCGCCATCGGCTCGATCAGCACCACGTCCACATCCGGCCGCACCAGCGCCAGCACCACACCGGGGAAGCCAGCCCCGGAGCCCACATCAGCCACCAACGCCCCGGAGGGCACAAACCCGCTGACCGCCGTGGAGTTCAACAAGTGCCGGGTCCACAAGCGCGGCAACTCGCGCGGCCCAAGCAAGCCGCGTTTGTCGCCCTCGCGCACCAGCAGTTCGGCAAACGCCGCCAGCGCGCCCGCGCGTTCCCCCAGGTAGGTGGCCGCAGCCGGGCTGAGCTCCTCCACCCCGGCCCGGTCCACTGGTCTCACTCGTCCTCGGCAGCAGCTGCACTCGGCTCGGATGCGCCGAGCACCGTGCCGGCAGGATGAACGACGACGTACCGGTGGGGCGCCGTTCCCTCAGAGTCCGATACCAGCCCGGCAGCTGCCACCACGTCGTGGCACACCTTGCGCTCAAATGGGTTCATCTCCGCCAGGTTTTCCGGTTGGCCGGTTTCCCGCACGCGGGCGATCGCCGCCTCGGTCAAGGCCGTGAGCTCCCGCCGCCGCTTGGCCCGGTAGCCGTCGACGTCCAGCATCAGCCGTGAACGCTCGCCGGTCTGGTTTTGCACCGCCAGGCGCGTCAGCTCCTGCAGCGCGTCCAGCACTTCTCCGTCCCGCCCCACCAGGCGGCGCAGGTCGCTGGGGCCTTCCTCCCACACGATCTCTACGCTCGCGCGGTTGCCGTCCACATCGATGTCGATGTCGCCATCAAGGTCGGCGATGTCGAGCAGCTCTTCTAGGTAGTCGGCAGCGTGCTCACCCTCGGCTTCAAGGCGGGTGATCTCGTCCTTCGCTTCGCTCACAGTTATTCCTCTCGCCTGTCAGGAACGCTTCTTCTTCTTTTTCTTCGCCTGTTGCCGCTTCTCCATGCGGGCGCGGTAACGCTTTTCTTCCCGTTCGGCCGCCGTCAGCCCGTCCTTGCCGCGCTCAGGTTCGTGAACCGGGCTCTCCTGGCTAGCTTCGCCGCCTTGCCCGGCTTCACCGGGCCGCTGCCGGGATTTGCGCACCGGTTGGACCCGCTGCCCGCGCCGGGCCTGGGCTTCCGCCTCGGCTGCCTCCCGGGCCGCAATCTCTTCGTCGGTCTCGGGCGGCAGTCCCTTCCGGATGCGCTTGGCGCGGATACGTTCCTGCATGGCCCGTTCGGCGGCCGACCCGGGGGCCGGCATCCGCCGGATCGTGTAGAACTGCTGGCCCGCCGTCCACAGGTTCGACACCAGCCAGTAAATGAGCACCCCGATCTGGAAGTTCACGCCGGTGACAGCGAAGATGAGCGGGAAGACGTACATCATGATCTTCTGGGTCCGCATCATCGGGTTGTCACTCGACGTGGCGGACTCCGGCATGTTCTTCATGGTCAGCTGCCGCATGGTGAAGAACTGCGACAACGACATCGCCACGATCAGAACGATGGTGATCCACACGGTCGCGGTGGCCCCCGTGCCCAAGGCCCGCATGAAGGTGTCGGATAGGTGCGCGCCGAAAAGATCGGCCTCCTGCACCTGGGCGGCAACCTCCTGGGTGAGCGGGCCGATGCCCCCACCCGCGTACGTCCCCTCCGCAATCGGTTTGACGTTATAGAGCACCCGGAAGAGGGCAAAGAAGATCGGCATCTGCAGCAACAACGGCAGACAGGAAGCAAACGGGTTGGTGCCGTGGCGCCGATAGAGCGCCATCATCTCCTGCTGCATGGCCTGCTGGGAGGCCGGATCCTTGCGGCCCTTGTACTTCTCTTGGAGCTTCTTCAACTCCGGCTGCACCAGCTGCATGCCGCGGGAGGCCTTGATCTGCCGGAAAAACAGCGGAATCAGCAACACGCGCACCACGATCGTCAGGCCGACAATCGCTAGCACCCAGGCCCACGACGACTCTTTGCCCAGGAACAAGGCCAGCACGTCGTGGATTTTGACCATGATCCACGCCACGGCGATCATGATCGGCTTGAGTATGGTGTCCATTACCGGAGAACTCCTAGTTTGTGACGGCGCACCGCTGTGCGCCCCGCAGGATGTGGGCTCAATCTACCTTGTGAGGGCCGCCCCGCGCGCCTTGCTGCCCGGAAGTGTGCCCAAAACCAATCCGCGAACCGTCCGGCAGGGTGTCGTTCTGGGTAGGCGTCGAGCGCCACCGCCCCGGGTAGGGCACCAGATCCACTCCGCCGGGGGTCCACGGCCAACACCGGGCCAACCGCCACAGTGCCAACAATCCGCCCTTGACTAGGCCGTGCGTTTGCAGGGCCCCCACCGCATAGGCCGAGCAGGTCGGGAAGTAGCGGCAGGTGCGGGGGCGCGCGGGTGAAATGTGCTTCTGATAGGCCCCAATAAGGGCCAAAAGTGCGCGTTTCACCACGCCTGCCCTGCTGGGCTGGGGCGCGCCGCGGCCGCCCGCGCCGCGTGCTTGCGGGCGATCTTGGCGAGTGCTTTGTCCAATTGCGCCCCGAGATCAGCCGAAGTTTTGCCGTCGGCACCCGCCGCGACCCGCACCACCAGCAGGCTCCCCGGCGCGAGCGTCGTGAGGCGGGCGGCACATAGGTGCCGCAGTCGTCGCTTGACGCGGGTGCGGTGGGTGGCGCGCGCGATTTGCTTCTTTGGCACGACGAAGCCGACGCGGGTACAGTCCGTACCCGCGTCGGCTAGTTGGACGACGAGGTCGTCAGTTTTGGCGCTGGTGCCCCGCCGGGCGGCCCGGAAGTCTTCCGGCCGCACCATGCGGTGGCGCGCCGGCAGCATCTCAGGCCGACAGCTTGGCGCGGCCCTTGCGGCGACGCATCGCGAGGATGGCGCGGCCGGCGCGGGAGCTCATGCGCTGACGGAAACCGTGCACCTTGGAGCGCTTACGGTTGTTGGGCTGGAAGGTCCGCTTGCTCACGGGTCTCCTCCTCTTGATTCTCGGTGCGTCTGGCAGGTCTTGGGCGCGTCTAAGACGCACAACAGCGTTCGATGCTAGGCAGTGGCCGCCCGCAAGGTCAAGACAGGCCGCCGGCGATCTGGTCACATTTTTGCCGACGGCGGCTGTCAACAGTTGTGGATAAGCCTGGGCACGAACCTGCGTACGGCCAGGGGGCAGCGAACCACAATTTTCTGTAATTTACGTGCCCAACTCGCAATCCCCAGATGTGGATAAGTTTGTGGAAGAATTGCGCGCTGTGATCGTTTCGTGACAGAGACGGTAGGAAGGACCACGTGGTGAGCATGCCGAAGCCGATTTCAGAGAGTTGGCCTGAGGTGCTTCGGCTCTTGCAGGAGTCGGGGGCGATCTCGGGCGCGCAGATGGGCCTCATCCGCCATGCCCGCATCCTGGGTGACGTGGAGGGCACCCTGCTGCTGGCCGTCCCTTCGAACTTCGCCAAGGAATACATCGAGACTCGGGGTCGGGTCGGCTTGACTGATGCGCTGTCCCGCACCATGGGGCGGTCCGTGGGCTTCGCGGTCACGGTCGACCCATCGCTAGCCGAGTTGGAGCCGGAGCCGGCGCTGCCCGCCCCCACCAGCCCGCCACCGGGCCCGGCCGACGAACCGGACTTAGATTTGCCATCCCGTATCGCTGCGCGGGCCACGGAACGAGGCCAATCACCCACGGTGGACGACGATTCGCGCCTCAATCCCAATTACACTTTCGAGACTTTTGTCACAGGTCCGTCGAACCGTTTTACGCACGCCGCGGCCACCGCCGTCGCCGAGTCGCCGGCGCGGGCCTACAACCCCCTCTTTATCTACGGCGGTTCGGGACTGGGCAAGACGCACTTGTTGCATGCCATCGGCCACTACGCGCGCAACCTCTACCCGTCGCTGCGGGTGAAGTACGTGAACTCCGAAGAGTTCACCAATGACTTCATCAACTCGATCCGGGACGACAAGGCCGAGTCCTTCCAGAAGCGATACCGGGACGTAGACATCCTGCTCATCGACGACATCCAGTTCCTGCAGGGCAAGGAACAGACGATGGAGGAGTTTTTCCACACCTTCAACGCCCTGCACAACGCCCAAAAGCAGGTGGTCATCACCTCCGACTTGCCGCCCAAGCAGCTGGCGGGCTTCGAGGACCGGATGCGGTCGCGCTTCGAGTGGGGACTGCTGACAGACGTGCAGCCGCCGGACTTAGAGACCCGCATCGCCATCTTGCGGAAGAAGGCCGTCGCGGCCCGCCTAGAGGTGGGGCCGGAGGTGCTGGAGTACATCGCCTCGCGCATCGCCACCAACATCCGGGAGTTGGAGGGCGCCTTGATTCGCGTCACGGCGTTCGCGAACCTCAACTCGCAGAGCGTCGACCTGCAGTTGGCCGAGTTGGTGCTCAAGGATTTGATCTCCGATCCGGAGGACGAGGTGGTCACGGCCACCACCATCATGGGCCAGACCGCGGAGTACTTCTCGATCACGATCGACGCGCTGCGCTCAGCTGACCGGTCGCGCCTGCTGGTTAACGCGCGCCAGATCGCCATGTACCTGTGCCGCGAGCTTACTGATCTGTCGCTGCCGAAGATCGGTAGCCACTTCGGCGGCCGCGACCACACGACCGTCATGCACGCCTACCGCAAGATTTCGGAGCAAATGAAGGTCAAACGGGAGCTGTACAACCAGGTCACGGAGCTGACCAACCGCATCAAGCAGCAGGCCCGCAACCATTAGATCCACAGCGGGGTGTGGGCGAGTTGGGTACACGGCTGTGGAAGAAGGGCAGGGCCTGTGGATTGCGCCGGCGCAGGGCGAACAATCCACAACCATCCCCAACTTGTTCCCGCCCGGTCCCCAGCTTCGGCCACAGGGCAAAAGCTTGTAATTACAAGCTTTCCCCGGCTTTTCCCCACCTTCCACACCCCTGATGATGAAGATGAACGTTAGTTAAGCGCGATTGGACAAGTTTCCCCACCAAGGGCCGAGCTGCCCTACCGTGCCACCTGCCAGGCCCGTGGTGGATAATTGCGCCAGACCCATAGTCAAAGGATGGAAAAGTGAAGTTCACTGTTGAGCGCGAGGTTCTCGCCGAAGCAGTCACCTGGACTGCCCGCACCCTGCCCGCCCGCCCGGCTCTGCCGGTGCTCGCGGGCGTGCGCCTGACGGCGGCTGCCAACGGCGAGGTTGCCCTGTCTAGCTTTGACTACGAAGTGTCGGCTCGGTCACACATTTCAGCGGAAGTGGAGCAGCCGGGCGAGGTGCTGGTGTTGGGGCGCTTGTTGGCAGACATCGTGCGGTCCCTGCCGAACCGGCCGGTTACCCTGACGTTGGAGGGCACGAAGGTCAATGTCACCTCCGGCTCCGCCCGCTTTGCGTTGGCCACCATGCCTGTGGACGACTACCCTGACCTGCCGCAGATCCCCGAAACCACGGGCACCGTCGATGCCCAGTTGTTGGCGCAAGCCGTCAGCCAGGTCAGCGTGGCCGCCTCCCGTGACGAGACCCTCCCGCTGCTGGGGGGCGTGCGCGTCGAGATCGACGGAGAGCGGGTCCGCCTCATGGCCACGGACCGCTACCGCCTGGCAGTGCGGGAATTCCTGTGGAACCCGAGCCAACCGGGGATCGAAGAACAGGCCTTGGTACGGGCCCGGACGTTGGTGGACGTGGCCAAGTCGATGACCTCAGCCGGACCCGTCGAGGTGGCGCTGCGTAATTCCCGCGAACAGGGTGAGGTGGCGCTGGTTGGTTTTACCGCCGGCGGGCGCACCACCACGTCGCTGCTCACCGACGGCGAATATCCCCCGGTGATGCGCCTTTTCCCCACTGAAACCCCGATCCACGCCGTCGTCTCCACGGCCGAGCTGGTGGGGGCGGTCAAGCGCGTGAGCCTGGTGGCGGAACGTAACACCTCGATCCGCTTGAGCTTCACCGCCGACGGCCTGGTGTTGGAGGCCGGCCAAGGCGATGACGCGCAGGCGCGCGAAGAGGTCGGAGTCGACCTGCACGGCGAAGACATCGTCACCGCCTACAACCCCCACTACCTGCTGGACGGGCTTGGGGCCATCGGTAAGCCATTCGTGCGATTCTCCTTCACCCACCCGGCGAAGCCGGCCGTGTTGACCGGGCAGGAAGAATTGGAGGGCGCGGCGCTGCCGGAGTTCCGGTATTTGCTGATGCCGATTCGTTTCGGGAGCTGACGTCCTGTTCGTCTCAGACCTCGCCCTGGATGATTTTCGCTCCTACCAGCATGTGGTGCTGTCCCTGCAGCCGGGAGTGACGGCTTTCGTCGGCCGAAATGGGCAGGGCAAGACCAACTTGGTCGAATCGTTGGTCTACCTCTCGACCTTCGCCTCGCATCGGGTGGCGGCCGATGCCGCCCTGGTGCGGCGGAGTCTGGCTGGGGGGCCGCAGCCGGGCGGGGCGGTAGTGCGAGCCAAAGTGTGCACGGCGGCCCGCGCGGAGGTACTAGAGCTTGAGATCGTGGCCGGGCGCGCCAATCGGGCCCGGCTAAACCGGGGCGCGGTGCGCCCCCGCGAGCTGCTCGGGCACCTGCGCACCGTGCTGTTCGCCCCGGAAGATTTAGCTTTGGTGCGCGGTGAGCCGGCCGGGCGGCGCGACTTTTTGGACCGACTACTCGTGCAGGGAGCCCCACGGCTGGCTGGCCTGAAGGCGGATCTAGATAAGGTGCTGCGGCAGCGCGGAGCGCTGCTGAAACAGCTGCAGGGACACCGGGGCGGCGCCGAGACGCAGCTGGCGGTGTGGGACGAGCCGCTGATTGAGCTGGGCAGTGAGCTAACTGCGGCGCGCGCCCGCCTGGTGGCCGATCTCCTGCCCCGCGCGCAGACCGCCTACCGGGACGTTTCCGGCACCAAAGACGACTTCTCCCTCACCCTGCGGCTGGCGGCAGACCCGCAATATCCCACCAATCCGGCCCCGTCGGCTGCGGCGCTGGCCGAACTGCTGCGCGTCACCATCGCGGCACGGCGGGCCGACGAGCTGCGCCGCGGCGTGAACCTGGTGGGCCCGCAGCGCGACGAGCTGGAGCTGACCCTGGGCGGCCTGCCCGCCAAGGGCTACGCGAGCCACGGGGAATCGTGGAGCTGTGCCCTGGCCCTCCGCCTTGCTTCCTTCGAGTTGTTGCGGCAGTTGGACGACGCCGGCGATCCGGTCCTGATTCTCGACGACGTGTTCGCCGAACTGGACGCCTCCCGCCGTGACCGGTTGGCAGAGTTGGTGGCGGGCGTCGAGCAGGTACTCATTACGGCCGCCGTGGCCGCCGACGTGCCGCCCGCGCTCGGCGGGGATCGCGTGTGGGTGGAGGCCGGCCAGCTCACTCCGGCCCCCGGCGCGCCCGCGCCGCACGAGGAGGTTGCCTGATGGCTGCCCGGGTGGCGCGGGGGCGCGCTACGGCGGGTGCAGCGACCCCTGACCGGCTCACGCCCACGGGGGCCGGGCTACCCCGGCCCGCCCAGGCAGCTGCCGACCCGCAGCCCCAGCCGACCCCGCCAGCCCTAGCCGGGCCCGAGGCCGCGCCGCCGCAGACCGCGGCGGCCGCCTGGGAACCGACCCCGCCGGAGGTGCGGGCCCTGGCGCTGCGGGCACTGGATCGCTTCCGCTCGGCCGCCTGGGAAAAGGGCGAGGTGCGGGTGGCCTGGGCCCGCGGCCCCCGCCGCTACCTGGACGAGGAAGACCAGACCGGCGAGAACGAGGGCGGCTGGCAGCCCCCGCCGGGCGTGAAGTTCTGGGGCTCGGGTCCCGGCAAGTCTCGCCGCGACCCGAAACGGTTGGGGGCCGTCGGCGAGCGGGTGCTGGCCCGCCTCGGCCTGACCGAGGCGGTGGCGGGCGGGAAGGTGGCGGCCATGTGGCCGAGCCTGGTCGGCCCGCAGATCGCCGACCACACCAAGGTCGAGGCCTGCACCGACCACAACCTGGTCATCCGCACCGACTCAACCGCGTGGGCCCAGCAACTGCGCATCCTCACCCCCAACCTGTTGGCCCGCATCGAAGCGGCGGCCGGGGCCGGGGTAATCACCTCACTGACAATCCTGCCGCCGGCCGCCCCCAGTTGGCGGCACGGGCCGCGCGTCGTGCCGGGCCGCGGCCCCCGCGACACCTATGGCTGAGTGCCACCTGACAGACCAACCGCACCGAACCGGCCGTATTTGGCCCCTTGCGGGCCCTGTACCCCGTGAGCAATACCTCCCTTAGCGCCTGGAGGGTGCAGGCGCTGGAAGGGCCCTTGGTGCGTTAAAATGTGAGCTGGCCCAACTGGGGCTTGAGCGGGATCGGCAAAGGCCGACCCCCGAGCGAAGGAGATGCGTGAGCGACGAAACGCAGCGGCCGCAAGAGTACGGCGCCAGCAATATCACCGTGCTAGAAGGCCTCGAAGCCGTCCGCAAACGGCCCGGGATGTACATCGGTTCCACCGGTGAACGCGGCCTGCACCACCTGGTCTACGAAGTTGTCGACAACTCGGTCGACGAAGCCCTGGCCGGCTACTGCACGCACATCGAAGTCGTGCTGCAGGACGACGGCGGGGTGCGGGTGAGCGACGACGGCCGCGGCATCCCGGTCGACATCCACCCCACCGAGGGCAAGCCCACCGTGGAGGTCGTCATGACGATCCTGCACGCCGGCGGCAAGTTCGGGGGCGGCGGCTACGCAGTGTCCGGCGGGCTGCACGGGGTGGGCATCTCCGTCGTCAACGCCTTGTCCACCCGGGTGGAGACCGAGGTGCGGCGCCAAGGCCACGTGTGGCGGCAGTCCTTCGCTAACGGCGGCCAGCCCGTCACGGGGCTGGAGCGGGGCGAAGAAACCAGCGAGACCGGCACCACTCAGACCTTCTACCCCGACCCAAGCATCTTCGACTCGGTCGTCTTCGACTTCGAAACGCTGCGCACCCGCTTCCAGCAGATGGCATTCCTCAACAAGGGGCTGCGCATCACCCTGATCGACCAGCGGGCCGGCGTGACGGACGCCGGGGACGAGGTCACCGGAGACCAGGCCGGGGAAAGCGATGACCCCGTCGTCGGCCACCGCGAGGTGTCCTACCTGTACGCCGACGGTTTGCGCGACTACGTCCAGCACCTCAACCACACCAAGCGGGCCGAGATCATTAACCCCGAGATCATTGCGTTCGAGGCGGAGGACGCCGAGGCCGTCATCTCGCTGGAGATCGCGATGCAGTGGACCAGCGCCTACAGCGAATCCATCCACTCCTACGCCAACACCATCAACACCTCCGAGGGAGGCATGCACGAGGAGGGCTTCCGCACGGCGCTGACCTCCGTGGTCAACACCTACGCCCGCGAGAAGGGCCTGCTGAAGGAAAAGGACGACAACCTCACCGGTGACGACGTCCGCGAAGGACTCACCGCCGTCATCTCCATCAAGCTGGGCGAACCGCAGTTCGAGGGGCAGACCAAGACCAAGCTCGGCAACGCTAGCGCCCGTTCGTTCGTCGCCAAGCAGGTCTACAGCCAGCTCGGGGACTTCTTCGACGCCCACCCGGCCGAGGCCAAGGCCATCGTCGCCAAGGGGCAGGCCGCGGCCGCCGCCCGGCTGGCGGCCCGCAAGGCCCGCGACGCCACCCGCCGCAAGACCGGCCTGGACTCGGCCTCCATGCCCGGCAAGCTGCGCGACTGCTCGTCGCGGGACGCCTCCAAGTGCGAGCTGTTCATCGTCGAGGGCGACTCAGCCGGCGGCTCGGCCGTGCAAGGCCGTGACCCCGAGGTGCAGGCCATCCTGCCGATTCGCGGCAAGATCCTCAACGTCGAAAAGGCCCGCATGGACCGGGCCCTGGACTCGGAGGCCATCCAGTCCCTCATCACGGCGTTCGGCACCGGCGTGGGGCCCGAGTTTGACCTCAGCAAGCTGCGCTACCACAAGATCATCCTCATGGCCGACGCCGACGTCGACGGCCAGCACATCGCCACCCTGCTGCTGACCCTGGTGTTTCGCTACATGCGGCCGCTGGTGGAAAATGGCCACATCTACCTGGCGATGCCCCCGTTGTATCGGCTGAAGTGGACCAACGCGCCCCACGAATTCGTGTACTCCGACAAGGAGAAGGACGAGCGTGTGGCGGCGGGCCTGGCCGCCGGGCACCGCCTACCCAAGGACGGCGCGATTCAGCGCTACAAGGGTCTGGGTGAGATGAACGACCACGAACTGTGGGACACCACCATGGATCCGGCCGCCCGCATCCTCAAGCAGGTCACCCTCGGGGAGGCCGCGGCCGCCGACGAGATCTTCTCGGTGCTCATGGGCGAAGACGTCGAATCGCGGCGCGCGTTCATTCAACGCAACGCCCAAGACGTCCGCTTCCTCGACATCTGACAAGGACTAGAACCGCATGACTGAGTTTTCCACGCCCGAGGAAACCGTGACCGACGAGCGCGTGCAGGCCGTCGACCTCAAGAACGAGATGCAAAAGTCGTATCTCGACTACGCGATGAGCGTCATCGTCGGCCGCGCCCTGCCGGACGTGCGCGACGGCCTGAAGCCCGTGCACCGGCGGGTGCTGTACGCCATGTACGACGGCGGCTACCGCCCCACCGCCGCGTTCAGCAAGTGCGCCCGCGTGGTGGGTGACGTCATGGGGGAATACCACCCGCACGGTGACGCCCCCATCTACGACGCCCTGGCCCGCCTGGTGCAGCCGTGGTCCATGCGCGCGCCCCTGGTGGCCGGGCAAGGCAACTTCGGTTCGCCCGGCAACCTCGGGCCGGCCGCCCCGCGATACACCGAATGCAAGATGGCACCGCTGGCCATGGAGATGGTGCGCGACATCGACGAGGAAACCGTCGACTTCGTGCCCAACTACGACGGCCGCTCCCAGGAACCCAGCGTGCTGCCGGCCCGCTTCCCCAACCTGCTGGTCAACGGCTCGGAGGGCATCGCTGTTGGCATGGCCACCCGCATCCCGCCGCACAATCTGCGGGAGGTGGCCGACGGCGTGCAGTGGTACCTGCGCCACCCGGACGCCACCCGCGAGGAACTGCTGGAGGCGCTGCTGCAGCGCATCAAGGGCCCCGACTTTCCCACCGCCGCCACCATCCTCGGCCGCAAGGGCATCGAGGACGCCTACCGCACGGGCCGCGGCTCGATCGTGCAACGGGCCGTGGTCGAGGTCGAGGAGATCCACGGGCGGCAGTGCCTGGTCGTCACCGAGCTGCCCTACCAGGTCAACCCCGACAACCTGGCCGAAAAGATCGGCCAGTTCATCAAGGACGGTTCCCTGCAGGGCATCGCCGACCTGCGCGACGAGTCCTCCGGCCGCTCCGGCCAGCGCCTAGTCATCGTGCTCAAGCGCGACGCCGTCGCCAAGGTGGTGCTCAACAACCTGTACAAGCGCACCGCGCTGCAGACGTCGTTCCCCGCCAACATGCTGGCCCTGGTCGACGGGGTGCCGCGCACGCTGTCGCTGGACGGTTTCGTGCGTCACTGGGTGACCCACCAGATCGACGTCATCCAGCGCCGCACCCGCTTCCGGCTGCGCGAGGCCGAGAAGCGGCTGCACATCTTGGAAGGCTACCTAAAGGCCCTGGACGCGCTCGACGAGGTCATCGCGTTGATCCGCCGCTCCCCGACCGTCGACGAGGCCCGCACCGGGTTGATGGAGCTGCTGGGCGTGGACGAGATCCAGGCCAACGCCATCCTGGAGCTGCAGCTGCGGCGCCTGGCAGCCCTGGAGCGGCAAAAGATCCTCGAACAGCACGCCGAGCTGTTGGCCCGGGTAGAGGACATGAAAGACATCCTGGCCTCGCCGGAGCGCCAGCGCGGCATCGTGTCCACCGAGCTAGCCGAAATCGTCGACAAGTACGGCGACGAGCGGCGCACCACGATCGTGCCTCACGACGGCGACATGTCGATGGAAGACCTCATCCCGGAGGAAGACGTCGTCGTCACCATCACCCATTCCGGTTTCGCCAAGCGCACCCGGACCGACAACTACCGCTCCCAGCGGCGGGGCGGCAAGGGGGTGCGGGGCGCGGCGCTGCGGCAGGACGACGTCGTCGACCACTTCTTCGTCACCACCACCCACCACTGGCTGCTGTTCTTCACGAACTTCGGCCGCGTCTACCGGGCCAAGGCCTACGAGCTGCCGGAAGGCGGGCGGGACGCCAAGGGCCAGCATGTGGCCAACCTGCTGGCGTTCCAGCAGAATGAGACCATCACCCAGGTGCTGGCCATCAAGGACTACACGCAGGCCGACTTCCTGCTGCTGGCCACCCGGTCCGGCCTGGTGAAGAAGACGGCGCTCACGGCCTACGACTCCAACCGGTCCGGTGGGGTCATCGCCATCAACCTGCGCGAACTGGCCGACGGCACCCCCGACCAGTTGGTGGCCGCCGTGCTGGCCAACGCCACCGACGACGTGCTGCTGGTCTCGCGCGGCGGCCAGTCCCTGCGGTTCACCGCCTCTGACGAGGCGTTGCGGCCGCTGGGCCGGGCCACCTCCGGGGTCACCGGCATGCGTTTTCGGGGCGATGACCAACTGCTCAGCATGGATGTGGTGCGCCCGGGCGCGGACCTCTTCGTGGTCACCGAAGGCGGGTTTGCCAAGCGCACTGCGGTCGAGCAGTACCGGGCTCAGGGCCGCGGTGGGCTCGGGGTGAAGGTTGCCAACCTCGTGGAGGAACGCGGCCAGCTGGTCGGGGCGTTGATTACCGACGAGAACGACGAAGTGCTGGTCATCATGGAGGGCGGCAAAATCGTGCGCTCGCGCGTCAACGAGGTCTCCCGCACCGGACGCACCACGCAGGGCGTCACGTTCGCACGGCCCGACAACGGTGACCGCATCATCGCCGTGGCCCGCTCTCTGGAGTCCGTCGAGGCCGACCTGGACGCTGAGGCGGCGGGCGAGCTCGGTGGTGAGGCGGCAGGGCACGGCGAGGCCGGTGGGGATGGAAGTCAGAGCGGCGAGCCCGCGTCCCCCAGCACGGCGCGGATGGGGGAAAATGAGCAGGTGACTGAGAAAGCTGCCACACCTCCCCCAGCTGCGGTAGCGTCTAGCGAGACAACTGACGAAACGGAGCAGGCGTGAGCAACAAGGCTTCTACCCCCGCCAGCGGACCACGGCGCGTCCACCTGGTGCTGACCAAGGTCGACCCCTGGTCGATCATGAAAATGGCGTTCTTGTTGTCGGTAGCCATCGGCATCGGCATGGTCGTCTCGGCGGCGCTCACGTGGTTCACGCTCGACTCGCTGGAGGTCTTCTCCAAACTGTCGGCCCTCCTGAAGGCCGTCAACGCCGAATCCATGCTCAAACTGATGGCCTACGTGGCATTCGACCGAGTCATGGCGATGACGATCTTCTTCGCCGTCATCTGCGTGGTGCTGCTGACCGCCCTCGCCACCATCGGGGCGTTCCTGTACAACATCGCCACCTCCCTTGTCGGCGGGGTGCACCTGACCCTGTCCGACGAATAGCGTTACTTACAACACAAGTGACGCGCTGCGTTTGGACGTTTGGCAGTTGGTGCGGTAACCTTCTGCGGCGCCCACAGCGCAGGGGCCTATAGCTCAGTCGGTTAGAGCGCTTCCCTGATAAGGAAGAGGTCGCTGGTTCGAGTCCAGCTAGGCCCACTCTTCACCGCCCAAGGAGGGCCAATGCGACTAAGAACTCTGTTACTAGCCGCCGTTGGCATCCTCCTCGCCAAGGTCGGTTTGGCCGCCTGGCGACAACGGCACGAAGATGCCGCCCTGTGGCAGAACGTCACCTGGGAGGAATAGCCCGCCCGGCACGGGGCCTTGGCGCAATTGGTAGCGCACCTGCTTTGCAAGCAGGGGGTTAGGGGTTCGAGTCCCCTAGGCTCCACGAATAAACCGGCAGGGATCGTTGAAGCGGTCCCTGCCGGTTTGGTTTGTGGGGTGGGGTGTGCGGGCTGGGGTTCTGGGTCGGGGTGCGCGCGGCGGACGCGCCCCGCTTCCTTCCGTGCCTGGCTTGGCCCCGGTATGCCCCGGATGCGCGCGGCGGACGCGCCCGGCATCGCCCTGGCTCACCGCAAAGCAACACCCGCTGGGCATGGCTCTGGACGCGCGGGGTCGCCCTTGCGCCCCGGCGAGCCACTGCGCCTGGACGTGCCATGGCTCTGGACGCGCGGGGTCGCCCTAGTTGGCAATGGGGGCGGCTCATCCGGTGTATATGGCGCCTGTGCTCCCATGGTGGCCAGTTAGGGCGGTGGCTCGGCGGAGCGACACAGTTGCGGCGCGCACAACCGCGCGGTGAGCCCGGTATTAGCTCACTGCTGCGCAGCTTGCTGGTTGGTGTAGGCGTCCGCGAACTTGGCGCTGGCGTTATCGGCTGGATGACGTCAAGGAGGACTCTGTCCAGTGTCACCGGCACGAAGTGGCGTTGCCTGAGGTCCTCCTCGCGCGGCGTCTGGACCACCTCAACGCTCTCCCCTGCCAGGCGCTGCTGTTCGGTGCCATGAGCGAGGCAGCGCTGTTGGTAGCGCAGCACGCTGGCACGGAAACTGCGCGGGCCCAGGCACCTGCGCTCCGGTATCACTTATTGGCCAGTTACGTTTGCTCGGGCTGAGCATCTGGGGCGTCCTAGTTGGCAATGGGGGCGGCTCATCCGGTGTATATGGCGCCTGTGCTCCCCTGGTGGCCTGTTAGGGTGGCGAAGTGGTGGTCTTGGACGATGAAAAGTCTCCTGCCCCTCTGGAGCGCCAGGCTGCGTATGCGTCTTAATTGGCCCCACAATTCAAACAGAAATTAGCTAGGTGACTGGCTGAAATATCTCGAACGGCTCGGATAGCAACATTTACAGCCATCGCAAAATGTTTTGGGATCTGGTTTTTGTAATCCTAGTTAAGGAGGCAGAGGTTAGCATGGATGAGATTACTATTCGCACTGACAATACGCCGATGGGCACGAGGGCGATCGAACGCTTGTGGAATGACGTGGTGACAGGTGTGGTGCCGTTGCTGTCGCACGCGGAGCCGGGGCAGTTTCCTATCGCGCGCTACTCTGCGTACGCCAGTGACGCCAACGGAGCCTTCGATCTGACGATTCTGTTGGCAGACTCTGGCCGCGTGGGTCAACTGGAGGCTGAGACGGAAAGCGGAGAATATCGCCGCTATCAGGAGACAGGGGTGGACGTGGCCGCCTGTACGGTCCAGGCGTGGCAGCGAGTTTGGGATGAGGAACGGGCGGGAAAACTACGCCGCGCATATAGCGAAGATTTTGAAGTGAGCACGCCCGCGGAGTACGCGCCCGACGGTCAAGCCAAATGCGTGCTCTACATCTCGCAGGCGCGCTAAACATTTTCCGCGGCACGTTCGCCGTGAGTATCTCTGGCCGCTGCAGGGCTGAGAGCGAAGCACCCTTGCTGTTGGGTCGTGGCTAGGTGGTTGCGGGCGAGGTTGCTTGGAAATCCACCTTAGACAGCTAGTCGAGCACCGTCACCAGGCCGCGACTGCCGTCGACCAGCAGTCGGGTACCGTCGGGCAGGCTCAGCGCCTGGGCCAGCCCCATGACCGCCGGAATGCCGTACTCGCGCGCGACGATGGCGGCGTGCGAGAGCGGCCCGCCTGTCTGTGTCACCACCGCCACCGCGAGGGAGAACAGTGGTGTCCAGGTCGGGTCCGTGTACGGACACACCAACACGTCCCCGGCCTGCAGGCGCGCAAAGTCCGCAGGCGAGCGAATAATGCGGGCCACGCCGGTGGCCCGCCCGCCGCTGGCGGGTACCCCGCGCAGGTCGGCCGACGCCTGGCCCGCCGCGCCCCGCTCCCACCACACCGCCTCGGCGACGCCGCGCCGCCCCCGCCGCCGTGCCACGACCGCCCGCAGGTCCCCCGTATCAGCCAGCGCCCGCTCTACCTCGGGCAGGTACAGGAAGCGCAGGTCGCTTGGCTCCGCCAACTGGCCCCGGGCAACCAGGCGGCGGGCAACCTCGTCCAACGCGCCCCGCGCCACGCAAAAGAACTCCTCAAGTAGGTAGACGCTGCCCTCACGCGCCAGGTGTTGGGCCCGCAGCCGGGCCACGGCCGCCCGCCACCGGCGGCGCAACAGGCGCGGCAGACGCCGCTCCACCGCGACGGCCAGCGGTGGCAGGTCGGTCGGTGTGCCTGCCCCGGCTGGCGCGTCCGCCCCGGTCGGCGCCCCTGCCCCGGCCGACGCGTCCGCCCCGGCCGGTGTGCCCGCCCCGGCTCCTGCACCCATCGTGGGCCCGGCTGCCGGGCGAGTTCCGCCGCTCGGTTCGGGAGGGGGACTCCCGTCGACTCCGGAACATCCGCCGCCCGGCCCGACCGTGGCACTCTCGCCCTCAGGCCCGACTCCGACACTCCCGCCACCTGCCGCTCCTGCCCCGCCCCGCAGCGCGGCCGACAGTAGCGCGTAGAACGATTCGGGATCTTCCCGCCACGATCGGTTGGAAAATGGCAGGTAGAGGCGGGCCGTGCGGGCCCCGTACTGCGCGAGGAAGGCGTCGAGCGCCGCGCGGAAGGCCGGGCCCTGCCCGTGGGCCGCGACCGCCGCGCCCACCATTCCCGCCTCAGCCGCGGTGATGGTCTCGTCCAGATCGCACCGCCGGGCCGTCGCGGCCAGGTTGGAGATGGCGGCGGTGATCTCGGCGGTCCGGTAGTTCAGGCCTGCGTATAGGTCCTCCGGCGAGACCTCCCGCGGTGGCCGGGCCAGCCGCAGCAGGCCCGCGACGGCGGCCCGGCTGACCAGCATCGGCGCGAGGTAGTGCACGAAGCGGGCGCCGGTTAAGGCCGCTGCCTGCCCCACCGCGGCGCGCGCCACCGGCAGCAGCTCGGCGTCGGCCAGGGTAGCCGGATTAGCGACCTGCGCGGTCAGCTCCTGCAGCGTCTCCCGCAGTCGCGCCTCCCGGTGCGGCCACGTCGCGGGGTCGTGGCCCATTCCGTGGGCGAACAGCCGTGGCAGGCGGGTGAGCATGGCCGGGGTCGGCCGCGGCTTGGTGACGTGGAGGCGGACGACGCCGTCGTCGTCGCCCCGCACTAGCTCCTCCGCGGTCGCCGCCCGCAGGCCCGCTCGCCGGGCCAGCGCCTGAATCGCGCCCTGCACCTGGTGCACCGCCCATAGGTCCAGCGGGTAGGGGGCGGGGAAGTGTTCGATCAGGTCGTCTTGTAGTCGCCGCGCCGCGCGCCCCCGGACGGGGTGGTGACTGGGCACGGTGGGGACGGTGGTGGTGATCGGCCGCGCCTGCAGCAGGTGCAGCTCGCCGCCCGCCAGGGCCCACTCGATGTCCTGTCCCGCGCCGTAGTGCGCCTCGACGCGCTCCCCCAGGGCCAGGAGTTGCAGCAGTTGGGCGTCGGTAAGGCAGGCGCGCGCCCGCTGCTCCGCGGGCACCTGCCGGGTGGCGGTCCCGCCGTCAGGCAGCCGGTCGATGCGGGTCTCCTTGCTGCCTAACTCGCGGCCGACGACCGCCGCCGGGCGCCGCCGCAGGGTGAAAGTGTCGGGGGTGACCAGGGACGCCACGACGGACTCACCCAATCCGTAGGCCGCGCTGGCCAGCATGGTTTGCGCGTGCCCCTGCACGGGGTCGCGGGTGAACAGCACCCCGGCGACGTCGGCGTCCACCAGTTGCTGCACGACGACGCCGAGCGCGAGGCCCGCATTGGCCACGCCCTGGCGGCGGCGGTATGCCACGGCGCGGTCGCTCCACAGGGAGGCCCAGCAGTGCTTGATTGCCGCTAGCAGGGCCTCCAGGCCGACCACCCCCAGATAGGTGTCCTGCTGCCCGGCGAAGCTGGCGTCGGCCAAGTCTTCGGCCGTAGCGGACGACCGCACCGCGAGCGGTGGCCGCCCCAGGCGTGCGTAGGCGCGCCCCACCTCCTGCCGCAACCCGCCCGGCAGCGGCAGATCGAGGATGCGCTGGCGGGCGGCGCGGGCGGCCCCGGCGTCGGCGTCAGCGGCCAGGAGTTCGGTGATCTCGCGGGTGGCGGCGCGGTAGGCCGCGGTGGTCAGGCAGAAACCGGGCGGCACGGGCAGCCCGGCCCGGGTGCACTCGCCGAGGTTGGCGCCCTTGCCTCCCACCTGGGCGTGGTCGGCGGCGGTGATGTCGGTGAACCACAGGATCATGGCACTGCTCCTCTATGGACGTAGAGTCACTGCAGGGTACTCTATGTTCATAGAGCGAGGGAAGGGCGGCAGGCATGACGATGCGGCGCACGCAGATCGCCGACGCGGGCATCAAGATTCTCGGGGAGCGCGGTGCCCGAGCGTTCACGCACCTGAACATCGACCGCGAACTGGGCCTGCCGGACGGGTCGACGTCGTACTACGCGCGCAGCCGCCGCGATCTGCTCGGCCTGGTGGTCGACCGCCTGGCCGAGCGCGCCGACCGGCAGCTGGCCACCCATCCCCTGCCCGCCAGACTGACCACCGCCACCGCCGCCCAGTTCCTGGCGGCCGGGCTGGAGGCGGCGCTGGAGCGGGAGGCGGACCTGCGTGCCCGCCTAGTGTTGCTGTTGGAATGCCGTGCCGCGCCCGAGATCTATGAGGCGCTGCGGGCGCGGCCGCCGCTGCGTCACGCGCTGACCGGCCTGGCCACTGATTTGCTGCAGGGCTTGGGGGTGGACGCGCCGGAGCGCCACGCCGCGGATCTCGTGGCACTGTGCGACGGGCTGCTCATGCAGCGCCTGCTGCGTGGCGCCGGGGCGAACGACGTCGGTATCATCACCGCTTACCTGGCGGGGCTGCGCGGCGGCGCCTGAGACCGGGCCACCGGGCTGTGTTCGCCCAGCTGGCCGTGGCCTGGCTGGGCGACGGTCCCGGACTGTTAGTTCCAGCTTTCCCTCCCCCTAAAGTGAAGGACCTCACCACATAGTGCAAGATCACCCCTCAGACGTGTTGGTGGCCGCAGGCCTGCGGCGCGAGTTCGGCAGGAACCGCTTTGTGGCCGTCAGTGACGTGTCGCTGCGGATTGCGCCCGGGCAGGTGCATGCACTGTTGGGGCCGAATGGTGCCGGAAAGACCACGGTGGTGCGGATGTGTTCGACGCTGCTGGCGCCCACGGCCGGATCGGTTACCGTCGCGGGGGTGGACGCAGTGGCCCACCCACAACTTGCGCGCAAGCACATCGGCTTGGTGCTGGGGGGTGAGCTGGGTTTTTATCCGCGGGCCACAGTGCGCGACAACCTACTGTTCTTCGCCGACATCGCGGGCTTGGCGGCGCGGGGAGGTGCGCCGAGTGTTGGAGCTTGTCGACTTGGCGGACCGGGCCGACAGCAGGGTCGGCGACCTCTCCCGCGGCATGAAACAACGCCTGCACCTGGCACGCGCCTTACTGGGCCGACCGCAACTACTGCTCCTGGACGAACCGACCACCGGCCTGGATCCCGACATCGCCCATCGCGTGCGCTCCCTCGTTGGGCAGATTGCCGCCAGCGGGGTCGCCGTCCTGTTGACCAGCCACTCCATGGCCGAGGTGG
This sequence comes from Buchananella hordeovulneris, assembly GCF_001907235.1. Taxonomy (GTDB): domain Bacteria; phylum Actinomycetota; class Actinomycetes; order Actinomycetales; family Actinomycetaceae; genus Buchananella; species Buchananella hordeovulneris. Next base: position 34,379 of record NZ_MQVS01000008.1, read on the forward strand.
AGGAACTGGCGCACGTCATCACGGTGATTGGGGCTGGGCAGATCGCGGTGCGGGGCGATGTCGCCGACGTTGCCAACTACGCCGGTATCGCGGGCATCACCACGTTCAGCCTGCCCGCCTCGGCCTCCGCTTTGCTGCGACAGCTCGTCGAAAAGCTGGGGGACGACGCGGTGGTTACGTGGCGGGAGGTCGCCGGACAATGGGCGGTGGAGCTCTACTGGCGGCGGTTGCCGCAACCGGACCGCGTGCTTGCCCTGCTGCCGCACTGCCCGCAAGACCTGGTGAACCGGGCGGCCAGCCTGGAGGAGGCCTACCTGGCGATCGCCGAGAGGCTCGCCCGGTGACGCGCCAGCTGCGCATGCTGCTTTTCCACTTGCGGCAGTACATGCGGGTTGGTTTCTTCGTGCAGCTTATGGCGATCACGACCGTTAGCATGTGCCTGACCCAGTATCTGGGGTGGCACGCCTGGGGCGGCAGCACCGCGGTGCCGTGGCTGCGCGCCGGGATCGTCGGGCTGTGGACGACCTGCACCACGGCCGCGGGCATCATCGGCTTCGAACGCTACAAGGGCACCCTGATCTACCTGGTTTCGGGCCGCATCCACCCGCTGCGGGCTACCGCGGCCGTCGTCGCGGCCGCGGCCACGTTCGGGTTGGCGGCCTTTCCGCTGGCCTGGCTCGCGTGGCGTGGCCTGCTGTGGCTGTCCGGCCAGGTTCCTGCGGCCACTGGCCTGACGGTGGGGCAGTTGCTGGTTGGGGTGGGGCTGTTGTGGCTGGGGGCGCTGGCGATCAGTCTGGTCATCGCCTCCCTGTTCGTGCTCACCCCGAACGCTATCGCCTACGAGGGCCTGCTGCTGGTGCCGGTCTTCTTCGCTTCCGGGGTGTTGTTCACGGCGGGCGCCGCGCCGACCGTCGTGGCGGCGATCGGACAGGTGCTGCCGATTACCCCCGTCGTTGGCTACTTGCTGCAGCCAACCAGCACGCCGTTGGCCGGGGCGGCGCTGCACAGCGTGGGTCTGACGGTTGTGTGGGGGTTGGCTGCGGCCGGGCCGGGCACCCGGGCGCTACGGCTGGCGCGGCGGCGGGCGACGTTGGAGATGATCTAGGTGGACTTCTTTCGTTCTGTGCTGCTGGTGGCGCGGGTGGCGCGGGCCTCGTCTATTGCCTTCGCCTCGGTCGGCACTACGGTGGTGACCCTGCTGGTCCTGCCCGCGTTCGACGTGGCCTTCGACGCGCTGCTGGGGCGGGACTTGCGGGCGCCCGACGTCGCGCGCACCGCCTACGCGGCGGCTCTCGCGGGCACCTGCGTGTCCGCCTGCGCTGGGGTGGTGGGCAAGATTGCGCAAGACCGCAACCTGGGCGTGTTTCAAGAGGTGCACCTGCGCAGACGCGTGCCGGTGGCGTACTGGGTGGGATCGGCGCTGCTGCCCGCCGTCCTCGCCGTGAGCACCGGGAGCGTGTTGCTGCTCGGTGTGTGGCTCTCGGTTCCGCCGTGGCAAGGTGCGGGCACGCTGCAGCTGGTCGGCAGCCTCCTGACCGCGATCGTGGTGGGCGCCCTGCTTGGGGTCTTCGCGGCGGCCATCAGCGTGGGGCTTTCCGATCCCTACCTCGGGGCGAACCTAGTCAACGCACTGTTGCCGCTCGGGGTGGGCGTGATCGTGCCGACGGCGCTCTACCCGACGGGCCTGGCGGACCTGGTGCAGCTCGTGCCGCTCAGTCACACGCTGGGGGCCCTGACCGGGACCGGCGGGCTGCGGGCCTTCGCCGTCGACGTCCTGCTGGCGCTGGTCCTGGCCGCCGCCGGGTTGAGCGCCGTGCGGTTGGCCGTAGCCCGACTGCGCAACGGCACGCGACTGGAGTCAATCTGACCTCGAGATCATGTGAACAGGCTCTTCACGGATGAGGGTGTGGATCGGCAGGGGTGGTGAACCGGTGATGAGGGCTGAGGTGCCCTGCTAATGGAAGTTCTCGCGCTGGCTGTCGCGGGCCAGCACCTTAGCCCAAAACAGGCCGTGGCCGCTGAACGGACAAGTGCCAACCAGTCCGGGGCCCGGGGAGTCAGTGTCGTTCGACGCGGTAGGTGGAATGAACCATGCCCAGATCAGTTGTGTGGTTGCCGACCAAGGTCAGGAGCACGTCGCGCTCGATAGTGTCAAATAGTCGACGGCCTCGGCCGATAAGGATCGGCGCCCAACAGGTGGTGATCTCGTCGACGAGGCCAGCGCGTAGAAAACTCTGAATGGTCTGACCTCCGTCCACATATACCTCTCGGGCATCGCAGCCGTCCAGTAAGTCGACAGCTTCTCCTAGCGTGCGAACAATGGTTACCCCGCTAGTCTCGCACGGCAGCGTGGTGGAGAGCACGATGACGGTTTTGTCGTCGTACATGTCCGGCCATTCGTCGAAGCCAACCACCGTGTCATAGGTGCCGCGCCCCATAACAATATGATCGATCTTGGGGAAGAACGTTTCCCAACTCTCAGCTGGCTGGGCGCTCTCGGCACGAAGATGCTCGCGGCGGCCTGGCGGATTGGTTAACCAAGCTAGGTCCCCATCTGGGCGCGCGATGAATCCGTCTAGGCTCACACCGATGAATACGTGGCCCCGCCACCTGCGTGTGTCATTCATGTCTTCTGCTCACGCGGCACTCTGTAATTAGGAGAGCAGCCCGTCCTGCAGGTGTCGCACCCGGGAATCCCCGCTCAATACAAGCGACGATTCAATGAGACGATCTTGGTTTATTGGACGTCGCTGCTCGTTGGTGTTCTTCTCGGCTAGGTTCCCTGCCAACCATTACACCCCCCTTTTGACTCATCTCGATGCTACCCGCGTTCCCACGACTTGCCTAGGGGAGGCCGGGAGACGGATGCGCTATTGCCCCAAAGTGGTTGGGGAAGTTGCTGCGGGGCGCCGAGGCGAACGACGTCGGTATCATCACCGCTTACCTGGCGGGGCTGCGCGGCGGCGGCGTCTGAGACCGGGCCACCGGGCTGCGTTCGCCCAGCTGGCCGTGGCCCGGCTGCGTCACGGCACGCGCTTGGATTCAATCCGATACGCTGCCCGGCGCCGTCACCTCCGCCAGGCGCCGTTGGAGGAAGCCGCGTTCGGCTCCGTTGCGCGTCAGGGACAGGGCCTGGGTGTAGGCGGAGGCCGCCTCCGTGCGCCGCCCGAGGCGTCGCAGCAGGTCGGCCCGGGTGGCAGCCAGGTATCGGTAGTCGCGCAGCGCGCTGCTGGCCGCCAGCTGGTCGAGCTCGGCCAGGATCGCCGCCAGGTCTGCCCCGGGCGCGAGGCTGGCGGCTGCGAGCCGGTTGAGTGCCACCACCGGGTTCGGCCAGACCCGCAGCAGGCCGTCGTATAGCGTGAGGATCGCGTCCCAGTTGGTGGCCGCCGCGTTTGGTGCCTGGGCGTGCACCCCCGAGATCGCCGCCTGCAGCGTGTACCGCCCCAGTTGGCCCGCCGAGATCCCGAGCCGCAGGGCGCGCGTGGCCGTTGCCAGGCCCGCCAGGCGCAGGGCCGGGTCCCAGCCGCTCCGGTCCTGGTCCGCCAGCAACACCATGCCCGCCTCGGGGTGGTGCCGCCCGGGCGCCCGAGCGTCGTCCAGCAGGCACAAAGCCAGCAGCCCGACGGCTTCGGCCGACTCCGGCAGACATCCCACCAGCAGGCGCGCCAGCTCGCGAGCCTTGGCCGCCAGGTCGCCCCGCACCGCCGTCTGACCGTCCGCGGGGGCGTGCCCGGCCGTGTGGATGAGGTAGATGACGGCGAGGACGTCGTCCAACCGGTGCGTGAGCTCCGGGCCGGACGGCACCACGAACGGCAGGCCAGCCGCCGCGATCTTGCGTTTGGCGCGCGTGATACGGGCCGCCACCGTGGCCGGGCGCACCAGCAGCCCCGCCGCGATCTCTTCCACCGACAGACCTCCGAGCAGCCGCAAGGTCAGTGCCAAACGGGCAGGCGGCGCGAGCGCCGGGTGGCAGCACACAAACATCAGCCGCAGCAGGTCCAGACCCGGCTCATCATCCGGCTCGGTGTCGACGACGAGCAGCGGCAGCTTCCGCCGCCAGGTCGCCTCCCGCCGCAACCGGTCGATCGCCAGGTTGCGGGCGGTCGTCGTCAGCCACGCCGCCGGATTAGCGGGCACCTGCTCCCGCCAACTGGTAAGCGCCCGCATGCAGGCTTCCTGCACGCACTCCTCGGCCAGGTCCAGGTCGTGGGTGAGGCGCGCCGTCGCCGCCAATACGTGTGGGCGGCAGCGCCGGTACGCCTCCTCGAGGGTCTCCACTGCCGCGCGTTACTCGTACTGCTCCAGGTTCACCACCGGGCGCACCTCGACGTGGCCCGCTGGGCACTGCCGCGCCAACCGCACCGCCGTGTCCAGGTCCGGGGCCTGCAGCAGGTAGAAGCCGCCCAGGCACTCCTTCGTCTCGGCAAACGGGCCGTCGCTGAGTGTCACCTCGCCGCCGACGCGGTGGACTGTCGTGGCTGTCGCCTGCGGTTGCAGCGCCGCCCCGCCGGTGATCTGGCAGCCGGCCGCCTCCACGGCCGCGGCGAAAGCCTCATGCAACTGCAGCTCGGCCTGCCAGTCTTCCTCGCCGGCCTGCTCGTGCCAGCTCTCGTCGTCAAACATGCTCAACAGGTACTCGGGCATGATCGTTCCTCTCGTCAACAACATCCTGACACTGCTTCGACGAACGGGCCGCCACGAAATCGACACGGGCCGCAAACCGCCTCCCCGGCGGTGCCCGCCCCCGGGCGCCGCAGCGCGCCGACCACCGGCACGGCCGGGCTCCCGCCCCGCCTTGGCGGCGCGCGGCCTCAGCGGCGCAGGTCGGGCCACTTGCTGGCCCACCGCCCGACCCCGCACATGTCGGTGGCTATCTTCTCCAGGCTGGGCCCGAGCTGCCGCACCAGCTGGGGGTTGTCGTCGGTCCCATACAGCTCCACCAGTTGCCCGATGATGCGGGCGATGCCGCGCTCCCGCACCGCCACGAACGTGTGGGCCTGCCCCCGGTGCCCGCGTTGCCCGTCGCCCACCAACACCCGGGCCCCGGACTGCGAATAGAACACGCACGTGTTGATCCACGGCACCTCGGTCCCGCTGGACCCCAGGTGCTGGGCGAGCTGGGTGGCCTTCTCCCGGGCCGCGGCCCGCGGGGCGCCGATGTCGGTGAAGCGCTGCACCGCGATCGCGCCCTGATTCTCGCGCTCCAGGCGAACCGCGAACTCGGTCTCTAGCTCCGACTCGTCCACCAGATCGCTGAGCATCGCGTGCACCCGGCTCGGCTGGCGGGCGTCGAACACCACGCCCTGCCAGTCCCGGTGCTCGATCAACAGCACGAACTGGTCGGTGACCACCAGGTGATCCACCCGGCAGACCCGCGGCCGGGGCGCGCGCGGATCGGTGGTCAAAAAATGGAGATGACTGGCCACCAGCGCATCAATCCCCAGCGAGGCCACCGCCGCCACCAGCTGGCGCCGGGAGGCCAGCTCGCTGGCCAGCGACTTCGACAGGTGCTCCCACACCGCCACCTGGGTGTCGTGCGCCGACGTCACCTCGCTCTCCAGCTGCGCGATGGCGGCGGTGTGGCGTTCGCGCTGCGTCGCGAGGTCGTGCTCCACCTCCGCCACGGCCTTGGCCTGCGACATTTGCGCCAGCTGGCGGGTAGCCTCCCGCTGCTTGGCGCCCCGGTATTCCCGCCACAACCACACCGCGAACACGGTTACCAGCGCAGCCAGCAGCGCGGCCGCAGCTGGCAACGGCAAGGTTACGACGCGCATCAGCGGTTTCGTTTCGCAACTAGGTGGGACAGGAACGCCAAAACCGCCCCCGCGCAGGCGAGGGCGATTCGTGGGGTGTGGGGCCCGGCCAGTGCCGGGCCCCACTACTCACTACTTCAGGTTCTCGACGATCGGCTTACCCAGGTTATCCGGTTGGGCACAGAATTCGGTGACTTTGGTGGACACGTCGAGGATATCGTTGTCGTCCTCCGGCGACTTGCCCGCGGCCTTGGTCAGCGCCAGGTAGGTGGCCTCCATCTTGTCCGCGTCGGTGATCTTGGCCAGGTCGTCGCAGGTCATCTTGCTGGCGTCAATGTCGGCGGCCATCTTGTCGCCGTCAGCCTTGTCGTCGGCGTGGTCGTGGCCGTCGCCCTCGGTGTGCTCGTGGGTCTCTTCACCGTCCATGGCGGTCTGCTCGCTGGCCACCACCTGCGGGGTGGCAGCCTCAGTGGCAGCCTTGTCGTCGCCGCACGCGGTGAGCGAGAAAGCCAGACCGAGGGCCGCGAAAGTAGCCAGGGTCCTACGCATATGTTCCATCTCCTTGCAGTTTTTGATCACTGGACGTCCAAGACGATATTCCCCCGGCCACAGCCCTGGGAGGGGCGAACACCCTCAATCCACCCCGAGCCTCAACGCGAGTAGTAGACGGCCCCCGGTTCCATCTGTCCCAGCAGCGTGGGGACGGTGACGAAGACGTACCCGGCCTCTTGCAGTTTGTGGATGATTCCCGGCACCGCGTCGACCGAGGTCGGGTGGATGTCGTGTAGCAGGATGATGGATCCCGGTTTGACCCCGGTGACGGCCCGCTTCGTTGTCTCGGCGACGTTGCGATTCTTCCAATCTTCGGTGTCCACGTCCCATAGCACCACCGGCAGCTGCCCGCTCGGGGTCTGGCCGGGGACGAAGGCGCCGTAGGGTGGCCGGAGCGAAGTCGGGGCCACCCCGGCGGCGGCCAGGATCGCGTCGTTCGTCAACCGCAGTTGTTCTTCGACCTGCGCTGGGCTCAGTCCGGTCAGGTCCGGGTGGTCCCAGGTGTGGTTACCGAGCGCGTGTCCTTCCTGCACCATGCGCTGCAAGGTCGCTTCCTTCCCGGCGATGGCCGAGCCGAGAATGAAGAAGGTGGCTGGCACCTGCGCATCCCGCAACGTGTCGAGTAGCCGGTCGGTGTGCCGACCGGGGCCGTCGTCGAAAGTGAGAGCCACACACGCCACGGCAGCGCAATCGACCTCCGCCCCGGGGGCCGGCTGCGCGGCTGCGGGGGCGACGGGATCCGGTTCGACTGTGGACAAGTCGGTGGTGGGCGACGCGGAAGGTGTGGGCTCCGGCTCGGGCGCTTCCGGTTCTTCCGGCAGAGCCGCCGGCTCCTGTGCGGCGATGCCCACCGCCAGCCAGGCGGCCCCGTCAGCGGTGAGCAGGCCGGTGGCTTCCTGTTGGGGAATCTCGACGATGAACGCTCCGTCAGAGTAGGCGGTGAGCACGCCCGGGGCGACCTGTACCAGCAGGTCTCCGTCGACGTCGGGCACCAGGGAGCGGGCCAGCTGGGTGCCGATGGCGGCCGGCCAGGTCCCCTCTTCCCGCAGCGGTTCCCTCCCCTGCAGTTTGGTGATGGCTGCCGCCGTGATCTCCACCAATTGCTGGAACTTGTCAGGCGCGACGAGCCGGGCCGAAGTCGAGGCGCCCAGGGTGTCAACGTTGGCGACGTAGCTGGTGAACTCGCTGCCCCACCCGGCTCCGGCGAACGTCTCGCGGGTTACCAGGACGGTGATCCACGGGCCGGAACGCTGCGACAGCTGCCAGCGGGCGTTGAACACGGCCTTGTCGACGTTGGTGTGGTCGGTGGCAAAACGTTGCCGGGCATCCTCCAGTTCGGTGTCAACCAGGGTGTTGAATGCCTCAAGCCCATCGATGGTGGGGGTCTGCAGGAACCAGCGGGGGGCCTCCAGGTTTTCGGTAATGACCGAGTGGATGCCTGCGGCGGGCAGGGCAGGGCCGGGGTCCGCATCCGCAGGAATGAAGGACCGGGCGGTGGCTTCGGTGTTGACGGCGGGGACTGGGGCCGCAGTGGTCGGGGTTTGCGCCGGTTCGGTGGCCCCGGCACTGCAGCCTGCAGCGGCCACGTTGACGGCCAGAGCTAAGGCGGCGAAACGTGAGCGGAAGGCGGGCATGCGGAGTTATTCCATTTCTGAAGTAGATCGGATACAGCATTGTCTCTGGTGGCCGGATCGCCAAGGGGCGGCCCGCCCCGCAAGCGCCCCGGGTTGGAGGGCATTTGGGGCAAATTAGGGGCGGGGGTGGCTGGGGGCGGTCCCGCGGGGCAGGTTGAGTACCCACTCCTGGATGGCCACCACGGCGGCGGCGCGCGCCCAGCCGAAGAAGTTGGAGTCGTCGAGGTGGATGGCGATGCGGTCCCCGGCGGGTGGACGCAGGGCCTGCAGCCTCTCGGCGACGACGTCGGCCACCAGCGGATACAACCCGATGCCTTCCCCGCCGACGACGGTGACCGCCTGATGGGTGAGGTTGGCGGCCCAGGCGATGAGAGTGCCGAGGGCCTTGCCTGCCGCCTGCACCTCGCGCCAGGCGGGCCCCTGGTGGGCGGCGGCTAGGGAGAGGACCTCGGGGAAGGAGACCTCTCGGCCCAGCACGGCAGACACTCGGGCCGCGATGGCTGGCGAGGTCAGGAGGGCTTGCGAACAGCCGGGGTGCCCGGCCGCGCACCGGGGGCCGTCGGGGGCGAGCGGAAGGTGGCCGACGCTGCCGACCCCGGCGTCGGGGGTGCGCACCACGGCCCCGTTGGCGGCCAGTGCGTAGCCGACTCCGGCACCCAGGGTGATGACGGTGAAGCCGGGCAGGCTGCGGCCGACCCCGAACCACCGATGAAACTCGGCCAGGGCCACGAGGTCGTTCTCGATGGTGGTGGGCAGGGAGAGAGCGGGCCGCAGCAGGCGGGCCAGGTCCACCTCCCGCCAGTTCAGGAAGGGGGCGTGGTGGACGACGCCGCGGGTGGGGAAACCGCCCAGGCTCAGGCCGACGCCTTGGGTGCGCGGGGTGGCGAGGGTGGTGGCGGCGGCGGTGATCGCCCGGGCGACGGCCTGCGGGCGGCGGTCGGGCAGCGCCGTGTCCAGGCGGGCCTGGATGGTGGCGTGCATGTCGGTGCGCACCGCGTACAGCTGTTCGCCGGTGAGTTTGATGCCGACGAAGTCCCCTAGGTCGGGGTTGATGGCCAGGGGGCGGGAGGGACGGCCCACGTCCCCGCTGGGCAGTTCCTGCAACTCGTGCAGGATGCCGACGTCAAGCAGAGGTTTAGCGAGCCGGGTCAGGGAGGCGGGCGAGAGGTCGAGGCGCCCGGTGAGGGCGGCCCGGGAGATGGGGCCGTGGATGAGGACCTCGCGCACGAGGGCGACTTCACTGGACACGGCATCCCTCGGAGTTGTGGTGGCTGCGGCTGGTAGGGGCCACGTTACCGGACGCGAAAACGCGTTGACAGCCCTATTACTTTTGTCGTAAAACTATTAAATGCGTCTCACTCCCGGCGACACGAGCATCATCTACCTGCGCAACGCTGGCACCTGCCTCTTGCTCGACCTGTCCACCCTGACCATCACCCACTGGGGCCCGGATCTTGGGTCGGCGCAGACGGCCACCTTGACCAGCCTCGCCCGCGCTGCCCGCCTGCAACGCGTCTCCGGCGGCCTGGACGAGACCGCTCCCCACAGCCTCGTCGCCACCCCCGCCACCGGCTGGCTCGGCACCCCCACCCTCGAAGGACACCGCGACGGCGGCCACGTCTCGGCCCGGTTCACCCTGGTAGGCGGCCACTACGATGCAACCACAGCCACCCTGCACCTGACCGACCCAGAAGCCGAACTGGCTTTAGCTGTCGACCTCACCATCGGTGCCGGGGGACTCGTCGGGCAACGGCTCACCCTCACCAACACCGGGACCACCCCCTACGCCGTCGCCCGCCTAGAACCCGGGCTACCGCTGCCCTGGCACGCCACCGAAATCCTCGACACCACCGGCCGTCACCTCCGCGAACGCAGCCCGCAACGCCACCATCTCACCTACGGCACCTACGAACGCACCTCCCGCCGCGGACGACCCGGGGCAGACGCCACCGTGCTACTGGCCGCCGGGCAACCCGGCTTCGGCTTCACCCACGGCCGGGTCTACGGTGCGCACGTCGCCTGGTCCGGCAACCACCGGCTCTACGTCGAGCGCACCACCACCGGGCAGTCCTTCCTGGCCGGTGGCGCGCTCTACCTGCAAGGAGAAGTCTGCCTCGCCCCCGGCCAACAACTGACCACCCCCTGGTTGTACGCCTCCTGGGGCGAGGGACTCAACGCGCTCGCGGCCCGCTTTCACACCGAGTGGCGGGCCCGGCCCGCCCATCCGCGCCGCCCCCGTCCCGTCACGCTGAACACGTGGGAGGCCGTCTACTTCGCGCACGACCTTGCCCGCCTCACCGCCCTCGCCGACGCCGCTGCCGAGGTGGGGGTCGAGCGCTTCGTCCTGGACGACGGGTGGTTCCTGCATCGGCGCGACGACACGGCAGGGCTCGGGGACTGGTACGTGGACCCGGACGTATGGCCGATGGGCCTCGGACCCCTGATCGAACACGTGCGCGAACGGGGCATGGAGTTCGGGCTCTGGGTGGAACCGGAAATGGTCAATCCCGACTCGGACCTCGCCCGCGCCCACCCCGACTGGGTCCTCCAGGCCCGCACCGCCCTGCCCCCGGTGGCCCGCCAGCAGCAAGTCCTGAACCTGACGTTGCCCGCGGTTGCCGACTATCTTTTCGCCCGCCTAGACGCGCTGCTGGTGGCCTATCCGATCAGCTACCTGAAGTGGGATCACAACCGCGACCTCGTGGAGGCGGCGAGTGGCCCGGGCGGCCAGCACCTGGCCCAGGCACAGACCCTGGCGCTCTACGAACTGCTGGACCGCCTGAAAGCCAAGCACCCGCACCTGGAGATCGAAAGCTGTGCATCCGGTGGGGCCCGCGTGGACCTGGGAATCCTGGCCCGCACCGACCGCGTGTGGACCTCGGACTGCCTCGACCCGCTGGAGCGCCTCCCCATTCAGGCCTACACCGGCCTCGTGGTGCCGCCCGAGATGCTGGGGACTCACCTGACCTCCCCGCGGGTGCACTCCACCGGGCGCACGGTAGACCTGCGACTGGCGGGTGCGGTGGCGCTCTTCGGGCATTTCGGCATCGAGTGGGACCTGACGACGCTGTCGGCCACCGAACGGCAAGCGGTGGCCGACTGGGTGGCATTGGCGAAACGGGTACGTCCCCTGGTGGCCAGTGGCGTCTTGGTGCACGCCGATACCGCCGATCCCGCGCTAGACGTGCGGGGCGTGGTCGCCGCCGACCAGTCCCAGGCATTCTTCGCCTTCACCCAGGTGGCGACCTCGGTTTCCGCGCCGCCCGGGCGGGTACGGCTGCCCGGCCTGGCTGCCCAGCGTACCTACCGGTTGACGGTTGCGAGCCCCGGCGGCTGGCGGCAAGAGCCCGCCCAATCTCCCTTGGCCTGGGCCACGGACGACATCTGCCTGACGGGCGCGCAGTTGGCGGAGGTCGGCCTGCGGCCGCCGGTGCAGTACCCGCAGCAAGCCACAGTCATTGAACTGACCGCAATGTGAAGCGTAAGGAGGCGCGCATGAAAAGACAGGCAGTCAGCGCGGCTATCGCGGCGACGGGACTGGTTCTCGCCGCCAGTGTGGCCGGGTGTGGGGCCGAAGACGGAGTGGTCACGCTTCGTTTCTTCCAATACAAGGGAGAGGCGATCGAGGACTTCCAGCAGATTGTTGACGAGTTTGAGGCAGCCAACCCGGACATTCGCATAGAGATGGATCAGGCCGCCGACTCAGAGACCGCTATCCGCACCCTCCTGGTGAAGGACCGGGTGCCGGACATCATCACGTTGAACGCCAACGGCAACTTCGGCAAGCTCGCCGAATCGGGGGTGTTTTACGACTTCTCGGCCGAGCCGGTGCTGCAAACCATCAACCCGTCGGTTCAGCAGATCCTTGAGGACCTGGGTGAGGTGCCGGGCGAGGTCAACGGCTTGGGTTACGTCAACAACGCCAACGGCATCATCTACAACCGGCAGATCTTCGCCGAGCAAGGCCTTGAAGTGCCCGAGACGTGGGACGAACTGATCGCCGTATGCGACAAGCTGCAGGCGGCAGGGATCGCGCCGTTTGCGGGGACGTTGGCGGATGCCTGGACGGGGCTGCCGTCGTGGAACGGGCTGGGAGCCTACGCCGCACAGGACGACTTCTTCGGCAAGCTGCGGGCCGCCGGTGAGGAGCTGACACCGGACTCGCCGACGTCGTTCTCCCGCGACTTTGCCGACGTGCTGGCGCGGCAAGCCCAGCTGTACCAGTACACCCAAGACGGCTACCGGGGGGCGAACTACGACGACGGCTCGGCGCTGTTTGCCAACGGCGAGGCGGCGATGCTGCTGCAGGGCATTTGGGCCCTGAGCCCGGTGAAGAAAATCAACCCGGACATCGACGCCGCCATCTTCCCCTACCCGGCGCCCGGCGGCCCGGACGACCGCCTCCTGGTCACGGGGGTGGACATCGTGGTGACCATGCCGAAGAACGCCAAACATCCACGGGAGGCCATGCGTTTCATCGAGTTCATGTTCTCGCGGGACGTGATCCAACGGTTCGCCGCGTCCCAGAACATGATCCCGTCGGTGCAGGGCGCACAGCTGCCAGACGACCCGGCGATCACCTCTGTTGCCCCCTACTTCGCCGACGGCCGGATCACCGGATTCATAGACCACCAGGTGCCCGCCGCCATTCCGCTGACCAACACGGTGCAACAGTTCCTGTTCGACGGGGACGCCGCGGAGGCGCTCGCCACCCTCGACAAGGAGTGGGCCAAGGTCGCGGCCCGCACCATTCCCATGCAAGAGCAAGAGGAGGAGTGACATGGCGTCCGCAACTGCCCCGGTGCGGCTGGCGCCGCGACGGCGCCTGGCCGATCGCACGTTCTACTGGATGGTCTGGCCCGCGGTCATTCTGTTCGCCCTATTCCACACGGTGCCGGTGCTGATTGGGGTGTTCTTCTCCTTCACAAACTACGCCGGCTACGGCAACTGGCGGTTCGTCGGGCTGGAGAACTATTTCAACCTCTTCCAGGACGATCGTGCGCTCGGGGCCTACGGCTTTTCCTTCCTGTTCGCGCTCGTTGCTACGGTCCTGACCAACGTGATCGCACTGGCGATAGCCTTGGGGCTGAACGCCAAGATCCGGGCCCGCAGCTTCTTCCGCGGCGTCTACTTCGTGCCGTACGTGCTGCCGGTGCTGGTCATCGGTTACGTGTTTCAGTTCCTGTTTTCCAACTCGCTGCCGAAGCTGTTGGCCAACATTCCCCTCTTTGCCGACAACATCCTGACCAACGAGACATGGGCGTGGCTGGCGATTGTGGCGCTCGCGGTATGGCAGGGCTGCGCTTTTGCCATCATCATCTACCTGTCGGGGCTGCAAACTATCCCGACTGAGGTGTACGAGGCGGCGGAACTGGATGGGGCCTCCCCCTGGCGGCGCTTCCGCTCCATCACCTTCCCGCTGATCGGGGCGTTCTTCACCATCAACGTGGTGCTCAGCCTGAAGGGATACCTGCAGGTCTTCGACCCGATCATGTCCCTGACACAGGGCGGCCCCGGCACGGCCACCGAATCGGTGACCCTGCTGATCTTCCGCAGCGGTTTCGCTGGCGGGGAGTTCGCGTACCAGACGGCCAACGCCGTCGTCTTCTTCCTCGTGATCACCGTGGTCTCGCTGGCACAGTTGAAGACCCTGCAAAACCGAGAGGCTGATTTCTGATGGCGGTGCAAGCTTTGCCGCAGCAAGCGGGACCACGGACGGCCGGGGGCGGCGGCAGGTTCCGCCGGGAACGCCGCAACGTTAACTGGTGGGCGACTGCACTGATCGCCGTGTGTTCATTGACGGTGCTGATTCCGCTTTACCTGGCGGTGGTGGTGGCACTGAAGTCGCCGGAGCAGGTGGCGCAGGGATCCGGTTTCGAGTGGCCGACATCGGTGCGGTGGGAGAACTTTGCCGAAGCCTGGCAGCGGGCCAAGTTCCCGCAGGCGTTGACCAATACGGCTTTGATCACGGTGGGGGCGGTTGTCTTCACGCTGCTCACCAGCTCGGTGGTCTCCTACGCCATCGCCCGCAATCTCGACCGGAAATTCTTCAAGGGCGTCTACTTCTACCTGTTGGCCGCGCTGTTCATTCCCTTCCCGATCATCATGCTGCCGCTGGTGAAGCAGACCGCCTTGCTGCACCTGGACAATCAGGCCGGGCTCATCGTGCTCTATACGATTTACGGGCTTAGTCTCAACATCTTCATCTACACCGCCTATATTCGGTCCATTCCGATCGAGTTGGAGGAAGCGGCACGGGTGGATGGGGCGAGCACGTGGGGCGTGTTCTGGAAGGTAATCTTCCCGCTGCTGACCCCCATGAACGCCACGGTGGGCATCCTGACGTGCGTGTGGGCCTGGAATGACTTCATCATGCCGCTGGTGGTGCTGACCGCCCCGTCCAGCCGCACCCTGGCGCTGGCGCAGTACGTCTTCCAGGGCGAGTACAACACCGACTACTCGGTGGCCTTCTCGTCGTATCTCATGGCGATGGCGCCGCTGCTGCTGGTTTACATCTTCTCGCAGCGGTGGGTGATCTCCGGCGTCATGCGCGGTTCGCTCAAGTAGCGCGGGCCGGGGGCGGCGGTGGGTTCCTGCCGCCACCCCCGGTGCTGTGCCAGCGTTGCTCCGGCGCCGCGCCTGCACTGGCCCGCCCTAACTGGGTACCACAGCGCCTTAAGCGTCATATACGCCAGATGAGCCTTCCCCGTGGCCAACTGGGGCGACCATCCGGGTCGGTGGACCCGGATGGTCGCGCTGCCGCACCGCCTCAGCGCCAGCCGAGGCCTGGGGCGACGTGCCGCACAATCGAGTCCAGCAGGTGCGCGTTGTAGTCGACACCGAGCTGGTTGGGAATGGTGATCAGCAGGGTGTCTGCCTCCGCAATGGCCTCGTCTTGCCGGAGCTGGTCGATAAGCACGTCGGGCTCGGCGATGTAGGAACGACCGAAGACCGAGCGGACCGATTCGAGCAAACCAACCTGGTCAGTGGTCTCGGCGCTCGCTCCTGGCAGGAAGTAGGAACGATCCTGGGCGGTGACCAGCGGGATGATAGACCGCGAGACAGACACGCGCGGGGCGAAACCGTGGTTGTGCTTGTCCCACTCGGCGCGGAAGGCCCGAATCTGCTTGGCCTGCTGCACGTGGAACGGCTCCCCGGTCTCGTCCGTCTTTAGGGTCGAGCTCATCAGGTTCATGCCGTTCTTGGCGGCCCAAACCGCGGTGCCGTCGGAGATGGAGCCCCACCAGATGCGCTGGCGCAGACCCGGGGCGTACGGCTCCAGCCGCAGCAGCCCGGGCGGGTTGGGGAACATGGGCTCGGGGTTTGGCTCGGCGAAGTGCTCGCCCTCCAGGGCGTGCAGGGTTTCGAGCGTGACGCGGCGGGCCATGTCTGCCACCGACTCGTCTTCCCGGGGCGCAATACCGAAGTAGCGCCAGCCGTCGACTACCTGCTCTGGTGATCCCCGCGACAGTCCAAGCTGGAGCCTGCCGCCGGCAATGAGGTCTGCCGCCCCGGCGTCCTCCGCGAAGATCCACGGGTTGACGTAGCGCATGTCGATGACGCCGGTACCGATCTCGATGCGGCTGGTGCGGGCCCCGATGGCGGCCAGCAGTGGCAGGGGCGAACCCTGCTGCTGGGCGAAGTGGTGGACCCGGAAGTAGGCGCCATCCACGCCGAGCTCTTCGGCCGCTACCGCCAGTTCGATGCCCTGCAGCAGCGAGTCGGCGGCTGACCGGGTGGCGGAGCCGGGGGTGTCGCGCCAGTGTCCGAAGGACAGAAAGCCAATTTTCTTTCGCATGGCAAGGTAACCACCGCAGCCCGCGGGTTATTCCGCGGGCTTTTGGCGGGGGTCCAGCATGTAGAGCGCCATCTTGGTGGGCTCCAGGGCTTCCACCGCGTGCGGCAGGCGGGTGGTCATGTGGATCACCCCGCCCGGCCGCAACACGACGTCTTGCCCGTCGGCCATCACCCGTAGGGCACCGGAGAGCACCGTGATGAGCACCGGCATGGCGGCCGTGTGCTCCGTGAGTACCTGTCCGGCATCGAAGGCAAAGAGAACGCAGCGGGCACCTTCGGCTTTCAGGACGGTGCGCGAGACCGTGGAGTCGTCCTGAACGGCAGTCAGCTCTGCGAGGTCCGCAATGACAGTGAGTTGGTCGGACACAGTTCCTCCTTAGGGTTTACGGGCGACGATTGCCACCCCCGCGAGGGAGCGGCGGTAGCGGGAGAAGACGCGCCGCATGGCGAGGATGCGGCGACGCAGGTCGCGGTTGGTCAGCACATTTCGCAAGATGCGGGCCACCCCACCCAGGCCTTCGTCGGCGAGGTTGCGGCGGAAGTTGAGCAGGGCCATGGGGGCGGTGGCGCTCCATTCGACCTCCAGGCCAGCGGCTTGCAGGGCGGCGGACCATTCGGCCACCGTGAGCGGGCGGGCATTGACGCGGATCGACCGCGCGAGGGCCCCGCGGATCTCGGTGGCGACCGCGGGATCGACGTCGTCGGGCACCAGGGCGAGCTCGTGGATGGCGTAGCGGCCGCCGGGGCGCAGCAATCGCACCGCCTCGGCGATGATTTCCTGCTTTCCCCGTTCCCCCTGCATGGTCAGCATGGCTTCCCCGACCACGACGTCGGCGCTGGCGGGGGGCAGGCCGGTGGCGCGGGCGTCGCCCTGCTGGCAGGTGCCGTGCGCGGCGACGAGGCGGCCAACGCGGGTGGCGGCCACTGGGTCTTGGTCTATCCCGGTGTAGGACCGCACGCGATGGGTGACGATTTCGCCGGCAGTGCGACCGAGGCCGGGAGCGAACTCGATGACGTCGGCGGCGGGGAGGTGGGCGTGTTGCAGGAGGGCGGTGGTGAGGGCTGCTCCGCCCGGGCGCAGGACGCGCTTGCCTGCGCGGGCCAGAACCCAGTGGCCAGCGGCGGCGCTGACGGGGCGGTTGCCGCCGGGGAGTTCTTCGCTAGTGCTCATATGGCAAGGCTACGCTTACTTAATTACTTTGGGAAGATCTTTGCCCGCGCAAATACTGTGTGTCCGTGTGGGCTGTACCGCTTTTGCGGGCGGGAGGCACCGCGGCGCGGGCGGGCGCGGGACAATCGTCCCACCCGCCAGTCAGGAGAATCATGCGTCGCCTCATTGCCTTCCTCACCGTCACCCTGACGATGCCCGCCGTCACGGCGCTCGCGCTGCCCCCCAGCACCCCTGCCGCAGCCCCGGCAGGTAACGTCGTAGACAGCCCCACCCCGCCCGCCGTCGTCGAAACCCTCCTGCCCATCGAACTGCCAAGCACCAGCCCAGCTGACCCCGGCGCGACCCTCCGGCCGCTGGCCGCCCCCGCGCAAGACGCCACCTTCGCCGTGCCCCTGACCTGCCACACCTGCGTCCTCGCCGCCACCTGGCACGGCGACGGCGTCCAAAGCGCCCGCATCACGGTGCCCGGCGCAGACCCCTACGAACTAGAAATCGAAGAAACCGACTCCGGCCTGGTCGGCACCGAACCCTACTTCGTCACCGGAGCCGCCAGCGCCGAACTGCAACTGACCCCCATCCCCGGCGGGCAGGTCACCGACGCCAACATTCGCGTCATCGACGTCGACGACGCCGGGCAGGTAGATCCCGTCCCCGCCCCCGAGCAGTCAATCGCTCCCCTCAGCGGCACCAATCCCGCCGCCGACCTAACCACCGCGGCCGCCCGCCCCGTCATCCACACCCGCGCCCAATGGGGAGCCAACGAAAGCTGGAACGACTGGGGCGTCGACCCGATCCGAGTGGAGGGCGCCGTCGTCCACCACACGGCAGGCACCAACAACTACAGTGCCGCCGATGTGCCGGGCATCCTCCGCGGCATCTACCACTATCACGCCGTCACCCTCGGCTGGGGAGACATCGGCTACAACGTGCTCGTCGACAAGTACGGCAACGCCTGGCAAGGACGGCGCGGCGACGTCTACACCGTCACCTCCCAAGGTGCCCACGCCCTCGGTGCCAACGACGAAACCTTCGGTATCTCCCTCCTGGGCGACCACTCTCACCTCACCCCCAGCCCCGCCGCCCTCGACGCCATCGCCGACGTCCTCGCGTTCAAACTCCAGCAAGCAGGCGTCGCCCCCCGCGGCACCATGCAGCTGACCACCCGCCTCGGCACCTCCACCGTGCCCACCATCCTGCCCCACCGCCACGTCCCCAGCAACGCCACCACGTGCCCCGGCAACGGCTTCATGACCAAATGGGAGGACCTCCTGAACCGGGTCGAAACCAAGATGCGCGGCCCCCGAGTGCCTGCCGGGCTCCACATCGAACGCCTCGCCGGGACCAGCCGCATCGACACCGCCGTCCGCCTCTCCCAAGCCTTCGCGCAAAGCGAGGGCACCATCTACCTCGCCTCCACCACGACCTTCGCCGACGCCCTGGCCGCCGGCTCGGCCGCGGGTCACGAACGCGGCCCCGTGCTCTTGAGCGATCCCGCCACCCTCAGTGAACTGGTGCGCGGAGAACTACGCCGCCTGCGCCCCCACCAAGTCGTCATCGTCGGCGGCCCCGGCTCCCTCAGCGAGACCGTCGTGGCCGACGTGCGCGCCACCGTGCCGCAGGCCCGCGTCCACCGCGTCGCCGGCCCCAACCGGTACGCCACCGCCGCCGCCCTGTCCGCCTACGCCTTCCCCACCACCCCAGCCGTCTTCCTCGCTAACGGGCAGACCTTCGCCGATGCCCTCGCCGTCTCGGCGGTGGCCGGGGCGAGCGGAGCGCCCGTGCTGCTTACCGACGGCCAACACCTAGACACCACCGTGCGGGCTGAACTGCAGCGCCTGGCGCCGCAAAAGGTGTGGATAGTCGGCGCCGACGCGGCCGTCAGCCCGGCCGTCGCGGCCGAACTCGCCGCCGTCGTCCCCGGCGCCCAAGTGCAGCGCGTGGCGGGCCCCAACCGGTACGCCACCGCCGCCGCCGTCGCCAAACTCATGCCCAATCCGTCCGCCTCCCGCCTGGTCGTCTCCGGTCAGGACTACCCCGACGCGCTCGCGGCCGCGGCGGCGGGGGCCGTGTGGCGCGCCCCGCTCGTGCTCACCGGCCGCGACCAGCTGCCGCCCGCCTCCGTCCCGCCGCTGACTGGCGCCACCCACGTGCGCATCATCGGGGGGCCGGGCGCCGTCTCGCAGGCCGTGGCCGAGCGCCTGGCGGGGAGGTAGCCCAACCTTCGATGGTGCGCTGAGACGGTGCGGTTACAGGTGGGTGGGCAGGGGCACAGTCCCTGCCCACCCACCTGCATGTCCGCCGCTAGCTGCTGCTCTTGCGGAGCGACACCCCGCGCTGCAGCAGGACGAAGGCCAGGAGGAACACCCCGATGAAGACCTTCGTCCACCACGACTCCAGTCCCTCCCGGGCGATGAGGATTTGCAGCAGCCCGTAGATCAGCACCCCGACGCACGAGCCCAGCACGTAGCCGACCCCGCCAGTGAGCAGGATGCCACCGATCGCCACCGGCGCGATGGCGTCCAGCTCCATGCCGATACCGGTCAAGGTGTAGCCGGATTTCGTATACATCGCGAACAGCACGCCCGCGATCCCGGCGCACACCCCCGAGATGAGGTAGGCCAGCAGGCGCGCGCGGCCCACGGCCAGGCCCATCAACTGCCCGGCCCCGCCGTCGTCCCCTGCCCCCAGCACGTAGACGGTGCGTCCGAAGCGGGTGTAGTGCAGCAGGTAGAAGGCCACCGCGATGATGACCAGCGCGCATACGGTCGCCAGGTTGAGGCGGAAGACATTGCGGCCCGAGCCGAAGGCGATGTTCCACTTCGCCAGCGCTGAGAAGGACTTGTCAGTGATGCTGATCGGTTCGACCGACACCAGGTTCGCCAGGCCGCGGGCTAGGAACATGATGGCCAGGGAGGCGATGAACGGTTGCAGGTCAAACACTTGCACCATCACCCCGATGGCGAGTCCGCACGCCGCGCCAATCAGCACCGCCACCAGCAGCACCACTGGCAGGGGCAGCCCTCCGGGCAGCAAAGTCGCCACCACCAGTCCCACCAGCGCCACCACCGCGCCCACCGACAAGTCGATGCCGCCCGTAAGAATCACGAACGTCATGCCGACCGCCAACACCAAGAGATAGGAGTTGTCCACCAGCAGGTTGGAAAAGAGGCGCGGGGAGAGGAACGAGCGGGAGGCCGTGGAGTAACGCAGCTGGCCGACCAACAGCATTAACGCCAGAGTCAACGTGGTGCCGAGGACTGGCAGGTAGCGGCGGGATAACAGTCGCCGCCAGATGCCGTCGGTTCTCGTCGGATTCCGGGTCGTTTTCATGCTGCCTCCTGCCGGACGGCCCGGCGCGCCACCTCTGCGCGGGCCCGCCGCTGCTGCGCCCACCGCTGAAACGCCGCCGACTGGGCGATGCACACGGCGATGACGATGAGGGCCTTAAACAGGGGCGTGGTCTGGGTGGGGATGTGGAAAATGATGACGGCCCGTTCGATCGTGGTCAGGACCAGGGCGCCGACGACGGTGCCCGCCAGAAAGAACCGCCCGCCGCTCATGCGGGTGCCGCCGATGACGACGCACATGATGGCGTCCAGCTCCTTCATGAGCCCAATGTTGTTGGCGTCTGCCGCCATCGTGGGTGCGCCATACAGCAGACCCGCCAGCCCGGCACACAGCGCACACAGCACGTAGGTGAGGAACTTCAGCTGATTGGCGCGCACGCCGCTCAGGCGGGCGGCTTCGGCGTTGATGCCCACCGACTCCAGCAGGAGTCCGAGGGCGGTGCGGCGCAGCAGCAGCGCCAACAGGACGAAGGCGACGAGCCCGCAGATCACCGGGGTGGGCAGGCCGAGGGTGAAACCTGAACCGAGGGACTTAAACGGCGGTGAGGTGACCGTCGTGATTTGTCCCTTGGTGATCAGCATGGCGATGCCGCGCCCGGCCACCATCAGGATCATGGTGGCGATGAACGGCTGGATGCCGCAGGCAGTGACCAGCAGGCCGTTGAACACCCCGATCCCCACCGCCACCAGCAGTCCCAAACCGACGGCAGTCAGCGCCGTGCTGACGGCACCGGGGGTCTGCGAGGCATCCAAGAAGGTCAGGGACACCGACAGGGAGATTGCCATCACCGCCCCCACCGACAGGTCCACCCCGGCGGTGGCCACCACCAGACACATACCTAGCCCCAGCAGTGCCGGGGTGGCGGCGGCGCGCAGAATGTCAATTAGTTGCCCAAAGAGGTGGCCGTCCTGCACGGAGATCCGCAGGAAGCCGGGGCTCACCAGCTGACAGCCGAGCAGCAGCAACACGAGGGCGGCGCACGGCCAGAACAGGTGATGGGAGAAGGCTCGACGCGCGAGGGGTATCTCAGGCGGCATCTTTGTCTCCTGCGTGGTTAGCGATGATGGATAGCAGCGAGGTGGTGGTGACGGTCTCGTCGTTCGGCAGGTCGGCAATCTTGTGCCGGTCACACATGACGACGATCCGGTGCGACAGTCGCAGCACCTCGGGTAGTTCGGAGGACACGAAGATCACCGCCAGGCCGTCGCGAGCCAAGGCCACCACCAGTCGTTGAATCTCGGCCTTCGTGCCGACGTCGATGCCGCGGGTGGGTTCATCGAGGATCAGCAGTTGGGGATTGGTGGCCAGCCACCGGGCCAGCAGCACCTTTTGCTGATTGCCGCCCGAGAGGTTCTTGATCAACATGTGGGGGTTGCGCGGCTGAATGTCGAGCAATTCCAGGTATTTGTCCACCAACTCCTGGCGCTGCTTGGCCGACAGCGGGCGGAAGATACCCTGCTTGGCTTGCAACGCCAAGATGAGGTTTTGCGCCACGGTGAGGGAGCCGACGATTCCCCCGTGTTTGCGGTCCTCCGTCGAGTAGGCGATTGCCTGGTTGAGGGCCTGCAGGGGAGTGTGGAGGTGCACCTGTGTGCCGCGCACCTGCACCTGGCCGCTGGTGGGCTTGTCCGCCCCCGCCAGGAGGCGCACGGCTTCGGAACGTCCGGAGCCGAGTAGCCCAGCGAACCCGACGATTTGTCCGGCGTCGATGGTGAAGTCGAAGGGGGCGACAGCTCCCCGACGTCCCAGGTCGGTGGCCGCCAGGGTCTGGGGTGCATCGACGGGCGGGTGTAAGTCGCGCTCTAAGGCCTCCAACGCGGCGGCGTCCCGCCCAATCATGAGCGAGACCAGCTCCAGGCGCGGCAGATTGGCGGTGTCCCCGCCGCCAACGTTGCGGCCGTGGCGGAGCACCGTCATGTGATCGGAGATCTCGTAGACCTGTTCCAGGAAGTGCGAGACGAACAGGATGGCCACCCCGCTGTCGCGCAACTCGCGCAGCACCGCGAACAGTTCGGCGACCTCATCGTTGTCCAATGATGAGGTCGGCTCGTCCAGAATCAGTATGCGGGCGTTGGCCACTAAGGCGCGGGCGATGGCACACAGTTGTTGGGTGGCCAACGAGTGCTCGGCCAAGAACGAACCCGGGTCGATATCCAGGTGCAGGCGTTGGAGGTGCTGCCGGGCCTGGGCCCGCATGGCCCGCCAGTTAATGAACGGCCCGCGGCGCGGCTCGTGCCCCAACATGACGTTCTCTGCCACCGTCAGATTGCCTGCGAGGTTCACCTCCTGATAGACGGTCGAGATACCTGCCGCCGCCGCCTCGGCCGGGCTCCGGAAAGTGCGGGGCTGGCCGTCCAGCAGGATCTGGCCCCCAGCGGGCGCATAGACCCCCGTCAGGGCCTTGATGAGAGTGGATTTGCCGGCCCCGTTTTCGCCCATCAGGGCGTGGATCTGCCCCGGGTAGAGCGTGAAGTCGACCCCATCCAGGGCCCGCACGCCGGGGAAAAGCACCGACAGATCCTTGATTTCCACCAACGGGCGTGGCTGCGTGTCTGGCTGACGCATGACGCTGTTCCTTACCCGGGTGGGCGGGAGGGATGCCCGCCCACCCCTGTCGGTTTAGTAGGGACGCTGATCGACAACTTCCTGCGTGATCGTCTGGTCAAAGGTCTGGTCCTTGACGATCACCTTGTCAGGCAGGTCTTTGCCCGCTTTGGCGTCGCGGAGCACTTGGCCCAGCTGCTCACCAAACATCGGGTTGCACTCGACCACGAAGTTGAACTTGCCGTCCACCAGGGCTTGGAGGCCGTCGCGCACGCCGTCGATGGTGACGATCTTGATGTCCACCCCCGGCTTCTTCCCGGCTGCCTCGACCGCCTCGATCGCCCCCAGGCCCATGTCGTCGTTGTGGGCGAAGATGACGTTCATTTCGGGGTATGCCTGCAGGGCCGCCTCCACGGCGATCTTGCCCTCGGCGCGGGTGAAGTTACCCGAGGCCTTGCCAATGATCTTGTCGGACATGACTGCGCCGAACCCGGCCTCGCGGTCCAGCTGGGGGCCGGACCCTAAGGTGCCCTGCAGCTCAAAGATCTTCGGTTCGGGCACGTTGGCCTTCACCCACTCCCCGGCGGTGCGGCCCTCGGCAACGAAGTCGGAACCGATGAAGGTGACGTAGGCGTCGGGCACGCTCGTTTCAATGGTGCGGTCAGACAGCACGACGGGGATCCCGGCGTCCTTGATCTCCTGCAGCACCTCGTCCCAACCGGTTTCCACCACAGGGGAGAAGGCGATGACATCAACGTCCTGGTCGATGAAGTCGCGCAGCGCCTTGATCTGATTTTCTTGCTTCTGCTGCGCGTCGACGAACGTCAGCTCGTAGCCGTTGGCCTCTGTGAAGGTGGCCTTGATGGATTCGGTGTTGGCCGTGCGCCAACCGGACTCGGCCCCCAATTGGCTAAAGCCCACCCGCAACAGCTCCTCACCACCCGCGTCGGCGGCGGTGGACTGCTTCCCGTCACCGGGGGCAGTGCTGTTGGAGTCGGAGCTGGTGGTGTCAGAGCTGCAGCCAGCCAAAGCCACCAGGGCCACGGCGGTGGCGGCGATGAATCTGCGTACCGGTAACTGGGTCATCGTTCCTCCTTGAGTGCCCATAAGCCCGGCTGTCTCTGCGTTGTAAACAGCCGGCTTCACAGCAAAAGTGTGACGCAGAACTCAGTTTGGAACTGGAGTTCCAGGCTGTCAAGCTCCTGTGTGCAACCTGTAAAGCTCCAGAAAGTTAGGCAGGGAGGCGGGGCGGGGGAATGCCGGAGGGACAGGGTCTTTCGGCCCGGGTGAAGGTAACTGCCCCGCCGTCAACCAAGGACACCCGCTACGGCAGCTTGCTGGGAGACGTTCGTGAAAGAGCGCACCGATGCCAATACCCACCATCATGCCCTTGTGGCACCGCCATGCCCTTAAAACACTGGAATAAGGGCCTGATGGTGAGCTAAGGGCATGGCGGTGGGCAGGGGTGGAGGGCGCGTCCGGATAGCCCGCGCAGTCTGACGCACAAACGCCGGTGTTTTTCGACATCGGCGGGGGCAGTCCCCACGCTGCGCGCAGTCTGGCGGGAGACTAAATGCGGTTGGGGGCAGGGTCAACGACCCCGCCCCCAACCGGCTACTGTCGCTGTTAGCTCAACTTGTCCTTGGCGGCGTCCTTGACGTCCCGAACGACATCCTTGGCCTCGGACCGGGCGTCCTTGGCGGCATCCTTCACGTCGCGGGCGGCATCCTTGGCTTCCGAACGGCCATCCTTCAGAGCGTCGGCCACCCGTTCCTTAGCCTCCCCGACCTTCGCTTTGACGGCGTCCATAGCTCCGGCCGCCCGGGCCTGCAGGTCGCTCGGCACCACGGTGCTTTCGGCCCAGTAGTCCTCAGCCCACGGGTCGTCCACCGGCTGCGTGCGCCGCCAGGCAACATAGCCCGCGCCTGCAGCGGCCGCGCCAACCAGCAGCCAGCCCAAGGTTCGCAGACCCCGCCGCCGCTTGGCCTTCGCGGGCGGCTCGGCCAGTGCCTTGCGGGCAGAGGCCGCCACGTGCTGGGCGCGCTCAGACAACGTGCCTTCGCCGTGCGCTGCCACATTGGCCTCGTGCAGTGCCCGCTGCACCCGCGGCACGTAATCCTCCCGCAAGCGAGTGTTAGCGGCGGCCGCACGAACTTGCGCCTGCGTCCAGGCGCGTTCAGCGCGCGGAGTCAACCAGTCCAAGCCGTCTTGGGCCTTGCCGACAGCCAACATGCCAAGGTCGGCCGCAGTTCCCGCAGCCCGTCCCGCGAAAGAACGAACCTTAGCCTCAGCCTTCTTCTTCTTGCACCAGCTCATCTTTGACCACCTTCGGATACTCGCGTGTGCGCTGTTAACGTCCCATTATTCCGTGCCGCAGGCCATTGCGCAGCATCTACGCTCATGGCGCATTGCGGTTCGGCAGCCAGGTGGGGTGGCGTGGCCGTGGGACCATTTGGGCATGCAAGCAACTATTCGCACTTCCGCAGGCAACATCGTCGTCGAGCTGTTCCCCGACTCGGCACCCGTCACGGTGGACAACTTCGTGGGCCTAGCTAAGGGCACCAAAGAGTGGACCCACCCGCGCACCGGGGAAACGATGCACGAGCCGCTCTACAAGGGGGTCATCTTCCACCGGGTAATCGCCAAATTCATGATCCAGGGTGGCGACCCCCTCGGTGTCGGCGTGGGCGGTCCCGGCTACCAGTTTGACGACGAGATCGACCCGGCCCGCACGTTCAACACCCCCTACCTGCTGGCCATGGCCAACGCGGGGACCCGGGGTGGGCGCGGGACGAACGGCTCGCAGTTCTTCATCACCGTGGAGCCCACCCCGTGGCTCGACGGCAAGCACACGATCTTCGGCCAGGTGGCGGACGAGGCCTCCCGTGCCGTGGTCGATGAGATCGCGGCGGTGAAGGTCGACGGACGGGACCGGCCGCTGACCGACGTGGTAATTGAGGGCATCGACATCGTCGAGTGACCCGGGAGCAAGCAGCGGTGGCGCGCCGTCCGGTCGTCGGGCGGCGCGTCCTGGCACATGAGGGAATGTGATGAGTGAAGAAAGCGTGATGCCGGAGCCGCCGCGCTGCCGGGCGCACGGGCAGCCAAGTTGGGTGCTGTGTCAGCGATGCGGGAACGCGGTGTGTCCCCAATGCCAGGTGCAGGCCGCCGTGGGCGTGCACTGCACGACGTGTGCCCACGCCGGACGCAAGCGCGTGGCAGCGCGATTTGGGGCAGCGACCGGACAGCCGGTGGTGACCTACACCCTGATCGGCCTGTGCCTAGCGGTGTTCGTGGGCGACAAGGCCAGCCCGGCGGTTTTCAAATGGCTGGCTTTCGCCCCGGTGTTGGGCTCCCACGAGCCGCACCGTTTCCTCACCACCACGTTGTTGCACGCCGGGATCTGGCACCTGGCCATGAACATGCTGGCCTTGTATGTCACCGGTAGTTCCTTAGAACGGGTGTTGGGGCGCGGACAGTTCCTCGCCCTGTACCTGCTGGGGGCAGTAGGCGGCTCGGTGGCGGTCCTGTGGCTGTCGAGTCCCGCTGCGACGAGCTGGTACACGGTGACGGTAGGGGCGTCGGGGGCGGTCTTCGCCCTGTTTGCGGCGGTGTTCGTGATCCAACGGCACCTGGGGACGGACACGGCCCCGATCCTCGGGTTGCTCGTCGTCAACGGCATCATCTCGGTGACGGTGCCAGGTATCTCCTGGCAGGGCCATCTCGGTGGTTTTGTCACCGGCCTGCTGTTGGGCTGGCTGACTTTGCTGCTGCGCCAAGCCGTGGCGCGGCGAGCGGTGGCAAGCCCAACGACGCGGGGCGGGCAAGTGACCGCGAAAGGAACCGTGACTTGGCTGGCTCCCATAGCAGTGGCTGCCCTGCTCGTTGTCCTGACGCTGGTGCGCTATGCCGTCGCCTAAGCCAGAAGTTATCCACAGGGTTATCCACCCCTGTGGGTAATGACAGCCGTGTCATTCCCGCGCCAGTTGGCAGCAATCGTTGCAAGCACAGGTAAAAGGCAGGAAACTGTGGATGTGGAAAGGGCGGGGGATAACCCCCGCCCTTGTCTGCTCGCCGCTGTGGGAAACTCAGCGCCAGCGCAGCATCATCAGGAAGCCCGTAATCATGACCCCGAAGCCGACGAACTGGTTCCAGTCTCCCAGCCCCGGGATGGGGAACCGGCCGCTCGACATGTGGGTAACTACCACCCAGACCAACCCCAGCACCATCAGGGCCACCATGACCAAGGGCCACCATTGCGGGCTGGGCTTGATGTCGTCCTGCCACGACGGGCGGATCTCCGTGTCAGCGTGCACCGTGCGACCACGGCTCTTCCGCTTTTTCGATTCGGGCACCAGAACTCCTAGATTTCAACCATGGCGGGTGGACCGCCTGACAGCCACCCCTAGCGTAGCCTTTCCGTTGCAGTGTTCGATACGACTAATGGGCGGGGGTGAGCAGTGAAACAGGACGAACAGACGCCAGGCTGGGATGAGGCGGAGACCGAACAAGCCGAGGTTGAGGAACTTCCGGAGGCTATGGTTCTGCCGACGGAGTCGGCGGGGTCGGGAGAGCCGGTGCCAGCAGAGGACATCGGCACGGAGCTCATCGCGGAGGCGGATGCGGAGCCCGATCCGGCAGCGTCGCCCACCGAGCCAGGCACCGAGGCCACGGAACAAGCGGATACGGAGCCCGACCCGGCAGCGTCGCCCACCGAGCCAGGCACCGAGGCCACGAAACAGGCGGATACGGAGCCCGATCCGGCAGCGTCGCCCACCGAGCCCATTGATGAGCTGGCTGCCCCGATCCTGGAGTGGTTAGCGGTACCGACCCCGCCGGTCGGGGTAGGTGCGGTGGTGCCTACCGACGTGGAGGTGGAGCTCGCGGCGTCGGACGAGGTGGCCGACAGCGAGCAGGAGCACGCCGCGCAAGAAGAAGACAACGACCAAACGTTGGCAGTCTCGGCAGAGTCGATCCCAACGTCGGCACCCCCTGCCGGACAACCAGCCCACGAACCGCAGGAGCTGGAGCCGTTAGACGTGGCTGCCATTGCCGCCAAAGCCCGCTCCCGCTCCGCCCCCAGGGCGCAGCTACGGCGACTGTTCGAGGATTCCTTCCGCGGCCCGCAGCTAACCTGGCGGCACTTGTCCGTGGCGCTCGTGGCCTTCGCTATGGGTTTGATAATTACCGCGAATGCTTTATCGCATGGGCCGCGCACCGAGGAGGAAGACGTCAGTGACTTAGTGTCGCTAGTGACTGCCCGGTCCACGCAACACGACAAGGCGGAAACTCGCAACGCTGAACTGCGCTCCCAAGTAGCTGACTGGGTAATCAAACAGGGGGGTAACCTGCAGCCACCCGACCCGGCCGTCGCCCTCGCCGCCGGGCTAGAAGAAGTGGAGGGGCCCGGGGTGGTGGTGCGGTTGTGGGACGCCAAGGTGCCCGAAGGCGACAAAGGCAAATGGAAGAACGACGACTACGTCGTCCACCAGGGCGATATTGAAGGCGTCATGAATGCGCTGTGGTCCGGGGGAGCCGAAGCGATGTCGGTGCAGGGGCACCGTGTAATTTCCACCACGGGGGTGCGTTGCGTCGGCAATGTGCTCTACATTGCGGGCCGCAGCTACTCCCCGCCCTACGAAATCCGGGCCGTGGGCGATCCCGCGAGATTGCAGGCCGCCCTCGACACTTCCCAACAGGTGCGGATCTACCGGCAATACGTCGACGCCCTCGGGCTCGGGTGGGAACTACGCGAAGAGCAAACCCTCAACATCCCGGCGCATAGCAGCATCTCTATCCTGCGTTATGCGAAAGTTGAAGAGTGAATCGAGTTGGAATGCATGGTGTGAACCAGCCTCAGGCGCCGCGGCATCGGCGCCGCGGCACGGTCTCCGCAGTAGCCACGTTTTTCGGGTTCTTGGGCGAGTTGCTCCTGACCGCGGGGGCGCTGCTGGGCCTGTTTGTGGTGTGGCAACTGCACTGGACCAGCTACCTGGCGCAGAGTTCGATGGCGGCGGGGGTCGCCCAGTTTGAGAAAGCGGCACCCCCGAAAGTGGACAAGGTGGTGGCGCCCGAGGTCGTTAAACGTGACACGCCGCCCCCGGTCGGGGCGGTGCCCGGCATGGACGAGATCTTCGGCACCCTGCACGTGCCCCGTTGGGACCACATGGAGATCCCCATCGCCGAGGGCACCGAGGCCACGGTTTTGGACCAGGGGTGGGCCGGGCACTACCCAGACACCCAGGCCCCCGGCGACGTCGGCAACTTTGCGGTGGCCGGCCACCGGCAGACCTGGGGTCACAATTTCCGCCGGGTGCATGAGCTGGAGGTGGGCGATCCCATCATCGTGGAGACGGCCGACGCCTGGCTTGTCTACAAGATGACCAGTTACGAGATCGTGTTGCCCGAGCAGGTGGAGGTGGTGGCCCCGGTGCCGAACCAACCGGACCAGACCCCCACCAAGCGCCTGCTGACGATGACTACGTGTGACCCCGAATGGGGCAACTCGCATAGGTATATCGTCTACTCCGAGTTTGATCACTGGGTGCCGCGCAGCGAGGGTGTGCCGCCCGAATTGAAGGGAGCCTGACGTGTACGCTGCCTTATTTCGCTTGCTGCCCGGCCCGAAGTGGTTCAAGGCCATCGAGTTCCTGCTGCTGTTGGCAGGCGTGATCTTCGTGCTCTTCACGTGGGTGTTTCCGTGGGCATACGTCTACTTCGGCCTGTCTGAGCAGACGGTGAGCTGATGGCCACCCGCATCTTGGTCGTCGATAACTACGATTCCTTCGTCTACACCATCGTCGGCTATCTTGAGCAGCTCGGTGCGGAGGTGACGGTGGCGCGCAACGACGTCGTCCCCCCGCTGGCAGGTTTCGCGGGAGTGCTCATTTCTCCTGGTCCGGGTGCGCCGCACGAAGCCGGGCAGAGCCTGGACGTGATCCGCCAGTGCCTGGCCGAGCAGATTCCGCTCTTCGGGGTGTGTCTAGGCATGCAGGCCTTGGCAGAGGTGTGCGGCGCTACTGTCAGCCACGCGCCGGAGTTGATGCACGGCCGCACCAGCGACATAGAACACTCTGACCAGGGCTGCTTCGCGGGTGCCCCCCACCCGGTGCGGGTGACCCGCTACCATTCGCTGGCGGTCGAACCGAACACGGTGCCACCCGAGCTGGAGGTAACCGCCTGGACGGACGACGGCATCATCATGGGGCTCAAGCACCGCTCGGCTCCTGCTGAGGCTGTGCAGTTCCACCCCGAGGCCGTCATGACCGTCGGGGGGCACCGCATGTTCGCCACCTGGCTGGAGAGCCTGGGTTTGACCGGCGCGGTGGAGCGGTCCCTGCCTTTGGCGCCCGTGGTCACCCCGGCGGTGAGGGCGTAGGCGGCGGCGACCCAGCTCCGGAGCCTGGCAGCCAAGAGTTACCCGATCTAGGAGGCAGCCTTGTCATTCCGTAAAATCGGAAGCTTTCCGCCGCTTCTCGCCCTCCTCCTAGCCCGCCTGTACCGCGAACCCCGCCCCCACCATGTCGGCTTCCCCCATCGTTACTGGTGACCGAGCTACGCAGACAGCCACTCTCGCGCCAACCTCCACTGCCACCCCAACCCCCGCCCCACAGTCTCTCGACCCCGAGGGCACCGTCGTCATCAAAGACAATAAAGTCTGGCTCGTGTGCAAAGACGGCACCTACGCCATTGACATACCTGCGGGCTTTAGCGGCGTTTGCGCGGAGGGGTATAAGCCCGCAGTCTGCCATGCTGCTGTCTATTTTCCTCCTATGGCCGTTTTGTTCGAGGTTGGAGATTCACTGGGGTCCGGTGTGGGTGATTGGCGGGAGATCAGCTCCTGCTCCCAGGCGGTGCGCACGTGCTCGGGTTTGCCCGCGCCGTGGTAGGGGCGGCAGCCGGAGGCGTACCTCGCCACTAGGTCTCCGTCGGGAAACAGGGTGACACTTACAAATCCGCCGTCTTGGGTATTGAACCACTTGTAAGAGGTATTGACCTCGTCAGAGCTATGGTATAGGCGGTCAAAGCCAAGCGGTTTGACCTGTTGCTCATATATTTCTAGCAGTTTGTCTTCGGGGACTGCTTTACCGAAGAGCATTGGCCCTTTCAGTCGGTAGCCGAAAATCGGGTACCCGCATGATTCAGTATATGATTCGGCGCTCCGGGGCAGGTAGACGTTGGCCCCTTCAGCGTCCAGGGTTTGCATAAACTCCACTATGTGGGGTTCAACAGTGGAGATGAATTCTTCCAGTGATTGGCGTTCTTCCACTGGTAGGGAGCCGTCGCCATACAGCGGCATCTGGTTAATCTCCTCCGCTGTGCATCCTCCCAAAGCGACTGCTGCGGCAAAAATGACTGCGGCCAGCTTCTTGCGCATGCTCTTCCCCTTCCTTCTTGCTGTTGGCGCGGGTTGGGGGCTATTTCACCCCGGCGACTACTTTTCCGAAGTCTTTCAGGGTGCCGGAGTCCGGGGCGAGGTAGACGGAGTGCCTGCCGAAGGGGTTCCAGCTCCATAGGCCGCTGCGGGGGTCGGGAGCTTCGTTGGACAGGTGGGTAAACCCGTCCATGCCCATGGGGTTGGGGCCGAAGTCCCAGTCGGGGCCGCGCCCCAGCACTGCGTCACCGTCCTCCACGCCGCTGACCCAGGCATGTCCCTCGGGCACGTTGTACTCCTCCACGTTTTGCACCCCGGCCCCAGGCGAGCCGAACAACACTAGGTCGTCGATCACGCCGGGCCGCACCCGCGCCGCCGCCATCCCTGTGGTAGTCGACCCATATGAGTGGCCTAGTGCGGTCAGGTGCGGATCACCCGCCCCACTGGCCTCCCGCGAGGCCTGAATCCCCTCCAGGTAACTGCTCAGCTCGTCAGCACCCCGGTCGGCGAGCGTCGTGGTGGAGTACTCCGGCAAAGAAGACTGATCTCCAAAACCCAGCGGCGCCTGATAGCCGAGCCACATCACCGTAGCCACCTCATCCGGCGGCACATTTCCCTCTTCGCTAGCAGTTTCCCGGAGGTCTCCCATGCTCTCTAAGTAGCCCTCCATACCGGCGACTTTCGAGCCGATGCCGGGAGTAAAGACCGCCACATGCTTCGCCTTATCCACATCCCCCAGCGCGACAGCAGCCTTAACCCGTTCGCTGGAGGTATCCAGAGTTGTCAACGTCCGGCTCGCATCGTCCAACACGTGATCGTTGAGGTACTGCAAGTCCTCGACCCGCTGACGAGCAACATCTCGCTCTTTCATAGCACGCAAAAGTGGACCGGGGGTCGAATCGGGGTGGGAGGTGCTGGGCAAGCGCTTTGCTGCCTCAACCTTGGCTTCAAGATCCGCCAGCTTTGCCTTCTCCGCTGCCAACAAATCTGGTACCCGCTGCTTATTGGCCCGAGACCGCGAGGCCATATCGATGCCGTCCAGATTCCCAATCAACTCCGGACGCTCAGCTATCAACTTGTCCTTCTCGCCCTGGCTCAGCGCTTGCCACCAGGCCGCCACCTGCACCGGTCCCCAATCCTTGCCCGGCAAATCCGGCAAGCCCTGCGTGCCAGTGCGCCCCTTCTCTACCACCTGGTAAGTACCCTGCGCGATCGCCCGCAACCGCGACTGGTAATTGAAATCAACTTCGTCGGCGTGCTTAATTACCGCAGTCACCCGTTTAGCCAACGCTTTTTGTGCGGCTTGTATCTCGGCCACTCTGTAGGCCGAGGTCCGATCAATCATCATCCCGGCCATATCGGCCGTGATAGTCACCATCCCCGCATCATCAATATGCAGCTCGTTAATTCGCGCATACTGCTCACAGTCCAGCACCTCTTGCTGCAGACCCCACACCGCGTCCGACATTTCCGAGGTCGCCAGCATCACCTCGCTGAGCTTTTCCACCAGGCTGTAGCCCTGCCCAGCCATCGTCCCCAAACGGCCCCGCAAAGCATCGGCCGTCATCCCCTGCGACCGCAGCCGCCTGCCCTCCCCATCAATCAGATCACTGGCGTCATTAACCACCCGGCGGGCCACAATCAACTCATCAACCACCTCCTCCAGCGCCTCACGATTCCACAACCGCAAGCTCCCCCACGAAACCATCTGCCCTTTCCTTCCCAGCAGCGCCCCCGCTGGCCTGCTCCCACCGAAACCGTGTTAGTAACTACATGATAAGAGCTCCCCAATGCTGCGGGCCCCGCAGAAAACTCTGCAGGGCCCGCGGAACTCTCGGTTGCGCTAGTCGTCGTCGGTGGCGGCAGGCGTGGTGCTGGCCGACGGTTCGGGGGTCGGCTGCTGCGCCAGCGGGCGCGCCACCGAGATCTTGATCGTCTGACCGCGATCAAATTTGCCGGCCGTCGGGTTTTGGGTCAGCACCGTGCCGTCGGGGCGATCGTTGGTTTGGATCGTGGTGATCTCCAGGTTCAGGCCGTTCTTGGCGAAGAACTCCTGTGCCTCGGCCAACTGCCGACCCGTGAAGTCCTGAATTTCGGTCAGACCGGTAGAGATAACGATGTCAACGGTGTCGCCCTTCTTTACCGTGGAGCCCGACTCGGGCGCGGTGGATACCAACTCATCGCGGCCGAACTCGCCGGTGTCAACCGAGCTGATGGCTCCCACCTTCAGGCCGAGGCGCTCCAGCTCCTGACGGGCCCGCGTCGAATCCCAGCCGCGCATGTCAGGCACCTCCAGCTCCCCGGGCCCGGACGAGAGGAAGAGGTTGACCTTCTCGCCACTCTTCACCGACGTGCCCGCCTCCGGGCTGGTGCGCACCACCTGGCCCTCCGGCACGTCGTTGGAGGCCTCCTCCGCGACCGTGCCGACCGTCAGCTTGGCTTCCTCCAACTTCCTGCGGGCCGTCTCCTCGTCTTGGCCCCGCACATCAGGCACTCTGATCGTCTCCGCCCCAGCAGAAAACGACACTTTCACCTTGGTCTTCGGCGGCACCGAGGCGCCCGCTGTCGGGTCCGAGGACACGAAGCGCCCGCGCTCGACCGTATCGGACTGCACCTCCGGGCCCGGGTCTAACTGCAAGTCCGCCTTTTCCAGCGCGGCGCGCGCCCCCTGCCGATCCAGGCCTTCCAGGTCCGGCACCGTTACCAGCGCGGGCGCCTCCTCCGTCCCCTCCTGCTCCTCGCCGCCGCTCAAGGCGTAGGCTAAGCCCAGGCCCGCCAGCAGGAACGCCAACACGCCGACAATCCACGGCCACACCGGCTTCTTGGGCTCCGTCTGCGTCGGGGCAGCGACGGCCGCAGGCGGCGCGGGCGCCGGGGCCGGGCCGCTGCCCATGAGAGCCGTGGTGCCGAGCGGGGGAGAGACCTGCGGGAACTGGCTCGTGTTCCCGGTGACGGCCGACGATCCAAGCACCGCCGTCTGGTCTCCGGCGCGTTCCGCCCACGACGAGATCGGGGGAGCCGAGATGGCGCCACCGCGTTCAGCGGCCAGCATGTCTTGGCGCATAGTGGCCGCATCCGGGTAGCGTTCGTCCCGGTTCTTCGCCAGCGACTTGAGCACGACACGGTCCAGCGACCCCGGAATGTCGGCCGCGATCGAGCTAGGCGGCTTGGGGAGCTCCTGCACGTGCTGGTAGGCCACCGACACGGCCGTGTCACCGGAGAACGGTGGCCGCCCGGTCAGCAGTTCAAACAGGACACAGCCAGTGGAGTACAGGTCGGACCGGGAGTCGACGATCTCGCCCCGCGCCTGCTCCGGGGAGAGGTACTGGGCGGTGCCGACCACGCCGTGCGTCTGCGTCATCGACGACTGGGAGTCCTCGATCGCGCGCGCGATCCCGAAGTCCATCACCTTGATTTTGCCGTCAGTCGTCAACATGACGTTACCGGGCTTGATGTCGCGGTGCACGATGCCCTCGCGGTGCGAATACTCCAGCGCGTTGAGAATGCCGGCGACGATCTCCACCGCCTCGGGGATCGGCACGGGGTCACCCTCCGAGAGCAGCTCCCGCACCGTGTGCCCTTCCACGTACTCCATGATGATGTAGGGCACCGTGCCGGTGGCACCGTCGGCGAACCGCGTGGCCTCCTCCCCGGTGTCGTAGACGGCCACGATGGCCGGGTGGTTCAACCGGCCTGCCGACTGCGCCTCGCGGCGGAACCGGTTTTGGAACATCGGATCACGCGCTAGGTCCGCCCGCAGCACCTTGATAGCCACCGTCCGGTTCAACCGGGAGTCAAAGCCGACATAGACGTCGGCCATGCCGCCACGGCCAATGAGCTGGCGCACCTCGTACCGACCGCCGAGAATGCGAGGCAGCTGGGTCATAGTGATCGTCCTTCGTTCGTTCCGCCAGAGGGATTATCCCAAGGTCGTAAGCGCGATGACCGTCAAGGTGACGATAGTCGCCGAAATCGTAGTCAAAATGCTGAGTCCTGCCCACTGGGGCAGCCGGTCCAAAGGGGCCCAGCCGGACAGCAGGTGGGTCCCAAACGGGGCGTGGGCGGGCCCGGAGCCCAAACGGGCGTCAGTAGGGGTAGGCAGGGTGGGGGCCTCTTCGTCGCTAGAAAACTGCGGCCGGTAGCCGGTCAACCGGGCGCGCGGCTGACCGGCCCGTCGCCCACCCCGGGCGTCGCGCATCGACCGGCGGGTTGGCAACGCCTCGCTGC
The DNA here is from genome assembly GCF_001907235.1 of Buchananella hordeovulneris. Classification (GTDB taxonomy): domain Bacteria; phylum Actinomycetota; class Actinomycetes; order Actinomycetales; family Actinomycetaceae; genus Buchananella; species Buchananella hordeovulneris. The sequence continues at coordinate 69,779 of NZ_MQVS01000008.1, forward strand.
CGGGGGGCAGCGCCGGCGTGCCGACGATGTCCGCACCCGCGAACTGCGGGTCCAGCTTGGTCGCAATCCGCTGTAAGCGGTCGGCCACCTGCTGGGCGTTGCGGGGCCTGCGGGACGGCTCTTTCACGAGTAGTTCGTAGACCAGGTCGGCCAGCTCACTGGGCACGTCCGCGGGCAGGCGCGGCACCTCCTGGTTGACGTGGGCGAAGGCGATGTCGACGTCGGACTTCCCGGTGAACGGGCGGCGCCCCGCCAAGGCCTCGTAGGCCACCACCCCCAAGGCGTAGAGGTCACCCGCCGGCGTAGCGGGCCGCCCCATCGCCTGCTCCGGTGCCAAGTATTGGGCGGTGCCCATCACCTGGCCCGCCTGCGTCATGGGCGTCTGATTCGCGGCGATCGAAATGCCGAAGTCCGTGAGTTTGACCTGCCCGGCCGGGGTGATCAGCAGGTTGGAGGGCTTGACGTCACGGTGGATGATGCCCGCCTGGTGGGCGACATACAGGGCGCGTGCCGTGCACGCCAGCACGTGCGCCACCTGCGCCGGGGCGAGGCGGCCCCCGCCCCGCAGCATGTCCGTCAGGGGCTTGCCGTCCACCAGCTCCATCACGATCCAGGCGGTGTTGTCGCCCGTCCCGTGGTCCAGCACCGCCGCCAGGTTTTCGTGGCTGAGCCCCTCTGCGTTGCGGGCCTCGGCGTTCATACGGCGCAGCAACACCTCCTGGCCCGCCAACTCGGGGCGCAGCACCTTGAGCGCCACCTGGGCGCCGGTGCGCTTATCGGTGGCCCGCCACACCTCCCCCATGCCGCCGACGGCGATCTGGGCCGCCACCTGGTAGCGGCCGCCAAAGAGCCGCCCAGGCGTAATCGACAAAGCGTGCGTGCTCATCGCAGGGCCGCCTCAAAAACCGCGCGGGCGATCGGGGCCGCCACGGCGCCCCCGGTGTCGTAGTCTCCGGCTTGCTCGCCGCCCTCCACCAGTACCGCCACCGCAATGGTGGGCTTGTTGGCGGGTGCGAAACCGATGAACCACGTGTGGGGTCCCCCCTCGTCGCTCCCGGTTTGGGCCGTGCCGGTCTTGCCAGCCACCGACACGTCCGGCAGCCCGGCCGCCTCACCGGTACCGTTTTCGACCTCGCTGACCATCATCTGGCTCAGGACCTGCGCCACCTCTGGGCTGGTGGATTGCCGCAGCACCTGCGGGGACGTCGTCGCCGTCGTCTCCAGATCTGCCGACAGTTCCCGCTCCACCAGGTACGGCTGCATCTGCACCCCACCGTTGGCGATGGTGGCGGCCACCAGCGCCATCTGCAGCGGCGTGGCCCGCAGGTCAAACTGGCCGATGGACAGCATGGCGTTTTGGGCCGGGTCGCTGCCTTCCGGGTAATTGGAGGGCGTCACCCGCAGCGGGATCTCCAGCGGTTCGCCGAACCCGTAGGCTTTGGCCTCGCTGGCGAGCCGCTCGCTGCCGAGCTTTTGGGATAGCTCCACGAACGGGGTGTTGCAGGACTGGTCGAAGGCCTCCTGGAACGTCACCCGCCCGTCCCCACACTCCGCTCCGCCGTAGTTGATGAGCACACTGTCTGTCCCGGGCAGCGTCACCTCGGCGGGCGCATCGATCTCGGTCTCGGGGGTGATCAGCTTGTGGGTGAGCAGGGCCGAGGCGGTGACGACCTTGAAAGTGGAGCCGGGGGCATACAGGTCGCCCGCGATGGCGCGGTTAACTAGGGGGCGGGCCGGGTCGTTTTCCAACTCGGTGAACCGCTCCCGGTTAGCAACGGCATCATTGCTGGTCACCAGGCTCGGGTCGAAGGTGGGGCGGGAAACCAGGGCCAGGATGCGTCCCGAGCCCGGTTCGAGGGCGACGACGGCGCCCCGCCGCTCCCCGAGCGCCTCCCAGGCGGCCTCCTGTACCGCCGGGTTGATGGTCAACTCGAGGGCACCCCCGCGCGGCTTGGCGCCCGCCAACAGCTGCTCCAGGCGCGAAATCCACTGGGAGGAGGCGGTGCCAGACAGCTCCGCGTTGGCGATGCTCTCCAGGCCCGTTGCGGACTGCGCGGTGACCGAGTGGTAGCCGGTCACCGGGGCGTAGAGTGGCCCGGCGGAATACCGCCGCTGGAACTTGAACGCGTCGTCGGATGGTTCGGAGTAGGCAATCTTCTGGCCCGCGACAATGATCGGGCCGCGCTCGACGTTGTACGACTCGTACAGCCTGCGCTTGTTGCGTTCATCAGCCCGCACGTCCTGGGCAGTGATGACCTGCGTCAGCGACAAAGCGACCGCTAACGTCAGGAACATGAGGACCACCAGGCGGGCGGTGGACAAAATCTGCTTATTCACGGCAACTGCACCACCGTGGTCTCCTGCTGATCTGGGGCGGGGGCGGGGCCACCCTCAAGCTGCACCGGCCCGGGCCCACCCGCGAGCTCCATGGGGCCGCTCGGCGGCGGGAGGGACGGCGGGGTGTCGGGCTCCTTCGGCGGATCGGGCGGCAGGTCGGCGGCCGTCACCACGGCGCCCGACCGGGGCCGCCGGGCCGCATCCGACATGCGCAGCAACAGGGCAATGATGAGCCACGAGGAGATGAGGGACGAGCCCCCGGCGGACAGGAACGGCATGGTCAGTCCCGTCAGCGGCAGCACCCGCGTCAACCCGCCGACAACGACGAAGACCTGCAGCGCCATCGTGAAACCGAGGCCGGAGGCCAGCAGCTTGCCGAAACCGTCGCGCGAGCCGATAGCGATGCGGAAGGACCGTTCCACCAGGATGCCGTACAGCGCCAGCATCGCCAGCGAACCGGTCAGCCCCAGCTCCTCACCGAAGGAAGTCATGATGAAGTCGGAGTTGGCGAACGGCACCAGCGTTGGGTGGCCCCGGCCGAGGCCGGTGCCGAGCAGCCCGCCCGTGGCCAGCCCGTAAATGCCTTGCACCAGCTGATAGGAGCCGCCCGGCGCGTCGTAGACCTCCGGGTTCATGGCGTCCAGCCAGCCAATGACCCGGTTGGCGATGTGGGGCTTGATGAGGTAGGCGCCGTAGCCCGCCACCGCCACCGCGAGGAAACCGATGACGATCCAGCTGGGCCGATCGGTGGCGATGTACAGCATGACGACGAACAGGCCGAACAGCAAAATGGAGGTGCCGTAGTCGTTTTGCAGCACTAGGATGCCGACCCCGATCAGCCAGGCCGTCGCCAGCGGTCCGGTGTAGCGCAGCACCGGCAGCTGCAAGCCCATGAAGCGGCGGGAGACCAACGCCAGGTTGTCTCGGTTGTTGGCCAGGTAGGAGGCGAAGAAGATGGCCAACAGGATCTTCGCCAGCTCGGCGGGCTGCAGGGTCGCTACCCCAAGGTTGATCCAGATGCGCGCCCCGTTTATTTCCTGCCCGATTACCGGCAGGATCGGCAGGAAGAGCAAGACGACGGCCGTCGCCATCGACAGGTACGTGTAACGCTTCAAACTGCGGTGGTCGCGCACGAACATCAGCACCGCCAGCGCCCCCAGGATGCCGACGCCCGTGTGCAGCAGCTGTTTGGTGCCCACGAACGAGTCGTACGTCTCCAGCTCCAGGTAGGTCACGTCCAGCCGGAAGATCATGGCCAGCCCCAGGCCGTTGAGGGCCACCGCGATCGGCAGGATTACCGGGTCAGCGTGCGGGGCGAGCCAGTACTTCAGCACGTACATCACTAGGGCGGTGCCAAACACCACCACCAGGTGGGTCGCCAGCGCCGACGGCAGTTCCGTCTCCATCGCCAGGGACACCAAGACGTAAGCCCCGACGCTGAGGGCGATGGCCAGGCTCAGCAAGTACAGCTCGGCCACAAACCGGCGCCGCCCATGGGTTTGGGTAATGGTCGCCACGGGTTAACTCCTTGGCGCCGGGGAAGTTGGGGTGGGGGTGGCCGGTGCCGAAGGCAGCGAATGCGACGTGATCCGATTGAGTTGCGCCCCCGGGCTCAGGGAGGGAACCGGGGTGGGGACGGCGGTGGCCGGTGGAGGGATGGTCGACGTCGGACTCGGGACGGCACTCGGCGACGGGCTGGCCGTCGGGGACGCGCTGGGGCTAACGGTTTGCCCGGGGAGCGGCAAGGGAATGACCCGCCGCTGCTCGCGTTGCTGCGCCTCGGCCTTCAGCCCCGCCACGAACGACCGGATCTCCTCCAGACTGGAGCGGGTCACCGGGGTGCGGAGGTTGTCCTGCCGGGCCTGCGGCAGGGAAGACAAGCGCAGCCCGGTGTCTTCGTACTCGTGGGAGAACTTTAACGGTCCCAGCTGCTGCGGAATGCCTCGGTAGATGCGGATCGTGCCGTCGCTGGCCTGTACGTAGTAGTGGGAGTGGGCCCACCGATAGGCCAACCAGCCGCCCACCCCCAGGAACAAGGCGAGGGAAAGCAGGAGCGACAGGATGATGTTGCGTTTGCGGTGGGGGCGCTGCGGCGGGTGGGAGGGCTCCTCGTCTACTTCCTCCGGGGGGGCGGTGGGCGCAGCCAGGGCGTGGGCGCGCGCGGCCGCCGAACCGCCGCCGCGGGTGGCGGCCAGCCGGTCGGTGGCGGCCGAACCCACCACCTGGGCCGAGGTGGGTAGATTGACGGGGTTGGAGTTGGCGTCGTCCAGCACGTCGACGACCACGACGGTAACGTTGTCGGGGGCGCCCGCCCGCAGCGCCAGATCCACGAGTTTGTCGGCACAGCTGCCGGGGTCGGCTTCGGCGCCCACCACCTCGGCGATCGTCTCCGCCGAGACGACGCCCGAAAGACCATCGGAGCACAACAACCACCGGTCACCCGGGTGGGCTTCGCGCACGGACTCGTCCAGTTCAACGGGCTCGTCGGCGTCCCCCAGCACCCGCAACAGCACGCTGCGTTGGGGGTGGCGGGCGGCCTGCTCTTCGCTCAACCGTCCCGTCTGCACCAGGTAGTTGACGAACGTATGATCCGTGGTCACTTGGGTGAAGCGGCCATCACGCAGCAGGTAGGCCCGCGAGTCACCGATGTGCACCATGCCGATCTTGGTGCCGGCCCGCAGCAGCGCGATGCAGGTGGTGCCCAGGCCCTCCAGTTCCGGATCCAGCCGGGAGCGCTCCACCAGCTCGGCGTGCGCGCTGCCGATCGCTTGGCGCAGCAGGTCCAAAAGGTCGTCGGCCCCGTGCGCGTCCGAGTCCAGGGGAGCCAGGTGTGCCACTGCCACCGACGAGGCAATGTCGCCGCCCGCCGGGCCGCCCATGCCGTCGGCCAGCACCGCCAAGTGCGGCCCGGCGTAGCCGGAATCCTGGTTAGAGCGACGCACCAGGCCAACATCGGAGCGAGCGGCGTAGTTCAGGAACACACTCATCGGCGCAACTCGATTGCAGTCTGCCCGATGCGTACCACCGTCCCCAGCTCGACCGGTGTCGGAGCTTGGATCGGGTGACCGTTTACCAGGGTGCCATTAGTGGAGTTCAAGTCTTCAACGAACCAGGCGTCGTCGGTCGGGTAAAAGCGGGCGTGCCGCCCCGAGGCGTAGTCATCGTCAAGCACCAGGGTGGCGGCCGGGGAGCGCCCCACCACGATCGAGGTACCCACCAACGGTATCGATGTGCCCGCCAGAGGTCCCTGGGTGACGAGCAAGCGCCGCAGCGGGCCCGGCGTGGACCGAGAAGGGGGTGGGGGGAGGGGAGAGGCCGCCCGAGGAGCCGGGGCCCGGCCCTGCCCGCGTGACTTCACCGTCGTACCAAACAAGTCGGTGCGCAACACCCCAACGATGGAAAATACGAACACCCACAGCAAGCCGAGAAAGGCAAAACGTAGGAGCGTAAAAGCTAGTTCGCTCACGCGCCCTCCGCAGAGGTCCAAAACATGAAACTTGTGCGCCCCAAGGTCACCGTGTTTCCGTCCACCAGGGTCGCGGCGTCCACGCGGTAGCCCTCTACGAAAGTGCCGTTAGTGGAATCCAGGTCGGTGACGATGGTGCCGCGCGGAGTCACCCGCAGTTCCAGGTGCACGCGCGAGACCCCGGAGTCGTCGACGACGATGTCAGCGTCGCTGCCGCGGCCGATGGTGGTCACCGGGCCGGTCAGCAGGTAGCGGCGGCCCTCGATCTCGATGATTGGGTGGTGTGGGCTGGAGTCGCTCTGTCCGATGGGGGCGACATTGCCGCGTCGGTTCTCTCCGTGCACCTCGAAGGATCCTCCCTGCAAAGTTTCCACGGGCGTGAATTCCACTGTTATCTGGCCGACAAAGGAATAACCCTGCTCCTGACCGTGCTCTAGGGCCATGTTTGCTAATTCTTCAGAGAGCATGCGCTCCCCGATGCTCTCCACCCAGGCATAATCAGAAGGCGATAATTCCACCTGAAAGGCGTTATTGCCGACCACCCGGTCTCGGCCGAGGCGGACAGTGTTTTCATCCATCAGGTTTCTAATCGCCGAAGCGATTTCCACTGGTTGCACAGTGCCTCGGCCCGCCCGGTCGAACGAGCCCGCGAGGAGGCGCTCCATGCCCTGCTCAAAACGGTCCAGCACACCCACGTCCGGCTCCTTCCACAACCCACATCTAAACGAATGTTAGCTGTCGACGCTGGGGGACGCCTTGAGGCGCGTCACAGCCAAGTGGTGGCAGTGTAAGTGGGGTGTACCGCTTGAGTTATAGTGCGGGGCGGCTCGCCGATTGAACCCGGGGTAAATGAGGGGCAAACGACCAGGTAGGGCGGCGAGGGCGACCCCGTAGCTCGGGGGTGCGGGTGGGTCACTGCGGGCCCGCAATGTGATTGATACAACTCTGAACCAATCGGGGAGGGGTGGTGCGGGAAGGGTGTGGGGTGGGTGCAGGGTGAGGTCTGTAACGCTCTGACCCTGCACACGGGCGGCTGTCCGGGGCTGATGTGGCGCATAAAACGGCGCAAAACTGCAGTTGGTTGGCGTGCGGCAGGTTGTCTGGGCGTGGCGGGGCCGGGTGATGTGGCCGGGGCCATTGTGTGTTGAGCGGGGAAACGTGCTACTGTTTCCCCGCTGTCGTCAAGACATCACTCGCGCGAGTGGCGAAATGGCAGACGCGCACGGTTCAGGTCCGTGTGCCCGAGAGGGCATGGGGGTTCGACTCCCCCCTCGCGCACTAATCCGGCTGGTGGATCCCACCAGCCGGATTTGTTTTCCCCGCCGCTGGCTGACCCGCGCCCCAGCCCGTGCAGGCCGCGGAGCTGGCTGCAGACGCGCACGACCAGGGGGCCGAGCCAGGTAGATTGCACCCAGACGGTTGGGAATAACCGCCCTAGTTGGCTATGGGGGAGCCTCATCCGGTGTATATGGCGCTTGTGGCGCCCTGGTAGCTAGTTAGGGCGAGGGGCATGAGCGAGGTGACTATGGGAGCGGGCGAAGCGCGGCATATTCCCTCGCCTTTGGTGGACGTGCGTCCCCATCCAAAGCGGGCCGCGGCACTGGCTGCCCAGCTGTCAATCGAACTGCAGCCGGGTCACCCACTGCATGACCGTAACGTGCAGGTACTGGCCTCACACCCCACCCAGGACGACCTGCTGGTGGTCGCCGAGGATCAGCTCTTCCTGGTGCACCTGACATGGCAGGGGCCGCAAATCCCGCCCTGGCCACTCACCGTCCCGGTGGCCGACAGCACCGAACTTGCTGAGCTGCTGGCTCGTGACGAGCACGGTTAGGGGTCGGCGCGGGCGGGCCGAGCGCGGCTAAGTGCAGGCCGCGGAGCTGGCTGCCGGGCGCGGTTAGGGCCCGTGCTGGGGCGGGTGGCGGCCGGGGAGACCGCCCTAGTTGGCTATGGGGGAGCCGCATCCGGTGTATATGGCGCCTGTGGCGCCCTGGTAGCTAGTTAGGGCGAGGAGCGGGCAGACTCCGGGGCGGCGACCAGCGGGCAGCTCCCCCGAAGCCGGGCCCCAAACGCTCCCCGCCCCTGCCAAGGGTGCGCTACCGTGCAGACCGGTGGGGCCGCGGTCGGTCCACCTGGCAGGCTCAGAGAAATGAGGGCGGCATGGCGAGCAACTTCTGGCTCTACCTCCAGCCGGGCGAGGTCTTGGAAGGAAAAGACAAGAACTGGACCGTTGCCGGGGGCCTGGTGGGGAATAACACGGCCGTCGCGGGGGCCGTGCCGCAAATCAGCGAGTGCTGGTTCCTCACCGCCAACGACGGTGCTGAAGTGGTGATCCTGCATCACCACAAGCCCGAAGACACCCTGTTGCTGACGCCAGCGCCAGAAGTGGTGTTCCCCGAGACTACCGGGGCTTTGGAGCGGCAGACCTATCAGCTGCAGTTGCCGGACAAGAGCGTTGACGTGGTGGTGCACGAGCGGCGGGTGGTCCGGGTACAACAAACCGACGGGGAGATCTCCGCGAGCTGCCAAAACGGCAAGGCTTTTACCTGGATGTTGGTGTCAGGTGGGGAGGGAAATCACTCCGGGCAGTGGCTGGTGTGGGTAGACGCGGCAGGCCAGGCAACGGTCTATCGGGCGGAGCCTTTGCCCGTCCACCTACAACGCCTGGAGTTCGGCAAGGCGCTGCAACGGCAAGCCCTAGGGGCGGCCGCGACCTCCGCGCCCCGTCCTCAGCCCCGTCCCCGTCCTCGCCCCCGACCTCGTCCTCGCCCCACGCGTGCCGCCTATTCGGACGACGAGGAGGAATCGTCGGACTGGAACCCGTTTACCGTGGCGGTGATGGTGATCCTGATGTTGGTGTTGGTGGTCCTGGCAGTCAATGGCGACCTGCTCGGTGGCGACGGCGATTACCACTACACGCCCAGCCGCAGCATCTACGGCGGCGGTGGGCGGGGCGGCGGCAAGTAGGGACCTACCGCTTGCCCCGGCCAGGAGGCTGGCTCCGGGCAGGTGTCAACGACGGTCTTCCCGGACAGGGTGCAGCCTGCGATCGCTCCGGTCAGGGGCGCTACCGCGGTACCCGGTCGGGGGTACCTACAGCTGCCCCGGCCAGGTGGCGTCGGCGGGCTGCCCGAGACCGGCCCGCCGATAGCCTTCCAGGATTGCCAACCATTCAGTAACGCGGGGAGGAGTGTGGCGAGTGTCGGTGACTGCATCGGCGGCCGCCAGCGCCACCGCTCGCGAATCTTGCAAGACAGCTACCACCTGGTGCTGGTAGCGGTAGTTGAAGCTGCTCATCGTCCGCTCACGATCCTGGCGCATGGCGCGTGTATGCACGGCGAACCCCCGCACCTGGCTCCACGGGATGAAGCGACGATGAAAAAGGGTGGCGATGTGCAGCCCGGCGGTGGTGGCACGGGTGCGGCCAAAAAGGGAGGAAATCACGAAGAGAAGGACCACCATTATGAGCCCCGCGAACGCAGGTGCGCCGAAGCGCAGCGCCGGGTGCGCACCTTGCAGGCGCGCGAAGCTGAGGGTCAAGGTGGCGGCCATCCCCAGGATGAATAGGCAGACACCGAGGCCCAGCAGCCGCAGCCAGGTGGATTTGCGGATCAGGTAGGTTTCCGCGGCGGGCGGCATGGCGGGCGCGGCCAGGGCAGAATTGACGACGCTCACCGCGTCGAGTGACTCGCCCCAGCCCGGGTGGAGGGCCAGCACCGTCTTATCTGGCAACACCACCACGTGTCTGCCGGGGCGCAGGCGGCTGAAGTGATGACCCGCCTGATCGGTGGCCAGCCCGTCGGCGGGCCAGTTGGGGGCGGGGTCGCGGAGGGTGGGGGTGAGGGTGGCCAGTGGGCTGTCGGCGGACTGGGCGAGGAGTTGGCCGACTTCGGCCGCCTGCTGCCACGCCGTCTCCGTCGGCGCGGAGGGCGGAAAGATCAGGGCCAGGCCCGGCACGGTCTTGGTGGGGGACTTGTCGGTGTCGAGCACGACGCCGAGGTCGGCCTGCCACCACACCTGGCCCCCGGTCAGGAACTGCTGGTAGTAGCCGCGCAGACGGGCGCGCCGCCGCAGGGGCGGGACGATCAGGCCCGCCAAGCAGGCCACCAGCCCGACGGCCGGAATGACCGCCAAGGCCACCTGCACGGGATCAAGGGGCAGGGAGCTGCCGTCGGTGAATCTGCGAACCAGCAAGTACCACGGAAGCACGCCGAAAAGCACAAAGAAGGAGCCAGCAAACACTGGCAGCAGGACGCTGCCGGGGGAGCGGGGCGCCTGCCGGGCGTGCCGGAGGAAAAAGGCACGGTCGCGCAGTTGGCTGGCTAGCTGATCTGCGGAAGGTTCCATGCCTTCATCCTGCGCCCGCTGGGCGCTGACAGCCAGGAAGCGAGCCGCTGCCTGGGCAAGAGGGGGCAAAAGCAGGGCGGGGCGCGGCTCACCCACTTACGGCGAACAGCCAGCTAATGTTGGTTTCATGACGCAAAGACGCGGACTTTTGACGATGTTGTCTGTTCCTGCCACTGCATTGGCGTTAGTTGTCGCTGCTGCAGTCCCGGCACTCAGTGCCCACCACGCGCCCAGCGGCGCGTCTGTTCTCGCTCAGCCCGCCCCCTCCAGCGTTGCTGCCCCCACGGACCCGGCCCCCAGCGTCGGCACCGTCGTGGATGTTACGACCTTCGGCGCGGACCCGACGGGCAGTCGGGACTCGGCCCCGGCGGTGCGGGACGCCCTGCGGCATGCCAAGACGCTTACCGGTCCGGTGACCATTAAGTTCCCGCGCGGCACCTACGATCTGTACCCGGATCAGGCCGAAAAGCGTGAGCTGTACGTATCGAACACGGTGGGGGAGGATCCCCGCTACAAAATAAAGAACATTGCCATCCTGGTGGAGGACATGGAGAACGTCACCATCGACGGTGGCGGTTCTCTCCTGCGCCTGCACGGCTTGCAATCAACCTTCGCGATCATTCGCTCCAAGAACACGCAGGTAAAGAACTTCGCCACCGACTGGGTGGCGCCCCGCACGTTGGACCTGACGTTCGTCGGTGCCAGCACCACGGCGGATGGTCGGCACGTGCGCGACGTGCGGATTCCTGACGGCTACCAGTACGAGATCAACGGCCGCCTCCTGAACATTAAGGCGGAGAACTCGCCCTACACCAAGGAGCCGTACTGGCAGTACTCGCCGATGCGGCTCAACCCCCGCCCGGACTGGACGAGTCTGGACGACCTCTACGAGCAGCTGCTCGATCTGGATACGGGGCACGCTTTCCGGGCGGCCTGGACCTTGTCGGTTGAGCCGCTGCACAACGGGCTGCAACAGATCGAAGAGGTGGAGCCGGGCGTGGTGCGCATGACGTACGCCCCCTCGGCCGAGCCGGGGCCCCTGGGCCGGGTCTTCCACATTCGCACCTGGTACCGCGACCACCCGGGCGGTTTCATTTGGGAGTCGCAGAACACGACGCTGGAAGGCTTGGATGTCGGCCACCTGCACGGTTTTGGCATCATCGCCCAGTTCAACGACGGCCTGACGGTGCGGGACGTCAACTTCCGGGCCCCCAACGAGTCGTTCCGGCAGACCGTGGGCTTCGCGGACCTGATCCAGGTCTCGGGAGACAAGGGGCAGGTGCTGATCGAAAACAGCCAGTTCGGCTTCGCCCACGACGACCCGATCAACGTACACGGCACCTACCTGCAACTAGTGGCCAAGAACGGCCGCACCGCCACGTTCCGCTACATGCACCGCGAGACGGCCGGATTCCCGCAGTTCTACGAGGGCGACGAGGTGGCGTTGGTGGACCGGGCCACGATGTTGGACCTTGGGGACTGGCGCGGCCGGGTAGTGAGCGTGGACGGCCCGAGCGGGCGCGACTCGAAACACGACCTGCGGCAGATGACCGTCACCTTCGACCGGGACCTGCCCGCCGAGGCGGTACCCAACCGGGTGGTGGCCGAGAACGTCACCTACAGCCCGCAGGTGACTATCCGCGGCTGCCACTTTGAATCAATCCCGACCCGCGGCATCCTCATGACCACCCGCCGTCCCGTGCTGATCGAGAACAACATATTCGACCAAATGGAGATGGCCTCCATCTACGTCTCGGCGGACTCCAACAACTGGTACGAGTCGTCCGTGGTGCGGGACTTCACCGTGCGCAACAACCTCTTCATCCGCCCCGGCATCCAAGCCCACAACCCGCAACCGGTCATCTTCTTCGAGCCGCTGGCGGGCGGGACAGATCCGGCCAAGGCCGCACACGCGGGCGTCAAGATCGAAGACAACACCTTCCTCGTGACCGACCGCACCGTCCTGGACGCCAAGTCCGTCAACGGCTTGAGCTTCAAAAACAACAAGATCATGCGGTATGAGGACTCCACCCCGCCGCTGCTCCGCCTGGCCGCCCCCACCGTCGGCGTCGGCCAGCGCATACAGGCAGAAGTAAACCTGCCGAGCGCGCCCCGCAGTGCGTTCGTCTTCCGCGGCTCCAACAACGTGGAGCTGGCGGGCAACACTTACGGCCCCGGCATCTTGCGGCGCGTCGACCTGCAACACATGGGGGCAGACAACGTCTCCATCGCCGACGAGGGCGTCCAGATCCGCGGCGGCGACGCCAACAACCGCGCCGTGTACTACCTGTCCTCCCACCCAGAGGTGGCGGCCGTGAACCAGGCGGGCGTCGTCGTCGGCAAACAGGAAGGTACCGCCGAAATCTCCGCCGTCATCGTCACGCCCTTCGGGCACGTGCGCACCGCCCCCGTCGCCGTACAGGTGGGACCGGCCGCGGCCGGCCGGGAGCTGATCGACTTCGAGGTCGTGCGGCCCAACCGAGACCACGCGCGCGCCGAAGGCGAGGCGCTGCGGCTAGTGCCGTCGGGGCGCGGGTCGCTGTGGAACGAGCAAAACGGGGCCGACAACATTCACCTGCTGCCGCAGCGCTCGCTGGCCGTCGGCCAGGCGGTGACGGTGAAGATGACCGGTCGCACCCAAGACTGGTACGAAGAAGCCGGGCTCATCGCCTACCTTGATGACGACAACTATGTCGCCCTGCAACGCAAACACAACGGCGGCAACCCCAGCATCACCGTGGTCAATGAGCAGGGCGGGCGCGGCGAGGAGTCCCGCAAGGTGGTCGACCCGGCGGCCGACGCGATCTGGCTCCGCCTGGAACGCACCGCCGCCGGCCTGCAGGGTTCCTACTCGCTGGACGGCAACGAGTTCATCCCGATCGGTTCGGTGGTGGAGAACACCGCCATCAGCGACGCCACCCGCCTCGGCCTGCTGGCCGCCACGCGGCGCGACAACCAGGCCGACAACCACCCGTTCCTCTTCACCGACCTGCGGATAGGGGACGAGCTGGTGCCGCTGACTCGCGAGATTGGGTCGGTGGCACCCGACGGCAGTTTCGACCCAGTGCCGCTGCCGGACCTGGGGCCGTCCCTGGTCGCGGACCTTGCCCGCGCCCAGTTCACCGGCATCACCATGCCCAGCGACGAGGCGGATCTCGCGCGCCGCGACGGCTTCGTCACCACCGCGCCCGCCGACGTGAGCGAGTACCGGGCGGCCTTCACTCCCGCCCAGGCGGGCGCCACCGTCAAGGTGCGGCTCGACGGGCGACCGCTCGCGGCCGACGCCGACGGGGCCTACACCGTACCGCTGCGGCGCGGGGCGACCGTGCTTGAGGTGTGGGTGACCGCCGAAAACCAGCTCCAGCAGCGGATCTACCGGTGGACCGTGCTGTCCAACCGGCCGGGGCAAGTCGGGCCGCAGGACCCAGCGCCGGAGCCGGAGCCGGAGCCAATGCCGACGGCTACGCCTACGGTGGAGCCGAGCCCAACGCCGACCGCGACGGCCACGCCGGAGCCGACCGCGACGCCGACCCCGACCGGGGAGCCGAGCGTGCCGCCGACCACGCCCGCCCCCCAGCGTCTCAGCGGCACCAACCGGGTGGCCACTGCCCTGGCGGCCGCTCAGCAGGGCAACTTCGACAGCGGGGTGGCCGTGCTGGTGGACGGCAAGAACTACGCCGACGCATTGGCAGCCAGCGGGCTCGCAGGCAGCTTGCGGGCCCCGGTGCTCCTGACTGTCGGCGCTCAGCTAGAACCCGAGGTCCTGGCGGGGTTGCAGCAGCTGGGGGTGCGGCGGGTCGTCGTCGTGGGGGGCTTTGGCTCCGTTGACGCCGGGAAGGACGCCGCGCTGTGGCGGGCAGGCCTGCGGATCGAACGCGTCGCGGGTAAGAACCGGTACGAGACCGCCCGAGCCGTGGCCGCCAAGGTGGCCGAGCAGGGGCAGGTGCGGTACGTCTTCGTCGCTGACGGCACCAACTTCGCCGACGCCCTGGCCGCCGGAGCCTACGCGGCGGCCGAAGGCGGAGTGGTGCTCCTGAGCGACGGGGCGACGCTACCCGCGCCGGTCGCGGCCGATGTGCGCCGCCTGCTGCCCGCTCGCGTAATCGGGGTGGGCGGCAACGCCACCCGGGCACTCGCCGGGGAAGGATTCATTAACGGGGTGACCGCCACGTTCGTGGCCGGTCCCAACCGGTACGCCACCGCCACCCAGTTGGCCACCCTGCTGGGAGACGGCAAGACCGGCGTGGTGCTGGCCTCGGGGGTCACGTTCCCCGACGCGCTCGCGGGCGGGGCCTTCGCCGCGCAGCAGCGGGCGATCCTGCTGCTGACCGGCCCAGACAGGTTGCCCGCAGAGGTCGGCCAGGTGCTGACCAAGCGGCGAGGCACACTGGAGAAAATCTGGGTCCTCGGCGGCAGCGGGTCGGTATCCGACAAGGTGCTGGCGGGCATCACGCAGGCGATCACGCCGTAAGTCTGCGGAAAGCCACGGGGGGCGGGCCGATGCGGCCCGCCCCCCGTGGCGTGAGTTGCTTGGCCAACCGCCCTAACTGTCCACCTACGCGCCCCATCCGGTGTATTTGGCAGCTGTCATCCGCTGGTAGCCATCTAGGGCGCTCGCCGCCCCTAAACACGCGAGCAGGCCCTATTCAGAGACCTCGACCCCACTGCGTTCGTTCCGTCCCCTAAACGCGCGGGCAAGCCTCATTTGCGGCCGTCCCCGCGCGGTGGCGGCCCGTTACTTCCTAAATGCGTCGGTTAGAGCCGCTACCGCTACCCGCTACCGCCTGCCCCAACTGGGGCAGGCGGTTCGCGAAAGGGGGACACGCACGGACTGCCTAGCGAAGCACACTAGAGAAAGCTGAGCCCTCGGGGCAGAATGGCTGCCCGGCGGGCTCAGAAAAGGTCTGCTGGAGATTTCCCGCAGCCAGGCTTGGGCTCGCCAGTACGAGAGTCTGTCTGGTTGTTTGCCTTGTTTTCGTCCAGCGACATGTATCGGACGGGCAGATTGTCGCTATATCCGAACGCTGCCCGTTGGAGGGCGCGCACCCAGGGGGTGGTGCGGAGGTATTCCTCGTGGGGAAGAGGGAAGTGGTGCGGATCGACGACTTTGGAGACGGTGCCGAGGCAGCCGGTCAGCTTCAGGTAGTTTTCCACCAGCGTCTGATGATCCACCAGCTGCAAACCGTCGGACGCCAACCGCACTTCGACAGCACCCAGTCCGAGCGGCTTACCGAGGCCCAAACGGAGGAAGCCGGACTTTCGACGATTGGCACCGGGTGGTACTAGGTTTCGAGGCTCCAACAGCCACAGCAACGCGGCCAACTCGGGCGCCGTAATGTCGGTGAATTGCACTCGACAGGTCATGCGGGTTCCCGGTTTGAGCCAGTCGCACACCGCGAGTCTCACCTTCGGGTTGTCTTGTTTGGTGCCCAGTTCCTCAGTGACGTTTACGGCGCGCGCAGGAAGGCCTGCCCCGTTGAGGATTGTGCGGTGTACCGGGTAGGCGGCAGCCCCCAACAGTTGCCCCTTTTGGAAGTACTCGTGGCGGGCCAGCGGCCCTCCCTTCTTCCGTGGGGTTGCACCTTGGGCGTCGGTCAGGAATCTGCGGGCTGAGGTGGTCTTCGGCGCCATGAGTGGCACAAGCCGTTGCGGTTTCGGTGGCTTGCAGATTGCCTTCTCCTCACCTGGCGGTGGGCTGATACGAACAGGACCGAATTTCAAGCGTCCCTGCGCCGCGACGTCGCCGCCAACAGCGCCGGTGGCCTCGGGCTCAACCCCAGGGATTACGAAGCCGAAGAGCCGATCAGCGGCGGATGCCTGAGCACGAGACGGGAGGGGTTGAACCAGCTGGCTCTCGGCAAGCTGGGCGGGCGAGAGGCGGTAGGGGCGCCTCCCCACCATCGTCGGCAGCACGTCCATGACCTGAGTGGAGGGCGGAAACACGCCGCTTTTCGGGTAAAATTGGGCGTCCCTCAACTGGACAAAGACCAGGTCATCGTGGGATAGAGACGATGTCCGCACCGCGCCTGGTGGGGTCGACCGTTTCTGGAGACGCTGCAGACGCAACGCTGCCCGGTTGAGGCGATTCCGTCTCCCTCCAGGGGCGGCGTGACAATCCAGATACGACTGGAGCACCTGTTGGTAGCGCTCCAGATGCTCAGCGGTGAGTGGCAGCCGCGATGGCTCCACATCATCACTAAAGAAGAAACGCTCGTAGACCTTGGTGGAGAACAGATGACGGGCGTGTCGGTCAGCTGGTGCAGTGCGGCAGGTGAAACCAACTGTGGTTAGGTAGTCCGAAAAATCCTTGTCTTTGGCCTGGAAGAACTCCTCGTAGTCCTGCAGGTCTTTGTTCCACACGTGTGTCACTAACGGCGTGGAGCCGAGTCCGATCTTCACCTTTACGCGGCTGCCGTGAGGTGTAGCGCGCCGAAACTCCTCCAGTCGCTCGCGGGCTGCTGCGGACCCAGGGGGCAAGTCTTGGCCAGCGCGGTCAATGATTTTTCCCGCGCCTTTTTCGGCATCGTCCGCCACCAGTGCCGCCCTAAAGTTGCGGCTGCGGCCACGTAGTATCTCCACCACCCACTGGTCCCCGATCTGCAATACCCGCCCGGGAAACAGGGTAGTTGCCTGGGCCGTCGCGGCCCGGTAAGTCAGGGGCTCACTGTGACCGCGCACGGTGCGTTCCTGCCGCTGGCGGCGCGAGGTATCGCCGAAGACGCGAAAGCGGGAAGTGGTGAGCAGTTCGTAGGCGCGCGAGAGCATCCCCTTGATCATGGTGGGCGGCATGATGGGGTTGCTTGCCGCGTCGCGCGGCACCTTCACCTCCGGGCTACTGCCGTCCGACTGGCAGGTTTGCTCGCCGTACACCAGGGGCGTGCGTACGATCATCTCCAGGTCGAGCGTGCCCGTCAGGCGCTCGGCGTGCAGCCGGTCCTGGCCGGTCGGCGCGTGCTCCCCGAACAGGGCAGGCGACAGCTCGCCCCTGCCCGCTGCAGCCATGGCCTCGCGCCGCAGCACCGGGATGCGGTTCACCGCCGAATGGAAATCGTTCACGTTGCTTCTCCTCGCCCCGACTGTTGGCTGCTCAGCGCTGAACTAGCGTCCCGCAGGTGGCCGCCGTTGCCGGAATAGCTCGGCGGGGGTGGGCGGACGCCGGACGGTTGCGGCAGGCGCTGCCGGACCGTCTGGGTTGCCCGCGGGCGGAGCAGGTTGATATGTCCCGACCCCGGGGCTTTGCGGGACCTTCCGCAGGGTGCCATACGGGAAAGGTGCTGGCTGGGCGCGGCCGTGGCTGAGGGGCGGCGGCCAGCCCGCATTGTCACTCACGGTGCCGTCCGGGCTGCAGGCGTTGTTCTCCTTGTGCTCGGCGGGTGTGAGGTAGCCCAGAGCGATAGGGCTGCCGTCTTTCTCGCGGTAGCCGTAAGCGGCCTGCTTGAAGGCCCGCACCCACACCGAGTCTTGCAGCGATTCGGCGACAACGGTCGGCTTCGGGCCGGGAGAATGTGATGCCCCCAGGCAGCCAGACAGTTGCTCGTAAGCAGCAGCGAGATCGGCCCCACCCACCAGGTTTTCTGACTCTAGTTCCACGCGCACCGCGCCCAGACCGAACGGCTTACCGAGTCCCATTTGCAGGTAGCCAACATCGTCGGGAAACCGGCGTTTGTCGCCCTTCGGGCAGAGATTGCCAGGTTGCAGCAGCCAACGCAGGACCGCTACTTCTTCGATGGTTAGGTTCTCGCAGGTAAGCGTGGCGGTGAACTCCTGCCCGGCGGGGATCCAGGTGAGGACGGTGGTCTGGGTTTCCTGGCCGCCATCCGGCAGCTCCGTGTGGCGGGTGTGGGTGGCGGCGCGGGGAAACTGGTGCTCATCTAACGCTGAGCGAAGACCAACAACGGCTTGTCGGTGCACCGGAAAGGCGGCCCGGCCCAGGAACTGTCCAGTCTGGAACAACTGGCGGCGAGGCAGGGGATGCTCCTCGGCCGTGGTCAGGTTTTCTCCGGCTGCCGACAGCAGGAAGCGACGGCCGCTGGCGGGTTTCGGTGACATGAGCGGCGCCAGGGTCTTGGAAGTATCCCTGACCTGCATCCCGCTGGTGTCGATGCCCGACACCCACAGGCGACTGCGGTAGTTGTGCCCTTGAGCGGAGGTGATATTGCCCTCGTGAGTTACGTAGCCGAAGAGCCGGTCCGCGGGCGAGGCCTCGTGCGGGCTAGCCAGTGGTAGCACCTGCTGCGCCTGTGCCAGGGAGTGGGGGCTGAGGCGGTAGGCGCGTTGCCCGATCATGATCGGCACGAGTTGCTCGATCACCGGCTCCCTGCAGATGCTGCCGCGATCCAGATAACTGGCGGGCGAGAGCACCGCGAAGGCCAGATCGCCATCGGCTAGTTGTGCTGGCATGTGAGCGAGTGAAGCTTTGGTGAAGCGATTGAAGTCCGGGGGAGGTGGGGTGCGGGGCCGACGGGAGCCGTCGCTGGGATCCAGCTCATCCAAGGCGTTGCGCAGGTAGCTTTCCCGCACCAGCTTGTAAGCGGTCAGTGCCTCCGGTGCCAGTGGCACAACGAGCGGGGCGGGGGAGCAGAAGAATATCTTCTCGTCGTGCTTGCCCTGGTGGATGCCGTCTGTGCCATCGGGCGTGTCTCCCGTGTGGTCGTCGTGATCGGCAGTGCGATAAACGTAGCCAGAGAACTGTTTTCTTTGTGGTGGGGTCGGTGAACCGTTAGTCGGGGAAGCAATTTGCACGAACTTGTTGCCGTCGTGGATGGACGTGACCAGCCAGTAGAAATATGGATTTTTTGGATGTCTTACTTTGATTGCCTCGAACCTCACCGCTTGCCCGTGGGGGGTCAGGGCTCGGATGGTGGCAAGAGGTTTGAGTAGATTGACGTGGTGGTTGGCGCGGTCCGGCAGGGCGGCGGCTCGCATGTGGGTCTGGAGCTTGCCCTTTCCTGAGGGCTGGGTGTTGGGGCCCCACAGGATTTCGGCGTGCGGGCGTCCATCTTTGCTGACAACCCGGACGGGCACCAGTTGCAACGCTTCGATCGGTTCGCAGCGGTAGGTAAGTGGGGTGGCGTGGGAGTTAGTAAAACCCTCGGTAGCCGACCATTTAGTCTGCCCAAAAATACGAAAGCGGGACGCCGTGACGGCTTCGTAGGCCCGGGACAGCATGCCCTTGAGCATGGTGGGTGGGACAAACACTTGCCCGTCGCGCATGGGGATGGAGACTGCGGGGCCCGCCGCCGTATCTATGCGTTCCCCGTATACCAGCGGGGTGGCGGTGGTGAGCTTGAGTGTCAATGTCCCACTGTAGAGCCCCGGCTCCAAAGCCGCGTGCCCGCCGGGGACGGCGTCGTCGAGAAAGGTGAGGTCCGCAGTATCAGGGGCATGCTGGTGGCGATGCTCGCCCCGCAGCACCGGGATGCGGTTCACTGCGGAGTGAAAGGCCGTCATTTTATGCTCCATTCCCCGCAAAAGAGTTCATCGACAAAGTTCACGTTGCCGTAGTTGTCCGTGGTGAAGACCTCGACGGTGTGCATCTGCGCGGCGTCTTTGCCGTTCTGCAGATAGTTGTTTTCCCGCAGTAGGCACGATGTGCGCTCGGCTTGGGTGGTAGTGTCGCCTGCAGGGTAGACATCTACCCGCACTGCACCCCATCCGTTGAGCCACCGCACCTCGGTGGCACAGTGCTGCGCGACACCTGTGCGCCATAAGCGCAGCTCATATACCGTTGCCTGGTCGATGGGCTGGGTCTGGCTGCTGAGAAGAGTTGAGCCTTCCACCCGCACAACCATTCGTGCCCCAGCGGTAGTGAACGCTAACCCTTGCCAGGCTTCTGTTTCTGAGCTGCATTCTGCTATCGCATCGGTTAGAGAGCTGCCCAGTTCTTGCTTCGCTAGCTTCCCGGGGCGCAGCTCCGTTAGCGTTTCGATTTTCCTATCACATTTCTGCTCAGGCATCGCCAGTCCTTCTTTCCGGCCACAGGTAGCTCGCCCAGCCCGCAACCTCTTGCACATCCGGGCGCCCGACGACCTCCAGCCCCTGCAGGCATTTAAGCAACTTCTGCGCTATCTCCAGCCTGGAGCCACCCAGCAAAGATTCGCCGGAAGGCCAGTTTTCCAGCGTGACTGCCTTAACCTCGACTTCTCCCAGTCCGCGGGTCACGCGACTGCCGAGGGGCAGACTGCCAGTGGCCAGTTCCGCCAGCACGAGTCCCAGCAAACACAGGGCGGCTCGCCGTCGGTCGGTCCACGCTGAGTTTTCGTCCGGGAGCGTTCCGGCTGGCAGGCGGAGCGGATCAACCTCGATCACTATGTCGTTCCACTGCGGCAGCGGGTAGGTTTCCTTATAGAACGCCCCGATAGCCACCCCGCCAGTCCAGCGATCGCCCGCGTTGTGGCTAACCGTCACCCATCTTTCCCGCGATACCGGGTTGGCCAGGGTCTCCAGCACGGTCACTGCCCCCCGACGGGTGGTATCGCCGAACAGGTCGCGCACCAACGGGGCGTCCTGCCGTAGCTGGGTGTGGACGTCGGTGGCGCTCCAATCCGGGTGCTCAAGGGACTCCCTTGCGGCCAGGATGGTGCGGGCGATGCGGCTGGCACGGGAGCGCAGCGCGCCGCGCACCGAACTACCCGGCAGCACAAGTGGGGCCGGTTTGGCTGCGTCCTGGTTGGACTCCCCGGACTGGCGGGAGGAGGTCTGCCAGGCCAGCAGTGGCTCGGTGGGGACCGCGTCCTTCTCCGTGGGCGGTGGGGTGCTATCCGCGGATGCTTTGGGCGGCGTGGCGGCCACCAGGATACCGGTGGGGCTGTGCCAGGCGATCTTGAAGCGCAGCGGCTGCAACCCTGCAGTGTCTTGTGGCACCTGCAACTCGACTGCTTCCGGTTCGCCCCGCAGCAGCGCCTGCAGCCCGTGCAGGCTCGCGACGTCCACGCGGGTGCACTTCCAGGATCCGGGTTCGGCCAGCTCAACGCGCCCCCACCCGGCGCCCTTGCGGCCCCCGAAGGCCACCCGCTCCGTCGCTAGTGCCGCGATGATCTGGGCGAAGGTGAACTGCACTGCGACGTCGTCCAACAAGTCCGGGTCAAACTTGCCTCTCGCGTGGGCAAGGTAATCTTCAAGTGTCTGGTCTCGGCCTCGTCGCTCCCGAAAGCCCGCGGCCGCGACCTTGTGTTCGTCCTGGGCAGTGCTGGAGGCACCCACCTCGGCGGTGATGCGCAGCGTCAGCTCCCGGTTGGTTGGCAGCACCTCGTGTTGAAAGAGGGCACCATCGGCCACCGCCCCCCAATGCCGATCCACGGCGATCCCGGTGCGCAGCATCAGGTCGGTTTCGGTCTGTGTCTCCCCCAACAAAATGGGGTGGAACTGGAGGAGTGCTCCCCAGCCGGCGTCGCCGCCCTGTCCGTGTCCTTGCTGCGATTCCTTCCCGAAGACTCGCTCGCGCATCTTTTCTGCCTCTGGGAACAGCTGGGCACAGGCGGCTCGCAGCGCTCCCTTAATGGAGCGTCCGGTCAGCACTGCGCGTCCGGCTCCGTCCCGAGCAAATCGCCGGGGCGTACACTCGACTTCCGCCAGCTCCCCGGCACGCTTACGTTCCTTCTGGGAGCGATCCGCGACCTCGTCCACTCCGCCCGAGTGCAGGGGCGAGGTGGTGCGGAGCCTGATCTCTAGCTCGTACCGGTTGACGCTCACTTGTCTGCCTCCTTCCCGGTGAAGAACTCATCAGCGGTCAGTTCCCGTAGTTCTCGTCTGCCCTGCTCGAGGAACGAGTGGTTGACGACGAAGCGGCCGAAGCCCTGCGCCCCCAACTCGCCTATCCCGAGCTCTCCCAAGCGCTGTAACTTGGGCAGGACGACATCCCGGTCTGCCTCGTCTCCTAGCTGCAGGCGCAATACCGACCCGGCTTGGATCGCAACACGGCTAGCACGCGGCTGCTGGCCCGCCGCAGACCAGGAGTCGATCCGGCGGTAGCGCACGAAGACGGCTGAGGTGTCTGTGGAGTCGGCAAGTTTCAATTCCACACCGCGGCGCGCGAACTCGGCCAACAGGTCTTCCACCCCGCCGCACGGCCCCAGGGAGCCGGACCGCACCAACACGTCGGAAGTGAACCAGAGCGTAACTTCCGCAGCGCTACTAGCATCCGGCTGGGGTGGCGATTTGGGCAGCGCCGACACGTTGACCTTGACTTTTCCGTAAGTGCTCGTTAGGCGGCGCGAACCAAGTTGAGCGGTCCCCGTAAGCAAATCCTCCAGGGGCTGCGATAGTTCCGCTGCCAACCGCGTTGACAGGTGCAGGGTGGCACGCAGGCGCATGCCTGCAGGCAGGGAGCGGGCCAGGTAGAGGTGGCCGGTCTTCGCGGTGCGGGAGACGGCGTCGTACGAGATGTGCTGCTGCCCGAGCTGGGGTGGCGTGCCGAAGGCGCCGCGCTCAGCAGCCGGGAACAGGTAGCCGTGGCGGACCTGTTTTTGTGGGGTGTCTCCCGCCGCTGCCCGTAGCCGGTTGGTGAAGGCCACGGTGCTGCTGTCGCCGCCCCGAGCCTCCGACGTCTTAGGTCTGGTCAGCGCGAGCGGCAGCGGCAGTCCCCGCACGCCGTCAACGACGGGCAGCGCGTCCGACACGTATAGCTCGCCATTTACGACCGCGTTTGCCACCAGGGCGTTATCGGGGCAATGCCCGCGTAGCTTGGTGTGCACCCACGGGAGCAGGGCCGTGCCGCGGAGAAAATCCAGGGTGGGGACCTCGTTGGACATCGGCACCGCGAAGGACACCAGCGGTGAGCACAGTTCAATGTCGAGGGTAAAGGAGGCAAGGTCGTAGTCTTGCCGCGCGGTAGCGCAAAGATGTGCCTGCCACGACGCGGTCTGCGGGAGGGTGGGGGCGGCCGGGGGCTGTTGCAGCTGTGAGAGCAGTTGTTCCTCATTGCTGGGAGTGATTCGGCAGCGGCCATCGCCACCGGTGCGCTCCCCACCCAGGGTGTCGACCAGGCGACAGGCGAGCCCAACCACGAGCAGTGCCGCCTCCCGCTGCTCCTTGGTCCACCGCAACTGATTGCCGGCCTGATCCTCCTCCAGCAGCCGCGCCGTCGCGGTGAGCGTGGCGGGGGCAGCCCGCTCGATGACCCGCAGCATGTTGTTCTTTGCGGTTCCGGTGTCTGCGTCGATGGCCAGGCTGACGACGTCGTGGAACGGGGCCGCCATCGTTTCAGAGTCGGTGGGGGCCGCGGCCTCTGCGTCCAAGGTGGACAGGTGGGCGGAGGTGAAGGTGACGAGCCGGGCATGTTGCGGGCTGCCGAACAAACCGGTGACGAATTGGCTCCAGGAAGGCCGGGTCGCGGTCCCACTCGGTTCGCCGCCACCGGTTGCCTCGTCTAGGGCGTCGGCCACCACGAAGGCCTGCTGGCGGATAGCACCAGTCAGGGTGGAGGCGGGCACGAACGGCTGACCGTCTTCGTCCCGCTTCAGTGCGGCATTCACGCCGCCTGCCCGCCCAAGGCCGGTGCCGATCCCCCAGTCGGTGGTGAAGACAATCTCCAGGCTCAGTTCGGTGGCGGTCACTGCTGCTCCTCCGTGTCCAGTCCGGCGATGCGCCCAGGTTCGTCGCTGCCCTGTTGGCCTGTGGAGGCGGATGTGCCCGCAGAGGGGGACAGGTAGCTGGTCGGCAGCAGCTCGCTTAACTCCAGTAGGTCGTAGATATGCTTCGGGTCGCTGATCTTGTCTCGCAGCTCGGCCAGCTCTGCGGGCACCGCCTGCCACTCCGCCTTGATCTGGGCTTCCAGCTCGGCTTGCGTTTCCCCGGTCGCGCTGGCGGCCTGCGCAAGCAACCGCCGGATGCGCACCGCCCGAGTGGTGGGGAAACGGCGATCCGCCGGGGTCAGGTGGGCGGTGGTTTGCGAGACGGGGCGCGCGCCCGAGAAGAACGCGGTGAGTTCGCACATTTTCTGCCAGCCGTGCTCGTCCTCTCCGAGGTGGTAGGGCCGGTTGGTGAGACGCGCGTACGACTCCACCAGTGTGACCGGGTCGAGGATGGTGGTGTCGCGCAGCAGATGGAAGTTGAGAGTCGAGCGGGCGGGCGCAAGCTCTTTACCGTACTTCTTGGCATCCGCGGCGAGCTTCTCGGCCAGGGTGTAGGCCAGGTGGAAGGGAAATTGGGCGCCGACGACAGCGATCCCGGCCCCGGCGGTCAGGCCAGCTTCGTCAGTGAGATGGCGCAGCAGGCCGTCCTGTTTGCGCGTCTGGTCGGTGAATTCGGTCAGGTAGCGCTCCACGAAGGGGAGGGCGTAGTCACCATTAGTAATGACGGTGACGTCGTCTCCGCCCAGCAGGACCGGCACCACTGGCACCACGGATAGGCCCTCTTTGTGTTCCTGCTCTGACAGATACGCAACCTCGGCCCAGGCGGCCACGAACGCGCGCCGGGTGGCTTCCTCCAGCTCGTTGCTCACCGCCAAGGAGAAAAGGCGAAATGCGTCCGGATCTTCAGTCTTTAGGCCGTCACAGTGTTGACCAAACTCGGTGGCTGGGACGCTCTTCATCTTGTCTGCCAGACTGGTCATGAGGGCGCCGATGCCGTTGCCATCAATGTGGATGACGGCGGCGCGGCTGATATCGACGTCGGCGTGTTCGTCCTCGAAGAGGATGTTTGCGACTCCTTTGCGGAGATCCTCGACCTGTTTCTGCAGGGCCTCGTACTCCCTACGTCTCTGGGCGGCTAGGTGCTTGCGGCTTTGTTCGTACGAGTGACGGGCGAGCTTTCCCTTGAGTAACTCTTCAATCTCGGGTGCTGCTAGGGCTGCAAAATATTCCCGGAAGTCGTGAGCATGATGGCGGCGGATGCGGGCCCCCAGCGATAGGGGAGTTTGTTTGTCCTGGTTGGCCTCCCCGTCACAACCTAGCGGCCCGCTGGCGGGTTCGGTCGAGTCCTGGGCGGGCTGCAGGAAGGGTAATTGCGCGAAGCGGGTTACTGAGGGCGGACGGCTGGCAGCATGCCTGGCCGCCAATTCGTGAATGCTCCTAATTTCTTGCTGTGTGACGTGCTTTGAGGGCATCCTTTCCCAAACACCCGCTACCGCCAGACCGGGGGCCTCCGCGGCTGCCTTCTTGGTGACGGCGGTAACGAGTTCGCGGCAGTGGTTCTCCGTAGGCAGCCGGACAATGACCTTGCCGGAGGTGCGGGTGACCCAGCACTCCTCCTTGGTGAGTCCGGCTAGCTGTTGCTTGGACAACTCCTGCCGCACCCAGCACGGCAGTCTGGTCAGTAGCCAGGAGGCGCCGATGTTCTCGCGCTGGCGCGGGGACGAGAAAACAAAACCTTGATTGCCACTAGTTTCCAGCAGCACGAGGTACATGCGGTCTTCATCTGGCGCGGGGTTCATGTGGCGCTCCTCCGTCAGGTGTCTGCGCCCCTCCTTTGGGGACCTGAACTGCTTCAGTATGGCAGCTTGCAGCCCACAGCACAGCCATGGCTGGGAAGTAACGATCATCACTTTTCATTTTTCGTGGCAGGACGGCTAAACCGCGGCACAATTGACTGCTAGCCCGCAACAAGGAGGTTCAAAGTGGCATTACTCGTGCACATCGTCGGGGTGTCAGACCTGGGGATCGATGAACCGCGCGGGAAGGTGGAGGGCAAAGAGCAAAGGCTGGTGCCGGGTGGATCGGACTCAGATATCTGCAAGTTGTTTAACAACTTGGAGTCGGCACGGCAGGGTGAGCTGCGGGAAGCCCGGAAGATCGGGGAATCCGCCCAGGTGTTCGCGCGGCTGTGGAATGCCGACTACCGGTCCGATCCGCAGGAGATTACTAGCCCCTCCACCTCGGGGCGGCAGCTGCCGTTACCGAGTGCGCTGCGGGCCGTCGCGAAACGGGCGGGGGAGCCAGTGGACCTGCTGCTGCTCGGATCGTCCTTCGGGCAGAGACCGACGACTCCGCTGGCTGAGCTGCTGGCAGACGCCTGGTCAGCGTGCGGCGATAGGGTCCGGGAGACTGCCGGAATCGACCTGAGGAAGTGCACGGTATTCGACTGTCAGAGCTTGGTGGAAGACGAGGTGGTGGGACGGCTCGCCGAGCAACTGCGGGCCACGGCGGGACCCATCTACGTGGCCATCGGGGCGGGGGCGAATACACTTTTGGTCATTTTGCTGCGGGCGCTGCAGGAGAATGGCGATAGAACCGTCGAGCTGCTGATTCCGAGCCAAGCCCCAAACGAGGCCGCTGAGGCGGTTAGTTTCAGCCACGATGTTGACGCCTACCGGGGATGGACGACTGCACTGGGCTTGGCTGATCTAGCCGCGGTGGCGGACGGCGCGTTGACGGAACTGGAGCAGGTGACGGCCGCGGCGTTTAGCGAGGATGCGTCTTGGGAGGACAGGGCCGAGGCCCTGCGCAACATCGTCCTGGCTGATATCGCCCGGGGTGATATCGGCGCGGGCTTGGCGGTGCGAGCCTGGGTATACGCCGGCTACCGAGCCCGGCTGGCGCCGGGAGAGAAGACTGCGGAGGAAGAGTTACAGAAGGAAACTCATCTTACACTCGGCCACCATATCGGGTGGGTGAGTAAGCAGCCCGAACCTACCTTTGCTCAGCAATGGCTGTTGCGTGTCAAGGAGCTGAACCAGGTAGGCAAGGACGCAACGCATCGCCTGATGGGTGCGGATTCGCGGGAGGCGCAACAGACCCGAGACTCTGTCCGGCATCTAATTGGGGGAGACCTGCCCACCGGGCTGGTGTGGCCCACGGGGGACGTGGCCTTTGTGCACGCAGTCGGCCCGAGCGACAAGACCGAGCATGAGAACTCTGTATTAGTGAATCTGTGTAACGGAGTTTGCCCTCTTGATCTGGGGTTGACGCCGGGTAGTGCAGAAACCTATATCCATCGGATATTACTTGCCTCGAAAGACACCGCTACTGTGGCCGAACAGGTGCGCCGGGAGCAGATTGCCGCCAACGGGTGGCGTTGCGACGGCGACGGGGAGATCATCGAGTACGGCACTGCCTTCCGGGATCTGAAGAAGGCAGATGAGATAACCGCCCGCATGAAGGTCATCGAGAAGCGGGTGTATGCGGCACTGGAGCAACTGGAACCGCGTGTCCAGGCGGTTATTCTCGATGTGCCAGGTGAGAAACACGCATTCCTCGCTGCCACCCGAGCCGCGCAACGCTTTGGCGCCCGCTTCGGGCTGCCAGTTACCCTCCTGTCGCACGTAAAGGGCACAGACGGCGAGTTGCAGCATCGCACTCAGCTGCACTACTTCGTCGTTAGCCCGCGGGATCGGGAACAACTGCTGCGGGTGGCGCATGATTGCCTCCGCCGCCTAGACCTGTTGACGGTCGCCCGGATTTTGCGCGTGACTGGTAGTGAGTTCCAGGAGGTGGCCAAACAGGCCCAGGAGTTGGCTGAACGGATGCGGGCGAGCCTGGGTACGGAAGACGAGCGGGCCTACATCCTGGCGGCGCTGGCAGGCGTGGTGGTAGACAACGAGAATTTCGCGGACTGGAGTGAGCGCGATAAGGGACGTGTCGCGGTGATTGTGGGGGAGTTGGCGGCCAAGTACCTGAAAAAATCAGGTCAGAAGCGGAAGAAGCTTTTACAGCAGAAGTCCAGCTTTCCTGCCGAGCTCAAGTATCTGTGGGCGTTAGAGGAGGTGCGCAATCTCAGTCCGTATTCGCACGGCCACAGCGACTTTGCGGCCTCGTTGCAGGCGGCCTGCGAGAAGGTGGGGTTGGCGGGCTGTTCGTACTTGGAATTGCTGTGCGGCGCGCGGGAATTTCTGGGCCGCGAGCATGGTGAGGATGTCGACTGGGCGGATACGTTCCGCCAACTGCGGGACTGTCTGGCAGGGGCGGCTGCCGCCACCGGGACGGAATCGTGAGCCCCGCGCAGGCGGCGCTGCTGGCTGATCCCGCTCGCTTGCGTTGCGCCCTCATCTTCCGAGCCGCGTTGACAAAGCCGTGGGAGGAGACCTTCCCGTTGGCCTCTGTCGGGCGGGCAGGCTGGCAGGAGGGAGCGTTGCAGGTAAAGCATGTGGCCTTTGGGGAGGGCGCCACCCCGGGGCAACACACGACTATTACCCAACAGGCGCGGGAGACCGACTTCTTTCCCGAGATAAAGGAGCGGCTGCTGAATGCAGATGTGCGGCGCTGGCAATTGCTGGCTAACCCGTGGAAGCTAGACATCGACGTCACTCCGCGCTCTGGCGAGTCGGAGCACCCGGGGGATGCTCAACACGTGCAATTGCTGGTGCAGGCGCTGGAGACGCTGCGGGTGGAGGAGAAATTCGCGCTGGTCGTTGTGCACGCTGAGGTCACCTGTACGGGGCCGGACGAAATGCATCGGGCCTTGCGTCTCACCAACGAATTGATGAACCTCATCGGTGAGTTGCAGCAGCGGCTGGCCGCCGATGCGCACTGCGGGGACTTGGAGTTGGGTGATAGTGGGGAGATCGGGGGGCAGCGTCCCGCCCGCCCATTCGTGCTCACCTGGGTGCCAGCCAGCCGCTGGCAGGCAACAGCCGGGGACGATACCGCCCTGGCGGAGGCAGGGTGGCGGTGGGGCCACTTGCAGGGCACGTGGGGACCGCCCTACGACGACACCCAGGCCGAGCTGGCGCGGGAGCGCCTGGAACGATTTTCCAGTAACTGGGCGGTCGCCGTGTATCCGCGTGGAGTGGCGGTTTTGCCAAGTGGTGCCGACAATCGTTTCTGGCCGTTGGCGTTGGGGCTGACTCTGACCCAGTTCGCGGATGTTTGCTTGTTGCTGGAGCTGGATCGCTTGCAGGTGCGGAAGCTATCGCACCAGCTCGCCAAGGTGGCGCGGGACGTGGAGCGGTCCCTGAGCGAACTGGCGGACAACGCCGGTCCCTCCACTGACCGAGACGCCCTCATCTACCGGGCCCTGCAGCTAGATGGCCGGGCGGCAGTTTTCCTGGCGAGCGAGTGGTGGACCGATGTGACGGAACGGATCAACGCGCGCAAGCTACTCACCAAGCTGCAAGATGTCAGTGGGGTGAACGAGATGGTGACTCAGGTGGCGGAACAGGCACGCACGGTGCGCGAAAGCGTGCAGAGCCTGCTGGAGTATCGCGAGCAGCGTTCGGCCCGCTTCCGGGAGAAGGCCCTGGGGCTCTTGGGATTTGTGGGGGTGCCGCTGACGGTGTGCCTGGAGTTGTGGGCAAATTGGTCGGCAGTTCCCATTGCTGAGCGGCTGGGCTCGGTGTGTGGGGTGCTGAGTTTTGCTTGGTGGGTGGTGGCCGTCCCGATCTTGATCGGGCTGGTGGTGGCCTTGATGCTGAAAGTACCGGTGCGGGATTTCTTTCGCCGCTGACCATCATCGGTGACTGTGGCCCCATACTGGTGACAGTGTCGGCACTGCCTACCCGGGGCGCGCCGCCGAGAGTGAAGGATGGGGCCATGGGCATGCTGCGGAACATCGTTGTTGTTTTGCACCTGGTGGGCTTTGCGCTGCTACTGGGGGCGTGGGCCGTCGAGGCCTTCCAGCGCCGGAGCCGGGTGACGCCCCTGATGCAGTGGGGCATGGCGCTGGCCTTCGTCACCGGCCTGGTTTTGGCTGCCCCGTGGGGGTTGGAGCAGGACCTCAACTACGGCAAGATCGGCATCAAGCTCGGAGTGCTGCTGGTGATAGGGGCGGCCCTAGGGGTGGCCGGGGCCCGGCAGAAGCGCAACGAGACTGTTCCCACGGGACTCTTCTGGGCCGTCGGCGTGCTGACGGTCGTCAATGCCGCGATCGCGGTCCTCGTCTGACCGCTGCACATCAGGAGCTTGGCACCACGTCGATTAGCCCCATGCCGAAGGCTCCGTGGGAGCCCACGCTGGTGAACTGCGCCAGCGCCATCAGGCGCGAGAAGGCTGCGGTGGCGGGGGTGCCGGTGCGGCCACTTATCCGCAGCCTGCCTTCGCGGGCTGTGATGGCACGAGAAGCCAAACGTCCGCGCCGATCCTTGTGTGGCATGCCGAGGTTCACCGTTACGGGACGGGTGTGATCGTCCATGACCAGTAGGTGGGCAAGGTCGGCGCGGCGAGGCAGGGGAAAGTCGTAGCCGACGTTCCACGCCCGCCAGCGTGCATGCAGCGAGTCGGCGAAAGATACCGCAGTGAAGTCCGCTGTGTGCTGAGCGTGCCGGGAGAAGACGGTGGGGGAAAGCAGCGTGATTTCCCACGCCGTGTTGTCGGTAGTGTCGGCCAGTTCCTGCCAGGTGGCGGTCTGTATCACCTCTGCCTGCTGCGCACACAGCAGCGCCGTGTGCTCGTCCCCGCTGCCGAGCGGCAGCACACCGCCCCACGCGAGCCAGGCATCGAGAGTGGAGACCAACCGATCGTCGAGGAAACGCACCTCCATGCCGAGCACGCCCAGCCGAGTCATCAACTGGCCCAGACTGTAGGGCTTAGGGCCGGGCGCGTCGTGCACCGGCCGCACCGCTAGGGCGGGCAGGGTGGCGGCGCGCTGCGGCGAGATTCCCACCGGCAGATCTAGGATGCCGCTGAGGGCAGCGTGCAGGCGGCGCGGCGTTGGTTCCACCGGGCTGTCGGCAGTGAACTCGATGTAGACCGTGGTGGGCATGGCTCCTCCTCGACTCCTCGCCCGAGTGTAGGCCTAATCGGGACGTAGCTTTTGGTTACCACACACCGAGGTAGAGCCCGCGGTCGTGGATGGTGGGAGCAGTGCCGAGCACGACGATGCCGTTGGCACAGCTGCGGCACAGGCGGTAGATGTGGATAACGTCGTCGGACTCCACGATCAGCTCCTGCAACTGGCGCTGGATCTCGGCCAACTCGGCCTGCGAGACGGAGAGTTGGAATACCGATTCTTGGATGCGAAAGCCCCACCCCTCCAACAGGGCCGCAATACGGGTGCGGCGCCTGTTGGAGGCAATGTCGTAGGCAATGATGGCGTCTAACGCCACGCCGCTGCGCTCCACGAGTAGACGGGGTCGAAGATGGCGTGGGCCAGGCGCTGGGCTTGGTGGTGAATGTGGCGCCGCCACGTACCAGCAAAGCCCGGTAGGGAACCCTTAACACTGCGCTGCAGCATCGCCTCGTAGCCGTCAACGAGGATGCGCTTGCCCTCGTTGGTGAGCCATACCCCGTCGCCGTCGGGGCTGGCAGTGCCGTGCTCGGCCCGCAAGCGCCGCAACCGCAGCAGTGACCAGACCACCCGGTCCACCAACAGTGGCCGAAACTCTTCCATCAGGTCGAGTGACAGGCTGGGGCGCTTGTCGGTGGAGGCATGTAGGAGCCCGAGGGAGGGTTCTAAACCGGCGGCGTACAGGGCGGCGGTGCACTCACCGAGCAGGATCGCGTACCCGTAAGACAAGGCTGCATTGGCGACGTCCCGGGGTGGGCGGCGGCTCCGGCCAGCGAACCACATCTCGGTGGGCAGCAGTTCGGCTGCGCAGGGGAAATACAGCGCTGAGCCTTGTCCCTCCAGGCCGCGCACCTCGTCCACGGTGGTCGCATCCGGCAGTTGCGTGGTCAATCCGCGGATCGTGACGCACGTGTCGGCAACGTCGATGTTCTTGCTGCGGCGCCCGAGCCGGTGCAGCATGTGCAGCTGGTTGTTGAGCTTGGCTCCCACGAACTGCTTGGCGAGCGGGAGGCGCGCCGCTGGGTTCGCGGCAAACTCGGCTTGCCGCAGCAGCCGCGAGGCGTTCAGGGCGGAACGTAGTCCCGTCATCTGGCCGAGGTAGCTGCCGCGCCGGGACAGACAGATGACATCAATCTCGTTAAACAACGCCCAGTTGCGGGCGCCTGCGCTCAGCCCGACGTTGCCGCTGAGCACGATTCGGCTCACGAGGCGGCGAGGCACAGATACTTGAGGGAGCGTATCGGGTCCCGTGATGACGAGGCGTTCGCGGGTGAGGCTCACACGGGCACCATCCTGTCCGACGTAGAGCACTTTGGCAGGCTGCTTGGTGTGCTTGACGCCGTAGTGCAGGTCGGTGACGGGCTGGTGAGCGGTGAAATCCACCCCGAGGTAGCAAAACCCGGCGTCGAAGCTGGTGTGCATGGTTTTCTCCTCATTGAGCTGTAAACCTTGGTGGGCAGCGAGGGATGCCAGGAGTCGCTGGGAAGCGGCAAGTTCAGTACGGGAGGGAGCGCACAGGAGGATGTCGTCGGCAAAACGTACGTAACCGACACCAGTGTCGGCCAGGGCGAAGTCGATATCGGTCAAGGCGAGGTTGGCGAGGAGGGGGGAGAGGCAGGAACCTTGGGCGAGACCGCGGGAGCGGATGCGACGTCGCCCGACGACACGACGTGGCTTGGCGATGAAACGCAAGAGGGCGAGGGTGCGGGAACAGAACAGGCCACGTTGCAGCACCCGTAGGGAGTCGGCGATGTTGATGCGGCCGAAGTAGTTGGCGATGTCGGTCAGCAGGACGTACCGATTGCCACTATCACGGAGTTGGGTTATCTCGTGGGTGGCGGCCTGGACGCCGAGGCCGCGCCGGAAGGCGAATGACGCTGAGCACTGCAGGAGGTCGGCGCGGTCGATGATGGCGTTGAGGACGGCCCGTTCCACCACGCGGTCGCGAATGGAGGGGATGGAAAGCTCCCGCATGGCGGATGTCTTGCCCTTTTTGGGGATGAGTACCTCCACTTGGGGCTCGGGTTGGTACCGGCCGCTCAGCAACGCTCCGGAGAGGGCGGCGACGAAGCGGTCGGGATCCGCGGCGATCTGCTGGCTTTGCTGCAGGAGGTAGCCGTCCTTGGCATCGCGGGTGAAGACGTAGCGCCAGGCGTTTAGGAGTGAGTCGGGTGCGGCGATCTCGGTTAACAAGTCCGGCTCCCCGGTCAGGGCTTGACGCTGGAAAGCGGCGCTTGCGCGCAACGGATAGGTGAGCTCACCTAAATGGCGTACAGAGGTTTCCATGTGGGTCACCAACTTTCGGGATATTTGTTTTCGGGCGCGAAAATCCGCGAGTTAACTCGCGTATCCTGAAACAGATGCACCAAAGTGCTGGAATCGCGTAAGTTTGCTTCAGCAGCAACTTTGTTGCTGAAGCAGTCGGGGCGCTACCTGGCTGCTATGCCTAGGTCCAGCATAGGGGTAGG
Organism: Buchananella hordeovulneris; assembly: GCF_001907235.1. GTDB lineage: Bacteria > Actinomycetota > Actinomycetes > Actinomycetales > Actinomycetaceae > Buchananella > Buchananella hordeovulneris. The sequence continues at coordinate 102,992 of NZ_MQVS01000008.1, forward strand.
AGGGCGTTTGTGGTACTTGCTCCAGGCCGCAAGTGTGGCGCATGTCACTGTGGATGGGTTTTTTGTTGGTGTATCAACGAAAAGTCTAGGTGTGTGACTGTTGCTCCGCGCATATGTCAGGGCAATCGTGTGCATGCAAAGGGTGCTGTATGTAGGGCAGAAGAAGGGGGGAGTGGTGTGGACTGCTGTCAACAGCGCGAACTGCTGTTATTGTTCAGGTTATTGTCAGGATCAAGTTTGGGTGCGTGAACGTGACGAAAATCAGCGCACATCGTTCAGCTAAGTGCTAGCATGGGGGCGTTGGCGCGGTCCAGGCCGAGACGGCGGCCCTCAGCTGACTCTCAGCGCAGGGCCAACAAGCACCTCGCGACTAAAGGTGCATTAAGACACTGCCGTACTGACTATAAGCGCCACCACTAGCGCCAACAAGCACCTCGCGACTAAAGGTGCATTAAGACTCTTCCGTCGGGGTTTTCAAACCCCAGCGATACGGCCAACAAGCACCTCGCGACTAAAGGTGCATTAAGACATCACAAGGGCAGCCGTGTATCGCGGCCACCCTCGCCAACAAGCACCTCGCGACTAAAGGTGCATTAAGACTCGCTGACAAAGAACCGGAAGCCAGCGGCTTCCGGTGCAAACAAGCACCTCGCGACTAAAGGTGCATTAAGACACTTCCGGCCGGCGGACCACGTGCCCCTACGGGGGCCAACAAGCACCTCGCGACTAAAGGTGCATTAAGACGCGCCGTGAGCACCCGGTTGCGGCCGAATGCCCGGGCCAACAAGCACCTCGCGACTAAAGGTGCATTAAGACATGAACACCACCCCCTCAGTCGGCTCGGGCAGGCCCGCCAACAAGCACCTCGCGACTAAAGGTGCATTAAGACATAGTCGGACTCGGCGTCGGGTCCGGGGCTGGGGGCCAACAAGCACCTCGCGACTAAAGGTGCATTAAGACGTGGGTCAGGGTTTCCCCTGGCCCTCCACGAGGGCCAACAAGCACCTCGCGACTAAAGGTGCATTAAGACGTGCCGTCGGGCGCCGCCAAGGCTACGGGTTCACCGGCCAACAAGCACCTCGCGACTAAAGGTGCATTAAGACGCCTGGAGGGCGGCGCGGTGGTCGGCGTCCGTGTAGGGCCAACAAGCACCTCGCGACTAAAGGTGCATTAAGACCCGCGCTGACTACCCTCCTTCTGAACCTCCTTCAGAGCCAACAAGCACCTCGCGACTAAAGGTGCATTAAGACATACTGCCCGACGCAGTATGTACGGTGTAGCGATGCCAACAAGCACCTCGCGACTAAAGGTGCATTAAGACGGGTGATGGGCAGCCTCTCTCCTAGGACGATGTCACGCCAACAAGCACCTCGCGACTAAAGGTGCATTAAGACGGTGGCTCCGTGGCGTGCTCGGCGTCTCGGTAGCGGCCAACAAGCACCTCGCGACTAAAGGTGCATTAAGACCGGTCCTGGCCAGCGAGAGACTCGTAATTCTCCCGCCAACAAGCACCTCGCGATTAAAGGTGAATTAGGATTTGGAGTTGGTGACCAGGCTGGGCTGAGAGTCGGAATCTAGCAAACCCCTCGCGACTTAAGGGGTTCTACGACCTGAGCTTCAAGGTTTCGTCTGGTCGGCCACCGGGCTGCCGCACCCAAGCCCGGCCACCGGGCCGCTGCACCTAGTACCGCGCCACCGCATCCCGCGCCGCCCGCCCCTACCCTTCCCCGTCGTGCACTCCCGGGGCGAGTGCGGCCCGGGCGGCGGCCGGGTTGGCGCGCCGCAGCCGTCGCAGGTAGCGCTGATACCACAGCGCCGCCGAGCCGACGAAGAGCACGAGCCCGCCAATGTTGTATGTCAAGGTCAGCCACAGCGGCTGGGCCAGCGGAATCGTCCCGGCGACGAACACGACGCAGCACCCGGCGAGCAGGGGCCCGATGACGGCGAGCGCCGCCCGGCGGGGCAGGAAGCGGAAGTTGCGGGGGACGGCGTCGTACTTCCACCGCAAAACCAGGTAGGCGTACATGATGATGAGGCTCGGCAGCAGCGCCGTCACCGCCGTCATGTTCACGACGATTCGCAGCAGTTCGTTGATGTTGCCGCTGCCGAGCGCGGGCAGCGCCAGCATGGGGGCAACGATGAGGAACTGGAGCCACGCCGCCCGCTCCGGCACGCCGTGACTGTTCAGGCGGGCCAGGCGCGGCCCGAAGACCCCCGGCGGGATCTCCGCGAACATGACTTTCACGGGCGTGGCCGTCCACACCAGGATCGTTGAGAGGGTCGCCGCCAGCAGCACGACGCCGATCACCCGATACGACACCGCCGCCGAGATACCGAAGTGTTCCGCCACGGCCCCGAGCGCCACGAACAGGCCGTTCGAAATCTCCAGCTGTCCCGCGGGCACGAACACTGTCAGCATCGCCGAGGCCCCCGCATACAGCAGCCCGATCAGCACCCCGGCGACGACGATGGTGCGCACGAATGCCCGCACGCCGCCGCGCAGGTCCTGCAGGAACACCCCCACGGATTCGGCGCCGCCGACGCCTTGAATGATCCACGCGAGCGTCCCCAAGTAGAGCCACACGGACGCGAACGACCCTAGGTCGGGTGTCATGTTGCGCACCGTCAGCGGTGTCGCTGCCTGCACGCCGCCCGCCAGCGCCAGCCCACTGAAGAGCACGAATCCCACCGTGAGCGTCAGCACCGCCAGGGCCCCGATGGCGGTGAGGCTGCCGATGCGGCGGGCCCCGTGCGTCGACAGCCACGTGGTGGCCGCGAAGATCACTAGCGACAGCACCGTGATCCAGCCCTGTGACAGCCGCGCTGGATAGCCGAGCCACAAGTACGAGGCGAAAACCAGGGTCATCGGCAGGAGGGCCGCGAAATAAAACAGGTTGACGAACCAGTAGCAAAACGCCGTCAGGAACGCCCAGCGGCCCCCCAGGGAGGTGCGTACCCACTGGTAGACGCCCGATTCGGAGCTGTGGTTGAGCGCGGCGAACTCGGCGATCACCAGTGTGAACGGCACGAAGTAGATGAATGTGGCCGCCAGGAATGTCGGGGCCGACGCCAAGCCGATCGCCACGTGGTTGTTGAGCACGTGGTTGATGTTGAACGTCGCGGACACGATCATCGCCAGCAGGGCGAGGCGGCCGATCTGTTTACGTTTGCTCATTTCTGCCTCACAGTTGCGCCACCTCGGTGCCTTCCACCGTCACCCGCAGCACGACGACGTTCCCGCGCCCGGCCCGCACTCTTGCCGCCTCGGCGATCTCCACGATCCCTACCCGGCCCGCCGCCACCTCGACCGCGTCGAGGCCCGCGGGGGGCGGGGTGAACAGTTGGCAGTCGGTCAGGTCGCTGTACGGCCCGGCGGCCGCCAACTCGGCCTGTGGCGCCACCTCTACCTGCAGCGCGGCGTCCAGCGGGGCCAGCAGCGTCAGGTAGCGGCGGTGCCCGCGCAGTGGCCCGCCCACCAGCTGCTGGGCCTCGATGCGGCGGTAGGTGAGGCTGTCGCCGAGCGAGTGGGCGACGTCGGCCGCCACCACCCCGCCCGGCTGCGCCCGCGTTAGCGCCGCCGCCACGCGCGCCCAGCGGGGCTCGCCGCGCGGCCCGCCCCACGCCGCCAACTGTGACCGGCTGACCACCCGCATCACGCCACCCCCGCCCACAAGTCGTAGCTGAACGTGAACGGCGCGAGCCGCAACCGGTAACTGTCCAATACTTCCGATCCCCACGAGTTCGACCCGAGCCCCAGCACCGCATCGTTGAGGTTCAGGGTGACGGTGTCGCGGGCCACCAGGTCACAGCGGTGGCGGGCCGCGTCGATGTCGGCGGCTCGGTACGGCCACGCCGAGAACGCCAGCGGCCGCCCGCCCCGGCTGGGGGCCACCGTCAAGGCCCGGCCCGCCCCGGACAGGCGCACCCACCGCACCTCGCCCCGGTTGCCGCAGTCCTGCGGCACCACGTACGGGGTGAACATGTCGTCCACCGTGGCGCGCCACTGGCCGATCAGGTTCGCGGTGGCCGAGTCGGGATAGTTCTCGCCTGGCCCGCGCCCGTACCACTCCACGTCTCGCAGTTGCCCCGGCAGTTCGCAGGTCAGGCCGATGCGGGGCACGAGGGGCAGAAAGTCGCCGCGCGGTCGCCCCGCCACCCCCAGCGTGAGGCCGTTGGGGGTGAACCGGTAGTCCAGCTCCAGGTCGACGCCCCACCCCAGGCCGGGCGGGCCGAGGAGTTGGGTGACGTGCACGACGACGTCCGTCCCGTCCTGCCGCCACGTCACCTCCCGGGTGGCGGTCTGCAGGGCGTGCAGGTGGCGCGGCCGCCACAGCGCCTCATGCTCGGGCGCATGGTTGTCGATCAGCGGCTTCCATAGCCCCACGCGCGGGCCGCTGGCCAGCACCGGCTGGTCCCGGTGGTGCCACACGGTCAGCTCCCCGGACAGCAGGTCCAGCTGCCAGCGGTCGGTGGGGGAGGTCAGGGTCAGGCGGTCGTGGGAGGCAGCGACGGCGAGCGGGGCGGGGGGAGCGGCGACGGCGCGCGGAGTGGGGGGAGCGGTGACGGCGCGCGGGGCGGATGCCGCAGCCGCGGCGTCGCCCGCATCCCGCACTGCTGTTTCCGCTACTACAGCGGTGGTCTCCGGCGGGGGCGGCGTGGTGGCTTCCGGGGTGGGGGGCCCGGCGAACCCCGGCGCGGCCGGATCAGCGTGCGCCCGCGGCGCGGCGTGCGCCGCCGGGCTCGGCGGCAGGGCGAACTGGAAGCGGCCCAGTTCGTGGGCGGCGGCGTCGAGCACCCGGCCCCGCACCGAGACGACCAGCCAGTTCTCGCCCGTCACCGGCACCCCGCCGGGCCGGTCCCGGCCCGCGCCCGGCAGCGGCGGGCGCGCCAGCAACGCCGGGTGGGATAACGCCTCCGCCAGCTCAGTCGGAAGCTCCACCCGCGCGGTCGCCCCGGGCGGCACTGGCCCGGGCCGCACCAGCCACGGCGCCCCGGCCTGCCCCTCGGGGGCGAGCGCCACCTGCAGGGTGACGTCGGTTAGGTCCGTGAAGTAGCGCCGGTTGGTCACCTGCAGAGCGGGGGCGGCGTCGGCGGCCAATTCCACCCCGACGGGACACAGCACCTGGGCGTACTCCACCAACCCCGGGCTGGGGGACTGCCAGGGGAAAACCAAGCCGTCGATGCAGAAGTTGCCGTTGTGGGGGTAGTCGCCGTGGTCTCCGCCATAGGTGTGGAACTCGGTGCCGTCCGCGGCGCGCGCCGCCAGCCCGTGATCGCACCATTCCCACACGAAGTGCCCCTGCAGGCAGTCCCACTTGGTGAAGACCGCCTGATACTCGGCCAGCCCGCCCGGTCCGTTGCCCATCGCGTGCGCGTACTCGCACAAGATGCGCGGCTTGGGGTGGGGGAACTCGCCGAAGTCGTGCATCTGGGACACGCGCGAGTACATGGTGGAGATCAGGTCCACCACCTCGGCGTCCCGATCCTCCTCGTAGTGCACCGGTCGTGGATCGAGCGCTTTGCAGGCGGCGGTGGCGGCGGCGATGTTGCAGCCGAACCCGGACTCGTTGCCCAGCGACCAGGCGACGATGCAGGCGTGGTTGCGTTGCGCCACCACGTGCCGGGTGATGCGATCGACGAACGCGGCCTGCCACCCCGGATCGTCGGTCAGACGCGCCAAATCACCCACGCACGCGAAACCGTGCGTCTCCAGGTCGGTCTCCGCTAGCACCAGCAGGCCCAGCTCGTCGCACAGCTCGTAGAAGCGCGGATCGTTGGGGTAGTGGGCGGTGCGCACGGCGTTGATGTTGTGCGCCTTCATCAGTTCCAGGTCGCGGCGCATCCGCTCCACGCTCACTGCGCGGCCGGTGTGCGGATCGTGGTCGTGCCGGTTGACGCCATGCATCTTGAAGTACTGGCCGTTCAGTAGCAGGCGGCCGCCGTCGATGCGCACCTCGGCCAGTCCCAGCCGGTGGGGCACGTACTCGCTCGCTGGGGCCGTGACGTCTGGGGCAACGACGTCTGGGGTGGCCGGGGCGGCGACGGCAGGGCTCGCTGCGGTTGGGGTGGTGACGCCCGCGTTCGTCGCGGGTGGGGCGGCCGGGTTTGTTACGGTCGGGGCGGCGTCCGGGCCGCCCGGGTTAGCCGCGCTGTGCACCGCCAGCAGCATGTCGTACAGGAACGGCTCCTCCGGGGACCAGAACCGCGCAGCGGGCACGCTCACCTCAATGCTCTGTCCCGGTTGCAACTCGCGGCGGGCCACCAGCTGCCCGGCGGCGTGCAGGGTCCAGGTGAGCTTTTCGGCGCCGACGGCATCGGCGTGCACGGTGAGGCGGGCGTCGTCGCCCTCGCGTACGGTGCGCACCCAAAAGTCGCTCAGGTGCGCGACGGGTCGGGTGTGCAGGTAGATGGCGCGGAAGAGCCCCGCCGCCCACCACATGTCCTGATCCTCCAGGTAGGTGCCGTCGCTGAACTGCGCCACCACCAGGGTCAGCAGGTTCTCGCCTGGTTGGAGAAAGTCGGTGAGGTCAAACTCGGCGGCCAGGCGCGAGCCCTTGGTCATGCCAACGAAGCGCCCGCCGACGTAGACCTCCGCGTAGCTCTCCACCCCGTCCAGCCGCAGCCACACGCGCGCACCCGGGGGCGGGGGTGGCACGTCGACGAGGCGCTGGTAGATGCCGGTCGGGTTGTGGCTGGGCACGCGCGGCGGATCGACGGGGAAGGGGTAGGCCTCGTCGGTGTATTGCAGCGGGCCCCAACCGTCGACCTGCCAGAGGTGCGGTACCTGCACGAGCGGCCAGTCCGGGTGGGGCTGGCCCAGTTCGACGGGCGCCAGACGCCGCGGGTGATCGACCAGGTGGAAGTGCCACGCTCCGGTCAGGTCCGTAAAGCCCCAGGCGTTTTGCCGGTCGTGGCTGGCGGCGGCCTGCGCGTCGGGATAGCCGAAGAAATAGGCGCGGGCGGGTAGGCGGTGGCGATGCAAAAGGTGGGGGTTCTCCCAATCGTGACGGCTTGGTGCGCTCGGCTGCTGATCACCCACCGTGTCCTCCCACCCGCTATGAAACCGGTTTCATAGACTGTAGAGTGTCGGTGACCGCCGCGCAAGAGACTGAAGGAAACCAATGCCCCGCCGCCCCGCCGCCACTATTGCGGACGTGGCTGCCCGCGCCGGAGTCTCCCGCGCCACCGTCTCGCGCGCCCTCAACGGCACCGCCCAAGTCACCCCCGCCACCCGCGCCAAAATCGACCAAGCCATCGCCGAGACCGGCTTCGTCACCAGCGCGGTTGGCCGCGCCCTGGCCACCGGCCGCACCGAAGCTATCGCCGTGCTGCTGACCGAAACCCTGGACGAACTCTTCGTCGACCCCACCTACGCCACGATCCTGCGCGGCATAACCGATCAGCTGGGCACCACCCCGTACCTGCCCGTCCTCCTGCAGGCCGCCACCCCCGCCGAATACGACCGGGCACTGCGGCACCTGTCCCGCCGCGCAGTCGACGCCGTCATCGCCCTGTCGCCCTACACCGGCACGCCCCTGCTGGAGGCGTTGGCAGAGCTCGGGCTGCCCGTCGTGCTGTGCGGCCAGGTGCGCGACGAGCCGTGGCAGCGGCACTTCACCACCATCTACGCCGACGACGAGGCCGGTGCCGAGCAGGCCGCCCGCGCCCTGTGGACGCGCGGGCGCACCGACGTTGTGGCCCTGCTGGGGCCCGCCAGTAACCCCGCTGCTGAGGATCGGCTCACCGGCTACCGCCGCGGCCTACCGGGGAAACTGGGGCCCGAGCGTATCGTGTGGACCGGGTGGGATGAGGAATCGGGACGGGCCGCCATGGTCGAGCTGCTGCGTCGACAGCCCGAGCTCGACGGGGTGCTGGCCGCCTCCGACCGGCTCGCCGCCGGGGCCTTGGCCGCCCTGCGCACCGCGGGACGCCGCGTCCCGGCCGACGTCTCCGTCATCGGCTTCGATGACCACGCGCTTGCCGCCCACACGCAGCCACCGTTGACCACCATCCGCCAACCGCTGCGTACCCAGGGCCAGCTCGCCGCCCGCGCCGCCCTCGACCTGCTGGCCGGCGGAGCCCCCGAGCGCATCGTGCTGCCGATGGAACTGGTGACGCGTGACAGTGTGTAGAGCAGCGGCCTTGCGGGCTACTGCTTGGTTAGGGACTCGCTGGCCTGGCGGATGAGATCATCGGCTTGCTCCTGAGAGGTGCCGGCGAAGTTTATTTGCCACACCCCGCCACCAAATTTCGAATAGAGATAAACCACCGTCCATCTGTCGGTTATGGTCCGCGCCTGCACCGCGACGGCCGGTTTGCCTGCAAATTCGTTAATGTCATCACGAGCGTGAGGGTCATTGACCATGCTGTATGTCACGTCTAGCAGGACTTCCTCCTTCGGGGGTAGTTCTTTATCGGCAGGAGAGTAGAAGTACGCGATCTGGGACCCATCGCCAGAAAGGTTGGCCACAAGCGGGGGATCAGTGCTTTCTGGGGTGGGTTCCTTTCCTTCGTAGCCTTGGGGGATGTTCATGGTGTAGTCGCCTTCGGGGGTGACTAGCCAGACTTTGTCGTCTTGGAAGGCGATGGTGCCTACCGGGCCTAGGGCGCTGCCCGTTGGGGACGGGGTTGGGGTGGGTGAGGAGCTCGCTGTGTCTGCCGGGTTGGCGGCAGCGGTCGGCGTGGTTGCCGTGGCGCCAGCGTCGGGGGTGGCTGGGCTGCAGGCACTTGCCAGTAACACGCCTGCCAGTACTGCCGCCCTGAGACTTCCATACCCGCTACGCATCTGCGCCCCTCCCACTCCCTGGTCGACTGTGACGCGCAACATAATGCCACACGCCCCCCGCCCACCAGGCAGGACACATTTACCGGTGCATAACGCCCGCCGCGCCGCCGGCTCCTGCCCTAGGCTGGAGCGGCAGCATCCCACCAACGGCAAGGAGCCGACCATGGGCCCAGACGAAGAAGACCTGTCCATCGACTACGAACTAGCCGAACAATAACGCGCCCGCCTGGCCGCCGACGGCAAGGACGCCCTAGACAAAGGCATTAAAGCCTGCGAAGACTGGGCCGCCCAACAAACCACCGCCCGCTGGGGCGTAGAACCCGGCGCCCAACGCTTCCGCCGCGCCTACCAAAACTTCATCCTCACCCTGGCCGACGAACTACGCAAAAACGCCGCCGAACTCGACGAATTCACCACCCGCCTGCAACAAGCCCTAAAAGACTTCGCCCACAACGAAGAACAACTCCAACAAGCCATCACCCAAATCACCACAGACCTGGAAAAGTCATCTATGAGTCAGCGTCTACGGAACAGTAGTCGTGGCGATGGCTATTCTGGTACGTTGCCGCCAAACATGCGAATGGAATAGCGTTCAAGCGAAAGCGTCCGTCGAGGGCAGCAGCGTCGTCACTCGCTGACGTGGCGGCGGCCCCGCACCCGCCGCAGCGCCGCCCACCCCAAGGCGAACGCGGCGCCACCGGCCGCCAGGGTGCCCCAGCCGTCGTCCACCGTCGCCAAAAGGGAGTCAGGTGACGCGTCAGCTTCGAAGGTGGCAGGCTGGTTTAGCTGCTGCCGCAAGCTGTCACCCACCAGGCGCAGGGTCGCGGCCGACATGCGCGGGGCCCGCGGCACCTGCTGCCCGGGGCGGGTTGGCAAGGCCGAACCGTCGCAGGCCGCGAACGGCTCCGGGTCAACCACCGGCCCCCACACCGGGTCGGGCAGGTTAGTGGCCTGCGCCAGCACCTGGTCGGCGTGCCAGCCGATGATCGACGGCAGGTCGTAGGAATCGTGGCTGCCGCACGTCACGACGCGGGCGGCACGCGTGTACCCAGCCGCCACGTAGGCCTCGTGCGCCACTTCGCTGGTCCGCAGCGCTGACCATCCCGGCGAATCATCCCCCGCACCGACTACCCAGTCCAGCAGCACGTCCCGTCGGATGCCAGCCGGTGAGACTTCCTCCCACTCAATGTCGCCCCCGCCGATCATCACCGCCGCCGAGTTGGCGGGCAGCCAGTCAGTGCCCGGCAACAGCAGGTGCCGCGCCAAAAACTCGGCCCCACCCGAGTAGCCCACCAGAACCAAGTTGTCATTGGGCACCCTGGAGATGAACTCGCGCACCGCCACCGCCCAGGTGTCCGGGTCGCCGTTCTCCCACCAGCTGTCCCCGCCGTCCGGGTGGTTCAGGAACACAAAGTTCATGCCCCGCACGCGTGCACTGTTGGAAACCAGATCGCTAAATCCCCCGGGGTCCAGGTCCGTGAAGCTTGAGGTGCCATCGCCGTCGAAGTAGACGACGGTGCCGTTGGCGCCCGCCTGCCACCAGTGGTAGGCGAATTGGGTGCCGTTGCTGCCGACGAACAGGCGGCCCTCGCCCGGTTCCAAAGCCATCGCTTGATCGGCGGGGACGGGCACCGGGGCGGCGGGCTGAGCAGCGGAGCCCGATTGGGCGGGGAGGGCGGGGGTGTCAGCGCCGACATCCACGGTCACTTCCTGGCTCATGTCCCCGGGCAGGGTAGGGGCAGGAGAGTCCAGTTCCTCGCTGTCGGCCTCCTCCACCTCCGCCGTTGGCGGGGCCGGGGTGACAGAAACGGTGGGCAACTCCGCTGCCTGCCCCACCTGTGCCAGTTGCAGCGGCCACCCGCTCGCTGCCACGACAGCGGCCAGTGCCGCCCCGACTACACGCCACCCCATACGGACATTCCTCCTCGCCCGGCCAGCACTATAGCGGTACCTGTGGGCTGTCGGTGGCGAAAAAGCTAGTGAAATTGGGGGCTATTTTGCCGATTTTCCCACTCGTTGAGAGTCTCATCCAGGGTGGCCAAGAAGCTTTCCTCACCGAAGGTATTGATCTTGAAGAACACTGCCTGGCTGCCGCCGAGGGAGACCCCATGCACCTGCAGCACGTTATCGCTGCCCGCGACCGTCACCACCATGCCGACCCGGTTGCCGCCCGTCCAGCTGTAGCGCTCAAACGCCAACACCGCGATCTTCGTTGGCCCCGAGTTGAAGATGCTGGAGGTCTCGATGTGGGCGCTGGAGGACTTGGCGAGGACGTAGTCGGCCAAATACTCGACGAATGCTTCCAGCTGGCCGTTCACCGTGCGCATTAGCTCTGCCATTGGGGTCTCCCTCGCGGTTGGATGCGCTCATCGTACGAAATTGCTGCCGCCCGCACGGGTGAAGCGAAGAGCTAGGTTGCACGGGTCGCCCTAACTGACCACCAGCGAGCCATAAGTGGCGTATATGGCGCCTGTGCTCCCCTGGTGGACAGTTAGGGCGGTCGCCTGCGGGTGCACGGCCCGGCGGCCCCCCGCCACTGCCCAGCGGGCGCCCCGGCCGGGAGCAGGCTGCTGGGCAACGAAAAATCCGGCGCCCACGCCAGTGGAGCACCGGATTTTTAGTCGGGGTGACAGGATTTGAACCTGCGGCCTCTTCGTCCCGAACGAAGCGCGCTACCAAGCTGCGCCACACCCCGAATGGAACTCGTGAAGTATAGCCCCACTTCCGGCCCTAACGGAAATCGGCCTGTGCGAGACGTTCACCACTTGCGCCTCCCTGTCGTTCCGTGTTGCCCAAGCCCGGTCGGGCTACGGGGGCGGGGCTGCGGAGAGCTGCTTGCCCGCCCGGCCCCCAGGCCCGCCCCTCAAAGGATGGTAACGGTGGCCACCGCCAATCCCTGTTCGCTGGCCGCCCAGGCCCGCCCCTCAAAGGATGGTCAGCAGTGTCGCCCCGGGGCGGCAGGCCAGGCGCACCGGCGCCATCGGGCTGGTGCCGATGCCCGCGTCCACGTGCACCCAGGTTGGGCTGGCAGTCTCCGGCCAGGGGAAGAGCCCGGCGGCGTGGCGAGTAGGTAGGTCGCAGTTGGTGACCAGTGCCCCCCAGCCCGGCACCCGCAACTGCCCGCCGTGGGTGTGCCCCGCCAGGACCAGGTCGGCACCCGCGGCGGCGAACTGGTTGAGCACTCGCCGGTAGGGGGCGTGCGCCAATCCCAGGCGCAAGTCCGGTGCGCCGGCCGCCCCACCCTCGGTGCCACCCGCCGCTTGCCGACCTTCCGCTCCCTCGTCGACACCGTCAACCGGGAACCGGTCGGCGTCCAGGTGCGGGTCGTCTACGCCGGTGATCTCCACGCTCCACCGCCCGGCCCGCACGCGTCCCCGCGTATTCGTGGCATCTAGCCAACCCGCGTCCGTGAAGGCCGCGACCAGTTCGGCGGTCGGCAGCGCCACCCGCTCCTCGGCGGGATCGTCCGCCTGGCGTGGATCGCGGCGCAGGTAGCGGGTCGGTGACTTCAGTTTCGGTGCCCAATAATCGTTCGATCCGAGCACGAACGCCCCCGGCAGGCGCAGCAGGGGAGCCAGCGCCGTCAGCAGCTCGGGCAGTGCGTCGACCCCGCCCAAGTTGTCTCCCGTGGCGATCACCAGGTCGGGCTCCAACTCTGCTAGGCGCGCCAGGTAGGCCGCCCGGCGGCGGTCGCCGACTGCCAGGTGCGGGTCGGCTACCTGCAGGATGCGCAGCCCCGCCGCCGGGTGCCGGTCCACGCCGCCGCGGCGGGCTCCGAGCGGGACGACGACGTGCCGGTCACGGTACGCCTCAGCCTCCGCTAGCGCCCACCCGAGCGTGGCCGCGCCCGCCAGCGCCGCCCAACCCAGACTGCGGCCAACCAGCCGCCACATCAACGGTTAGATGTGGGGGCCGGAGACGGTTGGGCTGGGCCGCCGGAAGGCCGCGGCGCGGGCCGCTCCACCGGCGGGGCCCCAAGGTCCCCGATGTTCAACTCGCCGGGCTCCCGGCCCTCCATCGCCTGCGCCATGAAGCGGGCCCACGTCGGGGCGGCGATGGTCGAGCCGTAGATGTAGTCGTAGTACTCGCCATTAATGGTCACATCGATCCCGGGTACCCGGGCCTCGGAGTGCCCCAGCCAGGTGGCGGCCGCGATCTGCGGGGTGTAGCCGACGAACCAGGTGTCGGCGTTCTCGTCGGTGGTGCCGGTCTTGCCCGCCACCGGATGGCCGGGCACGTTGGCCACCCCGCGGTAGAACTGCGAGTTGACGGACCAGTGCAGGGTGGCCGTGACCTTACCGGCCACCTCCGGCTCCATCACCTGGCTGCAGTTGGCACCCGGCACGGACAGTTCGTTGCCGTCCCGGTCCACGATCTTGGTGATAGCAATCGGCGTGCAGTAGGTGCCGCCGGCCGCGAAGGTGGCGTAAGCGTTGGCCAGTGCCAGCGGGGTGGCCTCCCCGGAGCCGAGCATGTTGCCCGGCAGGGCCGGCAAACGCTTGCCTTCCGTGTCGCGAATCCCCACCTTGTTGGCCATCTCGGCGATGTCGCACAGGTCCAGCTGGGTGGCCATGTGCAAGAACCCGTTGTTGATCGACAGGGCGGTGGCTTCCCGCACGGTGCGGGCCCCCGTCTTGCCGGGCAGGTCGTTCACTTCCCACGGCTCGATGTAGACGGGACCTTCGCAGCTGTGGAAGTCGTCGCCGGTGTACGTGGCGGACCGGCCGCCGACCCGCTGCCACACGCTCTTGCCCGCCTGGAACCAGGTCGCCAGGGTGAAGGTCTTGAAGGTGGAGCCGATCTGGAAACCGATGCCACCCCCGTGATTCTTGTCGACCGTGTAGGCGAGCTCGGTTGTGTAGAGGTCGCCGTCTTTCTTGCCGAAGTTCGTGTTTTGCGCCAAGGCGAGGATGCGACCCGTGCCCGGCTCGATGGCGGCGGTGGCGAGCTTGGCGCCCGACGCGTCGCCCGCCGGGATCATGCCGTGCACCGCGTCGGCGGCCGCCTGCTGGGTCTGTGGATCCAGGGTGGTGGTGATGGTCAAACCGCCGCGCTTGAGCAGGGCGTCGCGTTCGCTGCGCGTGGCCCCGAAGGCTTCGTTGTTGAGGATCTCCTGCTCGACGTACTGGCAGAAGTAGGCGGCGTGCCCGGCCTGGGCACAGCCCGAGGTCTTTTCCGAAATGTTCAACATGTCGGCCACCGGTATCTGGTTGACCTCGTCGTACTGGGCCTTGGTGATGACGTCCTCCTTCAGCAGGGCCGCCAGCACCTCCTCGCGTCGCTTGGTCGCGTTTTCGGGATGGGCCACCGGGTCGTGGCTATTGGGCGACTGCGGGATGCCCGCCAGGAGGGCGGCCTCAGCCAGCGTGAGGTCTTTGGCGGACTTGGAGAAGTAGTACTGGGAGGCGGCCTCAATGCCGTACACCGATGGCCCGAACTGGGCGATGTTGAGGTAGCCGGCGAGGATGTCGTCCTTGCTCATGCGCCGCTCCAGGGCCAGCGCCAGTTTGGCCTCCCGCAGCTTGCGGGCGATGGTCGGCCCGGTGGCGGCGGCGATGGCTACCGGGTCGTTAGCCAGGATGCCGGCCTCGACCAGGTAGTTCTTCACGAACTGTTGGGTGAGCGTGGAGGCACCCTGCGTATCCCCACCCGAGGTGTTGGAGATCAGGGCCCGAATCAGACCGGTCGGGTCGATGCCCTGGTGCTGGCGGAAGCGGCGGTCCTCCAACGCGATGATCGACTTTTGCATGATCGGGGCGATCTCTGCGAGCGGCACCACCTGCCGGTTTTGGTAGTAGAAGGTGGCTAGCACCGTGCCGTCGGCCCGCAGGATCGTCGACGGTTCCGACAGCGGCGGCATCGCCAGGTCTTCGGGCAGCTCCTCAAATAGGTCCGTTCCCGCATTCGTCAGCGCCCCCACGGCCGTGGCGGTCGGCAGGGCGAAGACCGACGATAACGCCCCCGCCACCATTGAGGTGGCGATGAAAACGACGAACATCGCACTGGCTTGCAAGGGCCGGATGCGGCGGGAACTGCGCTTAGACATGCCCCCTAGGGTACGGCCAGTGGCTGGAAAACAGCGGGCGTGACGGAGGGGAGTCAATATTGTGAAATGATTTGGTGATGTGAGCCACTTTGGGCTAGGGTCTGCTGAGACTCACATCACAGACATGCAAGGGGAAGTAATGTCAACGGCGACGGAGACTTCGTGGACGCTGGAAGCGCTATGCGCCACCATGGACCCGGACGCCCTGTTCGTGCCTGGCAACGAGCAGCGGGCCGCCCGGCGGGCCTGCGAGATGTGCCCGGTCCGGCTGCAGTGCCTGGCCGACGCCCTCGAGTCGGGGGCTGATTACGGAATCTGGGGCGGTTTGACGGAACGCGAGCGCCGCGCCCTGCTGCGGGCCCGCCCCGATATCGAAGACTGGGAGTCTTGGCTGCTGGGTTCAGAAGACGACCTCGCCCGCGAGCTGCGGGCCCGGCGCCGCCCCAAGGTATTCAGCTTCCGCCGCACCTCGTAGCTGCCCGTCCGCAGCCCCCATCGCCCGGTCGGTCTCGGTAGCATCATCACCCATGACAACTCGTTGGGAATACGCCACCGCGCCGCTACTCATTCACGCCACCAAGCAGATCCTCGACCAGTGGGGCGAGGACGGCTGGGAACTTGTCCAGGTCGTTCCTGGTCCGCAGGGTCCCGACACCCTCGTCGCCTACTTCAAGCGCCCCAAGGACGCCCAGTGACCTCGCTCGCCGCCCGGCTGCGGCAGGTTGAGCTGCCGCACGTGGCCGCCCCGGTGGCGGCCTACGTCCCGGCCGTGGTGTGTGGCGACCTGGTTTACACCTCCGGCCAGTTGCCGTTCGTTGACGGGGCGCTGCCCGCCACCGGACACGTGGGCGAGGGGGAGGGCCTGGTTAGCCCCACAGATGCGGCCGCTTACGCTCGGCAGTGCGCCCGCAACGCCCTGGCGGCCGCCGCGGCCGCGGTGGGGGGTGCGGACAAGCTGGGGCGGGTCGTGAAAGTCACCGGTTTTGTCGCCTCTCACCCGCAGTTTGGTGGCCAGGCCGCCGTCCTCAACGGGGCCTCGCAGTACCTGACGGAGCTTTTCGACTCCCCGCACGCCCGCAGCGCGGTCGGCGTGGCGAGTCTGCCGCTGAACAGCCCGGTCGAGGTGGAAGTCATCTTCGCCCTCGCCTGAAGGGCTGGCCGAGTGCACGACGCAGCCGGGGTGGGGCTGGTCTTTACCGCCCCCACCCCGGCTGCGAGTGCGTTAAGTCAGCGGGCGCGCCGCGTCAACCGCTCGATGTCGAGCAGGGTCACCGCCCGGCCCTCCAGGCGGATCCAGCCGCGCGAGACGAACTCGGCGAGCGACTTGTTGACGGTTTCGCGGGAGGCGCCCACCAGCTGGGCAAGCTCCTCCTGCGTGAGGTCGTGCGGCACGTGGGTGCCGTCTTCCGTGCGCGAACCGAACTGGTCGGCAAGGTCAAGCAGCGCCTTAGCAACCCGGCCGGGCACGTCCGAGAACACGAGGTCTGCCAGCTGCACATTGGTCTTGCGCAGCCGCTGCGCGAGCGCGCGCAACATCAACTTGGCCAACCGGGGGCGCTCGTCGATAAACGCCATGAGCGCCGAGTGCTCCAGCACCAGCATGTGCGTGGGGGCGACGGCCGTGGCGGTGGTCGACCGCGGGCCCGGGTCGAACAGCGTCAACTCACCGAGAATTTCGCCGGGGCCCAGCACCGCAATGAGCTTTTCGCGCCCGTCCACAGAAGTGTGTCCCAGCTTGATCTTGCCGTCGGACAGAATGTAGAGCCGGTCACCAGGGTCGCCCTCGTGGAAGAGGGTTTCGCCGCGGCGAAGCGACGTCTCATGCATCATGTTGCGAAGAGCCGCGCGGTCCTCTTCGGGGAGGTCTGCGAACAGTGGAACGTTCGCAATCACTGAGGTGTCCATCGGTCCCCAATCTGATAGTGAGTTTGCCTGCTTAGTCACATCTTGCCACTGTTTTGCTGCAAACGTCACAACCAGCTCGCGGCGGCGCCTATTTTTGCCCCACCGGCAGGCCGATCACTGCCCGCCTAGACTGCTAGAGGCACGGTGCGCGGTGGTAGCGGATGGGAGGAAGAGATGCGAGCAGGAACCAAGGCGCAGGTCCGTGAAGTTATGCGCATCCTGGCCGAGACCTACCCCGACGCGGCCTGCGAGCTGGACCACCGCAATCCGTTCGAGTTGCTAGTGGCGACCGTACTTTCTGCCCAGTGCACCGATGTGCGCGTCAATGCGATAACCCCGGCGCTATTCGCCGAATACGGTGACGCTAAAGCGCTAGCGAAAGCACCGCCGGACCAAATCAGCGAAATGGTTCGCCCCTTGGGTTTTGCCTCCCGCCGGGCGGCACACCTGACCGGTTTGTCTCAGCAACTGGTGGCGCAGCACGACGGCCAAGTTCCCGCCGACCGGGCTGCGCTGGAAGCCTTGCCGGGCGTCGGCCGCAAGACTGCCAGCGTCGTGCTCGGCAACGCCTGGCAGCTGCCCGCCCTGCCGGTGGATACCCACGTCGGGCGGGTGGCGCGACGGCTGGGGCTGACCCGCGCCACCGACCCGCTGGCTGTCGAGGCGGATTTGACTCGGTTGCTGCCGCCGGAGGAGTGGACGATCGCCTCCCACCGACTAATCTTTTTGGGGCGGCGGGTGTGTCACGCCCGCGCGCCTCGCTGCGGCGCCTGCTCCTTGCGGCAGCTGTGTCCCCGCCGCGGCGTCGAGACCGCAAGCACTCCCACCCGGAAGGCTGACAACCGCCCGTGATACCGCCCGCCTTGCGTACCTGGTGCCGAAACCACCAGCTCACCGTCGTCTCGCTAACCGCCTGGCTGACCACCCGCCTGTACCTGCTGTCAGCGGCCGCCGGGGTGGATAACGACCCCACCTACTACTTCACCTCCCTGCGGGACGCCGCCGACGGCTGGCAGACGCTGCGGGAGTACCCGGTGGCGGCCGTGGGGCTCATGCGGGGGCTTAACTTCCTTGCCGGGGCAGACCTGGCCACCTTTCGGATCCTGTTCCTGCTAGTTAACCTCGCCTGCGATCTAGCGTTCGTGTGGCTGCTGCTGCGCCAGCCCAACCCGTGGCGCCACCTGGCCGTCTGGGTCTGGATCGTGGGGGTTGCCTGCCTGGGCGGGTTCATCATGTACCGCTTCGACTTGATTCCCGCCACCTTGACGGCGGGCGCGGTGCTATTGCTGGTCGGGCGGGACGCTGCCGGGGCCCGCCGCAGCGCGGCAGCGGGGGCGTTGCTGGCTTTGGCGATCAGTTTGAAGCTGTGGCCCGCCGCGCTGGTGCCGGTCTTGTGGGCCGCGGCGCGCCGTCGGCTGCCCTTCCTGGCCGGTCTCACGGCAAGCCTGGCGATTTTGACCGCCTGGGCGGTGGCCGTGGCTGGTGGGGAGCGGTTCTTGTCGGCGCTCACCAATCAGGGCGAGCGGGGGCTACAGATCGAATCCGTGTGGGCAACCCCGGTGCAGCTGCTGCGCTACTTCGATCCGGGCGCCGCGTGGGCGGAGTGGGAGTTCGGGGCCATTCACCTGCACGGAACCCTGGTGGGGCCCATGCTGGCGCTATCCACGGCCGCCACCGCGCTGGGAGGCGCCTACATCCTGGCCCTGGCGTGGCAGCTGGCCCGCCGCCGTCCCCCGGCGACCGCGGCCTTGGCGAGCCTGGTCACCGTGCTGATCGTGGTGGCCTCGTCGGCGGTGTTTTCGGCCCAGTTCGTCATCTGGGCGCTGCCGCTGGCCAGCCTTGCCCTGGTGGTAGCCGGGCCCGACGACTGCCCGGCAGGCGGGGTGCGCCAGTGTTTGGCGGCCCGCCGCAACTACCTGTTGGGGGCAGGCGGGTTGGTGGTGCTCGCCTGGTTCACGGGGTGGCTCTATCCCGTGGTGTACGACGACTTCCTTGCCTTCGGTCCGACCCCCATCCAGGCCCGGGGCCTGCTGGTGCTGCTGGTCCGCAACGTGCTGTTTGCCGGCTTGACGGGCTACCTGGCGATGCTGACCTGGCGGCAGCTCGCGGCAGAGCCGCAACCAAGCGCCAACATCGGGGACACAGGACCGGGCCCGGGGGCCGCCGGAGTCGAGCCGACTGCTGTCGCGCCCGCCGCCGCAGGGGCGGAGGCGGTCGCCGTCCCAGAGGCGGACGACGGCGCGGCAGGTGGGGCGGGGGACGGCGTCAGTCGTGGTGCACCTGCCGCAGGAAGGCCAACAACGCTGCGGTGACCGCCGCCGGGGCCTCCTCCGGGAGGAAGTGGCCGGCCTCCGGTACCGCGACCACCTGCACGCCGCCGGGCGCGAACTGCGGATCGAGCGCGTACTGCCGGTGGCCCGCTAGCGGGTCGGCCTCGGCCCGCAGTGACAGCACCGGCACCTGGATTGGGGTGGCGAGCTCCGCGCGCGTAGAGCGCCGCAGCGTCGAGACCCGCAGGTGCTCCAATGCCGCCTCGGCAGCCCGCGGCTGGGCCATGGCCGCGCAATACGTGTCGGCCGCCTCCAGCACTGCTGCGCGGCTGGCGGGGGCGCTCCACTGGGTGAGGACGTGCCGCACCAGGCGCCCGTCGCGCAACCGCCGCTGCGGTAGCAGCGGCATCTTGAACCGGAGGTAACGGCCGAGCCCGCGCACGGTCACCCCACGCCACGCGCGCGCCCCCAGCGGGTGGGGGGCGCACACCGTGACGATGGCCTTGACCCGGCGGGAAGCCAACGGCGTGAGCCAAGCGATGGCACCGCCCACGGCATGTCCGACCACCACCACGTCCTGCAGCGCGAGCGCGCGCATCACCCCGGCCACGTCCCGCGTGAGATTAACCAGCTCGTAGTTTTGTGGCTGCTTATCGGAGTCCCCGAAGCCGCGCAGATCTAGGGCGTACACCCGGTATCCGGCCGCGGCTAGCGCCGGGAGCTGGTGGCGCCACGCCCACCAGGTCTCCGGAAAACCGTGCAGCAACAGCACCGGCCTGCCGTCGGCTGGGCCAGCTTCCACCACGTGGAACTGCATCCCGGCAGCGGTGATCTGCCGGTGATTCCAGGTCTCCGTCACGACGACTGGCGGCGCTGCAAGGCGTCCAGGCTCGCCTGCTCTCTTTGCCCTTGGCGGCGGGCACCATGCGAGATCAGGCCGCCGAACAGCATTATTGCCCCGAAGAACAGCAGCTGTCCGGAGATAGTGGCCACCAGCAGCAGGAACGCGACGGAGGGCCAGAAAGAGGCCTGGGTGAGCATGTCGTTAATGAGCGGCTCCAGGGGCGAGAGGAATATTTCGGGTAGTAGCAACGCCAGCAACCCAACTGCGCTCCACACGGCGCCCACCACCAGCAGGCCTGCTGCCGACCAGCGGCCCGCCAGGAACACCACGGCCAGGAGCAGCAGCCCCACCACCAGCTCTAGCAGCGGCAAAAGACCGGGCCGGGTGACCGTGAATTCTTGCTCATACACCTGGGTCACCGTGGTGCCCATGAGCCGGTTCGCCGCGTCCCAGGTGAGGCCCCAACCCAACGGGGCCAGCACGAGCGCCACCAACAGGCTCCACCAGTGGGCAGAGCTACGGGACAGGGGCGCGGGCTGCACCGACGCACCGTCCAGCACCGCCTCCGGGCGGGTTGCCGTCGGCGCGGGGCGGGGGCGGCGCGGCTTAATGTCGTCGGGGCCGAGCGGCTGCCACGCGGGGGCCTCCTCCGGATCGGCGGTGGGCAGCTGCGCAGTTTCGGCAGCCGTTTCGGGCACCGACGCGGGGCCGGTGGCCGTGCTCGTGAGGCCGAAACCGCGGGGAGCGGTGGGCGGGGCGACGGCGTCGGCCGCCTCCGCGGCCTTCTCGCCAGGTTGCCACCCGGTGGCCGGCTCGGCTGCGGCCTGATAGTCCGCGTCCGCCAGCAGGCCCTTGTCCGCCACCAGGGTGTCTTCGGTGGCGCTCAGGCTGGCCAACGGCGCCGTGCGCTCTTCCTCGGTGTCGACGAACCTGGTGGGCTCGCGCTCCGCGGGGGCGGGGGAACCTGACAGGGAGGCAGCCACGTTGGCGGCAATCTCGTGCACGGTCGGACTGCTGCTGGGCGTCTCGCTGAGCACCGGGGGGTGCGGGGACGTCAGGCGGGGCCGCTTGCCGGTGAGGGCCGCGGGGCCTTCCCCGCTGTGGCGCTCACTCGTGCCCCGGTGGGGGGCCCCGTTCTCCGCGGCCAGCAGCTCCCGACGGCTGCGCCGCCGCACCGGGGCCGGGGCCGTGGCGCTCGCCGCCGGGCGGTCGCTCTCCTTGTCCGGTCCGGGGGTCGCTGCCGCAGGTGCGGGGGGGCTCTCGGGTCCCACCAGCTCGTAGGCGTCGTCGTACACCAGGTTCGGCGTGCTGTCGGTAGCGGGCTTGCTGGGCTCGCGGGTGCGGGCGGCGGACAGCAGCGAGTAACGGCGGATGGCTGTGCTGTCGACCTCGCCCGGGTCCGGCGGCGTGGCGCTAGGGGCCGACGCCTCCGGCGCCGGTTCATCGGTGGGCGGCACCGCGGCGGCGGGCGGCTGCTCCGCGGGCGGGGTCTGCTCGCTTCCCGCAGGCTCGGCGGCGGGAGTGTCCGTGGTCGACTGCGCGGCGGCCTCGGCTGGGTCGACTGGCCGCCGGTACTCGGCGTCCAAGGCCCGCATCCAGGCGTCCGACGGTGCCGCGTCGGCCGCGGTCGGCGCGGCGGCGTTTAAGGGGTAGCCGTCGCCGACCGCCTGGGCGGCGGTGGGCTGCTCCTCGGCAGCGGGTACGGATCGGCGGGGGGTGGCCAGCGGTTCAGTGGCCGGGGTCGCGGGGGCGGGCACAGCGGGTCCCTTTGCCGCCGGGTGCGGCGCGGGCGCGGCGTCCACCTCCGCCGGGGTGACGGCCGCGTCCACCTCCGCCGGGGTGACGGCCGCGTCCACCTCCACCGAGGTCGGGGTCTCCGCAGCGTCCGACACCGCCGCTGCGGCCCGCCGCGCAGACTGCGGCGCCGACTCTGCGGGGGTCGACTCCGCGGGCACCGCCGACCGGCCCAGGGCCGCCTCAGTTGCCGCCAGCGACCAATCCGGGGGCGAGTCCTGCGCAGGCAGGTCCTTTGCCGGCTCCCGCCCGAAGGGCGCTGCCGCCTCGGTGGTCTCCCGCGCGGGGGCCGCGGACGCGTCGGCAACCGGCGTGACCTCCGGCTCCGTCTCGGTATGCACCTGGAACGTTTCCGGTTCCGCCTCGGACGGGGTCGGCGCGGGCTCCGGGGTCTGGGAGGGGAAAGGCGGAGTGGGCTCCGCCGCCTTGGCCGCAAGCTCCGGCGGGGTGACCGGGGTGCTTGGGGCGGCCGGGCTGGGCGGTGCGGTAGCGGCCGCTGCCTGCGTGGCCGCCGCGTCGGAGGGCACGTCTTCCTCACTCGGCGGCACGACGGCGGGCCGCTCCACGGCGGGGGAGGAATCGGTCGCAGAAGCCTCCGCCGGGGTGCCGAGGTCCGCGGGCAGGAGCGCAGTTGCGCCAGCTGGAGTGTCCGGAGCGGCACCGCTGCCGGTCCCATCCGCCGCCGCGAACTCCGGCACAGCGGCGGCGGAGGGCTCCGGGGCGAGCGGCGCGGGAGCAACGGCCTCATCGGAAACCTTGGCGGGGTGCGGTTCGCCAGCCGGGGCGGCGCTGGCCTCGGCAAGCTGCGCGTCGCCGTCCGGGGTGGCTGACTCCGCCTCGCCAGGGACGGGGTAGGTGGGGGCCGATGGTCCATCCCCCGGGGAGGCAGTCTCCGCCTCGCCGGGGGCAGGGGTCGGCTCGACGTTCGGTTCTGCCTCCTGCGGCGTCGGACTGCCCGCACCCACCGGGACGGGTGCCACTGGCTCCTGCCCGGTGTCCTCCTGCTTGGTCTCGGGCGTCGCTGATGCCGCAGCGGTCTCACCCGCCGGGGCCGAGGCGGGCGGCGCGGCCGCCGTGGCGGTCGAGGGCGACTCATCGTCGGCCAGCGGGGCAGGGGCCAGCGCATCATCACTGCTGGCCGGGCCAGCCTCCGCGTCCTGTTCGCCAGGGCCGTCAACGCCCGTCGTCTCCGCGACCGGGGCAGACGCCTGCTCCGGCGCGGCAGTGGCCGCCATCTCAGCGGCTGGTTCCTGCTGCGCAGCGGATGCGTCCTTTCCAAGCGGGGCAATCTCGCTGCTGGCGCGTGTGGTGGTAGGCGGCTCGTCGTCGGCCGTCTCCCCCAACTCCGGTGCGGCGGTGGGGGCCGGTTGCTGGACCCGAGCGGGCACAAACGACGACGGTGCCGCCAACATCTCGGTGCGCAGCTCCTCGGCCGGGGTCGCCGACTGGGCGTTTGCCTGCGGCTGGGCCGTCTCCACCGGGTCCGGCGGGGGAGCAGTGGGCTGCGGCGGTTCGGTCAGGGCCTGTCGAAGGGCCGCCAACGACAGCCCAACCGGGCTGGTGGGTACCTCGGCCTCCGCCTGCCGCTTGACCGCCAGGGGCCAGGAGGCAGCCGGCAGGCCACCACTCGACGTGGCGCTTTCGGTTTGCGCAGTCTCCCCACCTGACGACGGCTTGCTAGCGGCCGCCGTCGGCCTCCCGCGGCGTGCCTTGGCGGCGGCAGTGGTTGATCTAGGCGCAGCAGGACCCACACCCGCCCAGCGCGGCAGGCCGGTCTGCGGGCCGCTAGCCAAAAACTCGGCCACCGACAAACGAGCCGAATCTTTGCCGGCAGGCGCGGCGCCGTGCGCGGGCGGGGAGGAGGCGAAGACCGGCTTGGCCACAAAAATGGACTCCTCGGCCAAGATCTCGGTGCCCGCCGCGTCGTCCCCATCAAAATCGGGGGGCGAGACGATGGTGGGTTTGTCGGCGGGGATGTCGTCGGCTGGCGCTGGGCCCGCCGTCCCCTGCCGGGTAGGTGGCGGTGCAACTGGGTCCTGCTCTGGCCGCATGTACCAGGGTACGGCCTCTCCGTTGAAGTCGTTGCGGGGCTCGCTCATGTCAGGCTCCTTGCAATACCGATACGCCTGGCGTTAATCAAACCATCATTCCAGCCTTAAGGAGCACTGGCGCGCCTAATGAACATCCTCCGCCAGCTCTTTAGCGGCCGCCGTCCGATTAGCGACCAGCAGGTAAGCACCGCCAACAAAGACCGCGCCGCCCACGAGGTTACCGGCCCCGACGACGACGTAGTTGCGCGCCATCTCCGCCAAGGTCACCGCTTCTACGCCCTCCAGCCAGGCCAGCGACAGCGTCGTCATATTGGCCACCACGTGCTCGAATCCCGAGGTCACGAAAGCCACCAAACACCAGGCCATGAGCAGCATTTTCCCCACCGCGTGCGCGGTGCGGGCCTGCGACCAGATAGCCAAACACACTAGGACATTGCACATGATGCCGCGCGTAAACAGCGCCAGCGTTGACTTGTGGGCCTTGCCGGCGGCCACCGCCGCCAGCATGTCGCCGGGTGCGGTGCCCGCATCAAACACCCCGGTGCCCCACACCACGAGTGCCAGCACCAGGCAACCGAGCAAATTGCCGACCAGAATCAGGGCCAACGTCGAGGCGGCGCGCGGCCAGGTAAGCGCCCGCACCCCAACCGCCTGCGGCAGCGCCATCATCGCGCTCGTGGCCAACTCCCCGCCCGCAAAAACCACCAAAATCAACCCGATACCAAAAACCAAACCCTGCACGAGGGCGGTAGCCGGGTGGCCCGCAAGAAAGAAGGGTCCAGCCGCCGTAAACATTAAAATATCGGCCAGGCCGATAAAGGCGCCGCCGAGCATGGTTGCCACCAAAAAGGCGGCAGGTCGGGCGGTGAACTGGGCTTTGTGCAGACCCGCGCGGGCCTGCGTAGCGAGGGATTCATTCAGGCTAAGCACCCCAGCATTCTGCCTGGTTCGGCCCTGGCCGCAACTGGGACCGGCGGCCCGCCTCGGGCGGCCCGGCAGCCCGCCGGTTCCCTCGGCACAGCGGCGGCGGGCCCCTAGAGTTGGGGCGTGGACGTAGAAGAGGCCGTGCGGGCGCTGGCGGACCTGCCCGGGGTGGCGGCGGCCCAGACGCGGGTGCGGCAAGCCGCTGCCGAACTGCGCTGGCACGAGGCGCTGCGGCGGCGCTGGCGGGAAGCCCGCGCAGAGAATGCGGTGCGCACCGCCGTGAGCCTGGCGGCCCTGGCCGGGGCCCGGGTCCCGGCAGAGGTGCTGCGTCCGCAGCTTGCTGCCGGACAACTGGTGACCACCCCCACCACCCGCCCGGCCGAAGCCGTGGCGCTGAGGGCCTGGCATGCCTGCGTGAGTGTGGTGGACCAGTTCGCCCCCCTCGCGGGGCGGCCGCAGCGGCAGTCCCCCCTGCCGCTGCCCCAACTGTTGGCGGGCTGGCATCGCTGCTTGCTAGGCCCCCAGGCGGGTGGTGAGGCGGCCGAGATCGCCCGCCCTCGGCCCGGCAGTCAGGCGCGCCTGCGGCAGGTGGTCGAGGTGGTGGCCGCCAACGGCTCGGCCCTGGTGCGGGCGGCGGTGGCTTGGGGGGAGCTGGCGAGCGGCCAGATTTTTGCTGCGGCGAGCGACCAACTGGGGATCCTGACTGCCTGGTACGTGGCGGTAATCTCCGGGCTGGAGCCGACCGGCGTCGTCCATCCCGCCCTCCTGCCGGTACAAGAGCCCGCCGGTTACGCCGCCGCCCGGGAGGCTTACGCCAGTGGCACCGCCGCCGGGGTGGCGCAGTGGATCGACTTCGTGGCCCGCACCTACTTGGCGGGCGCCGCTGAGGGGCGGCAGGTGTGTGACCAGGTGCTGGCCGGCCGCACGGCCTGACCGCCGCCCGCTGGTGGGGAGCCTGCCCTAGCGGCGGCGTTTACGGCGCCACAGCCACCCCAGCAACAGTCCGAGTCCAAGCGCCGTGAGGGCCGCCGCCCCCGAGAGGGTGCGGCGCCGCGGCAGGTTCACGGCCCGGTGGAAACTAAGGATGCGCCAGTTACGGGCGTTGGCTTCGGCGCGCAAAGCCCGGTCCGGGTTGACGACGTACGGGTAGCCGACCGCCTCCAGCATCGGCAGATCCGTGATCGAGTCGGTGTAGGCGTAACACTGGGAGAGGTCGTAGCCGTGCGCGGCGGCCAGCTCCACTATGGCGTCGGCCTTGGCCTGCCGATACATGTAGCGGGCGATACCGCCGGTGTAGCGTCCGTCTTCTTCTTCCAAAACGGTGGCCAGCGTGTGGTCAACTCCCAACCGGGCGGCGACCGGGTCCACGAAGTCCTGGGCGCTGGCGGAGACGATGACGATGTCGTGCCCCATCTCCCGGTGCAACGCGATCTGCTCCAGCGCCTCGACATGCACCTGCGGCTCCAGGTAGCGGTCGAAGGCATCGGCGACCACGCCCCGCAGTTGCCCGGCATCCCAACCGCGCACCAGGGCGGTGAGCTGGTCCTTCATCCGCATCGTTTGGTCGTGGTTGGTGCCCACCAGGGCGTACTGCAGCTGGGCCACAACCGCCTTAATGACGGTGACGTTCGTCAACAGTCCCGAATGCAGTAAGGGCCTGGTCATCGCCAGGGTTGAAGAGGTGGCGATGATGGTCTTATCCAGGTCAAAGAACGCCGCAACGCGGGGGCGGGAACGGGGGATGAGGGCGCTCACGCCACCAACCTAGCGTGATCAGCTGGATCGTGGGTGTGAATGCCGAGGTAGCCCCCGAGCGGCGGTCAGCTCGGGGCGGGGGAGGGGCGGCACTATATATCCACAGGGGCGTGCAGCCGCAGGTTATCCACCGCCGCCCGGGGCTAGGCGACGGTCCGGGCCGGGCGGGCGGCACGATGAGGCGATGCAGACCGCGCACCTGACCACCGCCGACACCCGCCTGGCTGCCACCGTGCAAGACCTCGCGGAGCTGGCGGGCTGCCAGCTAACCGTCACGCCCGGCCCGGGTGCCGCCAGCTGGTTGACCACCCCGCGGGGGCGCGTGCGCCTGGCCACCGCCGCCACCGATACGCAGGCTAGTTTGCTGCTGCCCGGCGACGCCGACACCCTGGTGGCGTTGCTGCGCGGTGCGGCGCGCCCGCAACCCGTGGTGCTGCTGCGCGGGCTCGGCCCGGGCTGGGCGGCCCTGCGGCCTAGCCTGCAGCTGGCTGCCGCCCGGGGGGCGTGCCTCCTGGACGCGCGCGCCGCCGGATTCGTGCCCGCGCCGGGCCTGGCCTGGGGAGATATCGCTGCCGGGGCCCGGCACCTGCGTGGTGCCGCCTTGCGGGCTGGGCTCGGCAGCCTGCGGGGGGTGGGCTACCTGGCGGGCGACGCCCGGGGTGGTCCCCCGCAGACCGCCGTGGTGGCAGCCGTGGTGCGGGCCCTGGCAGAAACCGCCCCGGTGTTCGTAGTGGCTGACGACGACGCCCTCGCGCCCCACATAGACCTCACGTGGGGTTGGGATCCCGGCGGCCCGGGGGCGCTGGCCCGCGCATTAGCGTTGGCCCGCCTGCCCCGGCCCTTGATCTTCGCGGTGGCCTGCCGTGATCGGAGGTGGCGCCGTGCGGTGGCGGCGCAGGTGGCTGCCGAGCTGGCGGACCGCACCGCCCCGGTGCGGGTGGTGGGCTGGCAGCGTCCCCGGACGCTACTGCGGGTGTTGCGGGAGGTGGAGGCGACATGCTGGGCAGACACCTGAGAGGGCGGGGGTTGGCCAAGGCACGGCACCGCGCGGCGCAGGCGCACGCGGCAGGGCAAACAGGGGCGCGCACCGCGCAAACGGGCCAGGGTGAGGGCAGCGTCGTGCGGGCGGTGGCCCGCGGGGCGAGCGTGACCGCCGCGGTGGCGGCCAATGCCGGGCCCGGGGCCGACGTCGTGCAGTTGGCGGCCGAGCTGGCCCGCACCCGGGCGGAGCTGGCGGGCCCGGGGCCGCTGCTGGCCGGACTGTTAGCTGACCAATCGATAACCGACGTGTTGGTTAACGGCCCGGAGGTGTGGGTGGATCGGGGTGCGGGCTTGCACAAGCTACCCACGCAGCTGGACCCGAACGACGTCGCCCGCACCGCTACCCGCCTGGCGGCAGCCTGTGGGCGGCGCCTGGACGAGGCCTGCCCGATAGTGGATGCCACCCTGCCCACCGGCACGCGCCTGCACGCCGTCCTGCCGCCCTTGGCGGCCAACGGCCCGCTGCTGTCGCTGCGCACCCACCGGGCGCGCGCCCTGTCCCTGCCCGAACTGGTGCGCAGTGGCATGGTCAGTCCCGCCCTGGCCCCCATCCTGCGGGCCCTGATCGCCCGGCGGCTCTCCGGCATGGTCTGCGGCGCCACCGGCACCGGCAAGACCACGCTGCTGGGCACTTTGCTGGGGCTGGTGGCGCCCACGGAGCGCATCATCTGCCTGGAGGAGGCCGCTGAACTGCAGGTTACCCACCCGCATGTGCTGCACCTGCAGGAGCGGGGAGAGAACGTGGAGGGCGCCGGGCAGGTTAGCGTGCGCGAGCTGCTGCGGGCCGCCCTGCGGATGCGGCCCGACCGGCTGGTGCTGGGGGAGTGCCGCGGCCCCGAGGTTATTGACGTGTTGGCGGCCCTCAACACCGGGCACGAGGGCGGCTGGGCGACCGTGCACGCGAACCGTGCGGAGGACGTGCCCGCCCGGTTGGTGGCTCTCGGGGCGTTGGCGGGCTTGGCTGCTCCGGTGGTGGCGGCGCAGGCAGCCAGTGCCCTGGACGTGGTGATTGGGCTGAAGCGGCAGGTGGGGGCAGGGGACGCCAGCGGTGGGCGGCGGGTGCGGGAGATTGCCTGCGTCAGCGGTGCGGACGGGACGCTTAGGTGCCCGGTGGCGCTGCGGGTGGACGACGCCGGGGTCGTCCACCCCGGCCCGGCGGTGGATACTCTGCGCGCTCGCCTCGGGACGCTCGTGGACGAGGCGCTGGCCGGGGTGCGGGGCGGGGCGGACGATAGCGACGAGCCGAACTGGTTGCCACCCGCGGCGGGGCTAGTGGGCCGGGAGAGATGAGCATGGTGTTGGCGGTTTTGCTGTTTGTCGGGCTGGTGTTGTGCGTGCCGTTGGAGCCGACTCGTTGGCGCGAGTTGCGGGCCGCCCGCGGCCGCCCGGCCCGGCGGCTGCGCCCCCGGCCGCCGCGGCCGGTGGACTTGGGGATGCTAGTGGTCGAGGTGGCGGCCCTGCTGCGCGCCGGGCAGCCCGCCCAGTACGCCTGGGGGCGCGCTCTTGCCCGCCACGGCCTGGTCGGCCCGCCGTCGGGCGCACCGGAGCTGGCAGCGGACGGCCAAACAGGGCCAGCGGGGGCGGGCGCGGCAGCTAGCGCGGCAACAACCGAAACCGCCGCGGCCGACCGCGGCGCGCGCGGCACCCGCGCGGCCGAATCCGCCGCGCCCGGCGCACCGCCCGGCGCCTCCCGGCTGCGTCGTCGCTGGCGACGGCTGGGGCAGTGGTTGATGGCGCCGCTCGGCTCGCCCCCGGTGCCCACCCGGGCCGCGGCGGGGCAGGGTGACGTTGACGACGCCGTGCCGCCCGCCCTGCTGGACGCCCTCCGGCAGGCACGCGCCCCCGCCCCGCTGTCCCACCGCTTCCAGCCCGCCGCCCGGGCCCGGCGGGCGGTGCTGGCCGGGGCCCTGCCCGGGGTCATCGTGGCCTGCCGGGTCTCGGCAACCGTCGGTGCGCCCCTCGCCACCGTCCTTGATCAGGTCGCTGACAGCATCACCCGCGCCGGGGAGACCGCCGACGAGCGGCGCGTGCAGTTGGCAGGCCCGCTGGCCACCGCCCGGTTGCTGCGCTGCCTGCCGCCCTGCGGGCTACTACTAGGGCTGCTCCTGGGCGCCAACCCGCTGGTGGTGTTGACCGGCTCCTTTTTCGGCTGGGCCTGCCTGATGGTGGGCGGGGGCTTAGCGCTGGCCGGGTCGGTATGGATCGGCCGGATAGTGGCCGCCGCGGAGGCCCAACAGGACCGGGTCGATCCGGCGGTGCTGGTGGACGTGGCCCGCGCCTGCCTGCAGGTCGGTTGCGGGGTGCCGGGCGTGGTGCGCTGCCTGGGGCTGGCCGCCCGCGACCCGGCCCTGAGCGAATGCGGCCACATGCTGCTGCTCGGCGCCCCCTGGGCCGCGGCCTGGGCCGAGGTTGACAGTTCCCTGCAGCCGCTGGCCGCTGCCTTGGAGCCGGCCTGGGTGGACGGGGCAGCCCCGGGAGCGCTCCTGGCGCGCGCCGCCCACGGGCTGCGAGCCACCCGGGTGCGGGCGGCCCGCACCGCAGCTGCTGAGCTCGGCACCAAGCTCCTGCGTCCCCTGGCAGTGTGCCTGTTGCCGTCGTTCATTGCCCTGGGAATCGTGCCCGTCATCCTCGGCGGGGTGCTGGCCTTTCTCGGCTAGCCGCCTACTTGCCCTTCAACCGCATGACCCCCCGGCGACCGCGCGTGTTGTCCCGGCTGGCCCGGCGATCCTGTGCGCGAGCCAGCCGGGCGTCTTGGCGCTGGGCCAGCCGCGCCGATTCTTGCTGCAAACGCAGATAGCGCGCCACCCGCTCGGCCTCCACCTGGCCGGTGGCCACGGCCGCCTGCACGGCACAGTCCCGTTCGGAACCGTGCCCACAATCGGGGAAGCGGCAGTGGGCGGCCAGCTCCGCAATGTCAGCGAAAGCATCGTCGATCGCGGCCGCATCGGTGGTGGCGGCCAGGGCACGGATGCCCGGGGTGTCGATCAGGTTGAGCCCCTGACCGGTGACTAGCTGCCGACTCGTCGTGGTGTGTCTGCCCTTCCCGTCGCCCGCCCGCACCGCCTGGGTGGCCAACTGCGTGCCCAGCAGAGCATTGGTGAGCGTCGACTTGCCGGCCCCCGAACGGCCAACCAGCACCGCCGTCGTCCCGGACGGTAGCAGGGCGCGCAGGGCCCGCAGGCTGGCGGGGTTGTGGGCGCTGACCGCCAGCGCCTGATCGGTGTGGCGGCCGAGGTCAGTCACCACAGCCGCCGCCTGCGCGGGCGGCACCAAGTCGGCTTTGGTCAACACCAGCCAGGCCTGCATCCCAGCCGCACGCGCCAAGGCGGTGAAGCGCTCCACCCGCCCCGGCGTCGGCGGCGGTGAGAAAGGCTCCACGATCAGGAGAATGTCCACATTGGCCGCCACCGGCTGGCCGAGGCTGCTGCCTGTCGCCGAGGGGCGCTCCAGATAGGTGCGGCGGGGCAACACGGTCGCCACCCGCATCTGCGCGGCGCTGGCCCCGCGCACGGCCAGCCAGTCACCCACTACGGGCGGCCAGTCCGCCTGTTCGGCGGTGTGGCCCGGTAAGGCCAGGTCAAGGCTGACGACGGCGGGGGCGGCCGCCGGGGACGGCGGCAGGAGCGCGACTTGCAGCGCGCCACGATGCACCGCCACCACTCGCCCGGCCTGCAACTCGCTTCGTGCGGACAAAGAGGCCACCGCCAGGTACGCCTGCCACCGCTGATCCC
Source organism: Buchananella hordeovulneris (assembly GCF_001907235.1). GTDB lineage: Bacteria > Actinomycetota > Actinomycetes > Actinomycetales > Actinomycetaceae > Buchananella > Buchananella hordeovulneris. The sequence continues at coordinate 134,138 of NZ_MQVS01000008.1, forward strand.
AACCCAGTTCCTGGTACTCCATACCCTGCCTTACCACCACGCGGTGACAACCAGCTGCCGACCACCCAGAAGAACCTAACGCACGCACGGCACTTTGGGCGCTGCAGGCTGAGTAATTCGGCCGCGTGCGGATCCACAGGGAGGGCCGGGCGGCGTGTCGTCCACCGGCGGCAGGCCGCGGGTGACAGGCCCGCAGCGCCCCGCGCACCCTGAGGGCCCCAACTACCCGTCTAGGAGGAATCATGCTGCAGCTAGTCACCTACCTCACCCTCGCGCTCCCGCAGCGGCTAGCGGCCCGGGTGCGCGCCACCCTGACCCGCCGCCGGGCGGGCCGCCCGGCCGAGGCAGGCATGGCCACCGCCGAATACGCCGTCGTCACCCTGGCCGCCGTCGCTTTCGCCGCGCTCTTGCTCGGCATCATGCGCTCCGGCGAACTCCGGGAGGCCCTGCTCGGCATCATCAAGTCCGCCCTCAGCGTCGAATAGCATGCGCTGCCTGCCATGCCGCCCCGCCCGCCGCCCGGCCGGTCCCCGCCCGGCCCGCGGCGGCGAGCGGGGCACGGTCACCGCCGAGTTCGCCCTCGTGCTGACGGCCCTGCTGGTGCTGGCCGTCTTCCTCGCGGCGGTCGGGGGCGCGGTGCTGACCCACACCCGGGTCGGCGATGCCGCCCGCACCGCCGCCCGCCTGGCCGCCCTGGAGACCCCAGTGGGCCAGATCAGCGCCGCCGTCGCCGCGGTCGCCGGGAGCGAGGCGCGCCTGACCTGGGCGCGGCAGGGCGGCTGGGTCAGTGTCACCGTGCAGGCCCCCGTGCGCGGCCCCCTCGGCTGGATGCTGCCCGCCGCGCGGGCCACCGCCCACCTGCCCGCTGAGCCCCAGGAGTCCCCGTGACCGGCCCGCACCAACTTGACCCCGCCCCGCCGACCAAGCTCGCCCCGGCGAATCCGGCCCGACGGTCGGGATCAGCAACGAAGGAAACTCCCCGGGGCGGCACCAATTGTCGGTCCCGCGATCGCGGCTCAGCCACAGTCGCCGGACTCGGCATCGCCGCGCTCGCCCTAGCGCTGGCGTGGCTCATCCTCGCCCTCGGCGCGGCCCAAATGGCGCGCACCACCGCCCAACGCGCCGCCGACCTCGCCGCGCTCGCGGCCGCCACCGCCCTGCACAGCGACGGCTCGGCGTGCGCGGTGGCCGCCCAGGTGGTGGCCGCCAACGCAGCCGGGCTGGCGGCGTGCACGGTGGAGGGGGAGGACGTGGTGGTGCGCACGGTGGTGACGGCTCCCCTGGGCGTGGGGCAAGCGCGGGCAGTCGCCCGCGCCGGGCCCCGCTGAGCCGCGGGCAAACGCAGGCGCGTTTGCTGCTGCCGGTGCGGGGCCCGACAATGGGCGTAGCCATCGACTGCGTGTGCAAGGAATCGTGATGCGGCATCGCCACTATCAGCCCAGCTTGTTCTTGGTGCTCCTGGCCCTGGCGGTCCCGCCCGCCCTTGTGGCAGCCCTGGTACTAGCCCGAGGCGACCAGCAGCACTACCTTCGCGTGTTCGCGTTTACCTGCGCCGGGGTGGCGGCCGTATTCGGCGGCGTGGCGTTGGCGTACCGGTTCTGCCGGGGGCGGGCGCGGCGGCGCGCCGCCGCAGCGGTGCTGTTGGGGGCGGCGGGCGCGTTCCTGGCAGCGGCGGGGTACACGCTCGCCCACCTAGGGGAGCTACACCGGCAGACCAGTGACTCGGCCCCCGGGCAGGGCTTTCCGGTGGTGCTGCTCGTCGTCGGCCCTCTGCTGCTCGGGGCGGTGAGCGGCGCGGTCGGCTGGCGGGTCTGGCGCGGCAAACCGGAGTGATCAGCCGCCCGCCCGCCCACAAGGGCGCGCGGGCCTGGACTTGCGTCGGGCAGCACAGCTTCCACTGCCGCCTGCCCGCCCACAAGGGCGCGCGGGGCAGCTGGCGCACTGCCCCGCGCTAAATGCCGCCGGGCGGGGAAGGAAACCGCCCGGCGGCAGGCTTACTGTTCGCTGCCGATGCGGCCGGGGGTGGTGGCCACCCGCCGACCGGTGGAAACCGCCACGGGCCGCTCATCGGCGGTGGCCTTTTCGGCTGCCTGATCCTCCGCGCTAGCGAAGCGGGTGACCAGGTCCTTCAGATTGGCGCCCGTCAGCGCGCCCACGATTTCCTCCAACTGGCTGAAGTTGTTGGCCACGGCACGCGGCAGGGCCCCGGCCCCGTCGGTCGACACCACGGTCATCTGCTTGATCTCGCTCATGGGTGCCGCCAACTCGCGGGCCACCTGCGGCAGGTTTTCCATGATGATCTGAATGATGGCGGCCTGGCCGTAGTTGGCGTAGGCCTGCGCCTGGGCATCCATCGCCGCGGCCTTGGCCAACCCGACGGCCTGCGAGGCGGCCGCCTCGGCCTCACCACGGGTGCGCACGGCCGACGCCTCCGCCCGGGCCCGCACCTGGGTCGCCTCGGCTTCCGCCTCGGCCTCCCGCAACCGCTCGAACTTGCCTGCCTCGGCGGACTGCTCACGGGCGTACCGCTCAGCGTCGGCGGGCTTGCGCACCTCGGTCTCCAGCTGCTTCTCGCGTAGCACGGCACGGGCCTGAGCGGCCTCGGCCTCCACGGCCGCGATCTCCCGCTCCTTCACCGCGGCGGCCAACGGCCCAGCCGCCGCCGCTTCGGCTTCTGCCCTGTCCGTCTCGGCCCGCAGAATCGAGCGCTTGAGCGACAGGTCACGTTCCCGTTCGGCGATCAAAGACGCCGAGGTCACCTCGGCGTCGCGGGCGGCCCGCTCGTTCAGGGCCTTGGCCCGCCGGGCCTCCATGCGCGCCCGCTCGGCCTCCGGGGCCCCGAGGTTCTCGATGTAGCCGTTGGGGTCGGAGATGTTGGTGATCTGGAACGACTCGATCGACAGCCCCATGGTCGAGACCTTGGTGACGGCGGCGTCGTAGACCTCGCGCCCAAAGGCTTCCCGGTCGCTAATCAGGTTCGAGATGGACATGCGGCCCGCCACGTCACGCAACGCCCCGTACAGGATGTCGCCCGCGGACTTGGTGATCTCCTGGCCCGGGTTTTGCGAACCCAGGTAGCGTTCGGCCGCGGCCCGAATGGATGGGGTGTCGCTGCCGACCTTCACGGTGGCCACCGCGTTGATGGACACCGGCACTTTGGCCTCGTCCAGGCCGTCTTCCAGGCTGATGCCGATGGAACGCTGCGCCAGCGACAGCCGCTGGCTGGACTGGATGATGGGCAGCACGAACGTGCGGCCACCCGGCGGGACGACCTTGACTTCCCCGCCCTTGGCCGCCCCCGAGACGATCAACGCCTCGGACGCCCCCACCGTGATAGTGCGCGAGATGATGAACGCGAAGACGGATAGGAGGAAGAGGGCGACAAGCACAATGATGATGATGATTGGGTTCATGGGGTTCCTTGCTGGTCAAAAATGTCGACAGTGACATTGGTGACGCCGTCGCGGGAGTCGTCGGCTGACACGATGTGCACGATCTGACCGGTGGTGAGGTGGGTTGGCCCGGTGGCAGGCAGAGTGACGTGGTTGTCGCGGGCAACGAGGCTGACGGAGCCGTTGCCGTTGGACCACCACATCACCTGGCAGCGCCCCCACAGCAGCTCGGCGCTGGTCAGCGGTTGCGCAATGGCTTCCCGGCGGGCAAAACGCAGTAGCGGCGGCACGGTCAACACGGCTACGGCTACCCCGACGCCCACCACGAGCAGGGTGTAAGCCAGTAGGGACCAGGACGCCTCCGTCGCCACCCAGGCAATGCCCCCCGCTGCCCCGCCGATGGCGAGCGTGACCGCCAGCCCGAGGAGCAGTTCGTCGGCGAAGTCCAGGCCGATGTCGATGAACGTGGCCAGCAGCAGCAAGCCGATACCGGCAGCAATCAGCAGCGCAAAGATCATCGAGTTTCCTGGAGGAAGTGAGGGGAAGCAAGCAGGACTGAGTTTAGTTCGGTGGGCTTGCGTGCGGGCCGTTTTCGTCGCCGTTAGGGGCGATCAGCCCATGTCTAGGTCCCGCCACCCCGCTCCCGCCCCTTGTTCGTCTCCGCCGCGTCGCTGGGCTGGGTCGCGGGGGCGGTGGCGCGGGCGAAGGCCCGCAGGAGCCGGGCGGCGGCCTCCTTGTCGAGCGGTTCGTTGCCGTTGCCGCACTTGGGCGACTGGATGCACGACGGGCACCCCGCCTGGCAGGGACAGCTGGCAACCAGGTCCGCGGTGGCTTGCATCCATTCGTGGCGGGCGGCGAAGCCCCGGGCGGCAAACCCGGCGCCGCCGGGTAGCGCGTCGTGGACGAAGATGGTGGCCTGGCCCGTCTGGGGATGCCAGGCGGTCGAGAGCCCGCCGAGGTCCCAGCGGTCGCAGGTGGCCAGCAGTGGCAGCATGGCGATGGCGGCGTGCTCGGCGGCGTGGAGCGCCCCTGGTAGTTGGGCCTCCGTCAGGCCGAGGCGCTGCCACTCGTCGGACGATACGGTCCACCACACCGCGGTGGTAGTCAGGGATCGCTCGGGCAGTTCGAGGGGATGGGCGGAGAGAATTTGCCCGTCGGGCACCTGCCGCCGGTCGTAGTGCGTGACCTGCTCGCGCACCGCCACCTTGCCGGTGTGCCACTGCCCGCCCGCACTCGCCGCGGCGGTGGCGGTGGGCTCCAAAATGTCGATGCTGGTGCGACTGCGGGCCCGGGTGCGCCAGCCTGGTTCAGCGGTGGGGCGCACGAGGACGTAGTCGTCGTGCAACTCCACCACCAGGTAGAGCTGTCCTTGATGCAGGTAGAGGGCACCGGGATGCAAAGTGGCGTCGGCACGCGTGCCCGCGCTGGCCTGCCCGACGACGACGCCCGTATCTGCCCGCACTATCGGCAAGGTGTGGGCGGCGCCCCGCAGGTCCGTCAGGGCGGAGGGGCGGGTTGGCTGGGAATAGTTCCAGTACCAGCCGCCCGGCCGGGCCCGGAGCAGGCCCGCGGCAGCTAGTTCGTGCAGCAGGGTGGAGTCGGGCAGGTCAAAGAGGCGGTAGTCCTCGCGGGTCAGGGGCGCCTCGGCGGCGGCCGCGCACAGGTGGGGGGCCAGCACGTGCCAGTTGCCGGGGTCGAAAACGGTGGCTTCGACGTCGGCCAGGAAGGCCTCGGGGTGGTGCAGCAGGTACTGGTCGAGGGGGTCGGCGCCCGCCACGAACACGGCCAGTCCGCGGGCTCCGGCCCGCCCGGCCCGGCCTGCCTGCTGGCGCAGCGAGCTGCGCGAGCCGGGCCAGCCCGCGGTGATGACCGCGTCCAGTCCGTTGATGTCTATCCCCAGTTCCAGGGCGCTCGTGGTGGCCAGCGCCCGCAGCTGCCCGGCCCGTAGTGCGGCCTCCAGGGCGCGGCGCTCCTCTGGCAGGTAGCCGCCGCGGTAGGCCGCCACCGCGCCCGGCTCGCGCAGAGGCCCGCCCGGCGGCCCGTCGCTGGGGCGCGGTGCCGCGGCCGCCAACCAGCGCTGCACCGTCTCGGACACGGTCTCGGCGGCGGCGCGGGAACGCACAAACACCAGGCTTTGGGCTCCAAGATGGGTGAAACGGGCCGCCAAGCGGGCCGCCTCGCTAGTGGCCGAGATGCGGGTGACTTGCCCGGCAGGCGACTCAGCTGCAGCTGCCGGGCTGGTGCCTGCCCCGGCGGGGCGCGCGATCGACGGCTGCCACAGCGCCACCAGCTGCGCCCCGCGCGGCGAGGTGTCGCGGGTGATCGGGACAATCTCCGTGGGAGACACCCCCAGCAGGCGGGCGGCGCTGGCGGCGGGCTCGGCCACGGTGGCCGATGCGCACACCACCGTCGGGTTGGCTCCTGCCCGGCGGGCCAGGCGCAACAAGCGGCGGAGCACCAGCGCTACGTGTGCGCCGAAGACGCCCCGGTAGCTGTGGCACTCGTCGACGATCACCACCCGCAACTGGCGCAGCAGCCGCTGCCACCGGCGCTGGCCCGGCAGCAGGCTGTGGTGGAGGAAGTCTGGGTTGGTGAGCACGATGTCGGCGTGGGCGCGCACCCAGGCCCGGGCCTGCGCGTCCGTATCCCCGTCGCACGTCTCCGCCGCCACGGGCAGGCCCCCGGCGGCGATCAGCCGTTGCAGGGACGCCAACTGGTCAGCGGCCAGCGCCTTGGTGGGGGCCAGGTAGAGGGCCGTGGGACGGCAGCGCCACGCCGCCACCGAGCCGCTCGTCTCGGCGGCCGCTGTCAAGGCCGAGAGCACCGGCAGCCACCCCACCAGCGACTTGCCGGAACCGGTGCCGGTGGCAACTACCACGTGCCGCCCGGCCGCCACGGCGTCGACGGCTTCCGCCTGGTGCTGCCACAGGGACTGCACCCCTGCGGTCGTCAGGGCCGCCACCACCTGCGGATGCACCCACTGCGGCCACGGGGCGCACTGCCCGGGCCGGGCGGGCACGCTATGCCAATGCACCAGCTGCTGCTCGCGCGCGCCTGCCTGCTGCAGGTAGGCGGCGAGCGTGGCAATGACATCGGCAGGTGGCATGGCACCAGTGTGCCTGGAAACTCGCGCAGCCCAGGTCTAGGTCTCGCTCAGGCCGACTACGTAGGCTGGGGCGATGCACAAGCCCTCGCTCCCTTCCCGCAACGGCCCCGATTGGCCGGTGCTGGCGCTGGCTGCTGCGTGGCTGGCGGGCTTGGGGGCCGGCTACTGGGTGTTTATTCGCACGCGGTGGGGGCAGGCCGTGGACGGCTCCGGCATGGCGCATTTTTCTGAGCTCACCCCCCTGCACGAGGTGGCGCGCCTGGCGGGCACCGTGTCGGTGACGACGCTCGTGGTGGGCATGGTGCTGGCGGCCATCGCGGGGTTGGCGCGCCGCCGATGGTGGTTGGCGCTGGGGGCGGCCGCTGCGATTGGGACGGCGATGGTGGTCACTGAGTTGTTGAAGGAATGGGTGCTGCCGCGGCCCGATTTTCGGATCGGCTGGTCGCTGGCCAATTCCTACCCGTCTGGGCACGCCACGGCGGTGACCGTGGTGACCCTGGTGGCGCTGGTGACCATGCCGCGCAGTTGGCGCCGTTACTTTCTGCCGGTGGCGGTCGGGGTGCCGCCACTGCTGGGGGCGGGCCTGGTGGCACTGGAGTGGCATCGGGCGTCCGATGTCGCTGCCGCCTGCGCGGTGGCCACCGCGTGCGTGCTGGTGGCGTTATCGCTGGCGGGCGGGCCGGTGGCGCGCGAGCGGGCCGCCTGGGCGCGCACGACGCCGGGGCGGGGGGTGCCCTTCGGCGAGGGGTGGCCGCGGGGCTGGAGTTTGCGGCTCGGGGTTGCGGGCCTGGCGGCGCTGGGGGCCGCCGTGTGGTGCGGGTGGTTGACGCGGGCGGCGTGGGATGAGCAGTCCGCGGAGTTCCTGGTAGACGACATTTCGACCGCCTCCCTGGGGGCGGCGGACGTGGCGATTTTCGGGTTGTCGGCCTGTCTGATCCTGGCTGCCGGGTTGGGCTCGGTGGCCAGCGTCCTGTGGGCGGCCGATCGGGCCAAGGTGTAGGGCGGTCGGTTCGCTGGCGGTCGGCCTGGTCGGGACGTTAGTCCCCGTAACCGGCGACTGCTTCCAGTTTGAACCACATCATCTAGTGGCCGTGGCGTGTTGGTGCCACAACATCTTGTGGTGACGGGCGTAGCGTGACTGGTGTCAGAGTTCGCCTTCGCAGGAGTTGCCATGAGCCCCACCGCCCCCACACAGACCCTCCACCCGCACCTAGCGCAGGCGGACCAGGTCCGGCCAGAACTCCTGGTGGACGCCATCGGCACGGTCGAGGAATACCTCGACCGATCGGATTGGCGCGTCAACGCCAACGCCAACCAGGGCTACTCGTTGGGCGGGCTGATGCTCAACACCTCCGGCAAGATGATCGCCAACTACTGGCTCACCCGCGTCTACGACCCGGCCGCCGGGGCCGCCCACCGGGCAGGCGACCTCCACATCCACGACCTCGACATGTTCGCCGGCTACTGCGCGGGCTGGTCGCTGAAATCCCTGCTGCAGCAGGGCTTCAACGGGGTACCCGGCGCGATCGCGGCCGGTCCGGCCAAGCACTTTTCCAGTGCGGTCGGCCAGATCGTCAACTTCCTTGGCACCCTGCAAAACGAGTGGGCGGGCGCGCAGGCCTTCTCCAGCTTCGACACCTACATGGCCCCATTCGTGCGCCTAGACCAGATGAGTTACGAACAGGTGCTGCAAGGCATGCAGGAACTCATCTACAACCTGAACGTGCCCTCCCGCTGGGGCACCCAAACCCCGTTTACCAACCTCACGTTCGACCTGACCTGCCCCGCCGACCTCGCCGACGAAGTGCCGCTAATCGGGGGCGAACTGTGCGACTTCACCTACGGCGACCTGCAGGCCGAGATGGACCTCATCAACCGCGCCTACATGGAGGTCATGACCGCCGGCGACGCCGAAGGTCGGGTTTTTACCTTCCCCATTCCTACCTACAACATGACCGCCGACTTCGACTGGGACTCTGCGCTGGCCGACCGCCTGTTCGCGATGACCGCCAAATACGGCCTGCCCTACTTCCAGAACTTCATTAACTCCGAGCTCGACCCCGGCATGATCCGCTCCATGTGCTGCCGCCTGCAGCTCGACCTCCGCGAACTGCTCAAACGCGGCAACGGGCTCTTCGGATCGGCTGAACAGACAGGCAGCGTCGGCGTCGTCACCCTCAACTGTGCCCGGCTGGGCTACCTCTTCCCCGGCGACGAGGCGAGCCTGCTGGCCCGCGTGGACGGACTCATAGACCTCGCCGTGGGCACCCTGGAACGCAAACGCGAAGTCATCCAACACCACATCGACACCGGCCTGTTCCCCTACACGCGCCGCTACCTCGGCACCCTGGAAAACCACTTCTCCACCATCGGCGTCAACGGCATGAACGAGATGGTGCGTAACTTCAGCGGCGACGCCTACGACATCACTGACCCGCGCGGGCACGCCCTAGTCGTGCGGGTGCTCGATCACGTGCGCGCCCGCATGGTCGCCGTGCAGGAAGCCACCGGCCACCTGTACAACCTAGAGGCCACCCCCGCCGAGGGCACCACCTACCGGTTCGCCCGCGAGGATCGCAAACGCTTCCCCGCCATCCTCCAGGCTGGCACCCCGGACCAGCCTTACTACACCAACTCCTCGCAGCTGCCCGTCGGCTTCACCGACGACCCCTTCGAGGCCCTGGAGCGGCAAGAGGAACTGCAAGGCAAGTACACGGGCGGCACCGTGCTGCACCTCTACATGAACGAACGCATCAGCTCGGTCGAGGCGTGCAAGAACCTGGTGCGTCGTTCCCTGACCAACTTCCGCCTGCCCTACCTCACCATCACCCCGACGTTCTCCATCTGCCCCACCCACGGCTACCTGCCGGGTGAACACCCCACCTGCAGCAAGTGCGCCGCCGCCCGCCCGCACGGCGAGCCCGTGCAATGCGAAGTGTGGACCCGCGTGATGGGCTACTTCCGGCCAGTGACCAGCTTCAACATCGGTAAGCAGGGCGAATACGCCGAACGGGTCATGTTCACCGAACAGGCCGCCGCCGGGCACGGCCCGCTCGTGCGGGCCGCCCGCTAGGCCCGTGGACACCAGACGGCGGCAGCCCGGCCAGGTGCGGGCCGGAGGCGGCCCCCGCCCCGCGGCCCCCGCCGAGTCCCTGCAGATAGCCGGGCTGGTGCCGCTGTCCACCACCGATTGGCCCGACCGCCTGACCGCCACCGTCTACCTGCAAGGCTGCCCCTGGAGCTGCACCTACTGCCACAACTGTGACCTCATCGACCCGCGCACGCCCGGGCAGGTGCCGTGGGCAGAAGTCGGGGCCCTGCTGGAGCGCCGGGCCGGACTGTTGGACGGAGTCGTCTTCTCCGGTGGGGAAGCCACCCGGCAGGCGGGCCTGGCCGACGCACTGGCCCGAGTGCGCCGCGCCGGCTTTGCCACAGGCCTGCATACGGCAGGGGCCTACCCGCGCCGCCTAGCCGCCCTGCTGCCCCTCCTGGACTGGGTGGGCCTGGATCTCAAGGCTCTGCCCGCGCACTACCCCGCCGTTGCCGGACCAGGCGCCCGGGGGCAGGACGCCTGGGACTGCCTCGACCTGCTGGTAGCCGCCGGTATCGCCCACGAAGTGCGCACCACCGTCCACCCCGGCTCCGTCGCCGCCACCGACGCGCTCGCGGTCGCCCGCGCGGCTGCGGCCCGCGGCGCCCGCTGTTTCGCGCTGCAAGAAGCTCGCACCCGCGGCACGACGCCCGCCTTCGCGCTGTCCGCTAAGGAGTGGGACGAGACGCGCTGGCGCCGCGAGTGGCGTGCGCTGGTAGCTGCGGTGCAGGACTTGGCTCCGCTGCAGGTGACGGTGCGGCCCGCCTGAGGGTGGCCCCGACCAGCAGCCCGAAGCACACCCCGACGGGCAGACGGTGCGGCCCGCCTGAGGGTGGCCCGCTTGCCGGGATCTCCAGGGCCGGGTCGGCATGCGGCAAGATTGAGGAATGAAAGTGCAGGTACGGCGCTACCGCAGTTGCGATGCCCAGGCAACGGCGGACGTCTTTCGGGCCGCCGTGTTGCGTACCGCGGCTCACTACTACTCCTCCGCCCAGCTGGAGGCGTGGATCTCCGGCAGCGAGGACCTCGCGGGCTGGGACCAGCGGCGCTCTGCTGCCTGGACGGTGGTAGCGGAGATAGACGGGCGCGTCGTCGGCTTCGCGGACCTGACAGCCGAGGGGGTGCTGGACATGCTGTTCGTGCACCCCGACCGCGGACGGCAGGGGGTGGGCCGGGCCCTGGTGGAGGTCGTGCTCGGCAAGGCCCGCCGCCGTGGCCTGCAACGGGTGCGTACCCGCGCCAGCCGCGCGGGGCGGCCGGCTTTTGCCCGGCTAGGGTTTGTTGTTGATGCCATCAACCTGGACAACACCATCCGGGGGGTGCGGGTGCCTAACTTTGACATGCACATTGTCCTGGCGGATCCCCGGGCGGCGGGGCAGCGCGGCTGGGACCGCCTACGGCACTCCCGCTTGAACTACGGTTCCCAACCCCGCCACCGTTACCGGCCCGGCGGCAGCGGGTACGAACGCGGCCTGGCCGCGCGCGAGAGGTAGTGTGCCCGAGGCCGCGGTGGAGGCCACCAGGTGACCCTCGGTGCACAGCAGAATGCGTGGTCCGCGGCCCGGGATGGTGCACGCCTCGTTGCGAGTGTCGGTGACGGATAGTTCAAAGTCGTCTACCGGCGCGAAGTAGACGCGCGTGTGGGCGGTGATGTGCTCGGGGGCAATGCGGACGGGGGGCGCGGCCTTCGCTTCGACGCAGGAGAGCATCTCGGGTACATCTACGTGTTTGCTGGTGAGGCCCGCCCGCAGCACGTTGTCGGAGTCGGCCATGATCTCCACCCCGAGGCCGGACAGGTAGGCGTGCACCGTGCCGGCCGGCACGTATAGCGCTTCGCCGCGGCGCAGCGAGACGGGATTGAGCAGGATGGAGGCGACGACGCCCGGGTCAGAGGGGTAGCGTTCCGCCAGGCGACCGACGATGGTATCGGCACGCAGGGACGGCGACTGGCCCGCCGCCAGGCGCTTGGCGACTTCCTGTACGAAATGCTGCACGGCCTGCGGGCCGGGGCGGGTCTCGGGGCGCATGAGGTGCGCGAAGGCGTCGCGGAGCCCAGTGCCGTTGGTACCGGTGGCCAGGATGGCGGCGAGTTTGGTGGCCAATGGGTCGGCGAGGTCTGCCAGCAGTTCGGCGGCGCGGCGCGGCGCGCGGAAGCCGGAGAGGGCTTCGAAGTCGGTGAGGGCCAGCAGCATCTCGGGCTTGTGGTTCTTGTCGTGGTAGTTGCGCCGGGGGTCTTGCAGCGTGATGCCGCGCTGGTCTTCGTCGTCGTAGCGCGCTGCCGCCCGGTCCCGGCTGGGATGGACCTGGAGCGAGAGGGGGGCGGCGGGGGCGATGATTTTTAACAGGTAGGGCAGGCGGCGGCCGAAGCGTTTTTCCACCAGTGGGCCGAGGGCGGCATCCGGCAAGGCGGTGATGGCGTCGGCGAGGCTGGCTCCCGTCTCCAGGCGGCACACGCCCCGCGGGTGGGCGCCGAACCAGACCTCCGCCAGGGGTTCGGTGGTCGCGGGGGTGCCAAGGAACTTGGGGATGGCCGTGCGGGACCCCCAGTCGTACCGCTGCTGGGCGCCGGTAAGGCGCAAAACGGCGGGGCCACTCCCTGTATCTAGCATTGGGCGAGCTTAACTCAGTTAAATGAGCAGAAATGCGCAAATAGGGCGCAGCTGCGGACAATAGGGGCGTTTCACGGGCAGTTGCCCGTCCCGGCCTTGTAGTCCGGCCACAAAGTTAACCGAATGATAACGATCGGTTTGTGACGTTAAAGACAAGGGGCCGGCAATTCCGCGTGCCCACTTAACCGATTCAAGCTTGAAATTTCGCCTGCGCCGGGGGTGTAGGGCAGCGGTGCCGGGTGCATGACGTGGCCCTTCCCTCCATATACCCGGCTGATTATCGGCTGCCATTCAGGTACTGTCGCCGGTAGCTGTGTCAAACCTGGACAGGCAGAATTTTAAGGAGAAACGTGTTCACCAAGCCACTCTTTGCGCCCACCTCGGTGCGCGCGCGGGTTGCTGCGATCATCGGCGTTTTCGCGCTGTTGTTCGCCTACGCGGTCGCTGTGGCCGCGCCGACGGCCTGGGCGGCCTCGCCCGACATCGTTGTGACGAAACTGGTCAAGTCCGACGTAAACGGCAACGAACAGCAGGGTGCCTTGCGGGTGGACGACGTCGCCAAGCTCGCTTTCACCTGGAGTGCCCCCACGGGCAAGCCCAGCAAGGGTGACAGTTTCTCCATCGGCCTACCCGCGGAGTTCACCAACCTGGAAGCCCCGCAGAAGCGGCCCCTCGAAGTGACGCACAACGGAGCCCAGGTGCAGGTGGGGGAGTGCTCCCTCACCGCCCAGGAGATTGTTTGTACCTTTAATGAGAAGACTGACGACCTGCACAGCCAGGGCTTTCGGCAGTGGTCCGGCGCAGGCGAGGCGCTGCTGAAGGCCAAGGCCGAGCACCGCCAGGAGGAGAGCACGTTCACGCTGAACGGGACTCCCAAGAACATCGACCTGCCCGGCAACGGCGGCATCGGCCCGCAGGCCAAGGCCGTGTACGTCAAGGAAAGCTTCACCAAGGTCGCCACGCCGCTGACCCGCAATTCGAAGGTGCTGCAGTGGGAAACCCGCCTGAACACCGCCTACCTGCGGGAGGAGCTGGCCAAGGCCGGCACCAACCTGGTGCTCGACAAGCAGACCCGCACCAAGCTCGTCTTCACCGACGTGTTGGGGCCGGGCCAGCGGTTCAACGAGGACCTCGCCAACTGGCGTTTTGGCATTCGGAACCACGCGGGCGAACCGGAGATGTCCGCCGTCCCGTTGACGCAGGGCGACGGCAAGGACCTGAACACCGCTTACGGTGACTTCAACCTGGAAGTAGCGATCTCGGGTGACCCGAGCGAGGGGCAGCGCGCCACCATTACCGTGGAGGGCCCGTTCTGGCCGGACGCCAACTACCGCCTGTGGTACCAGTCGATCCCGACCACGGACGACGCGCGGGTGGTCCCCGGCTTTAAGTACACCAACGAGCTGAGCCTGCAGCAGCTGCGGGCCACGGCGGAGCGCTTCTACTCCGACTCCTTCACCGTGACCGTCAACTACTTGCCGAACTTCGGTGGCTTTGACATCACCAAGCTGGCGGGCGGGGACGGCGCGATGCTGATCCCGGCTGACACCACCTACCAGGTGGCGGTCGACTACACCCTGCCGGGCGGTGCCACCATCGACACGTACGCGAACCAGAACTGGCAGGCCCCGGGCACTCCGAAGGCGGACAAGACCGGTGGTAACGCCACCTTCGCTGTCACCCTCGGGAAGAAGACGACCTTCCAGGGCCAGTTCCCGGTCGGCACCGTGGTCCGGCTGAGCGAGGACCCGGCGACCGCCTCGAACGCCCCGGCTGGTTACAAGTACGGGCAGCCGACCTTCTCCAAGTCCGAGCTCACCATCGAAAACGGTAAGTCGCTCGCAGTGGAACTGACCAACAGCGCCGTGCAGCAGCGCGGGAAGTTCACGGTCACCAAGACCGCGCAGGGAGCGGCGGTGCCCGCCGATAAGGAGTTCACCTTCAACTACACCTGCGGCACCCAGCAGGGCACCTTGAAGGCCAAGGCCGGGGGCCCGGCCGTTGCCTCCCCGTTCTTCCCCGCCGGCACCAAGTGCACCATTACCGAGGATGAGACCGCCGCGCAGTTGGCCGGTTTCAACCTCACCGTGCCCGCCGCCCAGACCGTGACGATCGGCGCCGACCCGGCGCAACCTACCGCCGTCACCTTCGACAACGTCTACGCCGCCCAGACTGGGAAGTTTTCTGTGGTGAAGTCGGTTGTGGGGGTTGTGGTTCCTGGTGATCGGGAGTTTGTGTTTGATTATGTGTGTGGGGCTGATCGTGGTTCGTTGAGTGTGCGGGCTGATG
>NZ_MQVS01000009.1 GCF_001907235.1 Buchananella hordeovulneris
GATCGCCCAAATGGAATACCTCCTCAACATCCGCCCCCGCCAAACCCTCAACTGGCTCAACCCCACCGAAAAACTAGCTGTTGCACTCACCACTTGACACCACCTATACACCGGATGAGGCGCGTGGATAGCCAGTTAGGGCGGTTGGCGGCGTGGCGGGCGCGTCAGGGCGCGCTCTGCGTGAGGGCTGGCGGGGGCGCCCTGCGGGCGGAGTGCTCAGGTCTGCCGCCCAGGCTCGCCGCCCGCCCAGGCTCGCCGCCCGCTCAGGCCTGCCGCCCGCGCGGCGGCCACGGCCGCGGCGACCTGCTCGGGGTCGGTGGTGTCGTAGGCGGCGGGGCCGCCGCCCGGCCCGGCCGGGCCCGCGGCGGTGCTGGTGGCGCGGCACGACAGGTGCACCGAGGGCACCCCGGCGGTGGCCAGAGCAGCGAAGTCCTCCAGACGAGCCCCGCCGCCGGCCTGCACCTCCACGCCGGGCGCGGCCTGGACCAGGGCCGCCAACTGTGCCAAGCCCTCGCCCACGCGCGCCGCGCCCCCCGAGGTCAACACCCGTGTCACCCCGAGGTTCGCGAGCTGCTGGCCTAGCTGGTCGATGGCGGCGGGGTCGGCGGCCAGTAGCACGTCCACGCAACGGTGCACCACGAAGTCCGCTGCCCCTGCCGCACGCCGCCAGGTCGCCAAGGCGGTCAGGTCGAGCTGATAGCCGCCGGGTGCCGACGCGGGCACCAGGCCTCCGACCACCACCCCGGCCGCCCCCGCCGTGCGCGCCGCGCGAATATCGGCGGTCACGAGGTCGATCTCTGCTGGGGTGTGGACAAAACCGCCGCCCCGCGGCCGGATGAGCACCTGCACCGGCAGGCCCGCCCCCACGCACTGTTCAATGGTGGCCAGGCTCGGGGTGAGCCCGCCCAGTTGCAGGGCGCTGCACAGCTCGACGCGGTCGGCCCCGGCGGCGGCGGCGATGCGGACGCCAGCGACATCTTGGACGGCAATTTCCAGCGGCATGGCCGCAGTATGCCCCATCCGCCGCTGCGGGCGGCGGGTGTGCAAGCGGTGCGCGGTGGGCAGGGTTTGGTGTAACGGGCAGTGAAAAGCGGGGTGTGGGTGGGTGGGGCGTGCGCCACGGGCAGTGTTTGGCGTAACGGGCAGCAGCAAGTGGAGGCTGGAGATCAGCGTGGACGGCGACCCGCCATGCCTCACCGTGCGGTTCTCTCTCCGGAGCTCTGCACCGACTCGGCCGTCAAGTTGCGGGCCAGCCCCCACGCATTCAAATAACAAAACAATAACAAAGCAACTATTTCCGCCCCGAAACCCACAGTGAATAGTGATTTCGGGCTAGAAAAGCCACAGGAAGGCAGCCGCGGAAGGAACCGGAACATGGACAAGCTCGCCCGTCACGACGCTATCGTCGCCCTGTTAGCGCGCGCCGGGCGGGTGTCGGTTACCCAGCTGGCCGCCGAACTGAACGTCACCACCGAGACCGTCCGCCGCGACCTGGCGATGCTGGAGCGGGAAGGACGCATCGACCGCGTCCACGGCGGGGCCTTGCTGCCCCGCGCTGCTACCGTGCCGGAAACCGACCTCCGGCAGCGCCAACAACAGGCGGCCGCCGAGAAAGCCGCCATCGCTGCCGCGACGGTGACAGCCCTGCAGCTGCCTCCGGGCACCTCTCTCATCCTCGACGCTGGCTCCACCACCCAAGCGGTGGCCCGCTGCCTGCCCCCGGACCTGCCGCTGACCATCATCACCAACTCACCGATCGTCGCCCACGAACTGGCCGCCACCGCGGTCCGTCGCGCCAACCCCACCGCCCACCCTTGGGACATCATCATGCTCGGCGGCCGCATCCGGGGCGTCACCCAGGCGGCCGTGGGAGCCAGCACCGTACTGGCCGCCACCGCCCTGCGGGTAGACCTGGCCGTGCTGGGCACCAACGGCTACACCCCCGCCCGCGGATTCACCACCCCGGACCCTGACGAGGCCGCCGTCAAGCAGGCATTCGCGGCCGCCGCCCGCCGCACCGTCGTCGTCACCGACTCTTCCAAGTTCGGCCAGGAACACCTGGTGAGCTTCCTCAGCCCCACTACCACTGACCTGCTGGTGACCGACCAGGCCCCCAGCGAAAACCCCCACGGAATGGAGATCGTCACCCCATGATCCTGACCGTCACCCCCAACCCGTCCGAAGATCGCACCCTCCAACTCGACTCCGCCCTCGTACCCGGCGACGTCCACCGGGTGCAGGCCGTCATCTCGCAACCCGGCGGCAAAGGCATCAACGTGGCCCGTGTCCTGACCGGGGCCGGGCTGGAGGCCCTGGCCCTGCTACCCGCTGCGGCCGCAGACCCCATCGTCGGCGGCCTGAGTGAAATAGGACTGCCCTACGTGCTCGCCCCCGCCGCCGGTCCCGCGCGCCTCAACCTGACCGTCTCCTCCCCGGACGGCCAAACCACCAAACTCAACGGGGCGGGGGCGCCTGCCACCGCCACCACCACGGCCGCGCTCCGCGCCGAAATCACCCGGCGCTTGCCCGACCTAACCTGGCTTGTGCTCGCCGGCTCGCTGCCCCCCGGCATGGATCCCGCCTGGTACGCCGACGTGAGTGCCGAGGCCACCGCTGCCGGGGTCAAGGTCGCGCTCGATACCTCCGACGCCCCCCTCCGCGCCCTCGCTCCCCGGCTGCCTGCGGCCGCCCCGCACCTCCTCAAACCCAACACCTTCGAACTAGCGCAACTGACGGACGCCGACCCCGTGGCCCTCGACCAAGCCGCGAGCGCCGGCGACCCGCTCCCGGTGGCGCAGGTGGCCCGGCGCCTCGTGGACCAGGGCGTGGGGGCGGTGCTGGCCACCCTCGGTGGGGCGGGGGCGGTGCTGGTCACCCCCGAGGGCGCCTGGTTCGCCACCTCGCCCGATGTTGAGGTCCGCTCGACCGTGGGGGCGGGAGATTCGTCCCTCGCTGGATACCTCATCGCCGAGAGCGCCGCCGCCGACGCTCCCGCGCGCCTGCGCAGCGCCGTGGCCTACGGGGCAGCCGCCGCTGCCCTGCCCGGCACGGGCCTGCCCACCCCGGAGCTGACCGCCCCGGAAGACTCCACCGTCACCCACCTGTTCTAACCGCTGCCCAGACAGGAGCTTTCGCAATGTCTACCCCTCTGATCGTCCCCGACCTGGTGGTCCTGGACGCGGCCTACGGGCCGACCAAACAAGACGTCATCACCGAGCTGGCGCAGGTCATCGCGGCCGCGGGCCGGGCCGAGGCGAGCGGGCTGGCCGCCGACGCGCTCGCCCGCGAGGCCCAGGCTCCCACCGGTATTCCCGGCGGGATCGGTATCCCGCATTGCCGGTCCGCCCACGTGTCGGTCGCTTCGCTTGGCTTTGCCCGCCTGGCCGCCCCCGTCGACTTCGGGGCGAAGGACGGCCCGGCCGATCTGGTGTTCATGATCGCGGCCCCAGACGGCGCCGACGACATGCACCTGCAGCTGTTGGCCAAACTTGCGCGCGGTTTGATGCGGCAGGAGTTCACCGCGGCCCTGCGGCAGGCCGCCACGCCCGCCGAGGTGGCCGAGCTGGTCACGGCCCAGGTGCAGCCCGAACTGTTGGAGTCGGTGGCACCGGACGCGGTCGCGTCCGAGCCCGCTCCTGCCGCGCCCACGCCCGCTGCCGCGCCCGCTGCCGGGGCGGGTGCCGCTAAGCGGCGCATCGTGGCCGTCACTGCCTGCCCAACCGGTATCGCCCACACCTACATGGCGGCCGAGTCGCTGGAGCGGGCCGGAGCCGAGGCCGGGGTAGAGGTGCTGGTGGAGACCCAGGGCTCGGCGAAGGGCGAGCGGCTGGCTGCCGAGGTGATCGCGGCCGCCGACGCCGTCATTCTCGCCACCGATGTCGGCGTCAAGGGCAAGGAGCGATTCGCGGGCAAGCCCGCCGTCGTCTCCGGGGTCAAGCGGGCCATCAACGAGCCCGCGGTCATGATCGCCGAGGCCCTCGCGCACGCCGACAACCCGGCCGGCTACCGACTGCCCAGCGGGGAGGGCGGGCCGGAGGCGGCCGAAGAGCACGACGCGGCCATCGGGTTCGGCACCCGCCTGCGCCAGGTCCTGATGACCGGGGTGTCATACATGATCCCGTTCGTCGCCGCCGGCGGGTTGCTCATCGCCTTGGCCTTCCTCTTGGGCGGCTACGACGTCGACCCCGAAGTGGCGCTGCGGCACTCCTTCTTCGACCTGCCGCCGCAGGGCCTGAACTACTACCTGGGCGCCGTCTTCATGAAGATCGGTGGGCTGTCGATGGGCTTCCTCGTGGCAGCCCTGGCCGGGTACATCGCCTTCGCGCTCGCGGATCGCCCGGGCATCGCCCCCGGTTTTACCGCTGGGGCGGTGGCGGTGGCGGTCAACGCCGGGTTCCTCGGCGGGATCGTCGGCGGCCTGTTGGCCGGGCTGATCGCGGCGTGGCTGTCGAGCTTCAAGCCGCCGCGGTGGCTAGCCGGGCTCATGCCGGTGGTCATCATTCCGCTGTTCGGTTCGCTGCTGGCGGGCGGGTTGATGCTGACCGTGCTGGGGCGCCCCATCGCCTGGTTGATGACGCAGTTGCAGTCCTGGCTGCAGGACATGTCGGGCTCGTCGGCCATCGTCCTGGGGCTGATCCTCGGCCTGATGATGTGCTTCGACCTGGGCGGGCCGGTCAACAAGACGGCCTACACCTTCGCGGTGGCGGCCCTAGAGCAGGGCGGGCAGGCGAACCTGCGGATCATGGCGGCCGTCATGGCCGCCGGGATGGTGCCGCCGCTGGCCATGGCCCTGGCCACGTTGATCCGGCGCAAGCTCTTCACGGTGGCCGAGCGGGAGAACGGCGCGGCGGCCTGGCTGCTGGGGGCGTCGTTCATCTCGGAGGGGGCGATCCCGTTCGCGGCCGCCGACCCGCTGCGGGTCATCCCCTCAATGATGGCCGGGGGCGCGGTCACCGGCGCCATGTGCATGGCCTTCGACGTGCAGTCCCGGGCCCCGCACGGCGGCATCTTCGTGTTCTTCGCCATCAACCCGGTGCTGTGGTTCGTGCTGTCGATCGTGGTGGGCACCGTGATCTCGGCGCTGACGGTGGTGGGCCTGAAGTCGCTGGCCGCCAAGCGGGTGTGAGCGGCCGCCCGGCAGGGCGGTAAGCCACCGCGGAGCGCCCTTACAACGAGGGGTCTGGGCAGTTTGCTAACTGCCCAGACCCCCCTTTGGTGAGCCGCTCAGGCCTGCAACGCGGCGGACACCACGTCCTTGGCCTCGTCCTGCACCCGGTGCAGGTGCTCCTCACTGCGGAAGGACTCGGCGTAGATCTTGTACACGTCCTCTGTCCCCGACGGCCGGGCAGCAAACCACGCCGCCTCGGTGGCCACCTTCAACCCCCCGATGGGTGCCCCATTGCCGGGCGCCGCGACCAGGCGCGCCGTGATCTCGTCCCCCGCGAGCACGGTGGCTGTGACGTCGGCGGGAGACAACTGGGCCAGCTTGGCCTTCTCGGCCTTCGAAGCGGGCGCGTCGATGCGGGCGTAGTGCGAGACCCCGTAGCGTTCGACCAGCTCGGCGTGCAGCTGGGAGGGTGTCTTGCCAGTCACCGCCGTCATCTCGGAGGCCAGCAAGCCCAGGATCAACCCGTCCTTGTCGGTGGTCCATACGGTGCCGTCGTGCCGCAGGAACGATGCGCCCGCGCTCTCCTCGCCCCCGAAGCCCACCGAGCCGTCCAGCAGTCCCGGCACGAAGTACTTGAACCCGACCGGCACCTCCAGCAGCTGCCGCCCCAGCCCGGCCGCCACCTTGTCGATGAGGGCCGAAGAGACCAGGGTCTTGCCGATGGCCGCCCCCGCGGGCCACTGCGGGCGATGCCCAAAGAGGTACTGGATGGCTGCCGCTAGGTAGTGGTTGGGGTTCATTAGCCCGTCAGCGGTGACTATGCCGTGCCGGTCGGAATCCGCGTCATTGCCGGTAGCGATGTCGAAACGGGCTTGCCCGTCCCCACCCGGCTGCATGATCTCCAGCAACGAAGCCATCGCCCACGGCGAGGAGCAATCCATGCGGATCTTGCCGTCGCGGTCCAGCGTCATGAAACTGAAGGCGGGATCCACGCGCGGGTTGACGACCTCCAACTGCAAGCCGTACCGCTCCGCTATCGCACCCCAATAGTCGACACTCGCCCCGCCCATCGGGTCCGCCCCGATCCGCACCCCGGCGGCCCGGATAGCCTCCAGGTCGACGACGTTGACCAAATCCTCAACGTAGGCCGCCAGGAAGTCGTACCGGTGCACAAACTCCGACTCCTGCGCGCGAGCCACCGGCACCCGCGGCACCTCCCGCCAGCCCCCGGCCAGCAGCTCGTTGGCGCGCGCCGCAATCCACTGCGTGGCGTCGGTGTCAGCCGGCCCGCCGTGCGGCGGGTTGTACTTGAAACCGCCGTCGCGCGGCGGATTGTGGGACGGCGTAATGACGATGCCGTCGGCCAAGCCCGCCCCAGTCAGGCGCACCGGCCCCTGTCCGGCCCCGTTGGCCGTCAAGATGGCGTGCGAGACGGCCGGGGTGGGGGTGAAGGAGCCGCGCGCATCGATCGCGACGTGGACCCCGGCTCCCACCAGCACCTCAACGGCGGTGATCCACGCGGGCTCGGACAGGGCGTGGGTGTCCCGCCCCAGGTAGAGCATCCCGTCAGTGCCCTGCAGGCGGCGATACTCGACGATCGCGGCGGTCGTGGAGACGATATGCGCCTCGTTGAAAGCGTGGTCCAGGGAGGAGCCGCGGTGCCCCGAGGTGCCGAAAACCACCTGTTGGGTAGGTTCGTGGGCGTCGGGGGTGAGGTCGTAGTACGCGGACAGGAGGGCGTCGACGTCAATCAGGTCTTCTTCCAGGGCCTTTTGGCCAGCGCGTGCATGCATGTATCGATCTTCTCAAACTTGTTCGCCATTTGGTTAGGGGCCATCGCATAGTGGAAAGCTGGGGTTTGCCGACTAAGACCTTTAAGGTTTAGTCATGACTCTTCCAAGCGGCCCCGCCAACATCACCATCAACAACCTGGACCCCGACCAGCCCATCCCGGACGGCTACGCCCTGCTCGACGTGCGCGAGGACGACGAGTGGGAGGCCGGGCACGCCCCCGGTGCCGTCCACATCCCCTCCGGGGAACTAGCCGACCGGCTCGACGAGCTGCCCGACGCCGAACTCATCGTCGTCTGCCGCGGCGGCGGCCGCTCCGCTCGCGCCGTGCAGTGGCTGGCCTCGCAAGGCATCGACGCCCTGAACCTGGACGGTGGGATGCGGGCCTGGGCCGCCGCAGGCTTCGAACTGGTAGCCGAAGACGGCGACATTCCCACCGTCGACTAGGCCCCGCCCGGCGCTCGCGAGCGGGCGTTCCTCCGTAGCGGGCACCGCCCGCAGGTTACTGCGGCGGCCCGGCGCTCGCGGGCGGCGCGGCGCGGCGGGCGGCGCGGGCGGTAAGGTGACGCCCATGGGTAAGAAGAACCGCAAAGACGGCGCGCCGAAGCGGCAGCGCGTGAAGTACGTCGACCGGCCTTTCGAAGGGCTCGGTGGCGAAGCTGACCTGGTGGCGATGCGCGAGCTGCTGCCGTGTGCGAGCGCGCGCGTGCGCACCACGGCCGAGTACGGCGGGCGCGAGGTGCTGCTGGTGACGGTGCTGCCGAACATGTCGCCCGTGATGGTGCGCAAGGACGGGGTGCTGGTGGTCGGCATGCAGATCCAGGCCAAGTCCGGCGACGCCTCCCGGGACTACGCCGCCGCGATCCTGGCGGGCCTGGAGCTGGAGCCGGGGCAGGCGCTTGGCACCCTCGGCATCGTTGAGCCCGGGCCGCGCCTGCAAGACGTGCTCGACCCGGCGGTGCCGGTGGCCGCCGAGATCCACCCGAACTTTGAGTTCTGGCTCGACGCCGACACGGAACGCACCGAAGAGGTCACCGCCGCCCTGGAGGAATCCGCGCAGGGCATGGTGCCGTCGGCAGCGGTCGCAGACGCCCCGGGGGCTTTCTGGTGTTCGATGAACAACGAGTTCCTGCGCTGGGTGCGCAGCGAGGACGAGGATGACGTCTGGGATGCCTTGGCGCGCCTGCACGCCGCGGGAGAGTCGCACCTGGGCGAGGGCACGCGGTTCGTGGGCGCCTTCCGCACCTGCGGGCTGCTGGTGCCGGTATGGGAATTGGCACCCGGCACGGGGGCGGAGGGCGTGACTGCCCCCGCGCACGCGCTCGGTGAGCGGCTGGCGGACGCCCTGGCCGCCGGGGGAGAGCTGGACGATGCCCAGCGGCGCGCCCGCGCGGGCCTGGTTTCCCGGCAGGTAACGCTTCGCTGAGAATCGCGTGGGGGCGGCGGCTGGCCCGCACGCGAGGCGTTAGGCTGTGCTTGTGACTGATGGGCCTGACACCCTCCGCGACGCCCAGCGTGTGGCGGTAGTCATTCCTGCATTCGATGAGGCCCCCATCATTGCGGCTACCGTCCGCGCCTGCCGCGCCATCCCCGCCGTCGACCTGGTGGTCGTGGTGGACGACGGCTCGGTGGACAAGACGCAGCACGCCGCCCGGGGAGCCGGCGCCGTCGTCGTGCGCCACAGCGTCAACCGGGGCAAAGCCTCGGCAGTAGAGACGGGCATCAAGGTGGTGGCAATGCGGGACTTGCCGGATCTGCCGCCGCGGCACGTGCTGGTCATCGACGCCTGGCTGGGCGACGCGGCCGCCGAATGCGCCCCCGCCGTGCAGGCAGTCCTGGACGGTCAGGCGGACTGCGCGATCGCAGTGTCACTGTCCCACACGCCCGCCGGGCGCGCCGAGGCCTTTGCCCGCAGCGGCATCGCCCGGCTGACCGGTCTGCAATCGGTGCAACCGCTGGCACCGCACCGCTGCCTGACACGGGAGGCCGCCAACGCCGCCATGCCGCTGGCCGGCGGGTGGGGGCTAGAGCCCGGCATCACGATCGACGTGCTCGCCGCCGGGCTCACGGTAATGGAGGTCGAATGCGACATGCCCGCCGGGCGGCGCGGCTCCAAACAACACCGGGGAGCCTTCGCCCACCAGCGGGAGGTGGCCACCGCCATCCTCACGCGGCGTTTCTTCCGCCCGCCCCCGGCCGCGCCCCGCTCAATCCAGTCCGAGCCGCAGCCCGGGATCCCCTACCAGATCGGGAGCAAGTGAACGACTACGCGTTCTTGGGTCCGTTCGGCACCTTCACAGAGATCGCGTTGCGGCAGGTGGCAGGCAGCGACGCGCAGGTTGAGCCATGCATCTCGGTGGCCGGGGCGCTGGACGCAGTGCGGCAGGGGCGCGCCCGCTACGCCGTCGTCCCCATCGAAAACTCCATCGAGGGGGGTGTGAACGCGACGCTGGACGCGCTCACCGGCGGCGCGGAACTGTGGATCGACCGGGAGATGGTCGTGAACATTGCGTTCGTGCTCGCGGCCCGGCCCGGCACCCAGTTGCGCGATATCCGCCGGGTGGCGACTCACCCGCACGCCTGGGCCCAGTGCCGCAAATGGGTGGCCAAGAACCTGCCCGGTGCCACGCACCTGCCCGCTACCTCCACCGCGGCGGCCGCTGAGCTGCTGGCCGACGCCGACGACCCCGGCTACGAGGCGGCCCTGTGTAACCGCCTGTCGGCCGAGCAGTACGGGCTGGCGGTCCTGGCGGACGACGCCGCCGACAATCCCGACGCCCGCACCCGCTTCGTGCGGGTCACGCGCCCCGGCCCGCTGCCGGTGGCCACCGGCGCGGACAAGACCACCCTCATGGTGCAGCTGCCCGACAACGAGGCCGGGGCCCTGCTGACCATGCTCGAACAGTTCGCGGCCCGCGGGGTCAACCTCTCGCGCATCGAGTCCCGCCCGACCGGCGACCGCCTGGGCCGCTACGCGTTCTCCATCGACGTGGAGGGACACCTGGCGGAGGAACGCGTCCAGGCGGCCCTCATCGGCCTGCACCGCACCTGCCCGCGCGTGACCTTCCTCGGGTCCTACCCGCGCTGCGACGGGCAAGTCACCACCGTGCTGCCCGGCACGCGGGACGCCGACTTCGCCGCCGGACGGGCCTGGGTGGGCTCCCTGCTCAGCCAGTAGCGGGCCCGCTGCCCTGTTTTCGCCCCGACCGGCCTTCGGGTGGGCGGTGGTCGGTAGTGCCCAGTGGGCGGCTCTGGCAAACTCGGGTTCATCTTCACAGGCGAAGCTAAAAGTAGGGAAAGGAACCAGCGTGGGTAAAGCGATCTCCCCGGAGGCGATTGGCAAGCTCAAGCAGGCAGCCATTGATGCTTACATGCGGGATCAGGACTTCATGGTCATCGGCAATGAGTATGTGTATCGTTTGGAATCTACTTTTGTAACCGATCGGGTGACGAGGCCCAACGAGGCCGGCATCGGGGGTGGTCACCGCACCTACACCAACACCATGCCGAACCAGGGCGGCATCCTGAAGCAGGAGAACGACGAGCTAGTCGCTCACTTCGACACTATCCGCTACAACATCGACGCGGTTGTCACCCCCTGGGTTGACCTGCCGGAAGTGAGCGAGATCAGTGCGGTCGAGTCAGCTTTCCAAGAGTTCCTCGATCAGCTCCGACCGGACGAAGACGCGGCCGTGGCGGGCACACCGGTGACAGCTGGAGACAACAAAGGAGAGACGAATCTTCAGCTACCGCCGCTGACCAGTTCGGATGTGACAGCGGTGGTTTGGTCCGATTTGCGGCAAATGGGCGGTGAAGAAAAATGGCGGGGGGAAACTTTCGCCACCTTCCAAGCCAAGTACGTTTCCCGCGCCCAGGTGGTCGCTGGCAATCTCTTCAATGCTTTCAAGTCGTGCGGTGGGGTAATCGCAGCCGAACTGGGTATGTTCGAGGGGACGCGCGTCTGCCTCCCGCAGTTGATGGAAGACGCGATCGGCGGCTTCGCTGAAGGGGGTGGGGTCGATGGGGTGGCGGTCGCCGAGGGAATCCTTAACGTGGGACGGATCGCCAAGGGGGTCGTCGAGGCCTTCTTCAAAAAGAACCCGTGGGCGTTGATAGATGCCGGGGCAGCGGCCAAAGAACTAGTGACAGCTATCGTGCAGGGTGCGGGGGCAAACGTGGCTGGGGGCGGCTCGTACGAGGCGGGCATGGCCCGGCTGCAGGCCATATTCAGCGGCTTGAATGAGGAGATCTCGCACATTGAGACTGCCTGCGAGAATCACCTGAAGGGGCTGGTTCGCCGCGCTGGGGCTAACCCCGCCAACTTCGATATCCAGGTAATGGCACTGAACGCAGAAGGGGTTGAACGGGACCGTCAGCGGGAAAGCAAGCATGTGGCTAAGGGCGGCATCGCCATCGACACCTCGGCGGCCCGCGTCACTGGCTCGGTGCACATGCCCGCCGTCGCCGACACCCTGCAGGCCATGCACGATCGAGCACTCGGAATCAACCCGCGGCCTGCCATCACCCGGCACGCCTCTGTCGGGGTGGGGGCGGTAGGCATCTCCGGGGGCTACTGGGACACCATGTGGTACTTCCTGGATTACCTGAAAGAGCTGGCCGACGAGATGCGGGTTGGGGGTGCCAACCTGGTGGCGGCCTGCAACGCGTTCGACGAAAACGAGCAGGCCAACGTCGACATACTGAATAAGACAGCCGCCGAGGTGGTGGAGCGTTAAGCAGCCCCAGCCCGGCGCCCTGACCGGGCGCGGCCCTACGGCACCCGCACGGTCAGGGCGCCGGGCTGGATGCGGATGGACACAGCCCGCACCAACCCGATGTATTCGCCGTCGACCTGCGCCATGACTGGTTCTTCCAGGCGGATGTCGGCGGCGCGGGTGCGGCGGAAAGTGGAGGAGGCCGCAGTGCCCTGCTCCCCGTTGGAGCGGCCCCAACGGTGGCGCAGCAGTTGGCGGCCGAGGGCCACCACCCCGAGGATGCCGCGCCTCGTGTCCAGCGCCACCAGGTCGAGCCAGCCGTCGTCGAGCTGCGCGTCCTTGACCAGGGTGACCCCGCCCTGCAGTTTGCCGCAGTTGGCCGCAAAGATGGTGCGGGCTGCCAGGCGCTCGCTGCCGCCCGTGCCGAGTGCCAGGCGGGCGTGGAAGCGACTGCTGAAAGAGTTCTTCACCCCGGACACGACGTAGGCCCCCCACCCGAGCTTGCCCTTCAGGTGGGAGTCGACGCCCTCGATCATGGCGGCATCAAAGCCAACCCCGGCCAGCACCGTGAAACCGTGGACCTGCCCGCCCGTGAACGCGAAGTCAAGGCCCGCTGGGGCGGGTGTCGGGGGCACGTCGGCGCTGTCAACCATGTCGGCGGCCAGCCACGCCATGTCCATGGCGCGATCCTGTCCGGTGAACGCGGTGGTGAACTGGTCGGCCAGGCCATCCAGCGGCACCTCCAAGTTGCGGGCCAGCAGGTTGCCGGTCCCGCACGGCACGATCCCCAGTGGCACGTCACTGCCCGCCAAGCCCGCCGCCACCGCCCGCACCGTGCCGTCCCCACCGAGGGCCACCACCACGCTTGCGCCCGCGGCAACGGCGGCCCGCGCCTGGCTGGTGCCCGGCTCGGCCTGGGTGGTGGCCACCCACACCGGGCGGCCCAGCCCGCCGTCAGCCGCCCGGCGCGCCGCCAGCTCCTCCAACTCGGCGGTGCGCTCGACCTTGACCGGGTTGTAGATCAGGTACGGGGCGGCGGCCGCCGTCGCCGGGCCGGGGACCTCCGCCGCCGCCCCGGCGGACGACTGCCCTGCCTGTGCACGCGCCCCGCCGCCCGGGCGCAGCTGCCCGGCGGGCGTGAGGCGATGCCAGGCCACCACCGCGAACCCCAACGCGATCAGGGCCACTAGCAGGGCCAAACAGGCGATAACCAGCGCGATCATGTTCCTCCTAAGACACAGCCAAAATGGCCCAGCCGTGGGCGGGCAGGCGCACGCGCGTGCCCGCCAGCCCCGGATCGAGCAGCTCGGCGTGGAAACCGGCGGCGATCGAGTGGGCGGCGGGCACCGGCAACTCCTGCACCTCGTCGGTCAAATTGAGCGCCACCTGCGCCGCGTGGGCGCCGTAGCGCAGCTCCAACACCCCCGTGGTTTTGGTCAGTTCCGTGAACGATGCCTGCGCCCGGTGGGCCCAGGCGTGGGCATTACGCCACGTGAGCAGGTGGTGGTGCAGGCCCGCGGCGGCATCCTGCTCGGGCCGGGCATGGAAGTTCCACGGGGCCGGAAAGGCGGGCCGCAGCACGTCGTCCCCGCCGGGCCGCTCCTCCTTGACCCCACCGAACCCGTACTCGTCGCCGTAGTAGACGCAGGGAGTACCGCCCACCGTCAGCAGCAGCACGGTGGCGATGGCAGCGTCGCGCGGATCGGGCAGGGCCGAGTTGAGGCGGGTGACATCGTGGTTCGACACAAAGGTGACCGGCACGAACGAGGCGAGGAAGTCGTTGTGCCGCCGCAGGTTCCAATCCAACTCAAACAGGTTGCGCTCGGCAATGGAACTGCGGATCGACTTCCATAACTCGTACTGAGTCACCGAATCCAGGCCGCTGGCGGCGACGAACTCCCGATAGTCCCCGTGGATCATCTCCCCGAACAGGAAAGCATCCGGGAAGACCTCCTTCACGCGGGCCGTGATGGCCGCCCACGCGGCCGGATCCATCGCGTAGGCCGCATCCAGGCGCCAGCCGTCGGCGCCGCGGGCCAACCAGTGACACATGACGTCGACGATCATGTCCTGCACGGCCGGGCAGCCGTGGTTGAGGGTGATCAGCCCCGTGTGCCCCTCGAAATTGTGGAAGTAGGGGCCCTGCCCGGTGGCCTCGTCCCACGTGACGTGGAAGTAGTCGTAGTAGCGGGAGTCCCGGCCGTGCAGGCGCACGTCGGTGACGAACGGGTGCTCGGCCCCCACGTGGTTGAAAACCCCGTCGAGCACCAACCGCATGGAGCGATGGTGCACGGCGTCCACTAGCCGCCCGAACGTGTGGTCGTCTCCCAGGCGCGGATCGATGCGGTAGTAGTCGGTCGTGTCGTAGCCGTGGGAGGTGGAGGCGAAGATGGGGCCTAGCGCCAGGCCGCTCAGCCCCAGGCCGCGGGGGTGATCCAGCCAAGAGGACACTAAATCCAGGCCCCCCGGTTCTCCCTCTTTCCAACCCGGCCCGTACAAGGCCCCGGCCATGCCGAGGGGAAAGACGTGCCAGAAAGATGTGTGCCCCACCCACTGTGGCTCGCTTGCCATCGTTGCCTCCCGTGTCAACGTGGCACAAGTCAACCACGGGTGCATCGCTGCTGGGGGCGCACTACGCTGTAAGTCATGATCGATCTGCGCGCTCTTCGCGAAAACCCGGAACTTGCTCGTGCCTCCCAGCGTGCCCGCGGGGCGGACGAATCCCTGGTGGATGCGGTGCTGGCAGCCGACGCTGCGCGCCGCCAAGCGTTGACGGCTTTCGAGGAGTTGCGGGCCGAGCAGAAACGGGTCTCTAGCTCGGTGGGCAAGGCCAGCGCGGAGGAGCGCCCGGCAGTGTTGGCGCGGGCCAAGGAGTTAGCCGAGCAGGTGAAGGCTGCCAACGGGGCGGCCGACGCGGCGGCTGCCCGGGCGGAGGAGCTGGCCCGCCAGTTGCCGAACCTGATCGAGGGGGCGCCCGCAGGCGGCGAGGACGACTATGTGGTGGTGCGGCACGTGGGCCAGCGCCGCGACTTTTCGGCCGAGGGCGTGACCGAGCTGCAGGATCACCTCGACCTGGGCGAGGGCCTGGGGGCGCTGGACGTCAAACGCGGCACGAAGGTGTCGGGGGCCCGGTTCTATTACCTGACCGGTATCGGGGCGCGCCTCGAATTGGCGATGCTGACCGCCGCCCAGGATCTCGCGTTGCAACACGGCTTCACCCCCATGATTACTCCCACCCTGGTCAAGCCCGAGGTGATGGCCGGCACCGGGTTCCTGGGCGCGCACGCCGACGAGATCTACTATCTGCCCGCCGACGAGCTGTACCTGGTGGGGACCAGCGAGGTGGCCCTGGCCGGCTACCACGCCGACGAGATCATCGACGTGGACGCCGGGCCGCGCCGCTACTGTGGCTGGTCGTCGTGCTACCGCCGCGAGGCCGGCAGCTACGGCAAGGACACGCGCGGCATCATCCGGGTCCACCAGTTCAACAAGGTGGAAATGTTCTCTTTCACTCAGGTGGAGGACGCCGCCGCCGAGCACGAGCGGCTGCTGGCCCTGGAGGAGGAAATGCTGGCCAAGGTCGAGTTGCCCTACCGGGTGATCGACGTGGCGGCCGGGGACCTGGGCTCGTCGGCGGCCCGCAAGTTCGACTGCGAGGCGTGGTTGCCAACGCAGGAGCGCTACATGGAGGTCACGTCCACCTCGAACTGCACCACCTTCCAGGCCCGGCGCCTGGGGGTGCGGGAGCGGCACGCGGGAGGCACCCGGCCGGTGGCCACCCTCAACGGCACCCTGGCCACCACCCGGTGGCTGGTGGCGATCCTGGAAAATCACCAGCTGCCCGACGGCTCGGTGCGGGTGCCGCAGGGGCTGCGGCCCTACCTGGGGGGCCTTGAGGTGATGGAACCGGTGCGGTGACTCCGTGAGCGTCGCCGACCACCTGCACAACCTTGACGCCCAGTCCGGGCACGACGCGGCCCAGTGGCGGCAGTGGATTGCCGCCGCGCTGCCCGCCAGCCTGCCGCCTGCCGGGCCGGAGTTGCTGGTGTGCCTCGACATTGACGGCACCCTGCTGCAGCACGACGGCACCGCCTCGCAGGCGGTGCGGCAGGCATTAGCGGCCCACCAGCGCGCCGGGACGCGGGTGGTGCTGGCCACGGGGCGCGGACCGGCCGGCACCCGGATCGCGGCCGAGGAGGTGGGGCACACCCAGTGCTGGGCCGTGACCTCCAACGGCGCGGTTACCGCGCGCCTGACCGGGGACAAGCAGGCGGCCAGCGACCGGGGTTTTGTCGTCTTCTCGGAGGAGCTGTTCTCCCCGGCGGTGGCGCTCCAGCAGTTACGGACCTGCCTGCCGGAGGCGATCTTCGGGGCGCAGTCCTCCCAGTGCGGGATGCTGGTGTCTGCTCCCTGGCCGGAGGGCGAGATGCAAGAGCCGACCGTGGTGGTGCCATTTTCGCGCTTGTGCGAGGAGATGGTGTCCCGGGTGGTGGTGCGGGCCCCCGAAATGGGGGTAGCGGAGTTCACCCAGCGGGTGCACCAGCTGGGGCTGGAGGCGGTGACGTACGCGATCGGGTGGGAATCCTGGCTCGACGTTGCGCCCCCCGGGGTGACCAAGGCCTCGGGCTGCGAGGCGCTGCGGACCCGGCTCGGAATCGACCGGCGGGCCACCGTCGCCATCGGGGACGGGGCCAACGACCTGGACATGTTCGCCTGGGCGCAGTGGGCGGTGGCGATGGGGCAGGCCAGCGCGCACGTGCAACGCGCCGCAGACTTCGTGACCGCCCCGGTGCGGGAGGACGGCGCGGCCTTGATATTGCAGGCTTTATTGGCGCGTTAGTCCCCATCGTTACCGAACGGTTACCTCGAACCGCGCAAGTTTGTGACCCAGATCGCCCTATGGTGGCAGCAACGTGGTGTCGATAACGGCATCGGTTAAGTAGGCAAAGGAGTCACATATGCACAACAGGCGTTTGCGTCCGGCGCTTCTCGCTTCTGTCTCATCTCTGGCGCTGCTCCTCGCGGCATGCGGTGGGGCCAACGACCTGGGCGGAGGTTCCAGCGACGGTGGCTCCAAGGGAACCACCAGCCAGGACAAAACCGAAGGCAGTGCGGACTGCGCCGAGTTTGAGCAGTACGGCAAGTTCGAGGGCGAGACGGTAAATATCTTCTCCTCCATTCGCGACGTGGAAGCGGAGCTGCTGGACAAGTCGTGGGAAGACTTCGCGCGCTGCACCGGCATGAAGATCGTGCACAACGGGGTGGGAGAGTTTGAGTCCCAGATCGTGGTGCAGGTGGAGGGCAACAACGCCCCCGACCTGGCGTTCTTCCCCCAGCCCGGCCTGCTGGCCCGGCTCGCCAAGGGGGGTCACTTGAAGCCCGCCCCGGAGGCCGTGAAGAAGAACACCGACGAGGGCTGGTCGCCCGAATGGGCCGATTACGCCACCGTGGACGGCACGTTCTACGGCGCCCCGCTGATGGCGTCGGTGAAGTCGTTCGTTTGGTACTCGCCGTCGAAGTTCAAGGAAGCCGGCTACGAGGTGCCGAAGACGCTGGACGAGCTGACCGCGCTGACGGAGAAGATCGCGGCCGACAACCCGGACGGCAACACCAAGGCATGGTGCGCCGGTATCGAGTCCGGCGGGGCCACCGGCTGGCCGCTGACCGACTGGGTGGAAGACTTCGTGCTGCGCACGGCGGGGCCGGAGACCTACGACAAGTGGGTCAAGCACGAGATCCCCTTCAACGACCCGCAGATCGTGGAATCGCTCGACAAGGTGGGCTCGTACCTGAAGAACGACAAGTTCGCCAACGGGGGCATCGGTGACTTCCGCACGATTGCCGCCACCACGTTCAACGACGGCGGGCTGCCGATCCTGGATGGCCAGTGCTTCATGCACCGCCAGGCCTCGTTCTACGAAGTGCAGTGGCCGGAGGGCACCAAGGTCGGCCCGGACGGCGACGTCTTCGCCTTCTACCTGCCGGGCAAGAACGCCGAGGAGAAGCCGCTGCTGGTGGCAGGGGAGTTCGTCGGGGCTTTCAATGACCGGCCCGCTACCCAGGCCCTGCAGACCTACCTGTCTTCCGCGCACTGGGCCAACTCGCGGGTGAGCCTGGGTGGGGTCACCTCCGCTAACAAGGGCGTGGACCCGGCCAACGCCTCCTCCGACGTGCTGCGCCTAGCCATCGAGCTGTTGCAGGACGACAAGGCCGTCTCCCGCTTTGACGGATCCGACATCATGCCCTCCGAGGTGGGTGCCGGTTCGTTCTGGAAGTCGATGACCCAGTGGATCGACGACAAACGCGATAGCGCTACGGCTTTGAGTGACATCGAAGCCTCCTGGCCGAAGAACTAGGTTGCCGGGGGCGGGGGTCGGGCCTGACGGTCCGGCCCCCACCTGCACTAGATAGGACAAGCCAATGAACTTTTTCTTGGGGACCAAGCTCGGGCAGATGGTGTTGGCGATGCTGGTCATCAGCCTCATCGTGCTGGCGCTAATTGCGTTGGCCTGGTTGGCTGACCGTGTCACCCACCGCACCCGCACCTTCTGGATGGTGGTTATCTTCTTCTCGCCCGCCGCCATCTTCCTGCTCGGTGGGCTGGTTTATCCCGCAATTCGCACCATCATGATGTCCTTCATGGACCGCAACGCTGCGGAATCGGTCGGGACAGCCAACTACGAGTGGGTTTTCACCAGCGCCGATTCCCTCAGATCTTTCGTCAATACGTTCCTGTGGGTGGCCCTCGTGCCCACGGTCTCCACGATCATTGGGCTGCTGTACGCCATCCTCATTGACGGCAAGAAACTGGAGAAGCTCGCTAAGTCGCTGCTGTTCATGCCGATGGCCATCTCCTTCGTGGGCGCCGGCATCATCTGGAAGTTCATGTACGACTACAAGTCCGACATCGGCTTGTTGAACTTCGTCTGGACCTCCCTGGGCGGGGAGCCGATCCGCTTCCTGCAAGACAGCCCGCTGAACACGCTCTTCCTGATCGTCGTGATGGTGTGGGTGCAGGCTGGGTACGCGATGGTGCTGCTGTCGGCCGCCATCAAGGCCATTCCCACCGACATCGTGGAGGCCGCCCGCCTGGACGGGGTCAGCGCCTGGCAGATGTTCCGCAACATCACGGTGCCCGCCATCCGGCCGACCCTCGTCGTCGTCATCACCACGATCATGATCGCCACCCTGAAGATCTTCGACATCACGCAGACCATGACGGGGGCGAAGTACGACACTCAGGTGCTGGCCAACATGATGTACGACCAGTCCTTCACCCACGGCAATAGCGGCACGGGGTCGGCGATGTCGGTCATCATCTTCCTGCTGGTCGTCCCCGTCATCGCCTTCAACGTCAGGCAGATGCTCAAGAACAAGGAGGTGCGCGGATGAGCGCCGAGACCGCTGTCCGGGGCGCCGGGCGCGCCCGGAAGATGCTGACCTCGCGGATCGGCTCCGCCGTCGCCGTCATCATCGCCGTGTTGTGGACCCTGCCCACCTTCGGGCTGTTGATTTCCTCGGTGCGTCCCGCCCAGCAGATCAAGACCTCCGGGTGGTGGAACTTCTTCACCGACCCGCAGGTGACATTCGCTAACTACCAGCGGGTGTTGCAGGGCCGCACCTCCTCCGACCAGTTGGCGTCGTTCTTCATGAACTCCCTGGTCATCGCGATCCCGGCCACCCTCATCCCGCTGCTGCTCGCCACGATGGCGGCCTATGCTTTCTCGGTGCTGAAGTGGCGGGGCCGGGACACCGTCTTCGTGATCGTCTTTGCCCTGCAGATCGTGCCGCTGCAAATGGCCCTCATCCCGCTGCTGCGGTTCTTCTCCAGCGTGCAAATCGGGGACACCAAACTCTCCAGTACCTTCCCGTTCCTGTCCATCTGGATAGCCCACTCAATCTTCGCCCTGCCGCTAGCCATCTTCCTCATCCACAACTTCATGGCGGAGGTGCCGCGGGAGCTGATCGAGGCCGCCCAAGTGGACGGGGCTGGGCACGTGAAGGTCTTCATCCGCATCATGCTGCCGCTGATGCTGCCGGCCATTGCGTCGTTCGCCATCTTCCAGTTCCTGTGGGTGTGGAACGACCTGCTCGTTGGTATCACCTTCTCGGGTGGCAGTGCGGTCACCCAACCGATGACCGCCTACCTGGCGAACCTTGCCGGTTCGCGCGGACAGGCCTGGGAGCTGCTGACCGCCGGGGCGTTCGTCTCCATGGTGGTGCCGCTCGTGGTCTTCCTATCGCTGCAACGCTTCTTCGTACGCGGCCTCATGGCCGGGTCCGTTAAGGGCTAGGCGGCGCCCACCGGCGGGCGGGCAGGGGGTTTGCCTCTGCCCGCCCGCTTCCCGTCCCGTCGGGGGCACGTTAGGCTTGCGACAGGGCCAAGATGACCCCAACTACGCGCGATCAAGGAGGATCGGTGGGCTGGTTTAACGCAATTGAACATCGCCGCTGGCTAGGAAACGAGACCGCGGCGCTGCTGGAGTTTGGGCGCGGGGCGCAAACAGACACCGGGTTCGGGTATATGGATGCCGACGGGGATGTCGACCTGCACCAGCCCCTCGAGCTGTACATCAACTGCCGGATGACGCACTGCTACTCCCTCGGCACCCTGTTGGGGCTGCCGGGCTGCCGCCGGTACGCCGACCACGGCGTGCGCACCCTGCGCACCCGCTTCAAGGACCCAGAGTTTGGGGGCTGGTTCAGTGCCATCGAGCACGCCCCCGACGCCGACGGCAACGGGGTGCCCGCCGGGCCCGCCGGGGAGCGGAAGTCCGCCTACGCGGCCGCGTTCGTGCTGCTGGCCGCCGCGTCGGCCACGGCCGCCAACCGGCCCGGTGCCCACGATCTGCTGATGGAGGCCCTGGAGGACCAGGAGCTGCACTGGTGGGACGAAGAGGCCGGGATGGTGCGCGAAAGCTTCAACCGGGACTTCACCGAGTGTGAGCCCTACCGGGGTGCTAACGCCGCCATGCACACGGTGGAGGCCTACCTGGCGGCCGCTGACGTCACCGGCGACACCGTGTGGCTCTTCCGGGCCCTGCGCATGGCTGACCGGGTCATTAACGTGGGTGCCCGCGCCCACCAGTGGCGCATCCCCGAGCACTACACCGAGACCTACGAGGTCGACCTAGAGTTCAACAAAGACAAGCCCAGCGACCCCTTCCGCCCCTACGGAGCCACCATCGGCCACGCCCTGGAGTGGGCTCGGCTGCTCGTGCACCTGCGGGCGTCGCTGCGCGTCGTCGGCGCTGAGGCCCCCGCCTGGTTGCTGGAGGCCGCCGAGGAGCTGTTCGAGCGGGCCCGCACCGACGGCTGGCGGGTCGATGGCGCCCCCGGTTTCGTCTACACCACGGACTTTGCGGGCAAGCCAATCGTGTCCCAGCGCATGCACTGGGTGGCGTGCGAAGGGATCGCGGCGGCAGCGGCCATGCGGCGGGCGCTGCTCGACGACGGCCGTGACGCTGGGGCCGTCGAGCACTACACGCACTGCTACCGCTCCTGGCTCGACTATGTAGAAGAGTTCGTGCGCGAAGCCCCCGGGGCGTGGATCCACGAGCTGTCGCCGCGCAACGAGGAGGCAACCACCACGTGGGGCGGCAAGCCGGACATCTACCACGCCCTGCAAGCCACCCTCATGCCGCGCCTGTCCCTCGCCCCGTCCTTCGCGACGGCGCTCGCCTCCGGCATGCTCGACGAGACCGAATGGTGCGTACAAAAGGGCGGTGACGGCAAGAAACGCCGCTGGTTCTAGCGAGCAGACGGCCGGGCGGGGGCGGTTGCGTCCCCGGCCCGGCCCGACGGGCCTAGGATCTTGCCCATGACTGATCTCGCATCCTCTGCGCTGCCAGCGGTGCCGCGCCCGAACCTGCGCACCCGGCTGGCGTGCGCGGTGGGCCGGGCGGCCGCGTGGACGAGCCGGGTTACCGGCCGGGGCTCGGGCGGCATGATTGGCGGCAAGGTTGCCCGCCTGCTGGCCCCCGACCTGCTGACCCGCCTGACGGAAGGCCGTCAAGTAGTGCTGGTGACCGGCACCAACGGCAAATCAACCACCACCCGCATGACCGTGGCCGCCCTCGCCACCCGCGCCGAGGTGGCCACCAACGACGGCGGCGACAACATGGAAGACGGGCTGGCGGCCGCTCTCATGGCCGCCCCGCGCGCCCCGTACGCGGTGCTGGAAGTAGACGAAATGCACCTGCCGCAGGTGGCCGCCCAGACCCGGCCCGCGGCGCTGGTGCTCCTGAACCTGTCCCGCGACCAACTCGACCGCGTCGGCGAAATCGGAGCCATCGAGCGGCGCCTGCGCCAAGCCGTCAACGAACACCCGGGGGCAGTCGTCGTGGCCAACGCCGATGACCCCCTCGTGGCCTCCGCCGCCTGGGACGCCCCCCGCAAGCTGTGGGTCGGGGCCGGGGCGGGCTGGGCCCACGACTCCGTCACCTCGCCCCGCACTGGCACACCCGTGCTGTGGGAGGGCGACGACTGGTACGCCGTCGACACCCACCAGCCTGCCCGGCCCGGGCTGCTGCCCGCCACCGAATTCCGGCGGCCGCAGCCGAGCGTCGTCGTCGACCACGCCGCCGCCACCGCCACCCGGGTGCCCCTACAACTCGACGGCCAGCGGGTCGACGTCGCGCTGTCCCTGCCGGGGCGCGCCAACCGCGGCAATGCCGCCCAGGCCGTGGCGGTGGCCGTGGCCCTCGGGGCGCAACCGCAGGCCGCCGCCACCGCCATCGGCACCGTGCGGGAGGTAGCGGGCCGCTACGCCAGCGTGCAGGTCGGGCCGCGGAGCGTACGGATGCTGCTGGCCAAAAACCCGGCCGGGTGGCAGGAAGCCATGAGCGTGCTCAATCCGGCCGCGGCCGCCACCGTCGTCGCCGTCAATGGGCAGATCCCCGACGGGGAAGACCTCTCCTGGCTGTGGGACGTCGACTTTGCGGGGCTCGCCGCGCTGCCCGGGCAAATCCTCGCCTGCGGCGAGCGGGGCGCGGACCTCGCCGTGCGCCTCGACTACGCCGGGATCCCGCACACGCTGTACGACACCCCCGCGGCCGCCATCGCCGCCTGCCCGGCAGGCGAAGTGGACCTGCTGGCCAACTACACGGCATTTCGCGACTACCGGCGGCACCTGGCCCGCACGGAAGGGGAGAAGTGAACAAGTTAGCGATCGGTCTGATCCTGCCCGACGTGCTTGGCACGTACGGCGACTCCGGCAACGCGGTGGTGTTACGGGAGCGGGCCCGCCGCCGCGGGATCGACGCCGAAATCGTCACCGTGCACCTCGGCCAGGCCGTTCCCGACAGCCTCGACATCTACACCCTCGGCGGCGGCGAAGACATCGCCCAGTCGCTCGGTGCCGCCCACCTGCGGGCCGACGGCGGGCTCGGGCGGGCAGTCGAGCGCGGCGCGCCCCTGCTGGCCATCTGCGCCGGGCTGCAGGTGTTGGGGGAGTGGTTCATTGACGCCGAAGATGCGCAAGTGCCCGGTTGCGGCATCCTCGACGTGCGCACCCGGCCCCGCGGCAGCCGCATGATCGGGGAACTGGTGCTGGCGCCGTCGGCGGCTGCCGAGCAGTGGGGGCTGACCAGCCCCATCACCGGCTTCGAGAACCACGGCGGATTGACCGAGCTGGGGGAGGGCGTTGCGCCCCTCGGGGAGGTGTGTGCCGGGTACGGCAACGGGCTGAGCGCCGCTGGGCACGGTGGGGCGGCCGGAGGCAGCGCTACCGGGCGCGGCGGGGCGGCCGGTGGGCGCGGCGAGGCGGCCGGGAGCCTGGTGGATGGGGCGGTGCACGGATCGGTCATCGCCACCTACGCGCACGGTCCCGTCCTGGCCCGCAACCCGCAGTTGGCTGACGCCTTGCTCGCCCGCGCCCTCGGTGTGCATGTGGACGCGCTGGAGCCGTTGGAGATCGCCGGGATAGCAGACCTGCGGGCCGAACGCTTGGCTGCCGTCGGGCTGTCCCCGGGGGTGGAGTAGCGCCGCGCGAGGCGAGCGCGGCAACTGCAGCGGGCCGAGCGGCTTGCGCGTCGGCCGCGGGCGGGGCAACTGCAGCGGGCCGAAGGTCCGGCTGTTGTCGGGCGGTGACCGGGGGCGGAGTGGCGCCGCGTGAGGCGGGCGCGGCGGTTCGAGTGGCCTGCGCGTCGGCCGCGGGCGGCTAATCCGCGTGCTGTGCGTCGATCGACGCGGCCAGCCCTCGTTTGGCATTCGCTGGGCAGCCTGCGACAATGGCGGCAGAGGAGAGTTGTCCGAGCGGCCGAAGGTGACGGTCTTGAAAACCGTTGTGCGGTAACCCCGCACCAAGGGTTCGAATCCCTTACTCTCCGCTACCGCTGCTCCCGGCGTTCGCGTCGGGAGCAGCACTGTTCTTTTGGTGGGGCCTGGGCGAGGTCGGTCTCGCCGTCGGAGGTGAGTTTGGTAGCCAGGTTGCCTCAGTGGGGCCGGGGCGAGGCCGGGGCCCAAGATGCCCTGGCTGAGGGCAGTCAGTTGTCTTGGTGGGGCCGGGGAGAGGCCACCAGGTTGTAGCCAGTGGGGGCATCGCATCTTCCAGTAATTTCTGCCGCGCGGCGTGGCCAGAGGCCGGTTTGCTTCCACCTGCCCTGGTCAGCTACGCTGGGTGGGTCTGGAGACGTCGCATAGCCAGGTCGAGTGCGCCTCCCTGCTAAGGAGGTAGGGGTTCACGCCCCTCGAGGGTTCAAATCCCTCCGTCTCCGCTTCTGTCCCGCCCCCGCCGCCCGGGGGCGGGACTTTTGCGTGCGCGGGGTGGCGTGGAGGCGGGGTTGCGGGGCGCGCGGCGGGGCGGGTGCGGGTAGTGGTCGCCCTAGATGGCTCTGGGGGAGCGACAGCCGACGCATACGTCCTCTTGTGCCCTCTGGGTTGCCAAATAGGGCGATGGCTCGGCGGGCAGAGCCCCGGAGGAGCTAGGCGGCGAATGATTTTGGCCCCGCAGACGGTGTGGTGTAGCGAACAGTGATCTCGATTTGGCAGAAGGGGCGGTTACACGGTAGAGTTCCCGTGTCGCAAGGCAAGCGCCTGTGGCTCAATGGATAGAGCATCTGACTACGGATCAGAAGGTTGGGGGTTCGAGTCCCTCCAGGCGCGCAACAGGCCCCGCACCAACAGGTGCGGGGCCTTTGCTTATGCGTGAAACCCGGGGCGGGGCCGACTGGCCGCGCCCCGAGTGCTCGCGTGGTCAGGCTGTCTGGGCCGCGGCATCCTGCGCGGCGATTACCCGCTCCAGGCGCGCCAGCTTGCCATCCAATTCGCCCACATGCCCGGGGCGAATGTCGGCCTTCAACACTAGGGAGACGCGGGACCCGTACTCGCCCACGGCCTCAGTGGCGCGCTTGACCACGTCCATCACCTCGTCCCACTCGCCCTCAATCGTGGTGAACATGGCATCGGTGCGATGCGGCAGCCCCGACTCCCGCACGACACGCACCGCCGCCGCTACGGCGGGCGATACCGAACCCGCATCGTCGCAGGCGGGACCCTTGCTGCCCACCCCGGAGGGGGCAACGGAGAACGCGACTAGCATGACTTCCTCCTGGGGCCTTTAGTTGGATGATTTAGATTTGGCTTCTTCTTGAGTGGCCCTGCTGCTCCGCCTAGGAGATAGGGGCCTAGCTTGGAAAGCTAGGCCCCTACCATATATGCTCAACG
Organism: Buchananella hordeovulneris; assembly: GCF_001907235.1. Lineage (GTDB taxonomy): Bacteria > Actinomycetota > Actinomycetes > Actinomycetales > Actinomycetaceae > Buchananella > Buchananella hordeovulneris. Next base: position 25,279 of record NZ_MQVS01000009.1, read on the forward strand.
AAGGAGCTCCCAGGTGTTTGGTTACGTGGTGCTCTTCGTGAGTCCTTGGGGATCAGTTTCGCCCTGGTTCCCAAGGACTACCTCCTCCACCACTTCCGTCGGGGCATACAAGCCACCCGATGTGAGTGTGAAAGACGTTTTAAACGTGTGCATAAGTTTCACCTCCTTAGTCGACGTAGATCTGGGGGCAACCCGCTACGCGGGTAGGACTTTTTCCCCTGCCTTGCACCAGGATCATCCCTGCCGCTGCAGGGATTCGAGCTATGGTCTGCCGCCCTCCGGCTTAACGGTTTGTCCACTCGAGACAAAAACCCCTTGGCATAGTCACCTCACTTCCTCAGTTGTCTGCCTCACATCCGATCGGCGACATGGAACAGACTAGCACACTCTCTACATGCCTTGCACCGTTAGTTGATATGATCGGCGTGTCGTTCTTGTCAGCTTGCTGCCAAACCCCTCCCGGTCGATCCCCTCAAGAGGTACCTTGATGCAAATTAGACGCACACTCTCCCCCGCAGCGATGTCGGTGTGGGGCAAGTCGATGCCCCGGGACGGCTCGGCGATCACGCACTGGTTGCCGCTGTGGCTGCACCTGGAGGACACGGCAGCAGTGGCCGGACGCCTCGTGGATGCCTACGGCCCGAGCTTGGAGGCGGCGGCACGTCGCCAGTTCGGTGACGACGATCCGTTGGGCCACCTGCGGGCGGTCATGCAATTCCTGGGCGCCGTGCACGACGTCGGCAAAGTCTCGCCGGGTTTTTCGCACCAGGTGGGGGAGCTATATGACCGGTGTAGTGAGGCGGGGCTGCCAAAATCGCAGAGAATCCCTGTTCCGCCGCCGACCCACGGCGTAGTTGGGCAGCTGGCTGTTGAGGAAGAGGCGCGGAAGTGGCAATGGAAGAATCCGAAGGCGCTCGCGAGCGTCGTCGGCGGCCACCACGGTATCCCAGCCTCCAGTAGCCGTCTGCAGCGCGAGCGAGGGGCGCTTAAGCGGCCAGGCGGTGCCTATGGAGGGCCGAAGTGGGCACAGGTGCGCTCAGAGCTGATAAACCGTGCTGCGGCGCTGCCGGAGGTGGCCCCCCGGCTGGCAGGGTGGAAGGAACTGGAGTGGTCGATTCCGTTCCTGGTGCTCGCCGAGGGACTGCTGATTATGGCGGACTGGATCGCCTCGGCCGACGAATTCTTCCCCCTGCTGAACGTGCGCAGTGACGGTGCCCGTTTCCTAGTTCCGGAGGTGCATGCGGAACGGGTGGAGGCAGGATGGCGAACCTTCGATTTGCCTGCCGGTTGGCGGCCGCGTGACACCGGGCGGGACGCGAGTGAACTGTTGGCCGCTCGCTTCGATTTGCCTGCCGACGCGCAACCTCGCCCCATGCAGCGTGCCGCCCTGCAAGCGGCCCGCGACATGGAATTGCCGGGGCTGCTCGTCATCGAGGACCTCATGGGGGCAGGCAAGACCGAGGCCGCGTTCCTGGCCGCTGAGGTGTTGGCGGCTCGTACGGGTCGGCAGGGCTGCCTGGTGGCGCTGCCCACCCAGGCCACGGCAGATGCCATGTTCAAACGGTTGTTGACCTGGCTGGGCAGTCTGGATGACGAGTCGAGTGTGCAGGGCGAGGCCCAGCGTTTTCCCACCCAGCTGCTGCATGGACGTTCCAATTTCAACGAGGATCTGCGCCAGTTGCGGCGCGCCAGTCTGCTTGGCTCGGAACGGGCGTTTCGCGGGCCGGAGCTCAACACCGGGACTCCTGATATTGGTCGGGACGACGGTCAGCCGCACGGCGCGGAGATCGCCAGCTGGTTCACGGGCCGCAAGAAGTCCATTCTTGCCGACTTCGCGGTCTCAACCATCGACCACGTCCTCTTTGCGGCGCTGTGCTCCAAGCACCTGGCATTGCGGCACTTGGGGCTGGCAAAGAAGGTGATCGTCATCGACGAGGTGCACGCTTCGGACTGGTACATGTCCCACTTCCTGGAACGGGCCCTGGAATGGTTAGGGGCCTACGGCGTGCCGGTGGTTTTGCTATCCGCCACGCTGAACGACGACGTCCGCCACGGCTTGCTAGCCGCGTATCGCCGTGGGCTGGGGGCTGAGGAGGAGGCGAACACCCCGCGGCTGCTGGAGACCGGCTACCCGCTGCTGAGTGCGGCGACGGCCACCGGTGTCTTCGGGCAGGCCGTGGAACAGGCCCGGCCGTCAGTGGCTGCCCGGATGGAGCTGACAGCTGCGGATCCGGATCTGGTTCCGCTCCTGGACGAGCTGCTGGTAGACGGCGGATGCGTGCTGGTCGTGCGCAACACGGTGCGGCGGGCGCAGGAGACCTACCGGGAATTGCGGGCCCACTTCGGAGCCGAGGTGACGCTGCTGCACTCGCGCTTCTTGCTGCGCGACCGGCAGGCTGCCGAGAAGCGACTGCGGGAGCAGTTTGGGCCGCCAGAGAAAGCGCAGCGGCCCGCACGGGCGATCGTGGTGGCCACCCAGGTGGTTGAGCAGTCGCTGGACATCGACTTCGACTATCTCGTCAGCGACCTGGCGCCGCTGGATGTGCTGCTGCAACGCGTCGGGCGCGTGCACCGGCACGCCCGCCCCCATCGTCCGGCTGCTTTGAATACTCCCGGTGTGCTGGTGGTAAACGTGCCCGAACTGACTCTTGAGCCCGCGTTGGAGAGTGGTAGTGGTGCGGTGTACGGGGACTATCTGCTGTTGCGCACCGCCCAAGCCCTGCGGGAGCGGGCCACGGGCGGGATGCTGACCGTGACACTGCCCGATGACATTGCTTCGTGCATGACCGCCGTGTTTTCCCGCGCTGAGGGCACGGTTGAAGCATGGCCGGAAGAACTGCAGGCGGCGCAGGAAAAACTAGCTAAGTTGCGCCACGAGCAGAGCGCCGAGGCCTACCAATTTCTGCTAGGGGAACCGCGCAACACCCTCCCCCTCCCCTCGTTGGAGAATTGGTTGCCGCTGGTGACCAACCCGAACGATGAGGGCGGGAGAGAGAAGCTGATGCAGGGGCGGGTGCGGCTCGGTGACGATTCCTTCGAGGTGTTGGTGGTCGACGAGACCGACGAGGGAAACTGGCGGCTGGTGGATAGTGCGGGGCCGGGGAGGGGAGAGGTCCTGCCGACGGATCAGGTGCCTGATTTTACGTTGTTGCAGAAGCTGGCTGCCTCGGTAGTCCGTCTGCCGAAGTCGCTTACCATCGGCAAACTGGGTGACGAGCTCATCGAGAAGCTCGAATGCAACTTCTGTCCTGCCTGGCAGAGCTCACCTCTCTTGCGCGGGCAACTAATTCTGTTGTTAAAAAATGAAATGGCGGAGCTGGGAAAGAAGAAAGTCCACTATGATTGCGCCATCGGCCTAGAGGAGATCGAAGATGACCTCACCTGCTAAAGAATTTAACCTGGTGGATGAGCCCTGGATCCGGGTGCTCACACCCTCCGGAACCGCGGAAGTGTCGCTGCAGGAGGTGTTTGCGCGCGGTGCACAGATCACAGGCTTGGCGGGGGAGAGCCCCACGCAGGATGTGGCGATACTGCGTCTGCTGCTAGCAATAGCCCACCGCGCTGCTGAAGGGCCCAACAGTTTCACGGAGTGGGGAGAAAACTGGAACAATCGTACTAATTTACTGGTAGCCGTCGACGAATACCTCACGCGGCACCGCGAACGGTTCGATCTGCGCCACCCGAGTGCCCCGTTCTACCAAGTCGCTGACCTACACACGTCCAAGAACGCTATGAGCCCGGTGAGCAAACTGGTCGGCGACATCGAGGCGGCCGACGCCATTTTCGTGCACCGGGCAGAGGCTGGTTTGACGGGCCTGCCGTGGGCTGAGGCGGCGCGTTGGCTCGTGCACCTGCAGGCCTTCGACTACTCCGGTATCAAGTCCGGCGCGGTCGGCGATCCGCGGGTTAAAGGCGGACGCGGGTACCCGATCGGCACCGGCTGGGGCGGGCAGCTAGGGGTGGTGAACCTGGTAGGCGGCAACCTGCTAGAGACAATCCTGCTGAACATGGTGGTGCCTGACTCGGCCACTCGCATCACTTCGGTCACGGATCTGCCGCCGTGGGAACGCCCGCCGCTTACCGCCAGCGAAGAACTCGAGATGGCCAACGGCCCGCGTGGCGTGGTCGGGGCCTACACTTGGCAAGCCCGACGCGTGCGATTAGCTGGGGACGCAACGCAGTGCACCTCGGTTCTTATTTGCAACGGGGATAAGCTCACCCCGCAAAACCGCATGCCGATCGAGCCCATGACGGTGTGGCGTTACTCCGAGCCGCAAACAAAGAAACTTGGCTACCCCACCTACATGCCCCGCAAACTGAGCGCGGAGAAGGCCTTCTGGCGTGGGTTGAGCGCGGCACTGCCGCAACGACCCCTAGACGGGGCGAAAGAGGGAACCAGCGGCGGGAGGCCGCCAGGCATCATCGAAAATTTCCAGGTGCTGCGGAATAACTACATCTTGGATTGGCAAGGAGCAGTCCCCCTGCAAGTGACGGGCTTGGAGTACGGGCCGCAGGACGCGATCGTCGTCGGCCTGCTGCACGACCAACTGGACCTGCCCCTGGCCGCCTTCGGGGAGACCGCGGAGCAAGTTGCTTCCCTGGTAGATGAGTCCCTCAATTTGGCCGACGCGGTAGGGATGATAATCGGCAGGCTGGCACAGAACCTCTACCAGGCCGCTGGTGGCGATAAGGAGACCTCCGACAAGCCGCGAGACGCCGCCCGCGCGCGTTTCTTCGCCGAAATGGGGCGGGAGTTCCACAAGTGGCTGCCCACCATTACGGGCGAAGACGAGGACGAGAGCGTGCAGTGGGTAGCGACCGTTCGTCGAACGGCCCTGAAGATCCGGGACGAACTGGTGGCCGACGTCGGCACCCAGGCATACAAAGGACGGCAGGTAGGGGACAACTACGTTGACGTGGGCCTTGCCCTGGCCTGGTTCGGTGCCGCCCTCAAGAAGCTGGTGCAAGTCGAGCAGTAAGCAACTGACTTAACTGAAAGGAGGAATTATGGAAGAAGTGAAACCCACAGAAAACCGCTACCAGCGCAGGCTGGGGGACGTGGGAAAGCTGGTGGGGCAACGGGTCAACCAGCTGTTGGCAGGGCTGCAGGCGCAACGCCCCGCCGCCACCGCTGATCTGGCACGCCTGCGGCGGGGGGTGGGCAAAGCACCGGGACAGTTGCCCGACATCTGGGAGCTGACGGCGCCGCCCAGCTCAGACATCGCGCGTGGGGACGCGGCGACGCCCGCCGAAACTGCGGTGCACGTGGCTCTGACGCTTTTCGCCGTCCATCAGCAATCCGAGAGCCAGCCGATGCACGTGCCGGGCCGTTCATTGGCGGGAGCCTTCGGCAAATTGGTGCGCCGCCACAAGGACGCGGTGGGCGAGAAGTCGCTACGCGCGCGGTTTGACGCGGTAGTAACCGCCACCACTTTCACTTCGGTGCCCTACCACCTGCGGGGCCTAGTCTCCCTGCTCAAGCGGGAAGGGCTCGGCTTCGATTACGGGATTCTGGCCGACGACATCTGTGCGCTGGCTCGTGGCATGCAACGGGACGGCTCGCAGGGGAGCCACACCGGTGTAGAGGAAGTGCGTCGCCGCTGGGCGCGCGACTTCCGGCACCTTGACCAAGACGAAATTTCCGCCCAGAAAGAGAACAAATAATGGGAACCTACGTAGACATCCACGTCATTCAGTCGCTGCCACCCAGCTGCGTTAACCGGGACGACAACGGCTCCCCCAAGAGCGCGCTGTACGGCGGGGTGCGACGCTTGCGGGTGTCCAGCCAGGCCTGGAAGCGTGCCACCCGATTGGCTTTCGCTGAGGTTGCCAGCAATGAGCGGCTAGGGCGGCGCACCAAGCGTCTGGTGGAGCTGCTGGAGCGGCGCATCGTCGAGCTGCAGCCGGAGCTGGCTGAGCAGGCTCGCGGGCTGGCCGAGGCAGCCTTCGACGCGGCAGGCATCAAGCTGAAGGTGCCTAAGGGGAAGGCCGACGATGCTGCCAAGGAGAGCGGCTATCTGGTGTTCGTCTCCGACCAGCAGCTCACCCGCCTGGCCGAGTTGGCGTGCGCGGCGGAGGACGGCAAGATCGACAAGAAGGCTGCCAAGCGGGCCTTCAGCGAGGACAGCTCGATCGATATTGCGCTCTTTGGCCGCATGCTGGCCGACGACGCGAGCCTGAACGTGGATGCCGCCTGCCAAGTGGCGCACGCCCTGTCCACGCACGCCGCCGAGAACGAATTTGACTACTTCACGGCGGTAGACGACGAGAAGCACGACGCCGAAGAAGAGGACGCCGGCGCGGGCATGATCGGTACTGTCGAGTTCTCCTCGGCGACCCTCTACCGGTACGCCACCATCAACGTCGGCCAGCTGGCTCAAAACCTGGGTACCAACGGGGCGGCTGTCGACGCGGTGGAAGCGTTCGCGTCGGCCTTCGTGCGCTCGATGCCGACCGGCAAGCAGAACACGTTCGCTAACCGGACGCTGCCGGAACTGGTTTACGTCACGGTGCGTTCGGATCAGCCGATCTCCCTGGTGGGGGCGTTCGAGACGGCGGTGCGCGGCACCTCCGGCTATGTGACAGCCTCGGTAGAAAAGCTCGCACAGTATGCGGCGAAGGTTGCCGACGTCTACGGCGTGGCCCCAGAGGCACAGCTCGTGGCGGGCATGGCAGCTGATGGTATGCACGGCCTAGGGGAAACGGTACCGTTCCCGGCGTTGCTTGCGGCGCTGCGGGAGGCGGTGGAGCAGCGGTTCCCGGAGGAATCGTGAGCGTACTGCTCCTGCGCCTGGCCGCCCCGCTGCAGGCGTGGGGGAGCGACTCGCTGTTTCGTGCCCGGCACACCCGTCTCGCCCCGTCCAAGAGCGGGATAGTGGGACTGCTTGCGGGGGCGCAGGGCCGCCCGCGCGATGCAGACATCAGTGATCTGGCGGCACTGCGTTTTGGAAGTCGTACGGATCAGCCAGGCCGAGTGCTGCGGGACTACCACACCTCCCACGTGCCAGGGGAGAAGAACACCAGCCTGTCCGAACGTTACTACCTGGAGGACGCGGTGTTCGTGGTGGGTTTGGAGGGGAAACGCGACCAGTTGGAGGAGTGTGCGCAGGCGCTGCGTACGCCGAAATTTCCACTGTTCCTTGGTCGGCGTTCCTGCCCGCCTGCCGCGCCACTGGTGGTGGGGATTGAGGAGTCTTCTTTGGAGGAAGCCCTGACTGGTTGCGCGTGGCAGGCTGCCGACTGGTTCCAACGGGCGTCTGCACGTGACGGATACGCGGCAACTCTTGAGTTAGAGACTGATCGTGCGCCGGGGACGGCAGCGGTCAACGACCAGCCGGTGTCATTTAGTAAGGTGCAACGACGATTCACCACGCGCTTCGTGAGCCGCAGTACCTGCGTTCTGTGCGAACCGCAAAAGCTTGCCCACGACCCGTTCAGTGCATTGGAGGGAGGCGCGGATGTATCTGGCTAGGTTCGAAGTTGATCCGCGTAAACGAGAAGCTCGCAAGTATTTGGGCAAACCGCAGGCGTTGCACGCAGCCATCATGAAGGCCGCCGCTCCGCAGCACGGCGACCAGGGACGGGTGTTGTGGCGCATAGACGAGTTCGGCGACCGGGTGTTTGTGGTACTGCTTTCTCCCCGCCAACCAGCCCTGGCGGCTTTGGAAGAGGAAGCCGGGGTGGCCGGCTCGACCCAGGTGGGCAACTATCAGCTATTGCGGGCGAAGCTAGCGGCGGGGCAGCAGTGGCGCTTCCGACTCACTGCTAACCCCACTCGTTCACTTTCCACCACCGTCGATATGAAGACGAACGAACCGCTCGCGCAGCGACCGAAGCGAGGCAAAGTCGTTGGGCATGTCACGGCTGAGTATCAACGAGAGTGGCTGGTGAAGCGGGCGGAGCAATTGGGGGTGCGTTTCTTGCAGCACCCGGGCGAGTCTGACCCCACCAAGGCAGCCGAAGTGCGAGTGGTGGAGCGTACACGAATGGCTTTTGAACGTTTCGATCCGCACCAGGGTCGGAAACGGACAGTGACCATCAACCGCGCGACCTTCGAAGGAGCGTTGGAAATTGTTGACCTCGACAAGTTCTGGCGGGCGCTGACGGAAGGCATAGGCCCGGCGAAGGCCTATGGCTGCGGACTCATGACGTTGGTGATGTAGCTAGGAGGATGAGGTGAAACCGGTGCCGGTCTCGGCGCTGCCGCGGGTGGAGGATCGCTGTTCGTTCGTGTATCTCGAACGGTGTGTAGTCCACTGTGAGGACTACGCTCTCACCGCGCAGGATGCCGACGGCATAGTGCACATTCCTGCTGCCTCACTGCTGGCCGTCCTCTTTGGGCCGGGGGTGCGGGTTACACACAAAGCCATGGCGTTGCTGGGGGACTGTGGTGCCTCTGCAGCGTGGGTTGGGGAGGAGGGCGTCCGCTTTTACGCGAGCGGACGCCCTCTGTCCACGAATACCGCGTTGTTGGAACAACAAGCACGACGGGTCGTCAACCGGTCCGCCCGCCTGGCCGTGGCACGAAAAATGTATGCGATGCGTTTCCCGGGCGAGAGCATCGATGATTTGACCATGCAGCAGTTGCGGGGGCGCGAAGGGGTGCGAGTACGGCAGCTGTATAGAGAAGTGGCAGAACGCTATGGGGTTGAGTGGCGAGGACGCTCATACGACGTAGATAACTTCGAGGATGGTGACCCGATAAACCAGGCGCTTTCCGCGGGGGCTGCGGCATTGTACGGGGTGTGCCACGCCGTTATTGCCGCATTGGGGTGTTCGCCAGGGCTGGGCTTTATCCACACGGGGCATTCGCGAGCGTTCGTGTACGACATCGCGGACCTGTATAAGGCGGAGATATCGATTCCGGCAGCCTTCGAGATCGTAGCCGCGGGCGAAGACGATGACCCTGCGGGAGCAGTGCGGCGGCGAGTGCGAGACAATATTAGAACGAGCCGCCTAATCCCGCGCATCGTCAAAGATATTGTGTGGCTGCTCGGTGGTGAAGAGGCATACGGGACGACGGAAACCAATGTGGTTTCGCTGTGGGACTACCAACGAGACAGTGTGCCTGCCGGAGTGAACTACGCCGAGGATGCGGCGGGGGAGTGGTGAGCAATGCTGGTGCTGGTGCTAACTGCCGTTCCCAAATCACTGCGGGGCGCCCTGACACGGTGGCTGCTTGAGATAGCGCCGGGAGTATTTGTGGGGTCCGTGTCGGGACGAGTGAGAGACATGCTTTGGGAAATGGTCGCTGAGGAACTAGGTGGCGGACGGGCGCTGCTCGTTCACTCGGCGCCCACGGAGCAAGGCTACGCTTTGAAGTCTTTGGGACACGACTGGGTGCCGGTCGACCTGGACGGGCACCTCGGGGTCCGGCGCCCAGTGACAGGAGGCAACCCGATGGCCACTACCGTCACCGCAAAGAAGGGGTGGAGTAGCGCGAGGCGATTCCGCAGACGGTAGTAGGATAGGCTGCGCCTCAGCGTGACAGTTGCTGCGAACCGTTCTCAGGTAGCGAGTAAAGGAAAACGCAAAACTTGCCGAGCTGAGGTGTTGGCAGTTCGCCGATTTGGAAGTGTCATCTCCGCGCGTAGCGTGGATAATCCGTGTACTTCCCCGTGTAGTTGTACTTGTGAGTTGTCATCTCCGCGCGTAGCGTGGATAATCCGTCCCCTACTCTATCCTACTTAGGGCAGCGTATGTCATCTCCGCGCGTAGCGTGGATAATCCTAGCCAGGACATTGGCGTTCAGACCTTTTAGCTGTCATCTCCGCGCGTAGCGTGGATAATCCCCCCATTGAAAGGACCGAAACCAAATGGAAAACGTCATCTCCGCGCGTAGCGTGGATAATCCTGGAAGACAGCGTTGCTTCAAATTTGAACTACTGTCATCTCCGCGCGTAGCGTGGATAATCCGGGAGGTCGCAAAAAGCCAAACTCCCACGAACCGTCATCTCCGCGCGTAGCGTGGATAATCCTGCGTCATTCGCTATACCAAAGAGATATATTTTGTCATCTCCGCGCGTAGCGTGGATAATCCTATCCTTGGTGTGCCTCCATGCACCCGGTTTCCGTCATCTCCGCGCGTAGCGTGGATAATCCCCGGCCCGAGGGCCCGGCCGGGATTTTCCTCGAGTCATCTCCGCGCGTAGCGTGGATAATCCGTCCGGCGCCCAAAACTTGTCGATCCACCACCCGTCATCTCCGCGCGTAGCGTGGATAATCCGTGGGAGCGCCTGGCGAAATCCAACGCCGAAAAGTCATCTCCGCGCGTAGCGTGGATAATCCTTCATGAGTTCACTCATTGCTGTTTCCTTTCATGTCATCTCCGCGCGTAGCGTGGATAATCCACATGGTAAGCCTATCGATATAGGCTTTCAGTTGTCATCTCCGCGCGTAGCGTGGATAATCCTACCCCCGCTGGGCGTGCCGCCAATCCCGCTGCGTCATCTCCGCGCGTAGCGTGGATAATCCGTTTCAGCGGTGGCTCACCCACGAGGTGCTGCCGTCATCTCCGCGCGTAGCGTGGATAATCCTCCGGGGAACAGCTGTTCCATGTTCTTTAGGCCGTCATCTCCGCGCGTAGCGTGGATAATCCTAGCAGATGACTATCTCCGGCTGCCGTCGGAGAGTCATCTCCGCGCGTAGCGTGGATAATCCTCAAGCTCCTACAAACTCGCATCCGGACCGCCGGTCATCTCCGCGCGTAGCGTGGATAATCCCCCGAGGGGCCATCCAACGAAACCTCATCGAACGTCATCTCCGCGCGTAGCGTGGATAATCCGGCCTGGACGACTAATGCCCCGGGGCCCCGCACGTCATCTCCGCGCGTAGCGTGGATAATCCGGCCGCCGTTGAGGCCGCCACCCAGACGGGTGAGTCATCTCCGCGCGTAGCGTGGATAATCCGCTCGTAGAGGTCATATCGACGGTGGTTATACCGTCATCTCCGCGCGTAGCGTGGATAATCCTTCGCTGTGTAATACCTGAGAACGCGGCCCCGGGTCATCTCCGCGCGTAGCGTGGATAATCCTGCTTAATCACAATGTCCGAGACGGGCGCGGAAGTCATCTCCGCGCGTAGCGTGGATAATCCGGTTAGCTGGGAATAACCTGAAAGCCTTCGGGCGTCATCTCCGCGCGTAGCGTGGATAATCCCACCAAAGACGTAGACTTTAATATCGTTCTTGCGTCATCTCCGCGCGTAGCGTGGATAATCCGAACGGGAATGACATGTATGCTGTACCTAAACTGTCATCTCCGCGCGTAGCGTGGATAATCCGGCCGATAGCTCAGCGCCAGTGATGACCCCGTGGTCATCTCCGCGCGTAGCGTGGATAATCCCAAGGATGGACCTAAAGTGAAGATCAATTTGGAGTCATCTCCGCGCGTAGCGTGGATAATCCTGCCTGCGAGACGGGCCAGGGCGGGGATGGAGTGTCATCTCCGCGCGTAGCGTGGATAATCCTCCTAACGCTAATGAGTTTGGGTTAACGTATTTGTCATCTCCGCGCGTAGCGTGGATAATCCCACGTTAGCTTCGATCGGGATGATGATCTCCCGGTCATCTCCGCGCGTAGCGTGGATAATCCGGCTCCCCCTGCCGGACGTTTTTGAGCGCCTGCGTCATCTCCGCGCGTAGCGTGGATAATCCCAGCCACCCCCACCAAGACCGCACCCGTGGGATGTCATCTCCGCGCGTAGCGTGGATAATCCCGTACACTAGCTTGGTGGCGACGATGCCACAGTGTCATCTCCGCGCGTAGCGTGGATAATCCCACTAACAGCATCCCCGGCCGCTTGTCAAGCGAGTCATCTCCGCGCGTAGCGTGGATAATCCGGGCAGCGCGGGATATATCATTTCTTCAACCACGTCATCTCCGCGCGTAGCGTGGATAATCCCCGCTTGCGGCCCCACATGAGTTTGGATTATCGGTCATCTCCGCGCGTAGCGTGGATAATCCGGCGGGCAGGGACTCGGCAAGCCATAGCGTTTCGTCATCTCCGCGCGTAGCGTGGATAATCCGGCTGTGACGCCACGGTTCCCAGCCCCAAGGGGGTCATCTCCGCGCGTAGCGTGGATAATCCGCCCTGGATGTACGCCGTCCTAAACGTCTCTTAGTCATCTCCGCGCGTAGCGTGGATAATCCTTGCCATTGACGCGGAAATCATATCCCGGGAACGTCATCTCCGCGCGTAGCGTGGATAATCCGGTGGGGACGGCGGCCATAGCAGGGCTCGTGGCGTCATCTCCGCGCGTAGCGTGGATAATCCGCCTCAGTCAGTCGCTGTCCTGAGGGGTCCGGGGTCATCTCCGCGCGTAGCGTGGATAATCCGCCAACCCCATCGACGGCGAACCCGACTCCCTCGTCATCTCCGCGCGTAGCGTGGATAATCCCGCGCCGCGGCCGCCCCAGTTAACTTCGTTATAGTCATCTCCGCGCGTAGCGTGGATAATCCCGTCCCCGGCCTGCCCGCCGCCGCCCCGCAGGGGTCATCTCCGCGCGTAGCGTGGATAATCCGCGGTCGGCCCGTTTCCGGGCCTTCGTGGACGGGTCATCTCCGCGCGTAGCGTGGATAATCCCAACCTGCCCCCATACGTGACCGTCAACTACATGTCATCTCCGCGCGTAGCGTGGATAATCCCCAGGCGGTGGGGGCGTCGGTGCCGAACCAGGCGTCATCTCCGCGCGTAGCGTGGATAATCCGCAACCCTGCTACCCGAGGCAATGTTCGTCCAAGTCATCTCCGCGCGTAGCGTGGATAATCCGAGTACTTCTGCGGGGTGTGGGATTCCGAAGCAGTCATCTCCGCGCGTAGCGTGGATAATCCGCGCGCGGGTAGCGAGCTGTAGCACCCCAGGTCGTCATCTCCGCGCGTAGCGTGGATAATCCCGTCGCCGCCCTGATCCCCGCACCCCCCGCCCAGTCATCTCCGCGCGTAGCGTGGATAATCCCTCTCCGCCCTCGCTGGCCGCCGTCAGGCGGCGGTCATCTCCGCGCGTAGCGTGGATAATCCGTGAATCCCTCGTCGTCATCCCGGATCAGCGTGGTCATCTCCGCGCGTAGCGTGGATAATCCGGATTGGAGCGCCAGAAAAGCTTGGCAACGCAAGTCATCTCCGCGCGTAGCGTGGATAATCCCACCGATAGCCTGCTGCGGGCGGCCCGGCGCGAGTCATCTCCGCGCGTAGCGTGGATAATCCGATGCTGCGTATCCCGTTTATGAAGTCATTGAAGTCATCTCCGCGCGTAGCGTGGATAATCCTCCTTCGGTCAGGTTGAACACCTCGCTGTCCTGGTCATCTCCGCGCGTAGCGTGGATAATCCGTCGAGGGAGGGCAAGTGGGACCGTAACTCGATGTCATCTCCGCGCGTAGCGTGGATAATCCCAGCCATGTTTGTTAAGGTCGATACCATTAAGGGTCATCTCCGCGCGTAGCGTGGATAATCCAAGGCCGTTAACTTCGCGAATAAATGCCCCATCGTCATCTCCGCGCGTAGCGTGGATAATCCGAGCTGTTCCATGTCGTCCTTGTGCTGTTCGGGGTCATCTCCGCGCGTAGCGTGGATAATCCTATCAAGCGTATAATCGTCCCCATCTACCGGATGTCATCTCCGCGCGTAGCGTGGATAATCCGTGCGGCATGGCTAGGCCCGGCCCTCCGCCTCAGTCATCTCCGCGCGTAGCGTGGATAATCCTCCGCCGGTCGCACCGCCTCCAATGTCCTGGCCGTCATCTCCGCGCGTAGCGTGGATAATCCGCTGCGGGTGGTTGATGGGCAGGGCCCAGGTCGGTCATCTCCGCGGGTAGCGTGGATAATCCGTTCGCCTTGCGCAGGCTCTGGCTCCGGCACAGGTCATCTCCGCGCGTAGCGTGGATAATCCTCACTTCTCGCATAGTATAATGCGAGAAGTATCGTCATCTCCGCGCGTAGCGTGGATAATCCCGACGCTGCGCCGATGGAGATCAGCGAGAGAAAGTCATCTCCGCGCGTAGCGTGGATAATCCATCCCGCTTGACGTTTCGGCTGAGGCGGGGAATGTCATCTCCGCGCGTAGCGTGGATAATCCCGGCAGGTCGCGGAAGTCCAGCTGGATGTCGGGGTCATCTCCGCGCGTAGCGTGGATAATCCCCGTCCGCTGGTGGACCGCGTGGCAGTCACGCCGTCATCTCCGCGCGTAGCGTGGATAATCCGTCCCTGTCATTCATCCGCAGGAAGGCGACCAGGTCATCTCCGCGCGTAGCGTGGATAATCCTCTCCCGGCGGGCGGTCAGTGCTTCGGCTTCGGGTCATCTCCGCGCGTAGCGTGGATAATCCCTAGACGCTTGACGTAGGCCAGTAGGTCTAGGTGTCATCTCCGCGCGTAGCGTGGATAATCCCAATTTCCCGCTGAATAGCCTCATCCCGTGTAGGTCATCTCCGCGCGTAGCGTGGATAATCCGACGCGGTACGGGGCGACGAGGGCGCGCTGGAAGTCATCTCCGCGCGTAGCGTGGATAATCCCCCGCTGGGCCTGGTCCCCCTGAAGATCGGCGGGTCATCTCCGCGCGTAGCGTGGATAATCCGGGCGAGCTGGACGACCCCCACGCCCTACACGTGTCATCTCCGCGCGTAGCGTGGATAATCCGAAGAAGCCCGGATCGTTTAACGTGTATGCCTCGTCATCTCCGCGCGTAGCGTGGATAATCCGGTCTCCCAGCACGGCGTTGGCGATTGCTTCGAGTCATCTCCGCGCGTAGCGTGGATAATCCCCGTGGCTGCGCGACATCCTGTCCGTCTCTTACGTCATCTCCGCGCGTAGCGTGGATAATCCGGCCTACGCGCCCGACGAGCCGTGGGCCTTGAAGTCATCTCCGCGCGTAGCGTGGATAATCCGTTAACCAGACTCACCCGCACCCGCTGCAGCTTGTCATCTCCGCGCGTAGCGTGGATAATCCGTGCTTAATCATAATATCGGAAACGAGAGCGGAGTCATCTCCGCGCGTAGCGTGGATAATCCCTCCAGAGCCGCTCCCACAGCACGTGGTCCAGAGTCATCTCCGCGCGTAGCGTGGATAATCCCGTCGAGGACTTGCAGTCGGCCAGCGCGGTGGTGTCATCTCCGCGCGTAGCGTGGATAATCCGGCTGAAGGCCGCGGGGTCGATCCCTGGAGTCAGTCATCTCCGCGCGTAGCGTGGATAATCCGGGGCGAGCATCGATCGCTGCGACTCGTCCAGTGTCATCTCCGCGCGTAGCGTGGATAATCCTGGCGTCCCAGTCTTCGGGCCGCTCGGTGGTGAGTCATCTCCGCGCGTAGCGTGGATAATCCGGCGCGGGCACGGACGACGGCAGGTGAGTGCGCGTCATCTCCGCGCGTAGCGTGGATAATCCGGGAAGGGCAGGGGATGGCCCGGCCCAACACGTGTCATCTCCGCGCGTAGCGTGGATAATCCCCTTGTCCATTTTCCCCTCCTTTCTGGGGTGTTGTCATCTCCGCGCGTAGCGTGGATAATCCGCCAAACTCCCACGAACCCTGAGGGGGACAAAAGTCATCTCCGCGCGTAGCGTGGATAATCCACGCAGTCCGCCCAGCGTCTCCGTGGGAGCTGAGTCATCTCCGCGCGTAGCGTGGATAATCCCCGGGTCATCCCTCGGGGCGCGCGATACAGGCGGTCATCTCCGCGCGTAGCGTGGATAATCCCGAAACTGCTGGGGATGCTTATGGAGCCGCCCGAGTCATCTCCGCGCGTAGCGTGGATAATCCCCCAGAAAACCGACCCCACCCGGTCCCGATATTGTCATCTCCGCGCGTAGCGTGGATAATCCCTGGACCCCTACAACCCGGGGGCCTGGCGCTACGTCATCTCCGCGCGTAGCGTGGATAATCCGGGTATCTATTTCCAGGTCGCGACAATGGCCATGTCATCTCCGCGCGTAGCGTGGATAATCCGTGGGAGAAGCTGGCGAAATTCAACGCCGAAAAGTCATCTCCGCGCGTAGCGTGGATAATCCCAGGACGGACTGCTCCAGGGCGCGGCCCCACCGGTCATCTCCGCGCGTAGCGTGGATAATCCGCTGATCCGCGCCCATGAGCTGGACGTGATGAAGTCATCTCCGCGCGTAGCGTGGATAATCCCAGTGCTGTTGGCTACTCGTTCCCAGTTAGCGCGTCATCTCCGCGCGTAGCGTGGATAATCCTCCAGCCGGACAGCGGTCGGGAACGGGGTATATGTCATCTCCGCGCGTAGCGTGGATAATCCGTCGCCCGGCTCGGGCTCGTAGTGCCCCAGACTGTCATCTCCGCGCGTAGCGTGGATAATCCTGGACCGGGTCGGTGGCCGAGATGGCGCGGTCCGTCATCTCCGCGCGTAGCGTGGATAATCCCGGTCGGCCTCCTCACGAGACGCCGGGCGAATCGTCATCTCCGCGCGTAGCGTGGATAATCCGGGACGCCACAAGGGCAAGCCCCACAACCCCAAGTCATCTCCGCGCGTAGCGTGGATAATCCCCGGGACACGTCCATTGACGAGGTCAAGTCCCGGTCATCTCCGCGCGTAGCGTGGATAATCCGTGTCGAACGCCATCAGCGTGCGACCACGACCCGTCATCTCCGCGCGTAGCGTGGATAATCCGAGGGCTGCTGTCGGTAGGGCGATCAGCCTTCGTTGTCCCTGCGTAGCAAGGATGCCTCTCGTGCTGTTTTTACACAAATGCATGCAGCTGTTTTGGCGTTTTGGGGAAGGTATTTTATAGGTCTTGTGTGCTTGCTCCAGAGTTTGCTAACTCGCCCCGCAGCACCTCCCAGAACCGCGGATCTTCCGCAGTAAGAACATCGCGCACGAAATACCACCAGAAGTAGCCGCCAACATACCGGTTCCCAACTATCTCCCGCAGCTTGCTGTCTAGTCCGTGGTAGTAGCGCGCCACTCGCTCCTTCTCGGTGGTGTCGGGTTCCGGCAGCCCGTCCTCGGCCCCTTGGGCGCCGATCTCCCCTATCCCCAACAGTGCCCGGGGGAAGCGCGCCCCGAGTTGGTTAAGCACCTCCCCGAGAGGCTCCGCGTCCGGGTGCTGCGGCGGCACGCAGGCAGTCTCGTACACCGACAAGAACACGTAGTCCGGCTCGAAATCCAGGAACGGGGCGAACGCGAGCGGATCCTCCCAGTCCTCGCTGTAGCAGTCGGGCCGGTCCCAGTAGTTAAAGGTGACAGCCGTCTTCCCGCCGGTCGCCCGCACGATCTGCGCCGCGACGTTGACCTTCCCGGCGATCTCGCTCGCGTCGCTCCCCGCCCACTGCCCGTTCGGCTCGTTGCCCACCTCCCAGATGGTGACGTGGTCGCCAAACAGCTTCACCGCGGCCCGGGCCCGCGCCCCCACCTCGTCCTCGCTGAGCGCCGCCAACTCGCTGGAATCCGCCAGCTGCAACATGACGTCGGCCTGGGCGGCCAGCTCCCGCACCAGCGGCGCATAGTCGGCCAGTGGTCGGCCAGGCTCCAACACGACTCGCACAGTCTCCCGGCCCGGCACCTGCTCCAGAAAGCTCAGCGCACGGTCCGGGCCGATCAGCTGCTCCACCGTCACCCCGCGGAGGGCAACCGCCCCATCCCCGGCGTCCCGGGCGTCGACGGCCTGCCCGCCACCGCGCCCAGGTAGCAGCCAGCCCACCCCCACAGCCAGCGATCCGACGGTCAGCGCCGCCACTCCGAGCGCCAGCAGCCAGCGCGCAGGCGTAGCCGCCCGCTGCCGCCGTTGCCCGCTCATCGGCTCAGCGCACCTTGCGGGCGGCCCATTCAGTCATCAGCGCGAAGTATCGCTGCCGTACCGGGGGAGCGGAGAGCGCAATGTCGTGCACCGCCCCCGTGATCGGCACGATCTCGACGTCTTCCCCCAGCCGACTGGCGGCCGCCGCCATTGTGCTCACGTCCAGCACGACGTCGGCGTCCCCCGGGCAATGCCCGAGGCGGTGCAGGCCGAGCCGGGACTTCTCCGAATGGCACACCAGCACCGGCACCTCCAGCTCCAATCCGCGCGCCACCGCCTCCTGGGCGCGCGTCACCGCCGCGACGAAGCCCGCCCGTACCGGGTGAGAGCCGAGGGGTTTCCAATCCGGGCGGAAGTTAAACTCCCCGCCGCCGTCGACGTGCAGTGCGTGCGCGTAGGCTCCCGGCAGGCGGCCGATGAGGCTGCGGCGGGAGACGCGGGCCAACGCCCGCGCGGTCGTGCGGGCCCCGGCCCGCAGTAGCCGTGGGCCCGCTAGGTCGAGCCACGGCGAGTTGAGCACCAGCCCGTCGACTGCCCCCGGGAAGGCGTGCGCCCACACGCACGCCAGCAGCCCGCCGGTGGAGTGGGCGTTGATGATCACTTCCCGGGCCCCGGCGCGGCGGATCAGGTAGATGGCCCGCTGCAGCTCCTCCCCGAAGGCGTGCAGATCGCTGCAATACGACAGTTCGCTGCGGCCGTCCCAGGCTCGGCCGTTGCCGCGCAGATCGAGGGCGTAAAACGTCCACCCGGCCGCCTCCCAAGCCTCTGCCAGGTGCGGGTGAAAGAAGTAGTCCAGGTAGCCGTGCACGAACAACACGGCCCGGCCAGCGGGGCGGCTGTCTCGCGTCAGGGTGCCTTCTCGGTGCGTGAGAACTGCCGTGTCCGCCCCCGGCACCCCTGGGTGCGGTTGGACGCGCAGGCGCGTGGCCTGCCAGTTGCCTCCCAGCTCGTCATCGCGGCGCGTGTCCATGCGGCTCCTTCCCCCGGTGCGCATAGTGGCACGACAACCTGTGCCCTGACTATGCCTTTCGTGGATGGTGTCTGTCATGATGATGTGTCTGCGGGCACCGCGGGCCCGATTTGGGTGTGAGCAGCCGCACGCTGAGATAGTTCAAGATGCAATTGACCGGGCTGGGCATTTTGTCCTAGCCTTCAGTCGACCATCCAGAGCAGCCGAGAGACCTGGCTCAGTGACGCTGCAGCAACCCCCCGGTAAGGGTGCGGGTGCTTCCGCCAGGACCGATGGAGGAGCGTAGTGAGCATTAGTGCAACCCCGCCGCAGTCGTCCGCGCGAGCGGCCGACGCCATCGTCCTGGAAGGCCTGCGGAAGGTCTACGGCCGGGGCGAGAACGCCGTCGTCGCCCTCGACGGCATCGACATGCGGGTGCCAGCGGGAGCCATTCACGGCATTGTCGGTCAATCCGGGGCGGGCAAGTCGACGCTCGTGCGGTGCCTGACCGCCCTGGAGCACCCCACCGAAGGCTCGGTGTGGGTCGACGGGCGCGACGTCGCCCAACTGCGGGGGGCCGAACTGCGGGAGGCGCGCCGCAACATCGGCATGGTCTTCCAGCACGCTGAGCTCCTCGATTCCCTGACCACCGCCCGCAATATCGCCTACCCGCTCGCCCTGGCGGGCGTGCCGCACGGGGTGCGGCGCCAGCGGGTGGCGGAACTGCTGGAGCTGGTGGGGTTGGCAGACCGCGGCCACCACTACCCCTCCGAACTGTCCGGGGGGCAGCGGCAGCGCGTCGGCATTGCCCGCGCCCTGGCCGACAACCCGCCGGTCCTGCTGTGTGACGAGCCGACCTCGGCCCTGGACGCCGACACGACACGCCAGGTGCTGGAGCTGATCCGGGACGTCCGTGACCGTTACGGCGTCACGGTCCTCATCATCACCCACGAAATGAGTGTCGTGCGGTCGGTGTGTGACTCGGTGACGCTGCTGGAAGAAGGGCGGATCGTTGAACACGGCACGCTTTCCGAGGTGGTGGCGGACCCCAACTCGCGCCTGGCGCGCGACCTCGTGCCGATCCCGGCCGTCAACGTCGCCGACCACCCGGCCGAAAACGTCATCGACGTCGCCTTCACCTCGCACCCGGGTGAGCCAACCGGTTCCCACGTCATGGGCCTAGCCGCCTCCCTGGGGGCCGACGTCGCCGGCGGGGTTTTCGAGACTCTCGGCACGACGCAGATTGGCCGCCTAGTCCTGACGGTGCCGCCCGGCAAGGCCCGCGCGACAGCGCGGGCACTGCGCCAGGACGGCCTGCACGCGGAGGTGCGCGCATGAACACGTTTACCGGTTTCGGTTTGCTCGCCCTTGCCAACGACAACCAGTGGTTCGACAACCCGGCGATTCAACAAAAGCTGTGGCCGGCCCTGCTGGAGACGCTGCAAATGACCGGGGTGGCCACGCTCGTGGCGGTGCTCTTCGGGCTGCCGCTAGGGCTGTTGCTTGTCGACACCTCGCCCCGCGGCCAGTTCCCGAACCGCCTGGCCCACCAAACCTTGTCGATCATCATCAACATCGGCCGGTCGGTGCCGTTCATCATCCTGCTGATCGCCCTCATCCCGGTCACTCGCGCCATCGTCGGCACGTCGCTCGGCTGGCAGGCCGCCACCGTGCCCCTGTCCATCGGCGCGATCCCCTTCTTTGCCCGCCTGAGCGAGACGGCCTTCCTGTCAGTGTCGCAGGGCAAGGTGGAGGCGGCCCTCATGATGGGGGCCTCCACCACCCAGATCATGGGTGGGGTCCGGGTGCGCGAAAGCCTGCCCGCCCTCATTCAGGGGGTGACCGTCACTGCCGTGACCTTGGTGGGTTACTCGTCGATCGCCGGCGTGGTGGGCGCCGGCGGGCTCGGCAACCTGGCGATTCTCTACGGCTACAACCGCTACCAGCTCGACGTCATGATCGTCTCGGTGGTGTTGATTGTGCTCGTCGTCCAAGTCATCCAGTCTGCGGGAGACATGCTCAGCCGGTGGGTGGACCACCGGTAAGGAATCCACCCCCGGAGCCTGCTTCCCCCGCCACCCAGTAGTGGCACCCAGACTTTGGCCCCTGTGGCCATGCGCCATGCGGCGCCCCCAGAAAGGAAAAACCATGCGTAAGTCCCTGCTGACCTTCACCGCCGCCACCGCCCTCGTGCTGGCTGGCTGCGGCGGCACCGACGCCTCTGCCCCCACCACCTCCGCCCCCCAGGAGGGCGGCAGCGCGGCGGCTGGCGGCTGGAGCGAGGCCGACGCCGTCGACGGCATCACCATCGCCGACGGGGTGGCCACCATCAAGATTGGCGCCACGCCAGTCCCGCACGCCGACATCCTGAACTTCGTCAACGAGAAACTGGCCGGGGCGGCCAATTTGAAGATCGAGGTCGTCGAGTTCACGGACTATCAGCTGCCGAACTCCGCCCTGCAGGGCGGCGACATCGCCGGAAACTTCTACCAGACCCCCAACTTCCTCGCCCAGCAGGAGAACGAGAAGGGCTACACCTTCGAGGCCTTCTCGCCCGGGGTGCACGTTGAGCCGCTCGGTTTCTACTCCGACAAGCACAAGAAGATCGATGATCTGCCCAACGGCGCCACCATTGCCATCAACAACGACCCGGCTAACACGGCGCGGGCCCTGAAGCTGCTGGCCGACAACAAGCTCATCAAGCTGGCCGACGTCGAGTTGCCCACTGACACCGACATCACTGAAAACCCGAAGAACTTGAAGTTCCAGCTGGTCGACGGGGCACAGACGGCGCGGGCCCTGGCCGACGTCGACGCCGCTGTCATCAACGGTAACTACGCCATCGAGGCGGGCAAGGTGCCCGCTAAGGACGCCTTGGCGTTGGAGGCGGGGGAGAACTCGCCGTACTCCAACCTCTTGGTGGTGCGTGAGGCCGACGCCAAGAACCCGGTGCTGGTCAAGCTCAACGAGCTGCTGACCTCGCCGGAGGTCAAGGAGTTCATCACCAGCAAGTGGAACGACGGCTCGGTCATCCCGGCCTTCTAAGCCGCGGCTAGCGGCGGATGCCCCCGGTTGCCCGCCGGGGGCATCTTCGTGTCCTGACTCAGATTTCTTTGTCCACAGGGGCTGCGGGAAGCGGGGCGGGCCGGTAGCGTCAGCTGGAAGCACACACTCCGAAAGGCGGCATGGTGCGAGGCGGCGGCACGGGTGGCCCGCGGTGCGGGCCAGTGAGTAGGGCGGGGGTGCCCGCGCACGGGCGGGAGCGAGGCGATGCCATCGTCGAGTTCGTGGCCTTCTGCGCGGTGTTGCTCGTGGCTCTCGTCCAGTTGATTTACACCTTGGCGCGGGTGGAGGCGGCCCAGTTCGCCGCCGAGGCGGCCGCGCGCGATGCGGCCCGGGTGCTCATGCTCGGCGGGCCTGCGGCCCTCCCCGTCGCCCATAGGGTGGTGGAGACGGCGTTTGCCGACCACGGCTTCGCGGAGGCCGGCCCCCAGCTCCTGACCGTGGAATGCGTGCAGGCCTGCGGGCAAGGGAGCGGCCAGTTCCGCGCCACCGTCCGCTACCCGGTGGAGATTCCGCTGGTAGGGGCGTTCTTGCCGTCGGCGGCCCGGATCGACGTATCCGCGCATTACGCGGTGCTGGTCGGGCAATACGAATCCCGGGGCGGGCCGTGAGGCGGGCGCGGCAGGCCAGGGGCGGTGGCGCCCGCCGGGTAGACGGCGCGGGCGCTCGCCTGCCCGCCGACGCCGGGCGAATCGCCCTGCTGTCAGCGGCCCTGCTCGGCATCGTGTTGGTGCTGGTGTTCATTGCCGTGGCGGTAATGAGCGTCCACCTGGATCGCAAGCGGCTGCAGGGCCTGGCCGATCTCTCGGCGGCCTTCGCAGCCACCGACTCGGTGTCCCAGCCCTACTATCGCGACCCGCTTGCGCAGGCCCGGCGCACCATCTCCGCAGATCCGGCGGCTATTTCGGCCTCCGTCGCCACCTACCTGCATGCCCAAGGGCCGACCGGCAATCTGCACGACGTCACCCTCGTGAACGCCCACATCGACGCCGCCGGAGTGGTCACGGTGCACCTGCGGGCCCGCGCCACGGTGCCGCTGGTGCCGGGCCTTTTCGGTGCCATTCCCACCGAGGTAGGTGTTGAGGCTGTCGGGCGCGCCTACCCCCGCCTGTCCCCGTAGCGTGCCCGCCCGGCGCTGGGCGGGTGCCCGGCGCACGCAGTCGCGGCACGCCCGCCGGGCACGGCAGCTCGTCCCGCCGGGCACGGCAGCTCATCCCGCCGGGCACGGCAGCTCATCCCGCCGGGCACGGCAGCTCATCCCGCCCGGTGCGGGGCGGGACGCCACCTGCCGGGCGGGACGCAAAGTGGTGCCGCGCGCTAGGCGTCGACGACCCCGTACAGCCGGTCCCCGGCGTCGCCCAGCCCCGGCACGATGTAGGCGTGCTCGTTGAGGCGCTCGTCGACGGAGGCGGTGACGATCCTGACCTCGGCTCGGTCCCCGACCGCCTTCTCTAGGGCCGCCAGCCCCTCCGGGGCCGCCAGCAAGCAGATGCAGGTCACGTCGGTCGCCCCGCGCTCCAGCAGGTAGTTGATGGCCGCGATCAGGGTGTGGCCGGTGGCCAGCATCGGGTCGAGCACGTAGCACTGCCGCCCAGACAGATCCTGTGGCAGGCGGTTGGCGTAGGTTTCGATCTCAAGGGTGTCCTCGTCGCGCTTCATGCCGAGGAAACCCACCTCCGCGGTCGGCAGGATCCGGGACATCCCGTCAAGCATGCCGAGGCCGGCACGCAAGATCGGCACGACGATCGGGCGGGGCTGGGCCAGCGCGACACCGGTGGTGGGAGCCACGGGCGTGACTATCTCCACCTCCTCGGTGCGAATATCGCGGGTCGCCTCGTAGGCCAGCAGCGTCACCAATTCGTCGGTCAGCTGCCGGAAGATCGGCGAGGGCGTGCTCTGGTCACGCAAAACGGTCAACTTGTGGGCGATGAGCGGGTGGTCCGCGGTGTGCAGGCGCATGCCTAAAAATTTACCGCGCCGGACCCGGGTTACGTGCACACCACCGCCGAGCACGCCCTGACCCGGCCGGTGCCCAGCAGAGGTGGGCCCCGGAGCAGAGACGTCGCTGGAGCATGCCCCGACCGGGTCGGTGACCTACAGTGGCAGGGTGCAACCCGATGCCCTACTCGAATCCGCGATGCGTCGCGCCCTGGAACTGGCGGCCCACGCCGCCGCAGGGGGCGACGTGCCGATCGGGGCCGTCGTGTTGGGGCCTGACGGCCGCATCCTCGGTGAGGGCTACAACCGCCGGGAACAAGACCACGACCCCTGCGCCCACGCCGAAGTGCTCGCCTTGCGCGCTGCGGGGCAGGCGGCCGGGCAGTGGCGGCTGACCGACTGCACGTTGGTGGTCACGCTTGAGCCGTGCACCATGTGCGCGGGCGCGGCGGTGCTGGCCCGCGTCGGGCGGGTGGTCTTCGGGGCGTGGGACGACAAGGCCGGGGCCTGCGGGTCGCTGCGCGACGTCGTACGGGACGCCCGCCTGAATCACCAAGCCCAGGTGGTCAGCGGGGTGCTGGCGGAGCAATGCCAACAGCTATTGACCGACTTCTTCGCGGCCCAGCGGCCGTGACGGGGCCAACGCGGGTGGGCTAGCGGGCCGCGCCTGCTGCCAGGCGCCGCCGACGTGGCGGGTGCCATAGCCGCGGATTGGCGCCCAGGCGGGTGGTTGGGGTAAGCTCGCCCACCGAGGTAGCGTGTCCGAGCGGCCGAAGGTGCAGCACTCGAAATGCTGTGTGGTGTAACAGCCACCCTGGGTTCGAATCCCAGCGCTACCGCCACCGGCCCGGTCTTAGTGACCGGGCCTTTTGTCTGCCATGCAGCCGGGCCCGCGTGGTCGGGTGCCCCGCGGGTTGTGGGCGCAAACGTGGGTTAGCGGCAGGGATGTGTGTACCGACTGGGCGTGGCGTGGTGAGTGTTTGTCGTCTGGCCCTCTCGCCTTTGGCGCACCGCCATGTCCATGGCGCACCATCATGTCCTTGGCGCACCAACATGCTTTTGGTGCACCATCATGCCCTCAGTGCACCGCCATGTCTTTGGTGCACCATCATGCCCTTATTTCGGTGTTTTAAGGACATGGCGGTGACTTAAGGACATGACGGTCACGCAAGGGCGTGGTGGTTACCCAAAGGCATGGTGGTTACCCAAAGGGGCGACGGGAAGGGGATTGGCCCTAGCGGTCAGTGCTCAGCACCGCGGTCAACCTGCTGCTGCAGTGCGCCCGTCCCCACGGAGAGCGGTTCGTGTGAGGCTACCGCCGCCCGCCCCCATTTTGACTGCTTGATTCGCCCAAACGCCGCGCGGCTTAGCGCCCATATCGGTCAACGAAATTGCGCACGATCCGCATGGAGTCCTTGGCGTCTTGCGCCCGCACCTGTGCTTGCAGGGTGTCGAGCTCGTCGTCGGTGAAATAGCCGTGCCCCCGGTAGCGGGCCAGGCGTTGGGCCAGGTTTTCGCCGTCGAGCTCGGCGTGGAACTGGGTGGCGTACAAGTTTTGCCGCACCCGCATCATTTGCACCTGGCAGCCAGGCGTCGTCACCAGCAGGGTGGCGGTGGCGGGTAGCACCTCGCAGCCTTCCTTGTGGGCGACGTAGGCGCGAAACGGGTTGGGCAGCCCCGCCAACAGGGGGTCGGCCAGGCCCGCGGCCGTGATGGTCATCTCGGGGGCCGAGACCGCCTCACCGACCCGCGTGCCGATCTGCGCCCCAATGAACGCCCCCAGCGTGCCGATGCCGTAGCAGGCGCCGAGGAAGGGAAAGTCCGCGGCGTACAGGCGGGTCAGGAGGGTGGCAAACTCGGCCTCCACTCGCTGCTGCGTGGCAGATTTCTCCGTGTCCGAAAAGCAGAACGGGGAACCGCCCACGATGAAACCCGAGATCTCCGCCAGGTCGAAGTCGGGCATCGGGGCGGCCTCTAACCGCACCCGGCGCAGTTCGTGCGGTGCCAGACCCCCGGCAGCCAGGAACGAGGCGTACTCGGCGTCAGCGGCGACGTCGTCGGTGCGGGTGGCTAGCAGCACGAAGGGCTTGGTCAGGCCCCGGCCGTCAGTGGGATAGGTCGACGAGTTCGGCATTGTGCTCCACGAAGTTGCGGATGATGCGACCTGCCGGGTGGAGGTCGACGGACTGCTCGGAGGTGCGGAAGTGGGAGGCGTGTTCGTCGTCGAAGTCGGGATAGAACCCGGCCTCCTCGTAGGTGGCTAGGCGGGCGGCCAACGCCGTGGCGTCGACCTCCGGATTGAACTGGATGCCGTAAATCTCCGTGCCGAACCGCAGGATCTGCGCGGGGCAGCGGCGCGAGGCGGCCAGGACTGTCGCCCCCGCCGGGACGGTATCGCACACGTCGTGGTGGGCGACGAAAGTGGTGAACACCTCCGGCAGGTCCGCCAGCAGCGGGTCCTGGCGGCCCGCCGCGGTCAAGTAAATCTCCTCGCTGCCCAACGCCCGGCCAGGGATAGGGCTGACCGTCCCGCCCAGGTGCCGCACCAGCGCCTGCAACCCATACCCGGTGGCCAGGCACGGCACGGCCCGTTCAATGACCTGCCCCAGGAGGGTCTCAAGATCGCGATCCAACCGCTGCTGGGTGGCGGTGCGGGCACCGTCGGGTGTGGTGTGTCGGTAAGGCGAGCCGCCGATAATCACCCCCGAGTAGAGCCCCAACTCCAGCTCGGGCAGGGGCGCGGCCTCCAGCCACACCTGTTCCAATTCGTCGGCTTGCAGCTCCCCTAAGCTGCGAAACAGTTCCCACTCGCGACGAACCAGGCTTTCTTCAGGGCGCAGCGACAGCAGCAGGAACGGTTTCATGCCCGCCATCCTAGTGAGAAGTACAGCCCTGCGGCGCCTGCTCGTTCACGAGGCGGTCAGGTAGGCCGTGATGACAATAAGCGTGGCCACCAGCAAGACGGTGAGCCCGACCACCAGCGTGAAGTGATTCAGTTGCGCCCCGCCGCGTCCCGGCCGCTGCACCTGCTTGCGGGCCAGCCACGCCAAGGTCGGGGCGAGCAGCAGCGGGAGCGGAAACAGGGCGGCGACGGCAATCTGGTTGACCAGCACTATCGCCACGATGGGGCTGAGCAGCAGGGAAACAAACGCCACCAGCACCAGCTGGGGGGTGTGGCGGGCGGGAGCGCGATAGCCAGGGACAGAAAATACGTGCGCCCGGTCAACCAGCTCGGTGCCCGGAAAGGGGGTGTGGCCCGGCACGAACTCCCCCTCGTCGGCGGGACGCGCGGGGGCAGGGGCGGCGGGGGACTGGCTCAGCACGCTCATGACCCCAGCATCTTACGTGAGAGCCTGCGCACATGGGGCGGACTCGGGTGGGGCGGGCCACGCAGGGCGCGGTACGCTTGAATCCCGGACCGCCGCGTGTGCGCGGTCGAGACGAATCCGGGAGCCTTAAGTGCAAAAAACAAAATCCTCTCCATCCCGCAGCCTGTGGACCCTTCACGGGGATGGCCGTTCGATTGCGGCGGGGGCGGTGGTGCGCCCCGGTGAACGCTTGTCCTGGCCGCGCACGATCGGTATCGGCGCCCAGCACGTGGTGGCCATGTTTGGGGCCACCTTTTTAGTGCCCTTGTTGACGGGCTTCCCGCCCGCCACCACCTTGTTCTTCTCCGCCGTGGGCACGCTCGGCTTCTTGCTGCTCACGGGCGGCAAACTGCCCAGCTACCTGGGCTCGTCGTTCGCCCTCATTGCCCCGATCGCGGCCACCACCGCCACCCACGGGCACAGCGCCGCCCAGGGCGGCATCATCGTGGTGGGGCTGTTGCTGGCGGCGGTGGGCGTTTTCGTGCACTTCGTCGGCACGGGCTGGATCGATGCGCTGATGCCGCCGATCGTGACCGGCACGATCGTGGCCCTGATCGGCCTCAATCTGGCGCCTGCCGCGTGGGGCAACGTCAAGGTCGCTCCGCTGACGGCCCTGACCACCATCGTGGCCATCGTCGTCATCACGGTGCTTTTCAAGGGCATCTTGGGGCGCTTGTCGATCCTGCTGGGGGTCATCCTCGGCTACGGCGTGGCGGTGATCCGCGGTGAGGTGGACTTTGCGCCGGTGCAGCAAGCTGACTGGATCGGGCTGCCGACGTTCTCCGCCCCGACGTTCGTCCCCGCCACCTTCGGGTTGTTCATTCCCGTGGTGTTGGTGCTGATCGCGGAGAACATTGGGCACGTGAAGTCCGTGGCCGCCATGACGGGCGACAACCTGGACGGGGTGACCGGGCGCGCGCTGGCCGCCGACGGTCTGGCCACCGCCCTGGCGGGCACCGGCGGCGGTTCCGGCACCACGACGTACGCCGAGAACATTGGCGTGATGGCCGCCACCCGCGTCTACTCCACGGCGGCCTACGTCGTGGCCGGCCTGGCGGCCCTCGGGCTGTCCATGTCGCCGAAGTTCGGGGCCCTGATCAATACGATTCCTGCCGGGGTGCTCGGTGGGGCCGCGACCGTGCTGTACGGCATGATCGGTATCCTTGGGGCCCGCATCTGGGTGCAAAACAAGGTCGACTTTGCTGACCCGGTCAACCTCAACACCGCGGCTGTCGCCCTCATCGTGGGCATCGCCAACTTCACCGTGGTGTTCCACGGTGCCAAGTTTGAGGGCATCGCCCTTGGCACTGCAGCCGCCCTGCTGGTCTACCACGTCATGCGCGGCATCTCGCGGGCGCGCGGCACCTACATTGAGGCCGCCACTCCGGCCTCGGCGCCTGCCGGGACGGACCTGGAATCTGAGGCCTACCGCGAGCGGCACGCCTAAAGGCGGGGCTGCTGGCACCACAAGGGTGGGGCGGAAGTCAACGACTTCCGCCCCACCCTTCCTGTGTGCCCCAGCTACTCGACCGGTTCTTCCGGGGCAGGCTGCTCCGCTGGTGCCTCCGCGGTCGGGGTCGCGTGCGGGGGTGCCGGCGGCAGGGTGGCCTTCGCCAGTTTCTCTGCCGGTTTGCAGTTGGGCAGCGACTTGAGTTTGGCGTCGGCCGGAATGGCCTCGACGGCGCTCTGCTCCACCATGGAGGTGATGTTCTTCCCCAGCACGAGGTCGACGATGGTGCCGGTCCGCGCGTCGACGTTGATGACCGGGTCTTTAAAGAGGCGGGCCAGGGTGTAGGCGTGCGGCACGCCCTCAACGCCTGAGGTGATCAGCACGCTGCCGGAGTACTCGCCGTCGAAGTCGCCGGTGTCGTTCTTGATGCCGCGTTCGGTGAAGTTCTCGCCCAACAGGCGGGCCAGTCCAGACAGCTCGGAGCCGTTGAAGATCCGCACATCTAGTTCCGGGTAGGGCACGCCGACGGCGTCGGGTGGGGCACAGGGCACGATCCCGGAACCGTGTTTTTCTTCGCTGCCCGTGAATTCGCGCTGGAACGGGCCGCCGATGGTGCCGGAGGCAACCGCGATCGACAACAGGCCGGAGACGGCCAGGCCAGCCAGCAGGCTGCCAAAAATGACAGTTTGGCGTTGCTGTAGCCGCCGCTTGCGGCGGGTGCGCGGGTCAGTCGGGTCGAGTTTCACGCTACGAACCTAGCCCAAAGTTCGCCGGTGTGCGGGATGCTGCGGGGCTGGCGTGCGGTCAGGATGCCCATCTCCGGTCTCGATGTGCGGGAAGTCACAGTTGTCGGGGGGATTGCGGGCATTTGGCGGCAGTTCCTGGCTCTCGCGGTAAATTTGTCAGACATCGGGGCAGTCTGAGGGTCAGCTGTGGTTGAAAGTGCGCTATGGCACAAATATAGTCCCCTCGCACGGGCATCGTGGCCCGCGAAAGAAAGGTGCATCCCATGAGTCGATCCCGCCCTAGGCGGTGGCGAGCTGTAGCCACTGGTGCTGCGCTCGCCGTCGTCTTGTCTCCCCTCATGTTGCCTGCGCATACGGCGTATGCGGCCGGCAACACCGTGCCGCTGCCCGACGGGCAGCTGCAGTCATTCGACGCCACCCCGAAGGGGGAGGCAGAGCCGGTCGACCCGACCCTAGACACCAACAAGGTGCTGCTGGCCCGCGCCGGGCAGCACAACTTCCGCTGCCACCGCATCCCCGCCCTCGGCGTAAACAACAAGGGTGAAGTTGTCGCCCAGTGGGATGGGCGGCCGGAAGGCTGTGGTGACGCACCCCTACCCAACCACATCATCCAGCGGGTCTCGAAGGACAACGGAGCCACCTTCGAAGGGGTGACGACGGTGGCTGCCGGCAATCCCGGACCGGCACGTTACGGCTACTCCGACCCCTCCATCGTGATCGACCGGCGCAACGGTCACATGTTCAGCTTCTTCGTGAAGTCCTACGACCAGGGCATCGGCGGCTCTCGCCCCGGCACCGACGAGAACGACCGCAACGTGCTGCACGCCGTCTACGTCAAGTCGACCGACGGCGGCGCCAGCTGGAGTCAGCCGACCTTCGTCACCCGCGAGATCACCCGGGGGAAGGAAGCAGAGTGGCGGGGCCGCTTTGCCACCTCGGGCAACGGCATCCAGCTGCAGCACGGTGACCACGCCGGGCGGCTCCTGCAGCCGTACTCGGTCTGGGACATCCACGGCAACAAGATCGCCGTTACCCTCTTCTCCGACGACATGGGCGCCACCTGGCAGCGCGGTGAGCCGCTCGGCACCAACTTTGACGAAAACAAGCTGGTGGAGCTGCACGACGGGCGCGTCATGATCAACTCGCGCCAGACCGCGCGCGAAGGCGACCGTTACGTCGCCATCTCCGAGGACGGCGGACGCACCTTCGGGGACTTCCGCCGGGACCGCACCCTGGTGGACCCCGCCAACAACGCCTCCATCATTCGGGCCTTCCCGAACGCTGACCCGAGCGACCCCAAGGCCAAGGTGCTGCTGTTCTCCAACGCCGCGCACCCCACCTCGCGTGTTAACGGCACCATCAAGATGAGCTGCGACAACGGCGAGACCTGGACGGCGGCCAAGCAGTTCAAGGCCGGGGCGATGGCCTACTCCGACATGGCGGTGCTGGCCGACGGCAACATCGGCATCCTGTACGAGGCTGAGAACAACGACATCTACTTCTCCAAGTTCAACCTGTCGTGGCTGGGGGGCTCCTGCGCCTCGGCCGCGCCGCAGGCGGACAACGTCACGGTGCACCGCAGCGAGCCTGCCACCGTCAACGTGACGGTCACCAACCCGGGCCCGGCCCCGCTGGAGAACGCCACGGTGCAGCTCGGTGGGGTCTACGGCTGGACCTTCGGGGACGCCGTGACCGTGCCGACCGTGCCGGTCGGGGGCAGCCAGACCGTCCAGGTCACCGTCACCCCGAGCCGCTACGCCGACCCCGGCGCCGTGCCCGGCAAGGTGCTGTTGACCGCCGAGGGCAGCACCAGCGAGCGGCCCATCACCTTCAACCTGCAACTGCGCGAAGGCGAATTCCCGAACGTGGCCCTGCCGCACACGGACCTGAGCGTCGCGGCCTTCACGTCGCAGCACGACACGGGCAGCAACGCCGCCACCAAGGCCATCGATGGCAACCCGCGCACCGCCTGGCACACCAGCTGGAACGGCAGCCACCCGCTGCCCCACTCCATCACCATTGACGCCGGGGCCGAGCACGCGCTCACCAGCGTCTCGGTGCTGCCGCGCCAAGACAACTCGGACAACGGCACGATCCGGAACTTCGAGGTGTGGACCGGCACCACCACCGAGAACCTGCGCAAGGTGGCCGACGGCCAGTGGGACAACTCCAAGGCGCCCAAGATCGTCGAGCTGGACGGTTCTCCGGTGCGCTACGTCAAGGTGGTGGGGACGTCGTCCTTCGGCACCACCGAGAACGCCTGGGTCTCGATCGCTGAGGTGAGCCTGCGCAAGAGCGGCACCCAGGCGCAGGGACACCTGGAAGTGGTGGACAACGGCCTGCACTCGGTGGTGCGTGCCGACGCCAACGCCGACGCGTTCAACACCTACGCGGAAGGCGACAAGCTGCGGTGGACCTTCACCGTCCGCAACCGGTCCGACCGGGCAGTGACCGTCTTCCCGCGCCAGGGTGACTTCGCCAACCTGCTGCCGCCGAGCTCCCCGAACTGCCGGTGGCGGGACCTGAAGGCCGGGCAGCACTACACCTGCCTCACCTCCAACATCAACAACACCCCGTTCCACACGGTGACCGCGGAGGACCGCCAGCGCGGCTACTTCGAGCCCGTCACCCAGTGGGATGCGACCGCGGAC
The DNA here is from genome assembly GCF_001907235.1 of Buchananella hordeovulneris. GTDB lineage: Bacteria > Actinomycetota > Actinomycetes > Actinomycetales > Actinomycetaceae > Buchananella > Buchananella hordeovulneris. The sequence continues at coordinate 57,182 of NZ_MQVS01000009.1, forward strand.
CAGAACGGCGCGTCGGTGCTGTCCTCCACCGAGGTCACCGGTAGCCGCTTGTGGCTCAACCCGTTCACTGCCGAGCTCGACGAGGCCCGCTTCACCCCCAAGGACGCCTACGCGGCGGGCGAGCAGATCGTCGTGCCGGTGCGCGTGCAGCTGCGGTCGGCCGCCGACGTGCAGTACAAGGTGGAGGCGCTAAACGGTGGGGGCCTGGAGACCTTCACCGGCAACTACTCCAACCAGCAGCGCACCCAGTGTGGCTGGGAGCGAGTGCGGGGCAACGACGGCTACACCTGCTACCCGACCTACACCGTGACCCCCGAGGCCCTGGCCGCCGGGCAGGTGACGCTCAACATGCAGTGGCGGGGCACGTCGCTGACCGAGGGCAAGGGCGTTAACTCCGAGTTCACGCAGCAGATCACCCTGCCGCTGCCGTCCGCCAACGTGCCGGACCCGGAGCCGGAGCCGCCGACCCCGCAGGTGGTCACCCCGTTGGCTCCTGCTTTCTCGGACGCCGCAGGCTCGCAGCGGGACTTCGTGCACCTGCCTGAAGTGCCCGGGGTGCAGTACCTGCTCGACGACGTCGTCAAGACCGCCGGGAGCTACCCAGCTGCCGCTGGGGAACGGGTGGTAACCGCCCGGGCCGCCGACGGCTACCAGCTGGCCGCTGATGCGACCACCGAGTGGCGGTGGACGTTCGTGGCCGACGCCTGCCAGGCGACCACCATTGATGGCGCCAAGGGCGAGCGCCTCGGCGGCCAGTGGGCCGCGTACGCGGCCGACACCGAGTCGGTGGGCGGCGTCGGTGGCGAGCAGAATGGGGCGTTCACCAACGTGGTGGATGGTGACCCTGCCACCTACTGGCACACCCCGTGGCGGAAGAACGACGGTGTGAGCGACCAGGACATGACCTTCCCGCACTGGGTGGCGATTGATCTGGGGCAGACCGGCAACCTGGGGGCCATCAAGTTCACGCACCGCGTGAAGGACTCCGCCTCGCCGACTGGTTACGCCGGCCAGCCGCAAAACGTGGAGGTCATGTACTCGGAGAACGGCCGGGACTTCCGCAGTGCCGGATGTGCGGTGCTCCCCGATCTGACCGCCGCGGACGATCCGACCGCGACCGTCGTGCTGCCGGCGGGCGTGCAGGCCCAGCACGTGTGGTTGAACATTGACTCGGCCTACAACTCGGACAAGTTCACCCTCATCAACGAGCTGGAGTTCTTCGCCCCGGCCGCTCCGTCCACGGAGCCGACGGAGCAGCCGACTGAGCAGCCAACCGAGCAGCCGACTGAGCAGCCGACGGAGCAGCCGACCGAAGAGCCCACGGAGCAGCCGACGGAAGAGCCGACGGAAGAGCCGACGGAAGAGCCGACCGAGCAGCCCACGGAGCAGCCGACCGAGCAGCCGACTGAGCAGCCGACCGAAGAGCCGACTGAGCAGCCCCAGGAGCCGTCGTCCGAGCGGGTGTTTGGACGCAACCGGGTCCTGACTGCCTTGGAGGCATTCAAGGCAGGCGACTACACCTCGGGCAAGGCGGTCTTGGCCAACGCCAACACGTTCGCCGACGCCCTGGCGGCTGGTCCGCTGGCGGCCGCGCTCGACGCCCCGGTGGTGCTGACCAGCGGCAAGACCCTGGAACCAGCGGTGCTGCAGGCCTTGCGGGAAGGCAAGATCACCGAGGTGTTCGTGACCGGCTCGGAGGGATCGATCTCGGCGCAGGTCGTGAGCGAGCTGGAAAAGGCGGGGATGAAGGTCGAGCGCCTGGGTGGTGACAACCGCTTCGACACGGCGTTGGTCATCGCGGCGCGTACCGCGCAGGTCAAGCCGCCCACCACCATCTTCATCGTTGACGGGACGAACTACGCCGACGGTCTCGCGGCCGGGTCGGTAGCCGAGTACGCCAACGCGGTTATGGTGCTGTCCAACGGTAACAAGCTGCCGCGCGCCACCGAGCTGTACCTGCGGCAGCACCCGCAAGCCAAGGTCGTTGCCGTCGGTGGTAACGCCGGGCGGGCCGCCACCGCCGCGGGCTGGGTTTCGGGTATCAACCTGAAGATCATCGCCGGGGAGAACCGCTACGCCACCAACGCCCGGTTGGCCCGCGAGTACGCCGCCGATGTCAAGTACATCGTGGTGGCCTCGGGGGAGAACTTCCCGGACGCGCTGGCAGGAGCCGCGCTGGCCGCCCAGAAGCACGGTGTCCTGGTGCTCAGCCCGCGTGGCCACCTCTCGCCGGTGATCGAAACATTGCTGGAATCGCTGCGTCCGCACACCGCTGTCCTCCTTGGGGGACCGCAGGTGGTAAGCCCCGCAGTCGAGAAGGCCGTGGGAGAGATCATGAACGCCAAGCCGTGACGAGTGCCGAGTGCACTAGCCGGTAGACGTTAACCACCTGAGGGGGTGGGGCGAGATACTCGCCCCACCCCCTCAGCTGTCGCGCTCATAGAGGTGACTGCGCCGCCTGGGCGGGAGGGTTTCACCCCGGTTTTACTGCGTCGCCTTGCCCGTGTGGCACCGCCTTGCCCTTAATGCACCATCATGTTCTTAACGCACCATCATGTTCTTAAGGCGGCATTTCGTCCGCCGTTTTGCGTGACCATCATGTCCTTTACGCACCATCATGTTCTTAATGCACCATCATGTCCTTAATTCAGTGTTTTAAGAGCATGATGGTGACACAAGGGCATGATGGTGCATTAAGGGCATGATGGTGGGGCCGTGAGGGGTCTTGTTGGTGGTGACTGTGGCCGTTATGTCAGACAGAGACCGTCATGCTCGGTTGGGTGCCCGTGTGCTAGGGCTGATGCCCTGGTTGGACTGACCGTTTTGCACTAGGTCGACCATTATGGCCAAACGTTGACCGCACAGCGTTTTGTGTTTGGTTTTTGGGGTTGTCCTTTGGCGCAACGGTCTGCGCGAACGGGGTGGGGTGTCGTTGGGAGCCGCGCTCCTGCTGGGGTTGGAGGCAACGGTCTGCGGGAGCGGGGTGGGGTGTCGTTGGGAGCCGCGCCCCTGCTGGGGTTGGAGGCAATGGTTGACGCGAGCGGGCAGGGCAGGGCGACCAACTAAGGGACGGGGTGAATAGTGCAGCTGTTGTGCATCTCGGTTCGGTACCGCAGTCGGTTACCGCGCCTGGTCACAGCACGAGCGTTGCCAGCCAGCCGGCCGCCAGGAGCGGCAGGTTGAAGTGCAGGAAAGTGGGAATTACGGTGCCGCGCATGTGGTCGTGTTTCCCGTCGACATTCAGCCCGGCCGTTGGGCCGAGGGTGGAGTCGGAGGCGGGCGAGCCCGCGTCGCCCAGGGCCCCGGCCGTCCCGACGAGCGCCACCGTCGCCAGCGGGGAAAACCCTAGCTCGACGCAGAGGGGCACGTAGATGGCGACAATGATTGGCAGGGTAGAAAACGAAGATCCGATCCCCATCGTGACGATCAGCCCCACGACGAGCATGGACAGGGCGGCCAGCGCCCGGCTGTTGCCGAACGCGCTCACCGCTGTCTGGACGAGCGGTTCGATGTGGCCGGTGCGGTTCATGACTTCCGCGAAGCCCTGGGCCGCGATCATGATCAGGCCGATCATGGCCATCATCCGCATCCCGCCGGAGAACACCGCATCGGCCTCCGTCCAGCGCACCACCCCGGTGGCCACGAACAGCACCAGGCCGATCAGCGAGGAGATCAGCATCGGATTGGCCTGCGAGTTTTGCAGGGTCATGACGGTTTGCAGCACGAAACTGGCCAAGATCGCGGCCACCGACACCGCGATCTTGTAGCGCGACAGGCGCGGGGCAGGCGGCGCGGCGGGGGTAGACTCGGCCGCCCCGCTGGTCCCCTCGCCCTGTCTACTTGCGGTGTCGTTCGGCGCGCCGCCCGCCCTGGCCCCAGCTGCGCCGCGCGCGGCGACGACGGAGTAGTCCACGGGAGCCCGATAAGTCACGAAGACGGCCACCAACAGCCCGACCAGCATGCCTAGGGCAGGCAGCCCCATGGCGAGCAGCACGTTCACCCCGGAGACGTCCAGGCCTTGCCGACTGATTTGCCCCAGCAGGATGTCTTCCAGATAGATGCGCCCGAAACCGACCGGCAGGTACATGTAGGTGGTGACCAGACCGAAGGTCATGACGCACGCCAGTAGCCGCCGATCCAGCTGCAGCTTGTCCATGACCGTCAGCAGCGGCGGAATGAGTAGGGGGATGAAAGCGATGTGCACCGGGATGAGGTTTTGGCTCATGATCGCCATGGCTAGGACCCCGCCGATCAGGCCCCAGCGCACCCAGCGTCCGGCGCTGGCCTGGGGCCCGCGCAGGTGCGACACCAGCCAGTGGGCGAGCAGGGCGGGCAGGCCGGAGTGGGCCACCGCCATCGCGAAGGCCCCGAGCAGGGCGTAAGAGAGGGCGAGTTTGGCCCCGTTGCCGAGGCCTTGTTCGAAGGCGACCAGCGTTTGGTCGAGCCCCAGCCCGGCCAGCAGTCCGCCGGTCATGGCGCCGACGAAAAGTGACAGGACGACGTTGACCCGCACCAGGGACAACGCGAGCATCACCAGCACGGCCACGACCACCGCGTTCATGTTGGTCCTTTCCCGCTGCCGCAGCGTGTCGCTGCGTCCACGCGCGTCATGCTAACGGCGGGCGCGGGCGGAGGACAGACCGTGTTCAGTGGTCGAATGGGGGCGACTGCGGCGCGCCAGCTGCAAGGCGCTTGCCAGCCCGAGGGTTAGGAAAGCCAGGGTGACTCCGAGGGTGAGGGTGGCGGCCCGGGCGGTGGCGGAGGTCAGAGCGGCTACCCACTGGGGTCCGTCTGGCCCAAGCTCGCCGCGGGCAGCGGCCTCCCGCAGCTGCGGCAGTTCGATCCCGGCGGTGGTTTGCAGGTCGGCGGGGATGACGACGGCCGCCGCCGTTGTCACGCTGGTCGGCGGTGGCGGCACGTAGGTGGCGAGCCCCAGGGACAAGGTGGCGCCTGCGAGCACGGTGCCGAGCGCGGAGCCGATTTGCCGGACGGTGGATTGGGTGGCTGAGCCTTGCCCGGCGTTGGCGCTCGGCACGTCGACCAGGGTGGTGGAGGTGAGTTGGGCGGAGGCAAGGCCCAGGCCCAGGCCGTAGGCGGCGAGGAATGCGGGCAGCGTCCACAGGGGGGCGGCGCGCAGGGTGAGGGCGAGCCCGGCCACCGCCCCCACCTCCAGGGCCAGGCCGCCGACCACCACCCGGGCTGCCCCCAGTCGGGCCGCCAGGTGACGAGCGAAGATGCCCGAGGCGAAGGCACCCCCGGCCATGGCCGCTACCGTCAGGCCGGTGGCCAGCGGGTCGAGACCGCGCACGGCCAGCAGGAAGAGGGGCAGAACAAAGACGAGAGCGAACTGGCCGACGGCCACCAGCGCGGCCGTGGCGTTGCCCCACGTGAAGGTTGGCAAGCGGAAAAGTGTCAGGTCGAGGATGACGGGGGCGCCCCGGCGGGTCTGACGGTGTTGCCGCACGAGGAATGCCGCGCCGGCGAGCGCGCTGCTGGCCAGTAGCAACGGGATGGGGGAGAGCGGTAGGTCCGCGAGTGCCCCGCGGGTCGAGGCGGCGGGGCGGGGGGTGAACCAGCCGAGGGTGGGGCCCTCGATCAGGCTGAAGATGAGGCTGGCCACGGCCCACGCGGACAGGGCGAAACCAAGGTAGTCGAAGCCGACGGTGCGCGGGCCCCGCGTCTCGGGGGTCGTCAGGCGCACCCCGAGCAGCACGAGCGCGCCGAGCGGCACATTGACCCAAAAGATCAGGGGCCATCCCCAGGTGGCGGTGAGCCAGCCGCCCAACACTGGCCCGATGGCGGCCGCTCCGGCGGTGATGGCGCCCCAGATGCCGAAGGCGGCGGCGCGCTCGCGGCCGGTGAAGGTAGCGCTGAGGGTGGCTAGCGAGGAAGGCAACACCAGGGCCGCGCCGACGCCCTGCAGGCCGCGGGCGGCGATGAGGAGCCCGGCGGTGGGGGCGAGGGCGGCCAGGACAGAGGTCGCGGTGAAGATTGCCACGCCGAGGAGGAACAGGGCGCGTCGGCCCCAGTGGTCGGCCAGGCGGCCAGCTGTCAGAAGCAGGGCGGCGAAGACGACCGCGTATAGGGCGTTGACCCATTCGGCCTGGGGCAGGGTGAGGGAGAGGTCGCGCATGATGCTGGGCAGGGCGATGGCGACGATCGTGCCGTCCAGGATGATCATGCCGAGCCCCGCCGCGAGGAAGGTCAGGGACCACCAGCGGGCGGCGGGGCGCGAGGAGAAGGCAGGGGGCATGGTTACTTTTCGGTGGTTTGCAAGGCCTTGGCTAGGGAGTGGAAGTACAGGGCGAAGGCCACGGTCATGACTATATGGCCGAGTCCGGAGAGGCCGGCGAGGGCGGGGTGGGAGTAGGCGGGCACGCCTGCCACCTGGAGGGAGCCTTTGAGCAGTTGCATCCCGGCGGTGAGGGCGAGGCCGACGTTCCAGGCGAGGTAGGCGCGGCGGGCGTGCGCGGAGTGTCGGGACACGGCGAAGGTGCGTTCTAGGGCGAGCATCACCAGGAAGAAGAGGCAGCCGAGGGCCAGCGCGTGGGTGTGGACGGTCGACAGTTGGGTGAAGGTCGGGTGATCCCAGGCGTTTAGGCGCGTGAATTCGCGGTAGTACAGGCCGGAGAGCAGGCCAAAGATGGCCCAGGCGGCGGCCGAGCGGAACAGTAGCTTTTCCATGCAAACTCCTTTTGAGACGGGGTGTCGCTAAGTCGAGTTAACCATATGGCGACACCCTGTCGCAATGTGGGATGATCGGAGGCATGCCCAAGATCGACGCCGCTACCGTGAAGGAACATCGGCAGTCCATGAGCACCAAGCTGCTGGACGCCGCGGAAGAGCTACTGCTGACCGCCGGGCCGCACGCGCTCACCGCTGCGGCCGTCGCCGGCGCCGTCGGCATCGCCCGCAACTCCGTCTACCGCTACGTCGACTCCATGGACACCCTCCGGGGGCAGGTCGTCGCCCGCTACCTGCCGACCTGGACCGCGGCCGTCACCGCCGCCGTCGCCCAAGCATCCACCCCCCGGGCCCGGCTCCTGGCCTACGTGCACGCCAACCTGTCCCAGGCGGCCGACTCCGGGCACGGCGCCCTCATCCAGCTGGCGCGCGGCCTGCCCGCCGCCGCCCTGGCCCCCGTCGCGGCCGCGCACGCCGCGCTCGCGCGCCTGCTGGGCGAACAGTGTCAGGCCCTCGACCCCACCGGCGCTAAATTGACGGCCCAGTTCGTCCAAGCCATCTTGGAGATCGGTTTCAGCGAGCTCGACGCCGGGGCGCCCCTAGCGCAGATTCAGCACCGCTGCACCCAAGCGGTGGCCGCCCTCGTTGACGCCCGGCAGGACACGAACTAGGGCGGGCAGCAAAAGGCAGCCGGGCGCGGGGCGTCACCGGCCGCCGTCTGCGGGCCCGTCACCAGGTGGCGGCTTGCCGCACCCAGGCGAACTCGTCGACGTCGTCCAGATTCGCCTCGGCCACCGCCAGCAGCTTCTCCCGTTCCTTTTCCACCGCCTGCTGCAGCTGCGGGTCGTCGCTGTCGCCCACCACGCTCAGCAGCCGCAGCAAGGCCACCAGCACGTCCGGTTCCCCGCCCGCGTAGCGGCGCACCCCGCGCACAAACTCGTGCACCAAATAGCGCTGGTCCCGCACCCGCGCCCACACCGTCAGGCGCTCGTCCGCGAAGCGGGTATGCGGCACCATCGGCAGCTCCGTCAACTCCTGCAGCACGGCCGCCGCCTGCAAAACCGCGTGCCGCGCCGTGGTGGGGTCGTTGGTGCCGGGTGAGAGCGCCCGCACCGCGATATCGAACAGCTGCTGCAAGCCGAGGGAATAGTCCGCCCCGCTGACCCGCTCCATCGCCAGGTACACCACGGCGGGCAATTCGTCGTTCTCCGCCGACCAGTAGTGAGCCAACACGTCCCCGGCGAGCACCACGTCGCCCGGGCAGACGTTGATGACGACCGTGCCGTCGTGCTCCTTCGCCCACGAGGCGGCGTGCTCCAGGTCCACCTGCTGCACGTAACCAAACTGGCCCGCCCGCAGGAGCTGGGCGTCGGCAGGCACCTGCGGCCGCGCCACCGCCTGGCCGTCCTCCTTGAACGTGGCCCGGGCCCGCGTGACGACGCGGCGGGCCGAGGCGGCGATGATGCTGTCGGCCCGCACCATGGTTACCACCCGCGAGACATACCAGATGAAGGTGGCCACCGCGGCCACCACTAGCACCATCGACAAAGTGATCGCCAGCTGCGGTGGCCGCTTCACGCTCGTATCCAGCGACCGCAGCAACAGCAGCGCGTAGATGAACACGCCGACGTACACCGAGATGATGCCGCGCACCGCCGGGGAGGAAATGAAGTCCCGTGGTAGCTGATGCGAGAAGTTACCGGCCGAAACTTGGATGACGATCAAGGTCATCGAGATGGTGGTCGTCAGCACCGTCAGCGTGGTGGAGGCGATAAAACTCAACATGGAGGCCGCGGCTTCCGTGTCGCCGGGCCAGAGCCACTGCGCCAACGCCCCCTCGGCAGGCACCACCACGCGCCCCAGGATAGAAGCGGCCAAGGCCGCCACTACCCCCGCCAGCAGCGGCCAGGCCCAGAGCCGGGCCGCCAGCGCCTGTCGTAAACGATTGAACAATATTCTCACCGGGCAATAGTCACCCGCCGCTCCCACCCTTGTACAGCGCACCGGCCGGAGCCCCCGTACCGGCGACGATGAGGCGCGCAAGGGGGCGACGGCCCCTAGTGACACGCCCCACCCGCCTCTAGCCTGGGGCCGTGCAAGCAAGAGTGGTGGCCGGAGGCGCGGCACTCATCGTCGGAAGTGGGTTGTGGGTGCCCATTCGATCTGTCGCGGACACGGCAGGCGTCCCCGCGAGCCTGGTGCAGGAACTGACCGTGCGCGGCAGTGACAACTGGACCGTCATCGGTCTGGTCGCCATCTGCCTCGGTTGCACCCTGTGGGGCATCGTGCAACCGCGGCACAGCGTCTGGTCCCTGGTGGCGGCCCTCGCCGCCCTGCCGCTGGTCCCCATCTGCCTGGCCTGCCCGCAACAAATCGCCCACTGGGACGGCATGGCGCCCGACGGCCAACTTATCGGCGGGGTGGTCAGCAACGAACTGGCCGCGGCCGTGTGGGTCTTCGGCCTCGGCACCGCCCTCTACCTGGTGGCCCTCGTGTTGGAGGCCCGGCAGGTGCGGCGTCGCACCACTGGGCCATCGGCGCTGGCCTCGGGCAGTGCTCCGCTCTCGGCCCGGCGGCAACCGCCCGCTGCTAGGCGGGTGGGCGGCCTGCCCGCCGCCGACCCGGCGGAATAGCGGCCCGTGCCGGGGCGTTGCTGCCCAGTGAGACTCGTGAAGGAGATGCCGCGTGCCTGATCGCCTCCCGCGCCCTGACTTTGCCTCCCCCCACCCGCGCGTGAGCCTACCCACGCACGTGCTGTGGGCCGCCCTCACCGCGGCCGCGGTCACCGCCTGCGCCGGGCCGGGGGCCGCCCCCGCGGACATCGATGCCGCCCCCGCGGCTACCGCAACCGCCACCCCAGCGGGAGGGGAGGGGGCAGGGCCCCACCAGTCGTCGTCCGCCACCCCGGGGCCGGACGCACCCCCGGTGCCCGCCGACGTCACCGACCGGATCACCAGCCAAGTGCCAGACCTAGCCGCCCTGGACCTCCCGGTCACCGACTTCACCGAGACTCGCTTTGCCGTCGCCCGGGACGCGCACACCATCCAAGCCATCGCGTTCGTACCGACGACGCCCGGGCCGCACCCCACCGTCATCCTCGCGCACGGTTTCGGCGGTTCCATGCACGACCTCGCCCGCTACGCGCGCGAACTGGCGGCGCGCGGGCACGCCGCCGTCGTCTTCGACTTCGTGGGCGGCTCGCCGCGCTCCGAAAGCGACCCCGACATGCAGAAAATGTCGGTCAATACCGAGCTGGCGGACCTAGCGGCCGTGGTGGCGCACGTGCGGGACCAGGACTACGCCGACCCGCAGCGGCTGACCATCTTCGGGCACAGCCAAGGCGGTTTGGTGGCGGCCATGTTCGCAGCCGCCCACCCCGACGAGCTGGCGAACCTAGTGCTGCTCGCCCCCGCCTTCGGGCTGCCGGAGCTGGTGCGCACCGAGATAGGCACCGCCAGCGCCGCCCCGGAAACGGCGGTGCTGCTGGGGCTGGTGGTCTCCCGCCGGTACATCGACGACATCTGGGCGGTGCGGGCCGCGGACCTCGGGTTTGCCGGGCCGACCCTCATCGTGCACGGCGACGCCGACACGCTGCTGCCCCTCGCCGACTCCCAGGCCGCCCTGCCCCGCTACCCCGCCGGACGGCTGGCGATCCTGCCCGGCGGTCCCCACAATCCGAGCGGCGAATCATTCACGCAAGCTGTGAGCCACACGCTGGCATTCCTCGCCGCCCCCTAGCCGCGGGCGCGCCGGGCGGCCAGCGCTCGTCGAAAACTCCCGGCCACTCGCCGCGCCTTGCCGCAGGCGCGCTATTCGGTGCCCTCAGTCGGCGTCGCTGACTCCGGTACCAGCCCGTCGTGACCGGCAGGTGGGGCGCTGGGGCTGGGCGTGGGCGGCGGCTCCGGGGAGGTTTCCGGTGTCGGGCTGGGGGTGGCCGACGACGGTGGTTCCGTAGTGGGCGGAATCGGCGTGGGCGACGGCGCGGGGGCATCGGCGTGCTGCACCGGCACGCCCGTGAGGGGCGCGAAGCCGGGCACGTGCACGTCGGCGTGGGTAGTGTGCGGCGGCAGCGCCGGGTAAGAAGCAAAGAACAGCTGCGGCTCGCCCGCCGCCAACACGAGATCGCCGAGCTGGCTGGAGCAGTAGCAGTTGCCGTCCCCATCCAAGCGCGGGGTCAGGGTCTGGGAATCAGCCACCAGCTTCACGCCGCTCGTCGAGTCCCCCCTGCCGGGCTCGGCAAAGAAATCGCCGACCTTCCACGTGCCCTCGCCAGGGGCCAACTGCACAGAAAAGTTCAGCAGGGTGGCGCCGTCGGCCACCGTCAGCGACGTGATGTCCAACCGCAGCGGGACCTTAATGTCAGCCCCCGACCGCGGCTGGGAGGCCTGCACGCGCGTCGTCTGCGACGCCAAACGATTGTCCGACGGCGCCGGGGCGGGCTCGGCAGGCTCGCTCGACTCGGTCATAGCTGTCGGGGCGGGAGTGGGCTGCCCGTCCGCCCCCAACGTCGGGGCGGGGGCGGCCGAAGCCACCACGGTTGCGAAATCGCTCAGCGGCAGCCCCCGATTTCCGGGCGGGAGTGCCGTTTGGGGGGAAGGATCAATGATTGCCTGCGACGCGGACATGCGCACCGCCAACACCCCGGTGCCGAGCATCACGAGCAGGAGGGCTCCCGCACTCGCCAGCAAGCGTCGTTGCGTGCGTTGGTGAGGGCAGGAAGAAGTCAACCAAGCCGGAAGGGTCACACCGTCAGCCTTTCCGTTGCCGCTACGCCGCAAGCGGCCGCCGCACGGCCACCCAAACAGACAAGCGAGTACAACATTCAGGATTCCTCACGTCGGCACCAGGCCAAGCCAAGCCACGCCTGGTGCGAAAACGGTCTAGGTGACCATAGAGAGGCCCACTGAAAACGTTCAAGCAGTCAGGGGGCACATGGTGCGAACTAGGGGCGCTCGCCCCTGCCGACTGAGTCTCGTCTGACAAATATCGATGCCGGGGGTTGTAGCTGGGCGGCAGGGGGAGGTTGGGGAGATGGCGCGCACAGCCGCGGCCTGGGTGCGCGCGGCGCGGTGGGGACAGGGCTGGCACACTCGTGCCTAGTAGTTGACCAGGCGGAGATGTCCGCTTACCAGGCGGAGACGCTCGCGGGCAAGGCAGAGATGCCCGCGGGCGAGGCATGCTGGGCCGGGACCGTAACCTGCTCCTGGGGGCAGGGCGGAAAGGAAGTGGTGATGGCGGGAAGGTTGTCAGCCCGGGCGGCCCGGTGGCTGCGGGGCGGTGGGCTGGGTGCCAGTGCGGCGAGTCTGCCACTGGGCTACCTGCACCCGACCGAGCCCCTTTTTGCTTCCGTGCTGCAGCTGCTGGTGGCTAGCGTGCTGCTGGTCGCCTTAGCAGCAGCCTGGTGGGGCGTGGCGCGGCCCGCCGCCTGGCAGCGTTTCGTCCTGCTGCGGGTGGCGCTGCGGGTGCCGGTGGGGGCGGCGCTGGTCGGTTGGGCGGTAATAGATCTGAGTCCGCTCTTTGGACGCCTCGTCAGTCACGGGCCCGGGCTAGGGCTGGTGTTGCTGCTGGGTGGCGCGGTCGCCTACGAGCTGGGTGCCGCAGGCGGTTTGCAGGCCGCCGCCGCGCGGGATGCCGGGGGAGCGGGCCGCGTTCCGGGAAGGGCTGGAGTCCGAGCCGCCGCCGTGCGGGAGCCCGGGGAGGTGGACACGGTGAGCGACGCGGGAGATGGGTGGAGTGCCGCTGCGGGAGACGGGCGGGAGGTCGGAAAAGTCAGTGGCGCGGTAGCTGGGCAGGATGCCGACACGGCAAGCGGCAAGGGAGGCTGGCCAGATGCGGCTGCTCTCAGCCTAGTTGGGGCCTTGGGGGCAGCGTTGGTGGTGGGCGGAGGAGCACTGTTGGCCGGGCGGGCCGCGTTGCTGGGGTGGTCTGGCGGCGGAGCGCCGTGGGCCGGGGCCCTGGCAGCGGGTTGCGTGACTGTCGGGCTTGCCCTCCGCAGTTGGCGGGCCTCGGCGGTAGCCGATTCGGCCGTGCCCCACCGTCGGCCGGCCTGGTGGGGCTGGCCCGTGTCCGCGCTCGTGACCTGCGCCTTGGCTGGTGGGGCGTTGGTAATGCTGGTGCAAGCCGTGCTCGGGGGCGGAGCGCGGGTGCACGCTATCGGCTATGTCGGCTTTCTGGTGGGTTGGACCCTGACCCTGGTGGGGGCGAGCGCGCGGCTCGGCTGCCGGTGGCACTTGACGCGGCGTCGCGCCCGTCGGGGCTGAGACGGGATTGGCTGGGTGGGGGCTCACCCGCGATGCCGGGCCCGGCTGCTTTGTGCTGTGACCGACAGCTGCCCTAAATAGCCGGGGGGCGCTGGCCGAGTCTCGCCCTAGATGGCCGCCAGGGGAGAACTGCTGCCGCATACACCGGATGAGGCGCGTGGGTAGCCAGTTAGGGCGAGCCAGCTGCGGGTAACCCCACATGGCAGTCAAACTACACCCACATATATGAAGAGCCGGTTGCTTCGGGGCGATTCACTCCAGTTCGGTGACGGTCCTATAGATAGGTGCAGGCCACCTATCCGGACACTAAAGTTGTGTGTTGGTATCATCACCTAGTCCACAGCACCAAAACGCAATTGAACTGCCTACAGCAAGTGCACCCGCTAAAGAGCCAGTGCGATTTTAATGACCCGCACCTGGTTCTATTAATAAGCTCACTCACATGAAAGTTAATGACTAAAGAACGCATGTTCCTGATTTTTGCGGTTTGTCATCACGAGATGGTGAAATGAGGGCTTTAAAAGCGCCCTGTATCAATGTTAGCAGTGGCGGCAAGGCCTGGATGATAGTCAGTGTCGCTATGATCTGGAGTAACGGAACAGCGACGGTGTTAAAGAGTCGAGATAAAGCGGTGTCCACGTGGAGTCGAGTTGTCCAGCTTAAGTCAAACTCTATCAGGCTGAGCCACAGTGTGGTGGCTGCAAGGGCGAATGACATAATCGGTGGAACAAAACCCTTTGCTAATTGAAGGGTGACTTTTATTGCCGCAAAAGACAAAGGGTGGCTTCGAGCTCTTTTAAAATCGTCCTCAGAAGCTTCGCTCTCCACCCACCAGCAGCTATTGGCGCGCCAGATTAATATTCGCCTCCACTGAAAGTAGAGAATTCGTCGCTGCATGTAAGCATCTGCAAATACGAGGGTGACTAGCGTGAAGAATACAGCACCTGCAGCCTGTGGATAAAAGTAGTAATCCCCGGCGAGTGGGACTTTAAAATCTTTAACTGTCAGGGCTAGAATTACTGCCACCAGTTGAGAGACCGCTGCAAGTCGGATGAGGTTTAGGTGTCTTCTGACTAGTCGATCGGCAATTCTATCGTGATATAACTTGCTATTAAATCCAACTATCACTGTTGGGGCAATCGCGATAAAACCAGCAATTACTGTCAGCGCATCTCCGGATACGACGCCATCTCCCTTCATGCCTGCCTTCGTAGATAAATAGTATAGAAATATTTGTAGCAGTGCCATAATGGCAGAAAGGGATAGTCCCGCAACTATCGCATTGTGGCGACGCGCGACAAACAGGACGCGCTTTACTTTTTTGATGTGTGAAGTTTGTCCTGTGGCTCAGGGCGTCTTTTGGGCTCCCAGTAGGCCCACTCGCCACCTGTGTTTATTATGCTAGTCTCAGACTTTGACTTTTCTAATTGTAAAACTGCACAAGCTTTCGGGGCAATAACTTTGGATAGGTGTGAGTCGGCAGAGTATTCCAGGCGTAAGGTTTTTGCTACCTCCCAGTGGGTTAAAAGCAGTTTGCGTACTATGCGCCGTGGTAAACTGCTATTCGCTAGAAGGGCTTCCGGGGAGGCAAATTCCTCGACTGTTTTAATGAGTATTTTACTTTTCTGGTCAGTCGAAATTTCTACCGTGCGAATATAGCCGAGGCTGTATAGTGCGAGTGTCGAAGAAAATTCTTCGTTTGCTATAATTCTATTCCAAATTGATGTGCAGTGCTCTTTAGCGGTTTTGCAGGAAGGCCAAAAGTGGTGAGTGTCAAGGTTGCTCAACTTTTTTCTCATCCAAGTTAACCACTCTGCCGAAGACCATGAGTGTCTATCAAGCTTTTCTTTATCTTTACTGCCTTGAAATGGGGGATTTTCCGTCATTACTAGGGCAATTATGACCTGACTGACGCACTGTGGTAAGGGAGATTCGCCTATAATGCCCTCTAGCATCTCTGAAAGCATAAGGAGGCAGGCTGCTGAACTTTGAGATCTCCTAATCGAGTGTAGAGAATTATTAGATTCGTCGCGTATATCTAACCCGCAAAGAGAGCGCTTAGGGCGCCATTCCAAGGGCAGTGCTATCGTTGATGAATTCGAGAAGTTGTGCTCGCGGGTCGCCAGTGGCTCTGGTGTTGCATTGCCTGAGATGGCAATCACTTTTTCGACATCTACGTCGAAGGTCGTGCAGGTGGCTTTATATCCGCTTAATTGAGCGTAGTCATGTCTAACGATTTTCCTGATGCACCAAGACCGGTCAAGCCACAATTTAGTAATTTCTAAGGGGGGAACCAACCTTGCCTCCAGTGACGTCACTGCTCTATTGTGCTGTGGGCTATTGCTCTAGTATATTATCTCTAGATATCCAGGGATCGTTCTAATAGTGCCGTCAGAGCCATTGTTGAAAAACTCATCAAATTTATCTGCATCCCAGTCCTTAACGGCGTCGGGGGATAGTAGGGGGGTGGGGGTTGCGTCCTTTTCCATCGTCTTGAAACCTCTTTTTGTTGAGTGAATGCAATCGCCGAGCTGCAGTCATTCTTGCGGTATAAATAGTTTTCTATTGCTGTCTAATAGTTGCATTCTGCTCTTTCGGGTCTCAAATGTATTGGCGGGTATGCGTTCTTCGATAAAAGTGTTTATATTAAATCCTTCTTCAAGCTAGGTGTAAAATTGACTACAATGTGCGGTCCCGGGCGGCAGTCGCAAACGGCTGACCTAGGCTTGGGCTGCCTTGACCTCTCATGCAACGACTATAGGCCTTTTGCCTGCTCTTGGACAGTGCTTTGCGTCACCTTCTTTACTTCCATTCCCAGGCCAGTCCGCAGTAGAGGCCGCCATAGATGTCTCGGAAGGTTGCGGTGATCGTTCCATCTGTCTCAGCCGAGAGCTGGGTGTTCGCTGAGGGGGCGCCTGGTCGCTGAAGGGCAGTCAGGCCACTGAACTGCCAGGCGGTCGTGGGTGGTTGGCCTAGGAAGTGCACGGTGAATCGGGCAAACCGGGTGGGCTCGTGGAAGGCAAGGGACTCCTCGTGCAGCCAATACGGCTCATTGGGGTCTGGATTCACCAGCCGGTAGGCCAAGTCATAGGTTTGGCCGCGGCGCATTGATTCCTGTCGCCAAAACTCGTGTTGCCAGCCACCGGGGATCTCTTCGGTGCGAACGCTCCACCCAGTGCCGAGAGGTTTGGGTGGGGTGGGGTAGCTCATCGTGAAGGTGACGTACTGGACACCATCGAAGAGCGCGAATAGGCGGAAAGAGTGTTGGGATTCGAGGTGGCGGTGATCGCGCACGTAGGTGGTGACGTTGACAGCGTGCTGGATGAAGCCGTTGTGATACTCCGGGACGCGGATGCCAGCAGGAGACTTCGGATACCAGCCAGTGAGTAGTTGGCGCAGAAGTCGCTCTACAGCGGCTGTGTCGCGGTCGGCGACGGCCTCCCTGCCGATGCCGAGGCGACTAGCAGCTGCGTCGCGTCGTGCAGCCAGCGTGGCTGGTCCATGTGCTGAATCTAGGCCATAGATACCAAGCAGCAGCTCACTGTCAGGGTCGTGTAGTGATCGTATAGCTGACTCTAGGCGTTCAACCAGCAGCTCCGGTGGCTCCGTCCTTCCGCCGAGCACCGCGACAAGCGCCGGGCGGCTGGCCAGTCGTTTCGGCGTGTAGCCAGCCCCCTTGCGTAGGTACAGCAGGTCAGCGCGCAGGTCTTCTGGCTGGTACATGCCGTTACCTCCGTAAGCCAAGGTGAGCGTGTGAACTCCAATTCTGCCCCGTGGCGGCTCCAATTATGCGCAACCGGCTGGTGCTCGCAGCTCGCAAGTTTCTACCTTGACGACAACGTGATTTACCCGCGAACCACCAGAAGAAGGAGATGGAAATGGAAACCGAATTTGGTATTGGGCAAGGGTTTGCCTTGGAGACAGCTCTGGCCGCGTGCCTGCAGCTATCGTGGGCAGTGACGCGTCCTGTGCGACGGGAGTCAGACTTGCTGGCCGGGCGGGCTGAAGTGGCTTTGATGCGGGATGCGGCGCGGGCGACGTTGACGCACGCGGCAATGCAGAACGTGGGCACGTTGGTCTCCGCCTGCGATTCGTTGAAGCAGGTCGCGCCGGAGGGCGTGGCGCACTACGAGGCGTTGCTCAAGGCTTACGCCGCCGGGGCAGCGGCAGCCATCGCGCGTTTCCAGTAACCGCCTCCCTAGTGCTAGGAGTTGGCATGTTTCGGTTTGTTAGTGCCCCTCCTCGTGGAGTCGTCGCTTCCCTCGATATGAGGGACTTGCTGGCAGTGGGGCGAGTGCTAGTGAAGTTCTTGTCGTTCGTCAGTGAGGGGAACGTTGCCCATGTGTTCGCCCCTGCTGTGTTCTTTTTGCTGGTATTTGTCGGGCAGTGCATTGAGCAGTCATGGCGGTGGTTGCGGTCCCGGCGGCTGCGTCAGGTAGCCAAGCAGCGCCGTGTGCTTCAAAGCGCCTTACGCCTGCACGCTGCTTTGAACGTTCAAGCCTTCGTGGTTCGTCGGCAGATACTGCGGGAAACGGTACGGCACCAGCAAGAAAGCCAGCGATGAGAGTACGTGGGCCTACACGACGCAATTTGGTGAGCTAGAGCGCTGCGCGCCGCAAGCACAGCAACCCAAATCTCACCGTCACCGCGCTGCTCACCCGCCGATGCGTGGCAGAGGCCGACCGTGCACAGGTAGCCGCTCAAGCGATCAGTGGCGCGAGCTCATCTTGCCGGTACTGGTGGACGAGACGCGAGCGAGTGCATTCTGACCACGCTGCCCGGACGTCGGCCTCTGAGATCCAACCCGAGCCCGGCCCGCGCCCACAGCAAATCCCCCGAGGGACAAGCCCTCGGGGGATTTGAGTAACACTGTTCTGGCGGAGGATGGGGGATTCGAACCCCCGAGGGCTTGCACCCAACACGCTTTCCAAGCGTGCGCCATAGGCCACTAGGCGAATCCTCCAGGCAACGACTGCAAATGCTACCGCCTCCAAGTCGCTCAGCGCCACCGGCTGCACGGTGGGGCGCATCACGCTTGCGTGAGCGTGTATGCTGATGTCCGATCCTCCGCGTGACGGTATCAATCGAACCTCCCCAGGGCCGGAAGGCAGCAAGGATAAGGTTGCTCTGCTGGGTGCGCGGAGGATCCTTTGCGTCCGCGGCTGTGTCCGCATCCACCTCCCTGCGCAGGAGCAGGCGACGGACGGGCGGAAATTGTGGGCGGGCACCAGTAGCATCGGGGGAGTGACCACTGCCCTGTACCGCCGCTACCGCCCCGAGGCCTTCGCTGACGTCATCGGCCAGACCCACGTGACCGAGCCGTTGATGGCGGCTTTGCGCGCCGATCGGGTCACGCACGCTTACCTCTTTTCTGGCCCGCGGGGCTGCGGCAAGACCACTAGCGCCCGCATTCTGGCGCGGTGCTTGAACTGCGCGCAGGGGCCGACCGACACCCCGTGTGGCCAGTGCGATTCGTGCCGTGAGTTGGCGCGCGATGGGGCGGGCTCGCTGGACGTGGTGGAGATTGACGCGGCGAGCCACAACGGGGTCGACGACGCCCGCGAGTTGCGGGAGCGCGCCGCCTTCGCCCCGGTGCGGGACCGGTACAAGATCTTCATCCTGGACGAGGCCCACATGGTCACCCCGCAGGGCTTCAATGCGCTGCTGAAGCTGGTGGAGGAGCCTCCGGAGCACGTGAAGTTCATTTTTGCCACCACGGAGCCGGAGAAGGTCATCGGCACGATCCGCTCCCGCACCCACCATTACCCGTTCCGGCTCGTTCCGCCGGACGAATTGACGGCGTTTCTGGAGGAGCTGGCTGCCCGGGAGGGGGTGGCCATCGCGCCGGGAGTGCTGCCGTTGGTGGTGCGGGCCGGGGGCGGGTCGGTGCGTGATTCGCTTTCCGTGTTGGACCAGCTGATCGCGGGCGCGGTCGACGGGGGCCTGGACTATCAGCGGGCCGTCGCCCTGCTCGGCTACACCGACGAGGCGATGCTTGATTCGATGGTGACGGCCCTGGCGGCCGACGACGGTGCCGGGGTCTTCCGCGTCGTCGAGCGCGTCATTGGGGCCGGGCAGGAGCCGCGCCGGTTCGTCGAGGACCTGTTGCAGCGGCTGCGTGACCTGCTGGTGGTCGCGGTGACGGGCGAGAACGCACGCCACGCGCTGGCCGGTCTGCCGGACGACGTCTTTACCCGCATGGTGGAGCAGGCGCGTTCTCTGGGGCCCGCCGCCTTGTCGCGGGCCGCCGATCTGACGAACGCGGCGCTGACTTCCATGACAGGGGCGACCTCGCCGCGGCTGCACGTGGAACTGCTGTGTGCCCGCATTTTGCTGGCCCTGGGCGAGGTAGCGGGGGTGACGCCCGCCGCCGGGACGGCCCCCGCTGTCACCCGCCCGGCCGTGACGCGGCCCGCCCCTGTGCAGGCAAGCCGGGCCCCGGGCGAGCGGCCAGGGCGCCCGGCGGCGACGCGACCCGCCCCCGCCGCAGCCCCGGTCCAGTCCGCGCCGCAGCCGGAGCTGCCGTCGCGGTCTGCCGCAGACGTCCTCGCCGCCGCGGCCGCCGACTGGGGGGAAGACGACGGCCCCGCCGGCCCTCCGGTGCCCGAAACCGCCCCCGGTGGGCCAGCGCCCGCCCGGACCGCGTCCCGCCCGCCTGCTGCCGCCCGACGTCTGGAGGAGGCCGAGGCGCGGCAGACCGCTGCTGCCCCGGCCCCGACGGGGGACCGCGCACCGTCGGCCGCCCCTGCGCACCCTGTCGCCGCCGCTGCCCCGCGCCCGGAGGCCGGGGCTCCCGCCCGCCCGGAACCCGCGGCGGCCCCCGCCCGGGTGGCGGCCCCGGAAGCAAGGCCGACAGCCTCAGCGCTCCCGGCGGCCGCTCCGGGGCCGGAGGTGTCGGCCCCCGCCCGCCCGGAGGCCGCGACGGCCCCCGCCCGCCCGCAGCCGAGTAAGGCCTCGTCGAGCGCCGCGCACGCCGAGATGGTGCGGGACCGCTGGGACGAGGTGCTGCAGGCGCTGCGCCGCACGAGCCAGGTGGTGTGGGCGCTGGTGTCCGCCAACGCCCACCCGGGCCCCATCGAAGCCGACCGCTTTGCTGTGCATATCCCGACCGCGGGCCTGGTGTCCACGTTCGAAGCGCGCAACATGGGAGGTGCGGTCGCGGCTGCCCTCCGCGAGACACTGGGCTTGGAACTGACGGTGGTGGCGGTGCAAGCCGGACCACCCTCGCAGGCGCGGCCTGCCCAGTCAGCGCCCCGGGGGCAGCGCGAGGGTGAGGTGAAGGGGGACCCAAAAGCCCCCGCGGCTGAGGCCGCCCCTATCGCCCCGCCGGAGCAAGACCCCGATTTCGGCCCCGAACCGGACTTCGGCTACGACCTCCCGCCCGGGCGAGGCGACAACTTCCCCCAGCCGCAGGTGGCCGTCCGCCCCGCTCCTGGCCCCCGGGCGGAGGTGCCCGCGGACAGTGCGGCGACCGCAGCCACTGCCGCTCGTGCCGCCGACAACGCGCGTCCCGCGTCCTCGCCCCAGTCGGTGCCCTCGTCTGCGCTGTCGGGCAACCAGGGGTCCCAACCACCCGCACTGCCAGGCAACCAGGGGTCCCAACCACCCGCACTGCCAGGCAGCCAGGAGTCCTTACCGCCCACGCCGCCAGCCCGGCGGGAGTCCCAACCGCCCACGCCGCCAGCCCGGCGGGAGTCCCAACCGCCCGCGCCGCCACGCAACCGGGAGTCCCAACCGCCCGCGGCCCCGACCAGCGCGCGCGGGGCGGCGGCGTGGGACGACGTGGAGTGGCCGGAGGTGGCCGCCATCCCGTGCGAGCCGCAGTGGGAGAGCCCAGCCGTCGACCAGGAGCTAGCTGCCCCGGCATCCGCGGGGGAAGCGAGTACGGCGCCGTCGAGCGTCGCGGGAGAAGCGCGTCCCACCAGCCCGCCCGCCGCTCCGACCGCCCCCGCGCCGCGTCCCGCCGCCCCGGCGGTGGCCGCGCAACACCCGGTTGCGCCGCCCGCTGCTCCCGCGGCGCCCCCGCAGTCGTCAACGTCCGGTGCGCCCTTGCAGCCGACGACGCCCCCACCTGCTGCACCTGCGGCCGAGCCAGGGGCGCCCGCGGCGCCCGCCCACCCAACCCCCGCCCCGGAGCCACCGCCAGTGGTGGATGCACCACCGCGCCCCGCGCACGCGACGGTGCACGATATTCGCTCGGGCCGCCAGTTGCGGCACCTGTCGGCGCCAGACTACGAGCCGCTCCCGCCCGAACCGGAGGACCCCTACGGCCCGGAGGATCCGTACGCCCCGGTGGGCCCGGCGTCGGCAGGGCGGGCGGCGAACCTGACGTTCCAGGACGGTGAGGACGAGATCAGCTACGACGATCCGGGCGCCGACACCACCACCGAGGCCGGGGTGCACGTGCTGCTGCGGGTGCTTGGCGGGCGGGTGTTGGAGGAACGGACCGGCGCGGACGCCCAGTAGGCTGCAGTGTCCCGCTGGGAGGCGGGCCGGGAGGAAGGATAAAGCGTGTACGACGGCGCGGTACAAAACCTCATTGACGAACTGGGACGCCTGCCCGGGATCGGCCCCAAGAGCGCGCAACGTATCGCCTTTTACATCCTGGGCGCGGACCCAGCGGAGGTAGAACAACTGGCCACCGCCCTGCGGGAGGTCAAAGCCAAGGTGCGGTTTTGCGAGGTGTGCGGCAATGTCGCTGAGGCGGAACTGTGCGCGATTTGCCGGGACCCGCGGCGGGCCGACGATGTGCTGTGCGTCGTGGAGGAACCCAAGGATGTCGTCGCGATCGAACGCACCCGCGAGTTCCGGGGCCGCTACCACGTGCTCGGCGGGGCGATAGATCCGATGAACGGCATCGGGCCGGATCAGCTGCGGATCCGCCAACTGCTGGGGCGCGTGGGGGACGGCAACATCACGGAGGTCATCATCGCCACCGATCCCAACATCGAAGGCGAGGCTACCGCCGCTTACCTGGTGCGCATGTTGCGCACCCTGGAGGTGCCGGTCTCCCGTTTGGCTTCGGGCTTGCCGGTGGGCGGAGACCTAGAGTACGCCGACGAAGTGACCTTGGGGCGGGCCTTCGAAGGCCGCCGCCTGGTGGGCCAGTAGCCCCACCTGTCCAGTCAGTGAGACGACGGGGGTGGGGCGGCAGTCCTCGGTGCTGGGCGTGCGGGTGGCCAAGCGCGGACAAATGCCCGGTGGCATTGGGAAATCAAGGAAAGTTGCCGCACCTGTGAGGCTTTACATGCTGGACGCCCCTGCGGCGGGCCGCCCACGTCGTGAAACAATGCCCACACGTGTCCGATGCCGCCACCCCTGGGCGGTGGCGGCCCACCCCCCAGGAGCACCATGAGCCTGATCGTGCAGAAATTCGGTGGCTCGTCCGTGAGTGACGTGGCGGCGATGCAGCGGGTAGCCAAGCGCATCGTCGAGACGAAGAAGGCCGGGCACGACGTCGTCGTCGTGGTCTCGGCGATGGGCGACACTACCGACGAACTGCTGGACATGGCGGCGGCCCTCAACCCGTCCCCGCACGCGCGGGAAATGGACCTGCTCATGTCCGCCGGGGAGCGCATCTCCATGTCGCTGCTGGCCATGGCTATCGAAGCGCAAGGGGTGGGGGCGCACGCGTTCACGGGCCGCCAGGCGGGGGTGCACACCGACTCGGCCTTCGGCAAGGCCTCAATTTTGGGGGTCGTCCCGGAGCGGGTGGTGCGCTGCATCCAGGCGGGCAACGTCGCGATCGTCGCCGGTTTCCAAGGCCTGTCGGAACGCGACGACGTCACAACGCTCGGCCGCGGCGGCTCCGACACCACCGCCGTGGCGCTCGCCGCTGCCCTGCGGGCCGACGTGTGCGAGATATACACGGACGTGGACGGCCTGTTCACTGCCGACCCGCGGGTGGTGCCCTCCGCGCGCCGCATCACCACCCTCACCGCGGAAGAGACCCTTGAGTTGGCGGCCCACGGCGCCAAGATCCTGCACCTGCGGGCCGTGGAGTATGCCCGCCGTCACCACGTGGCGCTGCACGTGCGCTCGTCGTTCTCCGACAAGGACGGCACCTGGATCGCCGATCACGCCGTCAACCCCGACCTAGTGCGCCTGCTCGCCCCCAGTCTCGCTGACACCATCATCGCCGCCTCGAAGGAGGACCCCGTGGAAGCCCCCCTGATCACCGGTATCGCCCACGACCGCTCCCAGTCGAAGATCACCCTGACCAAGGTGCCCGACCGGCCGGGCCTGGCCGCCCGCATCTTCGCGATCGTGGCCGCTGCGGAGGCCAACATCGACATGATCGTGCAGAACGTTTCGGTCGACGACGGGCACACCGACTTGTCCTTCACCCTGCCCACCCCGGACGGTCCGGGGGCGTTGGCTGCCCTGCAGGCCGCCAAGGAGGAGATCGGCTACGGTCGTATCTTCCTGACTGACGAGATCGGCAAACTGTCGCTGGTCGGGGCGGGCATGCGCTCCCACCCGGGGGTCTCGGCCAAGCTCTTCGGGGCCCTGAGCGAGGCGGGAATAAACATTGAAATGATTTCCACCTCCGAGATTCGCATCTCGGTGGTCACCGCCCTGGCGGATCTGGATGCGGCGGTGCGGGCCACCCACACTGCCTTCGGCTTGGACTCGGCCAGCGCCGAGGCGATCGTGTACGGAGGGACCGGACGATGAAAGCTTTGCGGTACGCCATCGTGGGCGCCACCGGCCAGGTGGGGCGGGTTATGCGCGCCCTGCTGGAGGCGGACGACACCCCGGTAGCGCAGATGCGCTACTTTGCTTCGGCCCGCTCGGCGGGCACCACCCTGCCGTGGCGGGGCCAGGACGTGGTGGTGGAGGACGTGGCCAGCGCCGACTTCCACGACATTGACATCGCCATCTTCTCTGCGGGCGGTGCCACTTCCCGCGAGTATGCGCCGCGATTCGCGGCCGCGGGCGCCGTCGTCATTGATAACTCTTCGGCCTGGCGGAAGGACCCGCAGGTGCCGTTGGTGGTCTCCGAGGTCAACCCGCAGGACATCGCCGCCCGCCCCAAGGGCATCATCGCCAACCCGAACTGCACCACGATGGCGGCCATGCCGGTGCTCCAACCCCTGCACGCCGCTGCCGGGCTACGGCGCCTACACGTTTCGTCGTACCAGGCCGTGTCCGGTTCGGGCCTGGCGGGTGTGCGGGAGTTGGCGGACCAGGTGCGCCACGGGGTGGGACAGCAGTTGGAGGGCCTGGCGGTCGACGGCGAGGCGATCGACCTGCCTGCCCCGCAGGTCTACGTCGAGCCCATCGCCTTCAACGTGGTGGCGTTGGCGGGCGCACTGGTGGACGACGGCTCCAACGAGACCGACGAGGAGCAGAAGCTGCGCAACGAGTCGCGCCGCATCCTGCACGTCGATGATCTCGCGGTCTCCGGCACCTGCGTGCGGGTCCCCGTCTTTTCCGGGCACGCGCTGGCGGTGCACGCCGAGTTCGCCGCCCCCCTGCCCGTTGCCCAGGCCCGCCAGCTGGTGGCGGGGGCACCGGGCGTTACCTACGACGAGGTGCCCACCCCGTTGAAGGCGGCCGGGCGGGACGGGGTGTTCGTCGGGCGGCTGCGGCAAGACCAAGCGGTGCCGGACGAGCGCGGACTGGCCATGTTCATCGTCGGCGACAACCTGCGCAAGGGCGCGGCCCTGAACGCCGTCGAGTTGGCGCGGCTCGTGGCGGCCGAATTGTCGGCCTGAGCGGTGGCGGGGCGGGCGGGGTACCTGCGTGCCCCGCCCCGTGTTTGCCGCCACATTGCCCGCTGGGGGAACAAAAACCTGGGTGAGCTGGTTAATGTGGCAGCAAGTTGCACAGATCAATAAAGGAGAGCCGCGTGCTTGTCGACCTGACCGGCGAAACTTTCGCCGAGACACTGGAAAACAACGACATCGTCATTTTGGACTTCTGGGCCACCTGGTGCGGCCCTTGCCGCCAGTTCGCTCCGGTGTTCGAGAAGGTCTCCCGCGACTACGAAGACATCGTCTTCGGCAAGATCGATACTGAGGCCAACCAGGAGCTGTCCGCCCAGTTCGGCATCGTCTCCATCCCGACCTTGATGGTGTTCCGGGAAAAGGTGCTGGTGTTCCACCAGGCCGGGGCGGTGCGTGAGCCGCAGCTGCGGGACCTAGTGGAGCAGGTCAAGGGTCTGGACATGGACGTGGTGCGCGAGCAGATCGCCCAGGCCGAGGCGGCCGAGCAGGGCTGAGCCGCCCGCGCCCGGAGCACCGCCCGGGCCCGCCCCGGCGGAAGCAGGGCGCGGACACAGGCAAGGGGGGCGCGGGTTAGCGGAGCGCCTCCCGGCTCAGGGTGAAGCTCTCACCGGACACGGTGTGCCAGCATTCGATACCCGTCTCGCGGGCCGTGCACGCGAAGGGGCCGCGGGCGGCTGACTGCTCGTACTGCAGCGTCGTGCCCGTCACGTCAAGGTCTTTGACGCACTTAACCGACTGCTTACCGTCGGCATTGATGGTCACCTCAACGGGGGAGGAGGCGTCGCACTGGCCCTGCGAGGGGACAAAACTGTGCTCGTCAATCGTGCACTTGACGGTGTCTTCCCCAAAGACACAACCGATGTTGCCGGACGGCGCGAGGAAACTTTGAATGTCGAAGGCACCCTCCGGGGCGGGCCGCACCTCCTCAACGGGGCTCTCCGCGGGGGCAGGTGTCTCCTCCTCGGGTGCCGGGGCCGGGGCGGCAGGCGCGGTCACGGCCCCCGCGTCGGGACCAGACTGCGCCGGGGCCGGGCCGGAGAAGAACGTCAACAACACCCACACCACGGCGGCCACAAACGCGAGCGCCAAGAAGGCCAACAGCCACGGCAGCACCGAGCGCGGCTCGTTTTCGGAGACATCGATGGGCGGACCGACCGGGGCGCCGTAGGGACCGCCGGGCGGCGCCCCGGCCGAGCGCTGCGCCAAGGCTTGGTTCACCGCCGGATCGCCGAGCGCGCCCAGCCACTCCAGCAGCGCCGGGTACGTCGACGGGTTTAAGGCAATGGCCGGGCGCAAGCCTGGGTACTCCTGCGCGAGCTGCTGCAAAGTATGCAGCGGCGTGCCGGGGTCCTGTGCGAGTCGCAACAGCTCCGATTGCGTCATCGTGTCGACCTTTCGTCAATCCTCCGTGTCATGGTAGCGGTACCCGTTTTACGATGCGGGCGGCATGAAGCCTGACACCTCACACCGCCCCTACGATGAGCCTATGGCCACCCCGCAGCTGACCGCATTCTCGCCCGCCACCCCCGCGATCATCGTGCCTGTGGCGGGCAGCCTCGACCAGTGCGTGGCCGCCGCTGCTGCCGCCCGAGCGGCCGGGGCAGACTTCGTGGAGTGGCGCGTGGACCTCAGCGACGTGCAGTGGCGGCGGCCGGAGGCGCTGGCCCGGGGAGCGGTGGCGGTGGCCGGGGCGGGCCTGCCGGTGCTCGGTACGCTGCGCACGCGCCCCGAGGGCGGGCAGGCGGAGGTCACGCCCGCCACCTACCGGCAGGCCGTGGAAACGTTGGCAAGCGTGTGCGCCGCTGTCGACGTGGAGGGGCGCTTCGGGGCGGAAATGGTGGCCGCCGCCCGGGCGGGGGCGACGGGGGGAATCGCCGCTGCCGCGGGCGGCGGCGCGGGTGGCGGCTCGGCGGTGGGCGGCGACGCGGGCGGGAGGTTCGGCGCGCGGGGGCGCGTCGGGGCACCCTGCCAGGTGGTGGTCTCATTCCATGACTTCACGGGGCTGCCCGCCCAGCTGGGGCAGGTCTTTGCCGCGCTGGCGGCGCTCGACCCCGACGTCGTGAAGGTCGCGGTGCAGGCCGCCGGTCCAGCCGACGTGGCGGCGCTGGCGGCCGCGGCGGCTACTTGCCCCCGCCCCACCATCGCCATTGCGATGGGGCAGGCCGGGCAGGCGGCGCGGTGCTGCCCGGAGCTGACCCGGTCGCTGGCAACCTTTGCCACGGTGGGGCTGGCCACGGCCCCCGGGCAGGTGCCTGTGGCACGGGTGCGGGCGGCCCTTAAGCGCTAACGTGCACGGGGCAGCGCCCCCGCTGGGACTGGCGGGGCGGCACGGGCTCGCGGGCGGTTGCCCGGTGGACCTCCTCCACGTGGGGCCGCACGGCGGCCTCGGCGCGCTGACTGGCGACCCCGACAGCGCGCATGACGAACAGTTCGGTGCCGAGAATGAAGCGGGCGCGGGCGGCGGCCTCCACCGGAATGGGGCGGGCGGCCAGGCACGAGTGGACGAGAGGGACGAGCACGTCCAGTTCGGGAGCGGGGATCAGCTCCGCCTGGTGGGCGGCGGTGAGGATCTGCCGCAACAGGGCCTCCACGGCCCGCCCGTGGTTGGCGAACTCGCGGTACGTCTCGGCGTTGACGACGTGCCGCAGTTCCGGGCCGGGGGCCCAGTGGTAGGACGCGCGGAGGCTCAATTGCTGTTCGACGTAGATGCGCAGCTGCTCGATCGGATCGGTCACGCCCGCCAGGGCGGCCTGCAGATTGGCGAGGTAGTCGGCGGTCTGGTGGGAGATCAGCCCCAGCAGCAGGCTCTCTTTGTCCTTGAAGTGGTTGTAGACGGCGGTGCGTCCCACCCCGGCGCGGGTGGCGATCTCGGCGAGCGTTATCGAGTCGAAGCCGCGCTCCTCCATGAGGGCGGCCAGGGCCGCAAACAACTTGTCGCGAGTGCGGGCACGGTGTTCCGCCAACGAGGCGCCGATGATCTTGGGCATGGGCGCATCGTGCCAGATGGTGACAATTTGCCCTAATTTGTCGCCTCGGGTGGGAGTGGCGCGCGGGCTGTAAAGCCTTGCGGGGGCGCGCCTGGCGGGCGGCGGGGTGGCGATCCGGCGCCGTCGGCCGGGCAGAAGGTTTTACGTGACGGGCTGCTGGGCGAAAGCCGCCGCAAACGCCGATGGTGATACCACAGTGGTATCGTGCGGGCTATGGCGATGACATTGCGGCTCTCTGCCGAAGATGAAGTGGCTTTGACCCGGCTGGCGCAGGAAGCGGGCGTGAGCAAACACGAAGCTACCATCCGGGCCATCCACGAGGCGGCGGCCCGACGGGGGCACGAACAGTCGGTAACCGCTCTGTCGGCGGCGGCCCGGAGTCGGTACGCGAAGTTGCTCGCCCGCCTCGGGCAGTGAGCAACTTTCTGACATTGGAGGACCTCCTCCAGCTGACTGCCGACCTGGGGGTAGGGCCGGTGCGCGACTTGGGCCTGTTGCAGGCCGCAGCGCGGCGCCCGCAGACCGAACTGTGGGGCACTCCGGCCTATCCCACACTGACACTCCAGGCCGCCGCCCTGCTGGATTCGCTAGTGCGCAATGACGCCCTGCTGGACGGTAACAAGCGCCTGGGCTGGCTGGCCACCGTCGTGTTTCTGGGGCTCAACGGTTGCGACCTGCAGGCACCTGACGACGACGCCTTCGCCCTCGTCATGGCGGTGGCCAGCGGGGAGCAACTCGAACTGGCGGCGGTAGCGCGGCAGCTGGCGTCCTGGTGTCGACCCCTGGCCTCCCCGCTGCCCTAGGCCATACCGGCGTCCCGGCGGGCTAGCCGCCGCCAGGAGGCTGCTGGGCGAAAGCCGCCGCCACGATGGGCACGTTGGGAGCCAACCACGCCAATTCCTGCCACTCCCCGGGCCCCACCCACCGCACCGCCAGGTGGTCGTCGCCGGGCGTGGCCTCGCTGAGCGGCGCGGCCAGCCACACGCGCATGCGGCGGCCGCCGAGAATGGGCCACCCCGGCTTTTCCCCCGCGTCCGGGGGCCGCACCTCCTCGCCGATCCTGATCGCCAGCCCCAGCTCCTCGCGCAGCTCCCGCGCCAGGCCCGCCACGGGTTCCTCGCCCGGCTCGACTTTCCCGCCCGGCAGCTCCCACTGCCCGCGCAGCGCGGGCGGGTAGGAGCGTTGGGCCGCCAGCAGGCGCCCGGCCCGAAAAACGGCGGCCGCCACCACCAACCCGGGTCCGGCGGGCTCTTCCCTTGTCGGCATCGCCTACTCCCAGCCGTAGTCGTACTCGACGAACAGCTCGGTGACGGTGTGGCGGGCCCACGCCCGCACCGCCGCCACCGGGTGGGAGCGCAGCGCCACCAGGTGCTCCCGCCACGGCGCGGCCCAGCCGGTGGCGGGCCCGGCGACCGCGACCACCGCGAGCGCCAGGCCCGCCGTCACGGCGTCGGTGTCCTCCACCAGCGCCGCCAGTTCGGTGGCGGGCGGCAGGATGCCGTTGTCGTGCGTCAGGCGGCAGCTGTCTGTTACCAGGGCGCGGGCCTCGCCGACGCGCAGCGGGTCGCGCATTGCCGCGGCCAGGGCCCGCAGCGGCGCCGCGGGCGCTTGCCAGTCGATGGCCGCGGCCAGCAGGGGCCAGGCCAGCTCGGCCACCAGTGGCCAGTCCTGCAGCTGGGTGGCCAGCTGGGTCAGGTGGCCGCGCTGCCACTGGCGCTCGACCGGCGTGCGGGGCACCAGCCGACCGACCCAGTGCCGCAGCCGCTGCCAGTGCGGCAGGTCGCTGACCGGCCCCGCCACCGGTTCGACGTCCGGCCCGGCGGCGGCCCGCTCGGCGAGGGCGCGGGCCAGGCGCCACGCGCTGGCCCAATCCGGCAGCCTGCCGAGCAAGGCGGCGTGCTGTTCCAGGGCCAGGCGCGCCACCGGCACGTCCGCCCCCAGGGCGAGGTTGGCCAAATAGTCGGCCAGCGGCGGGTAGTGCACGCCCCACGGGGCCAGGTTGTTGACGATCTCCGTGCGCGCCGGGCAGGTGGTCAAAAACTCGGCGAAGCGGGCCCGGTGGCGGGGGGCGAGTTGCGTCGGCGGGGTGCGGCTGAGCTGCCAGGCCGCCCCGGGGCTGAGGGCGGCCACGGCCGCCAGCTGGCCGAACGCCTCCGGGAAGTCCAGGAATGTCAGCAGTGCGCGGGCGGCCGCGATGCGCACGTCCTCCGGCACCGCGGCGTCCCCCGCCCACGCCGCCAGCAGCTCTGGGGCGGTGGGCGGCCGCAGCCGCGCCAGCAGGCGCACCGCCTCCTTGCGGGAGGTGAGCTTGGCGTGCTCGTCGGAGGCCAGCTCGGCCATCTTCTGGGCCGCCACCTCCGGCGGTAGCTTGGCCACCACGGGGGCGAGCGAGTACATCGCCACCCGCGCCCGGTCGGTGCCCCGCTGGGTCAGCAGCAGCTCCAGGGCGGGTTCCGGGCGGTGGGTGTGGGCCAGGCCCGCCAAGGCGATCTCCTGCAGCTGCACCTGGGGGGCGGCCAGCAGTTCCTCGGCGACGGCGATGCCCTCCTCCGGCAGCCGCACCGCCACCTTGGCTACGGCTACCGCGCGGTAGTACGCCGTCTTCTGGTTTGTCGCCTCCCGTCGCAGCAGGGCGGCGTACTTCGCGACATCCTGCGGCAACCAGCCGCTAAAGCTGCCGGTCAGCAGGGGAAGCTGGTTGTGTTTGTTGGCAAACCGTCCTCGCCATTTGGAGGGAGCCAACAGGAGCGGCACGAGGTCTTGTCGGTAGTCGGCTAGCGCCGCGGCCACCGCGCCTACCACCACCCAGGAGGCGTCGTCGTGCACTAGTTGCCCCAGCCGGGCCGCCCGGGTGGCAGGATCGGCCAACCAGTAGCGCGCTGCCTGCTCTGCCACTGCCCGCTCCGGGGCCGCCAACGCCTGGTGCACCAGGTCTACCAGGGGGATCAGGGGGTAGGCGTGGCGCCCGAGGGCCTCCCACAGGAGCAGGGCGGGGCGGAACTTGCCGTGGCGGGCGGCAGCCCGCACGGGCGGCAGCAGCGCGGCGACGACGGCGGCGCGGGCCGCGGGCGGCAGCGCCAAGTGTGGGATAGAGGTGGGCAGCGCGGAGTTGGCCAGCAGCGCCAGGCCCGCCAGCGGGCTGTCCGGCCCGGTCGGCACCGGCCCCGCCGCGGCGGACGCGAAGACGGCCCGCCACAACGCCAGACGCAGAGAAGCGCGGGTCAAGTCGGAGGTGTCGCGCGCCTCGGCAACGCTGCGCACGAAGGCCGCCAGCGGGGCGGCGGGCCCGGCCGCCACGCTGGCCGCCGGGAGCAGACTCAAGGCCGACGCGATGGCTTGGCGCACCGGATCCTGCTCATTGGCGGCGCGGGGCAACAGCTCCCACACCCGGTCCATCTCCGCCTGGCGGCGGCTACGCCCGGCCGCCCCCAGCAGGGCCCGCCAGGCGGCGGAGCGCACGTCCGCGTCGGCGGCCCGCAGCTGCGACTCGGCCACCTCCCACGCCACCGCCGGGGCGCGGAAGGCCGCTAACGCCAACTGCCTGGCCAGATCGCTGTTGTCCGGCAGCTGGGCCTGCCGGTCGGCCTGGGCGAGTCGCTCGGCGTGCGGTAGCACGTGCAGCAGTGCCTCGTCCCACTCGCGGGTGGCGAGTTCCACGTCGGCGTAGGTGGCGGCGAACAACTCCGCCCGGTCGCTGGGCGGCACCGCCGCCAGGTAGGCCGCCACGTGGCGGTCGTCGTCGCGCACCGCCCGCGTCAGCTGCGCCTGCAACTGCCGCGGCAGGCCCGCGAACGCCACCCGCAGCGCGTGCGTCAGGTGCGGGCGCGGCCCCAGCCGCAGGCCCACCGGCACGGGGTTGGCCGTCAACACGGCGACCGTGGGCCCGGGCACCGTGCGCAGCAGCCGCGCCGTGAATTGCCGCAGCGCCTCCGGTAGGCCTTCCGGCGGCGGGCTGGCCGCCACCAGCTCCACCACCGCGGCCGGGCGCAGGCGCGTCAGCGGCTCCCACGCCGGGGACGCCCACCGCCAGGCGGCGGGGCGGGCCGCGGGCGGCAGCCCGGTCAGGCGGCGCGCCAATTCGTCGAGCACGACGTCCGGGTGCAGCTGGGCGATCAGCCGCAGGTTCGGCACTAGGTCGCCCAGCTCCGGCAGCAGCTCCGCGATCACCTGCGCCCGCGCCCCCACCAGCAGGCGGGCCCGCTCGTTGTCGCCGAGCGGCCCGGCCAGCAGCGCCTCCACCAGGTCGCTGCGGCGCTCGCGGCGCAGCCGCTCGGCCAGTTTGCCGCGGTGCAGCAGCGGCAGAGCGAGGTAGTGGGAGACGAAACCGGTGGCGTCGGCGGGCAGCGGCGCCGCCCGGCGGGCCACCACCTGCACCCCGACGTTCGGGTGGTGAATCAGGGCCTGCAGGCGGGCGGTATCGTTGAGGGCCACGGCCGCCGGCAGCACCAGGCGCGTGTGGTAGGTCGACTCCGCGGCCAGGGCGTCGAGCCAGGCCGCCAACTCTGGGCGGGCACGGTGGGCGAGGGCTAGGGAAACCACCTGGCTTACCCGCTCGGAATGCGGCAGCTTCCGCAGGGAGGTAAGCAGGGCTGGCAGCGGCGGCAGAGTCATGCTCGCCAGCCTAACAACGCGCCCGGCGCCACCGTTATGATTGCCTGCATGTCTCCTGAGCTGCCGCCGTTTTCCGCCCAGGAAGCCGCGGACGCTTACCAGCGGGGCGGCTTTACCGGGGACAAATACCTCTACCCCTATCTGCTTGGCCCCCACCGCGACCCGGAGGCGGCGCTGTGGCTGGCGCAGTTTCGGGGTCACGAGGAGGCACGCGAGTTGCTGTGGCCGCTGCTGGATGATCCCCGCTACGCGGCGCGGGCGCGAACCCTGCTGGAGCGAGCGCCCGCAGCGGCCCTCACCGGCCCGGTTGCGCGCCGCCACTTCGCGCGCAACAACTGGATCTACGGTTTCACCCCGGTGCTCGTTTGCTGCCCGCGCTGCCAGGCACCCGGGACGGTGTGGCCTGCGGGCCAGCGGGGAGCGCTCTTCAGCGAGCCAGCCGCACCGTTCGGGTGCCTGCAGTGCGGCTGGCGGGCCGAGCGCTGGCAGGGGCCTGGCTGCCTGGAGGTGCGGCGCCGCTGTGCCGCTTGCGGGCAGTGGCTGACGGCGCGTCGCACCTTGGCGGGCCCGCCGCGTCAGCGGCACCTGCCGGTGCGGTGCGAGGGTTGTCGGTGGGACGGGCAGGCCGAGGCCGAGTTCGTGCCCGGCGACCCCTTCCGGCACGACCCGCCATTGGACTACTTGTTCGGCCTGCCGCTGTGGCTGGCCACCCATACCCGGCACGGTTGGTTGTGGGCCCTAAACGGCGACCACCTGGCCAAGCTGCGCGCCTACGTCGGCGCCCAGGTACGTCAACTGCCGCCCGGCAACGTGCATTGGGCCAGCCGCCTGCCCGCCTGGATCAAGGCGGCCAAGCACCGCGCCGAGGTCCTGCGGGCCTTGGACAAGCTCGCCGACAGGTTGCTCTCCCACCCGCGCTACGGACAAGGCTGGGGCGAGCGGAAATCCCGCTAGCGGCCGGGGCGGGCACGTGTAGCCGACGCGGGCGGCCTACGACGGCCCGCATGGGCCCCGAGGTGCTTCCGTTCTCCCCGCGCGCGGTGTGGCCTGGCCGTGACCGACTGGCAGGGACCCGGCCGCCTGGTCGGCAAGCGTCGCTGCGGGAACTGCCGCACCTGGTTGGAAGCCAGCCAGCTGGTGACCGGGCGGCAGGCAGTGCGGCGCCTGCCCGTGCGGTGCGAGGTCTGCCGGTGGGAGGGCGACGTCGTCGCCGAGTTCCTCCCCGGCGACCCCTTCCGGCACGACCCGCCATTGGACTACGTCTTCGGCCTGCCGCTGTGGCTGGCCACCCGCACCCGGCACGGCTGGCTGTGGGCCCTAAACGGCGACCACCTGGCCGAACTGCGTGCCTACGTCGGCGCCCAGGAACGCACCCAACCGCCGGGACACCTGCAGTGGGCCAGCCGCCTGCCCGCCTGGATCAAGGCGGCCAAGCACCGCGCCGACGTCCTGCGGGCCCTGGACAAGCTCGTCCAGCAGCTGCAGGCCGGAATAAAAATCCAGGAAAGCCCAAGGTAAGTCCGGGCCCGCAACGTGCGCCGAGGCGTTAGCGTGGAAAGGTTCCCACCGCATCGGCGGCCTGCCATGCGGCCACGCCAACGAAGGGGCACCGATGACGACTTCTGCTCGGCAAGACGAACTGCTGCTGTCCCCCCGCTGGCGCCCCCTGCGGCGCGCCCTGGACTGGCACGCCGAACCGCTCATGGCCGAACACGGCTGCACCCCCGACGAAATCACCGCCCTGCAAACCCGGCTCGGCTGCCCCCTGCCCGGGGTGCTGCGGGAATGGCTGGAACTCGTCGGGCACCGCCTGCAGGAAGTCCAAGACATCCCCGGCCGCCCCGACACCATCGTGCGTGACGGCGACAACGTGCTGGTGTGGACCGAAAACCAGGACGTGTGGCGGCTGTGGTCCCCACCCGGGGAGGACCCCATCTGTCTGCTGGAAGGCATGGAAGCCCCGCCCGCCACTCTCAGCCAGTGGCTGGCGGGACTCGTGCTCTCAGACACCCTCGTCGGGGCGGCCTGCGGCACGCGGCGCGGCCCCCTCGGGGAGCTAGACACGGAGGTGGCGGGCGGCGTCGTCGAACTGGACGACCCCGTGATAATCGCGGCCCTGCGCGACCGCTACCCGGAACTGAAAGAGCCCGTCCCGCCGTTCTGGGACGAGCCGTGGCGTGGCGACGGCGAAACGGTGCTGCGGGGGCTCGGCACCGAGTTCATCGAGTGGATGGCCACCACCCCCCAGGCGTACGCCCGCGTCGATGGCCTGCTAGACCTCGAACCGGAGGGCGGACTGTGCGAGGTGGTGGTGCACGTGAAGGACCTCAACCCCGCGGAAGCGGCCCAGTGCCGCCACCCCAACGGCACGCTGCGCGACGACTTCATCTACGGCCCCACCGACCCGCAGCGCACCGCCGCCGAGCTAGCCGACCTCGGGCAGCTCAGCCAGACCCGCCTCGGCCGCACCGACACCGACTTCCACTTCCTGACCTACCAGCCGGAACGCACCTGCCAGGTTTTCGCCGCCGCCCTGGCCGGGGCTTGGGGCCAGCGATTGACGATCGCTTGGCGGCCCGAACGGGTGGCCTACTTCCGGGTCGCCTTCCCGCCCGAGCGCGAGGCCTTCGCCCTGCCGACGTAGGCCGGGCCTGGGGCGGGCAGCAGAGCCGGTTTGGGGGTGGCCGCGGTGGTGGCATCCAGGTCCAGTTCCTCGATCCGGACGGCAAGGTACTTAGCGCCCAAAACCTCGTAGAGAACGGAGCTTTGCAGACATGGCAAGCTTTGCACTAAACCCGCTGCTGTTGCAGTTACGCATTGACGAGGACGAAATCGACGGCGCGGGTTTCTCCGGCTCGCCCACCCAAGACGGCCACACCTTCCACTACTCCCTCGGCGAGTTCCACTACCACCTGCTGCGTGTAGACGGACAGTTCCAGGTGGGGCAGAGTTCCCGCAACGACGACAAGACCTTCGTCGACCTCGTGAGCCCGGACCTGGAGGCGGCCGAACGCTGGCTGATCTACCTCGTTGGCGGCAACTACCGGATGGCCCGCCGCCTGCCGGAGCTGCTGATCCCTTATCTGCGCGACCAGGTGCGCTCCGGTTACGCGCTGGAGGAGTTGGGGACGCGGGAGTATTCGCTGCGCCGCCCCGACGGCAGCGTCATCCCGCTACAGATGCGCGAATCGGGTGGGCGCAGCATGCGCATCGTGAAGTACTCGCACCTGGCGGACCTACCGGTCGCGCAGCTGGTGGAGTCCTACCTGGCCGCCGACGCGGCCCCGCTGCTGACTCAGTACCTGCGCCGGTAGGTGAGGTCGGTGGCTTGCCCGACGTGGAGGCGGACTAAGATGCGGCAACTGTGATCACTTTTACGGTGCGGTCGGCCCGCGCGGACGACAAGCAACGAGCCTGCGGTCTGGATGTACTGGTTGACCAGTGGCACTCCGGAGGAAACCGGCGCTCGCTGGTCGCTGTCACTCCCACCGGTCAGGTGCTCGGTCACTGCCGGGGTATCGACAACTCGGTCCATCCCCTGTCACGAACTTGTGTGCTTGAGGTGAACACTGGTCTGGAACCAAGTGACGAGTTGGCGCTCCGGCGGGCCCTGCTGGCTGCCCAAGCCCAGGTTTCGACAAGACCACTACATTTGAAACTCACTGCAGACGACACTGTCGGACTGGCAGCGGCGCGACAGTGCGGGGCCGTCATCGAACAACTTATGCCGCCGTGGCGGCACGTCGTAGATGCGGCTGGGCAGGCTTGGGGTCGCAGGCACGCCGCCGCAACTGAATCCATCTACGCTATCGATAGGGAAGCAATCCTTGAGGCAGCCGTTGAGTACTACTGCGCCCAACACGCGGCCTGGTCTCCGGCGGATTCCGCAAGCCTACGGCACCAGTGGGAGCCAGACTTTGCCGCCGACCAACCAGGCAGCTACGACCCATCCCGCTCCTGCCTCATGCGGCGTGCAGGCCAGATCGTGGCGGCAGCGTTGGTATGGCCTGTCGAAGAAACAGATGAAAATGGCCAAGAAGTCAGCTTCCTGGCGCTGCCCTATGAGGGGACCACGGCGGATGGTGATCTGCGTGCCTGCCTGGCGCACGTCTACGCCACCTCGCCGCTCGGCAGCATTCTGCTGATCGACTCCCACGTCACCGAACGGAACGAAAGCACGGTGGTGGCGGGCCTTCCTGGCAAATCCCCGGATCCAAGGGATAAGTGGACGGCCATAGTGGCCGTGCCTGCGGCTACTGGGCCCGCCGTGCGTCCCTTGGACCCATCTCTCATCCCAGCGGCTGCTGCCTGGGCCTGGTAACTGTCTGGGTGCTGGGCAGGGCGTCCGACTGACTAGACGGAGGCGCCGCGTCAGTTCGTGGTCTGCACTACGACCACTCGGTGGCCGTCGGTGTAGGCGAACTTGTCGCCTGTGGGGTTGACTGTTACGCGGGCCAAGCCAGAGAAGTGTCTGTGCCACACGATCGAGAACACCGCCTCGCCTGTCGGTAGGTCTGGCCAGTCGTGCAGCAGCTCGCCGGTGGCCGAGTACAGGCGAGGATGATCGTAGAGGGCCAGCACCCCGCCCGCGAACGGTAGGAGGTCCCCGGCGAGCAGCGGCAACTGGCGGTGCCAGCGCCACGTGTGGTCATGCAGGGAGCAAGCGTTCAGAGAACGCGCCTGCAGGACCGGGGTTTCTTCCTCCGCGTCGGGCTCCTCGTTGGAGGTGGCCACAAACAGGTCGTTGCCAACGATGCACGCCGCCGACTGTTCGGCCTGCAGCATCGAGCGAGTCGAATCATCTGCGAGCCCAAACCCGTCCAGGTGGCGCGGGTCAGCCAGGGCGGTAGCGATGTCGTAGAGAAACACCACATTCCAGGGATGCCACAGCCAGCCTGCCGAGACCAGCCAGCGGCCCGAGGGATCCACGCTCAATCGCGAGTGGAAGATGTCCCGAGGCGCCCGCTCCGATGAGGCGGTCAACCGTTCGCCGGTCTGCGCGACCTCGATCTCCAGACGGCAATACAGTTCGGGGCAGTGGGCCAGGCCGGTGCGGCCGTCGGGGAGTGTGAAAAGGGTGATCGGGTAGCGGTAGGCCTCGGCGTGATAACTGTCGCGGGTCAGCTCGCGGTGCACGTTGCCGTCGGCGTCCAGCAGCCAGCCGCGCGTGCCTACCGATTCCACGACCGCCACCCAGTCGCCCTGCGGGGAAGACACCGCCCAGTCGCCACCGGGTGCGTTGCCTTGCCGACTCGGGGCCGGGGCGAGGGACGGCCACAACTGCCGCCACGGGTTGACGCTGAAGAGGCGGTTG
Organism: Buchananella hordeovulneris; assembly: GCF_001907235.1. Classification (GTDB taxonomy): domain Bacteria; phylum Actinomycetota; class Actinomycetes; order Actinomycetales; family Actinomycetaceae; genus Buchananella; species Buchananella hordeovulneris. The sequence continues at coordinate 94,770 of NZ_MQVS01000009.1, forward strand.
CCCAACCAGCACAGCGTGGGGGCGGCGACGGGAATCTCGGTGGCCTGCAGGTCCATGTTGGCGATTGTGGCACCGGGGGCGACGCCGGGAAAGCTCGGCGTGGGACCGATTGGCGAGGCAAGTGGCTGGAGTCTTCCGGGCGGAGGGTACCGCGCGGATCGGCCCGCACCGTGCCCGCCTGACGCCTGCCTGACGCCTGCCTGACGTCCGCACAACCCATACCGTGCCCGTCCGTCGCCAGTTGTCACCAGGCCGGGGCCATCTCGGCTCCAGCCGAGATGAGACCGCGCTGGTGACAACTGGGAACAACACGGGGCAGCGCGCAGGCCCGGCCCGCTACCACGATCCGCCACTCTGGTCCTGACGGGGCCCCGGCTCCGGCCTTCCTGTCGCCAGTTGTCACCAGGCCGGGGCCATCTCGGCTCCAGCCGAGATGAGACCGCACTGGTGACAACTGGGAACAACACGGACCGCGACCCCATGTCTGGCTCGTCGCGTGGCCCGCCCCGGGCGGCCACTTGCACGCCGCAGCCGTTAGCATGGGCCAATGCCGACCCCCGCCTCCGTGAGCCTGCGCCCCCTGACCGCCGCTGACGCCGACTTCCTGTGGCACTGGATTCACGGCAGCCCGCAGGCGCAGTGGCGCCGGTGGGACGGTCCCTACTTCGATCACGGCCAGCCCATCGCCCGCGACGAGTACGTCGCCCAGTTCGTCGACAGCCTGCCGCGGGAAAACCAACGTCTCATCGTGGTCGATGATCAGCCCATCGGCATGGTTAGTCGCTACGAGGAAGACCCCGTCGGGGGCGGCTGGTGGGAGTTGGGCATCGTTATCTACGACCCGGCCTGGTGGGGGCAGGGCCTGGGCGGGCAGGCCCTGGCGCAGTGGGCGCAGGAGACGTTCGCGCAAACGAACGCCCACGTGTTGACCCTGACCACGTGGGGCGGCAACGAGCGCATGGTGCGCAGCGCCCAGCGGGTCGGCTTCACCGAGTGCGCCCGCATCCCGCAGGCCCGCCTGTGGGATGGCCGCCGCTGGGACTCGGTGAAGCTCGCACGCCTGCGGGACGACAACTGAGCTGGTAGCCTGCCCCCATGCGCAGCCCCCAGTTCACGACGCCGCCGGAGCCCTCCGGCGCCCGCGTGGCATAGGCTGCGCGCATTTCTTATCGGCCCCGGAGCGATCCGGGGCCACACGTTTTTCTGGGCCCGTCTCGCTCCCCACACATTGGACAAACCCATGGAAAACCCGCTCTCGCACCAAGACCTCAACCACGACCTCGCCGTCTTCGCCTCCCACCCGCTCGTGGGCGCGGGCCTGCCACTGTGGCTGCCAGCGGGGGCGGCGATCCGCACCGAACTGCAGCGCCTGGCTAAGGAAATCGCGCACGCCGACGGCTGCGAGGACGTCTACACCCCGGCTCTCGGCAAGCGGGAGCTGTATGAGCGCTCCGGGCACTGGGCCAAATTCGCCGCTGACATGTTCCCGCCCCTAGAACTCGGCGGGGAGCAACTGGTCTTGCGGCCCGCCAACTGCCCCCACCACGCCTTGGTGTACGCGGCCCGGCAGCACTCCTACCGTGACCTGCCGGTGCGGCTCAACGAGTTGGCCCCCATGTTTCGGGCCGAGCGGTCCGGGGTTGTCGGCGGGCTCGGGCGGGTGCGTCAGATCAGTCTCGACGACACCCACGTGTTCTGCCGTCCAGACCAGGTGCAGCAGGAGGCCGCGCGGGCCCTGCGGTCAGCGCTGCACGCGCAGCGGGTGTTGGGGCTGGACGTTGACTACGTGCGCCTGTCCCTGCGCGACGACTCCGGCGCCTGGCTCGGCAGCGCCAACCAGTGGGAGGCGAGTCAGGCGGCGCTCGCGGCGGCTGCCGCGGAGGTCTTGCCGGGGGCGGGGCTAGCGTTGCGCCGCGCGTCCGGTGAGGCCGCCTTCTATGGCCCGAAGCTCGATTTGCAGGTGCGGGACGCGGCCGGGCGGGAGAGCACCATCGCCACCATCCAGCTCGATTTCAATCAGCCCGAGCGATTCGACTTGGGCTACCAGGCCGCCGACGGTTCGCGCCAGCGCGTCGTCATGATTCATCGGGGCACCGTCGGGGCGATGGAACGCGTCGTTGCTGCCTTGCTGGAGCGCTATCAGGGACGTTTGCCGTTCTGGCTGGCGCCCCTCCAGGTGCTGGTGTTGCCGGTGAGTGAGGAGCAGGACGCCGCGGCGCGTAGCATCGTCGAGCAGCTGCGGGCCGCGGGGCTGCGCGCGGAGGGTAGCTTCGTTGGCACCCTGGGCGGGCGCATCCGGGCCGGGCGGCAGCGGCGCGCCAGCCTGCAGGTGGTGGTGGGCCAGCGGGAGGTGGACGCTGGCACCGTCCAGGTCAGCGGGCAGCGGCGGCAGGAAATCCCGGTGTCTGAGCTGGTGGCGGGCGCGGCCGCCGCCTACCAGCACCGCCAGCCACTCCGCTGGTGAGCTCGGCCGGGCGAGGCCCGGCCCGCCGCTACAGGCGTTGCACGACGCGGAAACGGACGCACACCACGTCGGTGTCGTCGTCCAGCGGCACGGGCTCGGTGGCCAGTGACTGCCAGAACTCCACGTGGGCGGCGCGCCACTCGGCCACGTTCGCGAAGCCCTCGCCCTCGCCGAGCGCGTGCGCGGTCGTGACCTGCCCCAGGGGGCGGATCTCGACCTGTTCGTTCTCGGTGACGCACACCGGCTGGCCTGCCGAATCGACGACAACCTCCCGGTCGCCGGGACGCGGCAAGGGAGTGTGCGTAAGTGAGTACTCCGCCGCCAGGGACGAGGTGGTGGTCTTCTTACCGGTCAGGATCGCGGCGACCAGGCGGTCACGCAGCGGGCCGGGCAGTGCGTATTCGCCGCGCGGTAGGGCCGCGACCTCGTCCGGGGGTAGCATGGGCTCAGGCTAGCAGGCCGAGCGTCCAGGTTTTCTGGGCAGACTGCAGCCATGGAAGACCTGACCCACGTGGGGCCGCACCTGCGCTTGATCAGGCAGGAGCGGGGCATGACCTTGGCGGCCGTCAGCGCCGCGACCGGAGTTAACGTGTCGACCCTGTCGCGGCTGGAGGCGGGCCGACGGCGGCCGACCCTGGAACTGCTGCTGTCCCTGTCACGCTGCTACCGCCTGCCCCTGGACGAACTAGTGGCGGCCCCACCCGTGGCAGACCCGCGAGTTTTCCCCAAGCCGCGGTTGCGCAACGGGGTGGTGGTTATTCCGCTGTCGGCCGTCCAGCGGCCGCAGCAGGCCATCAAGCTCGTCATTCCGGCCGCGCACTGCCGCCCGCGTCCCCGCAGCCACCCGGGTTTCGAATGGTTGTATGTGCTGGCCGGGACGTTGCGGCTGGTCCTGGGCGAGCAGGACCTGCGCCTGGCGGCGGGGCAGGCGGCAGAGTTCAACACGGCCATCCCGCACTGGTTTGGGTCGACGGGGGCCGGGACGGTGGAGGTGTTGAGTCTGCTGTCGCGGTCCGGGCAGCGCATCCACTTGGCTTCCCCGGCGGCCGCCGACGACGTCCCGCCGCCCGTCGGCCCGTGACGATGTCAGTGTGTGGTGCGGGCAGGCCGCCCACAGCAGCGCGCCCGCCAGGCGGCTGCGGACAAGTCCCCCGCCGATCGGCTCGGAATAGTTAGCGCCTCCGCGCCCGCCAGGCGGCTGCGGCGCGCGCCGCGAGCCACAAGCCGACCCCGTAGGTAGCGTGGGTGCGCAGGCTGTGCAGGCGGGCCTGCGTCGGCTGGGGTGTGCGGGCGGCCGCCACCCCCATACCGAACGCCGGCTGCATAACTAGCCAGGGGGCCGCCACGGTGGCCGCGCCGTAGGCGACGGCGGGCCCCAGACTTGGGCGCGTCAGCCAGCTGGGCCGGGCCGCCGCGAAGGCTACAGCGAAGCCCGCGCCGATGGCGTAGTGGGCGGCCCAGCCGAGTTCGCGCTCTCGTGTCACCGGTTCGGCGGCGCGAATGTCGCGGTGGTACCAGCGTCCGGCGGGCAGGTGCCCAAGCCACCGGCCGACCAGCGCGTAGTCGAGCGAACGCCAACCGACGGTGCGCCGCAGCACCGCCGCCGCACCGTCCATGACTGCGGTGGCGCCGACGCCGATTGCCGCCGCCTGGAATACCTGTTTTGTGCCCAGCATGGGAGTCCTTCCTGTTGTTGTCCCGCCAGGACGCCACGCCTGGGCGGTCGCGGGCAAGGCCAGTTGCTGGCGCAGCAAAAGGCTGAGGGCTGGCTAGTCGGTGGGGCGGGCGGTGGCCAGCAGCTCGGTGGTGCGCTCCACCGCCAGGCGGGAGGAGGCGAGCTGGTCGGGTGGCGCCTGGGCTTGCTGCCGCAACCGCAGGGCGTGGCGGAACTCGGTGAGTGCCTGCCGGTAGCGGGCGGCACGAAACAAGAGCTTGCCGTAGTGCTGGCGGAGTACGGCTTCGCGCGGGCTGCCCGCCTCCTCCCGCAGCAGAGCGAGCAGCATTTGCTCGGCTTGCGGAGTGTTACCGCTCGCCGCCAGGCATTCCGCCCGCAACACCCGCGCGCGGAAGGACGCGTCCTGCGGCTCTAGGTGGGCTAGTGCCTCCGCGGCCCGGCCGCCCCACAGGGCTTCAATAACGGGCAGGTACGGATCGGCGCGAAACTCCGCCCGGAATCCCGCCGGGTCCAGAATCACCGGCTGCAACGTGGTGGGGTCTATCTGCCAGGTAGAACTCACGGTGGTATCCCTGCTGGTTTGAGTGGGTGTGAGTAGCTACTTTAGCTGTCCCGGTGGACGACGACGTTGCCCTCCGGCCGCACGACGTCTCCCCTCCTGGTGCCGCAGCCTTAAGGCTCGTAGGTGAAGTCGGGGGCGGGTTCGAAGCAGACAGACACGTTGTCCGATGGCGAGCGGAAGAATACGAAGTCCGGTTCTTCCCGGGCGCGAATCAGGGTGAATCTCCCGATGTTCTCCATGGTGAAGCTCTCCCCGACTGCCAGTTCCGCCTGTTGGCTTAGATCGCTGCCTTCTGCAAATATGGTAATTGTGGAAGTTAGGCCTTTCTCGGCATCTTGAACCTCTCTGCATTTCAGTTGCAGCTTGTTAAATATGTTCTCGGGTGGATCATTGGACGAGACTGAGAATATGTGTCCGTCATTGCAGGCTGCTTTTTCTTCGTCAGCGAACTCTTCGGCGGCACAGGCTGTCAAGGTGAGTAGCAGAGTGATTGCTGCGGCTAGGAAGAAGGCTTTCGGCTGGGGCGATGGCAACTTGTTCGACTGCGCGAGGATTGTGTCTATCATTGTGTCGGGGTGATGGCTCGTTTGGTTACGGTTCGGAGGTGAAGCCAGGGGCGGGTTCGAAGCAGATGCCGACGCTATCCGACGAGGAGAGGAAGAAAGGAAGATCCGGTTCTTCCCGGGCGCGAATCAAGGTGAACTTCCCGATATTCTCCACGGTGAAACTCTCGCCCACGGCCAGCTCTGATAGTGCTCCCTGTCCGCTGCTCGGGACTACCCGTATTTTCGAGGTTGGGCCGCCTGCAGTTTCGCGTACCCCGCTACATCTCAGGTGGACGTCCGGTGCGAGTCTGGCCTGCGTATTTGGGGTGATTGAGATTATGTCACCCTGTTCACAGGAGGCTGTCTCCTTGTTGGCGAACTCTTCGGCGGCGCAGCCTATCAAGGTGAGCAGCAGAGTGATTGCTGCGGCTAGGAAGAAAGCTTTCGGCTGGGGCGATGGTAACTTGTTCGACTGCGCGAGGATTGTGCCTGTCATCGTGCCGAGTTTCTGACTTTTTAGTTAAGGTTCGTAGGTGAAGTCGGGGTCGGGTTCGAAGCAGATGCCGACGCTATCCGACGAGGAGAGGAAGAAGGGGAGATTCGGTTCTTCCCGGGCGCGAATCAAGGTGAACTTCCCGATATTCTCCACGGTGAAACTCTCGCCGACGGCCAGCTCTGCCCATGCCGACTCACCATGTTCTGGGTGTACGCTAATCTTTGATGCCAGACCTCTATCAGTGTCATAAACCCCGCTGCAGTTTAGTTGTATTGATTTATATATGGTGGTTACGGTGTTGGGTGATGCGGGGAAGGTATCGCCGTTTTTGCAAGCGACGATCTCTTCGTCAGCGAACTCTTCGGCGGCACATGAACTTAGGAAGACTGTTGCAGTGATAAGTAAGCTAAGAGCTGTTATTTTTCTCATGGTTGCATTGTTCCTATTTGTGTACTCGCGAATAGGCGCGAGTATTCTTCCCAGGTCAAAGTAAATGAGGCAGCTGTTTTTGTTTGGGTTGAGGGGTGAATATTGTATCCCCAGGGATTTCGCAGTGTGATTCCTTTTTCATCTGCGGCTTCCACCATGTAGACGTGTTTTTGGGCGATCTCGACCTTCTCGCCGCCGTGGGCGAATTGAGCCTGTGCTACCGCTTTTCCTGCGTCGTACTCTAACCAGTTGCCGCTGTAGGTCTCGGTGACCACCGGTTGTCCAGAGCGCAGTGCGTGGATGATCTGGGCGCGTTCCGCGGGATCGTAGGCCGGGCCCCAGTCGACAATGCCGTTGTGTCCACGCAGCGAGGTGCCGCCATGTCCGGTGATTATCTCCAATCCCTGGCCGGTAGTGCCTTCCTCGATCCCGCCGAGGAGGGTGCTCGCCACGCCGTAGGGATCGCTCTGCCCGTAGGCGGACTCCAGGATCGCGAAGAGGGCGGAGGTGTCCGCGCTCGCCCCGTGCGTGTAGACCGACTCGACGTACACCTCGCGGCTGCCCTCCGGGTTGGGGGCCAGCGGGTTCGTAAAGAGCCGCACGTAGAAGCCCGTAACTCGCCCGTCGGCGTCGTAGCGGGGGCGCACGCTGTCGCGTAGCAACTGCTGGCCGTTCTCGGTGGACGCCACCGCCATCACGGCGGCCAGAAAGTAGCAATCCCCGATGTCCTGCTGCTTCATCCGGCGGTAATCGATGTGGTCCAGCTCGGCCAGCGCCTGCTTAATGAGTCTGTCATCCAGCGGCCTGAGCTCGGCAATGTTCTCGCCGTCTCGCGTCACCACCGGCTCGGTGTGTAGGGCCTGGCAGAGCACCGCCGCGCACTCGCGGCCACGCTGCGCCAGCGTCTCGACAATCTCGGCCGAGGCGTTTCGCAGCAGGTTGGCGGATTGAAACATTTGCGCCACCAGCCCGGCCCGGAGCTGCAGGCCGTGCTCCCAATACGAAGCCTCCGCCTTTTCGGCACTCAGTCTCAGGTCGGCGACTCGGTTCTTGGCCGCCCGAATCTCCCACCCGAAGGATTCCAGGGCCTGCGCTCCACTCTCCAGGCCGTCGGTCAGCTCGTTGACATCCTTGATTGCCAGATCGGCAGCGTCGGCGAAAGCCCACTGCGACTGCCCCTGCCATGTCGGCGCTGTCCGCACGGCCTGATAAATGTCTGTCCCGGCCCCAGCGCTTTCCCTTGCCCGCTCCCGCAGCTGCGCGGCCAACGCCAGCACGGCATCGGCGTCGCCCGGCACCGCAACCAATGCCGCTGTCAAGATGCCCATTCCCCGCCCCGGTATTTAGTTGAACCCGGCCGAGCTGTAGTTGAACATCCGCTGCAGTTCCTCGGTATCGAGGGCGAGACACTGCTTGTCGTCCATGTGGCTAGCCTCCTGGCGGCCAATCTACGCCACTGGCCGCGCCCGCGCCCCGCAAATCAGCTCCCGGTTTCGCCTAGCGGCGCCAGGGGTGCCACACGCAGGACGTCGAGCTGTGGTGGGTGGCCGTGTTTCGCCCTAGCGGTGCCAGGCGCGCCAGATCGCCATCCCGCTGGCCACCAAGCAGAAGGAAACGGTGCCCGTCAACACCACCGTCACGGCCGCCCCCAGCCACGTGAGGGCCGGCAGGCCGGTGCCGACCGCGAGGAATGTGGCGCCGAGCGCGAGCGTGCCGATGGGGAACGTGAGCGCCCACCACCCGGGCGTGAACGGCATGCCGCGGGCAAAACCGCGCACCGTCACCAGGCTGGCCCACGCCACCAGCGGGATGCTGAGGGCGAACATGCCCCAGCCGTACCAGTTGGCCAGGTGGGCCAGCGCCGCCCCGAGCGGCGGGGTCGTCAGGGCCGCGCCCTGGCCCGCGAGCGCCTGGACGGCGGCGGTGGACTGGCCCACCATGCCGAGCGGAATCCAGGACGAGCACGCCGCCACCAGCGGCACGGGCGCCACCCGCCAATGGTGGTGGTAGGCGTACGCGAAAACCACCAGCCCCAGGAACAGGGACAGGCAAAAGCACAGTGCCGCCGCGCACCAGAAGTACGGGGCTTGGGAGGCGGGCACGTGGGGGACCAGCAGGGCGCCGGTGGTGGCCGAGACCATGGGGCCGACGACGGCTAGGCCCCAGCCCGTCGTCGGCCGCCCCAGCTCGGTGCCCACCAACCGCACCCCGAACCCGAGGGCGGCCACCACCCCGATGGCGGTGCCGGTCAGCCACAGGGCGCGGTCGACCCGCCACGCCCAGTCCGCGAGCGCGGGAAAGTGGGCGGGCAGGACGGTGGCGGTGGCGGAGCCAACCGCGAGGATCCCCATCGCTACCGTGCCCCAGAAGGGCACGAGGGCGGGCTGCCGCAGCGTCGCGACGAACGACGACGGCCGCGCCACGCTGCGGGCGGCGAAGGCGGTGGTGAGGAACAGCAGCAGGCCCCAGGCCACCGCCAGGGCGACCACGGCCGCGCCGCCCGCCCCCGGCAGGCGCCCGGCGTGCAGCTGCAGCAGCGTCGCCAGGATGCCGGTGCCCATGACGCTGGGGAACCACACCGGCCCGGGCGGTGGTAGCGGGGGGCGGGCGGGGATCTCATGCGTCGGGGAAGCCAGGAAAGTCACGGCCCCATCCTGGCGCGGGGTTCTCCCGCTCGCCAACTTTGCCCGCCGGCCCGGGGGAGGGGGCGCGGTCGGGGTGGTGGGGGCTGGGCTGCTTTGCTCGCCGACCCGGGGGGAGGGGGCGTGGCGGGCCCGCGAGTGGGGTGCTGGTCGGGGAAATTCCGGGGCGGGTTGGGGCGCTTCTCCCCGCGGGGGTTCAGGTAACTTCAAGCTAGCGGTCCGGTCTGCCGCCTGAACTGTGGATAACTGCTATGAACTAGCAGGAACTAGCTAGGGTGGGGGTCGGCGAGGACGGAAGGAAGAGCATGGATCACAATCCGGCGACGGTGCGCGCCAAGTTTCCCAGCGATACTGCCGCTCTGCGTTCGCGCACGCAGTGCCCATACTGTTTCGCCACGGCCGTTGATATCGCCACCTGTTCCGTCTGCGGCATTAACCTGCACGACCAGCAGTTGCACCAGGTGCTGCGTCTGTCGCTCCAGGCTGCCGACCTCCTCGACGAGCGCTCCGGGATCCTGCAGCGCCTGCATCAGCAAGCCAACCGGGAACGTCTCGCGGCGGAGGCGGCCGTCCCGCCGGGCGCAGCGACCCCGCCCGAGTGGCTGACCCCACCTGCCGGTCTGCCGGTGGCGGCTCCCGTGCTGCCCGCGCAGACCCCCGTCTCGCAGGCAGGGCCGGACGAGCCGTGGGAGCTGCAGGAACTGCCCGCCCCACCCGCCGATGGCGAGGCCCTGCTGCTGCCCGCGGAGCCGGCGGATGCCATCGGCAGTGGGGCGGACTGGCCGTTGCCGACGGACTCGGCGTCGGTGGCGGCCGGGATCCCGGAACCGACGGGCGTCGAGGTTCCGGCGGGCCAGGCAGCGTCTGGTGCGGCGCCGCGGCACTTCAGTCCGCAAAACCTGCTGCTGATCACGGGGATCACCTTCCTGGCGGTGGCCGCCGTGGTCTTCTTAACCTTCGCGTTCGTCACTTACACGTTGCCCATTAAGGCGCTCATCACTGCAACCGTCACGGTGGGCACCCTCGCGGGAGCCGAGGCGCTGCAGCGGCGCCGGTTGGCAGCTTCCGGGGAGGGCCTGGCGGTGTTGGGGCTCATCCTGGTGGGGTTAGACGCCTGGGCGGTGCGGACCCTTAACCTCCTGGGGCTGGGTGCCGTGATCCGCGCGGTCTACTGGGGTGCCGCCCTGCTCGTCGTCGCCGGGGGATGCTACGGCTGGGCGCGCCGCTCCCAGCTGCGCACCCCGCGGTTGGTTGCCCCGGCGCTGCTGCCCGCGGGCCTGGTGTTGTTCGGTATTGGGCTGGTCGGGGTGGGCGCGGACCTGCCGTCCCTCACCCCCACCGTTGCCGCGCTGGTAGTGGCCGGGGTTGCGTGGCGGGTGCCCGCCACGTCCGCGTCTCTGGCGGCGCCACTTTTGAGCGTCTCGGCGCAACTGAGCACCGCGTTGCTGGCCGTGACCGCCTGGGGGCGGGTGCCCGCCGACGCCGTCGTCTTCGGGCCGGGGCTGCTGTTGTTGGGCGCCGCCCACTGGTACCTGGCGCGGGTGTTGGCCGACCGGGAGACTGAGGGCACCGTGCAGTTCGACGGGCGGACCGTGCTCTCCTTCACCGGGGTGGGGTTGGCAGCGCTGCTGTGGCTGAGCGGCTGGGCGTGGCTGGCCCGTCTGCCGGAACTGCCCGATTGGCTCGGGGGAGTCGTCCTGGCCTTGCCTGTCAGCGGGTTGATCTTGCCGGGGTCCACGGTGCAGCGCGCACGCGGCGCCGCGCCTGCGGGGGCAGAGCCAGGCTGGGGGGTGAGCGAGGTCGGCCACCTGCTGCTCGCCCTGGGCAGCGCTGGCTTCTTCCTGGTCGGTCCTCTGCCGGGCTTAGTCAAGCTGGTGGATGGGCGGCTGGCGGGCCTGGGCGCCGCCCACTGGGGGACGATTGGTTACGGGCTGACCCTGGTGGGGATCGCCGCCGCCCTGGTCGCCGTCGACCGGTGGTGGGGCCGCCCGGCCCCGGTGTGGCGTGGCTGGTTCGCCTACGGGCTGGCGCTCGGTGGGCTGATCCTGGCCGTCTACGCTCTGCCCGGCCTCGCCGCCCGCCTGACGCTGTTGGCCTGCGCGCTGCTGGCCCTGGCGCTCGGTGCCCGGGCGCGCCGGAGCGGCGGCCCGGCCGCCCGGGTCCTGGCGAGTGATATTGCCTTGGCGGCGGTCGGTCTCGTCCTCGCCGTGAGCGCCCCCTTCGGTTCGGCGACCGGCCTGGTCTTGGCCGCCTGCCTGCTGCTGCTCGCGGTTTGGCGGATCTCGACGGCGTATGGGCACCGCTGCCCGTTCGGCCTGGTGGGCGCGGCGGTGGCGACGCTGCTGGTGGCGATCCATGTCGTGGCGGCACAGTCTGCCCCCAGCTACTGGGAGAACCTGCTGGCGGTGGCGGTTAGTGGCTTCATTGTCCTGGCGGCCTACGCACCCGCCCGCCTGCAGACCGCCCACCCGCAAGACAGGCTCGCCCTGGCGGCGGGCGGCACCGTCCTGACCTACCTGACGGCCCTGCTCGGGCTGCGGGCCCTGCCGCCGAGCACCGGCGACGCCCCCGCGCTGTTGGCCACCGGCGGGCTGGCCCTGCTGGGCCTGCTCGGGCTGACGTTGGCCGCGCGCCGCCAGGCCACCCGGTCGTCGGCAGGCCCCGCCCTGCGGGCCCTGCACCTGGCGAACGTGCCCGCGGCCGCGCTGCTGACCGTCAGCCACGCCTTTGACCTCGTCGGCTTGTCCGATGTCTGGGCCCACGCCCCGGTGCCGCAGGCCGACCGGCTGACACTAGTGGCGGCCCTGGCGGCCCTAGTGGCGGCCGTTGTCCTGGTGGGCGTGCGCCGCGCCCCGGCCCCCGTCCTGCTGCTGGCCAACTGCTTGACCCTGGCCCTGGTGGCAGGCAGCCTCCTGGCGTTCACGGTCGCCGCCACGCGCCCCCACCTGTTGGGGCTGCACACCGCCAGCCTGCTGGCGCTCGTCGCCACCCTGTGCCTGCTGGGCCTGACCCTGCTGCCCGCCCTGCCCGTCGGCGCCCCCACCGCCTGGCTTGCCGGGATAGTGGCGGGCTGGGGCGGCGGACAGCTGCTCTACACCCACGTAAACGAGCCGTGGCCCCTGCTGCTCACGTTGCCCACAGTGCTGGCGGGCCTGATCGGGGCCGGGGCGCTGACCACCCGGGCCTGGTCCCGCACCCTGCCCGGCAGCCTCACCCTCGCGGCGCTCACCAGCGGTGCTTTCGCCCTGCTGGTGGGCAGCGCCCTGGGCAGCACCGGTTGGCGGGCCACCCCCGCGCTGACCGCGGCCGCCACCCTCGCCTCCGTCCTGGCCGCGCTCGTCGGCAGCTGGGTGAATGTCCGCGGGCGGGCGCTGGTCACCTGCCTGGCCCTCAGCTTGACCGGCAGCGTCCTGACTAGCGTGAGTAGCGCCCGCCTCCTCGCCGTCCTGGAGCTGCCTGCCGGGGTTGTTGCAGCGCTGCTAGCAGGCGCGACGGCGGCCGCGTTTGCGCCCCTGCGGCGCCTGCCCGGCGCCAGCCGCCCAATCCTGGAGCTGACGCTCGCACTGGTCTGGGCCGGGGCAGTGCTCACCACTGTGCCCGCCGCGTCCCACCCCGTCCTCGCGGCGGGGGCCGCCTGCGGCCTGGCCCTCGTCGGCCTGCTCACCTCCCGGTCGCAAACCCTGGCCGCGGCCAGGCCACCGCGTTCGACGACGCCCGCCGCTTGGGGTGGACTCCGCACCATCCTGCCGGGCCTCTCCCTGACGCTCGCCCTGGGCGTGACGGTCGGCCAGTGGCGGAGCCTGACCTCTCCCACTGGGCTGTTGGTGGGGCTCCTGTTGCTGGCCGCCGCCCTGCTCGCCGTCGGGCTGTGGCGCGCCAGCGGCCGCGACCAGCTGTTCCTGGCCGCCACGGTGCCGCCCGCCGCTTGGACAGCCCTAGCCGTGCTCCCCGTCGGGGGCCGCAGCCTGTGGTGGCCGCTGGGACTCGCCGGAGGGCTGGCCCTGGTCCTGGGGGCACTCGCGGTCCGGTTCCGGGCCACCCGCCCGCCCCTGCTGCCCGTCGCGGCCGCCACCACCGCCTGCCTGCCCGCCCTCGCCCTGGCGCTCGGGCAGGTGCGCGAAGACCACGTGGGCACGGCCCTGCTACTGCTGGCGGTTGTCGGCAACCTGGTGCTCTTTGCTGGGCCGCGCTGGGCAGGTCAAGCAGTGCGCGGCCTCCGCCTCGTCTTGGTGCTACTCGGCCTGGGCGGGGCGCTCCTGCTGACCTGGCAGCTGCCCGCCGCCACTTTCCCCCTCCTCGGGATGGCGGCCGCTGGCCTGCTGCTCGCCTTGACGCTCGGACTCCTGGCTGACCGGGGCGCCCCCGCCGCCGTCAGACGTGACGCGCCCCGCTACGCCGCGGCCGCGCCCCTTAGCTGCTTGGCGCTCCTGACGCTCAGCGGGCGGGACGTGCCGGTTTCCTGGTTGCTCGGCATTGTCGTCGTCGGCGGGCTAGTGGTGGGGGCGGGTCTCTGGCGCCCCGGGTCCGCCGACGGCGCGGCCCAGCGGAGCCTGAGTGCCGGGGCCGCGGGCACGGCCGTGCTGACGACGCTGAGTGGCTGTGGCCTGCTGAGCGTGCACCAGGGAGCCGACTGGAACCACGCGACCGACCCGCTGGAGTTGCTGCTGTTCCCCCTCACCCCACGGTTGGCGGGCGGGCAGGCGCTGCCGTGGGCCGCCCTGGCGGTCACCATCCCGCTGGCGCTGCTCTTCCTCGTACTCGCGTGGCAGCCCCACCTGGGAGTGCGGCTCCGCCGCGGGCTCGTCCACCGCGTCCTGCTCGGCTGCTGTGTGGTGCTGCTCGGCACCGCCTCGGCGGCGCACGCGCTCGGTGCCATCCACCCCGTCGGGCTGCGCGCCGCCCAGCTGCTTGTTGGTTTGACCCTCATCAGCCTGCCCGCCCTGGCGCTCGCCGACGCCCACAGGGTCCGTCTGCCGCGTCCCGGCAGCCCGCTGCCGTCGCCGACCCACCCGGCGGTTGCCGGGGGCGGTGAGGCGCTGGCGGGACCAGCGCCCGCCTCTGCGCCCGGTTGGGCCCGCCCGAACGGAGCGAGCGCGGCGGCGGGTCTGCCTGCCCCCGCGGTCGCCGCGCCGGAGTCGTCGGCCGTCCATAGCGGGCTGGAGCGGATATGGCAGCAGTGGCCCGCCAGCCTCCTGCTGGTGGGACTCGCGGTCGGGGCCAACCTCCTGGTGTACGGACGCCTGGTCTCCCTCCAGCTGACCGCCCCGCCCGAAACCTTCCTCCTGCCCTTTGGGCTGGTCGCCGTGGCCCTCGGCGCCCGCTTCCTGCACCTCGATCCCCAGCTGCGCAGCTGGACCCCGCTCAGCCTCGGCCTGGTCACCGTGCTGGTGGCGCCGTGGCTGTGCGAGATGGCGGAGCCCGCCGGGTGGCGCATCGCGCTAGTGACCGGGGCCGTGGTGAGCGCGATCGTGGTCGGGGCCTGGCGGCGCCTGCAGGCACCCCTGCTGCTCGGCACCTTCGTCGGCCTAGGGCACGCCATCTTCGCGGTGCACACCGCGCTGCCCGACCTCGTGGTGCCGTGGTGGGTGTGGCTGTCCATCGCCGGGGTGATTCTGGTTACCGTGGCCACCACCTACGAAGCCCGCGTGCGTGACGCTCGCCGCCTCGAACAGGCGGTGCGCGCCCTGCGGTAGATATGGTGCGAAGGTCGGGCGGCGGCTCTGGTGCGTGCCCTGCGGGAAGGTCGCCGCGACGGCCGGGCGGCGGCTCTGGCCGCGGCGGCACGCGGGGCACCGCCGCGCTAGTGAGCCCGGCGCGCTGCCGCCCGGTGCTAACTGGGCTGGGCACGCAGTTGGCGCACCAGCTCGACGATGGCGAGCGCCGCCCGGCGCGGCGCGGTCGGCAGGATCGCTCCCAGCGGTGCCCGCGCGTCGGGCCCCAGCGGCAGGCTCGCCAGGGCCGAGTCCAGGGCGGGCGCGGCGTCCCGCGGCACGATGCTCACGGCGCGCCCCTGGGTCAGCAGGTAGCTGCGGGCGCCCGACAGGCGGTCCGCACCGATCAGAATGAGGGGAGACAAGCCCCGCGCGCGACACACGGAGACCAACGAGTCGAAGTACTCCGGATGATTTTCCCGCGGCCATAGCAGCAGCGGGGTGGCGCTGAGGGCGCGCAGGTCGCCCGGGTCGGTGATGGCGGCCAAGACCGGGCGTTGCCCCACCAGCACGAGCTCGTCGTCGCCGAGCACGTCGATGCGGGTGGCCGGCGTGTGACGGGGATAGTGACACAACCCCAAATCCACCCGGCCCTGCTCCACTAGGTCCTCCACCTCGCCGGTCTCGACCTCCTTGACGACAATCTCATGCCCCGGCAGGCCGCCCTCGACCCGCTGCAACAAAACCGGCAAGAGCCGGTTGGAAACACTCGGGGTGCAGGCCAGGCGAACCCGGACCGCCTGGCGAGCGGTGGGGGCGGCGGCGACTCGCTCCAGCTCGGCGGCCTCGGCCAGCACTCGGCGCACCTGCGCCAGCAGCTGCCTGCCCGCCGCCGTCAGGCCAGTGCGCCGCGGTGAGCGGTCCACCAGCTGGCGGCGCAGCGTCCGCTCCAGGGCCTGCACCTCTTTGCTCACCGTCGGCTGGGAACGTCCTAGCCGCGCGGCCCCCGCCGTGAAACTGCCCGCGTCAGCGACGGCTGCGAACGCCTCCAACTGGCGGAGCGTTACCCGACTCGTCAGCACCTCACCCATAACAAAAGGCTATCGAACGATGCCACAATGCATATTGTTCCCGCATGCGCCGCTCACTAGGGTGGAAACAAACTCTCCAAGCAGAAGGTGCAGTCATGACCAACAGCCCCATCCGGATCAGCGACACCGTCCAGGCCGCCCTGGCGGCAGGCGAGCCAGTCGTCGCCCTCGAATCAACCATCTTCACCCACGGCCTGCCGCGGCCCCGCAACCTGGAGGTCGCGCTCGCGGGCGAAGAAGTGGCCCGCGCCCACGGCGCCGTGCCCGCCACCATCGGGGTCTTCCGCGGCGAACTCGTCGTCGGGCTCTCCCCGGACGAGATCGCGGAACTGTCCCGCACGGACGGCCTGCTGAAGGCCTCCATCCGCGAACTGGCCTACGCCCACGTGCACGGCCTGAGCGCCGGCACCACCATCGCCGCCACCGCCTTCCTCGCCCACCGGGCAGGCATCGACGTCTTCGCCACCGGCGGGCTGGGCGGGGTCCACCACGGCGCCGCCACCACCTTCGACGAATCAGCCGACCTCATCGCGCTGGCCCGCACCTCCTTCATTCTCGTGTCCTCCGGGGCCAAGGCCATCCTCGACATCGGCGCCACCCTGGAGCGTTTCGAAACCCTGAGCGTGCCCGTCGTCGGCTACCGCACCCTGCAATACCCGGGCTTCTACGTGGCGGACTCCGGCTACACCCTCAACCAGCGCGTCGACACCCCCGAACAGGCCGCCGACCTCCTGCTCACCCAGCGGGCCCTGGGCGTGCCCGCCGGCATCAACCTCGCCAACCCGGTGCCTCTGGAAGACCAGCTCGACACCGAAGGCTTCGACGAGATCCTGGAGCGCGCCTGGGCCGACGCCGACCGCGACGGCATCAGCGGCCAGGCCATCACGCCCTACCTGCTGGATTACCTGCGGGTGGCCACCGACGGGCGCAGCCTGGACGCCAACGTCGCCCTGTACCGCAACAACATCGCGCTGGCCGCGCAGGTCTCCCGCGCCCTGGCCGAGCGGCAGCGGTAATGCTGGGAGTCGTCGGCGACATCGTGCAGGATGTCGTGGTCTGGCAGCGCGAGCCGGTGCGGCCCGCCACCGACACCGCCTCGGACATCTATCTGCAGCGGGGCGGCTCGGCCGCCAACGTCGCCGCGTTCGCCGGGCCGCGCACCCCCACCCGGTTCATTGGCTGCGTCGGCGACGACATCGCAGGCTACGCCCTGACGCAAGATCTCCAGCGGCGGGGAGTCGAGGTGCGCAATCAGGTGCGCCCCGACCTGGCCACCGGCACGATCGTGGTGCAGATCGACCCGACGGGGGAGCGGCACATGTTCCCCTCGCGGGGGGCCAGCGGCGCGCTCGGGCCGATCGAGGCGGCCTGGCTGCGGGACCTGCGGGTGCTGCACCTGACCGCCTACTCGTTCGAGACGCCGGGCACGCGGCAGGCCGTCGTGGACGCCGCCGCCCAGGTGCACGCCCACGGCGGCCAGGTCAGCCTCGACGCCTCCAGCCTCTACACCATCGACAAGGTCGGCTTGGCGCTGTATTGCGACACGGTGCGGGCCATCGCCCCCGACTACCTGTCCGCCAACGCCGACGAGACCGCGCGCCTGGCGCTGGTGGCGGGCGACGGCCCCGGCCCACTTCTCGCGCAACTACCCGGCACGACGCTGCTGGCCCGCCACGGGGCACAACCCACCCGGGTGCTCACGGCCGCCGGGCTGGTCTGCACCGTGCCTGTCGAGCCGCTGGCCGAGATCAAGGATCTCACCGGGGCCGGGGACGCCTTCAACGCCGGATTCCTGGTCAGCCTGGTGGCCGCCAACACGGACCTGGCGGGGCACGTGCGGGCCGCCCACGCCTTGGCCCGGCGGGTTCTGACCAGCCCCGGCGCGACCGAACCAGCGGACTGAGCAGGGGGCGCGGGGCGGCGGGCCGACTGTCAGGCGGGGCCACCAGGGCGGCGGGCCGGTCTGCTAGGCTGCCCGGCAGGCGGACCCACCGCCCAGCGCGCCCCGGCCCAGTCCCGGCGGCACTCAGCGCGAAGGGGAGCGCATTCTCTGGGGCAGCCACATCACCAACTGGCAGCGATGACTGGGGTCGACACTGCCGGAGATGGTGCAAGATGACCAGCGACAAAGACTTCAAGAAGCTCGTGCGCGCCCGCATGCTGCAAACCGGGGAAAACTACACCACCGCCCGCGCCGCCCTGCGGGCAGATTCCGCCGCCGCGGCCGCGTTTTGGGACAAAACCGTGGCCACCTTCCTCCGGGACGACCGCCTGCCGCACCTGCCCGCTAAACGGCGGGCCCGCGTCGTCGTGCTGATCGAACTGCTGGACCTGTTTAACCCCGGTGTCGTCTATTCCGAGCGGGAGGTCAGCCAGCTCCTGGCGCAGGTGCACGACGATTTCGCCTCCCTGCGCCGCGAACTGGTCGACTATGGGCTGTTGCAGCGCGCCGACGGTCACTACCAGGTGGCTGCGCAGTTCCCCACCCCCGGCCCGGCGGTCGCGCCCGAGATTCCGCGCGGGGCGGCCCAGCGCTTCACCGAGGTCACCCGCGGTTGAGGCGCGACCTGATGGGGGCCGGGCTTGGGGTGAACCCTCCTGGTCACCCGCGGCTAGCGGGCGGGCGGCCTACAGTGGAGGCCGCACCGTCGACACGAAGGGGAAAGCATGGCCGAGCTCGGGCTGGCACGCCTATACGAAATCCAGCGGGAAATCCACGCGAAATATGACCACCTGTGGGGCGGACTGCGCCCGGAAGTGGGCAAACAGCAGCTGCTGTGGATGCTCGCCGAAGCAGGCGAGGTCGCCGACGTGATGAAGAAACAAGGCGACGCCGCCATCACGGAAGCCGGGCCCGCGCGCGCCCACTTCGTGGAGGAGATGTGCGATGTGCTCATGTACTTCACCGATGTTTTGCTGTGCTACGACGTCAGTCCGCAGGAGTTCACCCAGGCCTACCTTGCCAAGCACGCCCGCAACCTGGAACGGTGGTGAGCGGGGGCACCGCCGGGAGGCCGCCCGGGGCGGGGCCGCGGGAACACGCCAGCCACCCCGGGGTGCCCGCCCGAGCGGCGGCCGGGCGGTGATACAGTCGCCTGGCCGGTGGCCGCCACGGGCTTTGCAAATCGGAGGTCCCGCCCGCGCTGGGCTGCCGCAGGGCGCAGCCGCACACGGCGGCAAGTGCCGGGCCCGCCCGGCGGCCAACAGCCAAAGAGCGAAAGGACAATTAGATGCAGTTTCGCAAGTTGACGGTGAGCGCGGCCCTGGCCGCGGGCCTGACGCTGGCCGCCGTCGTCCCGGCGACAGCGGACGAGCCCGCCCCCGGCCCCACCACCGACACCCTCACAGTGGCCACGTTCAACGCCAGCCTCAACCGCGGACGCGCCGGTGAGCTGTTGGAACACCTCGCCACCGGCGACAACCAGCAGGCCCGCAACGCCGCCGAAACCATCCAGCGCATCAACCCCGACATCATTCTCGTCAACGAATTCGACTACGACGCAGACCACCGGGCCGCCGACCTCTTCCGGAAGAACTACCTGGAGGTCAGCCAGAACGGTGCCGCCCCCGTCGAATACCCCTACGTGTGGACCGGGCCGGTAAACACGGGCGTGCCCTCCGGTTTCGACCTGAACAACGACGGCGAAATCAAGCCCGGTGACGACGCGTGGGGCTTCGGGCTCTTCCCGGGCCAGTACGGCTTCGTCGTCTACTCGAAGTATCCGATCCAGGCCGACCAGGTGCGCACGTTCCAGAACTTCCGTTGGCAGGACATGCCGGGGGCGCTACTGCCGCAGCAGGCCGACGGCAGCCCCTGGTATGCGCCCGAAGAGATCGCCAAGTTCCCGCTGTCGTCGAAGACCCACGCCGACATTCCCGTGGACATCAACGGCACCATCGTGCACGTGCTGGCTGCCCACCCCACCCCGCCCGCCTTCGACGGGCCCGAGATCCGCAACCAGAAACGCAACCACGACGAGATCCGCCTGTGGGCCGACTACATTTCGGGGGCCGGAACCTACTTGTACGACGACAACGGCAACACCGGTACCCTGCCGTCGGACGCCAACTTCGTGATCCTCGGCGACTACAACGCCGACCCCGTCGACGGCAGCTCCTACAACAGCGCCATCCTGCAGCTGCTGCACAACCCGCGGGTGCTGGACCCCAAACCCAGCTCGGCGGGCGGCGCGCAGGAGAGCGCCCTGCAGGGCGGCGTGAACCCGGACCACAAGGCCGACCCCAAGTACGACACCGCCGACTTCGGTGACGCCCGCACCGGCAACCTGCGGGTCGACTACGTGCTGCCCAACCAGGGCGCGGTTGTGGAAGACGCACAGGTGTTCTGGCCGACCCGCGACGACGAACTATTCCGGCTGACCGGCCTCGACAAGGACCCGAACACCGGCGAGCGCATCCCGTTCCCCACCTCCGACCACCGGGCGGTGTGGATCAAGGTCAAGTTCCCGGCGCAGGCGAGCCCGACGCCGAGCCCCACGCCGAGCCCCACCGCGACGGCGACCGCCAGCCCGGCCCCGGCACCGTCGACGGCCCCCTCCAGCCCGCAGGCCCCCGCCCCCACCGCGAGTGTGCCTGCCCCGCCCGCCGGCCCCGCGCCGTCGGCGAGTCCGACCCGCTCGGTTAGCCCCGCGCCCGCGGCTTCGCCCAGCGGCCAAGCCGCCCCCGGCAGCCTCGCGCGCACCGGTGTCAACGCTCTCGGCCTGACCGCGGTGGCGGCGGTGCTGTTGGCGGGCGGTGCCCTGCTGCTGGTGCGGCGCCGCCGCAGCTAACGGTCCGAGCCTTGATTGGTCCGCCCCCGCCCGTGTGGTGGGGGCGGACCGCTTGTTTCTGCCGTGGGCGGGCGCGGGGCGCGGCCCCGGGGGCCGGATTACTCATTACGGCCGTGGGCGGCCACCGCCGAGAGTAACCTGGCTGCTGACGGAGAGGTCAGCGGGGCGCCCTGCCCAGCCGCGCGAGAGGACACGGGTATGCGAGCGGGAAAGATCGGTGTGGGCTTAGTGGGGCTGTTGACGCTGGTGGCCGGGTGCCAAGCACCTGAGCCCCCACTGGAGGAAAAGCCCGTGCTCTACCTCTACCCCGAGCGGCCAACACACATTAGCGTCGACCTAGAGTTCGCGGGGCAAGTCACCATCAGCTACCCCCAGGCGGCCGCCAGCGGCCCCGAGTGGACGGTGACGGCGGAGCCGACGGGCACCCTCACCGACGCGCAGGGCCGTCAATACCCGTACCTGTTCTGGGAAGGGGGCGCCCCCGGGCGATTCTCACAAGACCGCGGCTTCCTCGTGGCCCGCGCGGAGGTAGTGCCGTTCCTGGAAGACAAGCTCAGCCTGCTCGGCCTCACCGACCAAGAATCCGCCGACTTCATTACCTACTGGGCGCCGCGCCTCGCCCAAAACGACTACTCCCTCGTCACCTTCGCCACCGACCAGCACTCGCAGCTGGCCAGCTACTCCTTCACCGCCGCCGGGCAGCCCGTACAGCCGGAGACATTCGTGCGCGTGTACCTGGTCTACTCGGCGGCCACCAAAGACACGGCGGTGCCCGTCCAGCAGCTGATGCCCGCGCCCCCGCGGACCGGATTCACCGTCGTCGAATGGGGCGGGCAAGAACAGTAGGCGGCCCGCTCGCTTCCCGGGCCGCGCTAAAGCGAGACCCCCGAGTGTTACTCGGGGGTCTCGCGCAAGACCAAAGGTGGTCACGATGGATACAAAGCCTGGGGTGGGTGCATAAGCAAGCCGTGTGGGTGCATCTTTGGGTGCAGGTGGGTGCAAAGCCGAGCCGGGTGGGTGCGCCGCTAGGTGCGGACGGGTTCACATTTCGCGCGAAAACGATTCCGAGGCGCAACGGACCGGATGTCAAATTGGTGAGGTGTAATGAGAAATTATGGAGTCAGCTTGCCGACCCCGAAGGAACCTATTTATGAGGTAGTAACTGACAACAAGTATTGAATCGCCGTGCGAGGTGTCCCTCGGGACTCGTTTTTCTGGGCCTCCAGGCGCCATTTTTATCCCGAACACCCTTCACAACACGATAATTTGTGCTGGAACACGTGCCTTGGGATCGGAGCAGATCACCTGCAGTAAGGTCCGAGTGGATGCAACCGGTGGTTGCGGGAAAAATTTGGTTGCTTTGTGGATTGCAGCCGTCGGGTGGTGGATGTCCCGCGTTCTCACTGGCAAAGTTGAGGATGAACCGCCGCAAGGGAATGCGATGGCAGTTGTGTCTTCCGCGGCCATAGTGAAAGGAGTTGCTATGTCATTTCGTGAGAACCTTCAGCATCTGAGGTCGAGTCGTGGCCTCACCCAGGAGCGTTTGACTGTCCTGCTCGGGGTGTCGCGTCAGGCGATCTCCAAGTGGGACTCGGACCGCGCGGCGTGTGCACCACTGGGCTCGCCAGGCCGCCTCTCCGGTGCCCGTGCTCGCAGCAGCGGGTGCGCGCACCAAAAACATCGAGGTCGGCACCGGTGTGATTGATATGCGCTAGCACATGTCCGAGTCATGACACTCGTGAAGTGTGATGGAAACACTGAGACCCCCAGAAGCAGCGCTCCGGGGGTCTCCGTCATCCTCTCGTGGGTGGGAATCAGTCGTCGTCGAGGTTCTCCAGGACCTCGAACGGCGACTCGACGTAGCCGCGCCAGGCCTCCAGGCCCTCGCGCACCGCGAGCACCGCCACGACCAGCGCCGCGACCGAATCGGCCCACCACCAACCGAACAGGCTGTTGAGGACCAGGCCGACGAACACCGTACCGGACAGATAGACACAGAGGATGAGCTGCTTGGCGTCGGCCATCACGCTCTTGGAGCCCAGCTCTCGCCCGGTGCGGACCTCGAACCACGCCAGCAGCGGCATGACGAGCAGGCTCAGCGCGGTGATGCCGAGGCCCAGCGGGCTGTGGTCGAGGCCCTCCTGGCCGACCAGCGCAAGCACCGCATCGATCGAGACGTAGGCGGCCAGCGCGAAGAAGGCGATGCCGATGGCCTTGACGGTGACCTTCTCCCATCGCTCGGGGTTCTTGCGCGTGAACTGCCAGGCGATGGCGGCCGCCGAGAGCACCTCGACGACTGAGTCGAGCCCGAAGCCGATGAGCGCGGCCGACGAGGCGAGGACGCCCGCCCAGACGGCGACGATGGCCTCGATCACGTTGTAGGTGATCGTGAAGCCGACGATGAAGCGAACGCGGCGGTGCAGGGTCGCGCGGCGCGCGGTGGTCAGGGCCTCGCTCACGCCTCCACCCCCGTCCCGCAGCTGCCCGGCACCGTGCACGCAGAGTCCACGCACGGCGCATGTTCGTCGACAGCCAGCGTCACGTCCACCAGCGCGACGAGCGCCGCCGCGAGGTGCGGGTCGGCGATCTCATAGCGGGTCTGCCGCCCCTCGGGCTCGCCGACGACGATCCCGCAGTCGCGCAGGCAGGTCAGGTGGTTCGAGACGTTCGAGCGGGTCAGGTTCAGCTCGCGCGAGAGCACGGCCGGATAGCTCGGGCCGTCGAGCAGGGTCATGAGTATCTTGGAGCGCGTCGGGTCGGCCATGGCCCGGCCGAGCCGGTTCATGACGTCGAGGCGCGAAGCAATGGTCAGCATGCACTGAACTATACAGTGCACACTGACCAATGTCCAGGTGTAAGGGCTGCCGCACGCGCTCCGCGCGCTTGCCTTCGGGAACCGTGGTCACCTCTTCCGCCACCTCGGCCACTTCGACATCCCGCGACCGCGCCACGTCTCCACCAAGCTCGCAACCCAGCGGACGGACGCGAAGAGACCAAAGGTGGTCACGATGGATACAAGAGCCGGGGTGGGTGCAGGTTGCAGTCGGGTGGGTGCAGGGCATTAGCGACAACGACGAAGCGCCAGGCCAGTGGCGTCTGGAGTGGAGGATGAAGATGGTCTAGATCGTCGTGCCGTCGTTGAACGTGATGGTGATCGTGCCGTCGGGGTGGATGGTGGCGTGGTCAACGAGGGCTCGCCAGGCTTCGGGTGTGTAGCTGATTGCGGGGTGCTGAGTATGGCGGCAAGGCCTATAACTTCTGCTGCTGTTAGGCGACGCAACGCAGGGAACACAACTGTTAATGGGGGGAGCATCGAAGCGACATTGGCGCTCCGCCAGGTGCTTTTCACTGGCTCAATGCGGCTGTTGCTAGAGCTACGGAAGCTACGCGAGAGCAATAAAAACATGGTCCCGGCGACTTTCCTCGTTGCATCAAGACTCTTTGCAGCCAGAGAGGCTCATGGGGATTACCCTTGGGAGACTGTGCCAAGTAGTTCCTGGACACGTGTTCTGATCTGGTCAATAATGCCCCGGACTTCTTCGAGTGAACGGTCACTGGGGTCGTCGATCTTCCAATCCTGATAATGGACGCCAGGGAAGAAGGGACAGGCTTCGCCACACCCCATGGTGACGACCCAGTCAGACGTTTTCACCTGTGCGGGGTCTAGTGGTTTGGGTTGAGAATCGGGTTGGAGGCCAATCTCGGCGAGAGCCTCAACGACGACAGGATGAACTGCATCAGCAGGCTCGGATCCTGCCGACAGAATCGTCACACCTTCTGGCGCAAGCTGCTTAGCTAACGCTGCAGCAATCTGGGAACGCCCAGCATTTTGCCGGCAGGCGAACAAGATTGTGGTTTCTGAGGTTGTGTCACTGACATTCATGGCGACTCCTGACTCAAGGTTTTCAAGAAGATTGTGATCAAAGCTTGGATGGAGCGTGAAGTACGCCCATTTCCCTCGCTTCTGTCTTTCGAGAACCCCTGCTTTGACCAGCTTGCCTAAATGATGGGAGATTGTCGACTGGCTCATGCCGAAGGCTTCAGGGAAGTTGCATGCACACACTGGGGACGGTGCAGCCTGCTTGACCATCAAAGCTAGCTGCAGCCGGGTGATATCACCCAATGCCTTGAACTGCTCCACCCGAGCTTCAAGCGGCATTGACGGCGAGGTCACCTCGCCCACAGGGCAAGCGCACAGGTAACTATCGTTCACCCTTCCAGTATGCCACACATTGACAACTTTCGATATGTAGGTGTAGCATCCAACGTATCGACAATCATCGATATGACATGTGGAGGTAAGAGATGGCCAAGATCGACATCTTTGATCCGGCGATGTGCTGTTCGTCGGGTGTATGCGGAGAAAACGTTGACCAGGAAGTCGTTGATGCGGCGGCAGCTGTGAGCGCTGCACGGAAGGAGGGACTGGACGTGGTGCGGCACAACTTGGCCAGCGCCCCGTTGGACTTCGCATCCACTCCGGTTGTACGCGACCTGCTTGAGTCCGAAGGGGCCGATTCTCTTCCCGTGGTGGTGATTAACGGCGAGATCGTCCTCAAGGGCGTGTATCCCACCCTGGCGCAATTGCGTGCGTGGGCGCGTCGGGATTCTGCGGGCAGCCTCGATTCTCAGGTTGCACGTGACGGCAGATCGGAGCTTCCAGTGGCAAGCTCGTCGTGTTGCGGAGGTGCTTCGGGATGCTGTTGAACCAGTGGCCACCAACAACAAAGTTTCTGATGTTCACCGGCAAGGGTGGGGTCGGTAAGACGACGGTGTCATGCGCTACCGCTCTTTCACTTGCTACGCAAGGGCGCAAAGTCTTGCTGGTGTCGACAGATCCGGCATCAAATGTTGCGCAGGTTTTCGGACAATCCATTGGACCTGAAATTACTGCGCTAGGTGACGTTGTCGCCAGGGAGATGGGGGTGGAGGTCAGGCTCGATGCGATCGAGATCGACCCGAACATGGAGGCAGAAAAGTACCGCGAGTCGATTCTTGCGCCAGTTCGTCATCTTCTGCCGCCCGAGGTGTTGCGCGAGTCCGAGGAGACGCTCTCTGGCTCATGCACGGTGGAGGTCGCTTCATTCAACAGATTTGTTGACTTCCTCGTCTCCCCAAACATTGTCGATGCTTACGATCACATTGTTTTCGACACCGTACCCACAGGCCATACGCTTCGGCTGCTCGCACTGCCGGGTGACTGGTCGTCTTTCATAGAGCGGGTGACGGGAATCGAACCCGCGCTACCAGCTTGGGAAGCTGGAGTTCTACCATTGAACTACACCCGCGCGCCGCGTTAGCGTGCCCGCAGATCATATCCCTAACCCCCACCCCTAACGCAACTCGGGCTCGCCCCGGCCGGGCAGCGTCGGCGTCGGCGGCCAAAATCCGGCCCCAAGTTCCCAGGTGCCACCCCGACAGGGCTGGCACAATCTACGCGTGCTGCTCTCAGACCGTGACATACATGCCCGCGTAGCCGCCGGCAGCATCGCCCTGGACCCCTGGGACCCCGAAATGGTGCAGCCCTCCAGCGTCGATGTGCGCCTCGACCGCTACTTCCGGCTCTTCGACAACCACCGCTACAGCGTCATCGACCCGTCCGCGGACCAAAGCGAACTCACGCACCTGGTCGAAGTCGACCCCGACAAGCCCTTCGTGCTCCACCCCGGCGAATTTGTGCTTGGTGCCACCTACGAGCTCGT
Source organism: Buchananella hordeovulneris (assembly GCF_001907235.1). GTDB lineage: Bacteria > Actinomycetota > Actinomycetes > Actinomycetales > Actinomycetaceae > Buchananella > Buchananella hordeovulneris. The sequence goes on from NZ_MQVS01000009.1 coordinate 120,817, forward strand.
CACCCTTGGCGACGACGTCGCCGCCCGCCTCGAAGGCAAAAGCTCCCTCGGGCGCCTCGGGCTGCTGACCCACTCCACCGCCGGTTTCATCGACCCGGGCTTCACCGGCCACATCACCCTCGAACTTTCCAACACCGCCACCATGCCGATTCTGCTGTGGCCCGGCATGAAGGTGGGCCAGCTCTGCTTCTTCCAGCTCTCCTCGCCCGCCGCCGCTGCTTACGGCTCCGGGGCGCGCGGCTCGCGCTACCAAGGGCAACGCGGCCCCACCGCTTCTCGCTCCCACCTCTCATTTACCCGCGCCAGCTTCGAAGGACGCTAATGACCGAACTAGACCTCCTCACCCCTGACCTGGCAGCTCCACACACGCTGCTCGCCGTCGCCGATGACGTCGACCCCGCCGAACTAGAAGCCCTCGCCCTGTCACTCGACCTCGGGGCCGGGTGGGAGGCGCCCGGCCTGTTGCGCCTGACCCCCGGGGCGTCCCTCACCGGGCCGTGGCTGGTAGACACCAACACGCGGATGACGCTTGAACTGCCCGCCTGGACCACCCAGGCCTACCTCCTGCGGTGCCCCCCTAACCGCGGCAAACCCATGCCCAAAGAACTGCAAGGCACCGACCCGTTGATGGAACTCTTCCTCGACGGGCTGCCCAGCGGAGACGAGCTAGTGGCCGTCTCGGCGCTGCGGAAGATTGCTCGCCGCCTTGGCGGGGCCATCCGGGTGGGGCCGTCGGGCGGGATCTATGTCCCCGATCCGGACTCCGCTGTCAATCTCACCGTGTTGGCGCCGGTTGCGCTCGACGAGGCGGCCGCGTTGACGGTGCTGCGCCCCATCCTGCCCGACCTCACCCCCATTGATGATCTGCCAGTTGTCTCCCCGGCCCCGCGCAGCGCCTCGGCGACGGCCCGGCGCGACAACCAGATCGCCCGCGTCCGCGAAAACCTGGGCCTGGACGAAGGGCAGCGCCGATGGCTCGACGCGGAATCCGCGGCCTTCGATGAGGCTGCCTCCCGCAGCCCCATGGTGCGCATCGGCTACGCCCTCCGCACCCCGGGGCGCGACGGCATTGAGGTGGCCATGACGGGGGTCGATAGCCCCATCCCGGCCATCGCCGGCGAGCCTTGGATCAAGAACGGCATCGTCTCCTACACGGTGCGTTGGCGGCCCGCGGACTACACCATGGTCGGCAACGTGCGCGTGCCGCGAGCCGTGCGGCGCACCCGGATGGCCGTCACCGATCAGATCGAGGCCGCTGCCCGGGCCATTGTCGCCGTCACCGAAGGGCGCGTGGTGGACGACGATGGCTTCCTCGTCGAGCTGTAGCGGGGCGGCGGCGGGCGGGCGGTCACGGCGAGGCGTGGCCGCCCGCCCGCGGTTTTAGTCGTCTTCCTCGTCGTCCACGTCCAACTTGCGGGAGGCGTCGTCGTTAACCACCAACAGGTCGATGTGCAAACCGGTGAGGTTGCCGTCTGCCGCGTAGGTGGCGAGCACGGGGTAGACGCCGTCGCCCCAACCCGAGTGCGACAACACCAGGTTCTCGCCTGCCTGCCCCAGGGGCAGGGGTATGTTGGCAACGTAGCGGGCGATGTGGTGTGGGTTGTCCATGAGGGCGAACCAAGAGTCGGGCTGCCCGCTGTCGAAAAGTTCGTCATAGTGGTTGACATCTGGCATGAACTGCAGGACGGTGCGATCAGTGAAAGCCACCGTGCCCGTCTCCACGCCGACCCACGCTGAGTAGGTGTGCTCCTCCTCGTCCGGCCCCAACAGCGGGGTGGCCAGGGCTAGCCGGGCGGTGGGGGCGTCGCTGAACAGCAAAGACAAGTATGACTCGCGCAGGTGCGAGCCATCTTGGCGGCCGGAGACGTCCGCGACCGTGACCACCGCCCGGTGGTCACCATTCGGGGCTTGGAAGCGCACGCCGTTGCCCAAGTCAAAGAATGGGTCGCACGCCTCCACGGCCCCGCTGTGTATCCGCAGGGTGCCGAGCTCAATGGTCGACTGCGAGATCTGTGCTTCGCGACTGCCTCGCTGGTAGGGGGCCCGAGCTTGTAAGGCGTAGAAGTGGGTGGGATCAAGTTCCATGGGCAAATTGTGGGGGAGTGGGCGAGCAAACGAGGGTCCCACGGTGTCGCAGATCGGCGATTTTTGCCAACCGCGCCGGATCTGTTTCCAGTTGTCACCAGGGCAGGGTTATCTCGGGTGGGGCCGAGATGGGACCGGGGTGGTGACAACTGGAGTAGGGCGGCAGGATGCGGGGCTGTTCGGAGTGGGGAGGGTGGGTTCGAAGCGGCTCGGCCGGGGGT